>CAVPBO010000003.1:0-1977785 GCA_963701865.1 uncultured Acidobacteriota bacterium
AGGCACTTGCTACACCGCGGCGAGCGCGAGTTCCTTCGGCTCCGCGAGGCTCGCGGAGGGCCAGCTTTTCAGTTCGGGCATGCAGTTCTTTACGAAGCAGGCGATGTTGCGCTGGACCTCGTCGTGCGGCATGCCGGGCGGCATGTCGCACAATTACGCGGGCTTCAGGGTCCACACGCGAATGGCTTTGCCCGGGGTGGTGGGGCAGACGACTTCGCAGGCTCCGCAGCCGGTGCACTTATCGTTGACCTCAGGGTAGGCGTTGTATTGCTCCTCGTCCCAGATGATTTTGACCGCATCGTATGGACACGCAACCTCGCACGCGTCGCATTCCTTTTTGCCGAGGGCGGTGAGGCAGACGTTGTTGTCTACGAGCGCTTCTCCGATGATGTACTTGTTCTTCTGCTCGAGGCCGAGGGCCGCGAGCGCGCCCGTCGGGCAAACCTGCGTGCAGGCGTTGCACGTTTCCAGGCAGTATTCGTAGTCCCGGTCGAATCGAACGATGGGGGCGCCGAAGCCCGCCAATCCACCTTCGCGGCCGGTATCCGGATGAATGATTTTCGACGGGCAGGCGTGCACGCAGTTGTTGCAGCGGATGCACAGGCCGGCAAAACGATCTTCCGGCACGGCGCCGGGAGGACGCAGCAGCGTGTCACTCTTGCGATATCGCGCCGCCCCGAGACGGCGCGCCCAAACGGCGAGCAATGCGCCGGCCGAGCCGGCGAAAAACACACGTCGCGCGACAAGGAACTTTTGCGAGGGCGCGCTCGCGGCCAATTTCGCCCACAGCGCTTTACGGGTGGCAAACAGCATGTCCTGAAATCCGCTGAGTGGACAGATGCGAACGCACCAGAGCATGCCGAAAACCAGTGTCCCTGCCACCAGAACACCCAGGCCGAGGCTGACGAGAATCGCGGATATCGAATTCGTCGCTTTGTTGACGGCGAAGGGGCTGCTGAAAATGCACAGAGGATCCATCCACAGCAGCACGGGATATCCCGCCACGGCGCCCACCAGCGTGAGTATCGCGACATATTTGCCGACGGGCGGGCATTTGCTCCACCAGTTCGATTTGCGCATGCCCATGTGCGAAGCGTTCTCGAGCAGGAAGCCGGTCGGGCAGAGATACAGGCAGAACCAACGCTTCTTGAAAGAACTCGCGATGGCTACGACGAGCGCAAAAATCACTCCGAGACCGATGGAGCGCGTGGCGATACTAGAGGACAGAGCGACGAAGGGACTCGCCTGCACGAAAACTCTTGGCGCGATTGCCCAGGGCAGCACCGGCCAAACCATCACGACCGCGCCGACGAAGCAAGTCAGCTGAATCACTCGCCGCGGCACGCGCCGGAGAAACTTCATCCCAAATACGCCCCTTGTTTATGAAGCAGGTCCTGCAGCTTCGCCACATTTACGTCGCGAGGCTTGCATTTATTCTGGATGCACATTGCCGCAGCCAGGCCAGCGGCTTGTCCGGTGACCCAGCAAACCGGAATGAGCCGGGTAATATCCGCCACTTCGAAATCGGCCGATATGCATCGTCCTGCCGCGAGGACGTTTTCGACTTTCGCGGGAACGAGAGAGCCGTAAGGAATCTGGAATTCAGGAGCATTCGCGTACGCGCCGGAATAGCCGATTACATCTTTAAACTTGGCGCCGCTGCGGATTTCCTGGACTGTGAGTTTCTTGACTCCGCCAAGGAGCCTGCTGAGCCGCACGCCCAGCTGAGGAGCGGTTTCGGCCAGGAAAACTTGTTCGTTTCCCGGCTTTTGACGGAGCTTCTCGACGTTGCCCCAGGTTCCGCGGCGATGCTTGAGTTCCATGGAGGTGAGATCCGTGATGTCCAGAGCGTCGCCGACTGGACCTTTCATGTTGAGCCAGTTCATGTGGGGAGCGGGCGTCGAATTTCCGGCGTGACCGTTGAGATCGTTCACGCGGCCTTTGGAGGGGCGGCCTTCGCCGGGCTTGCCGATGGCGGGGTGCTCCGGGTCTTCCGATCCTCTTGTCGGGGCCATGTCAACTTCGTCGATGTTCCCGATGCGGCTGATCAGGCCGATATTGGTTTTGACTTTTTCAAATGCGGCGCCTGCGGCGGCGTAAATATCACCGTCACCTGAACAATCGATCACGATGTCGGCGAGGATGGCTTGTCTCCCCGACTTGCTTTCGAAAACGGCGCCGCGCACAGCGCCTTTGGCATCGACGATTGCGTCGACACCCCAACAATCGAGGTAGGCAGTGATCCCGGAATCGAGGACCATATCGGCCAACACAAATTTGAAGGCTTCCGCGTCAATTGTCGGGTAGATAGGCGCTTTGTTACGATCGATGATTCCGTACTTGAGCACGTCCAGTTTCTTCATCAGCTCTTCGCCGATGCCGAAGATGACCTGCTTCTTGTCGCGATCGTAGAGCGGAAAAATTCCGAGGACGAGGCCGCCGGTTGCGAGCCCTCCGAGATACCCGTAGCGCTCGACCAGAGTGACGTCAACGCCCAGCCGCTTGGCACAAAGCGCAGCCGCCGTGCCTGCCGGACCGCCTCCGACAACCAGGACGCTCGTTTTGTGCAAGACTGACAATTCTTTTCGGGGTTGCACTACCTTACCACCAGCGATCGTGGCGGGAACCCGGGTTTCAGGTTGAGGAGTTGATTGGCCGGCGGCCTGATTCCGGCTGCCGCCAACGAAAGCGGCATCAGAGATCCGGCCGCGAACAAGCCTCCTGCGGCCATCGAACGACGCATCAAATCTCTTCGTGTCAGTTTTTTTGACATGTTTTCACTCGTCCGACGGTTAGCCGATCCGAACCAAAGTTCCCGCGACGAAGGCAGCAGCCTACGCTGCGGTTACCGCTAGCTCTTTCGGCTCCGCGAGCGTGGCGGAGGGCCAGCTTTTCAGTTCGGGCATGCAGTGCTTTACGAAGCAGGCGATGTTGCGCTGGACTTCGTCGTGGGGCATGCCGCCGAAATTCAGATTGGGCATGATGCCCTGCATGTCTATGAGCTTTTTGTAGTCCGCGTATTTTTCGAGGACCTGCTGCGGAGTGCCCCAGGCCATGAGCTGGATGTAATCCTCGACGGCCTTCTCCTGGCCGATCTCGCGGAGGTACTTGCTCATGTCCGAATAGCGCTCGTAGCCCTTGATCGAGTCGAAATGTTTTCCGAGCATTTCGTAATGGTCGAGCGCGGTGCGATAGTTCAGCGGCGAGATATTTGCGAGCGAGTTCTTCGGCGCGGTCCGCGCTTTCGTCCACGAAGACGAAGCCCGAGCAGAACGGCTTGGGCGCCTCCTCGTTGGGATGAAATTCTTTCCAGAGCGCGTGATAGCGCTCCATGTCGGCGGTGACCAGCTTCCAGGCTTTCTGAATGATCACGAGCATGCCCAGGCCGAGCTTGGCGACCGCGGGCACTGAATCCGCGGAAGCGGCGGCGGCGAACGAGCGTCCCTTGAATGATTTGAACGGCCGCGGACGAATTTCGCGGCGCGGCTGCTTCACCGTGGCGCCGCCTTCGATGAAGCCGGTCTCGAGCGCGTCGAGAACGAGCTTCGCGTATTCGTCGAAGCGCTGGCGGCCTTCGTTCTGGTCAATGCGCAGGCCTTCGAATTCGCGGCGCGCGAGGCCGCGGCCGAATCCGAGGATGTAACGTCCGTCGGAAACGTGGTCGAGCAGCGAAATCTGCTCCGCGAGGCGCACGGGATCGTGCCACGGCACCACGATTACCATCGAGCCGAGCTTGATGCGCTTCGTGCGGCCGGCGATGTAGGAGAGCACCTGGCACGGGTCCGGGCTGATCGAGTAGTCGTCGAAGTGATGCTCGGTGACCCAAACGGACTCGAAGCCGAGTTCTTCCGCGCGGACGCAATTGCCGAGCTCCTCGCGCAGGAATTGCCGGTCCGAATACCCGCCCAAGTGCTGAAAACCTGCTCCGTAGCCTATGTGCATGGACTGCGTCTCCTTCGATTGCTTCGCGCGCTGCGCTGCTGCTGCGGACTTTGGCGCGCCGCGTTCGCTTGCATTCCCCAGTGCGGGAAATATATCAGATTGGAGGCGGGGGCACTAGAAGCGCAAAGACTCACCGCAGAGACGCAGAGAACGCAGAGAGGAAACGGCAAACCTAAGGCTCACCACAGAGGACACTGAGGATGCACAGAGGGCACAGAGAAATCGTTAGGACTCACCGCACCCTTCGCCTAGGCACTCAGGGCAGGGAGACGCAGAGAACGCAGAGAGGAAACGGCAAACCTAAGGCTCACCACAGAGGACACTGAGGATGCACAGAGGACACAGAGAAATCGTTAGGACTCACCGCACCCTTCGCCAAGGCACTCAGGGCAGGGAGGCGCAGAGAACGCAGAGAGGAAACGGCAAAGGCTAAGACTCACCACAGAGGACATAGAGAAGGCACAGAGCGCACAGAGAAATCGTTAGGACTCACCGCACCCTTCGCCCAGGCGCTCAGGGCGGGGAGGCGCAGAGAACGCGGAGGAACTCAAATACGCGGGCGGGGCGGGTGACACCGATACTCGGATTGCGGCGGGGCGGTGTACAATCCGACGCTCGGCCGCCGGTCTGAAGGTGCGGCGAGCACAAGATGAACGCGAATGCCTGACAACGGTCAACATTTTGTCGCGGTGGTCGGCGGAGCCATCTCCGGGTCGGTGGCGGCGGAAATTCTGGCGGACCGCGGCATCCGCGTCGCGGTGATCGAGCAGAACAAGCGTCCGTACGGCAAAATCGAGGACGGGCTGCCGCGGTGGCACGTCGAGCAGCGGAAGCAGGAATACGCGCGCATTGACGCGCGGCTGAAGAAGCCGGGCGTTTACTTCGTGCCCTCGTACGAAACTCGGGCGCGATCTGGAATTTGGAGATTTCTGCAACAACTGGGGATTCTCCGCGGTGATTCTGGCGAACGGCGCGTGGCGCGACAGGGATTTGGGCGTGCCGGGAGCGCAGGAGTTTGTCGACAAGGGGCTCGTTTACCAGAACCCGTTCATTTACTGGTACAACCACAAAAACGAGAAGGACTACACCGGGCCACGCTACGAAACCCCCGACGAAGCGATTGTGGTTGGAGGCGGCCTGGCGTCGATTGACGTGGTGAAAGTGCTACAGATTGAGAACTACGAGCGCGCGCTGAAGGCGCGCGGAATTTCCGTCAGCATGCACGAGCTGGAAAAGGGCATTCCGGCGGCGTGCAAAGCGCACGGAGTGGATCCGCAGTCGCTCGGCGTGAAGGGATGTCTGCTGATTTACCGGCGGCGCGAGCAGGACATGCCGTTGGCGCAGCCGCCGGATAACGCAACAGCCGAGCAAATCGCGAAGACCGAGACGGTACGACAGAAAATGCTTAGGTTGGCGCGCGACAGATACTTGTTTCGCGTGCAGGATCGTCGGCTGACTACTGGCTTGCTCGTCGAGAATGGGCGGGTGGTCGGCCTGAAGGTGTCGGAGACGAAGATCGAGGGCCGGAAGGCGGAACCGATTCCCGGGTCCGAGCACGAGCTGCGCGCGCCGCTGGTGATTTCGTCCATCGGCTCGGTGCCTGAGATTCTGCCGGGCGTCGCGATGAAGGGCGAGTACTACACTTTTAGTGACGAAGATTTGCCACGCTACGCGGGCGCCCATCGTGTCTTCGGCGTGGGAAACGTGGTGACCGGGCAAGGAAACATTCGCGTGTCGCTGGTGCACAGCCAAAAGGTTACGAAACAACTCGTTGACGATTTTCTGCGTGGCGGCGTGGACGGCGCGGCTGCGGCGGAGTCGTTTGCATCGGCGGAAGCTCGGGCTGCGGGACAAGCGCAGGCAGTTGAGCAGACCGTGGAGGGACTTCCGTCACTTACAGACGAACAGATCGCCGCGATCGAGCGGCGCATTCGCGCACGGCAAGAAAAGGTGGGGTACACCTCGGATTATGACTCCTGGATCGCCAAGGTGACCCCACCCGACCTCGAATAGCCGTCTTCGAGCTTCGTCTACTGGTTGGGCTGCTGCATCATCATCTGTGGATTGAATGGCACAGGTGTGCCGACGATTTTGTCGCGTGCGCCAGTGACCTGCTTGACGAGCACCATCGAAGTGGTCTTGCTCTGGGACTTTACGACTCCAAAGGGTGCTACCTGGGCGCTGATCCACGTGTCGGTGTTGCCGTCCTTGGACCGATAGTGCTCGCAGACGAACGTGCCAGCCGGAGTGGTGACGGATTCCTTGCCGACGTCTTCTGATTCGGCGCGAATGTCCATCTTGGGAGCCGGCTGATTGCCCATGCGGCTCATCTGCATGGGCATTTCCATCGGAGGACGTCCTGGCAACTGCATGATCACGCGCGAGGTAACGCCGCTCGACGACTGCGGCGCCAGCAGCATCTTCATCACCATCTCGCCCATGCGTGCCGAAGTCATGGTGTACTCGAGCCAGTAAGCGTCCTTACCTTCCACGGAATCCTTGCCTACCACCGCATATTCGATCGTGGTTTTGGCGCCATCGGCCGCCGTCGTCTCGTATTGCGCACCGGAACCGACCGTCCCCGAGAAAATACCCGCCGGCATCGAGGGGCGCATGCCCATGCCCATCTGGGCGCTCGCGGAGACGGCTAGAATCGTTAGACCGAACACGCATGCCGCTACAATCTTTAGTTTCTTCATCATGATGTCCTCGTTGATTTGAAATCTTGAGAGCCTGAATTCGATCCCAGTTTATCCGAACAGGATAGGGGGACTCGCGATAGTTGCGGCGCTAGTTCAATTCTCGATAACTGATCAGACGGACGGCGTTCGACTCGATTGCGCGCCTGGATTCCGGCGCCAATAGCCCATCCAGCTCCGTTTGACGTTGCTGTTGGAGGCGCGAGCCTGAATTCACGAGCTCGGCGTCGTAGATTCCGGGATGCACCATTATTTCGGTGCGCCCTTCGGGCAGTGTGTCAATCAAGCGACACAATGCAGCGGCGCTCACGCGTCCAGTAATTGCCAAACCAAGGAAATGTTCCGGAGAGCGCAGCCCGTATTTTCGCGCGATGGCGTTGAACCATGACCCGACCGCTTTGACCGAGAGCGAAGCCGCCATATTCCCGACCAAAGGCGCGTTCTCGCTGCGCGCCGTCCTCCACGAATCTCCCAAGTTCTCGATAGGATTCCGCACGCGCGTGATTCCAAATTCTTGCGCCACTCGTCCGACGGCGCCCATGACCCGCGGATGCACATGCGTATGCTTATGCGTATCCACATGACTTAGCCCGATGCCGGCGCGGCGGATTTTTTCAAGCTGAGCCCGCAATTCCCTTTCGATTTCGTTTGTGCGCACGCTTCCCACGCTCACTCGGGCCACAAGTGCGCCCAAAGATCGCGGTAGTCGCCCCTCCGCGTCCGCAAGTGATGGAATTTCTTCGCTGGGAGCGACGGAGAATCCTCCGGTAAGGACGAGATGGCATCCAATTCCCAATTTTGGATTGGCGTGCGCCCGCTCGACCGCGTCGTCAAACGCTGGTCCATTGGCCATCAACGTGGCGCTGGTCAGAATTCCATCGCGATGCGCGCGAATAATTCCTTCGTTGACGCCCATGGTGTATCCAAAATCATCCGCGTTGAGGATTAACTCTTTCATTTCGATCGGAGCGAAGCTTCCGGCTGGAGAGGATGTTATCACGCTGCCGCGAAGAGGCGAGACGCCAGAGATTTCGGTCAGTACTCGCGTGAAGGCAATTCGCGCGCCACACTTTCTCACCTCACGCGAATACCGATTAATATTTTATGAAAGTTTTCAACAGTTCTGTTGAAAACCGTGTGGAAAAAGCTCAACGGCGACTAAATATCGCACGCCGGATTGAGCTTTGTCCTCTTTGCACAAGTTTCGGGCAAATTTTGGCGCTGTAAAAATACTTTAGTGGGGTTCTGGACGCATCGACCTGATTCTTCCGAAAAGGAAAATGCCACGGAGAAAATTCCTAGAAAAGACAGCGCAGAAATTTCTTAGTACCAGTGAGGCGGCTGTTCGAGCTTGATCGAAACGGACTCTTCTTCTTTGTCCATGTCGTACCATTTGCCGTACGTGTGCCAACCCGTCGCGATCACTTGAATCATCACCTTGCCCTGCGGTATCGCCGGGATCTTCACCGAGCCTTCTTGATTCGTTTTGAAACTCAACTCGGCGAGTTTCTCGTGGCGCAGGAATCCACCCGACATGTAGTAGCGGACGTAGACGCTGGCATTGGAGACGGGGTGATCGTTTGCGTCGTTCACCTGGATTCGAATCTTTGTAGTGAGGGAATCAGAGGACTTCTGGTCTTTCTGATCCTGCTTGTTCGACTGGCTCTGGGACGCCGGCGGGGTGGAACCTTCCTGACTCGAATGTGTGTCCTGGGCAAAACCGGTTGCGGCACATAGTGAACTCACTGCCAGCGCAACGCCTCCGCCCAAATTCAACCAGAACCGCCAATACCCTGTTCGGGGTCTCATTGCACTTTCGTTTTACTCCAATTCGAGGTGTGCCTCAAGCTCCAGTTGCAACGCAACCTGCAACTACGATGGCCGTAGGAGGCGCGGAGACAAATCCTGTCACTTTTTCGCGGGTGCGACCGAGTCGGTTATCCACTTCAGATAGCTGCGAGCGCCGCCGATGACCGGCAGCGCGATGATTTCAGGCACTTCGTAGGTATGCAAGGCCCGCACTGCGCGCTCGACGGCTGCAAATCGCTTCCGGGTGGTCTTCAGGACGAGTAGAAACTCCTTTGCCAACTCGACTTTGCCCTTCCAGCGATAGATCGATCGCACGGGTGACTCGAACACATTGCCGCACGCCGCGAGCCGGGCGGCCACCAGCGCGCGGGCGATCTTCCGCGCTTGCCCCGCCGACGCGCATGTGACCAGCACCACGATCTTGTCCGTCATCGCTACCTTTACTCTTGAGACGCTCTCTGCAGTGATTACCCGATACGTGCGGGTTGCGCGACAAGATACAATAGCGCCGCGTGACGAGCCAAGCGATCCATTTCGGGACTTCGGGCTGGCGAGGGATTATCGCCGAAGACTTTACTTTCCCCGGCGTGCGCCGAGCCTCAGCCGCGATTGCGGGCCACGTGCTCGCGCAAAATAAAAATCCCACGGTGATCGTCGGCTACGACACCCGCTTCTTCTCGCCGGAGTTTGCGCTGGCCTCGGCTGCCGTCCTGCGGTCCCACGGTTGCAAGGTACTCCTTTGTGGCGAGGCGACGCCGACTCCGGCGATAGCGCACGCCATCCTGCACGGGAAATTGGATGGAGGGGTGAACATCACTGCCAGCCACAATCCGGCGGCATACAACGGTTTGAAATTTTCCGGTCCTGATGGCGGCCCTGCCCTCCCTGAAATTACGAAAGACATCGAGAAGCGCGCCGCGGCGCTTACGGACGGCCCGGCCGATCTTCACCAGGTTGAGAACAATTTCCCGGGCATTAATCCCCGCGAGCCTTATTTCGAGCAGCTTCGGAAAATGATTCGATTTGACGTGCTGGCAAAAGCGAAAGGCAGTTTCGTCTGCGACGCGGTTCACGGGTGCGGCGCCGGGTGGCTCGACAGGATCCTCGCGGATCACGGCATTGCCGAAACTGAGATTCGCGCCAACCGCGACGTGCTCTTTGAAGGCACCGGGCCGGACCCCTCCGAGGAGAATCTGGCGCCGCTGATGAAAGCGGTCGTCGAAAAGAAAGCTCTGGCGGGGCTCGCGACCGATGGCGACGCGGATCGCTTCGGCATCGTGGATCGCGATGGCTCCTTCGTTTCGCCGAATCACATCCTCGGCCTTGCGTTCGACTATCTGCTTGAGACTCGCGGCTATAAGCTCGGCGCTTCGCGCAGCGTGGCGACCACTCAACTGATCGACGCGGTGGCCAAACTCCACGGCGTGAAGATGTATGAGACACCGGTCGGCTTTAAATATGTGGGGCCGCTGCTTCGCGAGGATAAGATTGCGCTCGGAGGCGAAGAGAGCGCGGGCATGACGATTCGAGGCCATCTCCCGGAGAAAGACGGCATTCTGGCATGTCTGCTGGTCGCCGAAATGATCGCGGCGCGCCAGGCATCGCTTGCCGATCAGCTTCGCGATCTTTTCCGCCGGGTTGGACGCGAATTCTGGCCGGTTCGCATGAATCTGCATCTTGCCTGACGACGCGCAGGCCAAATTGCCCGGCCGTTTGCGTGCGGACTTCAAGGAATTTGCCGGCCGGCACGTGGCACGCACGGACCGCACCGATGGATTGCAACTGACATTCGACGATGGCGCGTGGATTCTGATGCGTCCTTCGGGCACGGAGCCGGTGGTGCGCATTTACACGGAAGCGGCTACGAAAGCTGAAGCGCAAAAGCTTGCCGAGGACGCGCGCGCGTGGATCGTACAATGACGGAACCGACGATAAGCTTTGCCGAGCAGCTTCGCGAATTTCTTCGGCGGAATGCAAGCTGGTTTCTCGGGGCGGCGTTCACGCTGCTGCTGCTCCAGGATGTTTTCGGCACGCACGGAGTTCTGGCCATGCGCCGCGCGCAGCTGGAAGCAAAAACCGTGAAGAAACAAATCGAACAGATCAATGATGAGAACCGTCAATTGCAGGACCGCGTGAAAGCGCTGAAGACCGATCCGCAGGCGATCGAGCGGATCGCGCGCGAGGAAATGGGCCTGGCCCGGCCCGGAGAGTACATCTTTCAGACTTCGCCGAGACCATCGGAGACCGGCGCGCCTGCGCCACGGCCAGTTGACCCACCGAAGAAGCCCTAGTGCTTTCCGCCGTCCGCGACGCTCGCCGCATTCGCGCCAGAATTTCTCCGCCGCGCCCCTTCCAGCGTGTCCGCGCCATGGCCAGCAGCACCATCGCCACGAAAATCACGAGCAATCCGAGCGTAGCTGTCGGAATCGTTTGCGCTCGTTTGTGCAGAATCGAGAATCGCCCGTACACAAATTCGATGTGCACCCAATAGACCAGCAGCGACGCCTGCCCGAGCTGTAATCAGCGGACTGAATCCGAACTGGCCCGAGGCCCCAGCGGCACCACGCGTAAACGGCCCAGGTGATGAGCAGCAGGACTCCCACGCGCGCGAGGAAAAAATTCGGGCTGGTGTGCCAGTAATCGTACACGGCGTAAAGATGCACCGGCAGCGCGTCGAACCATGACGACAGATAAAATATTCCAACGCCAGCCGCGCCGAAAATCGCCGTCGCGCGTCCGGGATTTCTTGCCGGCCATTCGCTGAACAGCAGAAAGCCGGCGGCCAGCCCCGCGAAAGCAAACGCCGTCCAGGGAAAGATCGGGAAGAGCCACGGCTTGCGGCACATTGAAGGTGTGCACGCCGTTGATATACGACTCGAGATACCACGGCAGCCAACGCGGCCGCCACGTCGTCCACAGCGGGGGCGTGGCCAGCGAAATCCCAAGCGCGACCGCGGCCGCCAGAATCACGTTGGCCGCGCGGGTTCGCGCCAGCCAGTTCACGGCGCCCATGAGCATCAGCGAAATGCCGATCACGTTCAGCACGTCCACGCGCAGCAGATCGGTCCACGGCGCCCACGGCTGGCCGAGCACAAACTCCTGCACGCGAAAGAGCAGCCCCAGCCCGAAGATTTCCGCGCCGCGCCGAATCGTGGTGCAGCGCAATCGCGTTTGGCGCAATTCCCTTCTGCCGCATGCGGTCCGTGACCAGCGCGCTGGAAATTCCGGCGAGGAAAAGAAAGAGCGGAGCGGGCAGCGTGCCGCCCAGCTGCGACCAGCGGATGAACGATGTATCGCGCGCCGCGCCGCCGAGCCAGGAATCGTAGCAGTGCGTCTGGAACATCAGCACGCAGGCGAGCCCGCGCATCCAGTCGATGTAGGCGAGCCTTTGTTTTCCGGGAACTGCGGGCGGGATTGGCACGCGACAGCATCGCCGAGGCCGAAAGCCAAATCAAGTTCTTATCGCGTCGCGCGCGGCGTCCGGTAAAATCGAGGCGCATGGCAACGACCGCCAAATCGTGGCAGATGAGTTTTCCCGCGGCCTTCGTGGTCTGGGCTTTCGTTGTGGTGGCCGCGGCGTTCGAAGGAATTCACCGCGGGTTTCACGGCCACGCGTTTTTTATCGCGCTTACGGTTGCCGCGCTGCTGTTCGCGTTCGAGCTATTTCTTGCCGCGCCGGGCGTGCTCGCATCCGCTCAACGAGCGCTCGGCGGACGCGGCGCGCTGCTTGCTCCGCTCGTCCCACTTTTCGCGGTGCTGGTCTATTCGCTCACGGTGAGCGGCAATTGGAAAATGCTGCTGTTCGGCGCGGCGTATGCGGTGCTGCCGGCGCTTCTACTCGCAAGCAGCGCGGGAAAATCTCCGGGCACGTGGGAAGACTACGCCGCGCTTGTGATCATTTGGCTGCCGATCGCCCTTCCCGTTCCGTATCGGCTGATGTATCGAGTATTTCCCTACCCGCCGCCGCTGACGCACACGCTCGCGATTCTGATGGCGCTGAGCACGGCCGTCGCCGCGTTCGTGCTGCTCCGCCGCCTCGACGGAATCGGCTACGCGGTCGCCTGGGGGCGCGATTTCACTGCGAACTTCGTGCTGCACTTCGCGATATTCGCCGCGATTGCGATACCAATCGGACTGGAGTTAGGCTTTCTGGTGTTTAACCCGTCGCTCGCGAGGGCACGCAGCTCTCCGCTGACGGCGCTGGGAATTCTATTTTTTACGGCGTGGCCGGAGGAATTTCTGTTTCGGGGATTACTGCAGAATCTGCTGTCAAGAGCCATGAAGAATCAATGGGCGGGGCTGATCGTCGCGTCGGTAATCTTCGGCTTTTCGCACATCTTCCACGCGCCATTTCCGAACTGGAAGTACGTGCTGCTGGCAACGATCGCAGGCTTGTTTTACGGCCACGTGTGGATGAAAACGCGGTCGCTCCTGCCTGGCACCTTCGTCCACGCGCTCGTGGACATTTCCTGGCACATCCTGTTCCGATAAATCAGAGGCTTTGCCGGAGCGACTGCTACTTTTGCTGGCCTCTGCGCGCTGCGATCTGCCGCGCTCTGCCTTCGCCAAGCATCTGGCCCAAATAAAGCGCCACATTGATTGCTACGAGCGAGAAAAAAAGCAAAGATCAGCGTGCGCGCGGGGGACATGCCAACTTTGTGTTGAGTCCAAAAGTAGTAGCACACGAATCCGTTCGCGAGCAGTAGCAGAAATCTGGACCCAGTCGTCACTTTACAACTCCCGTCAGCGGACTCGATGCTGTCGCGTACAATTTTTTCTCGATGCGGCCGGCGAGGAATGCTTTGCGTCCCGCTTCCACCGCCGCGCGCATCGCTTCGGCCATCAGCACGGCATCCTGCGCGCCGGCAATCGCGGTATTCATCAGGACGCCGTCCGCGCCAAGCTCCATCGCAATCGCCGCGTCGGATGCTGTGCCCACGCCCGCGTCCACGATCATGCGGCACTTCCGTGATGCGCTCGCGCAAAATGCGGAGATTCGCCAAATTCTGAATCCCCATGCCCGAACCGATTGGCGCGCCGAGCGGCATCACAGCCGATGCGCCCGCGTCAATCAGCTTGCGCGCGACGATCAGATCGTCGGTGGTGTACGGCAGGACGATGAAGCCTTCCTTCACGAGAATTTTGGTCGCGCTGGATCAGCTGCTCGGTATCGGGGAAAAGCGTCTGCTCGTCGCCGATCACTTCCAGCTTCACCCACTCCGAAAGCCCGACTTCGCGCCCGAGGCGCGCCGCGCGCACGGCCTCGTCCGCCGAATAGCACCCGGCGGTATTCGGCAGAATGAAAATTTTCTCGCGGTCGATGTAATCGAGCAGCGATTCCTTGGTGCGATCGGTCAAGTTCACGCGCCGGACAGCGACCGTCACCATGTCCGCGCCGGAAGCTGCATGCGCGCGCGCCATTTCCTGAAAGCTGCGATATTTTCCGGTGCCTACGATCAGGCGCGAATTGAAACGCGCGACCGGCGATCACCAGTTGGTCTGTCATCGGGTTATCTCCACGCAGCATTGTATCGCGCGGGACTTTCAATCCGCTATGCCGTGCGCGTTGGCCGCGGCTCTTCGACGTCCGCATAGAGGCGCGCGATCACGTCCTTATAATGCTCCTCGATCACGCGCCGCTTCAGCTTCATCGTGTACGTCAGTTCTCCGCTCGCGTAGGTGAAGTCTTTTTCGATCAGCGCGAATCTCTTCGGCTTTTCATATTGCGCTAGAGGCGCGGTCAGCCGCTCGAGTTCCCGCGTATAAGTGTCCCTGCACCCAAGGGTCGGAGAGCGATTTGCGCGTGCGTGGAGAATTCGCGACCCGCTTTGCGCGCTTCTTCCTCGACGCCCGCGAAATTTACGACGACGAGCACCGAAGTGAATTTTCGCGTGTCGCCGACGACCATCGCGTTGGCGATCAGCGGCGACGTTTTCAGCAGGTTTTCGATCGGCGCAGGCGCGACAAATTTTCCGCCCGCCGTCTTCAGCAGCTCTTTCTTGCGATCGGTGATGATGAGGTAGCCGTCTTCATCGATTCGGCCGATATCGCCGGTGCAGCAGCCAGCCGTCGGGCGTGAAGGTTTCGCGCGTCTGATCGGGCTTGTTGTAATAGCCCTGCATCACGCACGGGCCTTTGACGAGAATTTCGCCGTCCTCGGCGATTTTCACTTGCACGTCCGGCAATCGGACGCCCCACCGTGCCAACTCTATTCGCCTTCGGATTGCTGGCGGTAACGACGGGCGAAGTCTCCGTAAGGCCGTAACCCTGATAGATCGGCAAGCCGACGGTCCAGAAAAATTCCAGCAAGCTCGACCGCGAGCGGAGCGCTGCCGGAAGTAAAGGTGCGAATTCTACCTCCCATGCCTTCGCGGAATTTCGAGTAGACCAGCGTGTTCGCCATGCGCCATCGCAGCTTCACGTCCACGGCACGGCCTTGCCGTAGGCGCGCCACGGCGACGCTTGCGTGGCCACGCGCAACGCCCAATCGAAAATCGCGCGTTTCAGTCCCGTTTCGCGATGCCCTTTTTCAATGATGGTCGCGTAAATTTTCTCGAAGAAACGCGGCACAGCCGCGACCGTAGTGGGATGGACTTCGAGCAGCGCCTGCGACACTAACTCCGTCTGCTCGACATACGCCACGCTGATGCCGCGAAAAAAATAGGTGTAATCCACCACTCGCTCGTAGACATGCGAGAGCGGCAGAAACGACAGCCCCACGTCTCCCGGCAATGTTTCAATGTCCTTCACCGAATCGAGCGCATTCGACGTGAGATTCGCGTGACTCAGCATCACGCCCTTTGGCTCGCCGGTCGTGCCGGAGGTATAGATGATCGTGGCGAGCTGTTTGGCGCTAACTTCGGCGGCGCGGCTTCTGTACAGCGCAATGTCGGCATCACCTGCCGTCGCGATCAGCGCTTCGTAACGAAGGATATCGCCTTGCAGGTCGGCGGGAGGCGCGACGGAAATCACGTGTTCGAGCGCCGGCAACTGGCCGCGGCACTCGGTAATTTTCCGCGATTCCTCTTCACCTGCGGTAAAGACGACGCGCGCGCCGGAATCCTTGAGGATGTATGTGAGCCGGTCGAGCGATTCGTGGAAATAGACGGGTACGCTAACGGCGCCCAGCCCCTCGATGGCAAAATCCGCAATCGCGCCACTCGGGACAGTTCGGCGCGAAAACGCCCACACGATCGCCGGGACGAATGCCGAGTTCGGCAAGCGCTCGTGACAAGCCGGCCACGCGGCGCAGCATTTCCTTCGCAGGGACAGATTCCCAGACCGCGGCCGCCGTGCCGTGTTGCGTACGAAACATCTGCGCGCGCGGATTCGCAAACATGTCCACAGCGTCGAGAAAACATTTCGTAATGGTTGGGTAATCCGCGGGCATCGTCGCCACTCTAGCCCATTGCCAACGAGTGGCGCAATGCGACACTCTGCTTGGCACCGGAGGATGGATTCACGAGTGCTCGCCCTTGCACTACGTGCGTTCCGTACTAAGATGATCCCGTGAACGCCCGAGGCAAATTCGGAGTGTCGCAGAGAGCGCGCCCATGGTGAAACTCGCCACGGACGAAACGACGGGATACGTGCCTGTGCGCGCGCCGCGCGGCACCGCGCTTTCCTGCAAAGGCTGGCAGCAGGAAGCGGCGCTGCGGATGTTGATGAACAATCTCGATCCCGAGGTCGCCGAGAAGCCGGAGGATTTGATCGTTTACGGCGGGCGCGGCAAAGCGGCGCGCAACTGGAAATGTTTTCACGCCATCGTCGCGTCGCTTCGCTCGCTCGAAAACGACGAAACGCTTCTCGTGCAATCCGGCAAGCCCGTCGGCATTTTTCGCACGCACTCCTATGCGCCGCGCGTCCTGATCGCGAATTCGAATCTCGTGGGGCACTGGAGCGACTGGAAGAATTTCGACGAGCTCGACCGCGCCGGCCTGATGATGTACGGCCAGATGACCGCCGGAAGCTGGATCTACATCGGCTCGCAGGGAATTTTGCAGGGCACGTACGAAACTTTCGCCGCGGCCGGGCGAAAACATTTTCAGGGCGATCTTGCCGGGAAACTTATCGCCAGCGGCGGCATGGGCGGGATGGGCGGCGCGCAGCCGCTGGCGGCGACTCTGAATGGCGCGGCGTTTCTGGGAATCGATGTCGATCCCGAGCGCATCAAGCGGCGCGTGAAGAGCGGCTACTGCGACGTGATGGTGAACGATCTCGACGAAGCGCTGCGCATCCTGAAAAATGCCGTTCGCAAGCGCGAAGCCACATCGGTTGGCCTCGTCGGAAATTGCGCGGACGTGATTCCCGAGCTCGCTCGCCGCGGCGTCGTCCCCGATCTGCTGACCGACCAGACCAGCGCGCACGATCCCGTCGGCGGCTACATTCCGCAGGGGCTCAACGTCGAGCAGGCCGCCGAGCTTCGCCAAAGCGATCCCGAGAGTTATCGCAAGCGCTCGCTCGAATCGATGGCCAAGCACGTGGAAGGCATGCTCGCGCTGCAGAAAGCTGGGCGCGGTCACATTCGACTACGGCAACAACATCCGCACTTTCGCTTTCCAGCAGGGCGTGAAGAACGCCTACGATTTTCCCGGCTTCGTGCCCGCGTACATCCGTCCGCTTTTCTGCGAAGGCCGCGGACCGTTTCGCTGGGCCGCGCTTTCCGGCGAGCCTTCGGACATTCATCGCACCGACAAGCTCGTGCTCGAAATGTTTCCGCACGACGAAATTCTCTGCCGCTGGATCGCGCTGGCGCAAAAGCGCGTGCGATTTCAGGGATTGCCGTCGCGCATCTGCTGGCTGGGGTATGGCGAGCGCGACAAAATTCGGCCTGGCGCTCAACGATCTGGTGGCGCGCGGCGAATTGAAGGCGCCCATCGTGATCGGGCGCGATCATCTGGATTGCGGCTCGGTCGCGTCGCCCTATCGCGAGACAGAAAAAATGCGCGACGGCTCCGATGCGGTGGCGGACTGGCCACTGCTCAATGCCCTGCTCAATACCGCGAGCGGCGCGAGCTGGGTTTCGATTCACAATGGCGGCGGCGTGGGCATCGGCTACTCGCTGCATGCCGGGCAGGTGATCGTCGCCGACGGAACGAAGGAAATGGCCGCGCGCATCGAGCGCGTCCTCACGAACGATCCCGGCATCGGCGTCGCGCGCCATGTGGACGCCGGTTATCCCGAGGCCATCGAGTTCGCGCGCAAATCCGGCGTCAAAATTCCGATGTCCTGATGCGCGAGCCGTGTGGTCGCGATAGTGTTTTGTTGCTTTAAGCGCTAGTATCGGCTTCGCCCTCCCATGCCCGATTGGCTGATTACCGGCTGCTCGGAGCTGCTCACGCTGCGCGGTTCTGTCCCGCGACGCGGACGAGCCCTTGCGGAACTGGGCCTGATTCGCGACGGCGCGCTGCTGGTCCACGGCGATCGCATTACCGCTGTCGGCCCGCGCCGCCGCATCGAACGCCTGAAGGAAGCGCGCCGCGCGGAAAAATTGGATTTCGGCGGACGCGTCGTTCTTCCCGGCTTCGTTGACTCGCACACCCACCTGATTTTCCCCGCCAGCCGCGCCGCTGAATACGAGCAGCGCATTTCCGGAAAAACATATGAGCAAATCGCGCGCGCAGGCGGCGGAATCCGCTCGACCGTGAAGAACCTGCGGCGCGCCTCGTCGAATTCGCTGCGCGACAGCGCGCATAGCACATCTTCGCCAATTCGCCGCGCATGGAACCACCACGCTCGAAGCCAAGAGCGGCTACGGCCTCGATTGGAAGAGCGAGCTGAAGATCCTCGACGTCCTGCACCAGCTGCATCAGCAGCAGCCGCTGGATATCGCGCGGACGTTTCTCGGTGGCGCACATTGTCCCGGCGGAATACCACCGGCGGCCCGAGGCGTATGTGGACCTGCTGGTGAAGCGCTGGATTCCCACGGTCGCGACCGCGGGACTCGCGGAGTTCTGCGATGTCTTCTGCGACCGCGGCGCGTTCACGTTGGCGCAGGCGCGGCGGATTCTGACGGCCGGCCGCGCGTGCGGCCTGGTGCCTCGCATTCATGCCGAGCAGCTTTCCCGCACCGGAGCCGCTCGACTCGCGATCGAAGTGCACGCTGCGAGCGCCGATCATCTCGAAAAAATAGACAGCGGCGATATTCGCGCGCTCGCGCTTTCGAATGTCGTTTGCACGCTGCTACCGGGCTGCTGCTTTCATCTCGGACTGCCGCACTTTGCTCCCGCCCGCGAACTGATTGATGCCGGCGCCATCGTCGCGCTGGCCACGGACTTCAATCCCGGCACCAGCCCGACGGTCAGCATGCCGATGATTCTGTCGCTCGCCTGCACGCAGATGCGCATGACTCCGGCTGAAGCGATTTCCGCCGCAACGATCAATCCCGCCTATTCGCTGCGCCAGCACGACCGCGTCGGCTCGCTTGAGGTTGGCAAGTATGCGGACCTCGCTGCGTTTGACGTGGCGAGCTATCGCGAAATTCCGTATTATTTTGGCGTGAACCTCTGCAGCTTGACCATGAAACGCGGCGCGATCATCCACTCCAAGAAACGTTAACCGATGAAGCAGCTCGTCGAGTGCGTTCCGAATTTTTCCGAAGGCCGCCAGGTGGCAAAGGTAGACGCCATCGTGGACGCCATGCGCGCGGTTCCCGGCGTGTATCTGCTGGGCCGCGAAAGCGACGCGGACCACAATCGCAGCGTGGTCACGCTGGTCGGCGAACCCGAGGCGGTGCGCGAAGCGGCCGTGCGCGGCGTCGGCAAAGCCGCCGAGTTGATTGATCTGACGCGGCAAACGGGCGCGCATCCGCGCGTGGGCGCGACCGACGTGGTTCCGTTTATTCCCATCGAAGGCGTGACGATCGAGGATTGCGTGCGCTCGCGAACGAGGCCGGTCGCGAAATCTGGGAGCGCTTTCACATTCCCGTGTATCTTTACGAAGCCGCCGCGCAATGGCCCGAGCGCGTGAACCTGGAAAATATTCGCCGCGGCCAGTTCGAAGGCCTGCGCGAGGAAGTGCTTCGCAATCCGCAGCGCGCTCCGGATATCGGCGAGCCGCGATTGCATCCCACAGCGGGCGCTACGGTCGTTGGCGCGCGCAAATTTCTGATCGCGTACAACATCAATCTGAACACGCCCGATCTCGACATTGCGAAGCGCATCGCCAAGACGATCCGTTTTTCGAGCGGCGGAATGCCCTGCGTCAAAGCCATGGGGGTGGACTTGCGCGCGCGGAACCTGGCGCAGGTGTCGATGAACCTGACGGACTTCGAGCAAACGCCGATTCATAAGGTCTTCGAAACGGTGAAGCGCGAAGCCGAACGCCTCGGCGTGGGAATTGTTGGCAGCGAGATCGTGGGACTGATTCCCCGGCGCGCGATCGAAATGACTGCGGAGTTTTATCTTCACGTCGAGAACTTTTCGTCCGGCGCAGGTGTTAGAGAATCGACTGGAAGAATCGCTGATGGGAGCGGCGGGAAAGAGTCCGGTTAAACTCGCCGCGCTCGCGCAGCCCTTTATTGACGCCGTTGCCAATCCCACGCCGGCGCCGGGCGGAGGGTCGGTGGCCGCTCTGGCTGGCTCTCTCGGCGCAGCTCTCGGGCAGATGGTCGCGGATATTTCGCGCAAGAAGAAATCGCTGGCGGCGCACGCCAAGCCGCTGTCGGATATCGCGGATGAACTCCGCAAAGCATCCCAGGCGCTCGCGGAAGGAATCGATCGCGATGCGGCGTCGTACGAATCCGTGCTAACGGCGCACCGGCTGCCTCGCGAGACGCCGGACGAGCAGAGTCGCCGCAATCAGGCAATTCAGCGTGGCGCTCACAGGCGCCGTCAACGCGCCGCTGGAAATTGCGCGCCGGGCGGCGGAAGTATTTGAGCGCCTCGGGCAACTGGAACCGATGGCGGGACCGTCTATGTATTCAGATGTCCGCGTGGGTCGAATGATGGCCGCGACGGCTGTTCGCGGCGCGCTGGAAAACGTGGCGACTAATCTTACATCCATCACCGATACGGACTTTTCGAGCCGCGTTCGTTCCGAGGTGCTATCGCTTGCGGCACGCGTTGACGAAAGTTCGGTCGCGACAGGCCGATAGGGATAACTTGGATGTTCCGAGGTAAAAACGTGAGAAACGCATTTCGTTGGTCTTCCGGAATCGGCATGCTGGCAATTGGCTTTCTTTTGGCGGCGATGGCGATTGCTCCGCGGCCCAGCTCCGCAGGATCGCTCAGCACCGCAATCATCGGAATGTTTCCCAAGGACGTGGGCGAATTTACGTACGCCGACCTGAAGACGGCCCGAAAGTATCCGTGGTTTTCGCAGCTTCGCGAGCAGCTCCTGCCCAGCCGCTTCCGCGACTTCGAGAAATTCCTCGCGTCGGCGGGCGTTGACCCGAATGCGCAGGTTGACGAGGTCGCCTGGGCCGGAATCTCCGCCACGAAGACGACCGGCGAAGAAGTCGTAGGCGTGGCGCTCGGGTCGTTCGATCCATCCTCGAGCGAGATTCGCTTCAAAGCGCAGAAGCTGCCGATGATTGACGTGCACGGCTACCATCTATACGCCTTCGGCAGCGGGAGCGGCGCGGACGATATTCTTTTCATGTTCATTGACTCGAACACGGCGGCCTTCGGGCATCGCCCGGCTCTGGAAAAACTGATCGACGTTCGCACTGGCGTGACGGAAAGTTTGCTGACCAACGACCTGCTTTTCCCTCTGATCGGCGAATCCAATGGCAACGGGGTGATCTGGGCCGTGCTCGATAAAACGTACGCGCACATGGCCATGCAGCAATTGCTGCCGGAGGCCAGCCAGTTCGCACAGGCGAGCCCCATTCTTAATCGTGTGCGCGCGATGACGATCACCGTCACTGCCGATAGCGGCATTGACGCGCATTTCCAAGCCGTCTGCAGTTCGACCGATGATGCGAATCTGCTGGCTGCGGGCATGCAGGCCGCGCTGATGATGCGCCGCTATCAGGAAGCGCAGGCACATCCTGACCTCGCCGGCGCGCTGGATCAGGTTCGCGTGTCGCCAGCGGGCGACCGGCTGAAAATTGAAGCTCCGGTCAGCCAGGACCAGCTTCTCTCGCTGATCAAGACTCGCGCTTTCGCAGCGCCGATGTAGGAGTTATTTTCAGGGGAAGTTCGGCGAAGAGCTCAGGCGGGTATTCTAAGTCGTCGAACCAGACTTGGCCGCGCCGCACGATTTAAGCAGCGTGATTCGCACTTGGCCCTCGCGCCCATCGCATCGGACGCGATCCGGGGCTGTTCCTTCCAGGCGCTTGCGAATTCCGTCCGGCTTCGCGCCAGCCGGGGATTCAATCGTCACTTCCAGGCGATCGGAAAATTCCTCAACGACAAGTTTTGTCTTGGAAGGTTCGTTTCCCTTCCCGTTTGCGGCGCTCAACATCTCGCGGGACGTGTCAAGCGCCGCAGCCGCGACATCCCCTTGTGTTTTTTCCGGCAGGCCAGCTCGCTTCGCGGCATGGGAGATCACCACGCCGAGGGACGTAATCAGCCTTGAATCGTTGTCGAACGTGCATTCGATGCGGCTGGTTCGACCACTTGGAATCACAGGGGATTTTCCCGCCGGATCAGCAGTCATCGACGATCCCCAACTTCAGCAACTCGCACATCGCACGCTTCACGGCAATCCGGACAGTAATAGAGCCCATCCTCGCAGAGCCGCACGCCCTGCTGCGACTGGCAAAAGCAGCAATATTTCTCGCAGGTGCATTGCGCTTCCGGTTTGTCGCATTGCGTGCAGACGGTAGTCACTGTAGCGGCCCTTCCGATGAGAACCGGCATTGCCTACTGTTCATAGTAGGCCACACCCGGGCGTGAGACAAGCGCTGCGGGAGCAGCGACTGCCGTCTTGAATTTCCCGGCGGCATGAAATCACCGGCGAAATCCCTATCTTTTCTCGTTCCTCGCCTTTTCCACGGGCAATGCGCGCTGAACGGCCATTGGCGGCGCGATTTCCGCGGCAGCCGTCGCAGGTGCAGGGAAGGAAAGCTCGCGGCCATCCGAGATTGCGGCAGCGGCTTCGGTGAGTGTGTCGGGAACGGGCGAAGCCATCGGCACCAGCGCGCCTTCGGCTTCCTTCATGAACGTCAAGCCGTTCTCGCCGCCGTCCCAGTCAATCGAGAGCACGTCGCCGAGCGAGACCTGGTTCGTCGCCAGCAAGCTCGCGAGCGGATACACCACGTGCCGCTCGATGGCCCGCTTCAGATGGCGCGCGCCGTATTTCAGGTCCGTGCCTTCGCGCAGCAGGAAATCTCGCGCGGGCTGCGTCACGCGGAACAGGAATCTGCCCTCGCGCGGTTTCCAGCACGCGCTGCTGCACCATTCCCAGCTCGATTTCCAGAATCTGCTCGAGCTGCTGCGAGCGCAGCGGATGGAACACCACTACCTTATCAATCCGGTTCATGAACTCCGGCGAGAATTTCCGCTTCGCGGCTTCCGAAGCCGTTCGCTCGACTTTCTCGTCCAGCCCGACTTGCGATTCAGGCCGCACCAGAGGAGCAAATCCCATGCCGCCGGTCATCAGCTCGGTGATTTCGCCGCCGCCGAGGTTCGAGGTCATGAAAATCATCGTCTGCGACAGATCCACGCGGCGGTTGTCGCCGAGCGTGAGCGTGGCTTTGTCGAGAATGCCGAGCAGCAACTGCCACAGCGCGTCGGACGCCTTTTCGATTTCGTCGAACAGCAGGAAGCTGATCTTCAATTTGTCGGTGTGATATTGCGCGAGCGCTTCCTGCGTGATCAGCGGATGCGTCTCGCGGTGCCCCAAATATCCCGGAGGCGAGCCGATCAGCTTCGCAATTTCGTGCGAGTGCTGAAACTCCGCGCAATCCACCTTGATCACCGCGCGCGGATCGCCGAACAGCACTTCGGCCGTGGCTTCCACGACGCGCGTCTTCCCCGCGCCCGTCGGCCCGAGGAACAGAAGATTCCCCACCGGCCGCCCCGGCGAATTCAAGCCGGCGCGAAACACCTGATACAGGTCCACGACCGCCTGCACCGCTTCATCCTGTCCCACGATCTTCCGGCGCAGCCCTCCCTCGAAATCGCGCGACTCCACGCTGCGCAGGGTCGGGTCGAGTTGTAGTGCTTGCGCGCCCATGGTCGTACTCCCTACCGGAACTTTCTGCCGCTTTCAGGATTGCGCGGTTCGGACCGCTCGAATTGATCGAGCTTGACGTCCACCGTCGAACGCAGCAATCGCAATTGCGTGACCAGTTCCCGGCTCGAATTGGCTCGGTCCGTCAGCACCAGCATCGGCGGCGACAGATCGGCCAGGTCCAGGTTAAGGTTGCGAAGCGAATGCATCAGGTTTTGCACGTATGGCGACCGTATGTTGAACAGCTCGACTCGGCTGCTCACCTGCTCGCGCAGGTGCGACCAATCCAAATCGAGGAAAGGGTGGTTCCGCGAAACAGTGCGGACCACGTCGTCGGTGATACGCGGCCGTTCTCCCAGCCGCGCAAGCTGCAACTGTTGCACTTTTCCCTGCCGGCGCACGTTGTGCACCAGGAAGTAGGTGTTGCCTTTTCGCCGAACGAAAGCCACAACTGATCTCCTTCTGGCCGGGCACGACTTCCAACTGCGCCGTAGTGTATGGACCATCCACTACACCGTCAATGGTACGATGCAATAGATGGCGCGAAGTTGCATCGAATTGGTTAATACTCATGCAGGAACTTGCGGCATGTGCGGAAACGCCGCAAACAGGGCTTTTCCGGTGGTTTTCACGCGATATCGGCGGGCAAAAATCTATCGTACTCATTTAGATGCTGAATCGAGAGTGCCGCGTGGCCCGCAAGGAGCCGCAACGAATGTCCTGGGATCCCGTGTATCGGCTGGTAAAACAAATTCCGCGCGGGCGCGTGACCACGTATGGAGAGCTGGCGCGGAAGCTCCGGTTTCGCGGCGGCGCGCGAGCGGTTGGTTACGCGATGGCCGCATGCCCGAGCGGCCGCGGCATTCCGTGGCACCGCGTGGTTGGCGCGGGAGGGCGCCTGATCATCCGCGAACCGCACGGCAGCCTGCAGCGGCGGCTGCTCGAAACCGAAGGCGTGAAGATCGAAGGCACGTCGAATTGATATGGCGCGCTACGCATGGACTCGGCCGAAGAAGAAACTGCCGCGCCGGACGCAAGCGCGGCGAAGAAGCGCTGATTCGCGCTGCTATCGCGATTGTGTTATAGAATTGTGCTCCCCGAGACAAAGGGATTCATTCCGTGGGCGAGCCAATCATACAGGTCGAGGATCTCTACAAGAGCTACGGCGCCGTGGAGGCGGTGCGCGGCGTCAGCTTCGCGGTCGAGGAAGGCGAAGTTTTCGGCTTGCTCGGCCCGAACGGCGCGGGAAAAACGTCCTCCGTGGAAATCCTGGAAGGCCTGCGCACGGCGGATCGCGGCAAGGTGCGCGTCTGCGGCCTCGATCCGGAGACAAGCGGCGATCACTTCAAGGAGAAGATCGGCGCCGTACTGCAGTCCACTGCCCTGCCGGACAAGCTCCGCGTGGACGAAGCCCTCGAGCTTTTCGCGCAGTTCTATCGCAAGCGCGCGAACACGGACGACTTGCTGCGCCGATTCCAGCTCGAAGAAAAGCGCAACGCGTTCTACAGCCATCTCTCCGGCGGCCAAAAGCAGCGCCTGGCGCTGGCCATGGCGCTGGTGAACGATCCGGAGGTCGTATTTCTCGACGAGCCGACCGCCGGCCTCGATCCGCAGGTGCGCCGCGAAATCTACGACATCATCGAGGAGCTCAAGCGCGGCAAGAAGACGGTCCTGCTGACCACGCACTATATCGAGGAAGCCGAGCGGCTTGTGCGACCGCGTCGCGATCGTGGATCACGGCCGCGTGATCGCGCAGGGCACGCCGCGCGAGCTGAAGCAGCGTTCCGCCGGGCAAACGCGCATCGAAGTACGCCTCGCGCGGCCGCTGAGCGAACGGCATGCTCGGACGCCTGGAAGGCGTCGCCGATTGCCGCGAATTCGAGGGCACCTACGTGCTGCACTCCGCAAGGCCGCCGCAGACGATCGTGGCGCTCGTCAAGCAGCTCGAAGCGGAAAACAACGAGCTGCAGAGCCTGGAAATGTTTTCGCCGTCGCTCGAGGACGTTTTCATCGAACTGACCGGCCGGCGGCTGCGCGAATATGCAAGACGGTGAAACGGGAGCAAATACTCTTGAGACATACCTGGACGCTACGAAAATGCGCATCCGGCTGGCGATGCGCAATCGCGCTTTCTTTTTCTTCAGCCTCGTGATGCCGCTTATTTTCCTGTTCGGCGCGGTCGTTTTCTTCGGCAAGGATCGGACGGAATGGGTGGGCTACATCCTCGGCGCGGTGCTCACCACACGGTGATGGGCAGCTTCTGGGGACTCAGCGTGCAGCTGGTCACCTTCCGCGAGCAAGGCATTCTGCGGCGTTTCGGCTTCGCGCCGGTGGGCGCGGGACCGATGCTGGCGTCGAGCATCCTCTCGAACTATTTCATGGCGCTGCCCGTCGTCGCGATTCGAGATTCTGGTTTGCCGCTTGGCGTTTCACATGCAGTCGTGGGGAAATCTGTGGGCCATTTTCGTGCTGGTGACGATCGGGTCCGCCACATTTTCCTCGCTTGGGCTGATCGTCGCCAGCGTCACCAACACCATGCAGGAAACCCAGATGATCAATAACCTGATCTGGATGGCGTTTCCTTTTTCTTTCCGGCGCCACGATTCCGCTGGCCGTTTTCCCCATGGCTGCAGCGAGTGGCGCTGTTCATTCCCGCCAATATCTGGCCACCGGGCTGGAATCCGCCGCCACCAAATGCGTCCACGCCCGCTCGAAGTGCTCGAGGATTTCGTCGCGCTCGCGCTCGGATTTTGGGTCGCGTTTGAAGTTTCGCGCCAGCTTTTCCGCTGGGAGCCGGAAGCCAAGGTTCCCCGCCGCGCAAAGCTCTGGGTGCTCGCGGCGCTGGTTCCATTTCTGCTGTTCGGGAGCTTGGGAGAACGTACGGGGCAACAGACTCCAACGCGTGAGCGCGAATTACCAGGCGCTGAGAATGGCTGCATCTGGCGCTCAACAATCCCCTGCGGAGAAATAGATCCGCGGCGCGGTGACAATTCGCGGAATCCGCTCCGCACCCGGCCTGCATCGAACTCTGAAGCAGCAGGAGAAGCCATGAAGGCGATTCGCATCAAGGAATTCGGCGGGCCCGAGGTCATGAAGCTCGAAGAAGTGCCCGATCTGAAGCCGGGCGCCGGCCAGGTCGTCGTTCGCCTGCGCGCTATCGGCGTCAATCCGGTTGATACGTACATGCGCGCGGGCACGTATCCGCGAAAGCCTTCGCTGCCGTAGACTCCTGGGACCGACGGCGCCGGGACAATCGAATCCGTTGGCAGCGGCGTCATCGCGTTTCAAGGCTGGGCGATCGCGTGTACATCGCAGGCAGCCTGAGCGGCGCATACGCGGAGCAATCGCTTTGCGACGAGCGCTTCGTGTTTCCTCTGCCGGCAAATGTTTCCTTTGCGCAGGGCGCGGCGATGCACATTCCCTACTCGACCGCGTTTCGCGCGCTCTTTCATCGCGCGCAAGCGCGCGGAGGCGAAACGGTCCTGATTCACGGCGCAAGCGGAGCCGTCGGAATCGCGGCCGTGCAACTCGCGCGCGCCGCCGGGCTGCGCGTCGATCGGCACGGTCGGCTCGGATCGCGGACGGCAGCTCGTCGCCGCGGAAGGCGCGCACGAAGTTCTCGACCACAACGCTCCAGGCCATTTCGACGAGGCGCTCGCGCTCACCGGCGGCCGCGGCTTCGACGTGATCATCGAAATGCTCGCCAACGTGAACCTGGGCCGCGATCTGCCGATTCTTGCGCCCAGGGGGCGCGTGGTCGTGGTGGGCAATCGCGGCAGCGCGGAAATCGATGCGCGCCATACCATGACGCGCGACGCCTCGATTCTGGGCATGAGCATGTGGAATGCTTCGCCCGAGGACGTCATCAGCATTCATTCGGCGCTCGTCGCGGGGCTGGAAAACAAGACGCTTCGTCCCGTGATCGGGCAGGAAATTCCGCTCGCCGAAGCGCGCGCGCGCGCACGCCGCGGTGATGGAAGCAGGCGCGTACGGCAAAATAGTTTTGATTCCCTAGACTATTCATCCGCACGGAGGTTTCGCGTCATGGAACGAGCAGCCACGGCTGTCTGGCACGGCACGCTAAAAGAAGGAAAGGGCGCGATCTCCACCGCGAGCGGCGTGCTTTCCGACACGCCATATTCTTTCTCCACTCGATTTGAAAATGGACAGGGCACGAATCCCGAGGAATTGATTGCCGCGGCCCATGCCGGATGCTTCACCATGGCGCTTTCGGCGCAGCTCAGCACGATCAATTTCACGCCGGAGACTCTTCAAACCAAGGCAACGGTCTCGCTCGAAAAGCTCGATGCCGGCTGGACGATTTCCAAAGTTCATCTCGATGTCGCCGCGAAAGTTCCGGGGATTTCGCCGTCGGCCTTTGAATCTGCTGCCGCGAGCGCGAAAGCGAATTGCCCCGTCTCGCGATTGTTGAAAGCTGAAATCACGATGACGGCTAGCCTGGAGCGGACAGCATGATTCTTCCCGCCGCTGGCGGGCGTGATTATCATCGTCGTCGTGCTATGGGAGGCGTTCGAGACCGTTGTTCTCCCGCGCAGGGTCAGGCGCCGCTTTCGACTGGCGGTCCTCGTCTATCGCAGCACATGGGTTCCCTGGCGAGCGCTAGCCCACCGCTTCAAGAACGCGAAATCCCGCGAAACATTTCTCAGCTTTTACGGGCCGCTTTCGATTCTGATTCTGTTCGTTGTGTGGGCTGCTGCCATAATTCTCGGTTTCGCGCTGCTCTACTACAGCGGCACGAAACAGGACTCGACTCATCCCACGTTTGAAACCTGCCTTTACTTGAGCGGGACCACGATGTTCACGCTCGGCCTCGGCGACGTGCTTGCCGCACACCTGGGCCGGAGCGATTCATGACGGTGTTCGAGAGCGGAATCGGGTTCGGCTTTCTCGCACTTGTGCTTAGCTATTTGCCGGTGATCTATCAGGCGTTCTCCCGTCGCGAAGTGAATATCGTGCTGCTTGACGCGCGCGCGGGCTCCCCTCCCACTGCCGCGGAGATTCTGCGCCGCCATGGCGGGCAGCGCGGGCGCGGAGGCGCTGGAGAAGCTCCTGTACGACTGGGAACATTCCTCGGCCGACATCCTCGAGAGCCACGTGTCGTATCCGAGCGTTTGCTACTTCCGCTCGCAGCACACCAATGAATCCTGGCTTGCCGCGCTGACGGCGATACTCGACTCGTGCAGTTTCTTGATGGCGTATGTGGAAAGTAGCGTGTCGCGTCAAGCTCGCCTGACCTTCGCGATGTGCCGCCACACGGTTGTTGATCTCGCGCAGCTTTTCAACGAGGCGCCATGTCCGCGCGAGGACGATCGCCTGCCGGCTCCGGAGCTCGAGCGCTTGCGCGCATTTCTGGTGAAGGCAGGCTTTCAGCTTCGCGACGACGAAGCGTCGCACAAGAAGCTCGCGGATCTCCGCGCCATGTACGAGCCGTACCTTAACGCGCTTTCGCGGTTCCTTTATATGGAAGTTCCGCCGTGGATCCTGGCGCAGGAAATCACGGATAACTGGAAGACCAGCGCTTGGGGACGCATTTCCGGCATCGCCGGCTCAGATAACCACGGAAGCCGGACGACCACACCGACTGACGTACCGTGTCCCGCCGTTTTGCGAGCAGCCAAATTGGCATTGTTTTACGCACGTTCCGTGACATGCGTTTCCTGCGCTTGAAAATCCGTGTGCTATAATTTCGGCTTCAGAGACCCATAAAAGTCACTTTGCGCGGTGCGGAGAGATTCATGAGCCTGCCCAAGACCGAAAAGATCTGGCACAACGGGAAATTCATCAAGTGGGACGACGCGACGATTCACGTGCTGTCGCACGTTGTCAGCTACGGCTCTGCCGTTTTCGAAGGCATCCGCTGCTACGACGCGCCGCAAGGTCCGGCGATTTTCCGCCTGCGCGAGCACATGCAGCGTCTGTTGAACTCCGCGTACATTTATCGGATGGAAGTTCCCTTCACGCTCGATGCGCTCTGCCAGGCGAGCCTCGATCTGGTGCGCGCTGAACAAAGTGCCTGCGTGCTACGTGCGCCCCATCGTGCTGCGCGGTTATGGCGATGCGGGCGTGAATCCCATGGGCAATCCCGTCGAGGTTTACCTTGCGTGTTGGGAATGGGGAAAATATCTCGGCGAAGAAGCGCTGCGCAGCCGGCGTGGACTGTCTGCATCAGCTCGTGGAATCGCCCCGCGCCGAATACGCTTGCCGCAAATGGCCAAGGCCGCCGCGAATTATATGAACTCGCAGCTCATTCGCATGGAAGCAAAAGTGAACGGCTACGAAGAAGGAATCGCGCTCGATACGAACGGCTACGTGAGCGAAGGTTCCGGCGAAAATATTTTCGTGGTGATGAACGGTTCCGTTTCCACGCCGCCGCTCGCGAATTCCGCGCTGCCCGGCATCACGCGCGATTCGATCATGAAGATCTGCCGCGACCTCGGCATTCCGGTCGCCGAACAGGTGATTCCGCGCGAGATGCTTTATATCGCGGACGAAGTTTTCTTTTGCGGCACCGCCGCCGAAGTCACGCCGGTTCGTTCGATCGACCGCATCAAAATCGGCGCAGGCGCGCGCGGCCCGATCACCAAGCGCATCCAGGACGATTTTTTCGCCATCACCAGCGGCAAGGCGCCCGACCGCCATGGCTGGCTCTCGCCGCTGAATGTCCCGAGCGCTCGCCGTTCGCTGACACATCAGCGGAATTGATCGCAGCCGCGGCCAAAAAATGTTGCCAGTTTTCGTAGGCATGTAGCACCGCTACGCCCGGCAAACATGCTCGGGAATCCAGCGAGCCACCGGCGGCGATCACATTCTTTGACTCACCTTCCCCGATTGAGTAGAATCCGCCCACTTGCGAATACAGGGGGGCACATGTACAGTCTTCCGCAGAAGCTGGTCGCCGAATTCATCGGCACGTTCACTCTGATTTTCATCGGCGCTGGTTCGATCTGCGCCGATCAATACCTGGCCGCCACCGGCCAAGGCGGAGTCGGACTTGCTGGGCATCGCCGCCGCGCACGGCCTGGCGATCGGCATCATGGTCACTGCCATGGGCCACATTTCCGGCGGTCATTTCAATCCCGCGATCACGATCGGCTTCTGGGTCACGCGACGACTTGAGCACGCTGCACAGCATCTCCTACTGGATCGCGCAATGCTCGGCGCCACGGCGGCAGCCTACCTGATTAAGCTCACGCATTCCGGACACCACCTGGACCGCCAAGGCGCTCGGCTCGATCACACCGGACCTCGGCGGCGACTTCACCCGCGCGCACGGCATCGCGCTCGAAGCCGTGATGACGTTCTTGCTCGTCTTCGTCGTCTTCGCCACGGCCGCCGACGCCAAGGGCGCGTTCAACAAGATTGCGGGCTTCGCCATCGGCCTCACGATCACCATGGATATACTGTTCGGCGGCCCGTTCACGGGCGCCGCAATGAACCCGGCTCGCGCGTTTGGTCCCGCGCTGGCGACGCAGCCACTGGCAGAACCACGGCGTCTATTGGGTCGGGCCGCTCCTCGGCGGCGTCATCGCCGGAGTCCTCTACGACCGCCTGTTCTTGCGCGACCAGCCTCCCGCCTAGAGCGCCGCGTCGCGCCTCGCACTCACTCATCCGACCGCTATCCAGTCGGTTGCACGCCTAGAAACATGCCTCCCTACCCTCCTTGTGGGGTACTAGAACCCATGCTAGTTTTGGCTTCAGCTATCGTAACCGGGGAGTGTTCGCGATGGCCCTCAATATTGACGATCTGCTTGCGCCGCGCCGTTGATAGCCGCGCCTCCGACTTGCACCTGAAGGTCGGCAACCACCCCTATCTCCGCGTGGACGGCCTGCTGAGCGGCCTCACCGACGTTCCCCGCATCACGCCGGAAGAGATGCTTTCGATGGCGTTCAGCATGATGACCAACCGGCAGAAGCAAAAGTTCAAGGAAACGGCTGAGTTGGATATGGCTTACGGCGTCGCAGGTCTGGGCCGCTTCCGCGTCAACGTCTTCCAGCAGCGCGGCAACGTCGGCATGGTTCTCCGCGTGATTCCGACGAAAATTCGCACGATTGAAGAGCTCGAACTCCCGCGCATCCTGATGCAGATCTGCGAAGAGCAGCGCGGCTTGATCCTCACCACCGGCACGACCGGTTCCGGTAAGTCCACGACTCTGGCGGCCATGATTGACCGCATCAATTCTCTGCGCGCCGAGCACATCATCACCATTGAGGACCCGATCGAATATCTGCACCGCGACAAAAAGGGATTCATCAATCAGCGCGAAGTGGAAGTGGACACGTCGTCATTCTCGACGGCCCTCCGCGCCGCGCTGCGCCAGGATCCCGACGTGGTGCTCGTCGGCGAAATGCGCGACCTGGAAACCATTTCCACGGCTCTGCTCGCTGCCGAAACCGGCCACCTGGTTCTTTCGACTTTGCACACGCTCGACGCCACGGAAACCATTCAGCGCATCATCGCCGTCTTCCCGCCGCCGGAGCAAAAGCAGATTCGTCTGCAGCTTGCCGGGACGCTCAAGGCGGTCATCAGCCAGCGCCTGGTCCGCAAGAGCGATGGTTCGGGCCGCGTGCCCGCCGTCGAAGTGATGGTCGCGACCGGCTACATTCGCGATTGCATCATCAATCCGGACAAGACTCGCATGATCCGCGACGCCATCGCCGCCGGAACCAGCCAATACGGCATGCAGACCTTCGATCAATCGCTCTTCGATCTCTATTCGCGCAACCTCATCACTCTCGAAGAAGCCTTGCTGCGCGCCTCGAACCCGGACGATTTCCACCTCCGCGTTCAGGGTATCCGTTCCTCGGCCGATTCCGCGCGCGAGGATATGGAACGCGCCATGAACGAATTCGAGCGAACAGGCAAGCACTAACGATCCGCCGGAATCTTCGCCCTACACACGGCGGGCGTTTTTATTCCTCGGGAAGCTTGTCTGCGAGTTCACTGGCTAGCTTGTGTACGTCCGTTGTTTTACTGAATGACTGAACCTCCTGCTTGGACGAATCCACGTTCATTCCCATGTGTTGGCAAAGCTTCTGCAACATCTGAAGGATCGTCGTCAGCTCCTGCTCGGAAAGCATCCCGACCTGAAGATCCAGGTGAGACCTCCGTTCCGACTGACGAGACATTCGCCCTTGACTGATCAGCACGAAGATAGTCAAAAACACGCTTTCGGATGAGACGACAAGCGCGAGCACGCCAAAGGGAAATGGATCGAATGGTTTGAGTCCCGGGATTACTCGCATGTTCAGCAACGCCCACCCGAAGATCAGGATCACGTGAGCAGCGAGGAAGCCCACGTTGCCCACAAGCTTCGTAATGACGTCGCTAACTCGCTCAGTGGCAGTGCGGCGACCGAGGGCGTCATGCTCCAGTTTGGCGATTGCATCGATATTGCGCCCTGTGGGATTCGCGGCAACTCGGGATGGCGATGGATTTTCCATGGGTTAGCTCCTGGATGGCGCGTCTTGTCGAACGAACGCCAGACATTCTTACTTTCCCACGAAATGCAGCGGCTGTCTTGCTATCGGGTGAATTTCGAAGGGACGATCGGGGAAATTGTGTCCCGTGGGTAAGGTCGGTCTCTGTAGGTGCAGCTTCGGGGGGACTCCCCCTTCGCGCTATTTGGAAGTCGGATCGCTGTCGAGCGGACCTCGGGACGCGGCTCTACCCTCCGGTGTCGCTAGGCCGACGCCTTGATGTATTTGCGCAGAAACTCCGCCCCTCGGTCCGGTCTTACGCTGGGTTGGCTTTTTCTTCCGGTTTATCTTCTTCCGGACGGCGGCTTTCTTTCGAGCTGGTCGCTTCGCTGGAGGTTTCTTCTTAGGCATGCGCGGAGTTTACCACCGCTGCGTCCGTCATCGTGTCGCATAAGTCGTGCTCGCACGCTGATCCACCACTGTTTCCTTTACCTCCACTTCCCCCTCAACTATCCTTTCGCCATGCGCTCCCGATCCTCTCCGCGTAAGCTCGCGACTGAGCAGCAGCTCTACGCTTCCGCTATTCGCGCCTTGATGCGCCGTGCGCATTCGATTCACGAAATGCGCCAGTATCTCGAACGCAGGGCCGAGGACACAGAAGTGGTCTCGACGGTCGTCGCGCACCTCCGCGAGCAGCAATATCTGGACGACGCTCGTTACGCGCTTGAGTACGCACGCCACCACGCGAAAACTCGCAGGCAGGGCCGTTTCCGCATCACCCGCGAGCTGCGCGGCCGCGGCGTTCCCGACCGCCATATCGAAGCCGCGCTCGATTCCGTGTTTGCGGAGACGGACGAGGCAGCATCCGTCCGCACGCGCCTCAAGCGGCACCTGTCGCATGTTCGCGGCGCGATTGGCGCGAACAAAATCGCTTCAATTTATCGCAGCCTGCTTCGCGCCGGCTTTTCTTCGGACATCATTCGCGCCGAGCTGCGCGGCGTCACCCACGGCGATCTCCCCGAATTGCCGGACGCGCCCGACTCCGATCTTTAATTCCGAGCTGTCGTTTCCAACGACGGCTGTTGCTCGACCAGCGCCATAAAATCGCCAAAACGTTTTCCTGCGAGCTTCGTCTATACCGCGTAGTTAAGAACCCTCGACCGCAACCGGCGAGGCGTTCGTGCGAATAGGAGTACCACTCATGAAGAATCTCGCCCTTTCGGCTTTGGTTTTCGCGTTATTGGCAAGCGGAACTGCCGCGCGCGGAGCTGCCCAGGCCGCGCAATCCGTGGACAAGACTTCCCCGAGCTACGACATGAAAGCGCAGTCGCTGCAGGATCTCGACGACATGCATAAGAAGCTTGTCCGGCTCGCGGAAGCGATTCCTGCCGACAAATTCACGTGGAGGCCCGGCAACGGCGTCCGCTCGTTCAGCGAAGTATTTCTCCACGTCGCCGACATGAATTTCCAGATGCCGCCGCAGATCGGAGCTGCTCCTGCGCCCGGCTATAAAAAAGAAGGTTACGAAAAGTCCACCACGGACAAGGCCGCAGTCATCAAGCAACTGAGCCAGTCATTTCAGTACGTGCACGCGTACGTCGAGACGATGACCAACGCTGATTTCGCGAAGCCTGAGCGAAGTTCGGTCCCGAGGCCAATGCCGGCGACATCATCTATCTGATTGTTACGGACGACCACGAGCACCTTGGCCAATCCGTCGCCTACGCGCGCGTCAATGGAATCGTTCCGCCATGGACTGCGGATGCCTTGAAGAAGCAACCGCAAAAGCCGTAAGGATTCAAATGTAGCCCCGCGGCCTTTAGCGCGGCACAGCCTCGAACTGCCTTCGGAAAATCGGCAAGCGATCGAAGATCGGTTTCACGGCGGCAGTGTAGGTCTGTGGTGAAAGTGTGCGGTAATGGTCGAGGCGTGGGGTTGCGGTGGAAGCGTGGGGTTTTAACCCCACGAAAAGACATGCTCCGTTCGAAGGGCTTCAGCCCTGGGAACAATCAATGTTGCGCACCGCTTACCGCGCCACGCTGTCCTGGATAATGGCGTTCACCGGCGGCAATATTCCGAGGTCTCTATAGATCGGCCGAATGAGCTTTCGTATCTGCGGAAGCTGAGTAGCGAACCAGATCGCCCCGATGATGCAACACGCCCCGCTTAGCATCACGGTTCGCGGCGCGCCGATCGCGTGCGCCAGACTGCCCGCCAGCAAGCTCCCGAAGGGAGCCATCCCTACGAACGCGACTGTGTAGAAACTCATCACGCGGCCTCGTTTGTCATCTTCAACAACCGTCTGAATGATCGTGTTGCTGGCGGCCATTTGTTGCATCAGCCCGAATCCGCAAACCAGCATCAGCGCGAACGAAATCCAGAAATTCCGCGACATCCCGAAAAAGATCAGGCCGACACCGAAGGCTCCCGCGGAGAGCGGAATCATTCTCCCGAGTCCTAACACAGTTTTTCGCATCGCCAGCGATATGGCTGAGACCAGCGCGCCCACTCCGACGGCGCCCATCAGAAAACCGAGCGTGTGCGGCCCGCCTTTCAATATTTTCGCCGCGAATATCGGCATCAGCACCGTGAACGGCCATCCCATCAAACTCACAATCGCGAATAACAGCAGAATCGTTCGAACCGGCGCGAACCGCGTGACGTACGTCCAACCTTCTTTCAATTGCACGAGCATCGAGCCGGTGTGTCGCGCCACACCGGTGGATTTCACTCCTCGCATCGCAACTAGCGACGCGATCACCGCGAGGTAACTCAGTCCGTCAGCCAGGAAGCAGTAACCTTCTCCGGACACGGCGATGACTGCTCCTGCGAGCGATGGCCCCACAAGCCGCGCGATATTTACCATGGACGAATTCAACGCGATCGCGTTGCCCAGGTCTTCCTTGTCCTCCACCATCTGCACCAGGAAAGCTTGCCTGCGCGGGCATGTCGAATCCGTTGATCGCGCCCTGAAACGCGCTGAGGAGAATAATCTCGTGAATGTTGATGTGCTTCGTCAGCGTGAGCACGGCCAGCGCGAGCGATTGCAGCATCGCCAATACCTGCGTTACCAGCAGCAAGTGGCGCCGGTTCAGGCGGTCAACCCAAACTCCGGCAAACGGCGCGAGCAGAAATGTCGGTATCTGCCCCGCGAATCCCACGACTCCGAGCAACAGAGCGGAACCCGTCAGCCGATAGACGAGCCAGCTCGTCGCCAGCCGCGTCATCCACGTGCCAATTACCGAAATGCCCTGGCCGCCGTAATACAGCCGGAAATTTCGATGCCGCAGCGCTCGCCAGGCGTAGGAAAGGCCGCCGCCGGTTACAGGCGGAGTTGCGGTCGGACTAGCGTTCGCGCTCACAGGATTCTATTTTGCCATTCCCTCGCGCATTTCGGCGCGCAATCGTCGGCGCCGTGTGGTTCCTCCGTGCACTCTGTGCCTTCTCTGTGTCTCTCTGGCATGATGTATCGTGCGATGGGTGTGGTAAGCCTTTCTCCGTGCGCAGCGTCTGCGCTTTCCCTGCGAACCTCAGCATGTTTGCGGGAGTCTTTATCTTTTCTATCCGCTGTTCGTCTTCCCTCCGAAATCACAGCCATCACCGATCCCTTGCGCTCAATGCCTTCTCTCCCTAATATGGCTGTACGAGGAAAATTGACCGGCAACGAAGTCCGCGCCATGTTTCTGAAATTTTTCAAGGAACGCGACCATCGCGTCGTGCGCAGCTCCTCGCTCGTCCCGACGAACGATCCCACGCTGCTCTTCACCAACGCCGGGATGAACCAGTTCAAGGATGTTTTCCTCGGCCTCGAACAGCGCGACTACAAACGCGCCACGTCCTGCCAGAAATGCGTCCGCGCCGGCGGCAAGCACAACGACCTCGAAAACGTCGGCTTCACCAATCGCCATCACACTTTTTTCGAGATGCTCGGCAATTTTTCCTTCGGCGATTATTTCAAGAAAGAAGCGATCGCCTATGCGATGGAGCTGATCACGTCGAAGGACTGGTACGGCATCCCGCTCGACAAACTCTATTTCACCGTTTTCGGCGGCGCGGAAGTCGCTCCAGGCATAAATGCTCGAGACGGATAGCGAAGCCGCCGCCTTTGGGCGAAAGTCGGCGCGCCGAAGGATCGCGTCATCGCGGTTCCCGGCCTGAAGGAAAATTTCTGGGCCATGGGCGATACCGGCCCCTGCGGCCCGTGCAGCGAAATCTTCTACGACATGGGCCCCGCCGCCTCCGATCAGGGCCACGCGGACTGCAAATTCGGCTGCGACTGCGGCCGCTACGTCGAAATCTGGAATCTCGTCTTCATGCAGTTCAACCGCGACGCGAAGCGGCGACAGCTCAATCCCGCTGCCGAAGCCTTCGGTCGACACCGGCGCGGGCCTCGAACGCATCGCCGCCGTACTGCAGAGGCAAAATCAGCAATTTCGACACCGATCTGTTTCAGCCGCTGATTCGAAGGCGGCAGAGCTTCGGCTGATACGCGCGAAAGACGTAAAACGACAGTCGGCGATTCCGAAGATGCGATACTGCCGTCACTGCGAATCATCGCTGACCATTCCCGGGCGGCCACATTTCTGATTTCCGACGGAGTGATTCCATCGAACGAAGGCCGCGGATACGTTCTGCGCAAGATCATTCGCCGCGCTCTGCGTCACGCTCGCATTCTTGAAGCGCCGACTCCCGTTTCTCTCGACGATGGCTGCCGCCGTTCGCTCAGAAATGAAGAGAGCCTATCCCGAACTCGAAGAACACGCCGCTCGTATTACTCGCGATCCTCGACGAAGAAGAAGAGCGATTCACGCGCACCGTGGAAGTCGGCTTGAGAAACTCGACATCCTGATCGCGACGCGAAGCGCTGGATGAAACTCGCAGCGATGCAGACTTGGCCTACAACTGTAGACAAGCTTCATGGCGGGCCCGCTTCAAGGCTGACATCGAATATGTGCTACCGCCGGTAAGCAATCGACGGTGCCAATGCATTTCAGCTCTACGACACATTCGGCCTGCCGCGCGATTTCATCGAAGACGTCACTCGAGACGCTGGCATGAAAGTCGACTGGGCCGGTTTCGACGCGCGATGGAGGAGCAGCGCACGCGCGCGAAAGCCTCCTGGAAGGGCGTGCACAAGGAATCCGCGAATCCCGCCTACGCGAAGCTCGCGGAAACATTCAAGACCGAGCCCGACTTCTACTTCGGCACGCGCACCAGCGATTGCCGCATCGAAGCCATCATCACGAAGCAAGGCGCCGGTAAACGAAATCAAGAAGGGCGACAGAAGCCGAAATCGTCCTCGACCGCACTTCGATCTATTCCGAATCCGGCGGCCAGGTCGCGGACACCGGCGGCCTCTACGACAATTCCGAATCGCTCGAAGTCGCCGAAGTTCGCGGCGCGTATTATCCGGTCACCGGACTCATCGCCCACCGCATCATCGCGAAAGAAGACCTGCATGTGGGCGACCGCGTCGCCACCGTCGCCGATCCCGAACGCCGCGCGCGCAACATGCGCAATCACACCGCCACGCACCTGATGAACGCCGCGCTGCGCAATATTCTGGGCACGCACGTGAAGCAGGCCGGCTCGCTCGTCGCGCCCGACCATCTGCGCTTCGATTTTTCGCACTTCGCCGCCGTCGATCCCAGCGAAATCGCCGAAATCGAGCAGCAGGTAAACGAAGAAATTCGCAAAGATCTCGAAATCCGCACGGACATCATGAATATTGACGACGCGCTCGCTTCCGGCGCCCTCGCATTCTTCGGCGACAAGTATCCCGAAGCGAATGTTCGCGTCGTCACCATTCCCGACGAATCCTCGCCGCGCGGCTTTTACAGCAAGGAACTTTGCGGAGGCACGCACGTCGTCCGCACCGGCGCGATCGGCGTGTTCAAGATTGTCGGCGAGCAATCCACCGCCGCCGGCGTCCGCCGAATCGAAGCCATCACCGGCGACCGCGCGCTTGCCGAATACCAGCGCGTGCTCACAACGCTGCGCAATGCCGCGGGCCTGCTAAATGCTTCCGAGGACCAGCTTATTCCCGCTTTGGAGCGCCAATTCGAGCAAATCAAAGCCCTCGAGAAGCAGCTGGAAGGCCTGCGACGCAAGGCTGCCGGCTCCCAAGCCGAGGGGCTTGATGGACGGCGTCCGCGAGGTCAAGGGCGTCCGCGTCCTGGCCGCCCAGGTTGACGGCGCCAGCCGCGAAGCCCTTCGCCAAATGGTCGATTCCCTGCGCCAGAAGCTCGGCTCGGGAGTGGTCGTGCTCGCCACGGCCGAGGACGGCAAAGTCGCTCTAATTGCAGGAGTTACGAAGGACCTGACTCCAAAACTACACGCCGGCAAAATCGTCCAGGAGCTGGCCAAGATGGTGGGCGGTTCCGGGGGCGGAAGACCCGATTTGGCCGAGGCTGGCGGAAAAGACACATCCGCCATCGAAAGTGCCTTGCGGTCCATTTACCCCCTCCTAGACCGATTGCTATAATCCCCGCAGTGCCAGAAGTTTACGCCGGGAGAGCTGTCTCCCGAGGCGTATCGGTGTCTGTCTATGAACAAATTTTTCGGTCGAAGATGCAGCGTACTGCCTTCCCCAAGGGCTTGGAGTGAGCGGCTTAGGACCAGGTCCGGCATCGCCATCGTAGTTCTGGCGGCTGCGGCCTGGCTATCGCTGCCTGCGCCATGCCGCTGCTCAAATTGCGGCCTCCGTGGACAAAGACGGCAAAATGGTTTTCATAAACTCGAATTCACAGCCGCACCATAGCTAGGAGTACTATCAGTCCTCCCTCGGCTGCCGCGACGGCCCCGCACGATACCAGCGCTGAGCCTGTCGTGACTGCGAAGCCGCATCGCGCCGTCGAGCCTCCACTGCCGCCGGCAATTCCTGCGACGGCCGATGGATTGGCGATCGCGCCCTCGGCGCCGTCGACCGAGGATCGAGCGATCCGATGGATCGCATCGTGCGCGAAGCTGCCGAACGCCACAAAGTCGATCCCGCGCTGGTGAAAGCGGTGATCAGCACGGAATCGGGATGGAATCCGCGAGCGGTTTCCCGCAAGGGAGCGGTCGGCCTGATGCAGTTGATTCCGGAAACGGCGCAGCGATACGGAGTCGGCAATTTGTTCGATCCGGCGCAGAATGTCGAAGGCGGAACGACGTACCTGAAATGGCTGCTCGACCGCTACAACGGCGATTTGCCGAAGACGCTCGCGGCATACAACGCCGGCGAGCACGCAGTGGATCTATAGCGTGGCGTTCCGTGGTATCCGGAAACGCAAAAGTACGTGCAAAAAGTAACACACGCATATTTCCAGCCCGGATCGGGACGCAACACGACGCTCTGGAGTCCTCCAAAGGCTCCCGTGCGGCGCGAAGTGGATTCGAATGGCCGGGTAGTTTTCACGAACGAATGAAACGCATCGCTGCTTGGGGGAAACGCGACGCTGAAAGAGTCCTGTGCGCGGCAGCAATTGCCGCCGTGCTCGCGGTTTGTTTCGCCCTTCCCGTCCGCGCCGATAGAAAATCCGAAGCCCGCGATCAATTCGAGCACGCCGTCAAAATGCGCACGATGCTCGAAGGCTACCTCGAGAAAGACCGCTCGCTCGCCGATTACCAGCAGACCGTCACCGCCTACCACAAAGTTTATTTGATCTCGCCGCAAGCCGAGGAAGTCACGCCCGCGCTGGTCGCCGAAGGCGAGTTGTACGAGGAGATGGGCCGGCTCTACGATCCGAAGTATTTTCAATCCGCCATCGACGCTTACAATTTCCTGCTGAAGCAGTATCCGGGCAGCCGCTACCGCGGCGAGGCGATGCTCGCCATCGCGCAAATCCAGAAAGACGATCTGGACAAGCCCGCCGACGCGGAAGCGTCCTACAAGGAATATGTGAAGCGCTTCCCGCATTCGGAAAAGGCCAATGATGCGCGCCAGGCGTTGAAGGAAATTTCAGCGCGACAGTAACCAGACCGCCGCCACAGCCGTCGTGGAGCCGCCAGCCAAATGGAGGCCAGGCGCGAAGAACGGCCCGCATGTTGAGCCGCGCGTCTCCGACAAAGGCACGCCCAGCGTGACCGGCGTCCAAACCTGGAACGCCGAGGATTCAACCCACATCGTCGTCACGCTTGACGACACGATCAAATACGATTCCGTGCGCATCGCTTCGCCCGATCGCATCTATTTCGATCTTACAAAGCCAAGCTCGGCGCGAAGCTCCCCACCAGCAAGCCGATTGACGTGCAGAGCGGCCTGCTGAAATCCGTTCGCGTGGCGCAGAACAAACCGACGGTCGTCCGGCTGGTGCTGGACGTGGACGGCGCAAAGGATTATTCGGCGTATCTGCTGTCGAAGCCATATCGGCTGGTGATTGACGTTCACGCGAAACCGGTCGCGACAGCCGCAAACAGCCGCGCCTCCGTCATGCGCCCCAAGCTCCGATAAAAGCCGCGCAAGTCGCCGCCGTGGCAAGCGAGACCGTCCGTGATTCCAAAAACGCACCGCGCAGCTTTCCGCGAAGACCGCCGCCAAGATCGCGGCCAACGCCGGACCTGTCGCGCCCAAGAAAACCACCGCAAGCGTCGCTGCACTCGGTCCACCTCCAGAGCCGAAGCCCACGCGCGAAGGCGAGCGATCTCTTACGCGCGCTCTCGGCCTGAAGATCAGCCGCATCGTGATTGATGCCGGCCACGGCGGCCACGACACGGGCACGATCGGCCCGCACGGCCTGATGGAAAAAGATCTGTGCCTCGATGTCGCGCTTCGCCTGGGCAACTTGATCGAACAAAAGCTTCCCGGCGCGGAAGTGATCTACACGCGCAAGGACGACACGTTCATTCCGCTCGAACAGCGCACCGCGATCGCCAACGAGGCGAAAGCCGATCTTTTCATTTCGATCCACGCCAACTCGAGCCACGACCCGGCGGCGCGCGGCATCGAGACCTACTACCTGAATTTCGCGACGTCCGCGGAATCCATGGAAGTGGCCTCCCGCGAAAACGCGAATTCGCAGGAGTCGCTGCACGATCTGCAGGATCTGATCCAGAAAATCGCGCGCAATGAAAAGATCGAGGAATCGAAAGAGCTCGCGAGCGACATGCAGGACACGCTTACCGCGCGCATGCAGCTGGTCAGCCACGGCGAACGGAATCGCGGCGTGAAGAAGGCGCCGTTCGTCGTGCTCATCGGCGCCAACATGCCCTCGGTGCTGTCGGAAATCTCGTTCGTCAGCAATCCGGGCGACGAAAAGCTGCTCCGCAAGCCCGACCAGCGCCAGCGGATCGCCGACGGCCTCTACCGCGGCGTTGCCACCTACCTCGACAACCTGAATAGCCTCACCTACAACAAGCAAAAGCTCGTCTCCGAAAATCACGTCTCCGGCGGCCATCTCGAGCCGGGAACAGTGGCGTCCGCCGGGAATCCCAAGTAAAATTTTGGTGTCTAATAGACTGGGGTAATTATGGGACGCGTTATAGGCTTGTTCATCGCAATACTGTTCCTGGCCGCTTGGCCGGCGCACGCCCAGCAGATCCTGCCCGCTCAGGTCTCCGGATGGACGCAGAATGCGGCTGCGGCGCCCGTCCAGGCGATTCCCTCTGGCTCAGCTATCCTGGCCGAGTACGGCTGGAGATCAACCGAGTCCGCGGGTTATGGCGAGGGGCCAGCAGGAATCGGCGTGGTCCTATTCCGAATGGAGGACCCCAGCGCCGCTTACGGTCTCTATTCGTACCTGCGCACGCCGGACATGACACGCGCGAACCTAGCCGAGCACTCCTCGATGTCGAACGAACGCGCGCTCGTGCTCGTCGGCGATCTGGTGCTGGATATCAGCGGTAAAAATCTCGCGAAAGTTCAGCCGCAATTGAAGGCATTAATAGCAGCTGTTGAACCGAAAGCCCATGATGGGGCACTTCCGACACTCGGCCAGTATCTTCCTCAGAAGAACATGGTCAACACAACGGACCGCTACATCCTCGGCCCTCAGACCTTGGATGCGCTCTTTCCAGGCGGACTCGGCAATTCGGTCGGATTCCAGAGCCATGCGGAAGCGGAACTCGCGCACTACCGCCTTGGTGGGCACGACGCAACTCTCCTGGTCGTCGAGTTCCCCACCGATCAGCTTGCCGCCCGGCAACTCGCGCACCTGCAGCAGAATTTCAACGTGAACGGCGCTAATCCCTCCAGCGGCTCGCCGGTGTTGTTCGTCAACCGTTCGGCGATGCTTTTGGCGATCGTATCTGGTGCGTCAAACCAGGCCGAAGCGAATTCTTTGCTAAACCAGATCCAGTTGGAAACTGACCGTAGCTGGAATGAGCCGACGTTTCAGTTCAAGGAACCCAGCATCGGTATGATGATCGTCGGGTCGATCATTGGCGCCGGCACGATCTGCCTGTTTGCGCTGATTGCCGGAATTTCCTTCGGCGGACTGCGACTGATCGTAAAGCGCGTGGCGCCCGGAAAAATCTTCGACACAAAGCGCCATCTGCAGGTTCTGCAGCTCGGTCTTGGGAGCAAGCCGATCAATTCCGACGACTTCTACGGCTATAGCGCCCCGACCGCTCCCGGAACTCCCGTGGACAAAAACCTGCCGGACCGCGTCGCAATGCGCATTTTCCGCTGAAATAAAGGCTTCGCCGGCGATCTGCGATCCCGGTTTGATTGTTGACAGCGTGAGGAGCCCCCCACTAGACTTGTGGGTAGGGATAGAGTTCGAAGGCCATCCGCGCATTGGCTTTAGAGCTTTTTGCCCTTAGAGGCCCGCTGCAAAGCGGGCCTTCTGTTTTCGCGATTCGCGTGCCGTGCTCGGCGTCCGGAATACCGAAAAGCTTTCGGAACTTTCGCTCCCGCCAACGGAAATCAAGATAGCGCCCAAGGATTCGACCTGGAAACTCCAGCTCCTAAGCTTCCTCCGCGCACGCACGCCCTAAAGGATAATCAGTACCAATGCATCAGACACTGAGGAACACGCCTAGGTTTGCCCTCGGCATCTTTGCAGGCATGATTTGGCTCTGGGCCGCCACGACCGGTGCGCAACAGCAGGAACCTGCCACAACTCCACCGGCGCCTGCTGCCGCGAGTCCTTCTACCAGCCAATCTCCAGCGGCAAGCACCTCCAGCGACAAGACGAACACTACACAACTGGGACAGGGACAAAACTCAGTCAACAAGGACCGGCTTCTTGGTGTGCTTCCGAACTACGCCACGGTTGAGACAGAACACCAGTTCGGACCTCTTACCGTAAAAGACAAATTCAAGCTTACGGCGGATAGCATGTTCGACCCGGTCACTTTCCCGTTCATCGGTCTCGAAGCCCTGATCGGCCAGGCTCAAAATAGCGATCCGGAATACGGCCAGGGCTTCAAGGGATACGGGGCCAGGTACGGCACTGCTTACGGAGACGCGCTGATCGGCACGACGATGACCACTTCCGTGTTTCCCTCCATGCTCCACCAGGATCCCCGGTATTTTCAATTGGGTCATGGCAGCATATTGCACCGCAGCCTGTATTCAGTAAGCCGCATTTTTGTGACGCGCAATGATGACGGGAGCCACGGGTTCAACTATTCCGAGATCGCGGGAAACCTGGTGGCTGCGGGAATCTCCAACGCCTACCACCCGGCGCAAGAGCGCACGGTTTCGAACACGATGAGCGTCTGGGGCACGGACATCATGTGGGACGGCGTTTCCAACGTGTTGAAGGAATTCTGGCCCGATATCCGCCGCCATTTTCAAAAGAAGAAAGAGCTGCAGGAATAAGGGCCGCCGCCAACCTCTCCGTCGCGCTAGGTGCGCGCCGAATTCGCGGCCGAGTTCAGGATTTTCTCGTAGTAGGCCTCGTAGAGCGGAATGATGTCGTTCGAGCAATACTTGGCGCGGGCGCTGGCGCGGGCCATCTGCCCCATCAGGCGGCCGCGATCGGGCCGCGTCAGAATCTCCGAGCGCGTATTTCGCGGCAGCATGCACGTCGCGCGGCTCGAAAAGATAGCCGTCCACTCCGTGCTTCACGACCTCCGGCAGGCCTCCCACATTCGTCGCAACCACGGGAACCTCGCAGGCCATCGCTTCCAGCGCCGCGAGTCCGAAAGATTCCTCGTCGCTGGGCAGAAGAAACAGATCGGCCAGCCCAAGCTTTTCGTGCACGTGGTCCTGCTTGCCGAGAAAATGAACATCCTTGGTAAGGCGCTTTTTTCGCGACAATGTATTCGGCGGCGCCGCGATCGGGGCCGTCGCCGATCAGCACGAGCTTGGCGGGAATTTTTTCGCGGACCAGCGCGAAAATTTCGACCACGTCGGTCAGGCGCTTCACCGGGCGGAAATTCGAGAGGTGCATCAGGATCGGCTCGCCGCCGGGCGCCCAGCGCGCGCGCGCGCGATTCGTCCGTCAGACTTCTTGTAAAGATCGCAGTTGACGAAATTCGGAATCACGTCGATGGGCCGCTTGATTTCGAATTCCTTCAACGTGCGGTCGCGCAGGTAATTCGAAATCGCCGTCACGCCGTCGCTCTGCTCGATGGAAAAGCGCGTGATCGGCAGATAGCTGCGGTCGCTGCCGACCAGCGTGATATCGGTGCCATGCAGCGTGGTGATGAACGGCAGGCGCCGCGGCGCAGCCATCATGCGCGCCAGCAGCGCGCTGACCGAATGCGGAATCGCGTAGTGGACATGCAAGCAGGTCGAGCGAGGCCTGCTCGGCCACTTCGCCCATCTTCGTCGCCAGCGCCAGCGTGTAAGGCGGATGATCGAACAGCGGATAGGTGGTGACTTCAACTTCGTGGAAAAATATCCGCTCGCTCGCCCCGGTCAGGCGGATGGGCATCGCGTAGCTGATGAAATGGATTTCGTGGCCGCGCGCGGCGAGCTCGATGCCGAGTTCGGTGGCGACGACGCCGGAACCGCCGTACGTTGGGTAGCAAGTGATTCCGATTTTCATGATTTTAGCGCGTAGCCGGAAAGCAGAGCTTGGACGATGGGCATCGCAGTGAACGCGGATTTCGATCTCGCAAGCAGTGCGCGGCCGAATTCAGAAGCGTTAGCGGCGCGATCCAGATTGAGCTGACGGGGGCCATGGGAATTATGCCCGCTTACTGCCCGTTCGTGCCGCCCAGAGCCGCTTCGTCGCCTTCCTTATAAAGGTATCGGATCAGTGCTTGTAGATCAGCAGATTCGGGCTGCCGAAGCGAGTGAGCTTGATGCAATCGCGGTCGTACCATTCCACGGTTCCGTGAAGACTTCGCCATCCGTCAGAACCACGGACACGGGCGTGCGCGATTGCATCTGCTTCACGTAATAGAAATTCTCGGCGAAGGTCTGGTCGGGAGGAGCGGGTTTCTTCCGAGGCGGCCGGGGCCGCCTGCGGCGCGGGCTGCGGCTGTCGTGGCGCGACGTATTGTTCCTTCATATCGGTGAGGCGGGACGGAACAGCTTGCGGTTCACCATGGGAGCTCCTCAGTAGGTCACTACTTTATATGACTACGTATGCGGGCTTCGGTTGCAACAAATTATAAAAAACTCAGGATGGCCGGGGCCTTACCGAATGCCAAGAGAGGTGACGAGCGAATCCAGACCCAACTGGCGGCCGATATTGCGGCGCATGCGGCCTTCGAGAGTGTCCAAGCCACGCGTGGCTCGAAGAACCCATTCCCAGTTGATCTTCTTGCTCAGGGCCTCCACTTCTCTTCGCAGGTCGGGGTTGCGAAGGAGACTGCTCTTGGAGCCCTCCGAGGATTCCAGCAAGTCCGTAAGCAGACTATAAAACAGCGCGAGAATATTTTCAAAGGATTCCTGTTCCTGCTTCGAAAGCTGAGCAGTGGCCGCGAAGATTTCGCCATATTTCTCCCCGGTTACAGCTCGGTCGAGAAGACTCAGCACGCTCTTGCGAAGCCGCGCGGATTCTTCCAGGTCGAGCGAGAGCGCCGCGCCCGGACTGCCCGCGGAAAGCTGCGCGGCCAGTTTGCGCTCCGCGGGCTTCGCTTCGGACCGATCCTTCAGAAATGTTTCGATGTCCTCCGCGGGCACCGGCGCGAAATGGAACTGAAGGCAGCGCGAGCGGATCGTCGGCAGCAGCGCGTCAGGCGTGGCCGCAAGCAGAATCAGCGTCGCGGATTCCGGCGGCTCCTCCAGGATCTTGAGAAAAAGATCCGCGTCGTTCCAGCGCATCGTGTCCGCGCCGTCGAGAATGAAAACCCGCCGCCGGCCCTGTGGCTTGAAATACGCGGCGCGCTGTACGGCGCGCAATTGCCCCACGCGGATCATCGGCCGGGCCACGGGAGTGCGCAGCCGCACCGGATCGGGCACGATCAGCCAGACATCCGGATGCGTCTCGAGAATCAGTGGCGTGCGCTCGACCGCTGCCGCGTCGGCGGACTCGCCGCGCTCGGCCAGACCCGCTTCGATCAGCGGCGCGGGATCGGCTAGCCGCGCGATCCGGACGCAGGAGGCGCACTCACCGCAGAAATCGTCCTTCAGCCGCTCGCAATTTGCCGCCTGCGCGAACATCCGCGCGAGCGTGTACTTCCCGATGCCGCGCGGCCCGGTGAAAAGCAGCGCGCTTGGCGACGCGTTCGCGCCGCAGCATGCCGCGCAGAGCGCTAACGATGCGCTGATTGCCGAGAAATTCGTCGAAGCCCATTTGTTTACCTGAATCGTTACCTGCGTTGCTTACCTGAATTGTTTACCTAAGTTACCTACCCGTTTGCCTGAAGCGCCGAGTGCGTGCGCGCTTCCACCGCCGCCACAATCTCCGCGTGAATATCCGCGGGCTCGCGAAGCGCGCCCGACGCCGCGTCGAAGCATTCGATCGTGATCCAGTTTGGCTGCCGCGCCAGCTCGTCATACACCTGCGAGGCAGCCTCGAGATGCGCGACGTCGGCTTCCTGCAAATCGCGGCGCGATTTCGTGTAATCTCGCGCGCCCTTGTAGCCCACCAAGCGATGCGCCTCGGCCACCGGCAAGCGCAAATAGATCACCAGATCCTCTACCGGCAGCGCGTGAACTTCATATTCAAGTTGCTTTAGCCACGCGAGAAAGTTCCCGCGTTTTTCAGGCGCCACGCGTGCGCCCTGATGCGCCAGGTTCGACGCGACGTAGCGGTCCGCGAGCACGATTTTGCCTGCAGCCAGCGCCGACTCGATGCCAGGTTTCGATTCCAGGCGGTCGCCGGCATAGAGCAGCGCGGAAAAATGAGGATCGACCGCCGCCAGCGGCCCGAATTCGCCATTCAGGAATTGCGCCACGAGCTTGCCGAAAAAGCCGCTGTAGTTGGGGAAGCTGATTTGCGAGAACGCGATTCCCCGCCGGCTGAATTCGCCAGCGAGCGCCTCGATCTGCGTGCGTTTCCCGGAGCCGTCGATTCCTTCGAGAACGATGAACTTTCCGCGGGCAGGCATCGAATTGAACGGCCAGTTTAGCAGCCGCGAGCGACTCGTGCCTAGTGGTTCGTGGCCGCCATGCTAGAATCGCGGCGATGCCGCAACAAATCAACTCGATTGCCGCGAATCTGGCGCGCATTCGCGAACGAATCGCTCGCGCGGCTGAACGCGCCGGACGCCGCACGAACGAAATCACGCTCGTCGCCGTCTCGAAGACATTTCCGGCAGAGGCGATCCTCGCAGCGTATGAGGCAGGGCTGCGCGACTTCGGCGAAAATCGCGTGCAGGAGTTCGAGGCGAAGCACGCCAAGCTGGGCCGACTCGATGCCACGTGGCATCTGATCGGACATCTGCAGAGCAATAAGGCCAAGCGAGCGGCTCAGCTTTTCACCCGCGTCGATTCGGTGGACAGCCTTGCGCTCGCGCAAAAGCTCGATTTGGCGGCCGACGATCAGGAGAAGCGCCTGCCAGTTTTGATCGAAGTCCATCTGGGCGGCGAGGCGACGAAGACCGGCGTCGCGGAGACGGATTTGCTGGCCCTCGCCGAGGCATTTCCGCGCTCACCCATCTCGATTTGCACGGTCTGATGACCGTCCCGCCATACTCCGACGAGCCCGAGCACGCCCGGCGTTACTTTCGCAGGCTGCGGGAACTGCGAGACGAATTGATCCAGCCGCTGGGAAAACCCTTGCCAGTGCTTTCGATGGGAATGAGCCACGATTTCGAAACCGCCATCGAGGAAGGCGCTACCGAAATCCGCGTCGGCACGGCGCTTTTCGGCGGCCGCGGAAAAGGGAATGTATAGCGCCGTAGCGGGCCTACCCACTAGCCACAGCGCAGAAGCGTTGCGCGCGCAGGCGTTCCGGCTGTAGAGTAGGCACTCAGGTCGACGCGCGCCGTTCACTCCCGCCCAACGACTCAGCGTTCGCTTCCAGTGCAGGTTCGCGCGCTTGGGCTTGTTGCAATTCCTAAGCGGCGCGCCGATGGGTTCGTTCGCCCTTGCATCCGGCGATGGAGGTTGCGTCAGTGTTTCTCGAGTTTTTCAAACTGCGGCAGCAGCCGTTCGGAGTCACACCCGATCCGGCTTACCTCTTCCCGAGCACCACGCACTGCGAGGCACTCGACGCGCTAACCAGCGGAATCATGGAGGGCCGCGGATTTCTCGCGCTGATCGCCGAGCCCGGCATGGGCAAAACGACTCTGCTTTACCAGGTTCTGGAAGGCATGCGCGACAAAGCGCGGGGCGTGTACCTTTTCCAAACGCAGTGCGACTCCCGCGAGTTTTTTCAGTATCTGCTCAGCGAACTGGGCGTCGATGCCACTGGCATGGGCCTCGTGGCCATGCACAAAAAGCTCAACGAAATGTTGTTTGCCGAACTGCTTGCGGGCAAGCGATTTGTCCTGATCGTCGATGAAGCACAAAACCTCGATAACTCAGTCCTTGAAACCATCCGCATGCTTTCGAATTTCGAAACGGAAAACACGAAGCTGCTGCAAATCGTCCTCGCCGGGCAGCCACAGCTTGCCGACAAGCTGGCCCAGCCGCAACTCGCGCAGCTTGCCCAGCGCCTCACCGTTGTGCAACACCTCGATCCGTTCTCGCCGGAAGAGACTGCAGCCTATGTCCGCCATCGCGTGAAAGTCGCGGGCAATTCCGAGGACGGCCTTTTCGAGCAGGATGCGCTGGCTCTAATCGCGGCGCAAAGCCGTGGCGTGCCGCGAAGCGTCAATCGCATCTGCTACAACGCGTTGCTGGAAGCTCATGCGCAGGGCGCCCGCACCGTGACGCCGGAAATCGTCGAGAAAGCTGCTCGCGAGATTGGACATTCTGAAGGCGGCTAAGCCGAAACCAGCGCGGGCCGCCACGCCGGAATCATCGCGCGAAACGGTCGCCACCGAAACTGCTCAGGCAGCCGCCGCTGATGTCCCGGCTCCTTCGCCGCTTACGTACAAGGGGCTATCGGTGACGCGCCCGCGCGGCCGCAAACTGTGGACCGGCAGCCTGGTCGCCGCAGTGCTCGCAGGGGTCGCTGTCACACCGCTCATCCTGCGCGGAGAACTGCTTCACTCGTTGCGCGGCAGCATGTACTCGGCTGTCGCCTCATTCGCCACTCGCCGGGCCGCTGCCGCCAATAATGGCGCCGTCGCTTTTCCCGCGCCTTCCCGTGATGTGGACTCGTCGGAAAAAGAACAGATCGCCGCACTCATGTCACCGGAGAACAGCACTCCGATTGTCGCCTCCATCCAAGCTGCGAGCGGGAAAGACGATGCACGGGTCGTCGTGTTGCTGAACAGCGCGGTCCAATTTGAATCCGCGCGCATCGGCTCGCCCGACCGCATCTATTTCGATCTGCACAACGTGCGCCTGAGCCCCGGGGTCGCCCAGCGGATTACCCCGGCGGATAGCGACAACGGCTTGCTCAAATGGGTGCGCGCAGCCCAAAACACCGACGATGTGGTTCGCGTGGTCCTCGACGCGGGCGGCGCGAAATATTATTCCGCGCAAGTCCTGACCGACCCGTATCGCCTGGTGATTGACGTTCACGCGCAGCCGGTGACTGGCGGAGCCAATCCCAGCGGGCCTCAGATCGGCGCCTCGACCGCACCGTCCGCCGTTGCAGGCCCGGCGGCTAGAATCGGTTCCCGATCGCTCGCTCGCGCGCTGGGACTGAAAATCAACCGCATCGCCATCGATCCCGGCCACGGCGGCTCGGATACCGGCGCGATGGGCCCGCACGGCCTGCTGGAAAAAGATCTGTGCCTCGACGTTGCGATGCGCCTGGGCCAGTTGATCGAAAACAATATTTCCGGCGCGGAGGTGGTCTACACGCGGAAGGATGACAGCGTTCGTCGCGCTCGAGCGCCGCACCGACATTGCCAACGACGCCAACGCCGACCTGTTCGTTTCGATTCACGCCAATTCCAGCGACATCCGCAACGTGCGCGGCGTCGAAACCTACTACCTGAATCTTTCGTCCTCGCCTGAATCGATGCAACTCGTCACGCGCGAAAATGCGCTCGGAATCGAGGCGCTGCACGATCTTCCCAACCTGCTCCAGAAAATCGCGCGCAACGAAAAAACGTCGGAATCAAAGCAGCTTGCGCAGCGGATTCAGGATGCGCTGTCGTCGCGTCTCCAGCTCGTCAGCCGCGGCGAAACCAACCGAGGCGTCAAGCAAGCCCCCTTTATCGTGCTGACCGGCGCCAAAATGCCCGCTATCCTTTCGGAGATTTCCTTCGTCAGCAACGCGCGCGACGAAAGCCTGCTGCTTGAAAGCCGCCCAGCGCCAGCGCGTCGCCGAAGGCCTCTATCGCGGTATCGCCGCTTATCTCGACAGTCTGAACGCCGCGCCGCGCAGGCAGGATGCGCTCGTCAGCGAAAACCGCCAGCGCATTTCCGGCGAAACCAACCTCGACACCCGCGCTACGGCCAAAACCCGGTAGAAGAATCCCTTAAGCTACTTCTTATACTGCTCGAATAATTTCTTGTAGTCGTGATTGTTTTCCTCGCAGATGTATTCCTGAATGTCCCATTCGGGATGCAGCGTGAAGGTGCCCGCTTCCGTCCACGGCGCCGCGAAGACGTTCGGATCCTCGATCGTCGCCGAATATTTCAGCGTGTCATACGAAGTGCGCTCGAACCGCTCCACCAGGTGGTACGCCGTTGTGTGCCGGTACTCGCCCACTCCCACTTTGTCGTTCACGCCGATCACGTCCACCACCAGCGTGTCTCCGTCCCAGTGCCCCACCGAATTTCCCATCCACGTGGGATCGAGATCTTTCGGATGATCGCGCCCGTCCATCGGTATCACGCGGAAATAGTCGCCCGCCTCGTACAGAATCACCACCTGCTTCGGCGTCTGCACGATCTGAATCGGATACGGCTCGCCGATCGTGTCCGGCACTCCGCGCGGCAGGCAAACTTCTCCAAGCGAAAATGTGTATTCCGGACCAACCTTGTACTTTTCCGCGCCCGGGTATCAGCTTGATCTCGCCGATCGCTTTTATCGAGTGGAACGGCGCGATATATAGCCCGTTCAGATCCGGCTTGCCGTCCGGCATCCGCGGCGCGGGCCCGCGCATCGTCGCTTCGCTCACGGTTGGCCTGCCCGCTACCTCGCGTTTCGGGGCATTGGCTGCTGCCGCTGACGAGCCCGCAACGGTCACCGTAACTGTCCGGGTGTCGTTCCCTGTGCCATTGCTACCTTTCGCCAGGAGCGTGTAGGTTGTCGTTGCGTTGGGAGTAACCGTGCGGCTGTCGCGCGTCGCCACAATCCCAATTCCCTGATCGAGCTCGATCCGGTCCGCGTTGATCACTTCCCATTTCAGTGTCACGGACTGGCCCGCCTGGATAGTCGCGGCACTCGCAGTGAAACCCAAAATCTTTGCCGACGGCCCCAGCGGAAATCCCTCTCGCGGCAGTTGCTTCGGCGCGGGCGCCTGTTGCGCCTGATCCTGCTGCCCAGCCGCTCGCGCGGGAGTCGGCCGCGCCACCGCTCCGAATGCGAGCGTCGCCAAACAACAGAGTCACCATGAAACTTTTCCCTGCAATCTTCATTTCAGTGCCTCCGCCAGACGGTTGCTCCGAACCGTCGGCATTATTCCCCGAGGCGCATCGTATTCCCGCCCCGCGCCCGGCACAACCGATTTTCCGCCCGCCGCAACTCACCGTTTCGGAGTACTTATCGTACAATCTAGCCAGTCGAGAAACGCACCATGAAACTTCGAATTCGATCGCTGATCGGTGCTGCGGTCCCTCTGCTTCTCGCTACGAGCCTGTCGGGCGCCCAAACTCAGGACGCCACTCCACCTCCGCCGAAAAGTGCTGATCTCGCTCCGCCCGCTGCTCTGAAACCAATTCGCATGCCCCAAGGACCCGAACCAGAAGACGCCTTGCAGAAAGGCATCGAAGGAAAGGTCACTCTTAGAATTGTGGTTGATGCCGAAGGAAAAGTAACGCGCTCCGAAGCCTTGAGCGGGCCTCCGGAATTGTACGAAGCAGCCATCGCATCTACTAAGAAGTGGCTATTTGAGCCGCCTGCAGGCGCGCCTATTGTACAAATCGCCGAGGTTTGGCGGGGCCATCCAAAACCGTGCCCAGCTTCGATAGCAGATCATGGCGAAGTATCAGCGGGGGGTTGGTTTCACTCCAAGAAAGGCAATGTGGCCACGATGGCCGACAATTCCGACTTCGCGATTCCTGCCTATCCCGCGAGTCAAATGCGCGCCGGCATCTCGGGCACGGTTAAGCTTTCCGTTTCCGTCAGCCGCGAGGGCAAAGCGAAAAAAATACGCGTCGTGAGTTCGGTGTCGCCCGAGCTCGACAAACGCGCAGTCGACGCCGTGCGCACCTGGAGATTCAAGCTCGTCTCCGATAAGGGAGGAGGATTCCCTGATCAGTTCGAGGTCCCGATAATCTTCACGCCGACGTGCGACGCAACCTTCTGAAGGCAATAGATCTCGGAACAAACTCAAAAAGGACAGGCTGAACCAACATTGAACGAAAGGCCAGTAGACGCATTCGGTTCATTTCTGCGAGCGTATAGGTGACAAGAAATACTTGTCCGCTCTCTGGACGAGAGCCGAACGCTCTTTGACAATTGGATGCGGTTTTCGTTTAGTGGGGGGAGCTAGTCGTTTACCCTGACGCAGGAAAGGTGTGCCTACCCCAGGGTTCGAATATCACGAATCGCAAGTCACCGGTCACCTCTTTGGTCGCCAATAACGTGCGACAAATTAAGTGACACACCATGCAAGGTAATTTCCCCTATATGTCATTGAAAACAAACAAAAGCGTACCCGCAAAGTGACACACAAATGAGGGGTCCAATGCGCGAGTTTCTAGCCACTAGTCACCCGCCACTAGTCACTGATTTCCTACGAATATCGCAGCCAGCGCACCATTTCCGGCAGCGTGGGCCGCTTGCCGTACATCAGGATGCCGACGCGATAGATCTTCGCGGAGAGATAAATCACTACGCCAATCGAGAGAAACAGAATGGCGATGGAGAGAGCGATCTGCCAGGCTGGCGGCGTCTGCAGAGAAACACGCAGCGGCATTAGCACGGGCGCGAAGAACGGTATCTCGGAAAGAATGACCGAAGCTTTGGACGAAGGGTCATTCAGTACCAGGCTGTAAATCACCATCGTGAAAACCAAGGGGGCCATGGCGATCCATTGCAATTGCGCTGCGTCCTGCTCGTTCGAGCACGCTGCCCCGACGGCAGCGAACAACGCGGAGTAAAGGAAGTATCCGCCGAAAAAGTAGACGCCGGCATAGACCAGCAAAGCTCCAGGGACATGAATTCCGGCGAGTGCGGAACCTGCGCCCGTCATCGCGGCCATCGCTGCGCCATAGGTCGCAAGCAACGCGAGCGAAGCCGACCAGATCAGCGAACTGCGTGAAGGCCACTCCAGCCACTCCCAGAATTTTCCCAGCGAGAAGCTCGAATGGATGCACGGCGGAGATGAGCACTTCCATCGTCCGCGTTGTTTTCTCCTCCAGCACGGAGCGCATGGTGATGATGCCGTACATCAGCAGCGACGTGTAGAGCAGAATCACCAGCGCGATGGCCACGCCAATCGTCTGGCCCCGTTCGACGGACTCGCCTTGCTTGCTGACTTTGATGACCTGCAAATCGGCGCTGCGGACGATGTCTCGCACGTCGTCCACGTGAATTCCGCGGGCGCTCAAGCGCGCTTCGACCACGGCCTGGTTCACAGCGGCCGATAGCGGGCCGAACTGCGAGAAATTGCCGGGATTTTTCGTATGAAGCTCGGCCGATTTCTCGAGGTCGCTTGGGAATCACGAGATATGCGTCGAGCGCGCCGGAATTGATCTTCGCGCGCAGACCATCCTGAACGGTGCTCGGCGATGCCGGACGGTCAACCGATTCGGTGACGACGAACATGCGGCTGGCCGCTCGGGAAGTTTCTGGTCAAGACTGCCGACAACCGAAGGCGCGAGCCCTCCGGCATTATCAACGATTGCGAGCCGCAGTCCCTGGTTCGACTGGTGCCCTACCAGAAACACAATCAGGAAAGTAAATCCAATTCCGATGAGCGGCACGATCAGAGTGCCGATGACGAAGCCCTTGGTCTTCACGCGCGTCACGTACTCGCGTTTGATGATCAGCCAGATTTTACGCATGGGAGGTCTTCTCGATGAAAATTTCGTTCAGCGAAGGCTCGAGCAGCTCGAACCGGGTAATCTGCGCGCCCGCCTGCACGGCAGCCTTCAGAACCTCCTGAGGATCGGCGCCCGGCTTCAATTTGGCTTCCACGCCCGCAGCGAAGCGATTGACCGATGCGATCGCAGGATGACTTAGAAAACTGTCGGGACCGGTGAATTCGACGTGCACCGTGTTCTTGCCGTAAGACTGTTTGATGGCGCGGAGATCGCCATCGAGAACGCTGCGGCCCTGATTGATCAGGCAGATGGAATCGCACATCTTTTCGACCTGCTCCATGCGATGCGTCGAAAGAATGATCGTCGAGCCCTGGTCGCGCATCTCGAGCATGATGTCTTTCACGGTGGCGGCATTCACGGGGTCGAGGCCGGAAAACGGCTCGTCCAGAATCACGATTGGCGGCCGGTGCAGAACGGAAGTAATGAACTGCACCTTCTGCTGCATGCCCTTCGAAAGATCGTTCATCTTCTTTTCGGACCATTCGCTCAGCTCGAATCGTTCCAGCCATTGGCGGGCGCGGCGGTCGGCTTCCTCTTCGGAAAGGCCGTGGAGCGCCGCAAAAAAGACGATCAGGCTGCGAACCTTCATTCGGGGATAGAGGCCGCGTTCCTCGGGCAAATAGCCGACCGAGTCGCGGGTTTTGTCGCTCACCGGCTGGCCGAGCACAAGGATCGTGCCCTCGTCGGGAACCAGGATATTCATCACCATGCGGATGGTGGTCGTTTTGCCGGCGCCATTGGGGCCGAACAGGCCAAGAACCGCACCCTGCCGCACGCGCAAGTTGACTCCGCTGACCGCTGTTACGGAGTCATACGACTTGGTCACATTTTCGAGTGCTATCGCGTCCATGAATTCCCTATTGCCGGAGTGCGGCGTTCATCTTCGTACCCTAATACGGCTCGTGACCCTAGGTTGTTTCACGCGCCCCCATAAAACCACCGGCTGTTAGTCGGGCAGGCGCTGGCCGGTCGTTTCTAAGCCAAACGGCAGCAGGAACAGCCCCAGTAAGAAAGGAATCGCCGTAAGTGCCACGGGAATGCCGATCGTATGGAAGTGCGAGACGCCCGCTCCAACCATAAACGAAAATCCGGCGCCCACAAACCGGCCGACAGAAGTAGCGAACGCGAAGGCGCTGCCGCGGCACGTGGTTGGATACTGCTCGGGCAGCCAGAGCGTATACATGGCGAAATTCGCGCCTCCGATTCCGAGGAAAAACATGCCGATGAAAAACCAGGTCATCGCGTTCTGCGCCAGATAAAAAGCCAGCCCGAAGCTGGCGCTGATCGAAATCGCCATGATCACGAAATAGACTCCCAGCGTCAGCCGGCGCCCGAGCCGATCGGCAACCCACGCGATAGGCACGCAGCCAAGAATTGTACCGATCGAAAGCACCATCGTGGCGTAGGTGGCTAGTTTCGGCGCCAGCCCCGCAGCCAGATGCATGCGGCCTGCGATCTCGTTGACTCCGGTTGGCACGTACACGGTGCCGGCCCACAATCCGATGATCGAGATCAGGACGTAGGCGGAGTTGAGCAGCGTACGCCGGCGGTACTCGGGCTTAAAGATGGTCACAAAGGGGCTAGCGACACGCTTGGCACGGGCCTTCCAGCGCTCCGGTTCGCGGACACTGTAAAGAATCAGTCCAATCAAAATCGCGGGCGCGCCGCCGATCATGAACATCGGCCGCCAACCAAAGTGTTCGCCTACGAAGTGATTTGCAATCGCCGCGAGAAAGAAGCCGAAATAGTAGCCCGTGTGCATGTAGGCCGCGCCCGTCTTACGGCGATCCTCGGGCCACTCCTCTGCGACGAAGGTGCCACCCATCGCCCATTCGCCGCCAATTCCGACTCCGGCGAGCAGCCGGAAGATCGCAACCTCCCATATGTTTTGACCGAAAGCCGCGAGGAAGGTGAACAGGGAGTAGCAAAGAATCGTGAGCGCCAGCGTGCGTACCCGGCCGTATCGGTCGGCTACAGGCCCCCAGATGAGCGCCATACCCCAACCCACGAGGAAAAGGGCGAACAACAGCCCGCCGTAAAAGCCTATATTCGCGGGAGTTGCTGCAATGCCCGATTTGGGCAACAGCTCGCGCATCGCCGGCACCAAAACCAGCGCGTAGATGAACGAGTCCATTCCATCCAGCGCCCAGCCGGCCCACGAGGCCCAAAAGCCGCGCACCTGATTTTTCGTAAGCGGGGTCTGAGCGGAAGGGGACATGTGAGATGGTTGAAGAACGAGGATTGTACGAAGACCGCGCGGCCAACACAAGAGTTTCCAGCACCAGGAAGCGGGTTGGTTTGCGAGCCGCGCAGCGACGCTATTGTACTTCTGAAGGGTAGCGATGTTCGGCGCGATACAGCCGTGTGCCGTCCGGCTTGATCGCGTAGAACAGCAAAGCACCCTTGGAACCATTTTTCATTGGGTGCACAACTACTGTAATTGGGTCACCCTGCTTGTACGTCATGCGATCCCAGCCCTGACTGGCCATGATGCTTACGCTCGAAGCCTCGATATCCCACGTCCCGACAGTGGAAGCGTCCTTCGCGTCTTGCGCAACGGTGACGATGATGTGGCTGTGTGGGTTCTCCAACCGATACTCCTCTACGACGCCCCTACACGTAATATTCTTGCTCATATCGAACATTGCCCGGGAATGATGCGCGAGGGACGGACGAGCCGCACAGAGCAGGACTGCGGTTACGGCCATCAAACGCAAAATATGCTGTTTCGTCTTCATCTATCTTCCGCTCTCCGGAGCTGGCTACCTGCTTGCTGCGTCACAACACCCGTCCCAAATTTTCGAGTGGCCTCGTGCGCGAGCCGCGGAATAACTTGACTGGTTCCGGCGAGAAGCGAAACGTGACACGAGGGCCCTCCTGGCGATAACTTTGGCCCGATTCTGCCATAAGAGACACGGACTAGCGGAAAGAGTTCCACGAGAGCGACAATAGAACGGCGCTGAACAGCCTGCGCGGTTCTGCGGCGATTGTTTGAACGACTTGCTATCGGCTGTTAGAATCGGTGACGTGCCCGACATCAAGGCGATCCAAGCGGAATTGAAGGCCGGCAAGATTGACGGCTGGCTCTTCTACGACCATCACCATCGCGACCCAATCGCGAGCCGGATTCTCGGGCTGGACGGCAACGGGATGGCGACGCGACGGTGGTTTTACTACATTCCCTCGCGGGGCGAGCCTCGAAAACTGGTGCACAAGATCGAGCAGGGCGCGCTCGATTCGCTCTCCGGACGCAAGCAGGTCTACGCGGGATGGGAAGAGCTGCATGTCCAGTTGCGAAAACTGCTTTCCGGCTCCCGCAAAATTGCCATGCAGTATTCGCCCGAAAACAAGATTCCGTATATCGGACTGGTGGACGCAGGAACAGTCGAGCTGGTGCGAAAGCTGAAGAAGAGCGTGGTCACGTCCGCGGATCTGGTGCAGAAATTCGAAGCCGCGTGGACGCCCGAGCAGCTGGCGTCGCATCTGGAGGCGGGCGAGATTGTGGACCGCATCACGCGCGCGGCATTCGATCGCGCCGCAGCTTTGGTGCGTGAAGGCCGGCCACTGACGGAACTCGAGCTGCAATCGTGGATACTCGAACGGTTTCGCGCGAACGGGCTCACGACGGCGGAGCCGCCCATCGCCGCGGTGCAGCCAAACAATGGAAATCCGCATTACGAGCCGAGGCCCGGTGCATCGCGCCCGATTCGCGCGGGTGACCTGCTACTGCTCGATATCTGGGCGAAATGCGACCGGCCCGGCAGCGTGTATTACGACATCACATGGGTCGGCTACCTGGGCGGGCGCGTCCCCGAGGCGTACTCGAAGATTTTTCGCATCGTCCGCGCCGCGAGAGACCGCGCGGTCGAATTCGTTCGCGACGCCATCGCGCACAAGCGCACGATTCACGGCTGGGAGGTGGATCGCGCAGCACGCGAGGTGATTCGCAAGGCTGGCTACGCGAAATATTTCGTGCACCGCACCGGGCACAGCATCGGCCAGGATGTCCACGGCAATGGCGCCAATATGGACAGCCTGGAGACGCGCGACGACCGCAAAATCGTGCCCCGCACATGCTTCTCTATCGAGCCGGGGATTTACATGCCGGAATTCGGCATTCGCAGCGAGGTGAACGTGTACGTAAGCGAACGCGAAGCGCGCGTGACCGGCGCGATTCAGGAAGAGATATTGCCGCTGCTCAGCTGACCGATGGCGACCGACGCTCCTTTGATCGAGAAAAGGAATCATATGGCTCCAGCCGCTGCGTTCCTCGTGGCGATAGTGGCGTGGGCTGTCCCCGGGCTCGGGCATTTGATCCTCGGGCGGTGGGGCCGTGCGCTATTCCTATTTCTGGCGGTTGGCGGACTGGCAATCGCAGGCTATGGAATGCGCGGTGAGACATTCGGCAGAGCATCGAACGATCCTTTCGGCGCCCTGGGATTTGTGGCGGATGCCTGCTCCGGCGCGTTCTACTTGCTGCCGCGATGGCTGGAGGCAGCTGGTCCCGATGTTTCGCGCGCGGCAGGCGATTACGGCACTCGGTTCATTGCAGCCGCGGGAGTGGTGAATTTGCTCGGCGTGCTGGACGCCTACCGGATCGCTTGCGGGCGGAAATCCTGAATGTTCGGAACCAACATTCACCTGAGCCATTTTGCAGCGATGATAATTTTCGCGCTGTGCGTGTCCGTCGCGTTCGCGTGCCTCGGGCGGCAGACCATCGCGGGGAGAATCAAATACGCGCTCTTGTCGCTCGCGGTATTCCTGGTTGTCGGCGTGGGAATTGCGTGGCTGATGTATCCGTTTTCGAGGTGATTTCTCACGGAGCCGTAGAGGCGCGGAGAAAATCTGAGTAAGCCACAGATGAACACAGATAAACATTGATGGATCTGGGGAAACTACAAAGTCTGCCGCGCTGAAGACCTCGGCGCTACATCTAAATCTGAAAACCACAAATACAAAAGGGCGCCCGCATCGGACGCCCCTTTTACTCTTCGCAAAGTGATGACGACGGCTAGGCGATATCTTCCGGCTTGAACGGCATGCGTCGAATGCGCTTGCCGGTCGCCGCAAAAATCGCGTTGGCTATCGCGGGAGCGACCGGCGGGACGGCCGGTTCACCCAATCCCGTGGGAGTTTCCTCGCTCGGGACAAAGTGGACTTCGATTTTCGGGCATTCGTTCATGCGCAGCGGCGGAACGGTGTCGAAATTGGCTTGCATGACGCGGCCCTTGTCGATGGTGATTTCGGTGTTGAGCGCCGCGGTGATGCCGTAGACGATCGCGCCCGAAACCTGTGCTTCGGCCGACTCCGGATTGATCACCCGGCCGCAATCAACGGCAGCGACGACGCGATGCACTTTCACGGCGTTGTCCTTGTCGATGGAGATCTCGACGACTTCAGCGACATACGTGGAAAACGCCTCGAGGCACGCGATGCCTCGGTAGTGCCCCTTCGGCAGCGCGGTGTGCCAGCCGGCCTTTTCGGCGGCCAGATTCAGCACGCCGAGATGACGGGCCTTTTTCGCGAGCAGGTCGCGGCGGAATTCGTAGGGATCTTTTTTCGCGGCAGCCGCCAGCTCGTCCACGAAACCCTCGCTGAAGAATCCATTCTGCGACGCGCCGACCGACCGCCAGAATCCCATCGGAATCGGCCCGGCCATCAGGTGGTAATCAACGAGAATGTTAGGAATGTCGTAGGCGATGTCGGAAACGCCCTCGACGCTGCTGCTATCGAGACCGTTGGTGATCGAGCCCGGGAAAAACCAGCTCATGATCGAATCGCAGGCGACTCGAGCCTTGAAGGTAACCGGTTTGCCGGCGGCATCGAGGCCCGCGGACATTTTGATCATAGGAGGCGGGACGATAATAGTCGTGCTGCGTATCGTCTTCCCGGGTCCAGGTGACCTGCACGGGCTTGCCCATCGCTTTTGAGAGCTGTGCGGATTCAGCGACGAAGTCGGACCAGCCGCGGCGGCCGAAGCCTCCGCCGAGATACGTGGTGTGGACTTTGACCTGATCGGGCTTCAGTCCGGAAATCCCAGCGCCGGTCATTTGCGAAGGCGTCTGGAACTGCGTGGGAACCCAGAGATCAACGCCATCGGCACGCACGTCCGCGGTGCCGTTCATCGGCTCCATCGTGGAATGCGCCTGATAGGGCGCCCAGTAGACGGCTTCGACGGTGGTTGCGGCGGCTTTGGCGCCTGCGCTCAACGTCACCTTCCTTGCGAGAGACGACACCGGGCTTGTCCATGACGTCTTCGAAGGATTTCCGGATGCTGGCGCTGGTAACGGCGGCGTTCGGACCGTCGTCCCATTTGATATCGAGCGCCTTGCGGCCCTGGAAGGCGGTCCAGGTGTTGTCGGCTACGACGGCGACGCCGGTCATCACCGGAGGCTTCTTGGGATTTGACTGGGACATGATTGGAACGACATCTTTCACGCCGGGGATGGCTTTGGCCTTGGTGGCGTCGAAACTCGCGACTTTGCCACCCCAGAAGACTGGGCAATGTTCGACCGAGGCGTGGAGCATTCCCGGGAGGCGGACATCCATGCCGAAGCCCGCAGTGCCGTTCACTTTCTTGCGCGTGTCCACGCGCTTGGTGGGCTTGCCGACGATAGTAAACATGCTGGGATCTTTCAGATCTTGCGGCTTGACCTGCGGCGGCGGAATCTTCGCAGCGGCTTCCGCCAGGCTGCCGAAGGTGGCGGTGCGTTTCGAGGCGGCGTGGACCACCTTCGCCGTCCGCCGCGTGACATTCGGATGCGTCTACGCCCCATTTCTGGGCGGCGGCGGCAATCAGCATCGTGCGCGCCGTGAAGCCGGCTTCACGCATGGGGATCCACGCCGGAATGAATGCTCTGGCTGCCTCCGGTGCCTTGCATGCCGAATGCGGGGTCGAAATACACGGTCGCCGCTGGAGCGAACTCGGTGTGGATGCGCTTCCAATCGCAGCCGAGTTCTTCGGCGGCGAGCATGGCAAGGGACGTTTCGACGCCCTGGCCCATTTCGGATTTGTTGATGAGGATGGTGACTTTGTCATCGGGCGTGATCTGAATGAACGCGTTGATCACCTGCGGCACGGTAGCGGGCGCTGCGCCGGCGGCGAGCACCTCGCGCCGTCCCGGCAGATAGAAGCCGATAACGAGGCCGGTGGCGCCGGCAATGCCGGTCTTCAGGAAGCTGCGACGATCAAGCGGGTTGGTGATGGCGCTCATTCCGCACCTCCTGCCAGCACTGCGTCCGTAGAAGGAACATCGTCAGCGCTGGCGCTGGTAGCAGACTTCGCGGGAGCCGCTTGGAGTTCAGCCGCGCGATGAATCGCCCTGCGAATTCTGGGGTAAGTGCCGCAGCGGCAGATATTGCCGCGTCATGGCGTCGTCAATTTGCGCGTCGGTCGGCTTCGGAGTCTTCGCGAGGAGAGCGGAGGCGGACATGATCTGGCCGGACTGGCAGTAGCCGCACTGAGGAACGTCGATTTCGATCCATGCGCGCTGAACGGGATGGCTGCATCGAGGCGGAAAGCCCTTCGATCGTCGACACGGTCTTGCCAGCGACGCGGAGATCGGGGTGATGCAGGAACGGATGGCGTCGCCATTGATGTGGACCGTACAGGCGCCGCAAAGGGCCATCCCGCAGCCGAATTTGGTGCCGGTCATATTGAGAGTGTCGCGAAGAACCCAGAGCAACGGCATATCGGGATTAACATTCACCGTCTGGGGCTTGCCATTCAACGTAAAATGAGTCGCCACGAAAAACCTCCGTGAAATCCGTCAACTCTGACGCATGAAAAACAATTTGCTCGACCTAAATTGCAGCTTCTGGTGACGTTATGCCAACGAATATGCCGAGTCAAGATCGAAGCCGGGCATTTGAGCGGCTTGTTAGCATTCCATGATCGAAGCGTATCGTTATAACGATTTGTAACGCATCGAACGGAATTGACTGCAATTGCGCGTTTCGTGGCGAGCGTGCTCCGGCGCTCGAAGGGAAACAAAAAAGCTGGCTGGACTTTTCAGCCCAGCCAGCCGTTTGCAAAGAAACTGTTTCGATCCGCGGCAGGCCGCCCGCGAATGCTGTGCCTAGAAGATGAACTTCAGGGCGAATTGGATGATGCGCGGATTGACGGATGAAGTGTTGATCACGCCGAAGTTGGACGCGCCCACGTTCGGAAGCTCCAGCGGGCTGCCGACCGCGAAGGCTCCCGTGGGATTGCCGAACTGGGCATGATTGAATGCGTTGTAAAACTCCGTCCGGAATTGCAGCACTTTACCTTCAGAAATCGGAGTCGTCTTGATAATTGAGATGTCCCAGTTGAATTCTCCGGGACCCGTAACAACGCCTGGGGGCACATTGCCGTAACCGGTGGGATCCTGAGGGCCGGTGGGCCCAACGATCACGGCGCTATTCGGGACGTCAGGAGCGATGCAGAACGCGGCCGGGTTGAAGTATCCCGGCTGTCCGGGGAGACCCAACTTTGAGGTGATAGGACCACGCGTCTTGATGTCCCCGGCGGTGGCGCCATCACAATAATTTGCCCTGACGAATCCGCTGTCGGTGCCGGTGCCGTTCGTTCCGTATGCGGCTCCGTTCCGGGTGTCAATGATTGTGATCGGATTGCCATCCTGTACGACGGTGACACCGGAAACGTTCCAGCCGTTGATCAGTTTACCTTCGACCCCGGTCATGCCCTTGCCAAACGGGAGATCGTAGCTATAGCTGATGATGAAGCGCTGATAGTTGTTGAACGAGGCTGGCCCGTATTGCTGCCTCAAATCCAGCGCGTTATTGCTGTTGGCTGAAGTTCCGATCAGGTCCGTAAGGACTTTGCTCCAGGTGTACGCTGCCTGCACCTGCAATCCATGAGAGAACTGATGGCGCACAGTGGCCTGAAGGCTATTGTAATTGGACCTGCCGTTGAACTCCGTGATCTGCAAACCTGAAGGCTGGTAGCCAACGAACGGAACCCTAGCTAGAACGTTGGGGACTGTGTTGTTGGTAATAGCCACGCCACCGGGACCACTAATGCTGCCGTTCTCGATGAGCGGCGCTGTCGGATCCAGGACCAGGTTCGCCCCATTGATGTTGTGGTTGTAGTCAACAAGGTTGACACCCTTCGATCCGACGTATCCGACCTCCAAAACCCACTTCGGTAGAAACTCATATTGGATACCGAGGTTGTACTGCTGGATCAGTGGGGTATGAATCGTAGAATCCAGAAGGGGCGTGCTCAGGAATGAACTGCCCGGCTGACCGGGGAAGAGGTTATTCGAAGGAAAAGAGCAAGTCTGGAATGCCGCCGAAGCGCAATCAGCGTCAAAGTAACGCGGTGCAAACCCATAGCTAAGAGGTACGCCCGGGAGATACTGCGGCAGCGGCACAAGAACAGGCGCCGCATAGGGGTTTTTCAGCGTTTGACCATTCGGGAAACCGTAATCCAAGGTAACCGAGTACGGGTTGCCCTGCTCGATTGAGTGCACAAACCTATCGAGCGCGACGCGATCGTAGAAGATCCCAAAGCCGGCGCGCACAACCAACTTGTTGGTATCCAGGGGTTGCCACGCCATCCCGATGCGGGGCGCGAAGTTACTCAGCGGAATGTGTTGGTTGATCGCGGTATCATTTGAATTCGTAAGAACACCCGCCGGTGGGGCGCCGTAGAACTTAGCATAGTTCTTCGGGACCACGTTCCCCGCAAGGCTGAGCGCGGGATTCGCGAGGGCGTCACTAAGTGTGGTTGGCACCAAGGAAGTCGGCACTTGATTAAGGGCGCTGGTCCATATGTTCGTGGCATTGCCCTGCGTGTCGGTCAGCGTACCGTCGTATTCCCAGCGCAAGCCCAAGTTCAAAGTGAGCCGGGAGCTGAGTTTATAGTCATCCTGCACGAAGGCGCTAAAGTTAGGCAGACGGTAATGGTGCGGGATACCGTCAGGACCGCTCGTCACGCAGAACAGGCACTGAATAATGTTCTGTGGCTGGCCGACCAGCAGATCATTGAAGGATCCCACAACGAGGAGTCCCCGCTCCAATCCTTGAAAGAGAAGATTCCACTGGGTCTGCTCAAACTCGACGCCGGCACGAATCGTATGCTTGTTGTGCGACCAGGAAATTTGATCGCCTTCCTGGAACTGGTTAACCGGGCTGAAATCCGGATCAATCGTTCCAAAGAGGCCGGCGTTTTGAGTCGCTACGACCATAAAGGGCGGCTGTGTCAAGGACGTCGAGCTTGGGGTGCTGGAAATCATGCCCAGGTTCGCGTAGCTGGCACCCTCCGGGACGGCCTGAGAACCAACCGCAAAAAGCCGCTGGTATGATAGGCGGGCCTCGTTGACGAAGTTGTTGCTGACGAGCGTCGTTAGCTTGAGCAAGCCATTGATATTCGAATAATAGTTGCTCTGGGGGGTGCCCGGGAGGTCGCCATTCAGCGTGGTTAGCTGGGGGTTTCGCGAATAGAAAAACCGCGCTGCCAACGTGTTCTTGCTGTTGATGATGTAGTCGCCGTTGCCGATGTATTGATCCTCGTTGTAGATCGCTGGAATGCTGAAGTTGCACGTGTAGTAGGGACTCGTGGTGCTGTTGGGAGCGGTGTTCGGGGTCTCAATCGGCACGCCGGGTCCGTTCGACACGCAGCCGGGGGTCACGGGCGCCAAGCCGTTGACGTTGGTCGTCGGATAGTAAAAGCCGCTCGCAGTCGGCCCAGGCAGCTGAAGTATTCTGAGCGTGACCGGGTTCAAGTTGCTGCCGTTGCACGCCGGCTCAGCTCCGCTGATCAGCACGGCATGTTGTCCGTCACCCGGATTGTTGCCGGGGCAATTCGCTGCGGCAACGTCCGCCGCAAAAGTCTGGGCGGCCGCATCGCAAGTGGCAATCCCGCCGAATCCTGGAGGACAAGTACCGCGCGGCTCGTCGGGGATCGGGGGCAACTGCGCGCCAAACGTGGTCCCGAGCGCTGTGACGCCGTTCTTCGAGCGGGTTCCCTGATAGCTAAAGAAGAAAAATATCTTGTCCTTCTTGATCGGACCGCCGACTGACCCGCCGAACTGCTGCTGATTCAAAGTCTGGTGCGGCGTACCAGGGCCCGCATTTTGGTTGTAGAAGAAGTCGCTGGCATTGAGAATCGAATCGCGGGTGAATTCAAACGCGGAACCATGGAAAGAATTCGTGCCGCTCTTGGTGACGACGTTAACGTTCGCGCCCGGGTTGCGGCCGTAGCTGGCGTCGTACGTCGAGGTCTGGACTTTGAATTCCTCAATGGCATCCGGGTTCGGAATTCCGATGCCGGCATAAATACCGAAGTCGCCGGCGCTTCCGCGGTTGGCGATGTTGTCGATTGCGACGCCGTCCATCTGGAAGTTATTCTGGCCGGGATCATTTCCGTTCACGCTGATGTCCTGCGTGCCTTTGCCCAAAGTAGTCGCGTTCTCGGGAGAACCGCTGGTACCTGCCGACAGACCGAGAATTTCGGTGTAGTTGCGGTTGGCCATAGGGAGTGCATTGATCTGACTCCCGGTGACCGTTGTTCCGAGCGTGGAAGTCTGTGTCTGAAGCGTCTCGACGTTGCTTTCGACGGTGACTGTTTGGGTTACCGCGCCGACTTCCAGAATCTTATCGAGTAGCGGCGTCTCGGTGACGTCAATCGCAACACCGGAGACTTCAGCGGACTTGAAGCCCGCAGCGGCAAACCTTACCCGGTAGGTACCGGGAGATAGGAGGGAGAATTTGTAGACACCATCAGCGCCGGTAGTAGTCGAGCGCTCCTGGTTCGTACCAGAGTTTGTGATAGTGACCGTCGCATTGGGGACGGATTTTCCCGATTGGTCGGTGACGGTCCCGGTGAGTGCGCCCGTTCCGGCCGACTGCGCCGCGACGCGGCTCGCGCTAAAAAGAACAACTAGCAGCGCGCTTAATAGAAACACCAACGCAAAACGCAGAGATTTCCCTGTATTTACCATTATCCACCCTCCCATTTTCAATCTACACACGTGCACAATGGCACGACTTACACACGTTCTTGGGGGGGTTAATACTATGGAGTTCAAACACGTGTCAAGTTTTTATTGGGAAAGAGCTTCACCGTGGCGCTCAAGTATTAACATTGCGCCGGAAAAGGAATCGAGAAAGCGGATGGGTTTCGCGGTTTGACAGTTTTTTCGCCGCGATGTTACAGTCGGTGACGCTGCCGAGGTAGCTCAGTTGGTAGAGCAGCCGATTCGTAATCGGCAGGTCCCCGGTTCAAGTCCGGGCCTCGGCTCCATCTTCATTTAGGGCGAATCCCGCAACATCAACTGCTCCGCTCTTTTTGAAATACCGCGATGTCTTTCGGTGTAACGAAAACGATTTCGTTCTTGGCCAGCTGCAGCGCGTGAAATCGCTCCTGCGACATTTCCACGTGAACGGGCGCGCCCCACTCCGTGATCGCGTCCACCTTGACGACGGGCCCAGCCGCATTGATATGAGTCGTGGTGGCGCGAAAATGACTGCCACCATTGGGCTGGCGCGTGATTTCCAGAAGATGTGGCCGCACGAATGCGAGATTTCCCGTGTCCTTTTCCTGGATGTAGGCTTTCCCGTCATCCACACGCCCGTGAAATAGGTTCACGTTGCCGAGAAAATTGTAAACGAAGGGACTGGCGGGGTGATTGTAAACCTCCTCGGGACTTCCGACTTGTTCGATGCGGCCTTCGTTCATCACGGCGACCAGGTCAGCGACCTCCAGCGCTTCCTCCTGATCATGAGTGACGAATACGCTGGTGATGTGAACTTCGTCGTGCAGCTGGCGTAGCCAACGGCGCAATTCCTGCCTCACTTTGGCGTCCAGCGATCCGAACGGCTCGTCGAGCAGCAGCACTCCGGGTTCGACGGCCAGCGCGCGGGCCAACGCCACTCGCTGGCGCTGTCCTCCGGAAAGTTGGGAAGGATAGCGCTGCGCCTGGTTCTGCAGCTGTATCAGCGCGAGGAGCTCCTGAACTTTTGCGCGAATTTTCTGGTCAGATGGCCGGAATTGCCGCGGCCGCACACGCAGTCCGAACGCGATGTTTTCGAATACGGTCATGTGCCGGAACAGCGCGTAATGCTGAAACACGAAGCCCACGTGCCTCTCGCCCGCCGTTTGATCGGAGATGTCTTTTCCGTCGAACTGCACGCTTCCGCAATCTGCGAATTCGAGGCCAGCAATGATCCGCAGAAGCGTGGTCTTGCCCGAACCAGACGGCCCAAGCAGCGCGACGAGCTGCCCATCCGGGATTTCCAAATCAACATCCTCCAGCGCGGCGAAATGCCCGAAATTTTTCCGAATGCCACGAACGCTAATACTCATCGGGTTTGCTCCGTGTCACGTGCGGACTGGGCCGCGAATTGTTGAGCTGCTTTCCATTCGACCAGGCTCTTGACCAAGAGAGTCGTCGAGGGCCAGCAGGGCCAGAAGCGATGCCACCGCAAACGCAGCGACGAACTGATAATCGTTGTAGAGAATTTCGATATGCAGAGGCATCGTGTTAGTGAGGCCGCGGATGTGGCCCGACACGACCGAAACGGCGCCGAATTCGCCCATGGCGCGGGCGTTGCAAAGAATCACGCCATAGATCAGCGCCCATTTCACGTTGGGCAACGTCACTCGGCGGAATGTCTGCCAGCCGCTTGCGCCGAGCGTCAACGCCGCTTCTTCCTCGTCATTTCCCTGGGACTGAATCATCGGGAGCAACTCGCGCGCGACGAATGGAAACGTGACGAAAATCGTGGCCAGCACGATGCCGGGAACGGCGAATATGATCCGCAATCCGTGGGCGATCATCCAGGGGCCCAGCAGCCCTTGCATTCCGAAAAGCAGAACATAGATCAGTCCGGCGACGACCGGTGAAACGGAAAATGGCAGATCAATCAGCGTGATCAGCAGGCTTTTTCCGACAGAAATCAAATTTGCCGATCAGCCACGCCGCAGCAATTCCGAACACGACGTTCAGCGGCACGGCGATGCGCGGCAGCGAGCAGCGTCAAGCGAATGGCTGCCAGCGTGTCCGGGTCTCGAAAAGCCTGAAGATAAAAGGCGAGCCCCTTCTGGAAGGCCGTGGCAAAAACGACCACCAGCGGCAGAAAAAGAAAAATGCCGAGAAACAGAAGCGCGATGCCAATGAGGGTCCAGCGCACCAATGCAGGTTCGGAGATCGCCAGGCCCGCAGCGCTGCTTCGAGGCGGTAGCGCCCGTTGTATTTGCAATTGAGCTGACGCTGACATGGGCTTCGCGGGCGCGATGAAATCGAAACGCGCTACAAATCCTCCCTTTGACCGTAAACCGGCTTGAGACTTGCGCCCAGAGGCGTGTCGATGGCGCGATTCACTCGCGCGGCGGCCGCTGCTCCACCTTTGCAGAATATTGATGGGCAGCAGCAGCGCGAACGAGACGACGAGCATGGCCACGGCGATGGCAGTGGCGCCGGCGTAGTCATACTCTTGCAACTTGGTGATGATCAGGAGCGGCGTGATTTCGGTGCGCATCGGCATGTTTCCGGCGATGAAGATCACCGAGCCGTATTCCCCGATAGCGCGAGCGAAAGCCATGGTGAAACCAGTCAGCGCCGCGGGGAAGATAGTCGGAAGCAGAACGCGTGTGAAAGTTTGCCAGCGCCGCGCGCCAAGGCTCGCCGCTGCTTCTTCGAGTTCTTTGTCCATGTCCTCGAGAACGGGCTGGACGGTCCGAACCACAAACGGCAATCCGATAAACGTGAGTGCGAGTGCTACGCCAAGGGGCGTGTAAGCCGCGTGGATCCCGAGTGCCAACAGCGGGCGACCAAGCCAGCCGTTCGGCGCGTAAATCGTGGTAAGTGCGATGCCGGCAACGGCCGTCGGCAGGGCGAACGGCAAGTCAATCACGGAATCGAACAGACGCTTGCCGGGAAAATCGTAGCGAACGAGCACCCACGCGACGAGGACGCCGAAGACGAGATTGATCGAGGCGCCGATCAGCGACGCACCGAAGCTCAGGCGATAGGAAGCAAGCGCCCGGGGCGAGAGAACCACGTGCCAAAACTGATGCCATGTGAGCGTGGACGCTTTCAGGAAAGTGGCGGACAGCGGAATCAAAACAATCAGACACAAATAGAAAACAGTGAAGCCAAGCGATAGCCCGAAACCCGGCAGGATGCTCCGTTGTTTGAAAGACCATTTCATCGCTTGGCCACCGTGTCCGCCACTCCTGAAATGCGTTGGGTTGGCTGTCCCTTACTGATTTGGTTGGTAAATCTGATCGAACACGCCGCCATCGGCAAAATGAACGGTCTGCGTCTTGTGCCAGTCGCCAGCGACGTCCGCCAGAGTGAATAGTTTGATTTTCGGGAATGCGGAAGCGTATTTCTTGGCAACTGAATCCAGCCGTGGCCTGTAGAAATTTCTGGCGGCGATCTCCTGGCCCTCTGGCGTGTAGAGATATTGAAGGTAGGCTTCCGCAACGGCCCGAGTGCCTCTCTTGTCGACGACCTGATCCACGATCGATACGGGAGGTTCCGCAAGAATGCTCTGGGACGGGTAGATGACCTGGAACTTGTCGGGGCCCAACTCCTTCACGGAAAGAAGCGCCTCGTTTTCCCACGCCAGCAAGACGTCGCCGATGCCTCGCTCAACAAACGTCGTGGTGGAACCGCGCGCTCCCGTATCGAGAACCGGGACGTTCTTGTAGACCTTCGCGACGAAGTCCTTCGCCGCGGCGTCGCTCTTGCCCGACTTAAGGTAGGCGTAGCCCCATGCCGCTAGGTAGGCCCAGCGCGCGCCGCCCGAAGTCTTGGGGTTCGGAGTGATCACCGCGACTCCGGGTCTCACGAGATCGTCCCAGTCCTTGATGTTTTTCGGGTTGCCCTTCCGTACGAGGAACACAATCGTGGAGGTGTACGGCGTGCTGTTGTTGGGAAGCCGCGATTGCCAGTTGGCGGGCAGAAGTTTGGCTTTTTCGGAAATGGCGTCAATGTCATACGCCAGCGCCAGCGTCACTACGTCCGCCTGCAAACCGTCAATTACGGAACGGGCTTGTGCGCCGGAACCGTTGTGAGATTGCTGAATCGTGACGTCCTGGCCGGTCTTCGCCTTCCAATACTTCGCGAAGGCCCCGTTGTAGTCCTGGTATAGCTCGCGGGTAGGATCGTACGAAACATTCAGAATCGTTACCGGACCCTGGGCATGCGCAGGCATGCCCAGGATCAAAGCAGAAGCGATAGCGACGGTCAAAAACCACATACTCCGTTGCGCGGACTTCATGTTCGAATGCTCCCTTTTGGCGTCCATTGTGATTGAGATCTTCATGGTCATGAGGTTCGTTAGAACTTGTAGATGACGTCGAACTGCAACCGTTTGAGTTCTGTTTCGGTGGCGTCTGTGGTGGCCAACTGCCGGCCGAAGAAACCAGTGAAGCCCACTTGGACGTTCTTATTAGCCTGGTAGTAGGCTTCCACGCGGTTCTGCTGCACATTGCTGCCCTGGCGGATGTCGCTAAAGTCGAAGAGCGACATAACCGCTTCCCGTTCGATCAGCATGTGGGTGTAAGCGAACTGCCAATCGCCTCTCTGCTGCTGCCGGCCGAAGCGCGCTTCTTCCCAGTGGGCTCTACGGTCGTGCGAGTCGCAATTGCCGTTCACGGTCGCAACCGTTATTGTTGCGGTCTTCTCGAGTGTGGTGAGTTGAGCGGGCGGGATGAACGGAGCCGCGCTCGGGTCATTGCCGCACGCCTCGGTATTCTGGACGTAATCGCCCAGGAACCGAATCGGCCACCGATCCGACCACGTCTTGATATCGAACTGTGCGATCGAATCCAGCAGCGCGAACTTGGAGTTCAGTTTCGCGGCGATGACCTGCTTACTGACAACGACGCTTCCTGGAGCCGAGCCACTCGTGCTCAGCGTGGTGACCGTTTCAGTCACCGTCTGAAACGAGTTTGTCAGCGTGTTGTTCAGCGTCAAGGCCCCATCGACCGGACTCGACGTGGTCGGGGTTCCGTACGCAACCTGATTCGCAAGGGCGATCGGGTCGGCATTGTGGTAGTTGTAGAAGGCGGTGTCCGCGAGGAACGATACACGGCTGCCCAACTGCCACCGCGTCTGTATCTGTCCGCCATATACGACGCTCTGGTGGATGCTGCCATTCGAATAAGGAAGCACCGCTCCCACCGGTTGTGTGGACGTCCTGATCGCTTCGGGGTTCTGCGTTTCCGCAAATGGCAGCTGGAATCCGATCAAGGCGAATTGGCGCAGCACGTGCCAGTTATCGGATTTCCATTCCAGCTTCTCGGCGACGCCTTCCGGGAAGATGTCGTCGTCCCATGTAAGTTGCGTGCGATACCACGGGTACGCGAACTTTCCGCCGATTAGCGTCAGCGCCTTCCATTGGTGCGGAGTGTAGTCGACGAATGCCCGGTCCAGGGCGAATGGCTTGCGCGTGAAGAATTGGTTCGCCGTCTGGTTCGACGTGATGGGATCGTTCAGGTCACCCGTCGAGAGACTGATTCCCCCGCTGAGGTCGTCGTTTAGCTTCGCGTTGATATAGAAGCGCGCCCGGTATCGTTCGCGGTTCCGATCCTGAGATCCATTGATCGGGCCGCCCGAATAGGATTCGTCCCTCACGCGCACGTCACCGGCAAAGGAAAACGGTCCAAAGTTATTCAGACCGCGCTCCAGCGTGTCGATTCTCCGCGCTAGATTTTGTTCTCCCGAAAGTTGCTGTCCCTGGCCACCGGACTGTTGCTGCGTCTGGCCGCCAGGAGGCGGCGGCAGAGTTGTCTCCAACGCCAGTGCTGGAGTTCCAGCGGTCAGCGCCGCTTCCATCTCCAACATCTTCTGGTGCTGATCCTTCAACTCCTGGCTCTGTTCCTGAAGCTGCTGGGCCTGGGCTTCGAGAAGCACCCGAAGCTCCTGGAGCTCGCTTTCCATGCTCGACGCTTCGGCAGGCTTCGCGGCGGGGGTGGCATTATTCGACGCCGCGCCCGTCTTGGCAGGCTGCGGCGCGTTGGCCGTTGACGCGGGTGCACTGGTGCCAGCGACCGTCGTCGCCGGAGAATCCTTGTCAGGTGTTTCACCGGGCCGCGCCCACGCTGGTGCCATCGTGCTGAAGGCAAACAGCAGCGCGACGGCGATTCCCTTCGATTTCATTCCTATGTTTCTCGAAATCATTAGAAGTCTCCTAAATTTTTTGTGGCTTCAAACCTCCAGCGAACTGGTCGGTTGGCCAACTTCCTGATCCCTCCCGATGTGCGGGTCGGGTCGTTCCCGCTGCGTCTACGCGGGACTCTTTCGAATTCGCTCGGTCTTATTCAGCTCCACGATTCGTCCGTCGTGAACCGTGAGAACTACCGAACCGTAGCGAATGCCCCGCAACGCCAGCGCGACTTCCCGCAGGAGTTCGCGTTCGCTGCCGGACAGCTCGTACTGCCAATCCTGCGTGCTTGCGGTGCTCATCAGCTTTTCCTTGTAAGGCTTTCTTTCTGGACCCAGAAATTGAAACGCTCGCGACCTGGATCACACTAAAAATGAAACTTTTCTGAGTACTTGATAAAGGGTTTACTGCGACGAGAACTTAATTGCGGCTGCGACAACACAAATCGGAAAGAGAGGTGTGGTCCAAAATGCGGGCGGTGGCGTTCCGGACATCCAGCAGAACGCGAAATAGCGGGCGGTGCTTTGGGTCGGTACTGACCCGGTGGCGCAGGGATTCGGCGTCTTCAAAGGGTGCAAGCGGGCCGTCAATCCTGCGGAGCACTTCTCCGAGAGAGATTTTCTTCGGTGAGCGCTTGAGCTGATAGCCTCCGTGGGCGCCACGGAGGCTGACCACGATGCGGGCGCGCTTGAGGTCCAAAAGAATCGCCTCCAGGAATTTCTCCGGCAATTCTTCCTGGGCTGCGATGTCCTTGATCTTGACCACGCCGACAGGGTGCTGCGCGAGCACAGTGAGTGCCTGCAAAGCGTACAGTCCTCGTTGAGAAATTCGCATGGCGGTCGCTTGATTCCCTACTAAACTCAGTAAGTCTACTAAGTTAATAGACTATGTCAAGTACAAAAGAACAGATACAGGTAGGTAGAACTGGAACAGATCCGCTGGGCATCGTTGAGCCTTGGCGCAGCGGTGTCTCATGGCTGGCAATTGCAGCACGTCCCGGCGAGCCGGGACGGCAAACAGCGGCGGCTTGGCGCCGCATTCCGCATGTTGCCAACGATTGATACGGTGCCAAGGTCGTTCGCCGGGCGTAGCAGTGCTACCCCCTTATAAACCGGCAGCGGATGGGCGGCGCGGTGCCGAGCATCTGCGCCGGGCATGGCATGCCGTGCCCCTGCGAATGCAAAAAGAAGGCCACAGGCGCAGCAATCACGCGAGCAGCTTAGGCCCTTCATAACATCGTCCCCGATCCGCGAGAGGTGAATCGGCTGAAGATTTCGTGTGTTAGCATGGCCGCGAAGGAGGAAGACCATGGGAGAAAAGGAAACGGCTTCCGCTACCTCGAGCCGCGAATTGCTGCGGCATACGGTTGCCACGCTTGCTTATCGCGGCGGGCAAGGCGCTTCGCGGCGCGCCGGACGGATTTGCGCAATTCCGCGCGGGAGAGACCACGCGCACACCCGGACAGATTCTTGCGCATATCTGCGACCTGTTGGATTGGGGTTTGTCGCTCGCGCAAGGGCGCGCAGAAATGGCAGAACTCCGATCCCCTTCCCTGGGACAAGGGATCGGAGCGTTTCTTCGCATCCCTGCAGGCCTTTGACGCATACCTCGCTTCGGACGCGCCCCTTGGCTGCCCAGCCGAGAAGCTCATCCAGGCTCCGCTCGCGGACGCGCTGACGCATGTGGGACAGATCTCGATGCTGCGCCGGCTGGCGGGCGCTCCGGTTCGTGGGGAGAACTATTTTAAGGCTGAAATCGTGGCGGGACGCGCCGGCGCCGAGCAAGCAACGCCCAAGATGGAGTTCGACTAAACAAGAAAAGCGCGGCAGCCAATCGCTGCCGCGCATGGTAGATCATATTAGGCACAAAATTTACGGCCGGGGGCTTTGGCTGAGGGACCCAAGCCGCCCGGCCTCTTCTCACCCATCTCCGCAGGGTCTGGGTAAGAAACTTTTATGCGGCGTTTTCGCCGTTCCGCATGAATTCGTAGCGTTCGATTGCCGCCGCCACACCCATCTCACCTGAGTTTTCCTGGCTGCTGCGCAGCACGCGTCCCAGACAGCGAACGCGCACCGGCCCGGCTTGGGTAAGCTCGTGGGGCAGGGTCATGACGATCTCAACCGGGGAACCGCTCCGCAATCCCTTGGGCAAGTGGAAATAGAGGCCGCGCGAACTTACTTCTCGCGATTCCGTATCGGCTTCGCCCACGACATTCTCATCGGTCCAGCGAACCGTCAGCGGCAACCGCATGAGAAAGCGCCGCGATACACGACGTTCTTTGAGTGACAAGGACAACTCCTTTTAGTTCCTGCACAGGATAGGGCTGAACCCAATTTGAACCTATAGAGCAAGAGAGCCAATTATGGGGGGTGCTTTAGGTACTGAAGTACTAGACCTCAGGAGGGCTGGGAGGTTAGGCCTGGTCGATCAGGCGGTGGTGAATCGCGTAAAGCGCGAGTTCGAGACGATCAGAAACACCAAGCTTATCGAAGATATTGTGCAGATGGTTCTTTACCGTTTGTTCGCTGATGAAGAGCTTTTCGCCAATTTCGCGGTTTCGGAAGCCCTGGGCCACGAGCTGCACGATTTCCTTTTCGCGGTCGCTCAGGAGAGGCTTCTCACGGCGCTGGCCGGATTCGGAGGACTTCTTGAAAGCGTCAATCACTTCGGCGGTCATGCGATTATCGAGCCAGATTTCGCCGTCGGCGACCTTGCGAATGCTCTTGAGGAGCAAATCGCTCGCGGATTGCTTCAGGACGACGCCGCGAGCTCCCAGACGCATGGCGCGAACCACGTCTCGATCGTCTTCCGCGGCGGTTAGCACGATCACCCGCGTGGGAAGCGAATCAAAATTGACCTCTTCGAGGACGCCCAGACCATCTTTTTCGGGCATGCGCAGGTCGAGCAGCAGGATATCGGGCTTCAATTTCGCGAGCATTTTGACGCATTCGACGCCATTGGAGGCTTCGCCGACGATCTGGACGTCGTCCGCGACCTCAAGCAGCTTGCGCAGACCATCGCGAAAGATCGCGTGATCGTCCGCAACCAGGATTCGAATGGCCTGTTTTGCTTTCGTCATATTAATTCAAAGGAATTTCTACGGTAAGGCGCGCCCCGTGCCCAGGATTCGATTCCACCGTCAACGTACCACCCACGCTCCGCGTCCGTTCCTTGATCGAAATCGGCCCAAGACGCAACTGATCCAACTCCTCGCTTCTGTAGCGTCCAGAGAAGCTAAATCCCTGGCCGTTGTCATCCACGAAGAGAAAAACATTCGCCTCGTCTTGTTCTAGTTTTACCACGACGTGGCTGGCGTGCGCATGCTTTTTTACGTTGTGAAGTGCTTCCCTGTATATCTGAAATAACTCGCGGCAAATGCGATCCGGCAGGCGTAAATTGCGATCCTCGATGAAGAGATCGATGGCCATTCCGTGCTCGCTGCGGAATCGTTCCGCGAATCCGTACATCAATTCGCGCATGTCCGCGCTCTCCACGCGCAGCGGACGAAGGTCGGTGACCATCCTGCGCAATTCATCGCTTTCCTGCTGGACCGTTTTCTGCATGCTCTCCAATTCGGCGCCGGCCTGCTCGGGCTTCTGCGGGAGTTTGCGACGCAGCACCTCCAGCTGGATTTTCAGGCTGAGCAGGGTCTGCAGAATTCCATCGTGCAAGTCGCGCGAGATGCGGCTGCGCTCCGATTCCACGGCTCGCGAACGCAGACTGCGCATCAGGAACACGTTCTCAAGCGGCGGTCCCACGTAACGGACGATTTGCTCGAGCCAGCGCAAGTCGCCCGCGGAAAAGTGTCCGCGCGAGGACTGCGGATTCACCAGCAGGACGCGTCCCACGGGCCGGCCGCTGTTCTCCATCGTCACGGCCAGCAGCGATTGAGCGCCGAATTCCTCGCGCGTGGCATTCGGAGGCGCGGGAACGCGCAGCCGGACTCCCGTGCGGCGGTCCCAGCCAAAGCCCTGGCCGCTGCCGTTCTTGAATTCCCAACCCATCGTAATTTCCAGGCAATCGAATAGGAAGGTGTCGGACCGCGACTGCGGAAGCGTTTCGGTGGCGGTCGCCTCCAACTCGCCGGGGCGAACCTTCCAGACGAAGAGCCGCTCGATTTCGTCTTCGAGAATGGCGAGACACGCCTGCTCGCACTCGAATGTGACGGCTAGTTCGCCCAGCACCTGGCGTATGGATTCGGTAAGGCCATGGTCAAACTGCAGCAAGCCCGTAATTTTTTCCAGGAATTCCTGACGCGCCAAATGCTCACGCTCCCGCGCTCCGAGAAATCCCATGCAGAGTCCGGAAACCAGCGTTCCCGAACCGATGGCGATCCAGTGCCAAATACTTCCCCATTGGAAAGGCTGCTCGAACGCCACCCGGGCGATGATCCCGACGGTGGCTACACCAACAAGCGCGAGCATGGCGCGGGAATTTCCGCGCGTGGCCAGTGCAAACACGGTGAACAGAAAGAGAAACCAGAATGCCGATACCGAGGGCGTCAGATAGACGAAAACAACCAGGACCACGAAATCCACAGCGAGAGGAATCCGGTACCGGGGCTTTCCGAGAAATCGCTCGATGAGCGCTTCGGCCAGCGCAACCAGCAAATATGCCAGCAGAAACACTTCCGCCGAGCGCCGCACAGGCGCACCGGAGGTTTCCAGCAGTGCCACCAGCGACAGCGCCGCAATAACGACGCGCGCCAGCGTGACCTGCCGCTCGAGATAGAGGCGCCCTGTGTTGTCCGAGAGACATAGTGGCGGGTGACTGCCCTTAAAAGTCTAGCAAGCCAGCGGGGTCGCGCAATCGGAGTGCGGCGGGGTGTCGTCTTTTGGTAATCGCCGAAGGGGCCAGGCGGGATCTTTACACAAACGAACCCGCGCAAGGATTGACAAAGGGTGCATAATCTTCGCGGAATCGATTTAACGGAGGAATTACCGGCTTGGCGCAACGATATACGCGAAGAGAGGTGGGGCGCATTTTGGGCGTGAACCCGAGCCGTCTTCGCTATTGGGAAAGGCTCCAGTTGGTGCGTCCCCAGGCGCGCTGGGGAGAGCGATTCTATAATTTTGGCGATCTTGTCGCGCTGCGCACGATTCAGCGGCTGACGGACAATCGAATTCCGGCTCGCCGGGTTCGCCGCGCGGTCAGCTTGATCGAGCAGCAATTTGGCGAGTCCGCGATGCCGCTTCAGAAGCTGCGATTCCTCGAACTAGGCCGCGACCTGCTGGTAATTCCTCCCGGGGCATCGCGCCCTTTCAGTCCGCTCAAGCAACAGTGGGTCTTTCCCTTCGACTCATCGTCGCGACCAGCGAAGCTGCACGCGATGACGGGGCCGACGCCTGAGGAATTGTTTCAGAGCGCGCTCGATTGCGAGACGCAGCCCGAACTCTTGCCGCAGGCGGTCGAAAAATACCGGCAAGTCCTCGATCTGACGCCCGGAGTGGGTGGACGCGCACATCAATCTGGGCGTTGCGCTTTACCAAATGGGACGAGCGGAAGAAGCGCGCGCCGAGTTTCTGTCGGCCGTGCAGCTCGATCCGCTGAACGGAATCTCGCGTTACAACCTGGGCTGCGTGCTCGAGGAGCAGGGAGAAATTGACCAGGCGATCGACCATCTGCGAGCGTGCCGTTCGCGCGCTGCCGGCGCACGCGGACGTCCATTTCAATCTGGCGCTAGCGTACGAAAAGCGCGGCGAGATGCGCCTCGCACGCGAGCAGTGGGCTCTCTACCTTCGCCACGCTCCGAACGGCGCTTGGGCGGAACAGGCGCGCGCTCATTTACGGCAATGTTCCGTGCGTCGCAAGCGATTGGCGCCAATTCCCTTTCCCCGCAAAGCGTAGCTCGCGCATGCAACGCCGTGATATGATTTTTCCCAGGTGGTGAGCGTAGCTCAGCTGGTAGAGCATCGGTCTGTGGCACCGAGGGTCGCGGGTTCAAACCCCGTCGCTCACCCCAACCCTTCCAAAAAATTTTGAGATTCGCTCCCGATCGTTCCCGGTACATTTCGTGGCAATACATCCGCGGAGCGAGGCGCTGCGTACTATAAGCGTCAATCTGAATGATTCGCCGGGCGCAGGTGCGGTTGTTTCCTTTTGGCTTTCGGCAAAAGCTTTCGAAACTAACTGCGTTCCATCAGTATCTAATGATCAGTGGAGTAGCTGAATGCTCTTATACCTACTGGCGTTTGTAGGCGGCGTGCTGACGATCGTCAGCCCGTGTATCTTGCCCGTGCTACCGTTCGTATTTGCCCGCGCGGACCAGCCCTTTCGGCGTAGCGGCTTGCCTCTGCTGGCCGGTATGGCGTTCACATTTGCTCTAGTCGCCGCGGTCGCCACGTTTGCCGGCGCCTGGATCGTTCGCGCGAATCAAATCGGCAGAATTCTGGCGATGGTGATCTTCGGAGTGCTGGGGCTGGCGTTGCTGTTTCCCGGCATCGCGGAATTTTTGTCTCGGCCATTTGTGCGACTGGGCGGGCGGGTTCAGGGCCAGGGCGATCAAAAACCGAGTATCGGACGGTCGTTGCTGCTGGGAGTGTCAACCGGTCTGCTGTGGGCTCCTTGCGCAGGGCCGATTCTCGGATTGATTCTCACCGGCGCGGCGATTGAGGGAGCGAGCGCTCACACTGCTTTCCTGCTCGTGGCATTCGCGGCTGGAGCGGGTTGCTCGCTCGGCGTGGCGCTTCTCGCGGGAAACAAAGTGTTCGCGCTGATGAAGCGGTCGCTGGGCGCGGAGGAATGGATTCGCCGGGGCCTGGGCGTTGCGGTTCTTGTGGGCGTGGTGGCGATTGCATCCGGATGGGACACGGGCATTCTGCAGCGAGTTTCGCTGGCCAGCACTGCCGGACTCGAGCAGCGTTTAGTCGATCGTTTCCGTCCGGTTGCGCTTACGCACGCGAGCGAGCCAGCCGGAGCGGCAGTTCAGGTTCAGCTTTCGAACGAAGGACAACTGCCAAGTCTGGATGGCGCAGTCGCATGGCTAAACTCCGCGCCGCTGACGCGCGAAAGCTTGAAGGGCAAAGTCGTCGTCGTCGATTTCTGGACGTACTCCTGCATCAATTGCCTCCGCGCGATTCCTTACGTGGAGGCGTGGTCGGAAAAGTACAAGGATGATGGCCTCGTCGTGATCGGAGTGCATACGCCGGAGTTCGCATTTGAAAAGGATCAGGGTAACGTGTCGAAGGCGGTCAAGGACTTGAAGATCACGTACCCGGTGGCCATCGACAGCAACTATGCGATTTGGAAGGCGTTCAAAAACGAATACTGGCCCGCCCACTACTTCATCGACGCGCAGGGAGTGATTCGCTATCACCATTTCGGCGAGGGCGAATACGACAAGTCGGAGCAGGTGATCCAGCAGCTACTAAAAGAGAAGAACGCCAACCTCAAAACCGAGCGGATTCGTGCAGGTAAATGCGTCGGGCGCACAGGCCGCTGCCGACATGGATGATATTCGGTCGCAGGAAACTTATATTGGATATGGGCGGCAAGAAAACTACGTGTCGCCGGAGAAGATTAAACAGGATGCGCCCGGCGTCTACACGGCACCGGGGCGGCTGGATGTAAATAATTGGGGATTGGCCGGAAAATGGGAAGTAGGCAGCGAACGAGCGATGCTGCTGGCTGCTCCCGGCAAGATCGTTTTCCGATTCCACGCGCGGGATTTACACTTGGTATTGGGGCCGGGAAAAGACGGACGCCCGATTCGGTTCCGGGTGCTGCTCGATGGCGGCGCACCGCTCGATGATCATGGAGTGGACGTGGATAGCCAGGGCGACGGCACGGTGAAGGACTATCGTCTCTATCAGTTGATCCGGCAAAAGGGCAAAGTTGAGGATCGGACGTTTCAGATTGAGTTTTTGGATCCGGACGTCCAGGCATTTGCGTTCACGTTCGGCTAGGTTCGAATCACGGAGGGCGTAATGACTAATTTCGACACGAAAAACGAAAGTTCCAGCCGTCCATTGGGACGCAGGACGTTTCTTCTGGCATCGGGCGCTGCGGTAGCTGGACTTGCGTTGTGGCGGTATGAGCGCCCGCAGGCGGCGCACGCGGAACCAGCGCCCGCGCCGATGCCCAAGCAGGTCACGATTGTCGAATTTACCGATGACGGCGACCGAAAAGGAACCGTCACGGTGCCCACAATTCAGAGGACGGACGCGGAGTGGAAGAAACTGTTGTCGCCCGATTCCTTCGAGGTAGCGCGGCATGCCGGCACAGAAAGACCCTTCTCCGGCGAGCTTCTGAATGAGCACGACAAGGGAGTCTTCCGGTGCATCTGTTGCGACACTGCCCTTTACAGTTCGGCAACGAAATTTGAATCCGGCACTGGTTGGCCCAGCTTCTGGGCGCCGATCGCGAAAGAGAATATCGTGGAGTCTGGAGACTCGACCCTGGGCATGGATCGCACCGCGGTTTCCTGCAGGCGATGCGATGCTCATCTTGGACACGTGTTCAACGACGGTCCACGGCCGACGGGTTTGCGCTATTGCATGAACTCGGTGGCTATGAAATTCGCCAAGGGCTGACGCTGGCCGTTTGGCTGCTTTGAGAATTGGGCGCCCGACGCGGGCGCACGAAGGGAGATATCACGATGACTCGAACTCTGAGAATTTCTCTACTTACGCTTGTCGGCTGCCTGGCATTGATCGGTGCGATCGGTTGCAACACGGCGATTGCCGCAAACATGCTGCCGGATGCGAAGGTGGACGAATCACCCACCACTGCCAAAGGCCCTGAAACAGTCGTGCTTTCCGGCGGATGCTTCTGGGGAATTCAGGCGGTATTCGAACATGTGAAGGGCGTCAAGAAGGCAACGGCTGGCTATTCCGGCGGAACTGCAAAAAGCCCGAGCTATGAGGAAGTCAGCAGCGGTGAGACGGGACACGCCGAATCAGTCGAGGTTGTCTACGATCCGTCGAAGGTTACATTCGGGCAACTTCTGAAGGTATTTTTCTCCGTGGCGCACGACCCGACGGAGCTGAATCGGCAGGGTCCGGATGTGGGTACACAGTATCGCTCGGCGATTTTCTTCTCGAATCCCGACCAGCAGCGAATCGCCGAGGCATACGTGGTTCAGTTGACGGACGCAAAGACGTTTTCGAGCAAGATCGTGACGCAGATTGCGCCGTTGAAAGCTTTCTATCGCGCCGAAGAGTATCACCAGGATTATCTCGTACATCATCCTGACAATCCCTACATCATGATCAACGATCTGCCAAAGGTCGCTAATCTGAAGAAGCAGCTTCCCGATCTTTACGTCAGCAGGTAATGAGTGGCGGACCGCTCTGTTCAACTTGCGGCGCTTAGGTTCGTGACGGCCCCACGGTGAGCAACTCTTCGTAGAAGCCGCCGATCTGGCGAACCTTGTCCACGAAGTGAATCTCCAGAATCCAATGGCGCTGCTGCCCCTTGTCATCCAATCGGCGCATCGGCAGATGGCTGTCCCGGTGAACGTAGAGAGTCACTTTGTCGTCCGCGATCTTCTCGTGAGGAAACTGCCCGATTAGATGTCCGGCAATGGTGCCGCCGAATTCCCATCCGAATTTCACCGCGAGGGACTGGGCATAGCTGAAAAGTTCGCTGCCGGTAATGTTCGGACTACCCTCAAAATGTCGCTTCCCTTCCGCGAATGCCTCACCGACATCCTTTTGTAGTTTGTGCTTCAGCGGATCGGAACCGAGAACGAAGGTGCGGCCAAAGTCGGCTTCCCATGTTTCGAATACCGGGCCGAGATCGAGGAACAGAATGTCGTCCGCGCCGATGAGCAGGTCAGGAGGATTTTCGGCATACGGCTGCAGCGTATTTTTTCCGGCGCGGACGATTCGCTTGTGCCAATAAGTTTCGATTCCATACATCTCCTTGGCCAAAGCGTAGATGTCCTCGTTCAGCTTGCTCTCGCTGATGCCCGCGCGAATCAGTCCCCGTGCCTCGATCTCATGAAAAAGCTTTTCGGCTTTCGTTTGAGCCAAGCGAAGCTCGTTCGCGCGCGCGTCTTCCAAGTCGGTACTCCCTCCTTCAATCGAAACGAATCCGGATACTCTGCGTTTCGCAGATCACTGGTGAAGTCTATCGGTTGAAAAGCCCGATATAGACGGCGTTTCCGAGTACGTGGCCTTCCATCGCGGCCCTGATTTGATCGCGCGTGGCACCCTGCGGCAAATCAAGCTTCTGATCGAGCGCCGATAGCTCAAAAGTGTAGTGGTGCGCATTCGGGGGACCGGCGCACGGTCCCTGATAGGCAGCCTTGCCCGTTATGTTCGTGCCCTGCAATGCGCCGCTTGCGAGCGGAGCATCCGGCGGAACCGCTTCCTGAAGCTGCATCGTATCCGCGGGAATATTGAAGACGATCCAATGCGTGATGTCGGTGGTTGCCTTGGGGATGTGTGCGTCGGGATCGTGGAGGATGAGAACGAAGGCTACTGTGCCTTTCGGTGCATTCATCCACTTCAGTGCGGGCGACACGCCGGTCGAAATGTTCCTGGGTCCACCGGGCGGCGGAGTGGTGGCTGAGCACGTATATTGCGTCGGGATTCTGGCGCCGTCACTGAACGACGGACTGGTGATTACCAGCGTCGGTCCTGGCGGCGGAGGCGCTGGCGGAGCATTTCCGGCCGGCGGAGTTCCCTGCTGCGCGGCGCCGGAGAGACCCGCGGCCGCGAACACCGCCAAAGCAACGATCAATCGAAACATTTGTATTCTCATTCGCTAGTCCCTTTCGCATTCAGAATCTTCCTGCAGTATCGCGATTCGCCAGCACCAGCCGGTTGATTGTAACTGAGAAGCTATACGGAATTCGAGCCGTGGCCGGCGGCCATCAGTGAATCGTCGGTCGCTACTACGGGGCGGAGTCTCAGACCGCGCATCGAGAGGCCTCCTCAACGAACGGCTTTCAGCTCCTCGTCAATCATGCACGCGGGTTCGCCAGTATTCGTCAGCACAGCCTGATTTCGCAGAAAAGCCAAAATCCCCGATCGGCTGCCCATCCCGGAAAACTTGAACGCGTCGGGCTGCAGGCCGGCGCCGAAGCCCGCGAACGTCAGAAACGTATCCTGGACGCTGACGGTTCCGGCGTCGAGCCGGTCGGCGATGCGCCGGGCTTCGTCTTCGGCGCCCGCGATCACGGCGGCCGAGAGCCCGAAATACGTGTCATTGGCAAGCCGCACGGCGTCGTCTTCGGTCGAGTACTTCATCACGGGCATGACCGGCCCAAAAGTTTCGTCCTTCATGATCTTCATATCGTGCGTGACATCCGTCAAAACCGTGGGGCGCATGTAGAGTCCGCCGCCCAGATTCTCGCTCTTACCGCCCGTTCGGATTTTGGCGCCTTTGCGCAACGCGTCGTCGAGGTGGTCGTCAACGATCGCTGCTTGCCGCTCGGCGATGAAGGGGCCAATCTGGCCGCGATTGGGATCGGGATAATTCAGTTCAACGCGTTCAGCTTCTTTCACCAGAAGTCTCGACGAAAACATCGTGCACTTTTTCCTGGACATAAATGCGCTCAATGGAAAAGCAGACTTGGCCCGTGCTGGTGACAGCGCCGCGCAGCACCGCCGTCGCAGCCTTTTGCAAATCCGCGGTCTGCGTGACGATCACCGGATCTTTGCCGCCCAATTCGAGAATCGAGGGAATAAATCGCTTCGCGCATGCTTCCGCGACTTTTCGGCCGTTGGGAACGCTGCCCGTGAAATTTATAATGTCCACGTTGTCAACGATTGCCTGTCCGGTTTCGCCATCGCCCACGACGAATACGAACACTTCGGCAAGCTCGGGCGTTTCAAGAATCGTCTCCATCATGGGCTTCACAAATCTCGGCGTGACCTCGCTCGGCTTGACGATCACCGCGCAGCCGGCAAACAGAGCGCGGAACCGCGTGCAGCGTCGATAGCATGAGCGGCGCATTCCACGGGCCGATGATTCCCGCCAGCGGGTACGGGCGAAGATTCGTGCGATAAGCGACATTCGGCGCGCCCGGCGAATTCCCTGCGCGATGCGACCGTTCGAAGATGGCTGGTGCGATCGTGCACATCCGCAGTACGCTGCCAATCACCATATCCGGTGCAACCCGCGAAATCTGGCCGTAGCCCGTGTCAATGGAGTCCGCTTCGATCAACGCAGCGCGATGTGCCTGAAGGCGATCCGTCCATTTCTTCATTACGTCAATGCGATGGTCGAGCGGCGCACGCCCCCAAGCCTCCTGCGCCTTTCTTAACCGCGCGCAGATTGCGGCGATCTCGTCGGACGATGGCGGCGTAATATACAAGTCGATTTCGCCCGTGCGCGGATTGCGGACAGGCAGCGGCTTCCTCGCGGTCGATTTGTCGAAAGCCGTCGCTGACATAACGCCACCTCCGATACAACTTTAATCTCGCACAATCGCTGCCAAGCACTCCGGTCGGATGGATTCTAACCCCGGCGCCCATCGTTTGCGACGCCTCGCGTGTTTGCGTCCAAGCCATCCACGTTCGTTGAGCGCTGACGGATATGCACCTCAGTACGCTCTTAACCGCGATAAGGATACGTATCGCGGCTATTGTGATACATTTTGCGTCCGCCTGCTGAAGAACCTACTATGCGTGGTGGAGGGGATGAAAAGTGAAACGACCAAACTATCGAAGACCGCTGTTCGGTGGGCTGTGGGTAACTGCATTACTCGTGATCGCGGCGGGAACATTCGCTGCGCAAAATGTAACGGAGATCACGCTTCCCGGCACGCGCGTGTTTCCGGAGAGTATTACGTCCACCCCCGATGGAACTTTGATCGTGGGAAGCCTCGGACACGGCAACGTAATGCGAATCGCGCCCGGAACTACTACTGCGGAAGAGTGGATCAAGCCCGGAACGGCGGGCCTGAACTCGGTGCTTGGCGTCTACGCGGACGAGAAGAACAAGTTGCTGTGGGTTTGCTCCAATAAACTCGGCCCGACTGGCGAGGCGACGGCCGCCAAGACTTTCGATTTGAAAACCGGCGCGCCGAAGAATTCGTACGTGTTGCCGGGTGACGGCAATCTTTGCAACGACATCGCTGTGGGCGCGGACGGCACCGCCTACGTGACCGACACGCGTCAGGGCAGCGTCGTGATGCTGAAACCAGGCGCAACCGCGCTGGAGATTGCTGCCAAGGATCCGCTTTTGGCTGGCGCTGACGGGCTGGCCTTCGGCGACAAGACGACGCTGTACGTGAATAGCGTAACCGCGGGCAAGCTTCTTCGTCTCGATCTCGGGGCGGACGGAAAGGCGACGAAAATTGTTGAGCTGAAGCTTCCCCGGCCACTCGATCGTCCCGACGGCATGCGCGCAATTGGCAAGCAACGGTTGCTGCTCGCAGAGAATTCCGGAAGAATGTCTATTGTTACTTTCTCGGGCGCTGATACGCAGACTGTTGCCCTTCAGACTTTGAAGGAAGGCATGGCAAGCACGCCCGGCGTGACGGCGACAAAGGGAATGGCCTGGGTCGTTGAGGGGAAACTGAATTATATGCAGGATCCCGCGATGAAGGACAAAGATCCCGGAACATTCCAGATGTTTGCCGTGCCGCTTCCGAAACCGTAGCGCGCACGATCCCTGCGCCGGCATTGCTGAGCCGGCGCAGGGGCGATGTGCCTGCAAGCTTCATTCGCATTCGCGAATCGCCGCGTACGAATCAAGTTAAACGCGCCTGCGGCGAGTCGTGCCTCGTCTCTCGCTCATCCAATCAACTGAGAATCCTTTCCGAATGCGTCGACGCATAGTCTTCTTTGTCGCAATCATCCAGGCGATCCTGTTCGCATCGCACTGGTTCGTCTACCGCACATGGATCAGCTTTCAACACCCGCCTGACGCGCGGGGGTTTTCTTCACTTGGTATCGCTTTTGCGTTCTTGTCCGTTTCGTTTGTCGCGGCATCGGTTCTGGCGTGGCGATATTCCCAACTGCCTGTGCGAATCTATTACAAGGTCGCGGCGGTCTGGATGGGCTTCTTCAACTTCTTTTTCCTCGCGGCGTGTGCCTCGTGGATTGTTTACGGATTCGCGGGAGTTCTGCGATTGCCTTGGCAACAGCAACACATCGCATTTCTATTGTTCGGCATCGCTACGGCTGTTGGCCTGTATGGCCTGGTAAATTCAGCGCGCGTGCGCGTGACGAGGGTTACGGTTAAGCTGCCGAATTTGCCCGCAAGCTGGCGTGGCCGGGTGGCGGCATTGGTCACAGACACGCACTTGGGCCACGTCCGAGGCATTCGTTTCGCGAGAAAGATCGTCGCGATGGTCTCGCGTTTCAAGCCCGACATCGTTCTGATCGGAGGCGATTTGTACGATGGCACGGCCGCGAACGTGCGCAAGCTTGCGGAGCCATTGCGCGGACTCTCGGCTCCGTACGGCGCGTATTTCATCGCCGGAAATCACGAGGAGTTTGGCGACCACACAAAATATCTCGAGGCTGTCGCGGCCGCCGGCGTGCGCGTATTGAATAACGAGAAAATCGTCCTCGATGGATTGCAGCTCGTCGGCGTGCACTATCGGGACGCGACACATTCCGAGCACTTTCGGAAAATTCTGCGGAACACTCGATTGGACCGGAATTCCGCCAGCATCCTGCTGACCCACGCGCCAGATCAGCTGGCCGTCGCGGAAGAAGAAGGAATAGGATTGCAGGTGTCCGGACATACGCACGGCGGGCAATTCTTTCCGTTCACATTGTTCACGAAGCGCATTTATGGTGCGTTTGTCTACGGACTAAATCGGCTGGGCAGCCTGCTCGTCTACACATCCTATGGAGCGGGCACATGGGGTCCGCCGTTCCGTGTCGGCACTCGGCCCGAGATCGTCTTGCTTACATTCGAGTGAACGCGGAAGAATTGCTAATCATAAACTTTACGGTTTTGACTTTCGCGGCTGGAGGCGGCGGCCGAAGAGAGCGATTGAACGTATCAAAAAAGTCGAGGCCCGTGGCGTTGACGTGCGATTGGACACCCACCTCATCACCGAATTCCAGCACGACATCCCTGGACGCATCGTAAACGGGCCACGCCGGAGCGGCTGCGGCTTTCGGATCGGCCATCACATTGGGATCGCCCGACCGGGCAAAATTCACCCAGTACGTTGAAATGATTTCGCCGAGCTCTTTATCTCTATCCTGATAGGAAATGCGATAGGGATAGTTTCCGAAGACGTAAGCGATTTCGGAGCCGTGAAAAGCGCCGAGTCGTTGGCCCCTGCCCGGCGGAACTCGCGTGAAGTAGTAGCGGTAGGCGCGCCGGTGTCCCGTTTCGGTCGCCATGCGCGCCCAGATGCGCATCTCCCAGCCGACTTGGCCGTCTCGTACCGACGCGAAGTACGCGGCGGTTGCGTCCTGATCTGAAGCGCCCGCGGGATAGGCCTTCAGGAAATCGCCCGCAAATGTGCCATATGACTTTCGAGCGTTCTCCGCAAACTTTTCCGGAGTGATGGAGCCCGTCGGGGGCGGAAAAAGCGTTCCCTCGTCGGCGTTGCTGCCTACTATGATGGGCACATCGTTTTGTTTTCCTTCCGCGAAAATCGAATAGACGCTTTGCGGAAGCACCCGGCCGTCAACGATGATCTGAACGTCGTCTCCGGTGGTCGCTTTAACAAGATCGTCTGGGCTTTTCGCGCGGAGTGTCTTCAACACGTCCTGCGTCGCGCCAACCTTTAGCGGCAAATTGCTGGTCCTGCTTTTCCGCGTCGGCGAGCGAAGACATCGGATCAAATGCACCACCGCTTTCCCCGATCGCGCGCGAGAACAAACCGTGCGCCAGCGGACTCGCCATCAGAATGTTCACCGAGATGGAGCCCGCCGATTCGCCAAAAATCGTCACTCGGTTTGGATCTCCGCCAAAAGCCGCGATATTTTTCTGAACCCATTGAAGCGCAGCAATCTGGTCCATCAACGCGTAATTGCCGGACACATGCTGGGGCGATTCCGCGTCCAGTTCCGGCAAAGCAAGAAAACCCAAAATGCCGAGGCGGTAATTGATCGTTACGACGACCGCGCCCTTGCGAGCCAGGTTTTCGCCTTCGTATCCAATCGCGCTGCCGGTGCCGTGCACGAATCCGCCGCCATGGATCCAGACCATCACGGGCAGGCGATCGTCGGCCGATTTGGCAGGCGTCCAAACATTCAGATAGAGACAATCTTCGCTGATCGGCGGAGGAGCCGTTCCGTAAAGACCATTGGAAGGAAAAGCGGGTTGCGAGCACGCGTTGCCGAATTCCGTTGCCTGGCGAATGCCCTGCCACGACGCAGCAGACTGCGGAGGCTTCCAGCGCAAGTCGCCAACGGGAGGCGCGGCAAACGGAATCCCGCGATAGACGCGCACGTCCGGGCTGCGGCCGGCAGCGCCGCTAAGCTGGCCTTGCTCGACGACGAACCGGATCGGTGATAGCTGCGAACGATTGCGAGGCGAGACTGATACCGAGAATGCCGAGGCAAAGCGTCAGTTTGATGGGACGCATCGAAATCATCTCTCCCGGTTCACGCAACATGCGCTAGCAGCTCCGCCGCGGCAGAACAATAACCGCCAGCAATCAGTAGCTTTAACAGCTGTCAGATTATCACTCCCGCAATAATCGCTGCCTCAATTCATCAAATCTCTGGCAAAATTACGCCCGTGACAAACAGACAATCGAACCCAATCTTCAACGACAACAAGCTGAAGCTCGGCACCTTTTGCACTAACACGATCCCCAACATGAGCCTCGTCCCGGAGATTCTCCAGCCGACCTGGGCAAACACAATCGCTTCGGCGCGTCTGGCGGATGACGCGGGACTCGAGGCTATTGTCCCGATTGCGCGCTGGAAAGGCTATTTGGACGACAAGGCCGATCACCCCTCGAACATCGTGTTCGAAACATTCACATGGGCGGCTGGAGTCGCGGCCTCAACCAAATATTCGGCCGTCTTCGCGACATCCCATGCGCCGACGATGCACCCGATGCTCGTCGCGAAAGAATCCGCAACGATTGACGCGATTTCGGGCGGCCGCTTCGCGCTGAATATTGTGGGAGGCTGGAATCGCCGCGAGTTCGACATGTTCGGCATCGACTTGATGGAACATGACCAGCGCTACGTCTACCTGGAGGAATGGCTGCAGTTGCTGCGCAGGCTCTGGACCAGCCCGGCCGAATTCGACTATGAGTCCAAGCATTTTCGAATGAAGAAAGCGATTTCGCGCCCGCAGCCACTTCAGCCCGGAGGAGTGCCGGTGATGAATGCTGCGCTGTCTCCCATGGGCATGCGCTTCTCCGCAAAATTCTCCGACCTGGGATTGATCAGCCCCCAAGGAGCGACGCCCGAGGAATGGCGACCACAAGTAGAAAGTTACAAAAGGATGGCGCGCGAGGAATTCGGTCGCGAGATTCAGCTCTGGACGAACTGCTCGGTAGTCCAGGGTGAGACGAAGAAAGCAGCGGAAGATTACCTGCGACGCTACTCTGAGGAATATCTCGATACCAAAGTGATGGACAGCCTGATGCGGACAATCAGCGCCGAGAATAATATTCCGATGGGATCGGAACGGCTGGAGTTCATGCGGAGGCGCATGGCTGTCGGCGCGGGCCATCCGCTGATTGGCACGGCCGAGGGCATTGCCAAAGAGCTGGAGGCGATTTCTCGCGTGGGCATCGACGGTGTGATCATGACTTGGGTTGATTACGTGGATGGCGTGGAGCGGTTTATCCGGGATGTCCTGCCGCTGCTCGAGAAGGCCGGACTACGGAAACCGTTCTCGAAAAAAGTGAGCTGACGTGACGCCCCGCTCCCGCCCGATGTACACTCTGCGCCTGAATTTCCGGATGGCACGAGAGGATGCGCCGAAATCATGACCACCACGGAGTCGCCGTCGCTCACCGTCGACGAAATTATCGAGCAGCGCTCGCTGGGCCGCTATCAAATAACAACGGTAGTTTTGTGCGGCCTCGTCCTGGTGCTTGACGGCTTCGATTCACAAACCATTAATTTCATCGCGCCGTCCGTCGCTGAGAGTATCCATGTGTCCGTGAAGACTTTCGGCCCGATTTTTTCCGCGGGACTTTTCGGATTGATGATCGCCGCCATGACCACCGGGCCGATTGCCGACCGCTGGGGTCGCAAATGGCCCGTGATTCTTTCCACGCTCAGCTTCGCCTTCTTTTCCTTGCTCACGGTCCACGTGACTTCGTTCCGCGAACTCCTAATTCTTCGATTCCTCACGGGCCTGGGTCTTGGCGGCGCAATGCCAAATGTTGTGGCCCTCACATCGGAATTTGTGCCGCGGCGCATTCTTCCGCAGGTGGTCACTCTGCTGTTCGTCGGCATGCCTCTTGGCGGAGTCACTTGCGGGCTTCTGAGCGCCGCGATGATCCCGCGCTGGGGGTGGCAGTCGGTGCTCTATCTCGGCGGCACGATTCCCCTGGTCATCGCGATCCTGTTGATGGCCGGGCTTCCGGAATCGATTCAATTTCTGGCGGTGCGTGGGAAAAGCCCAAAGCGAGTCGCCGGAATTCTGTCGCGGATCGCGCCGGAATTCGCTGCCGCAAATCTGCGCGCCACTCCGCGCGATACGCAGCACGAAGGCGTACCAGTGAAGCACCTTTTCACTGAAGGGCGCGCGTTCGGGACGATCCTGCTCTGGATTCCTTACTTCATGAACCTGCTGATCATTTATTTCATCGGCAGCTGGCTTCCTGCGCTGCTGCGCCAAACGGGCATGTCGGTCTCCGCGGGCGCGACGGCGACGGCGTTCTTCAGCTTTGGCGGCGTGTTCGGCTGCCTCTTCGAAGGCTGGCTGATCAAGCGCCGTGGCGCCTACCTTGTGTTGCTCACCGAGTTCGCCGTCGCCACTTTGTTCGTCGCAGCGCTCTCGAAAATCCCGAGTTCGTTCGCGCTCATGCTATCCATCACTTTCATTTCGGGTTTGATGGTGATCGGCGCGCAGGCGGGACTGAACGCGCTCGCGGCCAATTTTTATCCCACCGCCGTGCGATCGACGGGCGTTGGCTGGGCGCTAGGCGTGGGACGCATTGGTTCGATCGTCGGACCGCTGCTCGGCGGAGTTTTCTTGAAGTGGGGTTGGACGCCCGGGCAGATTCTGTTGTCAGGCACGTTGGCCGCGGTGTGTGCCTGGCTCGCGATTTTCCTCAGCAAGCGGCTCGGCGGTGGCACGAGCGCTTATAGCGCTTCGCCCGAAGTTGTGGCCCACTAGCCGGGGCCGCTTTAGGCATTTTGGATACTGCGAAGCAGGCGCTGTTCCTCGCCGTGCGGATCGTTTACGACCTTGCACTCGTTGTCGAAAATCATCGTGGCGCGCTTCGTGGTGTTGAAAGGCGCCCAATTCGGCAATCCCTTGTGGTTCGGATCGCCGCTGCGCGCGAACGCGACCCACGCACCGCTGACTTTGTCGGCCAGCGCCTGGCGCTCGGGGCCCGTGCCGGTCATCGACGTCGCGATGTCCACATTGTCGAAAGCGAATGGAATCTCGACAGTGTGAAACGAGCGGAGCTTGCCATCGTCCACGGGTGATTTCCACGTGAAGTAATATTGATAGACCGCTGCTTTTTGCGCGGCTTTACGATCCGCTTCGATCAGGACGCCGCTGCGGAATGTCGCGTCGGAAGCGAACGCCAGATAAAGATCCGTATTGGCCACGCCGGGCCGGCCCTTGCGATAGGCGGCGATCACTTCGTCCACCTGCGCATCGCTCGCTTTGGCGAGAATCTGCTTCACGTGCGTGTGAAGACTGGCATCGTCAATCGGGTCGAGCACCTGATTCGGGAAAAAGGTGACTTCGGTTTCCGTGGTGCCGATCAACAGCGGAATATTTGCCGACATCTCGGGCGCCGTCGGATCGAAAGGACCGGACAGGCAGCGTGCTGCCGTCGACGACTGGTGCAAGCGCTAATCCAGGACTGCCGGGACCGCCTCCGGGCGGAATCGCGGCGAGCAACTGATCTACTGAAAGCTTTTGAAGCTCGTCCACCTGATTTGGCTTCAGATTCAACCGCGAAAGAAACATCTCGGCGGACTTGTTGGCGACATCCACCGGCACGCCCTTCACGTCCGCGCCACTTTCGACGATGGCACGATGGAAGAGTCCCTTCGCCGAAGGCATCGCCATCAGCACGCTGACTTTCGCGCCGCCGCCGGATTGCCCGAAAATTGTGACGTTGCTGGCGTCGCCGCCGAACGCCGCGGCGTTATCGCGCACCCATTCGAGCGCAGACACGATATCGAGCATGCCGACGTTGCTGGCCTTCGCATATTTCTCTCCGCCGATTCCCGCGAGATACAAATATCCGAAAACCGTGAGCCGGTGATTCACCGTCACCACAACCACGTCGTGCTTCCGGGCCAACTCCTGCCCGTTGTAGCAAACGAATCCGCCAGAACCGGACGTGTAGCCTCCACCATGCAGCCAAACCATGATCGGCCGCTTGCGCCCCGCGTTCGTCCCCGGCGTCCACACGTTGAGCACCAGGCAATCTTCACCCATCGGCTCAGCTGGACACATCACTTCGAATATTTTCGGAACCTGGCCGAAGAAATCAGAATTTCGCTGCGGCGCGCGCAATCCCAGCTCAACGCAGTCGCGCACTCCCGTCCACGCTTCACGATTAGCGGGTGGCATGAAGCGATTGGCGCCGGCGGTGGACGCGGCATAGGGAACGCCACGGTAAGCCTGAACGCCAGCCTGCGTGGCGCCGCGAACTTTGCCAAGAGTCGTTTCGATGGTCGCGCCCGGTACGGCTTTGGAATCCTGGCCCATCGCCATCGCCAACTTGTTATTCACAAGCGCACCCACAGCCAGCGCGCCGAAACCAATCCCAGAACTAATGAATGACCGCCGGTCCATGGTAGTTCTCCCATTTCACAATCTCACCGCAGGCGCATCAATCGCGCCGTTCCTCGAATATTCACGTCATTGCAAGTCTATGCCGCGCGGCCCCACAATTTCTTCGAGGCGATGCGGGCGCCCTCGACAAGCGAGCTCAGCTTCATCCACGAGAAGGCCGGATACACCGGCCCGAATCCCGCGAAAGTTCCGAATCCGCAGTCCGTTCCGGCGATTACGCGTTCGCGCCCGACAACGTCGGCGTAACGCAGCAGCCTCTGCGCGACGACCTCGGGATGTTCGACGTAGTTGGTGCTCGAAGAGACTACGCCGGGAATGAGAATCTTGTCGTCCGGAAGCTTGATGCGAGTCCAAGCCTCCCACTCGTGTTCATGCCGAGGATTCGCGCCTTCGATAAGCAGCGCCATAGGTTTCACTTTGATGGCGATCGGAAAAATCTTGGCGCAATCCATGTCGTTGATGTGCGTGCCTTCGTAATTGCCCCAGCAGACGTGCAGCCGAACGCGATCGGCTGGCACGTTGACGAGGGCATTGTTGAGCGCTTCGACCTGAAGCTCCGCGTAACGCAGAAATTCTTCGTCGCTCAGATTCTTAAAGCGCGTGTGCCTGCCCATCGCGAGATCGGGACAGTCAAGCTGCAACAACAATCCCGATTTTACGATCAGCTCGTACTCTTCGCGCATGGCGTTGGAGAGCGCCTCAAGATACGTTTCGTGGGACGGATAGTATTCGTTGGGTTGAAAAACCGAAATCGTGCCCGGGGAGACGGCGTTCATGAAGCCCTCGGTTACTTTCACCTTGGCGAGCGCTTCCTTCATGTGTGCGATGTCCTGCTCGACCGGCTTCAGGCTCTTGACCTTGATCGGCCCCTTGCATACGGGCCGCTTGTAAGTCGCCGAATGGCCTGCTTTTACCAGGCGATCGCGGTACTCCGGAAAATCGTCGAGGTCCTGTGGCGTGGGGCGCGCGGAATCTCCCTCGAATCCGGTGAGGCGGTGGCGGATGTATGTGGAGTAGCTGATTTTGCTGGTCTCGCCATCGCTGACGACATCCACGCCGACCTCGGCTTGATGATTTACAGTTCCCGCGACTGCGCGGCGCATCACTTCGTTGAATTGCGCCTCGTCCACGGCGTCACCACGGTCCTGCGCAAACAACAAATCAACAACTTCCTGGGAGCGCGGAAGGCTGCCCACATGCGTTGTAAGAATTCGGTCGGTGCTGAGTTTCATTCGGTTCCTCGCGGCTGCGGATGATACTTTGAGTAGTGCAATCGAAGCAATCGAGTTTTAGAGCGCGATTTGCAGCGGAGAGCGTTCGCTTCAATCGATGCCAGAAGATTGGCTCGACATAATCATTCTACGACCTAATGGCGTACGTCGCGAGCCGACTGCCTGACGCCGCTCGCGAGTCCGGTTAACATGCGCCGCATACAATTCATAGAACTCCACGACCAACCGTGGTTTCCCAAGTCTCTTCGAGACGACGTGATCGATGCGCTTCAGTTCGGGTTTAGTCCGTTGAAGGCCTACGCGTCCATCGCCCCGCTGCTCCACGGCGCGCTCGACTCTTCGCCAAGCCAATCCGTTGTGGACATGTGTTCAGGCGGCGGAGGCCCTTGGCTTTATTTGTCTCGAATGCTCTCTGGCAAGGCTCACAACATTCACGTTTGCCTGACCGACAAGTATCCGAACATTCGCGCCCTCCAAAATATGAGCGCTGCTTCCGAAGACCGTATTACGTTCAGCCCCGACTCGGTTGATGCGATGAATGTTCCCGGCGAATTGAAGGGTTTCCGAACCATATTTACATCGTTTCATCATTTCTCGCCGCCCCGAGCTCGCGCCATACTCCAGAATGCCGTTGACGACGGCCAAAACATCGGCATTTTTGAGATGACGAAGCGCAGCCCTCTTGACGATCGCACTGATGTTCCCCTGGGCACTCATGCCGTTTTTCTTCACTCCGTGGATCCGCCCGTTCCGCTGGTCGAGACTGCTCTGGACATATCTGATCCCAGTGATTCCTTTTGTCCTTCTGTTCGATGGAATCGTTTCATGCCTGCGATCTTATCGGCCTGAGGAATTGCGCGAGATGGTCGGCAAACTGACCGCCGCTGGATACCAATGGCAAATTGGCGAGCAATCAGCAGCGGGCATCGAAATGCCCATCACGTACCTGATCGGTTGTGCGCCAGCACGGCCGTGACCGGCAGCGCGAACAAATAACTGGGTGATGTATACTTTTGCCCCATGGAAGCTCCAAACATTGACTTCACATTGAGCCGCCTCGAGAAAGTAATCTCGGGGCCTGGAAAAATCGCCGCGCTGGGCGAGGAACTCGACCGGCGCGGGTTGAAGCGCGGAATTGTGGTGACCGGCAAGACGCTCGGCAATTCGCCGCTGCTTGAAAAAGTGACGGGAGCGCTCGGCGCGCGTTGCGCGGCTGTATTCAAAGGCGCGCGACAGCACGTGCCGCGAAGCGTGGTGGGCCAGCTCGAAGCGGAAATCACGCGCGTGGACGCCGATTGCCTGATCAGCTTTGGCGGCGGCAGTCCGATTGATACCTGCAAAGTGGCGAGCTACGCGTTCTTGACCAGCCGCGACCTGGTTCACATCGCGATTCCGACGACGCTTTCGGCCGGCGAGTACACACACGCTGGCGGAGTGACGGACGAGACGACGCGCGTGAAATCTGGCGTGTCCGACCCGCGGTTGCAACCGCGCACGGTGCTGAACGATCCGGCGCTGACGCTGGCAACTCCCGACTGGCTTTGGGTGGCGACAGGAATGCGCGCGCTCGATCACGCCATCGAAACGATTTACTCGATCCGGCATCATCCGCTGAGCGACGCTCTTGGTGCGAAGGCGATTTCGCTGCTGGTGGAACATCTTGCCGCTTCGATCAAAACCAGCGGCACCGACCAGCTCGCGCATCGAGGCTATTGCCAGTTCGCAGCGTGGTTTTCAATCTACGGCTCGATGAACACGCGATTCGGCATCTCGCACTTGCTGGGACATCAGATCGGTCCACGGTGGGACGTGCCTCACGGGATCACGTCGTGCATCACGCTGCCGCACGCGATGCGGTTCATGGCGGAGATCGCGCCAGAAAGATTCGCGCCGATCGCGGAGGGTTTCCACTTACCGTTCGACCCGCGCAATCCCAAGGCAGGCGCGCTCGCTTGCGCCGATCGCACTGAGAAGTTCATTGCAGGATTTGACGTTCACCACAGATTGAGAGACGCGGGCGTGCCGCACGCGGAGATTGGCGACATCGTGGAGCCGGTGATGCACGAACTCGAGAAATCGAAAGTGGTGGACCGGCCGGTGACGAAAGCTGAAGTAATTGGCCTGCTCGAAGCGTCCTACTGAATAGTTCCCCGCGGCCGCGGGATTTCGCGGAGATGGGTCGGCCGCGGGGAAATTCCCTGTCCTAGTTTTTCTTCTTCTTTTCCGAACCATCGCCGCCGATAAATACTGCGCTCGTGCGACGCGACGCGCCGCCGAGACTGGTCGGCTGCGGCGACTGGGGCGCAGGTTTCGCTGCGGGCTTCTTCATGCCTCCCGGGAAATTGCTTTCGGGAACCTTGATCGGCTCCAGCATCGCCTCGATTTCCGCGCGACGAGCTTCGAACCACGGCGGAAGCAGCAGGCTCTGGCCAAGCTGGTCGGCAGGCTCGTCCACGGCAAATCCCGCCGGAACCGTGGCGGCACATTCCACCAGGATTCCACCGGGACAGCGGCAATAAACGGAGTGGAAATACATGCGATCCTTGATCTCGGACGCATCCGTGTAGCCGAGTTCCTCGTAGATGCCCTTTTGCTCCGCGAGCTTTTCATCGTTTTCAACTTCGAGAGCCATGTGGTGAGCGGTGCCTGCTCCGAAGATCCAGCTTCCGGACGGGCGATCGGGTTCGTGCAGGAGAGTGACTGTCTTGTTTGCGCCGCCATCTCCGATTTCGAAGCGGTGATAGGAGCCTTCGTGACCAGTCTTCTTGAATCCCAGAGCGTCCACAAAGAAACGCTCGGTTTCGGCAATTTCCCTGACCGATAGGACGGGGCCGTGGAAACCATGCGTGCTCACGTCCGCTCCGACTTCTTTCGTGGTCCAACCCTTGCGCTTGTCGGCGTTGTCTTCGATTACTTCGAGCTGGATTCCGGAAGGATGATCGAAGCGAATGAACTTTTGTCCGAAGCGCTCCTGAATGCCCGTGTGCTTCACCTTGTGCCGGTCGAACTGTTCGACCCAGAATTTGATCGAGCCTTTCGGAACCGAATAGGCGGTGGACTGAATTTGTCCGGAACCTTGCCGGCCTCTCACGCGTCCATAGGGAAAGGTGGTGTACACGGAGCCTGGCTCCGCGTTCGCATTCGCATAGTACAAATGATAATGAGCGTAGCGGCCATCAAAGAGGACGGTTTGCTTGATCATGCGCTGGCCGAAAACCTGCGTCTGGAAGTCGATGTCTTCCTGCGCGCCAGCCACACATACGGTCATGTGGTGGATACCTTTTACGAGAGACATGGTCGTTTACCTCCGCCGGGAGTTTAGCACAAATGAAATTGCACCAAGTTGCAGCAGCGATGTGGCGGGCCTGTGGGTTCCGCGGCGTGCCATTTCGGAACCGCAAGGCCCGGATTCTATCCAATGAGGCTAAGTTTTCGCAAGATATTCAGTCGAAGCACCCGCAAAACGCGGTTTCAAGCGGCGAAGTCGGTGAATTTGCTGATTCGCGAGCCTTCTTTTATGATAAAAGTTGATTTCATTCAGGAGATTGCCACGCCGAGCCATGTTTTCGGGGGGATTGCCATGGGTAAGTTCAGTCGAGTCAAAATCGCAGGCGGTCTGATTGCGCTGCTGTTTCTGTCGGCGCTGATGGGCCGGTCCGCGAAGGCTCAGGAGGATCCGTCCGGTTCGTGGGCGCCGCGATTTGATGAGGATTGGGAGGAGCGCATACCGGGTCCGGAAATCGGCGACTACCTGGGAATACCGATCAACAATGCGGCGCGGTTGCGTGGCGATAGCTGGGACGCGGCGATTGTGGAGCTGCCGGAAAATCAATGCCGCGCACACGGATCGGATTACGGCTGGCGCGGTCCGTCGCAACTGAGCATCTGGAAGGAAGTGGACAAGGCATCGCAGAAAGTGATCGCGTTACCACACGCATCTTTCGGCGTACGGAGCGGAGCAAACAATTTGGATGGATGGACGACCGCATCCACCGGATTATGCCCCACACACCTGGCAGGGATTCTCCACCGGGAAATGGGAAGGCGATATCTTGGTCGTGACGACCACCCATCTGAAAGAAAATTGGCTGCGGCGAAACGGATTGCCGCGCAGCGACCTGGCGACGGCTACCGCGCACATCATGAGGCACGGGAATTATCTGACCGTTGCTGCGATCACCTACGACCCCGTTTATCTGACGGAGCCGTTCATGCGCACCAGCGATTTTGTTTACAGCCCGCAACAGGCGATGGCTCCGTGGCCCTGCGAATCGGTGGATGAAGTGGACCGGCCGGCTGGTGTCGTCCCTGCCCACTTGCTGGGACAAAACACATTTCTGAATGAATTCCCCGCCAACTACGGAATACCTCCAGAGGCAACCAGAGGCGGAGCGGAGACGATGTATCCGGAATACATAATCAAAATGAAAACCATGAAGACACTGCCGCGTCCCGTGAAGAAGGTAACAAATCGATGAGGACCCACGTGCGAAACAAGTCCTCGAATCCGTCGAAGAATCTCGGCCTGATCATGGTGCTCGCAGTTGCCGCCCTGGCGGGAATCGCGGATATCGGCGTCCGCGCAAGCACCTGCGGCCGCCGCCGCAGCGGAATCCGGCCGACGTAGAGGTTCACTTGCTGCCGGTACAAGGCAACGTCTACATGCTGGTCGGCGCGGGCGGCAACATTACCGTGCAGATCGGCGACGACGGCGTATTGCTGGTGGATGCGGGCCTCGCCGGGACGAGCGACAAGGTGGATGCGGCCATTCGAACCCTCTCCACCAAGCCGATCCACTACATCATTGATACTCATATTCACGCGGACCATACCGGCGGCAACGAAGCGCTCGCCAAAATGGGCAATACGATCGCGGGCGGCAACGTGGTCGGCGACATCGGCGCGAGCGCGGGAAATCAAGCCACCGTGATTGCAGCGCAAGAAGTCCTCGACCGCATGAGCACCACGACCAACGGACAACCAGCGGTGCCACAGGCCTCGTGGCCGACGGAAACCTATACGACGCCCGAGAGAAAACTCTATTTCAACGGTGAGGGCGTCCTGATGATTCACCCGCAGGCCGCGCACACCGACGGCGACACCATCGTGTTTTTTCGGCGATCCGACGTAATCAGCACCGGCGATATTTTCGTCACAACCGGTTATCCGCTCGTGGATCTCGCGCGAGGCGGCAATATTCAAGGAGTGATCAACGGACTGAATCGAGATCATCGAACTTGCGATTCCCGCCGACGAGCAGGAAGGCGGCACGCAGATCATCCCGGGGCACGGCCGGTTATGCGACGTTGCGGACGTGGTCTTCTACCAGGAGATGGTGACGATCATTCAGAGACCGCGTCCAGGACATGGTGAATAAGGGAATGACGCTGGAGCAGGTGAAGGCGGCCAAGCCCACATCGGATTACGATCCCCGGTACGGCAAAACCACGGGGTTCTGGACGACCGATATGTTCGTGGAGGCCGTGTACAAGAGCTTGAGCCCGAAAAAATAGCTCGAGCGGAACGGCGGGAGAACGAAGAGCTTTCGAGTTTTTTGGAGGAGACCCAATGAAGCGCACACTAATTATTCTGCTGATTGGCGCCGCTGTGATGTTGACTGGCGGCGCGGCGTACGCCCACCACTCGTTCGCCGCCACGTATTTCGTGGACCAGGAAATCACGGTGGAAGGAACTCTTACCCAGTTCATGTACCGCAATCCGCACTCGTTCGTGAAGGTGGATGTCCCGGACCCGAAGGGCGGGCCGGCTCAGACCTGGTCGGTCGAGTGGGGCGGCGGCGCTCAACTCACGCAGGAACACGTAACGCGTGACACGCTGAAGCCAGGCGATCACGTGGTCGTCTCCGGAAATCCGGGGCGCGATCCTTCCGAGCACAGAATTCGCCTGCACAAGATCGTGCGGCCGTCGGACGGATGGAAGTGGGAAGGCGTGATCATGTAAGCGGCTCTTCTTCGCCGGATTCAACGGCGAGGGATGAGCTGGCGACGGCTGGGCCAGTTGGGGGGACACGAATGATTTGCGGAACTTTTCGGAGGATGAGCGCGCCGGTTGCCTTGCTGGCCCTGGCATCGTTGATAGCGCCTTCGCACGCAGGCGCGCAGGCCCAACAGGCCACAGCCGCCAGCAGCAGCCGCTCAGGACACCAATCAGCGCGGATTCGGGCCCAACCCTTTCGTTCCTCCCCCAGCTCCAAAGATGAACAACCGCACTCGAAGGTCCGCTCGATCCGAGCGGCTACTGGGTCGCTGTGGTGACGGAAGACTGGCGCTATCGAATGATCACGCCAGACAAGGGCGATTATCCCGGCGTGCCGCTGAACGCGGCGGGGCGCGCGATCGCGAATAGCTGGGATCCGGCGAAGGACGAAGCGAGCGGCAACGCGTGCAAGGCCTACGGAGCGGGCGCCATCATGCGCGTGCCGACTCGGCTGCACATCACGTGGGTGGACGACAACACGCTAAAGGTCGAGACGGATGCCGGAATGCAAACACGGCTATTTCATTTCGGCGCAACGCCGCCCGCCGACGAGAAGCCGTCGCTCCAGGGATTCTCCGTCGCGAGCTGGGAAGGTTTGCGGCCGCGAGGATTCGTTGTTCCGGTGGCTGCCGGGGCGCCGGGCTCGCGCCCTGCTCAGGAAGGCTATTTGAAAGTCGTCACAACGGACCTGAAGCCGGGATACCTGCGGAAGAACGGCGTTCCCTACGGCGCGAATGCGAGCGTGGAGGAATTTTTCGACGGCTTTACCGAGGCCGGGACGACGTGGCTGATCGTCACGTCTCTCGTGAACGATCCTGAGTATCTGGATCAATCCTTCCTAACCAGCTCGCAATTCAAGAAGCAGGCGGACGCTACGGGCTGGAATCCCACGCCGTGCGCGGCGAAGTAAGCCAATTGGCAATCTACGGGCCGCCCCCAAGCCTCGCGAGGATGACGGATGTCTATCGCTAGTTTCCTCGAGTGGCTCTCCAACACGCATTTCAGCATCTATATGCGCGAGTCGACCTGGGGCGAACCGATCGTCGAATCGATTCACGTCCTCACGCTGACGCTTTTTCTGGGATTCGCGGTGATGCTCGATATGCGGCTGCTGGGAGTGATGTTAAAGCGGCGGCGCATGTCCGAGGTGCTCGCGCAATTTAATCCGTGGCTCTTTGCCGGCTTCGCCGTGATGATCGTCAGCGGAGTGCTGCTGTTTTCCGCCGATCCCGTTTCGTTTTACAACACGCATCCTCCTTTCTTCAAAATCAAGATGATCATGCTCGTGCTGGCCGGGCTGAACGTGCTGATCTTCAACGCGACAATCGGGCGCAAAGTCGCGGAGTGGGATTTGAGTGCGAATACGCCGGGCGCGGCAAAAGTGGCGGCCGTCGTGTCGATCGTGCTGTGGGTTCTGATCGTCGCCGCGGGACGCGCGATTGCGTACGTGTTGCCTCCGCCATGAGCGGTGTGAGGAGGGCTAACCCGCATGATTAGATCGCTGCTGCTGAGCTTTTGCCAGTGGTGCAACAATTCGTGGTGGGGCCACGGGATTCGCGATTCCACGTGGTTGTTTCCGTTCGTGGAGATATTTCATCTCCTTGGCCTGGGCATACTTGGCGGTGCGGTCTTGATTTTGAATTTGCGCTTGATGCGGCTGGCGTTCAAGACCGAATCAACCGCGGAGCTGGCCGGAGAAGTGCGGCCGTGGATGCTGGGCAGCCTGGCGGTGATGCTCGTTTCGGGATTTCTGCTTTTCTCCACCGAAGCCGTGAAGATGTATGGAAACTGGGCCTTTCAATTCAAGATGCTGTTTCTGCTGCTGGCGGTGATTTATACGTTCACGATTCATCGCAAAGTGACGCTCGCGGATGACGGGCATCGGTTCGGGCCGGTGGTCCGGGTTGTTCGTCGCGATCGTGTCGCTGCTGCTTGTGGTCCGGCGTGGGGCTCGGCGGCCGCGCGCTTGGCTATGTGACCACATCCGTCGGTTCGGTGAGCGAGCTGTTGCGGTAGAGCGGCCACGAAAGGCGGGCCTAGATGTTCCTGGCGCACCTCATTTGCAGGGCGTTCCCGAAGCAATTCCCGTAAATCCGATCGCGCGCTGGGTATGGGTGTTCCCGGTCGTCGAGTCCATTCACATCTGCGGATTCACGCTGCTGGTCGGCAGCGTAACAATCCTGGACCTGCGCCTGCTCGGTCTCTGCTTACGGCAGTTATCCGTTTCGCAGGTCGCGAAGAATCTTTCCCCGTGGATCAACACCGGCATCCTGATTCAGTTGCTCACGGGAGCGTATCTTTTTTCGGGCGATCCCGGCGAATACGTGCAGGTGAAGGCGTTCCGCAGCAAGATGCTGCTTCTTTTGCTGGCGCTGATTTTTCACTTCACCGTAATCCGAAAGGCAACGGCTGCCGCGCAGGATTCCGCTCCGCTCGGATGGCGCAGGCTGGCGGCTGTCGTCTGGCTGGGGTTGTGGGTCAGCGTGCTGCTTGGCCGGGCTGTGGATTGGAAATTTGTAGCGGACGCGAAGTCGATCGGAACGCGCGGGAGGAGTTTCTGGCATGTCTTTCTTGAGCTTTTGCCAATGGCTTAGCGAAACACCGCTGAGCATGTGGCTTCGGAATGCGCCGTATCCCTATCCGGTTCTTCTGATCATTCACGTGATCAGCATTGCGCTGTTCGGCGGCATGGTGGTAATGGGCAATCTGCGCGTACTGGGGAAGACGATGCGGACCGTGCCCGTCTCGCAGGTGATCGGGCAATTTCGCGCGTGGAAATGGGTCGCGTTCGCGATTCTGCTCGTCACCGGAACGCTCGTGGCGATGTCCGATCCTATGGAATACTACGACAACATTATGTTCTGGATTTCGCTCGGAGTTCTTCTGGTGGCCGGGCTGAACGCTGTGATTTTTCGTTATGGCATTTATCGCAGCGTGGCCGCGTGGGACGTGGACGCCGTCACGCCGGCAAGCGCCAGGCGCTGGGCCGGCGTGTCGCTGTTTCTATGGATTGCGCTGATCTTCGCCGGGCGGGCGACAGCGTTCTTTTAGCGCGCGGGCGGCACGTCCAGCCGCACGGCAATTCCCTGCAGCTCGGGTTTGACCGCCGGGATAGATATTTCATCACCAGCGGATCGTGTCCCGGCACGATGTGATCGGGCGAATCCGCCAGCCTGTAGAGCAGATTAAATCCCTCCAGCATTTCGGCGACGTTGTAAACAATCGGAAACGGCCGCCGCTGCTCGAAATTCGCGTAGAGATGCGAGGCGTCGGAAGCGACCACCACCCATCCGCGCCGCGTCCAGACCCGCGCGATCTGCAGCCCCGCCGAATGTCCGCCAACGCGGTGCAGCGTAAGCCCCGGCACGAGTTCGGTGTCGCCATCATGAAACACAGCCTTGTCCGAGTAGATGTGCCGCAGCATCATTTGAATATTCTCGAGATCGAACGGGCTGCGAAGAGCCTGATGGCCCATCGAGCGACCCGTCGCGTAGGCCATGTCGCGATCCTGCAGATGGAAACGCGCGCGCGGCAATTTGTCCAGATTCCCGGCGTGGTCGTAATGCAGATGCGTCACGATCACGTCGGTCACTTTATCGGGATCAACGTCGAGGAGTCGCAGCGATTCCATCGGGCAACGAATCCAATCGCGCTTGCGCCGGACGGCGGCTTCCTTTGCAAATCCCGTATCCACCACAAAAGTGCAGTCGCTCCGGCGCAGAACCCACACGAAATAGTCCAGGTCGGAAGCGACCTCGTGAGGGTCCGCCAGAATAAAATTTTCGCCGGGATTCCGGTTGCCCAAATGCGCATACCGGAGAGCCAGCACTTCAAAAGGTTCGATCGGCACGGGTACCTCGCACGCTTCCCTGCTCCGCCGGCGCGTCTGATGAAAGATCGCCGGGCGGAACGTCAATTGTGAGAGGGCGCTATCATAGGGCATAATGCGGCGTCGGAAAACGTCTATCCGGCGGAATCCGCGACACTGCATCCGAGTTCGCACATTCCGGCATCGGTGTCCCCGATTGAGCGGGCGCGGCCACGTAGAAAGAGGAAAGACGCATGGCAAAGGAAAGTCTTGGATTCTGTGGGAGTCGGACGAATGGGCGTGCGCATGGTGCGCCGCCTGATTCAAGCCGGCTACCCGGTCACAATTTACGATACGAGCGCTGACGCCATGGCGCCTCTGCTGGAACTGGGCGCCAGGCGTGCTGACTCGCCCGCCGCCGTGGCATCGGCCGCGGAGATCGTATTCGCCAGCGTGCCGACTCCGCCCATCGTGCAGGCCGTGGCCTTAGGGCCGAAAGGCGTCATCGAAGGCAGCCGCGTGAAGATTTTCATAGATGTTTCGACGACGGGCGCGACAGTCGCAGCGAGTGGTCGCCGAAGGTCTGGCCACCAAAGGGAATCAAGGCGGTTGACGCGCCGGTCAGCGGCGGAATCAACGGAGCCGAAAAAGGGACGCTCGCCGTAATGGTCTCGTGCCCGGAAGACGTACTTGCGACGATCAAGCCAATCCTTGAAGTGATCGGGAAGATTTTCTTCGTGGGCACTCAGCCGGGACAGGGCCAGACAATGAAGCTGCTGAACAATCTTTTGTCTGCAACGGCGATGGCGATCACTTCCGAAGCCATCGTGATGGGTGTGAAGGCGGGACTCGATCCTGCGGTGGTGATTGACGTGTTCAACGCCGGGACCGCGCGCAATAGCGCCACGCAGGACAAAGTCAAACAGCACGTGATTTCGCGCTCGTTCAATTACGGATTCGCAATCGGGCTGCTGAACAAGGACATTCGATTGTGCATGGCCGAAGCCGACGCGTTCGGCGTGCCCATGGTCGTCGGAAGCGCGGTAAGGCAGCTTCTCTCGATTGCCACGCAGACGGAAGGGCTCGACGCGGACATGACCGCGATGGCCAAGACCGTCGAGAAGTGGGCGGGCGTGCAGGTCGGCGGGAAATAAGGCAAGCGCGTGGATAGGGTCACCACAGCCACGATGACGCAGGCCGCAACGCTGTCGCGCAGAATTGCGCAGGCCGCGCGCCAACTGACTGCAGCGCAGCTTCCGCGTGATGCAGTGGAGAAGGTGAAGATTTCGCTGCTGGACATGCTCTCGTGCGCGTTCGAGGCGCGCGAGCTTCCCTGGGGCAGACAGGCGATCGAAATCGCGACCAGAGCAACGGGCGGGAAAGCGACGGTGATCGGAACGCGGCATCGCGTTTCCGCGTCGGACGCGGCATTCGCCAATGCGACGCTCGCGCACGGGCTGGTGCGCGAAGATATGCACACCGGCTCGGTGAGCCACTTGGGCGTGGTCATCTTTCCCGCGCTGCTGGCGCTGGCACAACGCAGGCCCGTCTCCGGCGATGCGTTCATCCTGGGCGCAATCTGCGGATACGAAGTTGGCGCGAGCATCGGACGAGCGCTCGTGGATCAGGAATTCGTGCGATTGTACCGCCCAACCGGAACCACGGGCCCCATCGGCGCAGCAGTAGCGGGGAGCATCCTGCTCGGCTTGGACGAAGGCGCGACCGTGAGCGCCGTCGGCCTTGCAGCGAATACGACAGGCGGGTTGAACGAATGGCCCTACAGCGGCGGCGACGAAATGTTTTTTCATCCCGGATTCGCCGCGAGGAATGCGGTCACGGCAGTCGAACTCGCCGAATTGGGCGCCGTCGCATCCGAAACCGCACTCGAGGGGCCATCGGGACTATTCGCTGCGTTGGGCCGAAGCGACCGAGTTTCGAAAGTGACGCCGTTTTCCGGCGGCGCCCTGGAAATCATGTCCGTGTATCACAAGCCCGCGCCGGCTTGTAATTACGCGCAGACGGCGTGCCAGGCGGCGCTGGCGCTCGCGGTAGAAGATGGCGTGAAGAGCCGCGACATCGTTGGAATTCGAATCAAATGCTCGGCTGCGGCGGTGGCATATCCCGGCTGCAATTTCGCGGGCCCGTTCGACCGCATACTCCAGGCGAAAATGAGCATCCTTTACTGCGTGGCCGCAACACTCGCGCAGGGCAAGATTGATGAAGCGAACTATCACCTGCTCTCGGATTTCGAGGTAGGTCGCCTTTTGGCCGCGACGATGCTCGAAGAGGACTCGGATTTCACGGCGGACTATCCGAGCGCGCAGGGCGCAGAGGTGAGCGTTACATTGCGTGATGGCCAAGTGCGGCGGCGCAGGATGCGCGATCTGGTGCCGGCCAGCCCAAGCGAGATCAGAGCCAGATTCCGGTCGGCGTCCGAGCAAGTGCTCGGAGCGAACGCTACGAGCGCAATCGAGGCAACAATCGACACGCTCGAAACGCAGAAAGACGTGGGCATGCTAGGCGCTCAGCTACTCTTTGTCTTAATTAGGACCGATACCCGTCAGAGTTACCCAAAGAACGACACCCTAAGAAAAGAGGATCACTGACATGGACAAGAAGACTTTTGATCGCGGGCGTGAAATTCGGAGCTCGGTGCTTGGCAAGGAGTTCGTGGACAACGCGTTCAACACGGCCGACGAATTCAATCGCCCCCTGCAGGAACTGGTGACGGAATATTGCTGGGGCGCAATCTGGGGACGCGAAGAGCTGCCCAAGAAGACGCGCAGCATGCTCAATCTGGCGATGATCAGCGCCCTGAATCGCCCGCACGAGCTGAAGGCGCACATCAAGGGCGCGCTGGTGAACGGCGTGTCGCCCGTCGAGATACGCGAAGTCCTGCTGCAGGTGGCGATCTATTGCGGCGTGCCGGCGGCCGTGGACTCCTTCCGAATCGCGCGCGAAGTATTCGCAGAGCAGAAAGAAAAAGCGCCCAAGGCCTAGCCATCGAGGAAACAAATGAGCGAATTGAAAAAGCATCGCATGCTGATCGGCGGGCAGTGGGTCGAGCCCGCGTCCGGCGCGTGGTTTGAATCGGTGAATCCGTTCACCGCCGCGCCGTGGGCGCTGATTCCGCGCGGAGGGAAGGACGATGTGGACCGCGCCGTCGCCGCGGCGAAATCGGCTTTCTACGATGGCGAATGGCGCAAGCTGACCGCCACCGCCCGCGGCGCTCTGCTCTCTCGCTTGGGTGACCTGATCACCGCCGAAGCGGGCAAGCTCGCCGAGATCGAAACCACGGACAACGGAAAGCTGATCGCCGAAATGCGCGGACAGCTGAACTACATCCCGCAGTGGTTTCATTACTACGGCGGCCTCGCGGACAAAATCGAAGGCCGCGTAATCCCCATTGATAAGCCCGGCATTTTCAATTTCACGCGCGAAGAACCGCTGGGCGTGGTCGCTGCGATTACGCCCTGGAATTCGCCGCTGCTGCTGGCTACATGGAAACTCGCTCCGGCGCTTGCCGCCGGGAACACGGTGGTGTGGAAGCCTTCGGAATTTTCATCCGTTTCGGCGCTCGCATTCGGAGAGCTTTTCGAGCGCGCCGGTTTTCCGCCCGGAGTCGTCAATATCGTGACGGGATTCGGCGCGGAAGTGGGCGAGCCGCTGATTACGCATCGCGACGTCGCGAAGATTGCGTTTACCGGCGGCGACAAGACGGGCGAGCACGTCTATCAACTCGCGGCGCGCGGCCTGAAGCGCGTGACCCTGGAGCTCGGCGGAAAGTCCGCGAACATCGTCTTCGACGATGCCGATATCGAACAGGCGGTGAAAGGCGTCGTCTCGGGAATTTTCGCCGCCACTGGCCAGACGTGCATCGCCGGCTCGCGCGCGTTGATCCATCGCCCGATCCTCGACAAGTTCGTCGAACAGCTTCTTGCGCTGGCTAAGACCGCGCGCATGGGCAACCCGCTCGACATGGGCACGCAGGTCGGGCCGATTACCACTCGCCCGCAATACGAAAAAGTTCTCGACTACATTCGAATCGCGAAAGAAGAAGGCGCGGTCTGCCGGCTGGGCGGCGCGCCGGCGCAGCGCCCGGAGTGCGGCTCGGGCTGGTTCGTCGAGCCGACAATTTTCACTGGCGTGAAGCCCGACATGCGCATCGCGCAGGAGGAAGTATTCGGCCCGGTGCTTTCGATCATTCCGTTCGACACCGAGGATGAGGCGGTCAAAATCGCGAACGGAACGGTGTACGGCCTCGCCGCCGGAGTCTGGACCACCAGCATTCGGCGCGCGCTGACGATGTCCGAGCGGCTGGAAGCGGGCACGGTGTGGGTGAACACGTATCGCGCGGTGAGTTTCATGTCTCCCTTCGGCGGATACAAGCGGTCTGGAATCGGACGCGAAAGCGGAATCGACGCGATCCGCGAATATCTGCAAACGAAAAGCGTCTGGATTGATATCGCCGGGAACGCGCCGAATCCGTTCATCATGCGATAGGTTTTCCGGAGACGCGTCAAAATGCATGAAGAGATCACCGTGAGAGCCGCAAGCAGCGGCGAAAATATCGACGACGAGACCGTCGCCTACACTCTGCTAGCTCAGAAATATTTCGAGGATTTGCGGCAGGTGGCGGCGCAACTGGCAGGTTTGCTTGTGCTGGCCGCCGCCGGAGGCAAGACCGCGACGCCCGATCATCCGATGCTCGATGCCGCGGAGCGTCTTCACGCATCGGTCGCAGAACGCATTCGAGGTTTGCGCGCGACTCCACGCGCCAGCGCTCATCGCGATTATCTCTCGCGCGCATCGGCGGCCCTCGAATGCGCGCTATCCTCCGCGCAAACGCATCTGTGGCGTGCGGGACGCAGCGCTGAATTAGAACCGATTCTCAATCCGCTGCAAGCCGCCTTTGCGCAGCTTCGTCTGGTCTCCGCGGCTCTGCCCGGATTCGAAATGATCTCGTTTGACCAAGCCTGCTGCGGCACGCAGATCCACGCGACCGGAATTCCCACCGACAGCCACCCACACGTCGGCGCGAGGCCAACGAAGTGACCGCGTACTCCGTCTGGGCGATGGAATATGCGCACGTACCCAACTACCCGCTCAGCGGTCTGATTTACGGTGCCCACAATCAGGGACACCGGCGCCTTCCCTACAACTACATCGTGATCAAAGGGCAGGGCCACGTCGCCATGGTTGACGTCGGTTACAACCAGAAAGCCTACGGCAAGGTCCTCGCCGAAACTTTTGGCGTGCAAGGCTGGCATCCTCCGCTGGCGGTGCTCGCGGAATGCGGCATCAAGCCGTCTGACGTCTCGCACATATTTCTCACCCACGCGCATTTCGATCACATGGGAAATATCGAGGATTTCCCGAACGCCACTTTCCACATTCAGGAGCGCGAGCTGTCGAAATGGGTTTGGGCGATGTCGCTCGAGCGGCGCTTCCGATGGCTGACTCTCGCTGTTGATCCCGCCGACATTCTCCGCACGGTCGAGCTCGCGCGCGATCATCGCCTCATCTGCGTGGATGGCGACCGCGAAAATGTTCTGCCGGGGATTGATCTGCACGCCGCGCCAGATTCGCACACCTGGGGCTCGATGTACGTGCGGCTCCGCAACGATCTCGAGGCGAATTCCAAAGACAGTTTTGTATTCGCGGGCGATCTCGTTTACACCTACGAGAATTTGCGCGGCTGGAAGCCCGAAGATCCCGAATACGTGCCAATCGGCTTCGCCGTGGGGAGCCAATACAATCTCGTGATGACGACGGAAGAGATGGTGAAAAGCGTTGACGGGGACTTCACGCGAGTGATTCCCTTACACGAAGAGCGGTTCAAGGATCATTATCCGTCCAGAGCGACGTCGGCGGGCCTGCGAATCACCGAACTGGCCCTCGCCGATGGCGAACCAAGCCGCGTGCGATAGCCAAAGTCGCCCGCAGGCGCTTTAAGCCGCAAGCTGGCGCTCGTTCGTCCTCGGACGCCCGATCCACCACCACAGCGAAGTTCCCAGAATCGGCACCAGGCTCAGCGAAACGAAAATCGCGGAGTACAGATGCCGGTCGAACAGCGGACCGTAAGCGAGCAGAAGAAGCGCGACAACAGCGGACCACGCGCCCGACCCGATTCCCGCAACCTTTCCGGTTTCGTCGCGCGGATACTCGCGCGCGGCTACGTGCAGCGACACGACAATAAACGCAACAGCGATAAACATTCCCCAGGAAAATAGCGCCAGCGCCGCAATCCACGAAGTCATTCGCGTGACGACCGACGGAATCAGCGCCAGAAACGTAAGCGTGACGTATAGACGCACGGGCCGAGTATTATCGCGAACCCAGCGATCCGATACCCAGCCCCAGAAATAGTAGCCGATCTCCCAACAGACCGCCGGAATCCACAAAACTTCCCCGAGCTGCGCCTGCGTCAAGCCCAGCACGCGATTCAGATAAAGCGGGCAGAGATAAAGCGTCGGCCCCAGCGCAGCGCCACCGAGGCCCATGCCGACGACCAATAACCAGAAGCGCCGCTCGAGCAGATTGGGCCACGAAACGCCGGATGGTTTCCGTTCGGCGGCGCGCACCAGTGGCGGCCGCGCGACAAACCACCATACGATCAACCAAAGTGCCCCAAGCCCGCCGGTGACGAGGAACGCGGCTCGCCATCCGAATTTCAGCGCGATGGGAACGATGATGAGCGGCGCAAAAATCGCGCCCACCGACGCGCCGCTGTACGAAATTCCCATTCCGCGCGATTGCCGGCTGAGCGGCAAGGAATTCGCCGCGGTGCGCAGCCCTCCGGGAAACGTGGCGCCTTCGCCAAATCCGAGAAGCGCGCGTGCCGCAGCGAAGCCGAAAAATCCCATCACCCAGGCGTGCGACGCGCTCGCGACAGTCCATATGCCGACGGCGAGCAGCATGCCGACCCGCAACCCGATGTAATCGATCCACGCGCCCCACAGCGGATTCGCGATCATGTACACGATGGAAAATACCGCGCCAACTCCTGTGTACGCCGCCGCGCTCAGTCCGGTGTCTCGAAGAATCATCGGCGAAATTACGGTGAGCGCCTGGCGATCGATGTAGGAAAGGCACGAGCACGTCATCATCGCCACGACGGGAACCCACATGCGCCAGCCCGTAGCGATCGGATAAGCTGGGATCGGCGACGGACGTGATCGCGGTCGGGGCGGTTCTGGGCATTCGAATGTTTTCGATTCCCTTCCCTGAAGAATCCGGAGTGTATCACGCACGCTTCGCATCGAGCAGAAGCATGGTAATGTCGCCGATGGTCGGCGGCAGTTTGCATCACGACAGGAGATGCTGGCAGTGGACATCACTGATCTTCAGAAGTGGGTGGGAAAAACCGAGACGCGCGTCGGATCAAATCACCGCAACTCCGATCGCCGCGCTATCCGCCACACTTGATATCGACGCGCCACGTCCGCGCGCGGGTGATCCCGTCCCGCCCCTTTGGCACTGGCTATATTTTCTGGAGACTCACAGGCAATCGGAACTCAGCCCGGATGGGCACGCAAAACTAGGAGGGTTCCTGCCGCCGGTTCCGCTCCCGCGCCGCATGTGGGCCGGCGGACGCTTCCAATTCCATCGCCCTCTGCGCGTGGGAGAAACCTATACGCGCACTTCGCGAATCGCGGACGTGCACGAGAAAAAAGGCCGCACCGGGACGCTCGTGTTCGTAGTGGCCCGCCACGAGATTGAAAATGCTGATGGAATCGCGCTAATCGAGGAACAGGATCTCGTCTATCGCGCGCATGCGAAGCCCGGCGACCCGGCACCGGCCCCGCAGCCCGCGCCCGCCGATGCCGTGTGGGAACGCACGGTGCAGCCGGACGATGTGCTGCTGTTCCGCTACTCCGCTCTCACGTTCAACGGCCATCGCATTCACTACGACCGCCGGTACGCCACCGAAACCGAAGGATATCCGGGGCTGGTAGTTCACGGCCCTCTGATCGCCACGCTGCTGCTCGATCTATTGCGGCGACACATGCCTGCAGCGGATGTAACGCGATTTGAATTCCGCGCCGTCAGTCCCCTGTTCGATACCTCGCCCTTCAAAGTGTGCGGCAAGCCGGAACGCGATGGAAAGACCATCTCGCTTTGGGCGACGGATATGACTGACGGTCTCGCGATGTCCGCAATCGCGCGAATCGCGTAGCGACGGCGCTGCGTATTCCGAAGCGCCGGAGGCGCGACAGAGGCTAGCCCGGAAGGGCTGGGAAAACAAAGCCCCCGCCAACCCGAGCGCCGTAGGTGCGACACACGCCGGCCCGCGACTGCAGCCGGCGGACTTGCAATGATGGCAATCACGCGATTCGCCTAGCGACCGCGCTCCGTATTCCGAAGCGCCGGAGGCGCGACAGAGGCTAGCCCAGCCCGGAAGGGCTGGGAAAACAAAGCCCCCGCCAACCCGAGCGCCGTAGGTGCGACACACGCCGGCCCGCGACCGTCACATCGCTGCTAACTTCTACTCGTAGAATTTCGGAGATTTCTTCAGCTTTGCATTGCCCAAGTAATCGTGCTCGATCCACAGCTGCGTCTTCGTTTTCTTGCAGTAGTCCTCGATCATCGCGCGGCTCGCCAGAGATTGTTCCTTGTTGTATTCAAATGTCGGAACGCGGCCCGAATTCCGCTCTTCCGGATAATGATACAGATCGCCCGCGAGCATCACGTTCCCCGTCTTCTTCAGATGAAGGATCAGCACTTGATGGCCGGGCGTATGTCCAGGCGCCGATTTGATGATCACTTTTCCGTCGCCGAACACGTCGTATTCATCGTCTTTGACTAGCACCGTCTGCGCATTCTTCAGCTGGTCGTAGTCCTTCGGATCGACGAGCTGAGGCGGTTTATCCGCAAACATCGCATCGCGCTCAATCGGCCGGACGAGCCAGGTTGACCCCGCAAATTCGTTCGAATTGGCGATGTGGTCGCCGTGATAGTGCGAGTGCGCGAGATACGTGATATCACTAGGCGTGTAGCCGATTTCCGCCAACTGTGATTTCAGCGTGCGCGTCGCAGTCGAGGGACCCTGCGTCACAGGCTTGCCGTCATCCTTGAAGGCCGTGTCCGGAATCACGCCGACATCCCACATCAGCGTGCCCTTCGGGTCCACAATCAAATAACAAGGCACCGCAAAATCGGTGGATTTAACTTCTTCCCGCTTGAAATTGAACAGCGCCGGATCGAGGCCTTTGATCACGCCGCAATCGAACACGTAAAGGCGCACGCTTTTCGGTACGCGCGGATGAGGATCCTGCGCGCGTGTCGTGGCAATCGCCGCGACACCCCCGAGCACGCAAAGCGACAGCATCGCGAAAACCCGCGAAACTCGTACGGACAAGTTCATGGCTGCTCCTTGGAGTAAAGCGGGCCAATCATACTCAAATCGTCGAAGCTGCGAAACTTTTTCCGCGCAACGGAGTATAATCCGCCGCGGATCGCGAGAGTCGGATCCGGCAGCGAGTGGACGCGTTCACGGGAGGAAGCCATGGGTGAAGTCGAAGCGAAGAACGAAAAAATCGTCAGGCATTTTTTCGACACGCTGAGCTCGGGCGATCTGGAAAAACTCCGCCTGCTTCTGCACGAGGACTGCGTTTGGGGAATCATGGTCACCGGGATCCAAGGCGCGGGCGACAAACGCGGCCGCAAAGAGATTATTGACGATTTCCTAAGCCCCATCCGCGGAAAAGACGGCATTTTTGTGTATGGCGATCCGAAGGTTTTGATTCAACATTTGGTTTTGCAGGGACCCTACGCGGCCGTCGAAGCGAAAGGCCTCGGCAAATTCAAGAATGGCAAAGATTACAACAACCGCTACGCTTTCTTCCTCGAAATCAAAGACGACAAAGTCATCGCGATGCGCGAGTACATGGACAGCTACTACGTAAGCACGCTATAGCCGCAACCGGCGTCGCGATCGCTCACGCCCCTCCGTTGACCGTCGTTGCTCCATCAATTCGCAAGATCGCCGCCGAAATATAGGACGCCTCCGGTGACGCCAGAAAAACCGCTGCGGATGCAACATCCTCCGCCGTCCCATTCCGTCCCAGCGGACACCTCTGCCGCCGCGATTCGTAGAGTGCGTCGTCATTGTTGTTCATGGCACGCGCACCCGGCGTCGGCACCGTGCCCGGGCATACAGCGTTGACTCGGATCTTGCGCGGGCCAAATTCAACGGCCAGCGAACGCGTGAGCGACGACACTCCGCCTTTTATCGCCGAGTAGACGGTCGAGCGCGGCACACCCAGTTCCGCCGCGGGCGACGTGTTGTTGATGATCACGCCCCCTCTTTCCGGATCCATATGCTTCAGGGCTGCCTGCGCGCTCCAGAAAATCGCCTTCAGGCCGACGTCAATCATGCGCGCGACGGTTTCCTCGCGGATCTCCGCAACCGGCTCGCGGCGAAACACGATGGCGTTGTTCGCGACGATATCCAACCGGCCGAATTCGGCGACCAGTTCATCCACCGCGCGCAGGAAATCATCACGGCGGCTCACATCAATCGCAAATGCCCGCGCTGCGCCGGCGTTCTTTTCAATTTCGGCCACGGTCGCCTGCGCGGTGGCCGGATCAATATCAGCCACGCCCACGGTCGCACCTTCCGCTGCAAATGCGAGCGCCATCGCCTGCCCGATCCCGCGGCCTGCTCCGGTAACGAACGCAACCTGACCTTTGAGACGCGGCATTGTTTAGCTCCCGATTTTATTTAGGCTCGAGCGGATGCGGCCGAGACACCGGCCTCGGTGCTTACCGAGGTGACGCCCGACGAACGATCTTCCTTGATCAGGTCTGCGCCTTTTTCACCGATCATGAACACGGCCGGCGCAGGACCGGACGAAGGCAGCGCGGGCATGATCGAGGCGTCAATCACCCGCAGCGATTCCATGCCGCGAACGCGCAAGCGCTCGTCCACCACGGCCATCGCGTCTTGCCCCATCTTGCACGTGCCGCTGGGATGGCAAAAAGTGCTGGCGGCGTTAAGCAGGAATTTGCTCATGTCATCGTCTGTGCGGCAGGCGTCGCCCGGAATATCTTCGCTCAGGATGTGAGATTTGAGCGGCTCAGTCTCGAAAATGCGCCGCACCAATTTCAGTCCCGCGAGCAGCCCTTCATAGTCGCTTGTCTCCGCCAAATAGTTCGCATACATGCCCGGCGCCTGTCTTGGATCTGCGGACTTTAGGAAAAGCCGTCCTCGCGACTTCGGCCGGACGAACGCAACGCCTCCCGTCACCCTGGGTATCGGATCGGGAGCAATTCGTCCGGTTTTGTCGTAAACATAGCTCATCGGACGAAAAACGATTTGCAGATCGGGGCAAGGAGAGCTGGCCAGCCCGCGCGCCAGCGCAGTTGCCTCGGACGCGCCATTCGTCAGAGGACCTCGCTTCGCGAGATAGTAGCTGATAGCGTGACCAACCGAGCGCAGGCCGCTCACCTGCCGATTAAGAGAGTTCTCCGGCGCAGTCCGATAAGTACACGTTGCGGACGCGTGGTCGTGAAGGTTTTCTCCTACGCCAGGTACATCTGCGACGACTGGGATCCCGTGTTCTTGTAATTGCTTGCCCGGGCCTATGCCAGAAAGCATCAGAATCTGCGGAGAACAAATTGAGCCGGCCGCCAGAATCACCTCGCGTGTCGCCAGCGCCTTCTGGATCGCGCCATTTCGCTCGTATTCGACGCCAGTCGCCTTGCGTCCTTGCAGCAGGACGCGCCGAACCAATGCGGAGGTTTCTACCACGAGATTGGGACGCGACCTTGCCGGACGTAGATATGCCTCAGCCGACGATTGCCGCACGCCTCGATGAACCGAATAAGGCATCAGACTGATGCCCTCGCGATTGGCGCCGTTCAAATCGTCGCTCGCGGGCAAGCCCGCACGCATCCCAGCCTCAATAAACGCCCGCGCAATAGGATGGACGTACGTGGGATAGCTCACGGCAACCATGCCCTTACGGTTCGCCGAGCCGTTCTTGGAATCATCCGTGGGGCGGCCGCGCGGATCTTCGCGCCGCTCGATTTTCTTGAAGTACGGCAGCACGTCCGACCAGCCCCAGCCGGCGTTGCCGAGCCGCTTCCAACCGTCGTAATCTTGGGCCTGGCCGCGAATGTAGGCGCTGCCGTTAATGGAGCTGCTTCCGCCCAGAACCCTGCCGCGCGGCCAGAAGATCGTTCGGTCGTTGAGATGTGCTTCGGGCTCGGTGGAAAATCCCCAATTCAGGATCGGATGCGTGAAGAGCTTGCCCATTGCAAGCGGCATTTTGATCCACATGCTCGTTGGCTCAGGACCGGCCTCGAGCATGAGCACTCGGACTGCGGATTCTTCCGTCAGGCGATTGGCGAGGACACAGGCCGCGGTTCCACCGCCCACGATGACGTAATCGAAGTTGCGAAGTTCAGGCATGGTTGCGGCGGATTAGTCCGTCGAAAATCGCCAGCTTTGTCCGTCGCGCACCACGCGCCCGACAGGCTCGTTGAAATGAACGGCGAACAACCGCACCGGGCCGTCTCCATATCGCTTAATGAATTCGCGGCGCGTCTGGCGAGACAGTTCCTTGTCCACACAGCCCACCGAACAAATCTCAGGCTCGGCAAGCTGAATCGGATTGTGGAAAACGTCGCCCGTGACGATTGCGTCCTGCCCGCGCGAAGAGACTCGCACGCTTACGTGGCCGGGCGTGTGCCCGTGCGAAGGTTCGAGCCAGATTTCATCCATCACGCGATGGTCTGTTTCGACGAAATCGGCCAGGCCCGCATCCAGAACCGGCTGGACGGAATCGAGAATGTGCCGAACGTCGTGTTCCTTGTGTTTCAACACATCCTCCCAATACGCCCATTCCTTTCGCCCGAAAAGATATCGAGCGTTCGGAAAAGTCGGCACCCAGCGGCCCTTTTCCAGCCGCGTGTTCCAGCCCACGTGATCGAAATGCAGGTGCGTGCACAACACCATCGTGATCGAATCTGGATCAAACCCGGCGGACTTAAAGTCTTCGAGGAATGCGGTTTGAAGATCCGAGCACTGCGGCATTTCACGCGAGCGGTCGTTGCCGACGCATGTGTCAATCACGATCTTCTCACCGCGAATTTCGAGAACGAACGCCTGCACCGCCAATATGATCTGCCCTTGCGGCGTGACAAAGTCCGGGACCAGCCAGGCATATTTCTTGTAATGCTCGGAAGTCTCTGCGGGAAATAGAGGCGCCCACGGAATCCGGTCCGCCGTTTCCATGATGCTGGTGATTTTGACGTCGCCCACTTGCCAGCGTCTGATGCGCGACTCGCCTTTCTTGCTGTCGGCGGCCGGCGCCGAGCCGGAATGGCCCGCGGCTTGGCCTGCGGCGGCCTGAACCGCATGACCTTCGGTGCCTGGCTCTCTGATTGGTTCCATCGGGTCCTCCTTCTAATTTCGCTGTCGGATCGGAGTCGTCGCCCTCATGTAACACCAATTCGAACTTCCGCGCAACTCGCATCGACGGCTTGACGCTTCGCCGCGCACGAATGCGGCGCGTGTTGCATATTCATTTTGCAAAGGCAGGAGAACAAACTAGAATCCTGCCATTGCGAGAAGCATCTCGGCGTTCTGTAATGCGAAACAGGAGATCTGGCGTGGTGAAGAAGCAGCAATTTTACGGTTGGACATTGCTCGCAGTCCTCTTCTCGCTGGATTTCGTCAACATGGGATTTCCCGTGTACGGCGGCACCGTAATCAACAGTTACATGCTGCGCCAGATTCACATGAGCCGCAGCACACTCGGGTGGGGATTCACACTGTCCAATTTGTTCGTTGGTCTGTCGGCGACATTTGTCGCCATCTCCATTCTCAAGCAGGGCGTCCGCAAGACATTCGCAATCGGATCGGCGCTGATTTGTGTGGGCTCTTTGTTCCTGGCGTTTTTCGCATCAAAGCCCTGGCACTATCTTCTCGGGTACGGCGGGATCGTCGGCGTCGGCATGGGATTCGGCACTCTTGTCCCGGCCGGCACCGCCGTGACGCGATGGTTCAAGCGCTATCGCGGCAGAGCGATGGGAATCTGTCTGGGCGCTTCGGGAATCGCCGGATTTGTTGTTGCGCCTCTTCTCAATCGAATGCTCGAGGCGAGCGGCGGCAATTGGCGCGTTGGCTGGCGGATCGTCGCGGCGGTCGCGGTGATTTCTGGAATTGTCGCGCTCCTCTTTATCAAAGAACGGCCGGAAGATTTGGGACAAGCCGTTGACGGAATCCCGGAGGCAGCACCAAATCGCCAGTCGAATCCAAGCTCTGCCACGCAGGAATTGATCACGACATATTCGTGGACTCCAGCGGAAGCCTACCGAACCAAGTCCTACTGGCTGATCGTGCTCGCCGGAATTACTTGCCAATACCCCCTCTTCTTTTTCATCGCGCACTGGATTCTGCACGCGCGCGGCGCGGGAATTCCTGCCGCCGCCGCGGCGTGGACGATGAGCCTGTTTGCGATCGGCGGCATCACTGGCCGGCTGATCGGCGGGTGGCTGATGGACACGATCACCGGCCGGTACGCCTTCATGATCGGGCTCTGCCTCTTTGTGATCGGCTCGTTCCTCGCCATCGAGGTGAATGCGAATGCGCTGGGCATCGCTTTTGCCGCTGCCATATCGTACGGGCTGGCATTCGGCTGGACGTTCACTTGCATGAATACCTGCACGGCGCATTTTTTCGGCACAGCGGCTTTTCCAAAATTGAATGGAACGATGATTATGCTGACTTCCGTAATCGGATCGCCGGCCGGCGCCATCGGTGGGAAAATCTTCGACGTTTATGGCAGTTACGCGCGAGCGTTTGAATTGAACGCGCTGCTGGCCGCTATCGGCATTGTGGCAATGGCGTTCGCGACGATGCCTCAGCCGCGTAACGCGATCGTTGCAGAGGCGAAGGCCGCGTAAGTCACTTCTGCGCGCGTCATGGCGTCCCTCAAATGCTTCGGCCAGATTCCATATCTTCCCGCTGAAAGTATCCCGTTCGGATCTACCGCGTCCTTGATCGTTTCGTGAAAACGCCGCAGCGCGTGATTGTTGAAGGAATACTCGTTCATGATCGCATCGTAGAAAGCCGGAGGCGTGCGGTACTCGCCCCAACCGTGTTCGCCTGCGATCTGAACCAGGCGCTTTATCACAGCCCGATTCTTCTTGTTCGTCTCGACATCATGCGTAATCGGAAGAGCGAAAATGTAGATGAAAGCTCTCTCCCAATAACAGGATGGGAGGCTGAAGCCAAGGTTTGGCAATCCATACTCCGTGGCCGCCTGGGAGAACACGCGATTCGCTTCGAAAATCGCCTCGCCCGTCCTCGGGACAATCGGGGAGAACCAGATGTGCCCATTCGTGGGCGACGGGTTGGTCTCGGATCGCGCGCCGCGGGAGAACATTGACAGGCTGGGGATGCCGAACTGCGGCTTGTGCACTTTGTCGCGCTGCTCCGGAGTCAGCGGAAGCTTGTACGATTCGCTGTCCTCGAACTTGACTCCGGGAATTGTCGAGAACTTCTCTTTCGCAAATTCCCAATTTGCTTCATTCGCTTTGGGAGGGCCATAGAAACTCAGCTTGCAGTGCCAATAGGCGATCCCCTTGCGCAAGGCGTATTGCTCGATTTCCGGCGACTGATCGCCGCCGGGCTTTGCGAGCAACGCAAGCAAGCTCAGGGTCCGGCGCCGACCCGCCGCCAGCCCAGGGATCGCCCTTCCCCGCTTCCATGAACTTCGTTCTTTCAGAGAGCAGGAGCCTTCCGAGGAGAGGACTTCCGATTTCGGGCATTCCAGTGGTGACGCGCGTATTCTCCAAATAGTTCAGAGTGTCAACGAGGGGAATGAGATCGTCGTGACGCGGCACGTAGACGATGCCCGAGAGATACGCATCGGGCTCCGGCATCAGCCAGAATCCCATTTTCGTGACGACGCCGAAATTGGACTGCGAGAACATCCCGTCAATCCACGGACCGAAGCCGGATTTATACTGCTGCCAGGTTTTCGCGCCGGGAAGCGCGCCCATGCCCGTGCGCATCACCTCGCCATTCGCCAGAACCACTTCCATGCCGCAATGAGCATCGAAGTGGTTGCGATACTCCGCCATCAAATAGCCGCCGCCGCGGTCCAGCGAATTGCCAATCGGGCTGCCCCAGCCGGGATCGGGAACGTCAATCCAGAGCTTGAGACCCTTCTCCTGGATGTAGCGATAAAGATCGAAATAACTGACGCCCGGCTCGACGAGCGCGTAAGCATTTCGCTCGTTCACTTCCAGAATGCGATTCATACGCTTCAGATCGAGAACCACGCTGCCCGATAGCGCGGGCGCAGATCCGCCGTATCCGAGATTTTTTCCGGTGGAAATGGGATAAATCGGAATCTTGTAGGTGTTCGCGATCTTTACAACTTTCTGGACCTGCTCGACGCCGTCCGGCGCGACGGCGGCGGATGCGACGAGTTCTTCAGGTTCGCCATAGAAGGGAGAATACGCGTCACGATACAAAGCGACATCTTCGTCGCTGGTGAAAACCCATTCCTTGCCGACGGCTTCCTCGAATTGCTTGATCGCTTCGGAGAAATCCTGGCTGCTCACGCCGGGCGGGGTTTTCATTTCATGGGCTCCCTGGGTCTTGCGTGGGGGAAGTTGCCACAGGGAGGTTGCGGCGTCAACAGAATCAGATCGCCGAAGGGCGCAAGACCGCCTGGAGGGGCGAGATACCCGGGGCTGAATTGTCTCGGATTGCCGGAAATATGGCGCGACAGCGGCCCTGCAAAAGTGTGTCGAGTAATTGCTGCACCGATTGTTTGTTTTCATTGAGTTACGCACTAAACTACTCGGCATGGTGTGTCGAGTAATGTCGCGCGTTTTCACAGAACTTTTCGTGGCAAAACCACTCACCGCAGAGGCGCAGAGAGCGCAGAGAGCGCAGAGAAAACACAACACCGCGTGGCGAGGGAACAATATTGCAGCGAGCCGCAGAAATTGGCGATTAGAGCGAGCGCCGGTCGTTTGTTTTCTGTGAGATGGACCATATTCTAATAACGGGAGTTTGCGATTAGAAATCTGTATTTGGTACGCCGCCTCGCGGAGGGACGGGTGCTGTCGAGGCTCCGAAACTCCGAGGCGTGAGTGTGCTGACTCAACGCTAGCGACGGAGGAACGATGCTTCCCATCCCGCCGTCGTGCAAGGCCACGCCTGTCCATATCGCTGAACCTCGCCGGAAAGTAGCACGGCGCGAGGCTACGCGACGACTGCCCGAAGGAATAGAAAAAGTACAGGTCGTGGCATGCCGGCGGAGAAAAGCAGATTCATACCAGATGGTGTTGCATCGGCCGATCGAGACCACCCAACTAATCGGTAGCTGGCCTACTGCGGCTAGGTTGATCCAATACGTTCAGGGTGGTTCCGGTGATGGTCTCGAAGCTTACAAATTCACGTAATGTTTGATTGACACAACTTCTCGATGATTCGCGCAATGTGTTCTCGCAGCGAAAGCGCCTGCGCCGGCCCAGCGTTCACTATGCCTTCAACCCACGCTGCCAAAGCGCGCACAAGGCGGTGTTGTAGAGCGCAAGCGCGGTCGTAATCTGCCCCAGATGATTGTCGTGGGTGGATAGATAGGCGGCTTTGCGTAGCACGTCCGCGTGCAAGTTTCCCTCGGTGGAACAGTCAATGATCACGGCGCCGTCTTTCACGTTGCGCACCAAATCCGCTTCGGACTGCGCCCGGAATGCCGTGACGATGATGTCGGCGGTCTTCAGATACGCTTCGCGGTCTTCGGGTCGGGTCTGGGGATGGATCATGAGCGCGGTGGCTCCGATCCGCATTAGCATACTTTGCAATGGAATGCCGATGCGCGCCGAGCTATTGCAGATCGCCACCGTCGGACCGCTCTGCTGGGCATCGCGCGGAAACATGTTCTTGATCTCGCCGTGCTCGTGCAGCAGCGTGAGGATCGCTTTTGCAGTGCAGGGCACCACGCCTTCGTATTTCTCTTCTTCGTCAACGCTTTTGATATTCAGCGCCATGCGGCCGGTGTTTTCGACGGTGAGCCCTTCGATGTCCTTCTCCGGCCGCACCCGCCGCAGAAAATAATCCTCGGTCTTGCCGTAGGGCGCGGGGAAAAAGATAAATGTCCCGTAGATTTTATCGTGGACTTGCGCGCCCATCAGCAGCAGTTCCAAGGCGTCAGCGCTGTGTGCTTCCTCGACGCGAAAATCCAGGCCGTGCTTCCGGAACTGCTTCCCCATGTAGCTGGCGTACCGCCGGGAGCCACGGTCAACTTCCACGTCCGGCAGCCGCGGCATAAACGCCGCGACGCGGATCTCCGCCCGGTCGAGGCCGGTCTTCTCGACCTGCGCCAGTTTCTGTTCCGCCTGAGCAAACACTTCCTCGGCCGCTGCAATGCAGTTCAATCGCTTGCTCTGCGGAACTTGCTGCGTCCAGCTCGTGTCAGGCGCGAACGAGCTTTTCTGCGCCTGCGGCGTTTCCAGTGTGTCCATGTCGTGAGTTGATTATCGCGCGGCGGGCCCCCATAACAAAGCTCTTAGCACGCTCGGAATCACGGGAATTCCAATCGCATTGCGGCGGGTGGCGTAGGTGGCCCGCGTGACGATGTCGCGCCTACGGCGCTCGCACGCTCCACGAGGCTGCGAAGGGTGCGCGACGTGACGGCCCAGACGCAAGCCGCCCGTCGATCCGATCAACCAGCATTTAATGCACCGGGCGATGTGACTGTGCCAGTTTCTTCGTCTTCCGCCGGCGGATTTCGCCCTTCGAGCGCCGCAACATTTACGCGGTTCCGCCGTGGCGAGTCTCCGGGCTCAGGACCACGGAAAGGAGTCTCCAAATGGCTAAACCCAAACCAGCAAGAGAATCGTCGAGTGTTGCATCGACGATTCGAGCTTGCCCGGTTTATCTGGTGTTGGCCGTCATGGCTCTCGGCGTGATTTGCGTGCCGCCTGTTCCGCCCTACGTTCTGCATTCATTGACGCAGCGGGAATCGGCGTCTGTTCCCAGGCTGCGCGATTATTCTGGGGCGATTTAAACTTTTTTGCGGCGACGAAGTGACTGAGTAGCTCTAGAATCGGGAGATTAGATCAACCAATCTTAAACCGAGGAACCGATGAATTATCGAATACTAGGCCGCACGGGCGTCCGCGTTAGCCCACTTTGTTTGGGCGCAATGATGTTTGGCAAGATGGGGAATCCGGATCATGACGACAGCGTCCGAATCATCCACCGGGCGCTGGATAGCGGGATCAATTTTATTGATACAGCGGACGCATATTCGCAAGGCGAATCGGAAGAAATCGTCGGAAAAGCCCTGGCCGGCGGCCGGCGCGCGAATGCGATCCTCGCGACCAAGGTATACAACAAGATGGGGGAGGACCCCAATCAGCAAGGCAACTCGCGCCGCTGGATCATTACCGAAGTTGAAAATTCCTTGCGCCGATTGAAAACGGATTGGATTGACCTCTACCAAATTCACCGGCCTTCTCCGGATTGCGAAATAGAAGAAACTCTGAGCGCTTTGGATCAGCTAGTGCGCCAAGGGAAGGTGCGCCATATCGGCTCGTCCACATTTCCCGCATCGCAAATCGTAGACGCGCAGTGGGTGGCTCGCGAGCGGAACCTGACACGCTTCGTCTGTGAACAACCGCCGTACTCGATTCTTACGCGCGAGGTGGAAGCGGATGTATTGCCGACGTGCCAACGCTATGGAATCGGCGTGATCCCATGGAGCCCGCTTGCTGGTGGGTGGCTGACGGGAAAGTGGCGGCGAGGTGGCGCTATGTTTTCCTCCAATCGAGCCGCGTTTTTGCCGAAGCTATTTGACCCCGCGTTGCCGGAAAACCAGCGCAAACTAGAAGCAGTATATGCGCTCACAGACCTCGCCGATCAAGCCGGCTTGCCACTGATTCATATTGCTCTCGCGTTCGTAATCCGACACCCGGCTGTTACCGCCGCCATCGTGGGGCCCCGCACGATGGAGCACCTGGAGTCCCAGATTGGAGCAACGGAAGCGAAGCTAACTGACGACGTACTAAATCGCATCGATGAAATCGTGTCGCCGGGGCTGAATCTCAATCCCGCTGATTCAGGGTTTCAAAATCCGGCGCTGGCGGTGTCAGCACGACGGCGATAGCCGGTCGATAAAACCATGGCGCCACACAGAGCTGAGACGACTATGAACGTGCGAATGAAAATCTTCATCGACCGCCGGGGGGCGATTACGACAACCCATCGCGCAGTCTTCTCATATTGCGGCGGAGATGGCGATATCGGAGAGACGCTGGAAGCGTTCGATATTGTCCACGCCATTCATTACGCCGGCGGTGAGGCAGACGAACGTCAACTGGCGCTCGGGGTCAACCCAAAATAGCGAACTGCCTGCGCCGTAGTTGCCGAAGGTGCGCGGCGAAGTGAGCGTTCCGAAAAGACCGTGGCAGATCGAGTCTCCACGAACCTGAAATCCAATCCCCTGGTACGCGGGATATGGCTCCCAGCCGCGTGCGGTGACGAGCGGTTTGTAAAGCTCGTTCGGTTTGTCGCCCGACCAATTCCGGGTGGCGAGGTCGAGAATCGCGGGCGAAAGTATTCGCGCGCCATCGAGTTCGCCGCCGCGCCGAAGCATTTCCGCAAACCGAAACATGTCTGCCACGGTGGAAATGCATCCGACCCAGGGCATCTCCGAATTCTCCTCTTCGAAGGCGCCATTGGGGCCGAGGTTGCTGTGTCCCAGGTGATCGATGGGCGATTTGTCGAGAAAGACGGGGACAATTTTGCGCGCGCGGAGATCTTTGCGAACGCCGATCGAAGTGTCCTTCATTTTCAGCGGTTTCAGAATTTCGTCGTCGACCAACTGGCGGTACGGGCGCTTCCTGGGGTCGGTGCGGCGAACAGCTTCGCCCATGAGGGCGTGCGCGGCCATCGGGGAATAATTGATCACTTCCCCCGGCGCGGCGGCGCAGTGAACGTTCGCGCAGATTGCAGCGACGATTTCGTCCAGGCGGTCGATGTACATACCCGGCTTCGGCGTGAAGACGCTCGGCAGGCCCGAACTGTGCGTAAGGAGATGGAAGAAGGTGATGTGCTGGCGCTGACCTCCGGAAAATTCGGGAATGATTTCGGAAACCTTCGTTGTGAACGCGAACTCGCCACGCTCGATGGCGCGGAACACGAGCACGTTGGTAATGGCTTTGGTGGTCGAGAAAAGGCTGAAGACGGATTTCCTGGTGATCGGCTTTTTGTCCTTTGGATCGATGAAGCCGATGGCCTCGTGCAGGCCGATCACGCCATTTCGGGCGACGAGGATTACACCGCCGTAGTAGCGGCCGCGCTTGATGTCGTCCTCGATCACGGCTTTGAGATGCCTGAGCCTTGAAGCGTCCAGGCCGTGCTTTTTCGCTCGAGCAGCCATTCGATTTTGCTCCCGATGGATTACTTGCGGAAAAGAAAGGTCAGAAGAAACATCACCAGCTTGAAATCCAGAAGCTTCAGCGCGTTGCGAGCCTCGAGCGCCGGTGAGCTTCGCGGTCAGCGGCATCGAGCCGAAAACTTTGCCGCTCATCACCAGCTTGCCGTCTTCGGCCTCGAGCGAAGTGATCTGCAACAGTTCGTTGTTGTCCGGACCATAGAGTTTCATCATCGCTGCTGGCCGATTTTTTCGAAATTGATTTTCAGGTCTTCGCACATCTTCATTGCCGTGGCGCGACCTGCGCCGAATACGCCGCCGCCGGGATGCTGGAATGGTCCGACCAAATAGAGCCGATCAATGCCCGGGACGGTGTTCATTCCGAGATCGGGCGTCGGGACGGTGCGCGCCGGATTGATAGAGGTACGGAGCGGCGCCGTGCAAATCGCCCCTCTGAAAGCTCTCGGAACAGCGTTCGAGATCCAAGGGACTGTCGCAGACGTAGGCGATGATGTTTTGCGGCGTCAGATTTTCGCAAAACTTCGCCGTCCGATCGATCATCGTTTGGGCAAATGCGTCCTTTGCCTTGTCCCAATGCTTGGGGCCGCCATCGGGATGCGAGTAGGGCACGTAGTCCCAGATATGGAACGTGGATTTGCCGGGGGGACAGCGCGTGGCATCGAAATTCGAAGGGCACGCAATGCCGAGCAACGCAGAGTCTGGAATGCGGCCGTATCGCAGAGCGTCGAAGTACTGCCGCAAAACGGTCATGTCAGAAGGAACCAGATCAGCGAAGTAGGCTGTGCTGACGTGCGGTCCGGCTTTGAATCGCAGCGGTTCGTTCAAAGCGCCGTGAACCGTGAAGCAGGAATTCGCCGAAAGCTCGACGTGCTCCGCGTCGCGCGTGATCCTGGCGTCGACTCCCGGGACGTACTTCGCCAGAAAATGGGGATGGATGGAACCGATGACGGCGTCTTTCGCGGTGTACTCCGTTCCGTCCGCGGTGCGCACGCCGGCGGCGCGGCCGCTTTTCACCAGGACCTGCTCGACCGAAGTGTTGTTGAGAACCTTGCCGCCGTGTGCCTCGATGCAGCGGACGAGCGAAGCTGTGAGCGCGCCGCTGCCTCCTATGGCCACTCCGATGCCGTAAGTCTCCATGAATCCGAGGAAGACGAAGATGCCGAGGCCGGTTCCCTTCTCCTCAGGACCGGTGAGATTTTCGGAGACCATGCGCACGAAAAACAGGCGCACTTTCTCGTTCTCGAAATTCTCCATGATGATGTCGTAAGGACTCTTCTGCATCAGGGCAAAAAGCTCGCGCCCTTCGGGACTTTGATCGAGCATCGCGAGCATGGCGCCCATCGGCGGCGGAGGCGTATAGAACGAGGCCGAGATCATCGGAAGATATTTCATCGCGGTTTCGGCGAACTTCAGGAAAGTGTCCGCGTCCTTCTTCGAGAACCTGGCGATTTCCTCGTAGTTTTTCTGGCGATCGCGATACAGGCCGATGGACGAGCCGTCGTCGAAAACGACCATGAACGGGATTTCCGGGTACACGTACTTGAGGCCGTATTGCGACAGGAGCTTGAGCTCGTCGTTCTTGATGAGCGGATTGCCCTGGATGAAAATGTGGCCGGTGCTGAAGCGGTCGTGCAAGTAGCCGGGGCCGGTGAGCTCGGCGGTAACGACGCCGCCGCCGCACCAGGCATTGCGCTCAAGCACGAGGACGTTCTTGCCCGCAGCCGCCAGATAGGCGGCCGCGACGAGCCCATTGTGGCCGGCGCCAATTACGACGACATCGTGATTTGCAGACATTTGAAACCCTGCCCTTCATCGAAGGATTTGCGCGCGGGAGAGCCGCTGGCGTTCCGCTGTTGGTTCGAGCGCAGTCTGTTATAACTTCGGTCCGCGTTCAACCTCTTTTTGCCCCGCTGCGCGGATCGATGGAAGGCACGGGAGCGCTATTGCTTGCGTCCATTCGTTGACACCCAGGGTATCTCCCGCCTAGAATCGCGGCTGCGCGGGACGCTCTTTAGCATCAAGAATTGGGAGTCTCGCGTGTGCCCGCCGGAGACCAGCCATCGCGCCCGGACCATCGAAACCCAGAATTGCTATCGTGGACGACGATCCGAGCCTGCGCGCGAAGATCGCTTCGTCGTTACGATCCGAGTTTGAAGTCCTCGAAGGCAAGGACTATGAAGCGGCCTACGTGCATCTGCAGGAATCCGAGCTCGACATACTTCTGCTCGGGCTGCCGATCGCATCCGGCGGCGTTCGCGAGTGCGAGGAGTTGCTAGACCGCCTCGACGGCAGCGAGATTGACACGCTCGTGATCGTTCTAAGCTCCGACGAGAAAAAATCGACGGCGCTCAAAGTGATTGATAGCGGCTCCTACGACTATTTCACCAAGCCCGTTGATATGGACGTCCTCCGCCACCTGCTGGAACGCGCTGTTGAAAAACTACACATTCAGCGCGAGAACCGCATCCTGCGTGAGGAAATCAGCCGCAAGAACACGCTGGGCGATTTTATTGGCGCAACCGACGTCGATGCGTCATCTCTTCGATTCCATTAAGCGGATCGCACGCGCCACGACCAACGTAATTATTCGGGGCGAGAGCGGCGTGGGAAAAGAGCTGGTCGCGCGGGCCATACATGAGCAAAGCCCTCGCCGCAGCCGCGCTTTCGTCAGCGTCAATTGCGCCGCGCTGCCCGAGGCGCTGATGGAGTCCGAGCTATTTGGCTACGAGAAAGGCGCATTCACCGGCGCCGCAGGCATGAAGGAAGGCCGAATCGAAGTCGCGCACCAAGGCACGCTGTTTCTCGACGAGATCGCTACCCTGACGCCCGCGCTCCAGAGCAAGCTGCTGCGCGTGCTGGAAGATCGGTCGCTCACGCGCCTGGGCGGCAAGAAATCAATCCGCGTGGATTTCCGCCTGATCAGCGCGACGAACGAGAACCTCGAAGAAATGACGAAGGAGGGCCGCTTTCGGGAGGATCTCTATTACCGCATCCACGTCGTGCCGATCTTTGTGCCGGCGCTTCGGGAACGAGTGGAAGACATTCCCGTTCTCGCCGATTACTTCATCAAGGTCTACTGCGCAGCGAACGGGGTACCGCCCAAACACCTGGCGGACGATGCGCTGCTGGCGTTCAAGCGCTATTCCTGGCCGGGCAACGTACGCGAGTTGGAAAATGCCATCCAGAGAGTCGTGGTGATGACGGAGGACGAGACCATCACGCTGAGCGATCTGCCGGTCGAAATCGTCCAGGCGACGGGTCGCGATTCGAAGTCGCGATTTCATCTGCCGGCGGGCGGAATCGAGTTGGACAAGGAACTCGAAGCAACTGAAAAGCGCTGGGTACAGGAAGCCATGGTGCAAGGCAAGCAGACCAAGTCCGAGGCTGCGCGTCTGCTGGGCGTGGACCGCAATCGTCTGAATTACCTCTGTCGAAAATACGGACTCTGAGCGATGCGCCACCTCGGTTCTTGAATATTTCAGCGCGGGAGTGTATTCCGGGCGCTGTTAGGTCGGCTGACGGTATTCTGTTTTGGTATTTGCGTCGAGAGCGACCTAAATTTCGGAGCTGGGCGGCGCGACGACTCTTGCGGTACCGAAAATTGAGGGCATGCGTCTGTTCCAAAACGCTCTTGCTCGACATTTTCGACTGTTAGGATGGTCCTATAACCCCATGAGACAGCTCGGGTCTGCTCCCCGCTCCTCCAAAAACTCGGATTTATTGAATTACTCAACAGCTCGATTGAAAAGTCAACGCAGAAGACCCTCTACGCGTTTCCGCACGCCCGTCCGTTAGAGTTAACTCTTGTGATTGCAATGCCAGCCGTGCTCCTTGGGTCGGGCGCCGGTTTGGCGCGACAATTGCAACACACAACTGCGAAGTCAGAAACACAAAATTCCTGGAGGGAAAAAGACCATGAAGCCAACGAAAACCGCAAAGAAGCTCGGAACCAAGAAGCTCGAAAAGAAGGTGCCGCTGACGTCACTCAGGGGTCTGGGGAAGTAACATTCGCTGTTACGGGACCGGCGCCCCTTTGATGAAGCGGCGAGACGTTCCCCAGCAAATCGACTTAGCGCGGATGGTGGAAGGGCTGCTCCTTCGGGGCGGCCCTTTCTGTTTTACGAGGCGACTTCGGTCGTGACCAAGTCCTGGATGGCTCTCTCCTATTCCTGAAGCTACCAGACTTGAGAGCTAATCCACCGCCAAGCTCCCCGTCCAGCCTGCCACGCCAGCGGACGTGAGCCACCGGCAATTTTGGCAGTTCCTGTCATGCCTTCGCGCAGTGAGCCGTCCGGATTCGGGAAAGCCGTTACGACAGCAAAGTAGTTCGTCAACTGCTGACCCATCCGTTCGAGCTCCTGTGGTTGAGCGACCGGCCGGTCCGGAGCCGCGGCGGGAAGCACTTGCGCCACGCTCCCGGCATAGGTACGGAAGGGGTATGGCAACACCTTCAATTGTGCGCGTGCGCCGGTTGGTACCTCTTCAAGCTCCCAATCGCGCACCAGGATCCGTGCTTTCATCGTGCTGCGGTCTACTACCTCGCAGAGCTCGTCGCCGGCCGCGAGGTATTCCGATGCCTTCTGCTCGACAAGCGGGGTGACGACGACTCCTGCAAACGGCGCTCGTACATTCAACGCGTCAACATTAGCCTGTGCGACCTTCCACTCAACCTCAATCCGCTGCTGCTCCTGGAGCGCGGCAGCGATCTTGGCCGGATCCGAGCGAGCTTGCTGCAGCCTAAGGTCGCTATTGGCCATGGTCAGCTGCTGCGCCAAAACTTGAGCGCCTGATTCAATATCGGGATTCTCCATGGTGGCGAGCGTCTGCCCGGCCTTGACGATATCGCCTTGTTTCACGAATACCTGACGCACCGCTCCGGCCACTCCAGTTCGGACGTGGGCATCCTTGCCAGGTTCCAGAACGAAATCGGACGCGACCCTGGTAGGAATCGGGGGGATCAGAAGCAGCAGAGCGATGCACAGCGCGCCCGCCTGTTGCGTCCGCGAAATTTTCCAGGCCATGTATTCCTCTTTCTTTTCGCGCCACCATGCACGCAGGTGTGGCAGAGCGTTCTTGAGATCCTTGCCCACGAAGAAATAGACAACCAGCGCCGTCAAGACGTATCCCCACGTATCGAACTTACTGACCAACACATTTTTCACGAACAGCAGGACGAGCACGAGGAGCGACACGCTATAAACGATTGCGGTGACGCCGAAGAGAATGTAAATGCGGCGCTGCCTGCGGGTGCTGAGGGGAAGATCCGATTCTTCCCGTAGAATGTATTTGCGAGCCCACGCCCGAAGAAACGAAAAGGCTTCTTCGCGGAGGTTGTCGATACGGAGAAATTCTGCGAGCGCGTAGTAGCCATCCGCCTTAATCAGTGGATTCAGATTAACGAGAGCGCCCTGAATTCCGCTCAGCAGCATCGTCTTATACGCTAAGTCGTTGGCGAACGATCCCGGAACGGTGAAGCGCCAGAAAAAAGCGGCGATGCCACAAATCACCAATTCGATCCAGATTCCGGCGAACAGAACCCACTGCCGGCGGCCCAGCCGGTCGAACAACATGATGTCCGTTGTGTCGGTATAAAAGGCAGGAGTGAAGTAGATCAGCAAGAAACCCATTTGATGAACGTCGCCGCCGAAATGTTTGCACGTGAGACCGTGGCCGAATTCATGGATGGCGCCCAAACCGAGCAGCAAAAACCAGAATATCCAGATGTCGTAGGCCGTTTTGCCCTGAAATGTATACAGGGAAGACGTGTCCCTCTGGACCTGTGCCCAATCTCCGGCAACCAGATAAGCGGCAGCAATGAACACCGCGATCGAGAAAAACACAAATCCGCGAGTAAACATCCATCCCATATACGGATCCAACTTCGCGAGCGTCTTGTTCGGATCCCAGGCCTTGAACGAAATGTAGAGGACGTTTGACTGGTCCACGCGGCTCTTGCGGTCGTCTCGAATCCGTTCGAGGACGGCCAAATTCTTTTCCCCTACGGACCGCTCCCAGACTTCCGGTTCGATGCCGCCCAGGAATTCCATCACTTCGGCTTCGCCCAGGTAATCGTCGGGGTGGCGTTCGTTCCACGCTCCTGCGACCTCGGCGCGCGTCCGAGTGCCATCGCAGAGCGTCAGCAATTCGTATTCGGAGGCGCCGTACCGGTTGTAGGAACTCGTTTCCTCCACTTTGATGACATAGCTTTTTTCACCGGCAATCGTCTGCTCGCTGATTCGCAAATCCGTGCGGAATTTGGGGCGTCGCAACCCCTTGGCTAAAACGCTCGACGCTTTCAGGCTGGTGGGTCCAAAACGCATGGCGGATTCGCTAGGGCCTCGTGTTGGCGGTACTTGGCCAGACAACCCGCACGGCCATTCCTGGACGCAGATCGGAGAGGCCCTTTCCAGTGAGCTCGGCGGTTACGTTGTAACTGTCGCTCGCGGGATCAATCACCGGACTGATCTTCATGACCCGCGCTCCGATTGAACGCGCGGGATCGCTCACTAGAACGAGGCCCACAGGTGCGCCGCGCGCCGGACGCTGAGCCGCGGACTCGGGAACCTGGAACTGCACCTCAAGCGGAGCGAGTTGGCTGACGCGGAAACATTTGTCGCCCTTGGCCACTTCCTGCCCTTCCCGGACGTAGCGAACCACGACCTCGCCGCCAAAGGGTGCGCGCAGGCGCGTCTGGTCAAGCTCGATTTCCAACCGACGGATTTCCGCCTGGCTGCTCTCGGCGTTGGCTTCCCAGCCGTGCATGTCGAATTCAGCGCCTTTAGCCTCGAAATCCGCCTGCTCGAGGTCCGCCTGGCTGGAGAGACCCAGGTCTCGCATTTTTTGCTGGCGCGCCAACGCGGCTGCCTTGGCCTTCACCTCGGCTTGTTTGTACTTCACGTTGTTCTGGGCTACCTGCAAATCGTCATGTGCTTTTATCAGTTCAATTTGCAGCGTGCGATCGTCGAGCTGGCCGAGGACGTCGCCTTTCTTGACCGCGCTCCCCTCGTCCCGCGCAACGGACACGACAACCCCATCGCGTTCGGTTGAAATGTCCACCTGATGCTCCACGGAGAGAACGCTGAGGACATCATGTTCATCGCGAGCCGCCGGCAGCGAGGCGGCCCCCGAATCAGCGACGGGAGAGACGGCTGGTCGGGTGCCGGTATCGGATGAGCTGGCGTGGGCCGGCGATACAGCGGACGAATCCGCGCAGCCCGATACAATCAAAGCCATTGCCGCTCCGAATAAAAGCGTCGCGCGCATTGTCATATTGTTTCTTCTCCCCTACGGCAGCCAGGACCAGATCTCTTGCCATGCCCAGCGGAATGGGTCGCGCAATAGGGCGAAGCCTACCGAATACCAGCCGCTCCCGAACCAGCCCCCGCCCGCGCGAATTCGCGCGCGGCCAACCATGCCGTCGCGAGCGAGGCCTTCGGAATTATCGAAGACCGCGCGAACGAGAAAATATTGTTCGCCCGCCTCTGCGCGTGTCTGTTCGCCGATTCTTTCGACGATTCCCGCAAACGTCGATGTGGGAAAGGCGTTGAGTTTCAGCGCAACAGCCCTTCCGGTGCGCACAAGTCCGAGGTCCGCTTCCGGCACGCTCATCTCGATGGCCATGCGGTCGCCTTCGACTATTTCGCAGAACGCCTCGCCCGGCTTCAGCATGGTTCCGGCGCGATCTTCGACTTTCCGTGTAACCACCACTCCAGCAATCGGGGCGCGCAACTGCGCTTGCGATACTCGCTCCTGCTCGAGCTGGACCTCCGTAGCATGAAGGTTGGCGCGAATCGTCGCCTGACCCGCGGCGGAGCCGTCGTTCTTAAATTCCGCTTCCGCGGAATCATGTCGCGCTTGGGCGAGCGCAGCCTGTGCCTGCGCGAGCTTGATCGCATCGTCGCCATCATCGAGTTGCGCGAGCAATTGGCCCGGCTGCACCACGTCGCCCTCATGGATAAAAACACGTTTGACTACGCCGCCCTGCATCGCGCTGACGACGCGACTCTGGGCGGGCACGACTGTTGCGTCCGTGCCGACGCGCATCGGCCACGGAATCAGAATGAGCGCGGCAGCCACGATGCCAGCCCGTTCGGCATAGATGCGCCAGCGCCCCTTAGGCACAGCGGCCAGCAGCTTTTGCTTTCGCGCGGTAAACGGCTGCAGGAGATTCGCGAGGGGCACCTGTTGATAGAGCTGCGCGTTGCGGATCGCGACGGACGTCTGATTCGCAAGAATGGCGAGAGTCTCTTTGTGATTGTCGTTCAGGAAATCGGCTTCGCTGCTCACAAGTGCCAAGACCCCGAGCGCCCCCTGTTCATCTCGAAGGGGGAGAGCATAGAATCCAGCGTAACTGTGCTTTTCGAGCACGGAGACAATTTGCGCGCGCGCCTCGTCCGGCTGGAGTTCCCAACCCTCCGAATGAAGATCGGCCGCAACCACGTCGGCTTGATTCGCAACCCACTGGAATCGTTCGCGGAAATCATCCATTTCGCGCGTCTTCGGTACTTCCGTTTCGCCAGATACTGCGCCGAGTAAGAAGCGTCCGCGGTCAAAGAAGCCGATGACGCATTTATCGAATGGCACGACGGATCCAGCCTGCTGAACCACCGTGGTGAGGACGTGGTCGAGGTCGAGCGTTGACGTGATCTCCTGAGAAATTTTCAGGAGCGCATCGAGGACGTGCACTTTACGCTCGGACTCGAGCAGGTTCGCATTGTGCAAAGCGATGGCTGCCTGCTCGCTGACGCTTGCCAGGAGAAAGAGCTCGTCCTCGTCGAATGAGCCGCCATCGGCCTTGTTGATCAGTTCCACAACGCCCAATACTTCGTCTTCTTTGCGCAGGGGAGCAGCCATCCAACACTGGATTTCGAAATCACCTTCCGCGTCGCGACGCTCTTCGAGTCCGGGTTCCGTCGCCGGTTCGTTCACCAGCCTTGGATTCACTTGATGCGCGACGTCGGCAAGCAGGCCTTCCGATGCGGAGACTCGCGCTCCCTCTTCAGCGGTCGGATCCTCGCCAACTCGATTGGCCAGATGCATTTCCTGCGAGCCAGCATCCATCAGCCAGATGTTGCAGGCGTCCGCGCCCAAGATCGCGCGGATTTTCTCGGCGACGATGGGAAGGAGGGCGGCGAGCTCAAGCGTAGAAGTGAACGTGCGTCCGATGTCGTAAAGTGCGGTCAGGCGATCGAGCGTGGCGAGATGCGAGCTGCGCTCTTGTTCGATCGCTTCCAGATTCGTGAGCGCCTGGCCTGCGAGGCGGCTGGCTTCCTCGATGAACATCGCATCTTCAGCTGTGAATTCCCCGCTACGCTTGCCCAATACTTCGAGAACTCCCTGCCAACCCAGTCCGCCCGGCAAAGGTGCGTAGACTGCGGATTTCACGCGGCCTCGGCTGGGTTCGTCGAGATGCGAAAGATTATCGGCGTCGATCTGCTTCGCTCCTAGACGTCTCGCTTCACCGGATTCGCAGACTTCGGCGAGTAAACCTTCGGAAATGGGACCATCGGCAGGAGTGATTCGCTCGCCAGGATCGCTCCAGCGCGACCGACAAACGAGGCCAGGGTCCGGGGCGCCGATCCAGATGAGCACAGCGCGCGCGCCGACAGCTGCAGCGACGCGCGCGGCGACCGTCTTTAAAAGTGTATCCTGATCGCGGCACGCAAGAGACACGCTCGCCAGTTCGAAGAGCGCGGCAGACGTTTCCATGATTCTCCCGGGGAGGGACACGAACGGTCTTCGGTCGCGTAAAACGCCGGAAAGCGCGATAAAGAACGGACGGCGCAGCCTAACAAATGGAGCGCTGATAGGTCAAGGAAGTGCATCACGGGCCTTGATCGCGAAACCCAATTCGGTTAGTTTGGCACTACGCAAAGAGGCAATGTGAACATTCGAATCCGCAAGGCCGGCCCGGCTACGATTCTGGATCTGGAAGGGCCGCTAAAACTCGGCAAGGACGAAGAAGGCTTCCGGAGTCAGGTCCAGCAGCTGGTGGACTCCGGTTCCACGCACGTCGCGATCAACCTGGCGGGAGTTACGGATCTGGATAGCTCGGGAATCGGCTCGCTGGTTCGCGCGTTCACAACACTGAAGCGCGCCGGCGGGAAATGCACTTACTTTTCCGCGACGAAGCGCATCCTGATGCTGCTGAAAATGGTCCGGCTGGATACCGTGCTCGATCTTGCTGAAGACGAAGCTACCGCGCTCACACGTATCTGATTGTTGCTCGCGATTGCTCCAAACCATTTCCCGCTATTTCGCTTCGCACGGCGTGGGACTCCATCCAAAAGCATCGGCCTGTTCTTTGAAGTGCGTGCTGGTGATGAACGGCTGTGCGAGATATTGCGGGTCGGTGACGATTGTCGTGACCACGAGCCATTGTTCGCCGTTGGGCGTCCTAAAGCTGTCGAAATCTTCTTCGACGGAGGCGTTGGCGCTGTAAGGGACGCCGTTCTTACGCAGGTATCCGGGACTCAGGTGCGTGGTAACGACTTTCAAATAGCCCTCTGGCGCTGGTCGCGGGGCACCCGGCGCGGACCCGAAGGCGCTCAAATTCAAGAACCCATTTCTCCTCAGGCCGTCCCATTCCGCGACGGAATAACCCTGCAGTTGCGGAGTAAATTGCGCCGGAGGTGAAGCGCCAAAATGAAGGAGGCGAGTCTGCGTTCCTGCATCGGTCTCGACGCGCAGAGTGTTGTCGTTGTCCCACGATATATGCAGACGCGTGGGGACGCGCATGATGGCAGCGGCACCGTACGATTTGCATCGATCGCCGCTCGCTTCGTCCTTCGCTGGATCCCAAGTATCCGCGACGCGCTTGCCTTCGGAGTTTAGAGGCACGCTGGCATAATCGCCTTTGGCCGGAGTAATCATTCGATACCGCCAGTCTTCGGTGACGAGGGACACCCAATAGCCCGTTAGGTCCAGCGGGGCAATTGCCCGCGCATTTACAGGAGGCTGGGGCGGAGGGAAACCGAACTGAGCCAGCGCGCGAGGCGGCGTCACGAGGCACACGATCGCTGCGGCGGCCAGTAGTAGAATTCTTGTGAGGCTCTCAGGCCCGCTAGATGCTCTAGTGTTTCGCACTCAAGCTCCTGTATACAGCCTCGACAAACATATCGGTTGTCCATGGTCCCGCGGTCGCGCCATACAGCGGGTCGTAATCTCTGGTAGGTTTTGCTGCTTTTACCTGCTCGAGCGTCAGCCCCCTGTTCACCATGTCTTGAATGCGGTCGCGAATGATCGTGACCATCTCCTGATACACGACCACGTCGGCCTGGTCGCAGAGCCGCCCGTGGCCCGGAATCACGAGCGTGCCGCCCTCGTCCTTGCTCTTGTCGTCCGCGGGAATGGTGAGGTCAAGAAGATGATTTAATCCGTCAAGAATTCCCTGAATGCTGCCGCCGCGAGCTAGGTCAATGACCGGATAGCCGTCTGTCCGGAAGATTTCTCCCGCGCTGACGACATCGGCGCGGCGAAAATAAACGATGCTGTCGCCATCCGTATGGCCCGGCTGGTGAAAGATGCGAATGCTATCGCCATTGAACCAGAAACTTTTCTGCGGAGATTCGTAGGCATCGGTGGGCCACGCGCCCTGCGGCATTGCAAACGGCTTTCCGGGAGACGCGCTCATCCGATCGAGAATGGTTTGAAAGGATATGACCGCAGCGGTGTCGCCGGCGCTGGCGCCGATGTCGCCCACGACATTACCCCCGGTGATTGTGCTGCCAGTTTTCGCAATCGCCTCGTTGCCGCCAGCGTGATCCGGGTCATCCGTGGTGTCCACAATGTAGCGAATCGGCTTGTCGGAAAGCGTACGCACGGCGGCAAGTAGTTTGTCGCTCGTCGAGGCGAGGCCGGTGTCCACCAACAGCACTCCAGTGTTTCCAACTTGTACGGTAATGTTGGCGCCGGCGCCGACCAGCATGTAGACGTTGCCCTGCACGGGCAGCACGTGGACGACACCATCAGCGGCGTCCGTGTTCCCCTGGCCGCTTAGGGGCGAAGGAACGGCGACCGCCAGCACGAGCGCGCCGACGGCGAGAGCAATCCCCTGGGAGAAGGGTTTCATCTGTCGGTATGTTTTCCCGCCGGGCGCGGCAGCGTTTTCATGGTCTTCAGCTTCACTCTGTATTCGGGATACATCGTTTCCGCACCGCCTCGGGCCGCTTCGGGCGGAATTCCATATGCGGCGGGAAATTCGTTGAGGAACGGATTCGCTCCCGGCAGGTGATTTGGCACAGTGCCCGGCGGACGATTCACTTCGTCAACGGATTCGCAGGGATACGGCCCGATTGCCTGTTGAGGAGAGCTCATGAAATCGGTCGTGCGAATAAACGGCTCGGTCAGGTACGCGGGATCGAAAATGACGACCGCGACGGTAAGCGAGTTGCCGTGGCGCATGAAGTAAGTGTTGATCGTTGCTCGATCGCTGCGGGGGATGCCATTCCGCCGAATCCAGCCTTCTTTTAGATGGTCCGTGGTCACTTCAAGAACGTCTCCCTGCCACTTACCGGTCGAGAAGCCCTGCCAGGTGTGGAGCGCGTAGGCAGGAGGATGGGGGCGTCCATCCATGTAAATAGTTTGCTCGGGCGACTGCCAGGATATATGCGTGTGATAGGCGATGAGTTTCTGGGTTTCCGGATCAACTTCCTTCCAGATTCGCAGCAGCGCGGGGCCGCGCCAGGCGTAATCAGAAGGATGCGGCCGGCATTGATTCTCGGGCAGCTCGAGCAACGTCGCGACCCAGCTATCACCCCTCAGGCGCGCGGCATCATTGATCGGCAAACCGAGATAGTCGCCAATTTCCGGGCCCGGGACGCGCTCTGGCTCGTCCTCGTGAAATCTGTTTTCCCATTCGCCGCTGGGATCGGTCTGCGCGTACGCCGGTAAACTCAGCAGCCCGACCAGCAGCAACGAAAGCGCCAGAACTCTGGACCGATTCACGTTACCCACCATGTGCTCCTAGAGACGATCTTCGCCGTGGCACACCACGACGGCGGATGTTGAAATAGCAGAGGATGCCATCTTGCAGATTGCAGAAATTCCACTTGATTGGACAGAATCGTGACCTCGTGGCGAGTTGCGCGACAAGCCGCTGCCAGCCCCAGCCAATAACATCGAAAAAGCGGCGCGGCTGAGTTGAATCACAAGTCATTATTCTGTTCAGCGGAGTGTGGATTCTGCAAGCCATATCGGCGGTGATGGATTACTTTTCCTCAAATTCGATCTTCCTACCATGTGAAGCAGGCGGAGCGCGCCGACGCTGATCGGTGCAGGTCACGCTCGCGGGGCGCGGAGTCTTGAATTCCTGGGCGACACTGCACATCGAAGCAAACGACAGGTTGGGTGAAGGCAAAAGGAGACGGGGGAAATGGCCGAATCGCGAAAATGGGACACTTCGTACGAATGGAAGGCGGTAACGCTGCTTGGCTTGGGATTCGGTCTCGTGGGCCTGGACCGATGGATCATTGCTCCGCTGTTTCCCTCGATGATGAAAGATCTGCACCTGAACTATCAGGACCTCGGAAACATCGTTGGAATTCTGGGCCTGTGCTGGGGCTTTTTCGCGGCAGTGATGGGCGGGGTTTCGGACAAAATCGGCCGCCGGAAAGTGCTGATTCCCGCAATTTTCATTTTCTCGATCCTCTCCGGGCTGTCGGGACTGGCGACAGGGTTCCTGAGCTTAATTCTGATTCGGGGAATCATGGGCCTGACCGAGGGATCGTTCTGCCCCACAAGCTTTGCCGCGACGAACGAGGCTTCCAAGCCAGACCGGCGCGGATTCAACCAGGGAATTCAGCAGAGCGCGTTCGCGCTTTTCGGACTAGGCCTCGGGCCGATTATCGCCACGCAGCTGCTAAATGTGGTCCCGAACTGGCGTTGGGTATTCTTCATCGCCGCGATACCCGGATTGATCGTGGGAATCTTTATGTATCTAGTGATTCGCGAGGCGGCGCCGGAAAAGTCACAGCTTGAAAGTGCCGGCCGCCTTCCTTGGATGGAGATTTTTCGCCATCGCAATATCGGCCTGTGCATGGCCGCGTTGCTCTGCGCGATGACCGGCGTGTTCGTGCTAAGCGCGATGCTGCCGAATTACCTGGTGGATTATTTGCACCTCACCGCCGGGCAAATGGGATTCGTGACGTCAGCTATCGGCTTCGGCGGCTTTCTTGGCCAAATCGGAGTGCCCGGATTGTCCGACGTCTTCGGGCGCAAGCTCATGGCCATTGTGAGCTTCATCGGTGCCGCAATCTTCGTCCGGATATTCATCGGCATCGGTCCCAATCCCATGCTCCTTTTCGCGATCTTGGGCGTTATTTCGTTTTGGTGCCTCGGCGTGGTCGGGCTGCTGACTGGTCCTATCGCGACGGAGGCTGCACCGATTGGGTTGGTTTCATCAGCGATCGGGATCGTGGTCGGCTCGGGCGAAATCTTCGGAGGTGGCATAGCGCCGTCATTGGCCGGATACGTTGCGCAGCACTACGGCATCCAGAATATTCTTGAATTGGCGCTTGTTGGAGTAATCCTCGGCATTGTGGTCTGCCTATTCCTCAAGGAGACGTCTCCGAGAAAAGCGGGGAGCCGATCGGTGAACGTCCTGCCGGTCGAATCTGCGGCGGCACGATAGCTTGCGCGCACTAGCGTAGATTCCTGGTGGGCAGGCTACTGCTCAATTATCTCCATTGTAATGAGGCAGTTTCGCGCGATCGCTGACGAGGTGCGCGAGGTATTCGACTTGACCGTCCCGAGGTTCTGTTGCAGAATCACGCCCAAGATCGGTAACGGCTCTGTTTTCACTTCGGGGGAATGGCGTGATTCCTGGCTCGAATCAGGTTTTTACGGTTCGTCAGACGCATGGCCGAGCGTTCAGGCCCGATAATCGCTTGATCGTTCACAGCCAGGATGCCGGATGGCGTTCGATCTACGCGGCCATCATGGAAGAAGCTCCGTTCCAGGCCACGGAATCCGCGATTTGCCATCCTTCCCTGATCTACCATTTGTCTCGCCCAACGGAAGTGTCACGCAAGATTGAGGGTGCCCGTCGCGAAAGAGCGCTTATCGGGCCACGCTGCCTGACTTTGACTCCCGGCGGTGCGACGACTCAATGGCAGCACGCCGGGCGCCCGGAAATTCTTCAAGTGTATTTGCGCCAGTCTATTTACGCGGCGGCGGTGAGCGAGATGTATGGCTGCGATGCCTCCGCGGCCGAAATCGTGCCGCGCTTCGCGGTTCTCGATCCCCTGCTCGAGCAGCTTTGTCTTTCAATCGCCTCCGCTTTGCGGGATGGCACGGTGAAGGATGGGCTTTATACCGATACGCTTGCGCAGATGCTTGCCGTACACCTTGCGCGAGAATATTCGTCTCGCTCCCGGCCATCCCGCGTGCCGTCGTTGCAGGGAATGTCCGGATGGAAGATGCGGCGTCTGGTCGGTTTCATCGAAGATAACCTCGATGGTGATCTGAGCCTCGATGCCATGGCTGCGGAAGTGTCCATCAGCCCACTTTATTTGCCGCGCGTCTTCAAGGCGGCTTTCGGTCAGCCGCCGCATCAATACGTGCTTCGGCGCCGTATTGACCGCGCGATGGAGCTTTTGCGGAATACCGACTCGCCGATCGTGGATGTCGCGCTGGCGTCCGGCTTTTCCTCGCAGAGCCATCTCTCCAACTGGTTCCAGCATCTTTTGGGTGTATCCCCCGCGGCCTATCGCCGTCGAAAACTCCACTAGACGTACTGGAACGTGGGGCGAAACTCGGGCTCGCCGGGCCAAGTCAAGAACCTGTTCATCGAAGTGGAGTTTCTGCAAGCCTGCCGCAGCACCGCGGACTAACCTCGCTAGGCAAACTGTAAAAGGAGCGGAAACCCATGACTGCCGCGCACACCGTGTTCGGTTCACTGAAGAATTTTGAAAAGGGACACGTCGACATCATTGATGGCAACCCGAAGCACTACGTTCTCTCGAACGTATTCGAGGTTGCGTCCAAATCGAAGCCCTACGAAAAGGTAGCCGTGGGACAGAACTTGCGCTACGTGATTGAAGCGATTCGAGCGGAAGGCACGTCGCCGTGGTACTCGGCCTCGCACGACGAATCGGCTCTGATCATGGACGGCACGGTCGAAATCCATCTGATCAAGCCCGAGAAGGCGCTCGTTCCGGACAGCAAAGAAGGCACTGTGAAGCTCGATAGTGAGCCGAAGGGCAAGAAAATGGGCTGGATCAAGGCGTGGCGCGGCCATATGGCGTTATTGCCAAAGGGAGCTGCGTATCAATTCCGAAGTGCAGCGCCCGCCGTCCTACTGCTGCAGACGATCAAGGGCGATCACACTATCGAACGCTGGGGAGAGATCTGCCAGACGAAGTAACGATAAAACTTCGATTCCGAACGAGATTTGATGGAAAGGGTGACCGAGATGAGCACAGCAACTCCAGTTACAAATACGAGCGCAACAAAGGACCTTGGGTACAAGACTTTCGCCATCGGCAAATTCGGTTTCGAACGCGACGAATATTTTGCGCATATCCGCTATCCGAAGGGCATTCACACGATGCCCGTGGACGCCTTCCTGCGCGCGCTGATGCGCGACGTCGGCTGGGGCTTCTTCTACGGCACCGTGAATTTCGATCATGTGATCGGGACGATCAACCACTACGGCACGGTCGAATTGTTTGCGGGTCTTTTGAACGAGGCCTATCACACTAAGAATCTTAGCTACGTGGAAACATTCGAATCGAAAGACCTGAAGAAGGTTTTCGAGCAGATGCTCGATGATTGGACCAACGAGGGTTTTGATCCTTACGCCGCACCCGACGAAACCGGTAACGCTTATGGACGCAAGCACGGCAGCAATACCAAGGCGCTGAAGCGGGAGCGCATCGTGTCGCCACGGATGGTGGGGTTGCCGGGCGATCTTCCCTATCGCACCGATGCAGCGGGACAACCCGTAAACCGGCAATTTACCGACGTGCCGCAGGATTCCCCGGAAGTGCACGCCGAGCCAGGCTTCGAAGGCGAAGTCCACGCGTTCAATATGTTCGCGTATGCGTCGCGCTCGGACGTGACGTGGAATCCCTCGGTTGTTTCAAACGTGAAGGACAGCCAGATCTGCGCGACAACGGAAGAATACATTCTGCCGATATTCCACGGGAACGATCGCGTCGAATGGTTTATCCAGGTCTGCGACGAAATCACCTGGGAAGTCGCGGATGGAAAAACCGGCAATCCCCGAGCCAAGGTCACTATGAAGGCCGGCGACGTGGCGGCGATGCCTGCGGATATCCGACACAAAGGATATTCTCCGAAACGCTCCATCCTGATCGTTTGGGAGAATAACGACAGTACTTTGCCAAAGCGCTACTCGGGCGGCGAACTAAAGCCTTACCCAGTGGAGTTTTGAGCATGGCGGCGCAGACCGGTGCGCCCCCGCAACTCGAGATCGAGACGCGACTTTTCATCGGCGGCGAATTCGTAGACTCGGCCGATAGTGGGCGCATCCCGGTCACCAATCCGCACGACAACAGCACGCTCGCCGAAATTTCCGAAGCCAGACCAGCTGACATAGACCGCGCGGTCGAAGCGGCGCGTCGGGCGTTCCCTGCATGGAAACGAATGGCCGCCGCCGAACGCGGTCGTTTGCTGCTGAAATTGGCGGACGCGATCGAAGCGGACGCCGCATATCTTGCGGAGTTGGAAAGCCTCGATACCGGCCATCCGATCCGGGACACGCGCGGACTGGACGTGCCGCGCACTGCGGCGACCTTTCGCTACTTCGCCGGCATGGCGGACAAAAACGAAGGCAGCGTGATACCGGTTGATCCCGGTTTTCTCAACTACGTAACGCGCGAGCCGATCGGCGTGATCGGTCAAATCGTGCCGTGGAATTTTCCGCTGATGTTCACGAGCTGGAAGATGGGGCCGGCGCTTGCGGCCGGAAACACGGTCGTGCTGAAACCCGCCGAGCTGACGCCCTTGACCACTCTTCGGGTCGCACGGCTCATCGCGCAGGTTGGCATTCCGCCCGGTGTAGTCAATATTGTGCCCGGATATGGAAACGTGGCGGGCCAGTACATTGCCGAGCATCCCGGCATCGACAAGATCGCTTTCACGGGCTCGACGGTCGTAGGCAGGAAAATCGTTCAAGCGTCCGCGGGAAATCTGAAGCGCGTGCAGCTGGAACTTGGTGGCAAGGGGGCGAACATCGTGTTCGACGACGCTCCGCTCGAAGCCGCCGTGAATGGCTCTGCATTTGCGATCTTTCACAATCAGGGGCAGGCTTGTATTGCGGGCTCTCGCCTGCTGCTTCAGGAAAAGATTGCGGACGAATTCACTGAAAAGTTCCTCGCGCTCACGAAATCCATTCGCGTGGGAAATCCTCTCGATCCCGCCACGGAGATGGGGCCTCTCACTTCGCCGGGACACCGCGATCGCGTGATCAACTACATTCAAGTGGCGCGGGAACAGGGCAGCACGATTCTGACTGGCGGGAAAGCACCAGCCGACCCAGCGCTCCGTGCAGGATGCTATATCGAGCCGACCGTTGTTACGGCAAAGCCTTCCGATCGCGTTTGCCAGGAGGAAGTCTTCGGGCCATTCGTCGCGATCACGCGCTTCAAGGATGAGGCGGAAGTGATCGACATCGCTAATTCCACTCAATATGGACTCGGCGGTGGATTGTGGACGCGCGACCTGCAGCGAGGCCATCGCGTCGCCGCCGCGATTCGTTCGGGAATGGTCTGGGTCAATTCATACAAGCGCGTCAGCCCAGGATCGCCCTTCGGGGGCGTCGGGCAATCCGGATACGGGCGCGAGATGGGGTTCGAAGCCGTGCATGACTACACCGATGCCAAATCGGTGTGGGTGAACTACGATGCGAATATTCCGCCGTTTTACAAGCGAACCTAGCGAGCAGTAGCTAATCGCTATCCCCACTGCGAGACAATACCGAGCGAGCGTACATCCTTGTCGCGATTCGGGGCGAATAGTAGACTGCTCCCACGAGCACACAGGAGGCATTCGATGCCGCGGATCGTGCGTTGTGGTGTCATCCAAGCTACTTGCGAATGGTCGCCGGAGAAATATTCGCTGGCGGACATCAAAGAGAAAATGATCGCGAAGCACGAGAAGATGATCGCGACTGCGGCGAAAAAGGATGTCCAAATCCTTGGACTGCAGGAACTTTTCTACGGGCCGTACTTTTGCGCGGAGCAAAACGCCCGGTGGTACGAGCTGACCGAGAGCGTCCCCAAAGGACCGACGCTCGTGCGCATGCAGAAGCTGGCCAAGAAATACAAAATGGTGCTGGTCGTGCCGATTTATGAAGTCGAAATGGCCGGATTGTTTTACAACACCGCAGTGGTGTTCGACGCAGATGGAAGCTACCTGGGAAAATACCGTAAGCACCACATTCCGCACTGCCATCCGGGTTTCTGGGAGAAATTTTATTTCACGCCGGGGAACGCCGGATATCCCGTGTTCCAAACGCGGTTCGGAAAGGTCGGCGTGTACATCTGTTACGATCGCCATTTTCCGGAGGGCGCGAGAGTTCTGGGGTTGAACGGCGCGGAGATCGTGTTCAATCCCTCCGCCACGGTTGCCGGCCTGTCCGAATACCTGTGGGAGCTGGAGCAGCCCGCGCACGCGGTGGCGAATCAATATTTTGTCGCGGCGATCAATCGCGTGGGGACTGAAAAGCCGTGGAGCATCGGCGAATTTTACGGCAAGAGCTATTTCTGCAATCCTCGCGGCAAGATCGTGGCGCAGGCCAGTCGCGACAAGGATGAGCTGGTCGTGGCGGATTTGGATTTCGACGAAATCAAGGATGTGCGGGCAACGTGGCAGTTCTATCGCGACCGGCGGCCGGAGAGTTACGACGAGATCGTGCGCACGCGCACGCCGGGCTTGCCGCAGGCCGCGGATTGAGGCGATTCCGATGACGACCGCGACAGTAACCGCACCGCTTTGCCGTAACTTCATCAATGGCCGCTGGGTTGAGTCCCGCTCGGGGCAAACTCTTGAGCGGCGCAATCCCGCCAACTTGCAGGAAGTGACCAGCGTCGCGCCGCTTTCCACGCGCGAGGAAGTACGCGAAGCCATTGCCGCCGCTAAGGCTGCGTTTCCGGCATGGCGCGACACACCGGCTCCAGCGCGAGGCAAAATACTGGCGCGCGCAGCCGCGCTGATGGAAAAACAGAAAGACGCCTTGGCGCGCACGCTTTGCCGCGAAGAAGGCAAGACGGTGAAGGAATCGCTCGTCGAGGTGCAGCGGTCGATCAACATTCTGGAGTTCACCGCGGGTGAAGGGCGCCGGATGGGCGGCGAGACGATTCCGAGCGAATCCGCCAAGAACATTGCGTACACGATCAAGCAGCCGCTGGGAGTGGTGGGCGCGATCACGCCGTGGAATTTTCCGGTGGCGATTCCGGTGTGGAAAGCGGCGCCGGCGCTTGTCGCGGGTAATACCATGGTGCTGAAGCCTGCTGAGCTGACGCCGGAGTGCGCCGCGAAGGTCGTGGAGATTTTCGCACGAGGCGGGCGCGCCCGGCGGGCGTCGCTGAACATGGTTCTCGGCGCGGGCGAGGAAGTTGGCGACGAGCTGCTGCGCGATCCCGACGTGCGCGCGATTTCGTTTACGGGATCGAATGAAGTGGGCAGCCTGATTTATTCGCTGGCGGCGCGGCAGATGAAGAAATGCCAGTGCGAGATGGGCGGCAAAAATCCGGTGGTCGTGCTGCGCGACGCGGATCTGGCGCTCGCGACGCAGTCGGCGGTCCTGGGAGCGTTTGGATCGAGCGGACAGCGCTGCACGGCGACGAGCCGCGTGGTGGTGGAAGAGGCGATCGCGGACCGGTTCGTGGAAATGATCGTGGAGCACGCGCGGAAGCTGAAAGTCGGGAATGGGCTCGACGCGGATGTGGACGTGGGACCGGTCGTCGATGAGCAGCAGCTGAAAACGGTGCTGCGGTATCTCGAAATCGGGAAGAAAGAAGCGCGGCTGCTGCACGGCGGCGGGCGGATGACGGGCGGTAACTACGAGAACGGCTATTTTGTCGCGCCGACGGTGTTCGATCATGTGCCGTGGGACAGCACGATCGCGCAGGAGGAGATTTTCGGGCCTGTGCTTTCCGTGATTCGCGTGCCGAATTTCGAGGAAGCATTGCGCGTGGCGAATTCGGTGAAGTACGGATTGTCGAGTTCGATCTACACGAACGATGCGCGCAAGATTTTCGAGTTCATTGACCGCATCGAGACCGGGATGACGCATGTGAATGCGCCGACGGTGATGAGCGAGGCGCACATGCCGTTTGGCGGGATGAAGGCGACGGGAGTGGGCCTGCGCGAAATGGGCCGCGTGGCGATCGATTTCTACACGGAGTTGAAAGCCGTTTACATCGACTACACCCCGCCCAAAGCGTGAGCTAACGCATGGCCACCGAATCGCGATGAGCGACGCCATCATTCCTTCCGCCCGCGAGCCGCGCGCAGAAACTTTTGACGCGCAGGCGGTCCGCTCCAGTTCCCTATACAACGAAGACCTGGCGCCGGTGCCTGCCGAGCGACGCACGTGGGGCACGTACAACTACGCCGCGCTCTGGATCGCCATGAGCGTGAACATTCCCACATACCTGCTGGCCAGCTCGATGATCGCCGGAGGCATGAGCTGGAAGCAGGCGATTTTCACCGTGTTTCTGGGCAACGTGCTGGTGCTCGTCCCGATGCTGCTGAACGCGCACGCCGGAGCGGAGTACGGAATTCCTTTCCCTGTGTTCGCGCGCTCGGCATTCGGTGTGCTTGGCGCAAATGTACCGGCAATGCTGCGGGCGCTCGTGGCGTGCGGTTGGTTCGGAATTCAGACATGGATTGGCGGCGAAGCGATCAACGCGATGATCGTTGCGCTCGCGCCCAGCTGGAAGAACGTCACCTGGGGCGTACCGGCTTGTTTCTTGTTCTTCTGGCTGCTGAATCTCGTGGTGATTTTGCGCGGCATCAAGACGATTCGCTTTCTGCAGGGGATCACCGCGCCGTTCTTGCTGTTGATTGGCGTGGCGCTGCTGCTCTGGGCGCGCGCAAAGGCCGGTGGATTTGGGCCGATGCTGGCGACGCCTTCGAAATTCCAGACATTCGGCGAATTTTTCCGATTCTTTGTCCCGTCGCTGACGGGCGTCGTGGCGTTCTGGGCGACGGTCGCGCTGAACATTCCAGACTTCACGCGCTACGCGAAGGGCCAGCGCGAACAGATGGTTGGGCAGGCGCTCGGCCTGCCGACTACGATGACATTTTATTCGTTCATCGGAATCGCGGTCACGTCGGCGACGGTGGTGGTGTTCGGCCAGGCGATTTGGGATCCGGTGGCGGTGCTGGCGCGGCTGGGGAGCCCGATCGCGGTGGTCATCGCGATGGTGGCGCTGCTGATGGCGACGCTCAACGTAAACGTGGCCGCGAACGTGGTTTCGCCCGCGAATGATTTCTCGAATCTGTGGCCGAGGAAAATTAGTTTCCGCACGGGCGGAATGATCACGTGTTTGATCGGCGTTGTTGATGCAGCCGTGGAAACTGCTGGCGAGCTATGGCAATTACGTGTCAGGTTGGCTCGTCGGCTATTCCGGATTTCTCGGGCCGGTGGCGGGGATTTTGATCTGCGATTATTTCGTGCGGCGGAAGACAATTCTGAATGCTGAGGATCTTTACCGGCGAGGCGGAGTGTATGAGTTCACGCGAGGCGTGAATTGGAGGGCGATTCTGGCGCTGGTGGCGGGCTGCGCAGTGGCGTTTGTGGGGCTCGTGTATGCGCCGGTGCGCGTGCTTGTATGACTATGCGTGGTTCGTGGGATTTGGCGTGAGCTTTATCGCGTATTGGCCTGATGGCGGCGAATCAGAGCAAAGTGCCGTTGGCGGAGGAACGGCGCCCGCCTGAAGGCGGCCGCTACGAAACAGTTTGCCAGATCGGCCTACGCAACGCGCCAAGGATCAGCGCCGGGCACAGAGCATGCTGGTGCTCCCTACAGACACCCAAGCGACGCTATATCGCCGCTGGGGAACGGCAAGCTAAGCGTGGCGGTGGATTGGCGTACGCGGTCGTTCCAACTCATGGGTGGCTCGCCAGAGTCCACTTCCTTCATCGTGATGCAATTCTCCACCGGGCAGACCAGCGCACACAAATTGCAGCCGACGCAGTCTTCCTCGATGATGCGCGGGAACGTGAACGCCGAAGCCGCCCTCGTTTTTCTTCACGGACGTCCTTGTAAGGCTCGATGCACTGGTGCGCGCCGTCTTCGCAGGCGACGTAACAGAGCTGGCAGCCGATGCACAGCTCTGCATTAATTTCGGCGATGACCTTGTAATTCAGATCGAGGTCGCCCCAGTCCTTCACGTTCGGCACTGCGCGGCCGCGAAAATCTTCGATGGTGCGGTAGCCGCGATCGTCCATGTATTGCGAAAGGCCATCGATCATGTCCTCGACGATGCGGAATCCGTAGTGCATTGCGGCGGTGCAGACCTGGACCGTGGTGGCGCCAAGGGAAATGTGCTCCGCCGCGTCATTCCAGTATCCGATGCCGCCGATGCCGCTGATGGGAAGGCGCGAATTCTTCGCCACGGTGGAAAGCAAATGCAGCGCGATGGGTTTCACCGCAGGGCCGCAGTATCCGCCGTGCGACGATTTGCCGCCGACGACCGGGCGCGGCGCGAAAGTCGTAAGGTCCACGCCCATCAATGAATTGATCGTGTTGATCAGGCTGACGGCGTCGGCGCCGCCGCGCTCGGCGGCTGCGGCGATATGCGAAACGCTGGTCACATTCGGCGTGAGTTTGACGATCACTGGAATGCGTGCGACTTCCTTCACCCACGACGTAATCATCTCCGTGTATTCCGGAACTTGCCCGACGGCGGCGCCCATTCCGCGCTCGCTCATGCCATGAGGACAGCCGAAATTCAATTCGAGCAGATCGGAACCGGCTTCCTCGGCGCGGCGCACCATCGCGTGCCAGGATTCGCGCTTGGATTCGACCATCAGAGACGCGATTACCAGGTTCTTGGGATATCGTTTCTTGACCTCGTAAATTTCGCGGAAATTGGTTTCAGGTGGAACGGTCGCTGATCAACTCGATGTTGTTCAGGCCCATCATCTTGACGCCATTGAGATCGATCGCGCCGTAGCGCGAACTGGTGTTCACGATGGGTTCGCCGATCGTTTTCCAAACGGCGCCGCCCCAGCCCGCGTCGAACGCGCGCATCACCTGGCCGCCAGTGTTGGTGGGCGGGCCGGAGGCGAGCCAGAAAGGATTCGGGCTCGTAACGCCGGCAAATTTCACGCTGAGATCAGCCATCGTTTACCTCCGAATACGATGAAAAGCGTTTCGACCCGGCGGCGCGCTGGTTGGGAAGCATCACGCCAAGGAATTGCGCCGGGCACGGCATGCCGTGCCCCTACGAACCAAAGGCGGCTCGCGCGCTAGCGTGGAGAACCTAGCCAGGCATCGAGGCCGCGCGCTGCGGCCATGCCCTCAGCGACTGCGTCCACCACTTCTTTTCCGCCATTCGTGCAATCGCCACCGGCAAAATATTTTGCGTGGCCCGTTTGGTGCCGGTCGTTGATTTTGACCGTGCCGTCCGAATTGATTTCCACACCCCTGATGGCCTTCAGGAAATCCGTGGCGGGTTTTTGTCCGACCGCGCGTACAACCATATCCACATCGAGCTTGAATTCCGTGCCGGGCACTGGCGCAGGACTACGCCGGCTCTTTGCATCCGCGCGATCCGAGCTGCGTTCTCACACATTCGAGACCGGTGACAACGCCATTTTCACCGAGCACGCGAATAGGCTGCGTTTGCCATAGGAAACTGACTGCGTCCTGCTTGGCAAGCTGGTATTCGTAAGCGAATGCGGGCATTTCGGGTTCGCCACGGCGGTACACGAGATAAACAGTTTCGGCGCCAAGGCGGCGCGCTGCGGTGACGACATCTATGGCGGTATTGCCCGCGCCGATGCAGGCGACGCGGCGGCCCAATTCGACCTCACGAAACGGGTGGATTTTCGTTTTCTCGATGAATTCTATCGCACCGTAAACGCCGTGAAGATCTTCGCCGGGAAGATTTAGCGCCCAGGTTTCGCCAAGTCCAACGCCTATGAAGATCGCGTCGAATTGCTTTTCGAGTTCCGCGAAGGAAATATTCGAGCCCACTTCCATTTCTTGCTGGAATTTCACTCCCAGCTGCCGGACAAGATCGACTTCGCGAATCGAATCGGCCGCGCGCGACTTGTACGCGGCGATGCCGTAGCTGTTGAGGCCGCCAGGAAGCTCGTTGCGGTCAAATATCGTGACGTCGTATCCCCACTTGGCGAGTTCAGCGGCGCAGGCGAGCGATGCAGGACCCGAACCGACGCAAGCCACCCGCTTGCCATTGGGCGCGCCGGCGCTGAAGAGCTGAATTTTATTGTCGAGGACATAATCCACGGCGTAGCGCTGCAAGCGGCCGATTTCGATCGGCGACTCGCCTTTCTCGTGCATCACGCAGGCGCCTTCGCAGAGCGCTTCGGTGGGACAAACGCGCCCGCAGCTGTGTCCCAGAATATTCGCGGTCAGAATTTCGCGGGCCGATCCGCGCAGATTGCGGGTGGAAATTTTCTTGATGAACGCGGGAACGTCTATGTGCGTGGGACACGCGGCGATACAAGGCGCGTCGAAACAGTAAAGGCACCGCTCGGCTTCGATCGCGGCCTGCCGCGAATCCATTGCCGGCGAAATCTCGGCGAAGTTCTTTTCGTATTGTTCCGTGGAAAGCTTCGGCGCTGTTTCGCGAAGCGGCATAGGGAAACCGGTTGGACTCCGAATCGCAGCTGCCCAGGTAGGACGACACGCTTCCGGCTCGTGCTTATGAGGCCGCTATTCTAGCACCGGGAAAACTGACCCAGAGCCATCGTTTTTGATTCTGTGTGCCGCAAGCGAATCTTCGAGCATTTCGGAGATGAGTTGCACCGGCTTTCGCGAATGCCATAAGATGCCTGCACGCTGAATCGAGGGAGGCGTGATGCGTTTTGACACCGTCATCAGGAATGGAACCGTAGTCACCGCGACCGACACTTACGTGAGCGACATCGGAATCCTGGGGGGCAAGATTGCGGCAATCGCATCCGGTTTGCCCATCGAGAACGCCGGCAAGGTGATAGACGCAACCGGCATGTTGGTGATGCCCGGAGGAATCGACGCACACACGCATCTGGATATGCCCTTCGGCGGAACGACGAGCGCCGACGATTTCGAATCGGGGACAATCGCCGCGGCGTTCGGCGGAACGACGACGCTGATTGATTTTGCGATCCAGCAAAAGGGGCAGAGCTTGCGCCAGGCGTTCGATACCTGGATGAAGAAAGCCGACCGTAAGGCCGCGATCGATTACGCGTTCCATTGCATCATCACCGACCTGGGAGATGCGCAGCTGGAGGAAATGGGCGCGCTGATCCAGGAAGGGCGTCTCGAGCTTCAAGCTGTTCATGGCCTATCCCGGCGTGCTGATGGTAGACGATGCAACGATTTTCCGCGCAATGTCCCAGGCGGCGAAATACGGTGGCCTGATCTGCATGCACGCGGAGAACGGCGGCGTCATTGATGTGATCGTGCGGCGCGCGCTGGCAGAGGGCAAACGCGCGCCAAAATATCACGCGCTCACGCGTCCGACTTCTACGGAAGGTGAAGCGACCGGCCGGGCGATCGCGCTCGCCGAGATGGCGGGCGCGCCCGTTTATATCGTGCATCTTTCGTGCAATGACGCTCTCGAAAAAGTGCGCGAGGCGCGCGACCGCGGCGTGCCGGCGTACGCGGAGACTTGCCCGCAATATCTTTATTTGTCGCTCGAGCAAATGGAAGCGCCGGGTTTCGAGGGCGCCAAATATGTGTTCACGCCGCCGCTGCGGGAGAAGTGGCACCAGGAAAAGCTGTGGCAAGGCTTGGCGCGCGATACGCTTCAGGTGGTTTCAACCGATCACTGCCCGTTCTGCTTCAAGGAGCAGAAAGAACTCGGGAAAGACGACTTCACAAAGATTCCCAACGGCGGGCCGGGGATCGAGCACCGGCTGAGCCTGATATATACAGGCGGCGTGCATGGCGGGCGATTCTCGCCGAACCGTTTCGTACAGCTAGTCGCGACCGCACCGGCAAAACTTTTCGGGCTGTATCCGCGCAAGGGCACGATCGCTATCGGCTCGGATGCGGACTTGGTCGTATTCGATACAAACGCCGAGCAGGTGATCAGCGCCTCGACACATCACATGCGCGTGGATTATTCGATGTTCGAGGGGATTCACGTCAAGGGTGTGCCCAAGAGCGTGCTGTCGCGCGGACGAACGATCATCGACAACGGTAAATTTGTGGGCAAAGCGGGCAGCGGCGAATTCATCCGCCGCCAAACATACAGCGGGATTTGAACCGGAGCGGCGCGAAAAACCTGCGCTTGCGGAACGAGCGCAACCCCCGGTCGCTGGAAATTTCAGGCTTTTTCAATCAGTGCTCTGCGGGCCCTTGCGTGCGAGCAATTCCTCGATTCGGTCCAACTGCTCCTCAGATTCGGCTGTCGGATCTGGTGTTCTTACTCGCCATCATGATCAGCTTTACCGACACGAGAAAAACACCCGCCTCGAGAAGCAGTTCGTGAGTGAATCCTTTAAGGAATGCCGCCAGAATGAATAGTCCTACGGTTAGAACAATAACGACAATGGACCACGGGTCGGAAGACTTAGACTTCCACATGTCGAATCGGCTCCTTACCAATCGTCGAGTGCTAGCAACTTAGATCGAGGGAATGCTATTGATCGGTTTCCGACTCTCGCCCCCGGAGTACGATGAAACGCTGGGATCCCGTACGGTGTTAAGATTACCGGAAGAATCATGCTTAGAGGGATTTGAGTTGATTAGGAAGTATGGTCGGGGCGAGTGGATTTGAACCACCGGCCTCCTGGTCCCGAACCAGGCGCGCTAGCCAGGCTGCGCTACGCCCCGAACCTGAACGACACTGCTGAACAGTTTACTTGGGTTCGTTCGGAACGGCAACTTAGCATCAATCGATCTAACCTGCGGTAGACCGCGCTTAACGCGCCGTACCCTGCCTTGGGCCTCATGGAGAAACATCGCCGGGACTCCGGCATGCATCTAACTGAACCAGGGATGCATGTTTCCCTTTGCAGACCGGAAGGCCCTGATGCAAAATGGTCGTGCTCTTAGCGACATATTCTTGAATTATAGGCAGCAATCGTAATTTGACTGCCAAATATCCCCACGGAGGATCGATGGTCGAAAATCAAGGGTGCGTTTCGTCAGCCGGTTCCGACTCAAGTTCATCTGGTGAGGCTTCGTTCCAACGCGCGGCGCGTCTTCGGTCCGTTACGATCGTTCTAGGAGCTGCGATCGCTCTAGCCGTATTGGGTTTTGCGCCGCGGGCTGGAGCGAAACCAGCCGATGACGCTGCTGGCGAGCAGACGTACAAATCGAACTGCGTCGTCTGCCACGCGGCGGATGGAACCGGATCAGCGACGGGCAAAGCTCTAAAGGCGCCCGACCTCCATTCGGATGTCGTGCAGAAGATGACGCGTGGCACAAATGCAGACGCAAGTCTCCGACGGCAAGAACAACATGCCTCCGTTCAAGAACACCTTGAGCAAGGAACAAATTGAAGGCGTGGTGGCCTACGTTCGCGCCACCTTCGGCAAGAAGAAGTAACTGCTCTAATCAGTCGCATTGCGCGTCGCGTGCGTTGCCGTCTTACTTTCCGGCAACGCACGCGAGCAGCCGGCGAATCCCCTCCGCGAATTGGTTCGCTGGCGTCAGCAAGCTGACAATCAAATATCCCCTCGCCCGCCAATTCGTAAAAGTGTCCCGGCTGCACCAGCACCGAATGTTCCTCCAGCAACCGTATGGCAAGGTCTTCGTCCGATTGCACGGCGGGCACGCGCAGCACCGCGTACCATCCTCCCTCGATTTCGAGACGCGAGACCAATTTTTGCCCCGCGAGCAATTTATCCAGTTGCGCTAAGTTGATGCTAATCCGGTCGCGAAGTTGCTTCTGCATCTTTTCGCGCTGGCCAAGCAGCGCGGGCAGAGCATGTTGCAGATGCGCGCTGAGCGAAAGATACGTATCGGAAATAATTTCCAGCCGAGCGATGGCGTCGCGCACGAGCGCGTCAGGACCGCTCGCCACGATCCAGCCCACCTTCATTTGCGGCAGCGCTGCAATTTTGCTCAGCCCGCTCAGAACGAACGTGAGCGCCTGACTGCTGGAATACGAAACTGCCGTGCCGTTTACGTCCGCGACTTCTCCGCTCGAATTTCGTAATCGAGAAATACCTCGTCAACCACGAGCGCGAGATTGCGTTCCCGGCAAATTGCTTTGTAGCTGCTCGGCCTCATCAGCCTTGATGAAGTTTCCCGTCGGATTGTTGGGATGAACGAGCAGTATTGCCCGCGTCCGCGCGCCGATGGCTTTTTGCAATCCGTGGAAGTCGATTTGCCAGCCATGGTCGTAGACCAAACGAAACGGGCAAAGCTTCACGTCCTGAATAGTGGCGAGAAAATCGAACAGCGGATAGCTGGGTTGAGCGATTGCAATTTCGTCCCCGGGCTCGCACAGCAAGCCGAAACAGAAACGAATATGCCTCGCTCGTACCGGTGGTCAGAATTAACCGGTCAGGATCAAGGCGCGCAGCGGGATTTTTTTGCCGGTAATACTCAATGACGGCCGCGCGTGCGGACAGCGAGCCCCTTCGGCTCGGGTTCGTATTGCAGCGATTCTTTCGCATGCAGAGCTGAAAGTATCGCGGCATCGTCATATCGGAAGTCGCACGTGGTGGGATTCGAAGCGGTGAGGTCGAGAACTGATTTACCGCTCTGCTTGTGGCGATGCAGAGCGCGCGTGTAGGCGTTTTCCTCGAGTTTCCAATTGGTGCGCTTCGAAAACATGGTTCACGAGGAAGCGGATGCAGAGCCACTAAGAATCATATACGTCACCAGCGCTGTGCCGACGGCCCGAGCTTGCGCATCGGCAAGATCCACGCGGCCGATACAGAGAGTCGAACCGACTCGAAGCAGGCGTGATCGCGCGAAAATGCGCCCTTCCTTCACCGGGTGAAAATAATTGATTTTCATCTCGACGGTCGTGATCGGGCGGTGATCGCCAAAATGCCGATGGAGCGCGATGCCCACAGCCGCGTCGGCCAAAGCTGCACCGACGCCCCCGTGGAGCACTCGCGCGCTATTCAACAGGCGTCTCACGATCTTGCACTCAATCGTTACTCCGTCGCGATGTGTGCGCGAGACGTGCATTCCAAGGAGCTTGTTGAACGGGATGTCGTTCAGGACGCGTCGAGTCTCACTGATGCTCAATTTGCGTGGGCTCATTAAAGCACGCGTTCGTGAGCGTATCCTGCGGCTTCGAGAGCCGACATAAGTTCGGCGATATTTTCCGGTCCGCGCGTTTCCATGGTGATGTCAATTACGGTATCGCCGAGCAGGACCCCGTAGTACGCCCGGTCGTAATTCGTCTCCACGATGTTGGCCTTCTGTCCGGCGATCACTCCGGCGAGCTTTTGGAGCGCGCCCGGATGATCGGGAAGATGAATGCGCAACCGCACCAGCCGGCCGTCCTTCACCAGACCGCGCTCGATGATGCGCGAGAGCAGCGACACATCAATATTTCCGCCGCCGATAAAGACTCCGACTTTCTTGCCGCTCAGCGGGATCTTGTGCTGCAGCACGGCTGCCGTGGCCACCGCTCCGGCGCCTTCGGTGAGCGTCTTTTCTTTTTCGAGCAGCAGGAGAATCGCGTTGGCGATCTCTTCCTCATCAACCGTGACGATATCGTCCACGTATCGCTGCACCAGCGGAAACGTAACGGCCCCGGCGCAGCGAACCGCGATTCCATCGGCAATCGTTACCTTGGGAGGCAAAGTAACCGAGCGAACCGTTCTCGATCGCCGCCTTCATCGAAGGCAGCTTCGACGTTTGCACGCCGATCACTCGAACCTTCGGATTGGTTTCCTTGACAGCGCAGGCGACGCCGCCGATCAAACCACCGCCGCCGATGGGGACGATGAGAACGTCGATTTCGGGTTGCTGTTCGAGCATCTCAAGGCCCAGGCTTCCCTGCCCTGAAATCACGGCTTCATCATCGAACGGATGAATGAACGTCAGACCGAGCCGCTCGCAGCGGCGCAATGCTTCCTGGCATGTTTCGTCGTAATTCGTGCCGGAGAGAATCACTTCGGCGCCGTAGCCGCGCGTAGCGGTCACTTTTACAATCGGTGTCGTCAGCGGCATGCAGATCTGCGCCGCGATTCCTCGCTTCGTCGCGTGATATGCGACGGCCTGCGCGTGGTTGCCGGCCGACGCGGCGATCACTCCCTTGCCGCGTTCGTCTTCGGTCAGCAGCAGAATCTTGTTGAGCGCTCCGCGTTCCTTGTAGGAGCCGGTCATCTGTAGATTTTCCAGCTTGAAGAAGATCGAGTTGCCGGTCAGCTTGGAAAAGGTCTCCGAGCGGACGAATGGCGACAGGAATATCGAGTCGCGAATCCGCGCAGCGGCAGCTTTGATCGTTTGCAGTGTGACCATTGTAGGAAGCGCCCGACGGACTCAGCGCAACCTTGTCATTGTATACGGACGAGCGGCCGCATGAGGCGGAAAACGAAAGCACGCGTCTCGACCGTCACCCGCGGCCACCTTGCATTTCATCCGGGGTTGATGCCAAAACCTGCTCTGGGTCGCAGTTTGCGCGCGTGTTAAGCCAGGATGAACATTCGACGACATCGAAACGCGATTGTCCAATGCGATTCGTGTTTGTTCCCCAGCAGCTTTCGTGTTATGAGTTGCCGACAAATCGGCGCGGGCGTCGCCGATATTTTCAGTTCTGAGCCGTGGGTTCCCAAATACGAAAGCACAGGAGATGCTTCGATGGCTACTTCGCAAGCGGCCGAGCTCGAACGCGCGGATGCTGGCCCCGTATTCAATCGTTGGTTGATTCCAGTTGCAGCCGTCGCGATCCATATTTGCATCGGTTCGGTGTACGCGTGGAGCACGTTTAATCGTCCGATCAAGGCGTTGTTTCCCGACGTCGCCCTGGTGGTTCAGTCCGCCGTATACGACTTTCACAACTGCGCTCGTGCTGCTGGGATTGAGCGCGGCATTTGGCGGGCCCTGGGTGGAGCGGCGCGGCCCGCGGGCTGCGGCCACCGCGGCGGCATTGTTTTTCGGCAGCGGACTCGTCATCGGCGGCATCGGTCTGGCCCTTCGGCAACCGATCCTCGTGTGGATCGGGATGGGAATCATCGGCGGCATTGGCTGCGGACTGGGCTATATTGCTCCGGTCAGCACCCTGGTGAAATGGTTCCCGGACAGGCGCGGCATGGCCACGGGCATGGCCATTATGGGTTTCGGCGGCGGCGCTTTTCTGGCGGGATATCTCAACGTTTATTTCATGGGCCTTTTTGGCGTGGCTCGCACGATCATGATTCTTGGCGTCACGTATTTCATCATTATGATGATCGGCGCCCGGATCATCCGCCGGCCGCCCCAAGGCTGGAGACCCGCCGGCTGGACACCTCCCGCGCAGACGAACACGATGATTACGACTCGCAGCGTCAGCCGAAACGCCGCGCTTGGCACGGTGCAGTTCTATCTACTCTGGGGCATTCTTTTCATCAATGTGACAGCAGGGATTGGAATTCTCGCGCAGGCGTCGCCGATGATGCAGGATATGTTCAGGAAGACAGCGCTCGAAGCCGGAGTAGTCGTTTCCCTCATCAGTCTTTTCAACGCGGGCGGGCGATTCTTCTGGGCTTCGCTTTCCGATTACATCGGCCGACGCACTACCTATTTGACGTTCTTCGTTGTTCAGTTCGTATTATTTCTGCTGATTCCCGGCTTCGCTGCGAAAGGCGCATGGGTGGTATTCGAAGCGGCGATTTTCACCGTGTTTACGATGTACGGCGGCGGTTTTTCTACAGTTCCGGCGTTTCTGGCGGATATCTTCGGCGAGGACAACGTCGGCGCCATTCACGGAGCAATTTTAACAGCATGGAGCGCGGCCGCCGTCGCGGGGCCGGTCATCATTACGCAGCTTTCGGAACGGGCCAAGGCTAGTCTTGCTCCCGGCGAGAGCCGCGTTCACATTTACGATCGACCGTTGCGCGTGCTTGCGATCCTGCTGGTCGGAGGCTTCGTCCTAACATTGCTCGTCCGGCCGCTGAAACGCGAGTCGCAAGCTCCATAACTCGGCGGTGTTGCAACCGGGAGTTAGTTCACCGGCTTGACCGATTCCATCAGGCCAAAAAATCCCTCCGCCAAAGTGGGATGGATGTAAACGGCACCCTTCAAAACCGTGTAAGGCGCTTTGGCGAGAATCATCGCGCCAAGAATCTGCACCAATTCTCCACCCTCAGTGGCTAGAATCGACGCGCCTAAAATTCGATCGCTTTCCGCGTCCACGATTATTTTCATGAATCCTGCCGTTTCATCGCGCTCGATCGCGCGCGAGACGGAGACCATTGGATATGTTCCTATTTTCAGCTTCCGACCCGTGGCTCGAGCTTCTTTCTCAGTTAAGCCCACTCGGCCAAGCTGGGGGTCGGTGAAGAGCGAATAAGGAAGGTAGCGATTCTCGATAGTCAGATTCTTGCCGTCAATAATGTTGCCGTACACAACCTGATAGTCGTTGTAGGAAATGTGCGTGAACGCCGGGCCACCCTTCACGTCGCCCAAAGCCCAAACGCTCGGTACTCCCGTTTCGAGCCTCTCATTCACCAGAATGTATCCGTGCGAATCGATCGCCACTCCCGCTTTGTCTAGACCAAGGTCATCGGTATTGGGCCCCCGGCCGGTGGCCGCGAGCAGATGCGTGCCGGTAATGCCTTCCGTCTTGTCGCCGGTCGTTTTCGTGACAATTGTTTCACCCTGGCGCTTTTCAACCTTGGTGGCGTCCGAGTTCATGTGGAATTCGATGCCGTCGGCTTCGAGCGCCTTTCGCAATCCTTCGGCAACGTCGGCATCTTCCCGCGCAAGCAATTGATTTCCGCGGTGAATCACCGTGACGCGGCTGCCGAACCTGCGAAACATCTGCCCGAATTCGAGGCCGATGTAACCGCCGCCCAGCACGATCAAATGCTCGGGAATTTGCTGCAGTTCCATGAGCGACTCGTTGGTCAGATATCCAGCCGTTTCGAGACCCTCTAAATGTGGAGTGGCCGGATGCGTCCCCACGTTGATGAATATCCGCTCCCCCTCGATGATGTCTTCGCCTACTTGCAGCTTTCGCTCCGCGAGAAAACGGGCATGGCCGCGATACAGATGCAGATTGGGACGCTTTTCGACATTGCGCTCGTGACCGGAACGAAATTTCTCCACTACCGCGTTCTTGCGAGCCACGATGGCGGGAAGATCCACACAGACATTTTCGACTTTCACACCCCATCGAGATGCATTGCGCGCATAGTGCGCAATTTGTGCGGACGCCACCATGGTCTTGGTTGGTGTACAGCCCGTGTTGACACAGGTTCCGCCTAAATTGGCCTTTTCGATCAAGGCCACCGACCAGCCGCGGTCTGCCAGGGCGTAGGCCAGGGGATTACCGCCCTGTCCCGAACCAATGATTATCGCGTCAAATCTCATCGTGGTCCTTCCTGTTTACTTCGCCCCCCATATTCCCTACCATATGCGGTGTTCCCGCATAACAGCAATTCATGACCTCATCCGTCAAGGCGGCAGCGAATTATGTCTAGCGGTCCAAGGCTTGTCGTGGTTGATCCGAATGGCTCGCGCCGCGATGTCGCCATTGCCATCTTCCCGTTCCGCATCGGCCGCCAGGCTGGAAATGAACTCACACTGCGCGACAGTCGCGTGAGCCGGCAACAAGCCCAGATCACGGACGTCGGCGGGACAATGGTACTTGAAGACATGGGCAGCAGCCACGGCACTTTCGTGAATGGCGAGAAGATCATCCGCCACGAACTGAAGGTGAGCGACCAAATAGACTTTGGCGTTCCGGATTCTTATCGAGTCATCTATGTCGGCGAAGGCGCAACCATTGACGAACTCGTGGAACGCATCGAAGCCCCGGCTCCATCTGAGGCGGGGGCACGCGAACTTCACCATTTGGGCGTCCTCCTCGATGTTGCCAGGTCCCTGAGCTCCGGGCTTTCACTCGAGGACATTCTGTCGAGCGTCGTCGACGCAGCGATAGCGGTAACACGAACAGAGCGTGGCGTGCTCCTGCTGGCGAATCCAGCAGGCCAATTGGAAACTGCGGTGGCGCGAAACTCGCAGCGCGGCACTCTTCGCCCCGAAGAAATGCAGGTCTCGCAGGGCGTCGTAAAGCGCGTGGCGAGTTCCCGGCGCGAATTGATCGTGGGCGATACGATCGCGGACGCCGCGGATGCGGGACGCATGAATCAGGGCGAAAGCATTACGCGCCTGGATCTCCATACCGTCGTGGCAATTCCCATCGATAAGAAACCCGTGATCGAAGCGATTGACGCGACGGTCGCGGCTCGCCAGAGCGAGCTCCTGGGAATTCTGTATCTCGACAGCCGCGCACCCTCCAGCACGTTTTCGGCGCTCGACCGCGAAGTCGTGCGAACGCTAGCTCATGAAGCCGCGACGTTGATCGAAAACGCGCGACTGTTCGCTGCCGGCCGCGTCAAAGCGAGGCTCGATCACGATATCGAAATCGCCAGCAAAATTCAGCAAGGGCTGCTTCCAAAGGAGTTGCCGAATCTGCCGCATGTCGCGATGGCCGGCTCCACGCTGGCATGCTATTCAGTCGGAGGAGACTGCTTCGACGTGATCGAATTGGACCGCGGACGCCACGGATTCTTCTTGGGAGACATTTCCGGCAAGGGGATTCCGGCGGCGCTGCTCGCAACCTTGCTCCAGGGAATTTTCTACACCACGGCTTCTATGGACATCGCCCTCACGGGTGTCTTTTCGCGCGTAAATCGGTATCTTTGCGAACGTGCCGGCGGAGATCGCTATGCCACGGTTTTTTACGGCGTGCTCGACAAAATGGGTGCTTTCGAATATGTCAACGCAGGCCATGTTCCTCCGCTCATTCGGCGCAGCTCCGGCGCCATTGAGAGGCTCGATCTCGCGAGTTTTCCTGTTGGAATGTTTCCCGAAGCTGAATATGAAAGCGCCGCGGTAAAGTTGGAGAAGGGCGACTTTTTAGTGATCTATACAGACGGCGTTTCCGAGGCGGTCAACGTTAAAACGGAAATGTTCGAAGAAGAGCGGTTGCAGGATCTCCTGAAGAATTTCAAGGGGCAAACAGTCGAAGAGCTCGCGGAAGCCATTCGCGAAAGCGTGAGGTTATTTTCCGAGGGAGCGGCGCAGTCCGACGACATCACAATTCTCGTCGTTCAATATAAAGGGGAAGCCGGGTGACCTCGTCACATGACGCGTTGCATGACGAAGCAAGACTCTCAAGTCGCCACTCGCTTTCACGCACTCCACGGTAACATTATGGTTGCGCGTTATGGAATCCTGCAGGATAATCCAAGAATCCATAGCGTACGCAACCAGCAATTTTCCACGGTTTTCGTCAGATGAATTGCCCTCAGTGCACGACCGCAAATCCTGATTTTGCCGAATCTTGCAGTCACTGTGGCACGCCTATGCCGATCAGCGACTCGGCTACTATCCGTGTGGTTGACCCTACTGCGCTGTCCGCTGGCAGTGATTTTGGTACTCGCTACCGGATCGAGGCTCTCCTCGGCCAAGGCGGAATGGGCAGAGTCTACAAGGCATACGACAAGACCCTAGACCGCACGATCGCGCTCAAAGTGGTACGGCAAGGCGTAATGGCCGACGTCGAGGCCCTCAATCGGTTTAAGCAGGAACTTCTTCTAGCCAGCAAGATTTCGCATACAAACATCCTACGCATTCACGATATGGGTGAAGTCGGTGACGTGAAGTTCATCACCATGGCCTATGTCGAAGGGCCGGACCTGCACCATATCCTGCAGGCGACTCCCAAACTGCCTTTTGACCGGGTTGTGAATTTCGCCACCCAGCTTGCTGCGGCTCTCGCGGCTGCACAGGCCGAAAACGTGATCCACCGGGATCTGAAACCTCAAAACATACTCGTCGGCAAAGACGATCATCTGTACGTCTCCGACTTTGGACTGGCGCGGTCGTTTGAAGAAAGCGCAGTGCAGATGACCCGTACCGGCGCCTTTATGGGCACGCCGCGTTACATGTCTCCTGAACAGGTGGAGGGCAAGCCTGCGGATCTACGGAGCGATCTGTATGCCTATGGACTGATTCTTTATGAAATGGTGACGGGCGACGTGCCGTTTACCGGGGAATCGACCCTGAAGGTGATGTATCAGCGGATTCAGGAGAAACCCAAGAACCCGAAGACGATTAATCCGGACCTCCCAAACTGGTTTGTCCAGGTAATCATGCGCTGCCTCGAAAGAGATCCGGCAGTGCGATACCAACATGCCGATGAAATCGTGCTTGATTTGCAGGGCGCCAGGTCCACCGTCTCCACTACTCGGGGCATGGGCGGAACCACGCGAACCGTTCAGATTCAAATTCCGCAATTCACGGACAAACGCTGGATTGGAGCCGCCGCAGGGGCGGCGGTGCTTGTTTTGGTAGGCCTCTTATTCGCCATTCCGTATACCAGGCACATGATTCCGGGCTTTAGGGGCCCCAAGACCGGTCCCGTGTCCGGCGTCCCACCCATCGAAAGCGGCCGGTTCGTTGCCGTGCTACCGCTGGAGGTGCTGGGCGATGAATCCCAGCTTGGCTACCTCGCCCAAGGTATCCAGGAAGCCTTGTCGACTAAGCTCTTTCAGTTGAAGGATATCCGCGTCACGGGTACGGACGCCGCTTCAAAGGTGAATCAGAAGCAGCCTCTGATGAAAATCGGAGAGGCCCTCGGCGCCAACATGATCGTGCAAGGAACGATGCAGGGCTCAGGAGACAAGATCCGGATCATTCTGAAACTCGAGGATGTCGCCAACAATAAGGAGATTTGGAGCCAGCAATTCGATGGCGTCACAGGCGATCTATTCACACTCGAAGACGAAATTTACAATCCCCTCGTCTCGGCATTAAACATCAATCCGACCAACGATGAACGCGCGAATGCAGGAGTTCATGCTACGGAGAACATCGCGGCCTACGATTTGTACTTGAAGGGCAGGAATGCCATGCGCGGGCAGCAGGACCTGAAAAACGTCGACGCGGCAATGAACTTCTATCAGGACGCGCTCAAGAACGATCCAGGGTTCGCTCTGGCATACGCGGGCCTGTCCGAGGCTAGCTTGGTGAACTACCGGGAGAAAAAGGACGCCTTCTGGGCCCAGAAGGCGCTCGCAGCGGCGGAGCAAGCGGAGCGTTTAAATGACAATTCAGCCGAAGTGCACTTTGTCCTGGGCCGCGTCTATTTGGGGACAGGGAAAACGGCGGAAGCCATCGCGGAGCTGAAGCGCGCACTGGCTATTGAACCGAATTCGGATGACGGGTATCGGGGATTGGGCGGAGCGTTCCTTGCGCTAGGAGAAAAGGAACAGGCACTTCAGGCTTACGAAAAGGCTGTCCAGATCAACTCCTATTACTGGTACAACTATAATCAACTGGGCAAGGCCTACTCTGCAGTGGGAGATTACGACAAAGCGCTGGCTGCGTATAAGCGCGTGACCGAGCTTGAACCGGACAATTCCTTTGGCTATCTGAATCTCGGGGTCGCCTATTGTCAGCAGGGCAAATATGAAGAAGCGATTCCATATTTTCAGAAGTCTCTGCAGCTGCAACCGAGCTATCTTGCGTATTCGAACCTCGGAACGGCGTATTTCTACTTGAAGAGGTACCCCGATTCCGTGCCGATGTTCGAGAAAGCTGTCGAATTGAATCCTAATGACCAATTGTTCATGGGAAATCTCGCCGACTCGTACCGCTGGTCCGGGCAGCGTGACAAGGCAAACGCTACCTACGACAAAGCCATCGCCCTTGCCTACAAAGAACTCGAGGTCAACCCGAAGAGTACCGACGCGTTGGAAGGTCTGGCGCTGTATTACGGGAAGAAGGGCGATGCTTCGCAGTCGATTGAATTCATCCGCCGCGCACGTTCAATCAATGCAGCGGATGTGGACCTGATGTACGTGGAAGCGGTCGTATTCGCGCTGGCGAACCGCCCGGATGACGCATTGAAGTCTCTTCGAGCGACGTTTGGAAAGGGATATTCAGTCCAGCAAGCGCAAAACGACCCTGAGCTGACTACGCTTCAGGGTCGTCCGGAATTCGTTAAGCTAGTGGCAGAGTTCAGTAAGGCTAAATAGAGCCGCTCTACTGAGCCTGTTGAAAGATTCGCTTCCGGGTGAAGGCCAGAAGGCCGACCAACCCCAACCCAAGCAGTGGCAGAGTGCCCGGCTCGGGTACGTTGGCGTATCCGGAAAACGATTCATTTTGGGGGAATCCTTCCAAGTCGATCAAGAAAGCCGTGCCATAGGGGATCGACCCGGTAAACTCCACCAGCGAGCCACCAGCCCCATCGGAAACGACCGAGCAGCCGGTAAGTAGGGTGTCATTCAGCAGAGCGCAATTCACACCTTCTTGGCCTGGCGGAATCCCGCCAATTGCAAACTCAAAGAAATTGATGGCTTCTGGATGCCCATTGATCTCGATGTCGTTCACGAAGAAGCACGAAGGCGAAGTATTCTCAAGACCCATTTGGTTAATTCCGCAAGGATCGTTGCCGGTTGGAACGTCCCCAGATCCCGGGCATGTCCCAGTATCGCAAGAGAGAACGAAGTTGCTGATGATTAGAGGTGCCGCGACTTCACCAGGGATGGGCGCATCTCCGCCAGCCTTGAAGAGCGGGTCCCCAGGCGGTAGTCCATCCGCCTTTGCCGCGCCACCAAACATCGCCAGCGACATTGCAACCAGTGCCCCCACAAGAAACAGTCGGTTCAACTTCATCTGCACACCTCCGTAAGATCCCTGCGCCCTATGCCCTGCACGCAATATGCCATTCTCCCCAATCAATGCTTTCCGGTAAACCCTTTAGTTTCAATACGGAAAACGGTACCCAGAAACCATTACTTTAACATGTGCAAACTCTTGCCTATTGTCGCCCTGTCCAAAGTCTCGCCGGCTATATGGGCCTCGCGTCGCTATCGAGCCTGGCGTGGCCCCGCAGAGCCCTGGAGCGCGGCGATTGTAACCGAATTTTAATTCTTGGAGTCTAGAAATTTCATTACAATCCTCGCCTATGCCCTTGGAAAACCTTCAGATCGTTAGATCCGACGGAACTCGCGTGGGTCAGCGAATCCTCAGCATGCGGGGTCCGTTGAGTATTCACACGGTTTTTGAGTTTCAAAACGTTGTGCGCGCGGAGTCCTCGCCCAGCGTGATCATCGACTTCAGCGGCGTACCATACGTGGACTCAGCGGGGCTCGGTGCCTTGGTGGGCGCGAATCTTTCCGCGCAGAAGTCGCGCCGAAAACTGTTGTTCGCGGCGATGAACGCGCAGGCCATCACGCTCCTGGAGATGACACGCATTCGTTCACTCTTCACGATCTACTCGACAGTCGACGAGGCTGAAGCCGCTCCTCTTTGATACAAAGACGCGGTCGCACTCGTCCATTTCTCAAAGATCACGGTTGTGCATCGTGGATTCACCCTGAGCGTCACCGTGGCCGAACGCTAAACGGCGAAGCTAGAACCATCGAAAAACAAGAAAAACTGTGCGCACGATTGGCGGCATCCCAAGAGAAATTTTCGCCGTGCCCTTGCGTCAGCTTTGCCAGCGTGACGGCCGCTCCCGGCAGCCGCACCGATTTATGAGAAGAAGTAGATATTCTCTACGCCACTTCCACAGTTCTTGGCGCCATTCTCGGTCCGCGCAACCAGCAAGATCGAAAGGTTCAAACGGTAAGAGCGAAAAGACTGACGGCGACGGCAATGCTGTTAAACGAATTGGTCGGGGCGTGGAGATTTGAACTCCAGACCTCCTGCGCCCAAGGCAGGCGCGCTACCAGGCTGCGCTACGCCCCGACATGAAGTACGTAAAGATTATAAGGGACTTCCCAACAGAACTGTTGCTCCATCTGACCAATTTCGCCTCAACTGCGCCAGAACTGTGCCAAATAGATTTCACTGAACCATCGCTGTGGCAGAATCCAACGGCATTTCATTGGCCTGGCGGCTGATTTTCTCCAGAGCTTCTCTCTTCATTTGCAGTTTCATTTGCGAGTAGCGTCTGAAGATCTGAGAGTCCCCTTGGCGAAGTAATTGTGTCACCCACTCGGCGGCTACGCCGCCCGCGCTGAGGCGAGTGGCATACGTGGATCCTAAATCATAAATCCGAAAGTAAGTAACCTTCGCTCGTCGGAGAGTCTTTTGCCAAACGGTCCTCAAGGCTACCTGGCGTCCGGTCGAATTCAAATCGCAGGGGAATAGAAATGTACTGCACCCCCTCAAAACTAGACATGTGGGGCCTCGGAAAGTTGTATAGATTGCCAGGCCAGGAACGCCTCGTGAGGGGCAGGCTCCCGCCTTTAGGAAAGAAGGCGACGCCAATGACCTCTGAGCTGTCGGGGCCATGGCTCCAGCGCAGGAGCCGTCACCTTCCTCGGTCATGGCGAGACGCCTCAGTTGCGGCACACGGAGTTGTCCTCCAACAAATACACTCTTTACCTTATGGAGCGAACATTAGCGCAGAGTAACACTTAAAAGGTGATTAAACATGGGAGGTTACTTCAATGGTTGACACGGAGGAGAGCGCCCCTACATCGGAAGAGCTCGCGAAACGAGCATATGAATTGTACGTCGCGCGTGGTGGCGAAAATGGCAGGGCGCTTGATGATTGGCTAGCTGCGGAAAAGGAATGGTCTGAAAAGCATTCTTCAGGTCAGAAAACGCAGGCCATGGCAGCAAGGTCGTCCGTCAGTCCCACATCAGAATTCAAGAGCGATGCGGCGGATAATGATCGCTTGAGTTCCCCGCGGAAATTCCTGACCTCTCGTTAGTTCCCGGCAGTCCCGCTCCTTTACCTAACGCCCATTTCCAGGGCGGTTACATATGCTGCAAATTTCCAAGCGGGACTGATTCCACATGGAGACAGCGGTGGTTTCTAAGAATTGCGGAATTCGAGAGTTGTCAGTTACGGCATACACCGTGCCGACGGATTCTCCCGAGTCGGACGGAACGCTCGAGTGGGACAAGACGAGTTTGGTTCTGGTGCATGTTCAAGCCGGCGGCAAAACCGGAATTGGATACACGTATGCCGACATCGCTGCCGCCAAGTTAATTAAAGACACTTTAGCCCCTTTGCTACTCGGGAAGGACCCGATGGACGTTCCAGCATGCTGGTCCGCAATGCGCCACGCGATTCGCAATTTGGGACGCCCCGGAATCTCTTCGATGGCCATCGCTGCCGTTGATTCAGCCGTGTGGGATTTGAAAGCACGATTGCTACACCTTCCGTTAGTTTCTTTGCTCGGAGCAGACCAACCGAGCGTCGAAATCTATGGCAGCGGCGGATTTACTTCCTACTCGATCGGCCAGCTTCAAAAAGAACTAGGAGAGTGGGCAAGCCAAGGTATTAGAGCCGTAAAAATGAAGATCGGGCGAAATCCGGATCAGGACGTAGCGCGTGTGAAAGCCGCGCGCGAAGCCATAGGGAGTACTTCTTTATACGTGGATGCCAATGGCGCTTATTCCCGCAAACAAGCTTTGCATATGGCCGAGGCGTTCGCCGAATTTAGCGTCAGTTGGTTCGAAGAGCCTGTGACGTCCGATGACCTCGAAGGCCTGCGCTTGATTCGCGACCGTGCGCCCTCCTGCATGGAGATAGCTGCGGGGGAATATGGCTATGACCTGCCGTATTTCAAACGCATGCTCGACGCCGGCGCGGTCGATATTCAGCAAGCCGATGCGTCGCGTTGCGCAGGCATCAGCGAATTCCTAAGAGTTGGCGCGCTCTGCGACGCGTCAAATATGCCCATGTCCGCGCATACATCGCCGTCGTTGCACCTGCATCCATGTTGCGCGCTCTCGCGCGTTCGCAATATTGAGTATTTTCACGATCATGTTCGCATCGAGAACATGTTCTTTGATGGAGTTGTAAAACCCGTTGGCGGGCGCCTTCATCCCGACCTTTCGCGGCCGGGCATGGGCCTCGAATTCAAGAAAGCCGATGCGGAACGCTATGCAGCATAAGGAGCCGGGGATCGATTGCGAACGAAGAAGTCGGATTCAAGAAGCCCTGCGAAATGCAAAGTTGGCAGCGGTGGTCTGCTCTTTTCCGTCCGACGTGCTGTTGCTCACCGGCTATTGGCCAGTCGTCGGCACGAGCATCGCGGTTTGTGTTTGCGGCGGTCCGACCGTGCTACTAGTCCCAGAGGACGAAGCAGATCTCGCGCAAAGTAGCTTTGCAGATTCCATCGAGACATTCGTTCCGGAAACGCTGAACGAAATGCGAAGCATCTCTAACGCGATTCAACCCCATTTGGCGCACATCTTGAAAACAAACAGCCTGCACCACGGCTCAATCGGAGTTGAGTGCGGCCCAAGCTCTCAAGCAGCGTCCTACCTCGCGCTCCATTTATATGGCAACAACCTTTCAAATATGTTGCGCGCACTTCTTCCGGCAGCGACATTTGTGCCCATCGAAGAATGGCTTGGAGATCTAAAGTCAGTCAAGACTCCATCGGAACTCAAAAAGATCCGCCAAGCCTGTCGCATCGCGCAAGGCGCGTATGAGTTAGCCTCGCCTCGCCTTCGCACTGGAATGAAGGAATCAGAGGCTGCTCAACTTTTTCGGGTTTCGCTCAGCGGAAGCGAAGTTTCGGAATCTCCAAACCGGAGATGCGATGGCTTCGCGTTCTGCATGTCCGGTCCAAACTCAGCAGTAGCCTATGCGGCCTACGCTCGCACGCGATTCCGCACATTGGAACAAACCGACCTCGTAATGATTCATTGCAATTCATACATGGATGGTTTTTGGACTGATATTACCCGCACCTATACGCTCCAACCTCCGGATGATCGGCAAATCAAGATGCACCTTGCTGTCTTGGCGGGACGCAAGGCTGCGTTCGAAGTGATTAGACCTGGTGTGCGTGCCGCTGAAGTGGACTCTGCGGCGAGACAAGGAATTCAAAGTCTTAGTCTCGATAAATATCTGAAGCATGGAACTGGTCATGGCGTTGGCTTTTCGCCGATGAGTGCTTACAGCATTCCACGCCTCCACAGCGGCTCTACCGACGTGTTGCAGGAAGGAATGGTGTTCAATGTCGAACCTGCCATTTACATCCAAGGGTTCGGAGGCGTGCGCCATTGCGACATGGTGGCAGTCACGCACTCAGGCTATGAGTTGTTAACTGACTTTCAATCGGATGCTGAGAGCCTGGCCGTCTCGGGTTCCGCTCGCATACCCACAAAGTCCGCTCGATCCACAGGAGTTTCGCAATCTAGGGCGAGCAGGACAAATTCACGCTTGGTGGCAGGCTAGGAGGGACGATTCATGGCTAAGACAGTAGCGGACTTACTGGTGGAACGCCTGATCGGCTGGGATGTGAACACGATCTTCGGATTTCCAGGCGACGGAGTTAACGGAATCTTCGAAGCCCTGAGGACTCATCAGGAGGAAATTAAGTTCATTCAAGTAAGACACGAAGAAGCTGCGGCATTCGCCGCCTGCGGCTATGCTAAGTATTCAGGCCGGCTTGGCGTGTGTATTGCCACATCCGGACCCGGCGGCATTCATCTCTTGAACGGGCTCTATGACGCCAAATGCGACGGCCAACCAGTGCTGGCAATCACCGGACACACGTTTCACGACTTGATCGGCACGCACTATCAACAAGACGTCGATCTCGACAAGCTTTTCATGGATGTTGCTGAATTTAACCAGCGCATCATGGGTCCGGGTCATGTGAATAACATCGTGGATGAAGCGATCAAAACAGCCCTCACGCGCCGCACCGTAAGCCACATTACAATTCCAAAAGACATTCAAGAATGGACTTCCCGCGACGAAGAACGTTCGAAGGCTAATGTACCCAAACACAGTTCCGACGTGTATGCGGCATCGCATCCGTTGCCTTCGCAGGAGTCTCTCGATGCCGCCGCTGAATTGATCAATCGAGGATCGAAGGTCGCCATCTTAGCGGGAGCGGGATGTTTGCAAGCTCGCAGTGAGATATTGCAGCTCGCCGAAAAGGTGGCGGGTCCAATCATCAAACCGCTTCTTGGAAAAGGGGTCGTACCAGACGCGAGCCCCTACACAACTGGCGGGATCGGGCTGCTGGGTACAGCGCCGTCTCAAGAGGCCTTGCAGGAATGCGAGACTTTGATTATTGCCGGTAGCGGATTTCCGTACATGGAGTTCTATCCCAAGCAAGGACAAGCCAAGACCGTGCAGATTGACATCGATCCAGCACGCATTGGCTTGCGTCATGCGGTGGATGTGGGGTTGACCGGCGAATGCCGGTCCGTGCTGCGCGCGTTGCTACCGCTAATCAAGAAAAAGAAGGACCAGGGCTTTCTCAGCAAAGCGAACAAAAACATGAAGAGCTGGAACAAGCTGATGGAAGTACGCGGCACGCGTAAAGACAAGCCCATGAAGCCGCAAGTGGTCACGTGGAACCTTAACAAGCTTCTCGACGACGATGCGATCGTGTCTTCCGATAGCGGCACAATCGCAACCTGGAGCGCGCGATACATTGAAATGCGCGGCGACATGAAATTCTCGCTCTCCGGATCACTGGCGACGATGGCAAACGGTCTTCCCTACAGCATCGGCGCAGCCGTCGCGCATCCGGGTCGACAGGTTGTCTGTATCGTCGGCGACGGAGGTTTGACCATGTTGATGGGCGAGATCGCGACGCTGGTGAAATACAAACTCCCAGTAAAAGTGATCGTGATCAAAAATAACGTTCTGGGCCAAATCAAATGGGAACAGATGGTAATGGAAGGAAATCCTGAGTACGGAGTTGAACTCGAACCCATTGACTTCGCCGCCGTGGCGACAGCGTGCGGAGCGGCTGGTTACACGATTGAAGATCCGGAGCAGGCTCAGTCCGTTCTACGCGACGCTCTTGCGCATAGAGGACCGGCCTTAGTTCAGGCTGTTGTGGACCCGAATGAGCCCCCAGTGCCTGGCAAGATCACTTCCGACCAGGCACTTAAATTTGCGGAATCACTTGCCAGAGGCCAAAAAGACAGCTGGAAAATTATCAAGACCGTTTTTGAGGACAAGATTCGTGAAGTGATTTAATCGCTGGAAGCGACAAGAAAAGCGGTGTGAGATGAGTTCTTCTAAGGAGAAGGAAGAAGATCGGGTTAGCTCTGTCGAACTTGTGCGCAAAGCTCAGACTGCCGAACACGCAATAGTGCACCGTATTCGAGAGGGCCAATTCCAACGCAGCCTCGCCTTCGTCGCCGGACTTTCCAGCGCGGTCGCAGGTCTCGAAGTCACTTACGAGCATTATCGCGGAAGTTACAGCCAGAAAATTATGTACACGCCGGTTGTTCTCGGCAGTGTTCTTTTCGTGACTGGTGTTACGTCCGCATTCAATCGCAGGGTAGCCCGTGCGCTGCTTCGCCCTGTTTCCGTAATCATCCTGGCCGATTGCATCATCGGATTCGGGTTTCATGTTCGCGGAATACAACGCAAGCCGGGCGGCTGGCGGCTTCCTGTGTTTAATATCATCATGGGCCCGCCACTCTTTGCTCCACTTCTTTTTGGAACGAGCGCTTACTTGGGATTGGTAGCTTCGTTTCTGAGACGAGAGTACTCTTCGCGGCAATCGAAAAGCGTGTTATCGGTGGGTTTACCGAAGTTCCTGCCACAAAAACTCCGCCACCACGAAATCACTATTGCTCAAGAACTTCGAGAGGGAAGGTTTCAGCGCCATCTCGCCGTAGCTACAGCTGCTTCAGCCTTTTTCAGTGGAGTTGAGGCTCTTTACTCGCACTATAAAAATAATTTCAAGTACAAGGCGCAGTGGAGTCCCATAGTCATTGCAGCTTTTCTCATCGCAGCGGCCTTAGGCGCACTCAAGAGTCCTCGCGTTGCCAAAAAGCTGCTGCCCGCCGCATCCGCCCTTGCCATTGCGGACGGCGCAGTCGGTTTTTGCTATCACGCGAGAGGCATTGCGCGCCGCCCCGGCGGCCTAAAGCATCCACTTTACAACATGATGTATGGACCGCCGATTTTTGCGCCTCTGCTGTTTGCCGCGTGTGGCTTTCTTGGTCTCCTCGCCAGTATGTTTAGAAGGGAGCGCTGAGTGCCTCGCTCGCGCCATGATGGACGGCCGGTAGATCTCAAAACGGGCAAACCTCTGGAGCCGCGCGCGCAGCCTGGCTATTATCCGAGGTTCACAACTCTGAGTCAGAAAGGGTTTTGGGACGAGGCCACCCGCGAAATCGTGCTCGCCAGAGTCGAGAACGTGCCAGCGCTTCGCTTTTTCAGTCGTGACGAAGCGCAATTGATGAACTCAGTTTGCGCCAGAATCCTGCCGCAAGACGATCGCGACGAAGTCCATAAAATCCCGATAGCAAATATGATTGACGAGCGCCTGTATGAGAACCGCCTCGACGGGTATCGGTATGAACGCATGCCCCCGGATCAGGAGGCCCATCGTCTGGGATTGCAAGCCATTGAGGAAATTGCGCAACACATGTTGGGAAAGCCATTCTTGAGTCTCACGGCTCTTGAGCAGGAATCCGTCCTCGTAACTTTGCACGACGATCGTCCTCCGGCGGCCCACGCGATTTGGGAAAGGATGCCGGTCAGTCGCTATTGGCTACTGCTCGTTTCAGATGTCGTGGGCGCCTACTACGCTCACCCCTACGCCTGGGACGAAATTGGGTTTGGCGGCCCGGCCTACCCGCGCGGATATATGCGTCTTGAAGGCGGAGAGCCGGAGCCGTGGGAAGTGGACGAAAAACGATATGAGTGGGCCGCTCCCTTGGGCTCACCATCGGCGAAGTTCACCCATGTGGGCGGCTTGGCTGACCATAAAGGAAGTCCGGGACAAGGAGGCACACATTGAAAGAGCCTCTCTTCGGTCCGATTGAGTCGCGAGGCCGTCGCCACATGCTCGGCGCGATGCAACGCATTGAATTCCCTATGCAGCATTATCGCAATGAAGAGGAGGTTGACTATTGCATTGTCGGAGTTGGATCAGCTGGCGGCGTGCTTCTGCAACGATTGTGCCGTGCAGGTTTTAAGGTTGTAGGGCTCGAAGCCGGACCTTTTTGGGACACGGAGCGCGACTGGGTCAGCGACGAAGCCGGCTCGCATCAACTTTATTGGAACGATCTACGCATCACGGGAGGCAAAGATCCCCTGGCGCTCGGCGCCAACAATAGCGGGCGGGGTGTCGGCGGAGGCTCCGTTCACTGGGCCGGATTCACTCCGCGATTTCACCCGTCGGATTTTCGCGTATATACCGAAGACGGAGTCGGCGCCGATTGGCCTATCACATATGAAGAACTCAAACCGTATTACGAACTGCTCGAAAAAGAAATTCCTGTTTCTGGCCCCGGCTATTTCCCATGGGGCCATCCGCATGGTTACCCCTATGGCCCTCATCCCATGGCCGGGTGCGGAGATATTTTAGTCAAAGGCTGCACGAAGTTGGGAATTCGAGTGAGCATCGGGGGACCGGTCGCGATTCTCGCGGGCTCTCACGGCGACAGACCGCATTGCATTTACCGCGGATTCTGCATTCAAGGCTGCAAAGTCGGCGCCAAGCAGAGCACCCTAATTTCCCACGTTCCCGATGCGATCAAACATCATGCCGAAATCCGCGACCATTCAATGGCTTCAAGAATTAACCTTGGCAAAAACGGACGCGTAACGAGCGTCACATATTTCGATTCACGCGGACGAGAAAGAGAACAAAGAGCCAAAGCCGTTATCGTCTGCGGCTACGCCATCGAAACTCCACGATTGCTCCTTAACTCGGCGTGTCCCGGTCACGAGAAGGGCCTCGCCAATTCCAGCGGCACTCTCGGACATTACCTGATGGCACAAGGGGGAAATGTTGTTCTCGGCAGGTTCAGGGAACTCGTGCGGATGTACAAAGCTCCTCCCGCACATGCGATGACTGAGGAATTTTACGAGACCGACCCGAAACGCGGCTTCGCTCGTGGATTCGCCATCCAAACCGTAGGGCCGCTTCCCATAGCCTTCGCCCGGCAAATGATGGTCGCTAAGGGCGCGTGGGGATGGGGCATGCGTCAGGTGATGATGGATTACAACCATTGGGGAGCGCTCGGTCTGCTCAGCGAAATCCTCCCCTGGGACGACAATCGCGTGGAGCTCGCCGAAGAGAAGGACAGGCACGGAATCCCCGTGGCGAAAGTGACCTTCAACCTTCACGACAACGATAAAAAGGTGATCGAATACGGAAAAAACAAAGTGATGGAAGTCATGCGGGCCGCGGGTGCTGAGGAGGTTGTCCAGGAAGCGCGTTACGCCCATTTGGTCGGCGGTGCCCGTATGGGAAAGGACCCCCACACATCGGTAGTGGATAAATTCGGTCGCTCCCATGACATACCAAACCTTTTCGTTTGCGACGGTAGTGTCATGCCTACACAAGGATCTGCTAATCCAGGGCTCACCATCCAGGCTCTCGCTGCCCGCACTGCTGACTATTTGATTTCCCAAGGTTCTACAATTTTTTCAAAATCAACTCGCGATATGGAAACTCCCAAGATTCGGTACAACCTGTCGCCTCCCAACACTTGGGGAAAGGGTGTGCCACATCTTACCTAGCGTTCCCAAATGTTCTTAGCTCATGAAACAAAAAGGACTCTTCGATATGTCATCGGCCAATAATTTCAAATCAGAGGTCGTGGTTATTACAGGCGCATCGGCTGGCGTCGGACGCGCAACCGCTCGCGCTTTCGCCCGTCGGGGTGCGCGCATTGCTCTCCTCGCTCGAGGAAAAGACGGCCTGGAAGCAGCTCGATGTGACGTGGAGATGGCAGGTGGTGAAGCGCTACCGATTCCCACCGACGTAGCCTTTTCCGAGCAAGTCGAGGAAGCCGCGGAGATAGTCGAGAAAAAGTTCGGACCTATAGACATTTGGGTGAACAACGCGATGACCACCGTTTTCTCGCCTCTAAAGAACATAACCCCTGAAGAATTCAAGCGAGCCACTGAGGTCACCTATCTCGGAGCTGTGTACGGCACCATGGCCGCGCTCAAGCGTATGTATCCGCGTGACCGAGGAACCATCGTTCAAGTCGGATCAGCTCTGGCATACCGTTCGATCCCTCTACAAGCGCCTTATTGCGGAGCAAAGCATGCAATCGTTGGTTTTACGGATTCTCTGCGCTCCGAACTCCTGCACGACCACAGCAATATTCATCTCACCATGGTGCAAATGCCTGCGCTCAATACACCTCAGTTCAGCTGGTGTAGAACGAAACTTCCGCGCCATCCACAGCCGGTGCCACCGATTTTTCAACCCGAAGTAGCTGCGGACGCAATCGTTTGGGCTGCACATCACAGGCGTCGCGAAGTGTATGTCGGGGGAGCCACTGTGCAAGCGATCGAAGGAAACAAGGTTGCGCCCGGGTTGCTCGATTTGTATCTCGCACGCACTTGTTACGACGGGCAGCAAACCGATGAGCCTGTCCGCCCCAATCGTCCTGACAATCTTTTCGAACCTGTGCCGGGGGATTACGGCGCCCACGGTATCTTTGACGGCAGAGCGCGTAAGAGCAGCATCCAACTTTGGCAAACAACCCATCGCAAGACCTGGGTTCCAGCAGCCGGTTTAGCCCTCGTAGCGCTTAGTTGCGCGCTATTCCTCAGCAACAGGGGATAAATTTATGGCGAATAAAAGACAAAATGCACACGCAGAACTTCAATCGGTGTTGCAGTGGCATTTTTCAACAAGGCGATGATGGAGGTTTCCCGTGAGTTCCGAAAAAGCGCCAACTCAATCAGCTCCGGGCCATCCGGGCATCACCCCGCGCTGGACTTCCAGCAGTAAGAGCGGAGTAGGCACCGCTGTCAGTCATCAGAGCCGTCTGTGGTTCACTGTCTCCCACGGAATCGTCAACGAAATCTATTATCCGAACATTGATTGTGCGGACACACGGGATTTTGAACTGCTTGTCACGGACGGCGCCAACTTTTTCTCGGAGGAAAAGCGAGATACCACACATGAGATTCAGCCGCTCGCCCAGGGTGTTCCGGGTTATCGGATCACGAACACGTGCATGCACGGCCGATTCCGCATCGTTAAAACGGTCGTCACCGACTCGCTCCGTGAAGTGCTGCTGCAAACGGTAGAGTTCAGAGCTCTGCAAGGTTCATTGCACGATTATCACCTCTACGCACTCTTGGCACCGCACGCTAACGATCAGGGCCAGGGAAACAACGGTTGGACGGGTGAATATAAAGGTCTCCAGATGCTCTTTGCACAGAGAGACGATGTTGCTCTGGCCCTAGCGTGCTCTGCACGCTTTCTTGGACGAAGTTGCGGCTATGCAGGTCAAAGCGACGGGTGGTCCGACATCAGCCGGCACAAACGCATGACATGGTTCTATTCGCAAGCAATGGACGGAAATATCGCCTTGACTGCGGAAATTGACTTGCTCGCCTGCGGAGGCAAGTTTTGTCTAGCACTTGGATTCGGCGAAAGAGCTGAAGAAGCGGGCCAGCGCAGCCGGTCTACTTTGTCGGAAGACTCCGATGCCGTGGTAAAACGATACATGGACGGCTGGCAAGCTGTTCAGCAGGGCTGCTTGGATTTGGGAGAGGCTCACGAAGCGGGTTTCGATCCATATCGAGTAAGCATAGCGGTGTTGAGAACGCACGAAGCGAAACGCTTTCCTGGGGGCATGATCGCGAGTCTTTCTATTCCCTGGGGCGCTGCTAAAGGAGATCACGATATAGCCGGCTACCACGTCGTTTGGCCTCGCGATTTGGTGCAAGGAGCGGGCGGGCTGCTCGCCGTCGGGGATGCCGACAGCGCGCGACGGACACTATTTTATTTGATGAGCACGCAAGAAGCTGATGGCCACTGGCCCCAAAATATGTGGTTGGATGGACGACCGTATTGGAATGGCATCCAAATGGACGGAACCGGGTTTGTGATCCTGCTGGCCGACTTACTGCGGCGTTTGGGGCAATTAGCGGAACTCAACTCGTGGCCCACAGTGCGAAAGGCGGCGGAATTCCTGGTGAAGAATGGCCCAGGATCCGATCAAGACCGATGGGAAGAGAATCCGGGTTACTCCATCTACACAATTTCGGTCGAAGTCGCGGCCTTACTGGCTGCTGCTGATTTTGCGGACCTCGCCAAAGAGAGTGGATTGGCGACGTTTCTGCGAGAAACTGCTGATGCATGGAACGCCGGCATCGACCGCTGGATCTACGCGACCGGCACTGAACTTGCCCAGAAAACGGGTGTTGATGGCTATTACGTTCGAATCGCGCCGCCGAATGCGCTCAAAACAGGCTCCATCATGAACGTGAACATTAAAATCAAAAATCAGCCTCCGGATAAATCGATTCTACCAGCGAGCGATGTCGTCAGCCCTGACGCCCTCGCACTCGTCCGCTATGGCTTGCGTGCAGCAGACGATCCGCGCATCTTGAACACCGTGAAAGTAATTGACGCCACGCTAAAAGCCGAGGTCTCTACTGGACCAGTCTGGCATCGCTACACGATGGACGGCTATGGAGAAACAAAAGAGGGAAACCCTTTCAATGACGCGGGAATCGGCCGTGGCTGGCCACTGCTTGCCGGCGAGCGTGCTCATTACGAACTAGCCCGCGGAAATCGCGCCGAGGCAAGCCGATTGCTTGGCGTGATGGCGAAACAAACCAGCCCGGGCGGGCTCATTCCTGAACAAATATGGGACACGGCTGATATTCCGGAACGGGAATTGTTGAACGGCCATCCATCAGGTTCTGCCATGCCGCTCGCGTGGGCCCACGCGGAGTATGTGAAACTGGCGCGCTCGCTACGAGACGACAAAGTGTTCGATACTCCTCCGCAAACAGTACAGCGCTATCAAATACAAAAAATAGGCACTTTGATTTCGATTTGGCGGTTCAATCATCAGACGCCGAGGTTAGTACAGGGCACAAATCTTCGCTTAGAATTGCTGGCTCCGGCGGCCGTTCATTGGAGCGCGGACAATTGGAAGACAGCATCCGACCTAAACACGAAAGATTCAGGCCTTGGATTGCACTATGTTGATTTGCCAACCCAAAAGATCCAGGTGGGCGGTAAAGCGACGTTCACATTCTTTTGGCGCGACGCCAAGACGTGGGAAGGCACGAACTGGGAACTTACGGTCGTTCCGAAGTAGATTTGATAGGAATGTTTATCCTGATCTTGAAGACTCTCAGCAATGACGGTAGGAACCGGAATCTAGCGACACAAACAGTCGAATCGTTTGACTAAGACAACATTCATGAAAGCCATTGCCATCGTTCCCGGCACGTCTGGAGCAAAGTTAGTCGATCGCCCTGAGCCATCAGTCACTCAACCTGATGAATTAAAACTTCGCGTGATTCGCGTCGGCATCTGTGGAACGGATCGAGAAGAACTTTCCGGGGGACGCGCACAAGCTCCTCAGGATCAAAAGGAACTTGTCATTGGGCACGAAATGTTTGGCCAAGTTGTGGACAAGGGTTGTGCCGTGACCGGTGTGAAAAACGGGGACTTCGCCGTTTTCACGGTAAGACGGGGGTGCGGGGAATGTCTGCCTTGCCAAATCAATCGCTCCGATATGTGCCGAACGGGAAAATATCGCGAACGTGGAATTCATGGACTAGACGGCTACCAGGCAGAGTTTGTCGTCGACAAAGAACAATACCTTGTTTATGTGCCTTCACAGTTGGAAGCCATCGGGGTTTTACTCGAACCGCTCTCCATCGTCGAGAAAGCAATTGATGAAGCCTTAAAGTTGCAAATCGTCCGCCGCCCTGATGCCGCAGCCGAGCCCAATTGGATTTTCGGACGCTCCTGTCTGGTTGCTGGCCTCGGACCAGTAGGTCTTCTCGCCGCCATGGTCTTAGCTTTGCGCGGCGCGAAAGTGTATGGCCTCGATGTCGTGGATGCGAATAGCGCTCGGCCAAAGTGGCTCGGCGCGATCGGCGGAAAATATCTTGACGGCCGTCAAGTGCCGGTAGATCAGGTTGAAAAAACGCTTGGCCTTATGGATTTAATCCTCGACGCCACCGGGATCGCAAAGCTGGAGTTTAATCTTCTCGATGCCCTCGCGTTCAACGGCGCTTACGTGCTCACCGGCATCCCGGCAGGCGATCGCCCGCTTCAGGTTGACGGAGCCGACCTCATTCGTAAACTGGTTTTAAATAATCAAGTGATGCTCGGCAGTGTGAACGCCGCTCGCGGCCATTTCCAAATGGCCTCCGACGACCTAGCACACGCGCAGCTTCGCTGGGGCAATCACATCGCGACGCTGATTACGAATCATTATCAGCCCAGCCAGGTTGCGGACTCGACGGCCCAACATGGGCCAAACACCATAAAGGAGGTAGTCGAATGGAGTACAGCGGCAGCGAAATAGCAAACGTAATTGAGCTTCCGAGGATTTAACCGTGCCCAGCTTCACATGCGATCTATCGCAAACCTCTCGGCCCTTCGTCCATTTCTGGGAGCACACCGTTGGCAGCGGCCATGCTCCGTTAGCGTTGCGCGCCGATTGGCAAGCGCAAATGTTGCGCTGCCACAATGAGTTGGGGTTCCAACATGTGCGCTTTCACGCTCTGCTATCGGATGAAATGGGAACGTTGGTATGCGAGAAAGGCAAACTCATTTATTCGTTTTTTAACTCAGACCGCATTATGGATTTTCTTATATCTATCGGCATGCGGCCATTCGTGGAGCTTAGCTTCATGCCCGAGCCTATTTCTTCCGGTTCCACCAAAGTCTTCAGCTATCAGGCCAACGTCACTCCTCCTAGAAATTACCGCGAGTGGTCTATGCTGATTCACAAGCTTGTGTCGCATTGGGCCGATCGATACGGCCTAAGTGAGGTCCGTGAGTGGTTTTTCGAAGTCTGGAACGAACCAAATCTGAAAGCGTTCTGGAGCGGAACGCAAAAAGAATACTTCAATCTCTATCGAGTTACAGTGAACACCCTTAAGAATATCGACCCTCTCTTGAAAGTGGGGGGCCCGGCCACGGCGAAGAATGCTTGGATTCCCAAGTTTCTGGATTTCTGCGAAAAGCGAAAAGTACCCGTCGATTTCATCAGCACGCATCACTATCCAACGGATGCTTTCGGTAAAGTCGGCGCGGACACGATTTCCCAATTGCAGCACGCGCCACGCAATGTCATGTGTGACGATGCAAAAAAGGTCCACGACCAAGCTAGAGGTTTGCCTGTTTACTACACCGAATGGAATATCTCATCGAACCCCCGCGATCCGCTTCACGATCAGCCGTTTTCCGCCGCCTATGCGCTAAAAATAGTAATGAATACTCACGGTCTGGTGCATGGTTACAGTTTTTGGACTTTTAGCGACATCTTCAATGAGAACTATTTTCCATCCGTTCCGTTTCATGGTGGATTTGGGCTGTTGAACTTGTACGGAATCCCGAAGCCGGTGTACCGCTCGTTCGAGCTGTTGCATCACTTGGGAGCGGAACTATTGACGGTCGAGGGCAGCCACGACACCGTGGACGCGTGGATGGTTCGAAAGGAAGATGCCGCTACTCTGGTGCTCACGAATCATGCCATGCCGCGCCACGCCATTCACACGGAACGCGTGAGCCTCCACTTTTCCGGTGCGCGTCGCCCTCGGCGTGCTTACGTCGAAAGAATTGATGATCGTCATGCGAACCCGAGGGCTCTATGGGAAACTATGCGCCAGCCAACGTATCTGAATGCTATTCAGGCGGAGAAACTGAAAACTGCGTCCGAGCTCGTTAAAGAGCCCCAATCTTGCCGGTATAATGATGGAGACATCGATCTGAAATTAAGTTTGCCTCCCCACTCCGTCGCGGCGATTACAATCGAATTCGCCTAGAAACCGGCCCATGAAAAAAAACAGGTCCGCTTGGACTAACTTATCCGACGACGCGATGTTGCACGAGCTGGAGCGTGAGACGTTCGCATATTTTGTTCACGAAGCAAATCCAGCGAATGGCCTCGTTTTGGATAAGTCGCAAAAGGACTCTCCTGCCAGCATCGCTTCCGTTGGACTTGGTCTATCGGCTTATCCGATCGGCGTCGAAAGAGGCTTTCTTACTCGGGCGCAGGCTCTAAAGCGCACGCTCGCAACTCTGAGATTCTTTTGGAAAAGTGCTCAGGGAACCGGACCGCGTGCAACGGGCTATAAAGGCTTCTATTATCACTTCCTCAGTTCAGCCTCCGGAAAGCGCGTTTGGAATTGTGAGCTTTCCACAATCGACACAGCTTTGTTGCTTGCCGGCGTCCTTGTCTCGGCGGCTTATTTCCATCGCAACACTGGCGAGGAACGTGAAATCCGTGAAATTGCCGACGCTATGTATCTCCGCGCCGATTGGAAGTGGGCGCAAAATCACGGCGCGGCAGTTACCCACGGTTGGAAGCCCCGTTTCGGCTTCCTGAAATATCGCTGGCAAGGCTACAACGAAGCACTGTTGATATATGTGCTAGGTCTTGGTTCGCCGAGTCACCCGCTGCCGAAGGAAAGCTACAAAGCATGGACGGCGAGCTTCCAATGGAAAAGTCTTTATGGTCAGAAATTCCTATACGCGGGCCCGCTCTTCATTCATCAACTCGCACAGGCATGGCTGGACCTTCGCGGCATACAGGATGATTACATGCGCGATAAAGGCATCGATTATTTTGAAAATAGCCACCGCGCAACTGTGATGCAACAACAATACGCGATTGAAAACCCGGGGGGATTTGAGCGATATTCGGAGCACTGCTGGGGAATCACCGCGAGCGACGGCCCCGGCGATATGACGCGGCAGATTGGCGGCACCAAGCGCAGATTCTTCGGCTATCTCGCTCGTGGAATTCCGGATGGGCCTGACGACGGCACCATCGCCCCATGGGCGGCCGTAACGTCGCTGCCGTTCGCTCCGGAAATTGTTTTGCCCACGGTGCGGCACTTCGACGGTTTACATCTTCGAGAAGATAAGCCTTACGGTTTTGAATCCTCTTTCAATCCAACCTATCTGGTAAAAGGAAATTCAAACGGTTGGGTTGGCTCCTGGCACTTCGGGTTAAACCAGGGGCCGATCGTTCTGATGGTTGAAAATTATCGCAGCCGGTTCATTTGGAACTTGCTTCGTGGCTGTCCTTACATAGTCCGCGGCCTGCAGCGCGCCGGATTCACCGGTGGCTGGCTCGCATCAGCTTCGCAAGACGTTTAAATGGGTAAAGTCTGCATCCATCGACCGAGGTGGCATTCGGTGCGGGCGCAGAAAGATCTCCCGACGCGTATTCTTCTTGCCAAGACTGCTACGTTCCGAGGTCCCGGTCCCTTCGCGGTAGGTCGCATCTATAGCCAGGCCTTGGTATCTGGAAGAAACTGCCTCTTGTTCAAGTTGTCTGAAAAGCTTACAAAGCAGGTGAGTCCCCCTGTGCCAAAAGTGTGCCAAAATCCGATCTTTTCAAGCCATTGGGGTTAGCTTGGAGCGAGAAGCAGATTCCCCAAATGGCAGGCGCGCTACCAGGCTGCGCTACGCCCCGACATGAAAGTGCAACTCAATCTTAAAACACTTTCGAATATGACTGCTAGCCTGATCCACTATCTTCGCGAGGACTACCGTCGGAAAACCCAGCCGATTACACCCTACACGAATTTCCGCATTTCCCTAACAAGTTGACTGTATTGCCCGCCCGCACTCGATAGATGACTATGCACTTGCGTTTAGATCGTTGGCGTCAAAGAAAGGGAAACTCCAATGATTCCTTCGGGCGCTCCGCAATTCCGACTTCGATCCGAGTCGCAGTCCTCCAGCTCCGCGGGGCAGATTCCCGGACGGCCGAGTATCTTGCTTGGGACGATCGATCCGCAGATTCGCCAAACTATGGGCGAACTCCTGCAGAGCTACACAATCAACACATTGTGGGCCACGGGAATTGAGGAGGTTCGATCAGCGCTCGCGCAGCAAGACGTGATGGCCTGCTTTTGCGGCTTTTGGCTAATAGACGGAACGTATCGGGACGTCGTAAGGCACATAAAGCAGCAACGCGCCGATATACCAATGATCATCATATGTGCGCCGGAGTGCCCGCAAGAATACCGGGACTATCTGGCTGCCCTGAATATTCGCGCGTTTGACTTCATTTGTTATCCATATCGCCGAATTGACCTGGAACGAATTCTCAATTCCGCGGTTGCACTCCGCAAGAGACCGCCTCGGCCGTCAATATCAGCGATACAATCTTCGGACCGCTCCTTTGATATCTCCGGGCTTCGCCGGGCCAGCTGAAATCAGGGACAGAAAATTCCGCGCGAATCCTCGCGCGATATGGGCACATCGTCTCGATAGTGCTGCTTACTCAGTCATACCCAGCCTCGGAAACCTTACATCCATTTCAGTGGCTTTACGTCGTGCTATGCGAAGATGGCTACTGCACTTCACGAGCGAACTAAGACGAATCTAGAATTTCGAGGCATGCATGGACGCTGCACCACCCATACGAGTCTTCGCGGAGAACGACGAGCCCATCACGGGCGAGCTGTTCAGCGTCGACCGGTTGGAGCAGCACGGCGAGAGCCTTGCGGCAGCGCAGGTGACGACCGTCGGCCCGGATGCCGGCGAGCCACTGATAGAAGGTGTCGCTGAAAACGGCCGTCTGCTCCTGGAGTATTATCGGGCCACCGCGGGCGCCATCCAACGAGAACAAGCCATCACGCCTGCCGCGCAGTGGCTGCTCGACAATTTTTACATCGTCGAAGAACAACTCCGCGAGATCCACGATCACCTGCCCCCCGGTTTTCATCGAAAATTGCCCAAGCTTGCTTCCGGTCATTTGAAGGGTTACCCGCGAGTTTACGGCGTCGCGTGGGCTTTCGTGGCGCACACAGACAGCCGATTTGATCCGGAGGTACTGCGCCGATTCGTCACCGCCTACCAGCGCGTGCAACCACTTTCGATCGGCGAGCTTTGGGCCGTCGCCATCACCCTGCGAGTCGTTCTGATTGAAAATCTGCGGCGGCTTGCCGCGCGGATTGTGTTGAGCCGCAATGCACGCAACGAAGCCGACGTCCTGGCCGACCGACTTCTAGGCACCGGAGGTCAGGCGCTCGTTTCACCCGCGTCCGTGCTCCGGCAATTCGAAAAAAAGCCTTTCGACCGCGCGTTCGCCGTACAGCTCATTCAGCGGTTGCGCGATCTCGATCCCAAAGTCGGCCCAATTCTTGTCTGGCTCGACGACCGCCTGGCAGCCCAGGGAACCAGCGCCGACGAGATCGTTCGCGCCGAACATCAGCAACAAGCGGCGATGAGCGTGACGGTGCGCAACGTCATCACGAGCATGCGCCTGGCTTCCTCGTTCGACTGGCAAACATTCTTTGAGAGCGTCAGCCTGGTTGATCAGGTTCTGCGCGAGGGAAGCGATTTCGGCGCCATGGACTTCGCCACGCGCGACTCCTACCGGCACGCGATCGAGGATCTTTCGCTGGGATCAAACCATACCGAAATTGAACTTGCGGAACGCGCCGTAAACCTCGCCAAGCAGTCCGCCAGCGGCGCTGGAACGGATTCTCCGGACGACAGGCGATCAGACCCGGGCTACTACCTGATTTCCCACGGGCGCGACAGCTTCGAGCGCGACATCGGATTCAAAGTCTCCTGGAGGCGCCAAATTCTGCGGTTGTACGTTCGCGCTGCCGTGCCGGGTTATCTGGGCACGATTGCGACGCTAACCGCGGTTATTCTGGCATTGCCGCTGCTACGTTCGTGGGAATTTGGCGCGAGCACGCTACACCTTGTGCTGCTCGGCTTGGTCGCGTTAATCCCAGCGTCGGACCTGGCAATTGCTCTGATCAACCGCAGCGTCACGGATTTGTTCGGTCCACGCACCCTGCCGCGACTCGAGATTCGCAACATACCCGTGAAACTTCGAACGATCGTGGTGGTTCCCACCTTGCTGACGTCACAGGCCGACATCAGCGATCAGGTGGAACGGCTGGAAATTCACTACCTGGCAAATTCCGACGGCGAACTGCGCTTTGCGTTGCTCTCCGACTGGGTTGATGCCCCCACGGAGACTCTGCCGAATGATGACGATCTGCTGGCCGCCGCCGCGAATGGCATCGCAGACCTGAACAAACGCCATGGCCCGGCGCCGGGCGGCGGCAATCGCTTTTTTCTTTTTCATCGCAAGCGCCTCTGGAATGAATCGGAACAAAAGTGGATGGGATGGGAACGCAAGCGCGGCAAGCTTCACGAGCTTAACGCGCTGCTCCGAGGCTCAACAAAAACTTCTTTCATCACGACCGCCGCTCTGTCTCCGGAGTCCATTTCCGACATCCGGTACGTAATTACGCTCGATGCGGACACGCGCTTTCCGCGTGGTGCGGCGGCCCGCCTGGTCGGCACCATGGCCCATCCACTCAATCGGCCGACATTCAGCCCCGAGGAAGGCCGAGTCACGGATGGTTACGGGATCGTGCAACCGAGAATTACGCCCTCGCTGCCTACCGATCGCGAAGGATCACTCTTTCAAAGAATTTTTTCCGGGCCCAGCGGGGTTGACCCGTACGCTTCATCGGTTTCAGACGTTTACCAGGATCTTTTTCACGAAGGCTCCTATACCGGTAAGGGAATTTACGACCTCGACGTTTTCGAGGCAGCCATGGCCGGTAAAGCACCCGAGAACATTTTGCTGAGTCACGACCTTTTTGAAGGAATCTTCGCGCGTAGCGCGCTGGCCACCGATATCGAGCTCTTCGACGAATTCCCTTCTCATTACGAAGCCGCTGCCGCTCGCCTATACCGCTGGGCGCGTGGTGATTGGCAACTCCTGAAATGGATCATCGGCGGACGCGCGGGATCCATGGACGGCCGCAAAGTAAAGATCCCGGTGATCGGCCGATGGAAGATGTTGGACAACCTTCGCCGGTCACTTCTGGCTCCGTGTTTGTTTCTCACGCTACTGACGGGTTGGCTGATGCCGGGAATTTCGCCCTGGCTGTGGACGCGATTCGTGCTCGCAATGATCGCGTTCCCTGCCCTGATTCCATTCCTCGCGGGAATCAACGCGCGCCTGGAGGGAATCTCAAAACGGAGCCATTTCCACGGCCTTGCTTCCGATTTCTCGCTGGGTTTATCGCAGGCGGGTTTGACGGCCGCTTTCCTCGCTTACCAGGCGTGCCAGATGGCCGACGCCATTGTGCGAACGCTCGGTCGATTGCTCATCACGCACAAACACTTGTTGGAATGGGTCACTGCGGCACAAGCCAAACATAGGGTTGATCTGCAATTGTTTGGCATTTTCAAGCGGATGGCCAGCGGGGTGATGCTGGCGATCGCGACGCTCGCGGCGGTCTGGTTCCTGGGTCATCGTGCGCTCTTCGCCGCCGTTCCTTTTGCGATTCTTTGGATGGTGTCGCCCGCGATCGCCTACTGGATCAGCCGTCCGCCTCGGCATTCCGACCTCGAGCAGCTATCGGCGTCCGAAACGCAGGCACTTCGCGCCATTTCCAGGCGCACGTGGCGATTCTTCGAGACTTTTGTAACCACCGATGAACACTTCCTGCCACCGGACAACTTCCAGGAAGACCCCAAACCCGTCGTCGCTCACCGCACTTCTCCCACGAATATCGGGCTCTACCTGCTCTCCACTCTCGCTGCGCGCGACTTCGGTTGGCTGGGAGCATCGGAGGCAGTCGAGCGGGTAGAGGCCACATTCGACACAATTGGCAAGCTCGAACAATTTCACGGCCATCTGTACAACTGGTACGACACGCGCGATCTTCATCCGCTCGATCCAAAATACGTTTCGACCGTTGACAGCGGAAATATTGCCGGGCATTTGCTCGCCCTTGCCAGGGGCTGCCGTGAATTGATTCAGGGACCAGGCCTCGACCCAAAGATGTTTGCGGGAATCGAAGATGCCATTGTGCTGCTGCGCGAGGCGCTGACCAAGATCACCGACGTCGCGCGCGTTCACTCCGTGACGCGAAAACAACTCAGCAATGCCGTGGATTTGCTGGCTGCGTCCATTCAATTCGTTCCGCGGCATTCAGCGGAATTGGGTTTGAGAATTGTCGAGGCGTCCGAGCGCGCTCATACTCTTCGCAGACATCGCCCAAACGCTAGCGCAAGAGCTGGGAGATGCCGCGAGTTCCGACGTGCGCATCTGGTCCGAAGCCGCCAAGGCGAGCGCCGATAGCCAGTTGCGGGATGCGACGATCTTGCTGCCCTGGCTGCGGCTGGGCGCCAAGGAAGCGGCGGCAATTGCTGGAACCCAAGCTTCTAGCGGGCCTGAGTGGAAGGCCATTGAGAAATTCTTTTCTCATAATGCGGCGCTGGCTGACGCTCCCGAGCGGTTTGAAATCGCTATCGGCGAATTGACGACGCTTCGTGCAGGCTCAGCGGGCGATCCCTGCACGAATCGACGCGCTGATCCAAACGATGCGCCAATCGGCTACGGACGCAACGGCTTTACATCACCGCTTGCTAGCAATCGCGCAGCGGTCCGAGGAGATGTTTGAGGCGATGGAATTTGGCTTTTTGTTCGACGAGACTCGAAAGCTGTTTTCAATCGGGTATCGCGCCGCCGACGGTCACCTGGATCCGAACTGCTACGATCTGCTTGCTTCCGAAGCGCGGCTGGCCAGTTTCATCGCGATTGCGAAGGGCGACGTGCCCTCGTCGCATTGGTTCCGGCTGGGACGCGCGCTGACTCCGGTGGGACGGGGCTCAGCCCTCATCTCCTGGTCGGGCTCGATGTTCGAATACCTGATGCCGGCGCTGGTCATGCGGTCGCCGGCGAACAGCTTGTTGAGCCAGACTTACCAGCAGGTTGTATTCCGGCAGATCGAATATGGAAAAGAGCGCGGCGTGCCGTGGGGAATTTCGGAATCCGCTTATGCCGCTCGCGATATCGATTTCACCTACCAGTATTCCAGCTTTGGCGTGCCGGGTCTCGGGACTCAAGCGAGGACTGAGCGAGGATTTGGTCATCGCGCCGTACGCCACGGCGCTTGCAGCAATGGTTGATCCGTCCGCAGCGCTCCAGAACCTTGATCGCCTCACGCACGAGGGAGGCAGAGGAGTCTACGGATTCTACGAGGCGCTCGATTACACGAGTTCCCGATTGGCGGAAGGGCAGCATGTCGCCATCGTTCGCGCCTATATGGCGCACCATCAGGGGATGTCTCTGGTCGCGCTCGCCAATGCACTGCTTGGCGGCGACATGGGCAATCGTTTTCATGCCGTCCCGATCGTGCAGGCCACTGAACTTCTGCTGCAGGAGCGCACGCCGCGCGATGTGTTGGTGGCGCGACCTCGAGCGGAGGAAGTATCCGCAGCCGCTCAGCGTGCGCGAGCTTGTGCCCCCGGCGGCGCGCAGGTTTGAAACGCCCCACGATCCCACTCCCCGCACGGCACTGCTTTCCAACGGTCGCTACGTGGTGATGCTGACGTCAGCGGGTTCCGGGTATAGCCGCTGGCGGGATATTGCCATTACGCGCTGGCGCGAGGATCTGACCAGGGATTGCTGGGGATCGTATATTTTCCTGCGCGACGAACAGACTGGAAACGTGTGGTCGGCCGGCTATCAACCAAGCGGAATCGAGCCGACTTCCTACGAAGCGGCTTTCTACGAAGATCACGCGGAGATCACGCGGCGCGACCGTTCACTGACGACGGCGCTCGAAGTGATTGTGTCGTCGGAGGACGACGCGGAAATTCGCCGTGTCTCGATTACAAATTCTGGAATGCGCGCCACGGGATATTCAGGTGACTTCCTACGCCGAACTCTCGCTGACCACGCAGGCCAGCGATGCGGCGCATCCAGCGTTTGCGAATCTGTTCGTGGAGACTGAGTTTGTGGCCGATATCGGAGTGCTGCTGGCCACGCGCAGGAAGCGCTCCGCGGACGAAACGTCCGTGTGGGCAGCCCACGTTCTGGTCGTGGAAGGCGATTCCACAGGCGAGCTGCAGTACGAAACAGATCGAGCGCGATTCATCGGGCGGGCTCGCGACCTTCGAAACCCAATTTCGATCATTGATGGGAGGCCGCTTTCCAACACAGTGGGCTCCGTGCTCGATCCGGTGATGAGCTTGCGTCGCACCGTGCACATTCCGCCCGGAACCACGGTGGATCTCGTTTTTTCGACGATCGTGGCCTCCACGCGCGAAGAAGTGCTGAACCTCGCCGACAAATACCGCGACGCCAGAACCTACGAGCGCACCCGAACACTAGCATGGACGCAGGCGCAAGTGCAATTGCACCACCTGGGCATCAACGCCGAGGAAGCGCAGCTATTCCAGCGGCTCGCCAATGCAGTGCTGTATTCCGATGCGACATTGCGTCCCAGCCCGGCTGTTCTGAGCGCGACCACGCTGGATCGTCCCGCGCTTTGGGCGCAGGGAATTTCAGGCGACCTCCCGATTGTCGTCGCGCGAATCGATGATGCTGACGATTTCGAAATGATCCGCCAGTTGCTTCGCGCGCATGAATACTGGCGCATGAAGCAACTGTCCGCCGATGTGGTAATCATCAATGAGAAGGCTACTTCGTACGTACAGGAGCTTCAGGGGTCGCTTGGAAGCGCTCGTGCGCGGAAGTCAATTGCGGCTCTCGCCGGATACGCAGGCCGCAAGCGGGAAGATATTCTTGCTGCGCGGAGATCTGATAACCGCGCAGACGCGGGCCCAGCTGCAAGCCGTGGCGCGAGTCGTGCTTGCTGAGCCGCAGAGGAACGCTTGCGGAGCAAATTGCGCGGTCGCAGTATCCGGAACCGCCAGCCTCTAACCCTGTCAGGTCTGCTCGCTCGACCAAGCGCGTGGATGTGGCCGTGCCGCAACCAGCGCTTCAGTATTTCAACGGCCTCGGCGGATTTTCCGAAAATGGCCGCGAGTACACGGTCGTGCTCAGTGAAGGGCTGCGCACGCCGGAGCCCTGGATCAATGTGATTGCGAATCCGGACTTCGGATTTCTTGTGTCGGAGTCCGGCTCGGGAACCACCTGGTCGCTCAATAGCCACGAAAATCAGATTACGCCGTGGTCCAACGACCACGTGATCGATCCCGCCGGCGAGGCGATTTATCTCCGCGACGAAAGCACCGGCGAGATATGGACTCCCACGGCTCTCCCTATCCGGTTGGAAGAGGCCACCTACGTGGCGCGCCACGGCCAGGGCTACAGCCGCTTCTCGCACGCCTCTCATGGAATCTCTGTGGACCTCACTCAATTTGTTCCCGTGGCCGACTCAATAAAAATTTCCCGGCTCACTTTGCGAAATGAATCAGGATCTACACGGCGTATCTCGGTCACGGCCTACGTCGAATGGTTGATGGGAAGTTCACGATCGGCCGTCGGCTCCCTACGTCGTCACCGAGATAGACTCGAACTCGGGAGCTATCCTTGCTCGAAGCATGTGGGCAGGGGAATTTGGAGGGCGCGTCAGCTTCGCCGACCTCGGCGGGCGCCAAAGCTCCTTTACCTGCGACCGCACGGAGTTCCTTGGCCGCAACGGCACGCCTGAGCATCCTGCGGCATTGGAAAACGATCGGCCGCTATCGGAAAAGCTCGGCGCAGGTCTCGATCCGTGCGCCGCGCTGCAGACATCCATCGAACTGCAGCCCGGCGCTAGCATCGAACTCAGGTTCCTGCTTGGCCAAGCCGAAAATCAGGAGCAGGCGAGCAAGCTAGTCCTTCGCTATCGCAACATTAGACTTCGAAAAGGTGCTGCAGGAAGTTACGCGCCAGTGGGACGACATCCTCGGCGCCGTCCAGGTTGCGACGCCTGATCCCACTATGGATTTGCTTTTGAATCGTTGGCTGCTCTACCAGACGCTCGCCTGCCGCCTGTGGGCGCGCGCGGCGTTCTATCAGCTGAGCGGAGCATATGGCTTCCGCGATCAATTGCAGGACGTGATGGCGCTGACGGTTTCCAAACGCTCAGTTGCCCGCGAGCACTTGTTGCGCTCAGCCGGCCGCCAGTTCGTCGAGGGAGATGTGCAGCACTGGTGGCACCCGCCTTCGGGACGTGGCATACGCACGCGAATTTCCGACGATCTATTGTGGCTGCCATACGCCGTGATTCATTTCATCGAAGCCACGGGCGATACAACCGTGCTGGAAGAAACCGTTCCGTTCATCGAGGGCAGCGAGTTGTCCGAGGGACAGAACGAATCGTACTTCGAGCCGCGCGTTTCGGAAACACGAGCCACGATATTCGAACATTGCGCGCGCGCTTTGGATCGCAGCCTCGCTGTCGGCGAACACGGGCTCCCTTTGATGGGCACCGGCGACTGGAACGACGGTATGAACCGCGTCGGGCAGCAGGGCAAAGGCGAGAGCGTCTGGCTTGGCTGGTTTCTGCATACCATTCTTTGGGAGTTTGCGAAGATCGCAGACGCGCGAGGTGAACGAAAGCGCGCGGAAACGTGGCGCCTTCACGTCAGCGCGCTGAAGGCCGCACTTGAACGCGATGGTTGGGATGGCGATTGGTACCGTCGTGCGTACTACGACGACGGAACGCCGCTGGGATCGGCAATAGACACGGAATGCCGAATCGACTCGATCGCTCAATCCTGGGGAATCATGAGCGGTGCAGCGGAACCGGCGCGCGGGGTACGAGCAATGGCGGCGGTCGATCAAAATCTCATTCACCGTGCTGACGGCCTCATCCTGCTCTTGACGCCTCCGTTCGATCACACATCGCATGATCCCGGATACATCAAGGGTTACGTGCCGGGAATCCGCGAGAACGGCGGACAATACTCGCACGCTTCGGTTTGGACGTTGATCGCTTACGCAGCTTTGGGCGATGGCGACAAGGCCAGCGAGCTTTTCCGCATGCTGAATCCAATCAACCGGTCGAGTTCGCGCGCCAGCATGCAGAGATACAAAGTCGAGCCGTACGTCATCGCAGGTGATGTCTACGGCGAAGCCCCGCATGTGGGACGCGGCGGTTGGACATGGTACACAGGCTCAGCCGGCTGGCTTTACCGCGCGGGAATGGAATGGATTCTAGGATTTCGCTTGCGCGGGATGACGCTCAATATCGATCCGTGCATCCCTCGAAATTGGCCCCGATATTCCGTGAAATTCCGCTACCACTCGTCGGCCTATAGCATTCAGGTGGAGAATCCTTCCAACGTGGCTCGCGGTGTTGCCTTAACAGAGGTGGACGGAAAGTTAATGCCCGGGTCGGCGAGCATTTCTCTTGTGGATGACGGCGCCAGTCACGTCATCCGCATTGTCTTAGGCTAGGGTTTCTTGCGGAGAATTTGCACCATGGCCGCGCAGCTTTAAGGGGGCCACTCGTTAGATTGGCGCTACATCCGCCCCGCGAGACATTCGCGCAATTCCTGGCGTGCTCGCGAGAATCGGATCTTCACCGCTGACTGGGATAGATTCAGGATTTTCGCCGCGTCCTTGCTCTTGTGCTCTTCGATTCCGAGCATCCACACCACCACGCGCAACGTTTCGCGCAGGCCGCCGATTGCTTCCCGCAGCGCCTCATGGTGCTCCCGCTTTGAGTAAAGAACTTCCGGTTGCACTGTATCACCGGCGCAAATTCTCTCAATGCCGCTCGGCCGTTCGCCGGAGTCGGAGTCGTAAGTAAGATGTGAATCTTCCGAACGGCGCTTGCGCATCACCATCAGTGCTTCGTTCATCGCGATTCGGAATAGCCAAGTCGAGAACTGCGACGCACCTTGGAACTGCCTGATATTCGCAAATGCTTTCAACAACGTTTGCTGAGATGCGTCCTCAGCATCCTCGCGATTGCGAGTAATTTTCAGCGCCACATGAAACGTCTTGCGCATGAGGGGCTGCACCAGGCGCGCAAATGCCATTTCGTCTCCCGCCTGGGCCTGCTTCACTAGGTCCAGCGCCTCAGGCTCGCGTGCATCTCCGGAGAGCCTCGGCTCGTCTGTTCGTGGACGCGATTCCTGGAGTGTCTGCACACCTTTCACGGAGTCACCTCGCCCTTCCAAATGGTAATCGGCAAATATTTACGATCGGTCAATTACGCCCGACGATCTGCCGCCAATCGAATATGAGGTTAAGCCAACAGGGTCAATGTAGCCATCCGGATCGCGCTGTAAGTTGTTGAGGAGATTGCTGTATGCCGGAACCGACCGGCGGAAGCCGCTTCACGCTCAGCGCACGAGGGAGGGGTCGCCTCAGCGGTAACTGGCGGCTTGGAGTTCGAACATTTCGGCATAGAGCCCCCCGTCCTTGACGAGCTGGTCGTGCCGCCCCTGCTCCGCGATTCCGCCCTTCTGTAGCACCAAAATGCGGTCGGCCATGCGGACCGTGGAGAACCGATGGGAAATCAACAGCGCCATCTTGCCCTTGGTGAGTTCAGAGAAACGCTCGAACACTTCGCTTTCGGCGCGCGCATCCAGAGCAGCCGTCGGCTCGTCCAGCACCAGCAACTGCGCGTCGCGCAAATAGGCACGCGCGAGAGCGATTTTCTGCCACTCACCGCCGGATAGGTCCATGCCGCCTTCAAAACGGCACCCGAGCGGCTGATCGTAGCCCTTCGGCAGCTTTTGAATCACGCTCTCCGCAAATGTCTTGATAGCCGCGGCACGAATCCGGAATGGATTCTGAGCCTCTTCAATCCGGCCGACGCCGATATTTTCAGATACGGTCATCTCGTAGTGCACGAAGTCTTGGAATATGACGCCAATTTCCTTCCACAAGTCTTCGAGGTTGTACTCGCGGAGATCCACTCCATCTAGCAGGATCTGGCCCTCCGTGGGATCGTATAGCCGCGTCAAGAGCTTGACGACCGTGGTCTTTCCCTGCCCATTTTCACCGACGAGCGCAATCCGCTCTTGAGGCTCGATTCGGAGATTAATCCCGGACAAGATTTTCCGGCGGCTGCCAGGATACGAGAACGAAACATTCTTGAATTCAATCCCCTGGCGAATTGGACGCGGAGCTACCAAGGCGCCCGGTTTCGACCGAATCGTCGGTTCGACTGCGAAGAAATCGACGAGGTCTGTTAGAAACAGAGCCTGATCGGCGATGCCCGAGAATGTTGTGAATACCGCCTGAATTCCCGAACTTGCCCCGGCGATTGCACCCGCCAGGAAAGTCAATTGGCCGATCGTCAATGCGCCGATCACCGTCTGGTAAATAACGAAACCATATCCGCCGTAGTAGCCCAAGGTCCCAAGCAAAGTCAGAAAAACGCCGAACATGAGTTTGCGTCGCGCCAACCCGACATTCTGGCGATGTAACTCGTCCGAGAGCACCTTGTAACGCCCGACGAGGAAGGGTCCCAGGCCGAAAAGTTTCAGTTCCTTGGCGCTCTCTCTGCTGCCACCGAGAATGCGGAGATACTCCATCTGCCTGCGCGCCGGCGTCTGTTCGAAACTCAGCGAATAGCCAAGGAAGGCAAAGTGAGTCTCGCCAAGGAAAGCCGGAACCACGCAAACTACCAAAAAGACCAGCAGCCAAGGTGAGAAGAACCCGATGCCAATTGCCAAGCTGACCGCGCCGATCAAGTCCTGAATCAGACGGCCCATCATCTGCACCAACATCACGCGGTCGGTGCCCTGTGCACGCGCGCGCTCCATCTTGTCGTAGAAAAGCGGATCTTCGTAGCGGGTCAAATCGAGCCGCGAAGCGTGCTCCATGATGCGCGTGCTGATGTGGCGGGTAAATTTATCCGCAAGCACCGTGTCGAAATAACTGAGCACGCGCCCCAGCATCGCGGAGAGACCTGCGAGCGCGAATTCGAGAGCGACGAGATACCAGAATGCATGGGGCAGCGCGGTGTGATACCAGACGTGATGATCGATAGCGTCAATAATGATTCGCGTAACCCACAACAGAGACACAGGAATCACCGAAACTACGACGCGTGCGGCAGTCCCCAAAACAACTACCTCGGGCGCGCAGGTCCATACCATTCGCAACACCGGAGGAATCTTACGGAGCGCGCTAAGGCGTTCGCTCCACTTAGCTTCCGGTTTTGATTGCTGAATTTGGCCCTTTCCGTCCATCGCTATTTCACCCCAGGTAGATGCGCGCGCTACACATGCTACACAAGCCATATAGCATGCGACGTTCCATATCGCACACCCTGTAAGCTACTAATACTGCTCGACATAACGGTCGTCCGATCGTAGGGCTTCGCGATTTTTTTCGCGACCAAGGCAATTTTTATCTAGAACAAAAAGGGAAGGCCATACCCCGGAATGCCTATTTCGCGGGAGGAGACGTGCTTACGTTTGCTTCAGATGGTTTTGTCTTTTGAATAGCACAACCGTTCGATATTGCAGTCAATGCATTTTGGTTTGCGCGCCTGGCAGACCCGCCGCCCGTGCCAAATTAATTGGTGCGAGAAGAGAATCCAACGATCCCTGCGGAATGATCTGCATCAAGTCTTGCTCGATTTTCTTTGGGTCAGTGTTCTTCGTCAAATCGAGACGGTTCGAAAGTCGCATGCACGTGTGTGTCGACAACAACTCCAGAAGCTATGCCGAAACGCCGTGCCGAGTACAACATTTCGCCGTTTTTCGCGCGACTCCCGGCAACGTGAGAAGCTCCTCCATCGTTTTCGGCACGTCGCCGCCGAATTCTTCGAATAATCCTCTTGCTCGCGCCCATGATGGATTTCGTCTTGTTGCGGAAAAAACCGGTGGGACGAATATCCTGCTCGAGTTCCACCGGGTTCGCGTACGCGAAGGTCCTTCGGCGTCGGATACTTGGCGAAAAGCGTCTCCGTTACGATGTTTACGACGCGCGTCCGTGCACTGCGCGGACAAAATCGTCGCAATCAGCAGTTGGAAAGGATTTTCATGAACTAGCGCGCAAGTGGCGTGCGGATAGGCCTCGTCGAGGCCCTTGAGGATCGCCCGAACACGCGCGGGCTCGTTCCACGCCCAGCCGCCGAACTGCGACCGGCGGCTTTCGGCGAACGAGCGTTCTTGGATTTCGGCGCAGACGCCCGCGCGGCACGTGACAATTTTTTCCTTTTTCGGGGACTCATGCAGTGAAAAATATAGCACAGCCGAGACTACAGCTCGACCTGCACGCCCTTCCAAAATGCGATGTAGTCTTTGATCTGCGAGGCGGCAGGCTTGGGATCGGGGTAATACCAGGCGGCATCGGCGTTCGTTTCGCCATTCACTTCCACGTTACGATAGCTGGCAGTTCCCTTCCACGGGCACACGGTGTGAGTATCGCTCGATCGAAAATATTCGGCGCGCACGGAATCCGGCGGAAAATACTGGTTCCCCTCCACAACCACGGTGCGGTTGCTCTCCGCGAGGATCACGCCGTTCCATAGGGCCTTGGCCACTTCGTCCTCTCGTTTCGACTAAATTGCGAAGAAAAGGTTTTGGGCTAGCGGCCATTGCGAAGTCAAACCACTGCCCCGCGCAACGATAACCGGAGCGCTCGCCCATTTGCACGACCGCTTTGGGGTCGTATTTATGCGAACTCTCCGTCCAGATGGTTTCGCCTTCGCGAAGATGGAACCGGAAACCGGCCTTGCGAATGCTCACGCGCTGCCAGACTTTCGAGCGCAGGTGCATTTCGATGCGCCGCTCGGTCTCATCCCACCGCACCACATGCTCGAACTTGCCCAAGGTCGAAATCTCCGTCGAGTTCCCGATTGATGCGCGCCAGCAGGTTCTTGTTGAATGCGGCAGTCACGCCAGCCGGATCATCGTACGCAAGCGTTAGCGTCGAAACCGGCTTTTCGAGATCCGTCGCGAGCAAGAGCGCGTCGCCTTCGCGCAAGATTGACCGAACTTCGCGCAGGAATTGATCTCCCGCCGGCCGATCAAAATTCCCGATCGTGCTGCCGAGGAAAAGAACGAATAACCGCTCCCCATCTCTTCGCCTGGCCGCCACTTCCTGCAAGCCATCAAGATAGGCGCGCTCGAATCCGACGATGCTGACCATGTCCATCTGTCCGAGTTCCTGCTGGCAGCGAAATAGGGCGCTCCCGGAAATGTCAATCGGGTAGTAGTTCACGCGTTGCCGCCGCGCGAGGGCTTCGAGCACCCAGCGCGTCTGCTGGCCGCTTCCGCTGCCGAGTTCGGCAACTACGACAGGCCCCGGCACGCGGTTCACGATTTCGCCGGAGTAACGCTCGAGCATGCGCATTCCCGCGCGGCTCAAGCCATACTCCGGCAAAAGACATATGACATCGAAAAGCGCTGAACCCACTTCATCGTATAGATATTTCGAAGGGAGTTCCTTCTGTCCCGGATGGCTGAGTCCAACCACCACATCCGAGCAGAATTCGGACAGTATCTGAGTCGACGGAATTGCGGATGCCATTCGCGGAGCCGAAGCCATGATTTATTCCTCCACGCAGCGGAATGTCGCGTACACGTGCGGGTAGTGCGGCTGGAACCAGTTCCGGAAGGACCGGCGCAGCATGCACGCATCCGTGCGCGGCGACCCGCCCTTCATTACGAAATGTTTTCCGTCGAAGAAATTGGCCGAGTAGCCCGGGATAGAAAGAAAATGCCTCGAATCCCGGCAACGGCCCGAATTCGCGTCGAGGTCCACTCCCAACCATTGCCGATCAGATCGAAAACGCCAAACTGCGCTGGCGCCTGCGGGATGCGCGTCAACCGCCGTCGGATCCCAGCGCTCGTGGTGAAAATTTCCGCGCGTGTGATCGGGCGCAGCCTCGCCCCATGGATACGCGCTCTCGGCGCCATCCTCGCGAGCCATAGGCAGCGCGATGCCACTGCGCCTCCGTCGGGAGTTTTTTGCCGGACCACTTCGCAAAGGCCGACGCTTCCGCATGGGTCACGTAAACCGGCCACGAAGGCGGCAGCGGAATCGTCCCAAACATGGCGCTGTATTCCCACTGCGTCTCGGGATCGGTCGGCAGCGAGTTCGATCTCGGCGTCCAGAAGTGCGGGTACGCCAATCGATTTTGCTGCCTCCATTCCCAGTCCTCGGGTTTCCAGTAGCTCGGATCGTTGTATCCGCCCGCTTGCACAAACTTCAGATATTCGTGGTTCGTGACCGGAAAAGCGTCAATCAAGAAACCTGGCACGTGGACTTGTTGCGATGCCGAATTCGTTGTCCCATCCGAATGTGCGCGATAGATCGCGCGACCTGACCGAGCGTAGCGACACCAGCGGGAATCACAACTTGCTCGTTGTCCGGCGCAGGATGCGGATCGGGGAAAATCGGAGCCTGCGGGATTTTCTTCTCGACCGGCAAGTTGTGCATCAAATACGCCAGCGTCTCTGCGTGCATCAAGCGATGCTCGATCGCAACTTGCAGAAGCGTTCCATCCGCAATCTCCCGAATGGACGAGCCCGTTTCCTCGGCCGCACGCAGCGCCTCATCCAACGCCGTCTCGCACGCGCTGGTTGTATCTTTCCACTCGGGAGATGCTCGGCCAATCCGCGGGCATGTCCGTCGGCAGTCCGTCGCCAACAGGGTCAATCCCGAACGCGAAAAGGTTGTCGTATTCCGGGTCGTGCGATTTCAAGATGCAGCACGGGAGCGAACAAATTCCAGTCAAACGCCTCCAAATGCCCGAGATAGAAGATCAGACGATGGCGTTCCGGAACCGGCCGATCGTAGTAAGAATTCGGCGGCAGCATCTGAAACAGAGCATCCGTGCGCGCGCGAGCCTCTCCCAAGCGAGATAGCAGGGTCGGGTGAAGCTGCGGCGCTAACCGGGAAGTCGCCATTTGTCACCTCAAAGGCAGGGGTCCCTTTGTACTCCCGTGGGGACTCCCGGGCAAGGGGTTTTGTTACCCAAGATTGGATGCGAGACCCTGTAGGAAGGTGTCAGCTATTTCGTTGAAATCAGGAGATCGGTCAGCTTGCGGAATGCCTTGCCCCGATGGCTTGCGAAATTCTTTTCGTCCGCGGAAACCTCTGCGTAGGTGCGAAGTGCCGTCTGGAAAACAGAAGACCGGATCGTAACCAAATCCATTTGCGCCGCGCGGCTCGTTAGCGATGATGCCTTCCGCGCAATCGGAGACAACCGCGAGCGCGCGGCCCTGCCGTGCGATCGCAGATGACGCAGACGAATCGCGCGCGGCGCTCGTCCCCTGTTTTCCCTGCCATCTCGTCCAGTAATTTGCGCACGCGGTCGGCGCTGGTCGCGTTCGGCCCGGCATAGCGCGCGGAATGGACCCCAGGCGCGCCGCCGAGCGCGGGCACCACCAGACCGGAATCGTCGGCGAGAACCATTTCAGATGGCGAACCGGCTGTAATGCAGCGCCTTGCCGGCGCTATTTTCAGCGAACGTGGGCGCGGATTCTTCAAACGGCGGAAAATCCTGAAACTTTGGAAGCAGCTCGATTTCGAGTGCGGTGCCCGCTGCGAGTTCGCGATACTCGCGCAGTTTCCCGGAATTCGAAGTCGCGAGCAGTATCCGCACAGGCATCGCTTCAGCCCTGCTATCGCGAACGGCCGCGGAAGTTCACGCGCACCAGGTCCTGCTGCAGCTTGCACAAGCTGGCGAATGCCGCCGGACGCGAGATCGAGAAGCGTCTGCAATTCCTCGTTCGTGTACGGGCGCCCTTCTGCGCTCGCCTGCACCTCCACGAACCGGCCGTCGCCGGTCATCACCACGTTCATATCCACCTGCGCGCGCGAATCTTCTTCATAGGCGAGGTCGAGCAACGGCTGGTCATCCACGATCCCAACGCTCGTCGCCGCGACCGAATCGAGCAGCGGCACGGAGCGAAGCATTCCCGCGGCGACCATGCGCTCAAGCGCCAGCGCGAGCGCGACGAACGCGCCGGTGACCGACGCCGTTCGCGTTCCGCCATCTGCCTCGATGACGTCGCAATCGACCCACACCGTTCGCTCCCCGAGCGCCTTCAGGTCGGTCGCGGCGCGCAGCGTGCGCCCGATCATCCGCTGAATTTCAAGCGTGCGCCCCGATTGGCGCCCGCGAGTGGACTCGCGCGGAGTTCGCTCCTCAGTCGCGCGCGGGAGCATTCCGTATTCGCCGGTCACCCAGCCTTTTCCCGTGCCCTTCAGAAACGACGGCACGCCGTCGTTCACCGTGGCCGTGACAATCACGCGCGTGCGCCCAGCCTCAATCAGCACGCTGCCCTCGGCGCTGGGGATAAAATCCGGCGTCATCTTCACCGGTCGCAATTCATTCGCTGCGCGTCCATCTGCTCGCAAAATCTTCTCCTTGGAATGCTCGCTACGTTCGTATGAGAAATCAGTCTGACGACTGTCGCGAAAGGTGTCAACCGGCGCCGGCGCTAATTAATGAGGCGATTTTGCCGCAGGCACAGCCGTAGCAGGCACGGCAGGCGGATTCAGATCGAAGAATCCAGTCAGGTCTAAGTTTCCCGCCAGCGTATCCACTTCCTGGCCGTGAATCAGAATCTTGAGATGGTGGAGATTTGGCACATTGCTCTCGAGCGTGCGCGCGATCGAATCCACGGCCATTTCTTCACTCAATATTCCCGAAGGCATCTCGGAGGAAAACGCGTCAGAAAAATCGGCGATGGCCGTGCCGTCAGGCAGAATGTAAAAACCGAGGATCACGGTATCAGCAGGAATGGTGCGCTGGCCCGGCGTGGGAGGATTCACCGTAAGTTCATGAAGCAATTGTATGGAACGTTCCACCGGGTCGGCGGAGAGCGGCAATTGGACTTGTACTGGCGCGACTCGGTCGGAGCCGGCAGCCCAGAAGATTTTCGCGTTTACGGTCACGTCGGTCGGCGTGGAAATCGGCGGCGCCAGCACCTCGTGCCGCGCCTTTTCATCGGAAATTTGCAATTCCGCGAGCCGCTGCATTCGCCGGTGCAGACTGCGGAAGCTGATCAACCCGATCACCACAGCCACGATCAGAATTCCGATCACGATCTTCATGGCGCGCGGCATTATCGCGTCCCTCCGAAACTTCCGGACCGGGATGCCACGATGGCCCGCGCAATCGCATCCGTCAGCGGCGCGGCCGATGCCGTCAGCAGGTCTGGTGTCGGCGTGGAGACGCTCGAGATCTCGACAGCGACAGCTGGGGCCGTCACGGAGCGCAACGCGCGCACCGGAACTCCCGTGGACACCGAAGGCGAGCCAGAAAAAGCCTGGGCGAGTTCCCCTTGAATCAAATCCGCGAGGTGATGGCTCGCATTGAGGTAAGGTCGCTGCGCTTCCTGCCAATCCAACAGTTGTGACGCGGGAGGATTCCCGGCTTTCGGGGCTGTTGTGGCTGCAACGGGCGCGGCTGCAAGGGGCGTCGCGAACTGCGTGTAGTAGGTGCGCACCGTGCCTGTTCCGCCGGTGGAAGCCACATGCAAGCTGATGAAAATGGCGTCGCGAAAAGCGTTGGCTACCGCTGCGCGATCGTCGTAGGACGGATTCGAATCGTCATTTCGAGTCATGACGACTCGATAGCCCTGGCGCTCGAGCCCGGCGCGCACGGATCGCGCGATCTGCAACACGACGTCCTTTTCCACTGCTGATTCGCCACGCGCCCCGGTATCGGTGCCGCCGTGCGCCGGATCCAAAACGATGACAAGACTCGGCGGCGCCGCGGGTTGGGGAGATTCCGGAGCAGCGAGCGGCGATGTCTGCGCCGCAGTTGAAAGCGGCTGAAGCGCAAAAGCAGCCGCAACCACGACCAGGCTCACTACGAAAAGAGATTTCCGCACGGCGCAAAGGATAGCAGAAATATCCCGGCATACGGCGGCGAGTAATGAGGAGCCGCTTCGATTCGGCAACGCTTTGACGCGTGCGAGTGGGTAGTTGGTGGATTGCAGGAGGCCTTCAGGCCGGAGAAATATTGAAAAGGTGCGCGTCGAACCCTTCGCGGCGCACGAATAGTCCGGGGCTGCGAAGCTCATCGGCGGTGCGAACGTAGCGGATGTCGTTCAGCTCGTCGTAGAAAACGTATTCTTTCGTGGCCAGCAGACGATTGCCAAAATTCACGCGTCCCTGCGAAGCGGTTCCCGCGAGGTTGACTGACAATCACCTTCCAGGCTTTGTCCGATCGCCATTCGTAAACGACCAGGTTGCCGGCGCGTATCGTCACCTTCCGGCGTGACTGGCAGCAGATTCCACTCGCCGCCGTGAAAAGCGCCGTCCTTCGTGATACGCAAAATCTTTGCGAAAAATGCGGTGCTTGCTGGATCGGCCGCCTCGTCGGCGCAGATTCGAAGCGTGATCGGAAGGCGAATTTTGCAACCTTCGAGCTCGCCCTGGTGGTAGAAGCGCATCCCTGGCAGAGTGCCCATCAGAGTACCGACCGAAGCCCGTCGCTCGGTTCCAAACACGACGGCACCGCGATCTTCGTCGTGGTTTTCAAGGAAACGCGCGAGATGACTCTGGTACCCGACCGGAGCCGTCAGTCGGTTGTGCACGTCCGGCATATGAATGTCGCGGACGGCGTCATACAGGCCCTTGTCATACGCGAAGGAAAATCCGAGATCGAGCAACCTCGATTCCGTTCCCCAATACGCTTCGGCGAGCAAGACGAGGCCGGGTACTGCCGAATGAGCCTTCGTCCAAAATTCCTGCTCCGGCGGTTTCGCTCCGCGCAGAAGATGGCCCCAGGTTTTCTCGAAAATATCGCTCAAGTGCAGCATGGCCATGTCGCAGCGCACTCCATCGCAATGGCTTGCAATCGTTCGGAGTTCCCCGACTTGTGCCGCGCGCATCTGCGGTGAGAAGTGGTTCAGCTGCGCGACATCATCCCACGGAGGAAAGTACGGATCGCGCGCCAGTGCCAGATAAAAAACGCCCCTCGGCGCTTCGACTCGGAAAAAACTGGAAGCATCCCGCTGAAAATCCTCCTCCGTGCCCTGCACGTAAAATTCCGGGTGTTCGCGCGTCCACGGGTGATCTAGCGCCGTATGGTTGCCGACGAAATCGAGAAACAGAGCGATTCCCCGCGCATGAAGCTTCGCGCGAACGGTGTCGAGCGAATCCCATGTCCCGATGCGCGGGTCCGGAATGTATTGCGCGACCGCATAGGGCGATCCGATCACATCGTCCGGCTTCCAACCCGGCAGCGCGCGATCGTATTGCGCCACGTTCGCTGGATCGGCAAGCGCGATCCGGCGAGATTCCGGGCTCCGCCGCCACACTCCCATGAGCCACACGATATCGAAGCCCAGGCGTGCGAACGAGTCCCACTCGGAATCGGGAACGTCTGCCAATCCAATCTGACGGCCGAGGCGCGCCGAGAGCTTTTCCAGCCACGTCCAGGTGTTGATCTCGTACAGGTGGGGATGCGGTCGCAGCGCGATGGGCTTTGGAGACTCGATCGCGGGAGGACTCACGCAATCAGGCTAGCACGGAGGACGAAAGCCGAAAAGCGCGAACGCCCTTCGGCTTTCTTAGTACGTGAGATCCCATGTAAATCTGCTTCTTTAAGGCGACGAAATGCCCGCCCTTGGAACAATGAGCGGAACTATTGCTTCACGGCGCCGTCAATGAAACTCGCGATGTTGCTCTTCAGCTTGACGCGATCTTCGTCGTGCAGATAGATCATGTGGCCGGAGTTGTAATACTTGAGCTGGATGCGATCTTCCATGTGCCCTGGCAACAGCGCGTGGTCCATCGTGTATTCCGTGGCGAAGAACGGAGTAGCCATGTCGAAGTATCCGTTCTCTACCTGTATCTGCAGGCGCGGATTTTCGGTCAATTCACGGATTAGATCGCCTTCGACCGTGGGCGCACCGGGAAAGAAATTGCCGAAACCTGTGTTGTGCTTCCAGTCCCAATTTTGGCTCGGTTCGCTGGGAAGGACTTTATAGGTCTTGTCCTGGCCGAATTTCAGATCTTCCCGGACGTAACTATTGAATGCAGCCGTGAACGCGCCGGCCACAGCGGAGAAGGAGGGATCGAATTCGGAATTCTCCGTGAGCAAATCGTACGTCGGGCCGGAATAGCGGCCATCGTATCGGCCAATTGTAAGCCCGCGGCTCCGCAGGATTTCCGCCCCGAACTGCGGAAGCGCGACGCGCAGTTCTGCCTTAATCAAGAAATCTTCGCTGAGCCCGGTGAAATCAGAGAGCTTCTTGGCCATGTCGGCCTTCTCGGCATCGGTGAGCTTTGACCCCTTCATCAGCGCGGCTGCGTATTCCGTGGAGGCGAATTGGCGCGCGCTGGCAACGAAAGCGGCCAGGTCGTCGGGGCGATTTTTCAGGAGTTTGTAATACCACGCCGTCGCTGCATAGGTCGGCAGATAGAACATATACGGCCCGTCGTCGCCCGGGCTGAACGAAAGCGTGCCAAGATCGAGCACGCTTGAAATTAAAACGATGCCGTTGATATACATCCCGTCGGTCGTTTGCAGATAGTTTCCCAGCGCCACCGAGCGAAATGTTCCGTAGCTTTCACCGATCAGAAACTTAGGCGAATTCCAGCGGTTGTTGCGGCTGACATATGTCGAAATGAATTGCGCCAGCGACCGGACGTCTGAATCCACGCCCCAAAAATCCTTGCCCTGAGCCTTCCCGACGGCAACGCTGAATCCAGTCCCGACAGGATCGATGAATACGAGGTCCGCTTTGTCGAGCAGTGATTCTGCGTTGTCCACGAGCTTGTACGGAGCAGGAGGCGTCGCGCTGGCATTCTCCGTCACAACGCGCCGGGGCCCGAAAGCTCCCATGTGCAGCCAAACGGACGCCGATCCGGGGCCGCCGTTATAGATGAACGCGATCGGCCTCTGGCTGACATCCTTCACGTCGCTGCGCGTGTACGCGGTTGAATACATCAGCGCGGTCGGCTCGCCCTTATCGTCCTTCAGTAGCGTGGTTGAGGCGGTCGCCTTGTAGTTGATCGCCTGGTCGCCAATGCGAACCGAGTGATCCGTCACGGACGATTCTTCCTTGGGCTGAACCTCCGGAGTCGCCTTGGCATCCGTGGGCTTCGCGTCCGCGGCCTTCGCGTCCTTCGCGGGTTCCTGGGCGGCGGTTCGCGCAGCTTGGCCGAAAATCAAAAGCAGGGCGATCGCGCCCAATCCCAGTGACTGACCCAAAACCTTTTTCATCGGTGCACTCCAGTTACTGCGTTTGTTCACCACATGCCGGACTGACCAACGTAAGCGTGACGCTTTTCGTATCGGCGTCCGAACCGGAAACCCTGATCGGTTCTGCTTCAATTCGGGCGGGCGGCGCGCATCCCGCGCTGCCGCGAACGAGAGCTGCGCGCCGGGGCGTCAGATCTTCCCAGGCTGAAAGCCCATAATTCGCCGACTGCAACAGCGTGAACTGATACAAATCGTCGCCGATTTTCTGCGCGGACGGGTTCTCGCCCTGATCCGCTTTCGCCATTACGGTCACGCTACCGGGCGGACGAGCACCTTGCCATTTCACTTGGACGCGGACAACCTGAGTTGGGTAGCCGCCACTTAGCTGCATATTTACTTTCGAGAGCTGCTGGCCGTCCTTGAGCTTGATCGGGACGGCTTCGCTCGCGTCGGCCACGCCGGGATAAAACGCCCGCGGAAAGGGCGCGTTTGGATCCATGCGGTTCGCGCGATTGAATACAAGGATATATTCTCCGGGACCAACGTGGTCCAGATCGAACACGCCCTCGGCGCCCTGAAATGCCCACAGGCCTGGGCGCGAATCGTCATAGTTTCCGGCCCGAAAAAGCTCGATAGACGCGAGATGCAACGGTTTGCGGTCGGGCCCTAGGACGCTGCCTCGGATATGGCCCGTGGGCAGCGCATCCACATCGTATTCGTAGCACGCGCCATTCGGAATCTTGAACGGTGGCAAACCGCCAGTGAGCGACTTACGGGTCAGTTCCATACGGACGGGTAGTCGCGCGGTAAAGCTGTATTCACCGGCATGCACATCGTAAAAGGAATAGATGCCTCTGGAATCCGTGCTCGTTTCAAAGCGATCATCGTGCGAGCGGAGTTTCAGCGAAATATTCGGAAGAGGCTCGTCAGGATCATCGGGCAATGCGAGGAACGGGGGCTCAGAGCGCCGCAGCACTCCGAAAACGGACGCCACGCGCTGACCGCTACGCATGGCCCGCAGCTGCGGAAGCAGCGCGCGAGCTTCACCCACGGGACGCGTGCCGCTGCAAATGGTTGCGAATAAACGGTTGTCAGTTCCCTGGTGTGTGTACACGACATACTGCTGGCCGTTCTGGAAACGATAGCCACAGTCCCCATCGTCTCCGCCGGAGAAGACATCGATTTCGGCGGTGGCTCCGGGCGCGTCCGATGCGGTAAAGCTCTCGTCGATGCGGAAATGGTAGCGCGTCAGGCGCGCAGCAACGATATCGACTGGACCGCTCTCTTTCGCCGAGGCGTCTGCCGTTGCATCAGTCGAATCGGACGGGCGCGGCGCGGCATAGGCAATATCCTCTACCGCGGTTACCGTGCCTAGGAACACCACATCGCCCCTCTGCAGCCCCGGACACATCCCCGGCGCCTCCTGCGAACACGTGCAGGCCTGCGAAGAAAGCGAAATCAGCGGGATCAGAAGCAGAAAAGCCACAAGGGCGCGTCGAATCATCGCGCATATCGTACATTCTTTTTGGCGCGATGCGAAATCAGGTCGAAGGTTGCTACACTCGGGCGACCGTCGGCGAATCTCATATCCGCCGGCAGAAAACTTCGGAACGCGGGAAAAGAGAACATGCGCGTCTGCGTGACGGGAGGTACGGGATTTGTCGGCGGAGCGCTGGTGAGGCGCCTGCTCGCCGAGGGCGCACAGGTTCGGGTGCTCGCAAGACCGTCGCCACGCGCGGATGAGTTAGCCGCGAAGGGCACGGAAGTCGTCCGCGGAGAACTGAGCGATGCCCCAGCGATCGGGCGAGCGGTCGAAGGCACGGAAGTCGTCTACCACACTGCCGCGATGGTCGAGGGACACGGGACCAGAGCCGAGTTCTTCGAAGCGAACGTCGCAGGCACGGAACGAGTCTTGGCGGCGAGCTTTCGTGCGAAAGTGCGCCGGGTGGTTTACTTGAGTTCGATCGCGGTGTATGGACCGATAGCGCCGGAAACTGCGGTCAATGAAGACACTCCCTTCGACGACGTGCCCGAGGAACGCGATTTCTACGCGCAATCTAAGATCGAGGCTGATCGTCTGGCGATGAAATTCAGCGGAAATCCGGAAATCGGCGTAACGATCCTGCGACCTGGGATCGTTTATGGCCCCGGAAAGCCGCTGCCCACGGCCCTATTAGGAGGCCGACTCGGGAAGCTTGATGTCGTGTTCGGACGACCGGAGCAGCCTTTTCCGCTGAACTACATCGAGAATCTAATCGATGCGATGATCCTGGTTGCGCGAGCCGCCAATCGCGAATCGCAGTGCTTCATCGTGATTGATGACGAAACTCTGACCCTCGGCCAATATCATGCGGCGCGGGAACAAGTGCAGAAGGGCCGCACCATATTCCTATCGGCACAGCCGGTGGTCCTGGCCGCGACCTGTGTGCATCCGATAATGAAACTCGTGCCGCCGACCGCCGGAGTCATCTCGCGACGCCAGATCATTCGCGGTTCCCAGGATCGCTGGTACGACACGCGACGCGTACGTCAAGAAACCGGATGGACGCCGAAGATTCCACTGCACGAAGCTATCGAACGGTCCGTGCGTGGCACGACTTAATGGCGCCCGGACGCCACGGCGGGAATCGATTCGTTCCATGCTAGAATTTGCGGCGGATGGCAGCAGCGATTTCCCACAGTCCAGAGATTCCGAACCGGAATGATTTTGTCCCACCGGGCGTGCGGCAATGATACGGATGTCAGCTTCCTCCCGTCTCGCCGCTGGGAAATGAGTGCGCTCGCTGCCGACGAGGTGTGAAGATTTTCGCAATCGTCCAATACATCGTTCTCGCCGTCGCCGCGATTCCGTTCATTTATTACCTGCTGGCGATGTACAGTACCGCGCGATTTTTCGGCGACGCCAAGCGGCACACTGCTCCGAATACCGATTTCCTTCCGCCAATCAGCTGCCTGAAACCGATCAAGGGCCTCGACGAAGACGCCTACGAAAACTACGCGAGCTTCTGCCGCCAGGATTATCCCGGAATACGAGATCGTCTTCTGCGTTGATCCCGGCGATCCGGCGATGCCGCTGCTCGAAAAGCTGATCAAGGAATTTCCCGACCGCAAGATCCGTCTGCTTTTCGGCTCCGGCCGCAACGCCATCAACGACAAAGTCGGCCGCCTTACCGGCTGACAACCGAAGCCGCGTACGACATTTTCATCATCACCGATGGCGACGTCCGCGTCGGACCCGATTATTTGCGCACGATTGTCTCGGCTGTTCCGCGATCCCAAGGTCGGTGCGGCAACTTGTTTGTACGTTTCGACCGAAGGAAATGAATCTTGTGCAGGAACTCCAGACGATCGGGATGATGTCGGACTTCTTTGCCCCGGTGATGGTCGCATGGCAACTCGACGATCTCAAAGTCACCTTTGGTCAAACCATCGCCACCACCCGGAAAGCCGTGCAGAGCTATGGCGGCTATCAGGTGCTCGAGGACCGCCCTGCGGACGACGTATACGCCGGAAGGCTGGTCGCCGAGCAGGGATATGAAGTGAAGCTGCTGCCATACATCGTCCACTCAGTCGCGGATTTCAAGACGATGAAGGATCTGCTGCACAAGCGTACGCGATGGATGACGGTGCAGCGGCTGATGCGTCCTTGGGGCCATTTCGGATTGATCTTCACATGGGGATTGCCATGGGCGCTCGTGGCTGTGGCGGCCCATCCCACGCCAACGGTCGCCGCTTGCATATCTGGGCGGCTACGCAATTTGCCGCATCGTGATCACTTGGATGATTGGCGTGTGGGGCATGAAGCAAAAACGACCTCTGGAAAAAAATGCCGCTGATTCCCCTGTGGGACGCTATGGCTTTCGTAATGTGGATTGCCAGCTTCGGACGCAGGACCATCCGCTGGCGCGGCGTTGACTATTTTCTTCGCGAAGGCAGGCTGGTGGCCGCCAAGCCGCGGAAAGTTTCGTCGTGACCGCCAAGATCGCCGTCGCCGGCGCCGGAATTTACGGCGCGACAATCGCGATCCGCCTTGCTGAACAGGGGCACAACGTTCGGCTATTCGATCCACTGGGAATTCTTCGCGCTACTATCGGTCATCAATCAGTTCCGCATTCATTCCGGCTATCACTACCCGCGCAGTCCGGAAACGATCGCGGAAACGCTCGAGGCGCGCGCCGAATTCAGCGAAGCCTTTGCGCCGGCGATCGTTCGAAACAGCCGCCACTATTACGCCATTCCCAAGGAAGGCTCGCAGACGCCGCCCGACCTCTTCGAAAAAGTAATGGCGCAGTACAGCCTCGTTTGCCGGCCCTGCCGCCCGGAATGGATGGACTTCGGATTCATAGATAAATGCTACGAGGTGGACGAGCAGATCTATGATCCCGACGTGCTGCGGGATGCGGTGAAGTCACGAATCGAGGCGCTCAAGATTCCCTTCGCACCACAAGCGTTCGCATCGGAAATGCGTTCTGATTATGATTTTGTGATTTGGGCGACCTACGGACTCGGGCCAAGCCTGGGTCTCTTCAAGAACGCCAAATATCAGGTCGCTGAAAAAATCCTGATCCAACTGCCGAAAAGCCTCCAGCATATTTCGCTCGTGGTGGTGGATGGACCTTTCACTGCGTTCGATCCCTACGGAAGCTCCGAAAAATCGCTCTTCGGCTCGGCCAAGAACACCAATCACTGGACGACAAACGATCCGCACGAACCCATTCCCGAGCCGTATGCACACATGTTGAACGGCCCGGGCTTCGAGCCGATCGACTTCAGCCGATTCGAAGCAATGCGCAACGATTCCGCACTCGCCATCCCCGAATCAAAGAACGCGATCTACCTCGGATCACGTTTCACGATTCGCGTGGTCGAAAACAATCCCATCTCCGACCGTAGGACGTTATACGTGCAGGAGACTTCGCCTGGTGAAATTCACATTTTTTCGGGGAAAGTTGTAGGAGCGGTAAAAGCCGCACGCCTCGTCTGCGAACGCGTCGCTAAAGGTTAAAAACCCGTTAGGAACGCGTTCCGGTCACTGCAGGACTTGTGGCGCCGAGCTGCCGATGGCGGTCGTTTCGAGCATTGCGCCAGTTAACCTGCGGCATGAAGAGCGACGAATCGATCCGGTCGCGATATTCGATCGCAATATTCATCAGCGAATCGAGCAGCGAATCAGAAAGATGGTGCGGCTGCAAGCCGAGATCAATCAGCTGCGAGTGCTTGGCGTTGTAGTAGTGTGCTTCGGCCTCCACTCGGGGATCGGGCAAGTGGTCAATTTCTACCTTCAGTCCCATTTTCTTGCTGGCGGCCTGCACTTTGTGCGCGAGATCCAACACCGAGAATTGCTCGGTGAATTGATTGAACACGCGAAATTCGCCGGGCGCAGCCGGATGCATGCAGGCGATTTCAACGCAGCGAACCGTGTCGCGAATATCGAGGAATCCGCGGGTCTGCCCGCCCTTGCCGTACACAGTAAGCGGATGGCCTACAGCAGCCTGCGCGCAGAAGCGATTCAACACCGTGCCGAAAACTTCGTCGTAATCGAATCGGTTGATCAGCGCTTCGTCGAGAGCGGTTTCGTCCGTTACCGTGCCGTAGACAACTCCCTGGTTCAAATCGGTGGCGCGCAATTTCCATGCGCGACAACAAAACATGATGTTGTGGCTGTCGTGCACTTTCGAGAGGTGGTAGAACGATCCGGGCTGCTTCGGGTACGGGAGTATGTCCTTGCGGCCGTTGTGCTCGATCTCGATGTATCCCTCTTCGATATCAATGTTAGGCGTCCCGTATTCCCCCATCGTGCCGAGCTTCACAAGATGGCAATCGGGTGAAATTCGCGGAGCGCGAAGAGCAAATTGAGGGTCCCGACCACGTTATTGACTTGCGTGAACGCGGCGTGCCGGCGGTCAATCATCGAGTAGGGCGCGGAGCGCTGCTCGGCAAAGTGGACCACAGCCTCGGGCTTGAACTCGTTCATCGTTTCCGAAAGAAATTCATAGTCGGTCACGTCGCCGATCAGAAGATCGATCTTCTTGCCCGTGTGTTCGTGCCATGCGCGGAGGCGATCCGGAAGCGGCTGGATAGGCGTGAGCGTCTGCACGCCGAGCTCGAAATCCCATTGGCGGCGGATGAAGTTGTCGATGATGGCGACCGAATGACCCTTTTGCGAGAGATATAGAGCCGTCGCCCAACCGCAGTAGCCGTCTCCACCCAGCACGGCAATCCTCATGTGCCCTCCTGTACGAACTCTTGCGTCTGAAATTCCGGAATCACGATGGCCAGATTCGAGCCATCCGATTGTATCGTTTTACTCTCTGGCGCGGAAGGGTAGCAAGCGTCTTTTCTTTCGTTGGTGCCATGCCGCGAATCCTGAATCGAACCAATCAAGGATCAACATGGCACGGCTATGGCCGGGTGGCGGGCGCGGCATGGCTCGATGCCGGCGGCGTGATGGCCAAAAACCCGCTCGATTCCCCGCAGGTAGAAAACCAACCCGAGCAGTCGGACCAGCGCCGTCCAGACGCGCCAGCACAGCAGCGCCTCGGCTCCGCCGCGTGAGCCCCGCGACGGTGAATAGCGCGTTGAACGCCGTCTCGCCGACGCCCAGTCCGCCCGGTGTGAATGGCAGACTATTCGCAACGAAGCCCAAAGGAACGATGAGAATCATCTTCAAATCCAAACCGGTCGGATTCAGGACGTAAACCGCCAGCACCATCACGACGAGTAACAAGGTATTGGCCACCACCGAGATCACAAACGCGGTGAGCACCGTCCCGAGGTTGTGGCGATATGACGCGACTGTCCGAATCACTTGCCCGGGCCATTCCTTCCACGGAAGGAATCCGAAAACCGCGCGCGCAAGCCGTTCCGTGAGCGACTGACAAAAAATGCAAGCCAGAAAACCAGCCAGCATGACAGCGGCGAGAACCGCCGCAGTGATAAGCAGCGCGCGCAAAGCGGGCGTGGCTGCAATCAATCGGGAAAATGCAGGTGCGAACAGAAGCGGCATGACCAGCAGCGAAAACATCCCAATCGCGCGATCGAAGAGCGACGCGGTCACGATTTCCGAGCGGCGTCCTTTGTAGTCCTTTGCGGCATAGAAGAGTTTTGCCAGATCGCCACCCGCCGCACCCGGCAGAAATTGCGCGAAAAAGAAACTGACCAATGTCAGCTGAAACGACTTGGCCCACGGAATGTCAAGACCGAGCGGCCGGAAAAGCCAGCGAAAATCGCAGCGCCATCAGCGAAACGTCAATCAGGATCAGTGCGACGGCGACGAGCGCAATGGGCCACGCCGTGAACGGCCTGGATAGCGCCCGCGCGTCAATCATCCCGGACTTGGCGAGATAGGCGAGCAGGCCGCCGGCAATCGCCAGACGCACAAATAACCACAATATTTTGCGAGCGGGCCGTGCAGGAGAGGAGATTTCCGCGCGGGTTCGCGGGGCCCGGCCACGGAGGGGCCTTCGCGCGTCATGCTAGCGGCCGGCCGCGCCGGCTGTTCGAGGAGGCTCGCTGCGCCGCGCGTTCCCGCCTCGGCGGCCCACCAGTTCACGCACGGAATAAACCGGCTTGTTCTGCGATTCGTAATAGGTGCGGGCGAGAAGCTCGCCGATCAGGCCCATGGCGATAAATTGAATGCCCCCTATCACCAGCGCCATTCCAAGCAGCAACAGCGGGCCGTGATCCACCATCAGACTCTCGTGGTAGAAAACCTTGCGGATGAAAGCCCACATCTCGATTCCGCCGCCGCCGATCAGGCCGAGCAGCCCGGCCAAGCCGAACAATTGCAGTGGTCGGGTCGAGTAATCCAGCAGAAATTTCACGCTGATCAGAGTCGAGCAGCACGCGAATCGTGCGCGAAATTCCGTAATTCGATTTTCCGCTCTTGCGCGGAACATTTGTGATGGGCACTTCGGCGATCGTCGCGCCCGCCCAACTCGCCAGCGCCGGAATAAAGCGGTGCAGCTCGCCATACAGATTAATTTCAGAGATGATCTCGCGGCGATACGCCTTGAACGTCGTGCCGAAAGTCGTGCAACTCCACTCGCGAGAGCTTGGCCATGATGCCGATTGGCCACGCGGCTGGGAATCTGGCGCGTGAGCCAGCGCGTCGGTGCGCGCCACGCGCCAGCCGCTGACGATGTCGTAGCCTTCCTTCATTTTCTCGATGAACTTCGGAATTTCCGCGGGATCGTGCTGCAAATCTCCGTCCATCGAAATGATGATTTCGCCCTGGGAATGATCGAAGCCGGCCTTCAGCGCGGCCGTCTGGCCAAAATTGCGGCGCAGGCGCACGACGAGCACGCGCGCATCGTCGCGGGCAATTTCCGAAAGCTGGCGGAAGCGTTCCGTCGCGGCTGCCGTCATCCACAAACACGATCTCGAATGGCTCGCCGATCGCATCCATCACGTCAATGATCTTGACGTAGAGCTGCGGAACGCTTTCCTGCTCGTTGTAGAGGGGCACAACGATGGAATAAGTGACTGGGTGAGGCTCGGTGCCCATGCGAATGCATTGTAGTACATCAATTGGATTTCGAGGAAGCGCGACTCGCGAACGACGCGGAAGAAGTCAACGGATGGTTCGTCAGCAACAACTTTGCCTCCGCTCGATGCGACGACGTTGAGCTCGGCGGAGCCGACCAGCGCTTCGTAGCGAGGCAGGTCAGCCTCGAATGTCAGAAGATAATAACGCTGCGGCTCGACCCCAAATCGCCCGGAAATTGCGAGTCCACGACGAAAACCTGCGGCGCGCCGGGAGCGTTGGAACCATATTCGAGGTTCGCTCGCCTCGAACTGAGCAGCAGGCCGGTGCGGTTCGCATAGAAAAACACCGACGAAAATTGGTAGTAGAAACCCTGCGTGATCAATGTCCCTTCGGGAGCCATTCTGCAGTGCAGTCGCGAGCGGGCGCGACGACAGATAAGGATCGAAGGTGACCATCGCCAGCCGCGCGGCATGGAAGAAAATAATCATCATCAACGCTGCAGCCAGAAATGCGCGTTCAGCGGCGGCGCGAAAGGTCCCAAGCGCGCCCACCAAAAAAGCGATTCCGGCGATCGCGAGCGGCAAGCGCAGGTATGCAAACGAATCGAGCGTCAGGTCCTGCATGTGGCCGAGCGAAAGCGTGTACGCCTTGGGATGATGGCTCAGCGCCAGCGAAATATCGCCGGGAGTCGGAATGCCGCGCAGATGAATCAGGATCGCTGCAATCACCAGCGCGAGGCACGCGGCAATCACAGAAAGGACGCGCGTGCCACGGCGTATCCAGTCGCCCCCCGCGGCCATCGCGGAACCCAGCAGCAGCGCCAGCGCCGGATAGCACGGCATCGAATAATATTCCTGCGTGGTCGAAAACGTGAAAAAGACCAGCACAAATCCCACGCAGCAAAGCGCCAGCAAACGAGCCTGCCCGGCCCGATCCACGGGCTTGAACGAAAGCTTCGCAACCGCGGGGAAATAAACAGTCCACGGAAACAGCCAGACCAGATGCAGCAGCCAGAACCACAGTCGAGGGACGGTATTGTAGTCGCGCGGGTAGCGGCGATTCAAAAAGCGCAGCAGCTGTTCGTTGACGAAGTAATCCCACAGAAATCCGTGATACTGCCCCGGCCCAGAATGCAGCGTGAACGCGAAATATGGCGGATTGCGCAGCGTAGCCAGAATGTGCCAGGGCGCGGCGATCAGAATCGCGATCAAGCGCTCCGCTGAACGGACGAAGGCGCTTCCACGTTCTCGCGGAGAAAAGTTGGCGCGTCACCAGAAGGTAGATCAAGCCGGTCGCGACGGGAAACGCGAGCCCGATCACGCTTTTCGCCAGCAGTCCCGTGCCCAGGCACGCAGCGAGCACGGCGGCCCATATCCGCGGATGCGTTTCATCCTCGTCCAGCGCGCGCAGGAAACGCCCACAGAGACAGCGCAATCGTGCAGGTCAGTAGCGCGTCCGGCAGCAGCACGCGAGTGAAAAGAAATAGTCCCGTGCACGTGGCCATGCAGAGACCGGCGTAGAATCCCGCGCGCCTTCCAAACGCCCACACGCCAAACGCCGCCGTCAGCAGGGCGAGCGCTATCGCCGCAAGCGCCACCGGAATTCGCGCGGCCCAATCGTGAACGCCGAATACTTTGTAGGACGACGCGATCAGCCAATAATTGAGCGGCGCTTTGTCGAGATAGACGAGCCCGTCTATATGAGCTGTGACCCAATCGCCGGAGGTGAGCATGTGGCGCGCGACCTGCGCCTGCACCGAGTCCACGTCGTCCATCAAGGACGGCGGCGAAATGACGCAACCCAGATAAATCGCGGCGGCGCACAGCAACACCGCCAGATAGATATGCGAAGTTTTATTCAAAGCGCAGAGATTCCACAGGCTGAAGCTGAGCGGCCGTTCTCGCCGGCAGGTATCCGAAGAGCACGCCGGTTGCGCAGGATACTACAAAAGCCAAAATCACGGATAGCCACGAGACGGGAATCGAAAGCCCCTCGGGCAGCGGCACGAACTTCGCGAGAACATACACGGAGAACGGAATCGCCACAGCCAGGATGATTCCGATCACCGCGCCGACTCCGCTGATCAGTATCGCTTCGAACAGAAACTGATAGAGAATTTCCTGCGGCCGCGCGCCGATGGCTTTGCGAAGCCCGATCTCGCGCGTGCGCTCCGTCACGGTGACGAGCATGATGTTCATGATGCCGATGCCGCTGATCACCAGCGCGAGCATGGCAACCAGCAGCAGAACAATCGTCAGCGCGAAGGAAATCCGGCGCGAAGTATCCAAGAATGGAGGAAAGATTCTGAACGTTGTACTCCGACTCGGGCCGGTGGCGGCTCTTCAATACTTGAGCGACTCGATCGGTGAGCAGCGGAACATTCTCCGGCCGGTTCGCCTGCGCGTAGAGCGTTACGAGGAACGCGTCGCCGGTGTAGTAGCGGACCAGCGGAAACGGAACCAGCAGCGAGTCGGCGCGAATTTCCGACTGGCCGAACGTGTCGATGCGCTCTCGGAAAACACCGATCACGGTAAACGTCAGCTCTCCAACCCGAATGCTCTGCCCGATCGGGTCCTGGCCCGGCAAGGCGATCTCCGCTAGATGTTCCGAAACCACGCAAACTTTGCTCACGCTCGAAAAATCACCATCGTCGAAGTAACGCCCACGCGGAATGATCAAATTTCGAATCTGCTGAAACTCGGGCGTCACTCCGATCAGGACAACGGGCCACGTTTGCCCGCCGGCCACGATTGACGAAGGAATATCATTCGTGCCGGCCACATGGACGGCCTGCGGTATTTCCTCGCGCACCGCGTCGAGGTCGGCCATCGAAATCTGGTCGCCCAACGCGATTGTTTGCGACGCACTCGGCTGCGCGAGCGACGCAAAAACGATATTCGATCCCACCGCCTCGATTTGGTGTCGCACAAACGTGCGGCCCGTCAGCCCCACGGTCACCACGAGCACGATGCACGCGCTGCCGATTACGACACCCAGCATCGTCAGCGCGGCGCGCACGCGATTGGCGCGCAGCGCCTCAATCGCCAGATGCCAGGTTTCTGACCAACGGATCGCCGAAGCCGCCAAAACTCCTCCTGATGTGCACCGTACGCCACTCTTGAACTGGGATGCAGATGTCGGCGCCGCCGCACTCCGCGCGCGCGATGCGCTTAGCAGTCTGCGGAAAAAATCCGGTTTCTAGGGGGTCGGAGCTTCAACTCCGACACAGAGTTCGCCTTTTCATCAGGGGTTTCAACCCCCAAGGCACTTCTCCGACTTTTTCGCCGGCCTGCTAGAGTATGGCCGGCTCCAGAGTAGCAAGCTCGGGAATCTCGATCCGGATCTGCGTGCCTTCGCCTTCCTGACTGCGAATATCCATTTCGAACTGGTCCCCGTAGAGAAGCCGCAAACGCTCGTGGACGTTGCTGATCCCGATGCCGCCGCCGTAAACCTCCAGAAGTCGCTCGGGCGATATCCCCATGCCGTTGTCGTCTATTTCAATGACCAGCCGGCCCTCGCGGCGACGCGTCCGGATATGGATTTCGCCGCCCTCAAGGCGCGGGGCCAGACCATGCTTGATCGCGTTCTCCACGATCGGCTGCAGCAGCATGCTCGGCACGAACGCGTCGAGCGTCTCGTCATCAATTTCCTTGAAAATCTGGAGCTTGTCGCGCCCGAACCGAATCACTTCAATATCGAGATAGTCGTCTATGAAATCCAGTTCCTCGCGCAGCGGCACGAACGTTTCGTGCTTCCGCAACAATCGCCGCAGGATGTTCGAAAGCTTCAGCACCACGCCGCGGGCCATATCCGGATCGAAGCGAATCAGCGAAGAGACGGTGTTGAGCGTGTTAAAGAGGAAATGAGGATTGATCTGGCTGGTCAGCGCGTCCATGCGCGCCTTCAGCAAGTGTTGCTGATTCTGCTCGAGGTTCATTTCGATGCGCGTGTTGTTCCATATCTTGACGGCGATGGCCACGCACATCACCGACGAAAGCACCACGACCGTCTCGTAACCCCAATTTTCCGGATGAATCGAGAATATCCAGCGCGAGGGCATAAAATCACCGAGGGTAATGAGACCGACCTCGAGCGCCGCGCAGCAAAAAAGCGGCAGCATCGCCCAGTCGCCCTTTCGATCGCGCACCAATCTCACCAGCCACTGCGGAATGTTCAGAAACAGAAAAGGCCCGAAATGCCAGACGTCCTCTTTTTCGGGCATGGCCTGTCGTATCACCCCGGCTAGCAAACCAACGAGCGCTGCCACCGGCGCGGACAGCCATTCGTGAAATCCGAACGGCAACAGGCTGATCAGCGATCCGCCGAGCAGACCGACGATCCGCCCACCAATCAGGCCCATCAAAAAAGAGCCTTCGAGTGTCAGATCGAAAAAACGATAGCCCGCCACCAGACGCAGCATCGCGCCAATTGCCAGCGGCGGCACTAGGAAAAGCAACAACATCACTTTTTGGTCGGAGTCGCGATTTTCAGTGAAGACCAGCTTGCGAAACGAGCGGAAGCGAACCAGCAGCGCCGCCAGCGCCGCCGCCCAGCCCACCTTCAGGACCAGCGTGAATAGCAGGTCCCTTCCAACTAACAGTGTACCCATTTCGCTCGCAAACCGCCGTGTGGGAATCCTCAGGCTAAGTTAGCCAATGCGAGCGGCGATGTAAAGCGACGCGGCGCACCGTGTATCGAATTGCCTCGCCAGAACCATTCAGCGGTTTCGTAGGGGCACAGTATGCTTGTCGCGCCGATTTCTGGCGGGGCCATGCCCGGCGATCGTGCTTGACGCGGCTAAACCCTTTTGCAGCGCGGTCTTCACGAGAATTCTGAAAAGCATCCCCTAACTCGAGTGGATGCGGATACGCGCAGTTTTTGTATGATGCGCCGCCTGGAACGTTCAAGCCTTTCGGAGTGACGGCTGATTTCGGGATGAAGATTCGTTACACCTGCCATACGATTGTGAAGGACAAACCCTACTTTTCACGGCATATCCCCTGAGGTAACCGGGTGGGAAGACAATGCGTGCCTGTGGGTTCGTGCTCCTGGGATGATGCACCTTGAGGATTCGAGGGAACCCGGCTCCGCGGGCTTTTACTAACGTTATCGACGACGCCGACGATTGATTTTGGGAATTGGCTGGCGTTAGCTTGGAGACTCTGGAGTCATCTCCGTCGGTACCGGCCGCGGCGGGTGCCCAAACCGATTCCGGCGGCATCTTACTATCGACAACGAGAGGTACCGAACTCCTCTTGCCACATTCGAGTAGAAGGTTGTGTCTTGTATGAGACATAAATTCGCCATTCCTTTCGGCATAATTTGAAGTCGGATTCTGGACTTCGTAAGAACCCAAAGAGGCAGCGGCGATGGATAGCATTCGACACGGCGGAGCCATTACGTGGTTCGCGAGAGTGTGCGCGCTCGTGCTGTCGCTGCTGCTCACTCTTGCTTGGCCGACCCAAAGCGGCGCATATGCAGTGCTTGCGCATGAAGCCATCATTGACAGCGTATGGGGCACGAACATACGTCCCTTGCTTCTGAAGCGCTTTCCCAACTCCACGCCGGGAGAACTCAAGGAAGCACACGGATATGCCTATGGCGGCGCCATTATCCAGGACATGGGCTATTACCCGCACGGAAGTCACTTCTTCAGCGACTTGACACACTATGTGCGGAGCGGAGACTTCATTCTGGCTCTGCTGCGCGATTCGAAGGATATTGACGGCTACGCTTTTGCGCTCGGGGCGCTCTCCCACTATGCCGCGGACAACGACGGGCATTTGATCGGCGTGAATCGCGCGGTCCCACTTCTGTATCCGGAGTTGAAGAAGAAGTACGGCGACTCGGTTACGTACGAAGAAAACCCTTTGGCACACGTAAAGACGGAATTCGGATTCGACGTTCTGGAAGTAGCGCAGGGACGTTACGCGCCCGATAGTTACCACGACTTTATCGGGTTTGAGGTCTCGGTTCCTCTGCTCGAGCAGGCCTTTCAGGAAACCTACGGCCTGGATCTCAAAACCGTTCTCTCTGACGAAGACAGGGTGATCAATTCCTACCGTCATGACGTCAGCCAGCTCCTCCCCAAGGCGACGCGCATCGCGTGGAGCCTGAAGAAAGACGAGATCGTGAAGGACGAACCCAGCATGACGAAAAGAAAGTTTCTCTATAATCTGTCGCGCGCGACGTATCAAAAGAACTGGGGGAATAAATATCAGCCGCCCACTTTTGACGAAAGATTGCTCGCCTTCCTCGCAAGGATTGTTCCGAAGTTCGGTCCGCTAAGAGTGCTGCAGCTCCGAACGCCTACGCCGGAGACGGAACGGATGTTCGAAGCCAGCTTTAACGCATCTTTGGATCGCTACCGAAAGCTGCTCGGGCAGGTAGACGCCGGGCAGCTGGCCTTGATGAACGATAATTTCGACACCGGTGAAGCAACAGGCCCCGGAAAATATCGGCTCAATGATGAGGCGCATGCTGAGTTGCTGGACGCTCTCGCGAAGCAGGACTTTAGCGGCGCTTCGCCAGAGTTGCGGACCGAAATCCTGGAGTTCTACGGTCAGCCGGATGCCCTCTACGCATCCAAACGCAACCCCAAGCTATGGATCAAGGTTCAGGCTCAACTTGAGCAGTTGAAGACGGCGCCACCGCCGATAGTGGCCGGAGATGAAGACGATCCTTCTCGACGCAATACGGGCACAAATACCGGAATGCGGCAGCTTTCTGAGTAACATGCTCGTCAATGGTTTGATGAATCGTGGGAACTAAGAATTTTCTGTCCAAATTCCGAGATGCCCTGACTTTTTCGGCGCTCCTCTTGGTCGTGCCCGCAGTTCGTCCAGCCCGAGCGGCAGATCGCTTCCAGGTTTCTCCTGTCGTGCTGGAGGGGGCGCGCTTGATCGGTGTTGAGCCTCAGTCTGAACCACAGCCGCCATGCGGAAAGGAACCGATTCCCCTTATCATGTCCCTGGGATTACTTGGAGGGATCTAGCTTGAGCACAATTTCCAGTTCGGTGCCGGGTGTGAGGTCGCCCATTTGGTATTTCACGTCCTGCCAAATCATGGTGGACCGTCCGATGATTCGAACGTTGGCGGTAGCCTCTGAGGAGGTCTGCAGCCACATCGGGCCGACATAGCCATAGAGCAAGACGATCCGCGCATCTGTCACCCACCAGGAGGGATTCTGTGTAGGCTCGCCCTCCACGCGCACAGGTAGGTAATTGTGGGCATCCACCCAAATGGATCCGCGGAGTAGGTTTTTGGATTTTCGCTTGGGAATTAGGTCGAGCACATAGCACCGTCGGCCACCGACTTCATCCTCACGGTTGAGCCGGAAATCATAGTTTTCGGGAGTGATGTCGCTCGGGCGAGAGTCTTTTGCAAATGCCACCTCGCCGTCCAGCATCTTGCGGACGATTCTTTCTTCCAGCAGAGATCCATTAGGATTTTCAATCGTGTATTTCTTAGACGTCGGAGGAACGACGGAAATGTCGACGATCAAGCGGGATTTGACCGAATCGTGATTATCCGCCTTGAACAACTTGTAATCGCGCGTCACTCGATATGGTTGAAAGTGAGTCCGGTTTTCGTCCTGAGCCTGAGTCATCTGAGCAACGATTTCTTCGTTTGTTGGAATCCGGCTCTGCGTCTGCGCGGAGACGCATGTCACAGCCATGGAATAGACAAGAATCAAGCACGCTAATTGCGCCTTGGAAGTCACGTTGAATCTCCGCTGGCACTCGCGAAAGCCTTATCGTAGGCACATTAGGCGCGTCCATCTATCCTGTTTGATACACCCAGAATAATTGACACGGGCTAAGTCCTGATAAGTCGTGCCAGCTCAGACGGTCGACGCAACACACTCTAAACAGTAGTTCCGATAATACGTTTCATAGAAGACCGATCTACTGGACTGCCGTCGAATAGACCCAATCAGGACGGGGTTTGCTTTGAATCGATGTTCGCAATCGCATTTGGCCTTTAAACCCCGCGAGATAGACTTCGAGCTGGTGTTGCATCGACCTATTGAGACCACCCGGATAACCGGACAGGTACTCGATCGACATTTCTAAGACCAGAACTACACGCGTCGCTTGCTAAAGCCGGCTTTTCTTACTGCCACCGTGAACGGACACCCCACGCAGCACCAAATTCACCACCTGTACGTTTTCTGTACTCTGTCCCAGTCTCGTCCCGCCGAAAAATCTTGCTAACGTGAAGTGGGGCCGTTCACGGCTTCGCTGCAGGATGCATCTGTGCGACCGCCCTCCTGGCGAGGGCCGGATGTTCTTTGAAAACTGACCATGCGAGCAGCATCGTCATCCCGAGTGACCAACGGGAGCGAGGGACCTCCCGTCCTTCACTTTCCGAAGCGATGCGACTAGCATCGGCGTCCCGCCTGTCTGCACTGACGCTCCGCCAGCGGCGGAGACGAACCTGCCCGGACGCAGGAAGGGAGTGCGTTCGCCAGTCGTTTGGTGGAGGAGCGAGGGGTCTTTCTAGCCGCAATTTACTCGACACACCATGTCGAGCAAATTTCGAGCTAACTCATTCAAAACAAAGAATCGGCTACACCGCCAAGTGACACACTTTTTGCGGTCCGTGCGTCCGGATAGTCTCTGCGGGACGAGGGTCAGCATGCGTCAAAACCGCTCGCGTCTCGACGCTTGCTAATCGACACACTGGCGATTAGAAACGCTCTTAACCCCCTGAAAATAAAAGCACACGGTCAGTACTAATCGACATAGATCGGGCCTGCTTCGAATGCCGAAAAGCCGCGAAACGAAAGCGAATGTTTTATGGAAGCGGAATTCGGTAGAGGTTGCGGTGAACCTCTTCGCGCTGTTCGGCGAAAAGGCCGGGCAGCGGGCCTGGAATGAGACCACCTTCGAGGATTTTCGCCCCCTTAACCTGCTCCATATCCGCGCGAGTCCGCACGCCGTCCGGCGGCAGCTGCGGCAAGCCGCCGGGCGGAACATTCGCAATCAGGGTGTGCCCTCCATCCGTGCCGAGGAGGCGAATGGAGAATGTTTTTCCGTCAACGCTCCACTGCGCACCGCAGAATCCGACGCAAAGCGATACGGGACTCCCCGGGCCAGAAAGAGGCACCGCTAAGTTTTGCGACTCCGTTCCGGACGCCGCGGCCCAAACTGACGCCCAATTTCCGCTCGGTGAAATCCCCTGCAGTTCCAGAATTGGGCTCGGATACGCTTTCCGGCGATCGGTGCCATCCACTTTCATCCGGTAGATGAAGTTTTGATTCCCTTCGCTCGCGCGAAAATAGATGTTTCCCGACGGAATCAAAAAAGGGCTGGTCCTCACTGGCCGGCGATGCGAACTGCCGGGGAGAAAACTCCAGGTCGAGAGATGCCAGCCATAGACCGGGAACGCTGCTTTTGTCCGTCATAGCAAAAACGACTTGCTTGCCGTCCGGCGACACGTCGAATCCGGTGACCTCAAAACCCGGCAACGCGCGTTCGCTGCGGTTGTTCGTCAGATCCGCGACCCACAGCTCGCCACTGGTAAACTGGCCGGAGAGTCCATGTCGTCGGACCAGGTAGTAGAGCTTCTTTCCGTCGTGCGAAAACTGCTCATGTTCGGCGAAGCCCTGGGAGGATAGTTGGTGCTCTCCCTTTTCATCTCGAATCCAGATCGTGCTCTCGCGCAGCCCGACCGAAGTGATAAACGACCCGCCGTCAGGCGTGACCGCGATTCCCTCCTCCTCCGTAGCGCCTGAAGTCAGCTGCTCCGGCTTGCCATCCGGATAATGTTCCCGCCACACATGGAACCGCCCCCCGGATTCCGAATTCATATACATCCAGTTTCCATCCGGCGACCACGCAACGTAGGTGCAGGCTGCATCCGGCGGTCCGACGATTTTTCCAGCCGAGGAGCCATCAAAGGGAACGATCCGGCACGGCAGCCAGCCTCCGTTGTCCATCTCCGCGATCAGCACCGATTTGTGATCGGGAGAAATTACTGAACGATGCGCCATGCCCCGCTCGCGCGGGGGCACGTAGACATCGCGGCGAGGTTCGCCATTCGGGCCCGAGGTGACAGCGGACATATGCGTGCCGCTGATGATCTCGGAAAAAAGCAAACGATCTGGTTCGATCCAGTGCAACGCCTCGGCGTTGGTGAACGATTTCCGGGCGTCACCTCCAAGCACGGGAACCGTCCAAGTGTCCCAGTTTCCCGCGGTGTAGACCGTGTAGGCAACCGTCGAACTGTCCGGCGAAAATTGCGGACTCATCTTTATACTGCCATCGTGCGTCAGCTCGACCGGGTCGCCGTTGGGCAGGACCTTGGCATCAATTTCTCCCCGTCCGAAAAACGTGCTCGGGCCGTGGATGAACGTGAGCATCTTTCCGTCGGCTGAAAGCGCGGGCGATGTGGCGGAATCGGCAAAGTCCGTAATTTGGGTCCATTGGTCGGCAGAGGCGGGTGCGCGCGGGGCCGATTTTCTGCCAAGCAGCTCGTAAGCTCCCCACGCCGCGGTGACGAGGATGACAGCGATGCCCGCAAACGCAAATATCTTCAGACTGCGGCGCCGAACCTGTGGCTCAGCGACCGGCGAGTTCGTGCCCGATTGCGGCGCCGTTGGCGTGAGCACGTCAGCGCCAATCGTTTCGAGCGCGGCGTGGACTTCGCTCGCGCGCTGATAGCGGTGTTCGCGCTCTTTCGCCAGGCATCGCTGAATCACCGCCTGCAATCGCAGGGGAACGTGCGCAGGAAACGATTTCGGCGGCTCGCGCAAAATCGCTGACGAGATTTCGTAACCAGTGCGTCCGTCGAAGGGTGGGCGGCCAATCACCATTTCGTACAGTACCGCGCCCAATGCCCACAGGTCCGTGCGCGCGTCGGCCGGCTGGCCACGCAAAGTCTCCGGCGCCATGTATAGAAGCGTTCCGACGATGGCGCCCTCTTGGGTAATCGGTTCTTGCGAAACGGTCGCCGCCGAGAGATCGGCCTCCGCGATCCGCTTCGCTAATCCGAAATCCAATACCTTCGCATAGCCCTGCTCCGTGATCATGATGTTGGCGGGTTTCAAGTCGCGGTGGACGATGCCGTGATCATGCGCGTGAGCAAGAGCCGCGGAAATCTCCAGGCCGTAGCGAATCGCCGTCTCGGGTGCAAGAGAATCGCTCCGGACTACCTCACTGAGCGGGCGCCCTTCGACGAACTCCATGGCGATATATCCCCGCGCATCAGTCTCGCCAACCTCGTAGATGGTCGCGATAGAGGGATGATTCAATGCGGAGGCGTTTTTCGCTTCGCGAAGCAGGCGGGCGCGCGCCGCTTCATCGTCACGTTGGTCACCGCGCAGGAATTTGAGGGCGACGAGGCGCCCGAGTATCGTATCGAGCGCCTTGTAGACCATACCCATGCCACCCGAGCCGAGCGGCGAGACGATCTCGTAGGAACCCACCTTCGAGCCGTTCTCAATTCCGTCGTCGTATTTGGGCGTTGGATGCGCGGATGGATGCTGCGTTTCCGACTCGTTCGCAGTGATCAAGGATTCCACTTCGCGCCGGATGGCCGGCTCGCCGCACGCCCGATCGAGGAAAGCCTTTCGTTGCTCCGGAGGCTGCTCCAGGGCCGAAGCGAGAATCGCCTTCACGTTTTGCCATTGTTCTGGCGTCATTAGGCCCGTCCTCGCGGCAACCTGCTTTTGAAGCTTACGACACAAGCCGCTCGATTACGACGATCAAGAGAGGTATGAATTCGCATCCGTGCAAATATTCGCAGAACGTACCGTCCAACAAGGGGAAAGTCAATTGGACCGAGTAACCGGCACGTGGATCATCCGGTGGTTGGCCGCGTCCTGCTATACTCTTTAATTCCCATGAAACGCAAAAAACATTCCAGCAGGGTGCGAGTGGTCGCGCGCGCGGAATTACCCACTCGCTACGGCCGCTTTTCTATCGCCGCCGTCAAGGGTCGCGGCCCGGACGAAGAGGCAGTGGCGATTCAGCACGGCAAGTTGAAGCCCGGAAATGCGCCGGTTGTGCGAATTCATTCGCAGTGCCTGACCGGAGACGTCTTCACCTCCGAACGCTGCGATTGCCGCGCCCAGCTTGAGCTTTCTCTGCGCGCCATCGCCAGGGCGCGGTCCGGAATCGTGCTTTATCTGCCGCAGGAAGGCCGCGGTATCGGCCTGATCAACAAAGTGAAAGCGTACGAGCTGCAGGACGAAGGGTTTGACACCGTGGAAGCAAACCGAAAGCTTGGATTTGCGGCCGACTCTCGTGATTACGATTTCGCGGCCGAAGCTTTGAAAGCGCTCGGCGTCCGTTCGGTGCGCCTGCTTTCAAATAATCCCGACAAGATCGAGCAACTCGAGCGCGCCGGTATTCGCGTGGTCGAGCGAATTCCCTGCCGCCCGCGGACCAATCATCATTCGCGAGCGTACCTGCGCACGAAGCAAAACAAGATGGGCCATCTGCTGCCTGGAATTTAGCGGCGAGCGCGGATGGGGAACTTCAGCGGCTAAAGCCGTTCTAACCGGATAGCTGATGTCGCGGCTGAAGCCGCGACCTACAATTCGTTTCGTCTTTTAAGACGATCTGCGTGACTCGGAGTAATCATGACAAAAGCCATTCAGCAATCGGTGCGATTCAAAGCGTCGCCTGCCACGCTGTTTGAAATGTATCTCGACTCAAAAGAGCATTCTGCCGCGACGGGCGGGAAAGCAAACTTGAGCCGAAAAGTCGGCGGCGCATTCACGGCTTGGAACAAGATGCTTGCGCGGACGCAATCTGGCTGATCATTCCCAATCGGATGATCGTGCAGACGTGGCGCAGTGTGAATTTCAAACCGAGCGACCCGGATTCGAGTCCTGGTTCTCGAATTCAGCAAAGCTCCGAGAGGCGGACAGGTTGATCTGGTTCACGTAAACGTGCCGACGCAGGACCACAAGGGCGTCACGAAGGGCTGGCCGAATTACTATTGGAAACCGTGGAAGAAATACATCGCTGCGAAATCGAAGCGGCGCTAACCTCCGCCAACGAAGTGCACAATTTCGAAGCTGTCGTTTGATTGCACCGGAGTTTCTTGCCATCGCGCGCGAGGAAGAATATCAAGATTGCGTTCGACGGCGACGCGTCCGGTTGACATGCCGAGGTGATCGAGCAGAGCGGTCACGTTTAATCCGTCGGGAATTTCGCGGCGTTCGCCGTTGATGGTGACGGTCATTTGCTTCACGCGCGAACGCATCGCGAACCGAATCTCGTCCTTGCCGCCGTCCGCGCGCGCGTTGAATCACGAGCGCCAGATCACCCTTGCCAAGCGGCGGCAGCGGGAATTCAATCCGCACGCGGCCCTGGTCGTCGCTGGTGCCCGCGTGGTTAGACACCTCAGAAGCGCCCTCGATCGCCGCCTCCACCTGCGCGCCCGCCTGCGGCTGCCGATCCGCTCGGCGCACAATTTCCACGTCGAGCGACACGTTTCCCCCGGTCAGCCATGACGTTGGGTTCAAGAGCTGCACCTGAATTCCACCCGTGCGCACCGCAAGCTCCAGCGCCGCGGCAATTTCCGCGGCAAACGCGCCCGCCCGCAGTTCCTCGATTACCGATTTATGCTGATCGTGGACCCGCTCGCGCAGCACATCCGCGTTAAATTCGGCCGATCCTGCGAATTCCTCATAGCTCGAGGCCAGCCGGTGCAGAATTCGCCCGTGCTGGTACACCGCCGTGTCGATGACCGGGTGGCTTGGACCGCGGTCCTCCGTCTGCACGTGGAAAACCTGGTCGCCAACCTGGACGTCCGTGTTAAATCCGGAACTCATCGCCTGCCAATTCCCTCCCGGCCGCGCGCAGCGAGCCGCCCTGGCAAATAAAATATTGGGGAGTTCATTTGACCGATGTACTCTCGAACGCTATTATAGCAGCGCCTTTAAAATGAACAGCAACTACCTCGATAGCTACGGCCCACTTTTGCTGATGTTTATACTGGCGGCTGGACTGGCCGCCGTGCTGATCACGCTTTCCACGGTGGTCGGCAGACACAAGCCAACGCCGCGAAAAAGACCAGCCATACGAATGCGGAATTGTCCCCACAGGCGACGCGCGCCAGCCTTTTTCCGTTCATTTCTACATGGTGGCGCTGATCTTCATTTTGTTCGATATCGAGGCCATCTTTCTGTATCCCTGGGCGCTCGTTTACCACAAGTTGAATGTGTTTGGCTTTGTGGAGATGTTGCTCTACATTGTGATCCTGCTGGTCGGTTATATATTCCTCTGGAAGAAGGGCGCGCTCAACTGGGACAGCTAGCCGCCCGTCCGGAATCGGACTCATAGTGGAATCACAGGAAATCGGCAAAAACGCCGCCTTACAGAAGCTCGAGGGACTGGGACAAGCAGGCCGTCGCCGAAGTGATTGAATTTCAGAGGCGAAACGACCGTTGTCGTCCCCGCGCAGCACCTGGTGCGCGCGGCCGAATATCTCGCATCCGAGCCGTCGCTGCGATTTCACATTTCTTTCCGACATCACGACGGTCGACCGCTTCCCGATGGAGCCGCGTTTCGAGCTGAATTACCACTTGCTCTCGATCGAGCGCAGTGCTCGCGCTTGCGGCTGCGAGTGCAAGCTGCCTGGCGCGGATCCGGTCGATGCCATCCGTGACCGCCATCTGGCCGACGGCGAACTGGCACGAGCGCGAGAGTTTCGATCTTTTTGGCATTCGCTTTGAGGGGCATCCCGACCTTCGCCGCATCTTGATGCCGGACGAATGGGAAGGACATCCGCTGCGCAAGGATTATCCCGTCGAGGGATTTCGCTAGACGCGCCGGGCAAAGGCTGACCTATGACCACCAAGACGACCATCGATCGAGACGCCAGCCGGCCCAGCCCAGCCGATGGTCCTCAATATGGGGCCGCAGCACCCGTCGACGCACGGCGTGCTGCGCGTGGTGCTGGAGCTCGATGGCGAAATCGTCCTCAAGGCCAAGCCCGAAATCGGCTACCTGCACACCGGCATCGAAAAATCCTGCGAATCGAAGACCTATTCGCAGTGCATCACGCTCACCGACCGCATCGACTATCTCGCGCCGCTCTCGAACAACCTGGGCTTCTGCCTGGCCGCCGAAAAGCTGATCGGCATCGAAGTCCCCAAGCGCGCGCAGTACATCCGCGTGCTGCTCACGGAGCTGACGCGCATCACTTCGCACCTGGTTTGGCTCGGAACGCACGCCATCGATCTCGGCGCGATGTCCGTGTTCCTTTACAGCTTCCGCGAGCGCGAAGAGATCATGAAGATTTACGAGTACGTCTCCGGCCAGCGGATGATGACCAGCTATTTCCGCATCGGCGGGCTCGCGCTCGAACCGCCGCCGGACTGGCTCGATCGCGTGCGGCGCGTGATCGATGCCTTGCCGGGCCACATCGACGAATACGAAACTCTGCTCACCCAAAACCGCATCTGGATGGGCCGAACGCAAGGGCGTCGGCAACCTGAGCGCGAAGGATGCGATCGCCTTGGGCGTTTCCGGCCCGCTGCTGCGCGCCAGCGGCGTGGCCTACGACATCCGCAAGGCTTTCCCGTATTCCAGCTACGACGAGTTCGATTTCAACGTGCAGACGCAGACCGCGGGCGATTGCTACGCGCGATATCAGGTGCGCGTCGCCGAGATGCGCGAAAGCATCAAGATCGTCCGCCAGGCCATGGAGAAGATTCCGCCGGAAGGGCCGTTCCGCGCCGAAGCGCCCGGCATCATTCCGCCATCGCGCGAGGAAATGAAAACCTCGATCGAGGGCCTGATCTATCACTTCAAGATTTTCACCGAGGGATTTGCGCCGCCGCCGGGCGAGGTCTATCAGTGCATTGAATCGCCGCGCGGCGAATTGGGCGTATTCATGGCGAGCGACGGCTCCGCCAAGCCGTACCGCGTGAAGTTCCGCACGCCGTCGTTCGTGAATCTGCAATCGTTGCCGACGCTGTGCGAAGGCCGCCTGATCGCCGATGTGGTCGCTTGCATCGGCACAACCGATATCGTTCTGGGAGAAGTGGACCGCTAGCTTCGCGAACGAAAACCGAATCATGCAACTGCCGCCAGCACTGGAAACGAAATTCAACGAGCTTGTCGGGCGCTACCCGGTCAAGCGCTCGGCGCTGATTCCCATGATGCTGTACGCCCAGGACGAGTTCGGTTCGCTGGGCGACGAGATTCTGCAGGAAATCGCCACGCGCCTGGACCTGAACATGATTCAGGTCGAGGAAACGCTCGCGTATTACTCGATGCTGCGGCGCAAGCCCGCCGGGCGCAATCACATTCAGGTCTGCACCAACATTTCCTGCATGCTGCGCGGCGGCAACGAACTTTACAAGCACGTCCAGAAGCGGCTGGGCATCGGCCACAAGGAAGTTTCCGCGAGCGGCACGTTTTCGCTCGAAGAAGTGGAATGCATCGGCGCCTGCACCGGCGCGCCGGCCATGCAGGTGAACTACGATTTCTACGAAGATCTCGACGCCGGACAAAGTGGACGCGATTTTCGAGCAGCTTCAGGACGGCAAGAAGCCCGAAGCCGTCAGCTGTTACCGCCGGGGCCGTTGCACGAGCGCCTGCCCGGCGAAGTGCCCGTGATCAGCAAGCGCTTCGGCATGCCAAATTCGACGAAGATCGACGTCTATCTGCAAGAACGAAGGCTATCAGGCGCTCGAAAAAGCTCTGAGAGATGACGCCCGATCAGATCATCGACGAAGTGAAGAAATCGAATCTGCGCGGACGCGGCGGCGCGGGTTTCCCCACCGGCATGAAGTGGAGCTTCGTTCCCAAGGACACTTCGACAAGCCGAAATACATCCTGTGCAACGCCGACGAAAGCGAGCCGGGCACCTGCAAGGACCGCCCGCTGATGGAAATGGATCCGCACCAGCTGATCGAAGGCATGGTGATCGCCGGCCGCGCCGTCGGTTCGCATCAGGGCTACATCTACATCCGCGGCGAATATCGCTACATCATCGACATCATGGACGCCGCCATCGCCGAAGCCTATGCGCAAGGGCTATCTCGGCAAGAATATTCAGGGCAGCGGATTCGATTTCGATCTGGTCACGCACACGGGCGCGGGCGCCTACGAGTGCGGCGAAGAATCGGCGCTGATGGAATCGCTCGAAGGCAAGCGCGGCTATCCGCGCATCCGGCCTCCCTTTCCTGCCGTCGTCGGCCTGTACGGCTGCCCCACGGTGATCAACAATGCGGAAACGCTCAGCACCGTGCCCGCGATCATCCTGAAGGGCGGCGAATGGTACGCGGGCCTGGGCACGCCGAAAAACGGCGGCACGCGCCTGTATTCGATTTCCGGCCACGTGAATCGCCCCGGCATTTACGAGCTGCCGCTGGGATTTCCGCTGCGCAAGCTGATCGAAGAAGTTGCCGGCGGCGTGCGCGGCGGCAAGAAACTGAAAGCCGTGATTCCCGGCGGCAGCTCCTGCCCGCTGCTCTCAGCCGACGAAATTGACGTCGCCATGGACTACGATTCGGTCGCGAAAATCGGCTCGATGCTCGGCTCCGGCGGCACGGTGATCATGGACGAAGACACCTGCATGGTGGACGTGGCGCGCCGCATCATGCATTTCTACGCGCACGAATCCTGCGGCTGGTGCATTCCCTGCCGCGAAGGCACGGCGTGGCTGAGAAAGATGCTCGACCGCTTCCACGAAGGCGGCGGCCGCGAGGAAGATATCCCGCTGATCGACGAGCTTTCGAAGAACATGCTCGGGCGAACTTTCTGCCCGCTGGGCGACGCCGCGGCGCTGCCGACGATCAGCATCGTGAAGAAGTGGCGGAACGAATTCGAGGATCATCTCCACGGCAAATGCGCGTACAACGCCGCCGAGAGCTGATTGCCGGAGCGCACTAAGGCGACCATGGCAGATCAAAAACAAATCACATTCACGATTGACGGCCGGCCGGTCACCACGTCCGCGGGCACGCTGGTGATCGAAGCGGCCAAGACGCAGGGCATCGAAGTTCCGTCGTTCTGCTATTACCCCGGGCTTTCGCTTCAGGCCGCCTGCCGCATGTGCCTGGTCGAAGTCGAAAAGATGCCGAAGCTGCAGACCGCCTGCACGCTCGTCGCGACCGACGGCATGGTCGTGAAGACCGCGACCGAGCAGGTCCACAAAGCGCGCAAGGACATGATCGAGTTCCTGCTCTCGAATCATCCGCTCGATTGCCCCGTGTGCGACAAGGGCGGCGAGTGCGAATTGCAGGACATGACCTTCCGCTACGGCCTCGATAAGACGCGCTTCGTCGAGGAAAAGCTGCACACTCCCGAAGCAGAAGTGGTCGCCTCTGGTCTATTACGACGCGCCGCGCTGCATTCTCTGCTTCCGCTGCGTGCGCGTCTGCGACGAAGGCATGGACGTAAAGGCGCTCGGCGTCGGCTCGCGCGGCGTGCAATCCGTGATCCTGCCCAATAAGCCGGACGAGCTGGCCTGCGAAGAGTGCGGCATGTGCATCGATATCTGCCCCGTCGGCGCGCTCACCAGCGGCACTTATCGCTATCAGACGCGCCCGTGGGAGATGACGTACGTCGGCAATCCCTGCGCGCACTGCTCGAACGGCTGCAAGACCACGCTGAGCGTGCGCAACAACGAAATCCTGCGCGCCAATAACCGCGACCATTCCGGCTTCAACGGCGAATTCCTCTGCGCCAAGGGCCGCTTCGGATTCGATTTCACGTCGAACGCCGAGCGCGTCCGCCAGCCGCTGGTTCGCCGCAACGGCAAGCTCGAGCCCGCCAGCTGGGAAGACGCGCTGGAAGAAGTCGCGCGCCGCCTGAAGCAGGTCGCACGACACGCACGGCCCCGCCGCCATCGGCGTGATCGGCTCGAACCACACCACCAACGAAGAAAATTATCTGCTGAACCGCTTCGCGCGCGTCACGCTCGGCACGAACAATCTCGACCATCACCGCACCGCGGATTACGCCGGCCTCGCAGCCGCGCTCGGATCGCGAGCCAAGGATTCGCTGGCGACGATGGCGGACGTCTATAACGCGCCGGCCGTGCTGCTGATCGGCAACGACGTCACGCAGCAGAATCCGCTGGTCGCGTGGCAGATTCGCACCGGCGTCCGCCACCACGGCCTGCGGCTCTATGCGATCAATAGCCTGCCGAGCAAGATTCACCGCCAGGCCAAAATTGCGGTCGAAGTCGCCACAGGGCAGCGAACACGAAGCAGTGCGCTGGCTCGCCACCGAGAAGGGCCAGTTCGACGCGAAGACCACGGAAGCGCTTGTCCAGCTCAAGGCGGCGCTCGAAGCCGAGAAGGACGTCGTCGTTCTCTTCGGCGCGGATATTCAAGGCGCCGCGATTCGCGATCTCGTTTCGCTCACCGCGCGATTCGGCGGCAAGACAAAGTTCATGGCGCTCGGCGATTACGCGAATTCCCGCGGCGCTGCCGACATGGGAATTCTGCCCGACCGCCTGCCCGGTTACGCTCATCTTTCGGATGCAGCCGAGCGCGCGCGATTCGGCAAACTCTGGGGCGGCGAAATTTCCGCCGCGCCGGGCCTCACGGCTCGCGCGATGATGGAAGCCGCGGTCGCCGGAAAATTGAAAGCTCTCTACGTGGTCGGCGCGAATCCCCTGAAGACATTCGGCGTGGCGCAGCCCGACCGCCTGGCCGGCCTCGAACTGCTCGTCGTGCAGGACATGTTCCTCACGGAAACGGCGCAGCGCGCGGACGTGGTCCTGCCCGCCGCATCCACCTACGAAAAAGACGGCACGCTCACCAACACCGCGGGCGAAGTGCAATTGACGCATCGCTCGATCGATCCGCAGGGCCCGCGCAGCGATTTCGACTTGCTCCGCATTCTTTCGCATCAGCTTAGCATGCTTGGAGCTGGGCACGCCGATCCGCCTGCGCACGCGCCGAAGCGGCATTCGATGAAATTCGCCAGCACGTGGCGGGCTACGATCTTTCGCCCGCGACGCTGCTCGCGGGCGGCTCAGAACTTGCGACCGCGACAAGCAAATCGCCCGAGCGCGGCGTACGACGTGCCGGTCGGCGCAATTTTTTCTTCACAGGATTATTTGTTTACGAGCGGCACCCTGGGCCGTTACTGTTCCAGGCTCACTTCGACGAACGAGGCAAAACAGACGCCGTGGAGTTTCATCTCCCAGCACCCAGTCCTGGTGGTATCGGTAGTCAAGATCGCCGTCCTGCTGTTTATTGTGATGACGGCCTTGGCGTACCTCACCTGGCTCGAGCGCAAGGTCATCGCGCACATTCAATCGCGTTGGGGCCCGTACAACGTGGGCGCGCACGGATTGCTGCAGCCGTTGGCTGACGGCATCAAGTTCCTTTTCAAAGAAGACGTGACTGCCGCCGATCGCGGATCGGCTCGATCTATATCCTCGCGCCGTTTCTGGCGCTTTCGCTCGCGCTCACGGCCATCGCGCTGATTCCCTTCGGCCCGCCGATCGGTCAGGTTTCCCGAATGGCCAGCCGATTTTCTCTGTCGTCGGACATCAACATCGGCTTGCTTTTCCTCTTCGCGATCACCTCGATGGGCGTCTACGGCGTCGCGCTCGCCGGATGGTCCTCCAACAGCAAGTATCCGCTCCTGGGCGGCCTGCGCAGCTCGGCGCAGATGATCAGCTACGAAGTCTCGCTCACGATTTCCGTGGTCGGCGTGCTGCTGCTCGCTGGGACGCTCAATTTCAACGAACTGATCGTCGACGGCCAAAGCGGCCAGACCTGGCTACTGGCTACATTTCATTCCCAAATGGAACGTTTTCCCGCAGATCGTCGGCTTCCTCTGCTATCTCACCGCCGCCATCGCGGAAACCAACCGCGTTCCGTTCGATCTGCCCGAAGCTGAAACCGAGCTCGTCGCCGGATTCCACACCGAATATTCCAGCTTTCAAGTTCGCCATGTTCTTCATGGCCGAATACGCGAACATGATCACGGTATCGTGCCTCGCGACGATTCTTTTCCTCGGCGGCTGGCTCTCGCCCTTTCCTGCTAGCTGGACGTGGCAGAACTATCTGCCCGGCGCGGGCCTTTTGCTGCTCGCGGCGTATTGCGCGTGGAACACGGTCTCCGAAATGCGCGGCATCGCGCGGCTCCAGCTCGGCGTGGTCACGCTGCTCGCCGGCGGCGGCGGATTGATCTGCCTCGATCCTCCGATAGCCGCAGGCATCCAGGGGCCGTTCTGGTTCACCGCGAAAATTCTGGCGATCCTGTTTTTCTACATCTGGATGCGCGCGACGCTGCCGCGCTTCCGCTACGACCAGTTGATGTCGTTCGGCTGGAAGCTGCTGCTGCCGGTTTCGCTCGCGAATCTGGTGATCACGGCGTTCGTGATCGTATGGCCTCTGGCCTCGATGAGGCACGGATGAACATCGCGATCATCATGTTTTTCGTGTGCGCGCTGCTCGCCGTGGCCGGCGCGGTGATGCTGATTCTGGCGCGCGAGCCGATCCACAGCGCGCTCGCGCTGATCCTGGTGATGATGGCGCTCGCCGTGCTCTACCTGCTTCTGGGCGCGCCGTTCATCGCCGCGGTGCAGATCATCGTGTACGCCGGCGCGATCATGGTCCTGTTCGTCTTCGTCATCATGCTGCTCAATGCGGGCGTGGAAGAGCGCACCGACTTCAGCCGAATCGCCAAATTCGGCGGGGTTCCGCTGGGCTTCCTGCTGCTGCTGGGGATCGCCCACTGGCTCTATCATTCCCCGATCGGCAAGGCGATCGCGAATGGCACGGGTTCTTCAGATCAAGCAGCCTCCACGGCTGTATCTTTCCGAAATGCTTTTCCGGCAGTATCTGTTTCCGTTTGAGGCGACCTCGATCCTGATTCTGATTGCGATCCTGGGCGCGCTGGTGCTGGCGAGGAAGGAATCATGAGCGCCGTTCCCATTTCCTGGTATCTGGTGCTGAGCGCGATTCTCTTCGGATTGGGCGTTGTGGCGTTTGTGTTCAAGCGCAACATCATCACGATTTTCATGTCCATCGAGCTGATGCTCAACGCCGTGAATCTGGCGTTCGTGGCGTTCGCGCGCGCGCGCAGGCGAGCTCGACGGCCTGGTATTCGTTTTCTTTGTGATTGTCGTCGCGGCGGCGGAAGCGGCGGTGGGGCTGGCGATCGTGATCATGCTCGCGCAGAACCGCCAATCGCTCAACGTTGAACGCGTCAATTTGCTCAAGCTCTAATGCTGCTACTCAACCATCTCTGGATCATTCTCGCGCTGCCCGCTTGCGGGCGCCGCGATCAATGGCCTATTCGGCAAGCGCTGGCCGCAATCCGCCGTGAATTCGGTGGCCGTCGGCTCCGTGGTTCTTTCGTTTCTGGCGGCCGCCGAAACGGTCCGCGAATTCTGCCACCTCGCCGCGGACCAGATTCCCTTCGTCGGGAACTATTTCACATGGATGGTCGGCGGAGAAGCCACGCCGCATCCCTTCCGCGTGGATTTCGCGCTGCAGATCGACCAGCTCACCGTGGTCATGCTGCTGGTCGTCACCTTCGTCGGCATGCTCATCCACATCTATTCCACCGGCTACATGGCGCACGAAGGCGGCTACTACCGCTTCTTCTGCTATCTCAATCTCTTCATGTTTTTCATGCTGACGCTGGTGATGGCCGCGAATCTCATCGTCATGTTCGTCGGATGGGAGGGCGTCGGCCTGTGCAGCTACTTGCTGATCGGCTTCTGGTTCCTGAAGAAGTCTGCCGCCGACGCGGGCAAGAAGGCCTTCATCGTCACGCGCATCGGCGATTTCGGCTTCACGGTCGGCATCCTGCTCGTGTTCGCGACGTTCGGCACCGTAGCGTTCGGCGAAATCTTCTCGCAGCGTTGCCGGACAAGCCAGTGAACACGTGCTCACCGACGATCTGCCTGCTGCTGTTCGCCGGCGCCATCGGCAAGTCCGCGCAGCTGCCGCTCTACGTCTGGCTGCCCGACGCCATGGAAGGCCCCACGCCCGTCAGCGCGCTGATCCACGCCGCGACCATGGTCACCGCGGGCGTCTACATGGTCGCGCGCATGAATCCGCTTTTCTCGCGCGCGCCGATCGCCATGCTGGTCGTCGCCATCGTCGGCGCGGTCACCGCGTTTTATTCCGCCACCATCGGTCTGGTGCAGACCGACATCAAGAAAGTTCTCGCCTACTCCACCGTTTCGCAGCTGGGCTACATGTTCCTGGCCTGCGGCGTGGGCGCCTATACCGCCGGCATCTTCCATTTGATGACCCACGCGTTTTTCAAGGGCCTGCTCTTCCTCGCGGCCGGCAGCGTGATCCACGCCATGGGCGGCGAGCAGGACATGATGAAAATGGGCGGCCTGCGCAAGAAAATTCCGGCCACCTATTGGACGATGTTCATCGCCACTCTCGCCATTGCGGGCATTCCGGGATTCGCCGGATTCTTCAGCAAGGACGCGATTCTCGAAGCCGCCAAATCCGGGCCTTACGCGAATCTGTGGCTGTGGCTGCTGGGCGTTGCCGGTGCGGGACTCACATCGTTCTATATGTTCCGGCTGGTGTTTCTCACTTTCTTCGGCAAGCCGCGCTACGACGAGCATAAAGTTCACGTCCACGAATCGCCGAAGAGCATGACCGTCCCGCTGATGGTTCTGGCGTTTCTTTCGATCTTCGGCGGCTGGTTCGCCGCGCCAAAGCTCGTTGGCGGAATCGACTATTTCGAAAAATTCCTCGCGCCGGTCTTTGCGGCGTCCGCGCCGGCAGCCGACGCGATATCCGCAACTGCTACCGACGCCGCTGCAAGTCCGGCGATGGATTTGGTGCACGCGTTGACGGGCTGGCCGGTGATCGTCGGCATCCTCGGGCTGCTCGTGGCTTGGTGGTTCTACATCAAGAACCCGGACATTCCGAAGCGCATGGCCCAAAGCGTCCGCGGCCTTTACACGCTGCTGCTCAATAAATATTACGTGGATGAAATTTACGCCGCGCTGATCGTCCGCCCGCTGCTCTGGATTTCGACGAACGTCCTCTGGCACGTCGTGGACGAAGGCTTGATCGACGGCACCGTGAACGGCACGGCGACCGTCGCGCGCGAATCCGGCAGCCAGGCTCGCAAGCTTCAGTCGGGCAATACGCGCAGTTACGCCGCGTGGGTGATTCTGGGCGCCGTCGGCTTCACCGGTCTCCTGTTCGGGCTTTTGGGGGTGGCGCACTAACGTGAGAACCGGGCCCTACTTGCTCACCGTCATCACGTTTCTGCCGCTTCTGAGCGTGGCGGCGCTGCTCATGTTGCGCTCGGAAGATCACGTCTGGATTCGCCGGATCGCGCTGGCTGCTTCGATTGCCGAATTTGCGGTTTCGCTGCTCCTGCTGCGCGGATTCGATTCCGCGAACCCCGATTACCAATTCGCAGGAATTTCACGGCTGGATTGGCGACGCGATCCATTACCACCTTGGCGTGGACGGCATCAGCTTGTTTCTGGTCCTTCTGACCACGTTCCTTACTCCCATCGCCATTCTCTGCTCGTGGGAATCGATACAGGAAAACGTCAAAGGCTTCTTCGTTTCGCTGCTGGTCATCGAGACGGCCATGATCGGCGTTTTCGTTTCGCTCGATCTTTTCCTTTTCTTCGTTTTCTGGGAGCTCACGCTGATCCCGATGTATTTCATGATCGGCATGTGGGGCCACGAGCGCCGCATCTACGCGGCCATGAAATTCATTCTGTACACGATGTTCGGCTCGATTCTGATGCTGGTCGCGATTCTGTGGCTCTACGGCAAGGCCGGCACGTTTGACCTGCCGGATATTCTGGCGACTGATGCAGTCCGGACAACTCTCGTTCCCGCCCCACACCGAGTTGCTTCTCTTCGGCGCATTTTTCCTCGCGTTCGCGATCAAGGTTCCGCTCTTCCCGCTGCACACCTGGCTGCCTGACGCACATACCGAAGCGCCTACGGCGGGCTCCGTGATTCTGGCGGGAGTGATGCTGAAACTCGGCACGTACGGCATTCTGCGTTTCTGCCTGCCGCTTTTCCCGGAAGCCGCGCATCGCATGGCGCAGCCGATTGCAGTTCTGGCGATCATCGGCATCGTGTATGGCGCGCTTGTCGCCATGGTGCAGACCGATTTGAAGCGCCTGGTCGCTTACACATCCGTCAGCCATCTGGGTTTTGTGGTCTTGGGCATTTTCGCGTTCAACACTGTCTCGATTCAGGGCGCCGATCTACCAGATGCTCAGCCACGGCGTTTCTACCGGCGCGCTCTTCCTCGGTGTCGGCATGCTCTACGATCGCCGCCACACCCACGAAATCAAACAGTTTGGCGGGCTTGCGACGCCGATGCCTGTCCTGATGTCGTTCTTCCTGTTCATCGCGCTGTCGTCACTCGCTCTGCCGCCGCTCAACGGCTTCGTCGGCGAATTTCTGATCCTCATTGGCACATTCCCGAGCCATCACGCATGGGCTTCCTGGGCCGCCAGCGGAGCGGTGCTTTCGGCGATCTATCTTTTGTGGGCCTATCAGCGCGTGGCGCTCGGCGAAGTGACCGTCGAAAAGAATAAATCTCTGCCGGACGCATCCACTCGCGAGCGAATTATTCTCGTGACCATGGCCATCGCAATCCTGTTCATGGGAATCGCTTCCCCGCTCTTCACGCGGCGCATGGAAGCTTCGGTGAACAACGTCATTGAACAGACGTCGACGCCGCGCAACGCGTCGCACCGTGTGGCTGCGCCGCCTGTTCGCTACGTCGCCGCACCGGCGGAACATCCTGCGCCCACTGCGACTCTCGCGACATTGGCTGAAAGGCAGGTGCGGCCGTGATTCCGCTTGCCGGCAGCCAGCTCATGAACCTGCATCGGCTGATGCCGGAAGTAGTGCTATCCATATTCGGCATCATCGTGATGATCGCGGACCCGTTCGTTGGGGCCGCGCGGAAGCGCGTGCTCGGCTGGGTCGCGTTGATCGGCGCGCTCCTCGCGCTCGCTAGCGTCCATATCGCCAATCATTTCCAGGGCGCGGCGTACAGCGATCTGATTCGCGTGGACTCTTTCAGCATGTTCGTGCACGTGATTGTGCTCGTGGCTGTCGTGCTGGCGATCCTCGGCTCGTTCGATTATCTCGATCAGGAAAATATCCAGCGCGGCGAATATTACGCGCTCGTTTTGTTTGCGGCAGTCGGCATGGGAATTCTCGCCGGGGCCAACGAACTCGTCACGGCATTCGTCGGCCTTGAGATCAGTTCCATCGCCAGCTACGTTCTCGTCGGATTTCGTCGCCGCTCGCCTGCATCGAACGAGGCATCGCTCAAATACTTTCTGCTCGGCTCGTTCGCCACGGCGTTTTTCCTGTACGGGATTGCCATGGTGTACGGCGCCACGGGCACCACGCGCATTGATTCAGTTCAAACCGCGCTGGGAAGCCTCCTGGCGGCGGACGCGCGCATCCCCGGCCTCGCCATTCTCGGCCTCGGATTGATTTTCGTCGGCCTGGGATTCAAGGTCGTCGTCTCGCCCTTTCAGGTTTACGCGCCCGACGTATATGAAGGCGCGCCCACCCCCGTCACCGCGCTGCTTGCTTCCGCGCCCAAGGCTGCAACGTTTGCGTTGATGATTCGAATCTTCTACGTGTCCTTCGCTTCGGCTCAGGGATATTGGTTCTGGGCTCATCTGCGTTTGCGCGGTGCTGACGATGTGCATCGGCAATTTCGCGGCGATCGTGCAGACCAACGTGAAGCGCATGCTCGCGTACTCTTCGATCGCGCACGCAGGCTATATTCTCGTCGCGTTTGCCGCCTCGAGCGTGCTGGGCGTTGCGGCGGTTTTGTTTTATCTCGCGGCGTACATCTTCATGAAGGTCGGCGCGTTCCTCATCGTCACGCACCTCGGCCAGCAGGATGAAAAGCGGCTCTCGATTCAGGACTATTCCGGCCTGGCCTCGAAGCAGCCCGTGGTGGCCGCGTGCTTTTCGCTGTTTCTGCTTTCGCTGCTGGGATTGCCGGCTACCGGCGGGTTCCTCGGGAAATTCTTCGCGTTCCAGGCTGCGCTGGGCGTTGGCCGCCGGGCGCTGGCGCTGCTCGTCGTGATCGCGGCCATCAATAGCGTCATCGGCGCCTACTATTATTTGCGCGTGATCATCACCATGTATTTCCAGGCGCCATCCAGGGACTACACACCGACGCCGGTCGCGCCCGCGGTCGGAATCGCCCTTTTTATCGCCGCGGCGGGCACACTCTACCTTGGCATTCTTCCAGCTCGCGTATGGGCGCTCGCCCAAACCGCAGCACAGTCTCTCTTCCCGCACTAACGCCGCGCCTCAATTTCTCTTGCCGCGAGCGGGGAACGGGCCCAAAAAAAGTGTGACACTTTCTCGGTGCCGCTTTCCTTTGTTTTCAATGAGATAGGCGAGAAATTACTTTGCATGGTGTGTCACTTTGTTTGTGACCGGTGATTCGTGAAGCTCACGCACTGCTGGATACAGCGGGGCTCGGAGAGATCCCGGTCGGATCGTCAATTTTCAAAGAGCAGTCCGGCTCTCGCCAGGAGAGCGGTTCGCCCGCGAGAGCGCCGGCGAAAAAGGTTCACGGTTTTCGACCGCAGAAATACGCTAGCAGAGTAAATCGGGCTGCGCACCCGGTCGAAAGTTTAGTCGTAGTACAGGAGCCGGAAACCTGTACTTTCGTGAAGCTGGGACTGAAACCGAACTTGGATGAATCACAGGCGGATAGCCGGAACGCGTCAGGAATTGGCGCCGAGGATCCGAGGCGGCGGATGCTCCTACGAACAATGAAAACAAAAACGCCCCGATATTCGCTTTTGGCGAACACCGGGGCGCGAATCTCAACCGTGAACGGCTACTACTTGATCAGAACAATGACCAAGGCATACAGCGTGAGCGATTCGATCAGCGCCACGCCGATGATGAAGGCGATTCGGACTGCGCCTCCGGCCCCGGGATTACGCGCCGTGCCTTCGCAAGCCGCCGCTGTCGCCAGTCCCTGACCGATGCCGCAACCCGCCGCCGCAATTCCCAGCGCAATCGCCGCTGCGACTCCAACCCAGTTCGTCGTCGCCGGCGCTGTGGCGGCCGCCTGCGCGAACGTAACCGGCGCCACCATCAGCGCCAATACCGCAACCAGCAAAACCAAAGCTGCTTTCTTGCTCATGTCTTCTCCTTGTTATGAATTTACCGCCAGGAGGTGGTTGCCCGATTCCTTGGGAGGTGACGGGCCTCACGCTGGCAGCATTTGATGCCGGATTAGTGCTCTTCCGCGGACGCAAGTCCGAGATAGACGATGGCCAGAATGTAAAGATAAACGCCTGCAAGAAAGCCACGAAAACGTGCAGCAGAGCCAGTATCAGCGGAATCGCAATCGGCACAACACCGGTGACGTATCCCGCGGGATTCAGATGGCTTACGAATGCGAAGACGCGAAAGCGAAAGCGCCAGGAACGAAACGTACATCAGCTCGCTCACCATCATGTTGGCCCAAAGCCGGACGGTAAGCGAAAGCAGCCGCGCGAAATGGCTGACGGTTTCGACGACCAACATGATATGTTGATCGGAAATAGCTTGGGCATGGGTCCCAGCAGCGTCTTGGCATAGTGGAGGCCCCGTGTTTTCCGATGCCGATGGCGTTGTAATACAGGAAAACGATCACCGCGCAATCCGAGCGGCACAGTGATCGTGGCCGTGGGCGACGCGAAGCCCGGCACCAGCGAAATCATGTTGCTGAACAGAATGAATATTCCGATCGTGGCGACAATCGGAATGTGGCGTTCGGCTCCGTGCCCGACGATATCGTCCACCAAATCTTTCACGCCGATCCCCATCGAATTCGTGATCACGAGTTCCATGGTCTGCTGCGTCGGGCCGGGACGATCCACGGAGATCCGCGGCTTCAGCCACAGAAAGAAAAGAACGGCGAGCAGAACAACCAGCAGCTCCATCGAGAAGGAATTCGTGATCGGATACTGGGGATTATCCGGGGTGATATGCAGAAGCGCGAGCAGCGCAAGCGCGGGCTTGCCCAGCAGCGCGTTCACTAACTTTGTGCGCACCGAGGACTTGCTCTTCGCCCATGAATCTCCCGTGAACGGAACCGCGCGGATATTTTCTTGTGAATCGGAATTACTGAGCGTTCAAGCGGTGATGGCCGTGCACCAGTTCGTAGCCAAGCTCAAGCACGATGGCCGGAACCACCGCTACCAGCCCGCACAGAAACGCAATCGCAGGCAATCGCAGCCAAGCGAGAATAACATAGGCCACCACGAGCAGCAATAATAGGCGCCCAAGAAACTTCGCGTGAACCGACGGCGGAACCCGCGCTTTTTCAGCGCCCGACTGAGCCTGTCCTAGCCGTATCAGCGCCGCTGCACCCAGCCGCAGCCACCGAAAATTCAGCCAGCAAAGCGCCGTTCCCACGGCGGCTCCCGCTGCGGCGCGCATTCCCCACCCGATCCCGGCGGCCAGAGTCATCGCTGCGCCCAGGCCAATCAGGAATCGCTCGACGCGGCGCTCGATGGCCGCATATTCCGCGTCATCCATTCTTTTTGTCTCCGGCGCTCGCCGTTCTTAACGCATCGCAAAGGCCAATGCCGACACCGCAGAACCCGAGCACGATCATCAGCCACGGTTTCGTGTGCAGCCAGCGATCCAGAAAGTATCCGATGGCCCCGCCCAGGACGGCAGGTCCGACCAGCAGGATGGGCAAGCTCCATCGCAAGCGCCGCCTGCTTGAATGCGCCGCTGGAATTTTTTTTCGGCGTGGGATCCTGCAATTCCACCGGGCTCCCTACCGTTTCTTCTTGAGCTTGAAGACGCGCTCGGCGTTCTCGTGGTAAATCTTCTGCTTGTCCTTCTCCGAGATTCGCGCCGCGTCCATAAAATCCACGGCGTCCGGATGATCTTGATACGGGTAGTCCACGGCCCACATGATCCGGTCCGAACCGAGAACCTCGATGCAAAACTTCAGCGTCGGCTCCCAATTCATTCCGCTCGTGGTGATGTAGAAATTCCGCTTGAAAGTATTCGCTGGGCGTCAGCTTGAGCTTCGGCCGGTCAAAAGGAATGCGGACGCGGCCATGCATGAAATCGAGGCGATAGAGCCAGTAAGGAATTCCTTCGCCCATGTGGCCAAGGACAATCTGCAGACCCGGAAAATGGTCGAGCACGCCGCTCGTGATGATGCGCAGTCCGTGAAGTCCCGTTTCCGCCTGATAGCCCCAGATCGCGTGCTCCAGATGGTCCGTCCGGTAGGCCTTCGCCATCACAGGAATCGGCGCGCGCGGGTGAATGTAGAGCGGCACCTTCAGCGCGGCGATGGCCTCCAGAATCGGCCAGTATTTCCGCTCGCTCAAATATTCGCCGTTGGTGTGGGAATTAATCATGATGCCGCTCAGCTTGAGCTTCGTGATGGCGCGCTCGATTTCCTTCACGGCGGCTGCCGGGTCCTGCGGCGCGATCGTTGCAAGCCCCGCGAAGCGGTCGGGATGCCGCTGGATCGCTTCGTGCAGCCGATCGTTTCCGATGGCAGCGACCGCATTGCCGTTGTCCGCACTCATCATCTGCACGCCCGTTGAGGTCAGCGCGAGCAGGTGCATGTCCACATCGTATTCGTCCATATATCGCAGGCGCTGATCGTACAGATCGAGCAGGTTGCTATACACCGGCCCGGAAGGATCGGTCTGGATTTTCCAGAGGAACAGATCGGGATCATATTCCTGCGCTGCGGCCACCAGCTCGCGCTGCGCATCCATCTGTTCCGGTATCGAGAATGCCTCTTCGGTCGCGATGCGCCGGTAGTGTTTCCGCTTTGCTTTCGACTTGCTTGCGCGTGCCTTGCGTTTCGGACTCATTGAGATTTCTCCTCACACTGGAATGATTGAATATTGCCAACGGTGACGATGAATGCCCCAAACCGAATCGGAGTGTAGCGCAGAAGCAGGCGGTTTTGCACGCGCAGGACAACCGCGTAAGAACTAGGAGCTCGTGGCGCGCGCCGTGAATGATCGAGACGGCGTGAGGAAGCAGATCAGCGATGGCGTCGAGCGATTCCACGGCGCCTTTCGGGCTGCCGGGCAGATTGATGATGATGGCTTTTCCGCGAATTCCCGCAGCGCCGCGCGAAAGGATCGCGCGCGGAAACTTCTCCGCGCCTGCCGCGCGCATGTGCTCGGAGAATCCGGGAATCATCCGCTCGACCACGGCGGCAGTTGCTTCCGGCGTAACGTCTCGCGGGCCGAGGCCCGTGCCGCCGGTGGTCAGGATCACATCGGCGTCGTTCGGAATCGGCGGCTTCCTTCAGAAATGTTTCGATCGCGGCGCGGTCGTCGGCGCGAACCGCGGAGGAAACAATTCTCCACCCAAGTTCGCGGCAGCGGTCGATCACCGACGGGCCTGAACGGTCTTCGGATGTGCCCGCGGCCACCGAATCGCTGATTGTCAGGATGGATACGCGCATGAGATTGCCCGGGCGGACTAGCCCTCGGTGGCCTCGACGTCTTCCGTGTCGCCGTCGCGCTGGCCTTCATCCATCAGGCGCAACGCTTCCATCAGCAGGCCGGTGGTCGTGCGGGAAATCGTGGTGCGTTCGGGAGCGGAGTTGAAATCGATTTCGAATTCGCCGGCCGGCCAGCGAACCACTTGAAAAACGGCTGCCTCGCCTTCCGATCGACCCCAGCTTTGCGTCGGCGCATTGGCCCGACGGAGAAAAAGAGCTCGCACATTTCGCCCGCGTTGCGAATCGTGAGCCGGCAGGATTTCTGGCCCATTTCGAGCGACTGCATCAGATCGAGAATGCTCATTTCCTCGAGGCGCCCCTGAATCACGCCCGGACGCACCGCGCGGCTCTGCAATTTTTCCAGCGCGAGGCGGTCGATCACTTTTTTCGTCCGGCGAATAAGATCCTTCAGGAAGAACGGCTTGACGACGAACTCCTCCACGCCTTCGACCATCGGCCGCAGCTTTTCTTCCACGTCCGCGCGGCTGGCAAGAAAAATGAAAGGAATCTGCTTGGTCTGCTGGCGCGCCGCGTAGTTTTTCGTAGAGCTGGCGGCCGTCGAGGCCCGTCATGCGATAGTCGCAGAGGATCAGGTCCGGCGGATCGTCCACGATTTTCAGCAGCGCGTCGGCGCCGTCGGCTGCAGCGGACGCCTCGCAATGCGGCGCAAGGCCCTTCATCAAAAGGTCGAGGATCAGCGCGTTATCGTCCACGACCAGGACTTTGACGTCCTTGATCGGCGTCATCGCTTCCCGCTCTTCCGGGAACGCCCAGCTCGGGCGCAAGTAGGTTCCGCTGCGCCCTCCCGATTTTTTCACGAGATGCAACTCGGTGATCTCCATGCCGCGTTCCAGCGCCTTGCACATGTCGTAGATCGTCAGCGCCGCGACCGCGGCGCCCACCAGCGCTTCCATCTCTACCCCGGTCGGTCCGGTGACCGTCGCTTCCGACGTGATCTCAATTCCATTCTGGCATAGCTTTGCGCGCACATCCACGTGCGTCAACGAGAGGGGGTGACAAAGCGGAATCAGCTCCGAAGTGCGCTTCGCCGCGGTGATTCCGGCGATCCGGGCGATCTCCAGCGGGTTCCCCTTCGGCGATTTCAGGCGCTTCAGGCTCGCAACCGTGCTCCGCTGCATGCGCACGAAGGCGTGCGCGACGGCTGTTCGCGATGTCGCGGGCTTGGCGGTGACGTCCACCATGCGAACGCGGCCGGCATTTGTCGTAGTGCGAGAGCTTCGTCATCGTGATCCGCGAAAATTGGCGATTAGGATGGGGTACCGCTCAATGGTTTCAATCAGTTGCAGCGTTTCCAATTCCTGAGATTGGCGATTAGAACCGGCGCGGAAGGGTGGGACAAACCGGTCAGGGCCCTCGCAGCGCCATCCTTCGAAAGCGAGCTGCCAACAGAGCATGGCTCACGCTCCAGTACCCAAGGTGGCACAACGAAAGTTGAGGCGCAAGTAGGAGTGCCTGTGGAGTTCGTGGAAGGGATACCTCTGAACCAATTTACATCTTGCCATCCGGGGCCCGCTGTCGCAGGCCCCGGATGACAGTGGAAAACTCTCGTGCGAAAAGCCGAGGCGCTGGAAGTTTACTTCGCAGCGGGCGGTGGGGGCGGATTGATAATCGCACCGTCCCAGTGCTCGTCCGCTTTGCCGTCAACAAAACGCCACATATCGAACCACGAAGTGGTGTAGGTCTTCGACGGGTCTCGCGGGTCCTTAGACTCGCGCGGCGTGACAACGATCACCAGATCGCCTTCCGCGACAACTGCGACGATTTTGGTTTTCGTAAGATGCTCGGGAATCTCGCGACGGCTTGCGGAAGGACTCGAAGAACTTCACGACCGGGGCAAGACCCGAAGTCACGTTGGGGTTGTGTTGATGGTATGCAGACGTCAGCCACTTATCGGCCAAATCCCAGTGATTCGCCTCCAGCAGGTCCTTCATGATGTGATAGGCGGCCTGCTTGTTGGTGTTCAGCGTGGGATTCTTGCTGGTGAAAAGGGCATCAGCCTCGGCGCCTGTGACACCAACGACCGGTTCTTGGGCGATCGCGGGGACACAGGCAAGCAATACTGCAAGTACGGCGAGCAAACTCAGGCGTGTTTTCATGCGTGGTAGATACAACCAACGCGGAGTTGATGTCAAGTGTCTCAGTTGGGCGGACCTACAGCGCTCAGAGGTGGGGATGCGGCCAACGATTCATAACGACGCCGGTAATAAGGACAGCTATCGTGTAGATTGCAATCGATTGAAACGTCCAGAAAATTAATGCCGCCGATAGAGGCTGCTCCTTCGCGATGCGTTGCGTGTGGTACAGGTGCCAAAATGACGCTGTCCCAGCGACCCAGAGCAATGCTCCCGCCAAAACGATGATTCGCCGATCGGCAGTAAATATTCTAATGACGATTCCCAGCCATGGCGAAAGCATCGGACCGATCATGAGCTTGAAAGGTCGCCAACGAATTCGATCCTCGTCCCTCGTCCACTCGGCCTCTTCCGTTCCTTCGGAGGAAATCGTTTGAGTGACAAGGTGCGCGTTGAGTGGATACCGCTCCCTGATTTCTCGTGCAACTCGATCCCACCAGCGACGACTTACGCCCAGCGCAGCGCTGGTCCACAGAACTTGCTCACAGTGATCCGGTGCCCGCAAGATGATGTAATAGCCCTGCAATCCTCCGTAGGCAAAGCGGCGGCAGAAAACCATCTCGGCGCCCGGGGCGATTCGTGCGATCGTTCGCCTCTCACCCAACAACTTGCGGCTGAACCAAGAGGGGACGCTGATGGCTTCTGTGGCATCTTTTGATATACCTATCCAACTCAAACTAGCCTTGTGGAGAAAGTACGCCAAGAGGAAAAGCGACAGCATTGGGACAACAATCGCGGCGCGATCTGCGTTCGAGCCGGTTAAGAATGGTACGGTAAACAGAAGGGCCACCAGCAAGACTGATAGGGTTGACAAATAAGCGCAGACTACTCCGAAAGCGTATTCTGTAGGGTCTCGAGACCACGCCGAGATTCTACCGCTTCTGTATGGCACGACTGGCAAGTTTCTGTCGTATTCAACATCACTTTAATTGACTTCGCCACGGGAGCCGAAGTACGCTCCGCCGCCAACGAGTAAGGACGGGGCTCGTCGCATCCGTGGCAACGGAAACTCTGCGGCGATCTGTTCCAAAAGGGGGAATATGAAAATCGTATTGAATATTGTGGGAGTAATATTCGTGTTTTTCGGCGCGGTGTGGTTCCTGCAAGGGATCAACGTGATCCATCAGGGTTTCATGGCCGGACAGACCAAGTGGGAGATCAACGGCGCGATTGTGTTCATCATTGGCCTCCTGATGCTCTTTGTTGCGAACCGTAAGCGCCGCGCCGCCTGACAACCGTGGTGATCACTGACAGGGCCCGCGAGTTCCGGAGACGCGCGTGAGCGATACGAGTGCGCCCGGCCAGAATTCAGGCACCGGCCCGGTCCCGTCCGCATTAGATACTGTCCGCAAACAGGGAGATTTCCTCGGGCACCCCGTCGGGCTGTACTTCCTATTTTTCACCGAGATGTGGGAGCGCTTCTCGTATTACGGAATGCGCGCGCTGCTCGTCCTCTACATGGTCGGCCATCTGATTCAGGCCGCGCAGTCGGGCACTTCGCATGTGTCTCGGGTTCACGGCGCTTCAGCACGGGCTGGAGTCTGTGTTCGGCTCTCTGGCGGTCCAGCCGCTCGCTTCCCAGATTTATGGGATGTATACCGGGCTGGTTTACCTCACGCCGATTTTCGGAGGAATGCTCGCGGATCGCGTACTCGGGCAGCGCAAGACGGTAGTCATTGGCGCAATCCTGATGGCCATCGGGCATTTTCTAATGGCGGCTGAATCCATGTTTTTGCTGGCGTTACTCGTGCTGATTCTGGGAAACGGTTGCTTCAAACCGAACCTCGCGACGCAGATTGGGAGTCTTTACCCTGTCGGCGACCCGCGCCGCGACCGCGCCTACACGATTTACTACGCGGGTGTAAATCTGGGCGCGTTTCTTGCGCCGCTGGTATGCGGGACTCTCGGGCAAGTTTACGGCTGGCACTACGGATTTGGCGCCGCCGGAGTCGGCATGGTCATCGGCCTGATGATTTACCTTGTGGGCCAGCCGTACCTTCCCGCGGATCGACTGACGCGCGCGAAGGCTGCAATGACGGAAAAAACGAACGCGCCGCTGACCCCCTCGGAGTGGAAAGTGATCGTGGGGCTTATGGCGCTCTGCGCGCTGAATGTGGTTTTCTGGGGCGTATACGAACAGCAGGGGAACACGCTGCAACTCTTCGCTGACCGCAACGTCAACTGGCATGTGTTCGGCCGGCAGTTGCCCTCCACATGGTTTCAGTCCGTGGGTCCTATGTTTATCTTTCTGCTGACGCCGCTTCTGAACATTTTCTGGGGCTGGCAATCCCGCCGCGGCAAGGAGCCCGGGAGCGTGATCAAAATGACCATGGGTTGCACGCTGCTGGGCTTGTCGTTTCTTCCGCTGATATTTATTGTCCACGAGCTGCGCCCGGATCAGCGGGTCAATCTGCTGTGGCTGGTGGGCTGCGCCTTCGTCTACACCGTCGGTGAATTGTACCTGGCGCCAGTCGGCTACTCGCTGGTGTCGAAGGTCGCGCCGGCACGCCTGGCGAGCATGCTCATGGGAATGTGGTTTCTGGCCAACTTTGCGGGAAATTTCTTGGCGGGATATCTCGGGACGTTCTACGAGAGGATGTCGAGAGAATCGTTCTTTTCGATTCTGATGGTACTCGGCATCGCGGCTGGTGCGGCGATTCTCGCTCTCAGCGTGCCGCTCAGAAGGGCGGTTGGCCGCAACGTTTAAGCGGACGGCGCAGCGAGCAGCGCCCATGCAAACAAACCGACCTGGCAAGCGCCACGGCAGCAGGAGGTTGACCGGTTATTTCTGTTCGGCGGGCGTGATGGTTGCCGGGCCTTCGCCAACAATTTCAATTTCCGCTATTTCGTCTTTCGCTCCGTCGTAATGCACCTGTTTGGCAAGATCCACGACGTAGCTGCCGGGCGGCATCGCGACGGTCGAATCCGGATCGTATTTCGTTCCAGTGCCAACCCACCAGGTCCCCGAGAGCACGGTGATATAGCGATCGTTGGGATGAAAATGCGGGCGGCTCATGTTGTGCGGGTACCACTTTACGAGCTCGATGTAGAGACCCGGCTTCGTGGGATCGCCGAGGACTACCGCCGTCTCAGCCGCACCCGGCCGGCCGGCCCATGTGATCTGGCTCGGCAGCTTGTACGTGACGGCAGTCGAATCAATCTCGGCGGGTCGGGCCGGAGTTCGCGCCTCAGCCGAACCGAGTGAAGTGGCGAAGCCGAGCGAGGCAATCAATCCCATCGCAGCAGCGACGGGCCAGCAGCGGCGTGAGATCAAAGAAGTGAGCATGATTCCCTCCTGTGCATTTGCGACGATATCTTACTGCATGCGCCAATAAAATAATCCTGGCCGCAACATCGCGCGGCCAGGACCTTTTTGTTCTGCCACGCGACGCGACCGCCACGGCAGTCTAGCTGTTTCCGAGATACTCGACGTGAACGTACGTGCCGAGCCTGACGTTATATGCGAGATACCAACCGTCGTGATCCGGATCTTCGTATATCACGATTTGATCGGAATCCCAGAGCCAGTCATTGCAAAAGCCGAAATCGTACGGAGCGACGCTAAAGTAGAAGCCGCCGAACCAGAAACGGCTCGGGCCTCCTCCAGCAATCCGCCAAACATGGCCGCGACCGAAGCCGCCGGTAAAGTGTCCGTGTGCCCACGGATGATCCATATGATAGTGGACGTCATCGCGTCCAGTAGCCGTGGCCGACCCATTGATCATGCTTGATATCAACGTGAGGCGCGGTGGGATGTCCTGCCCGATCGGCGGCATGACCTTCGACCGGCGCTGTCGGATGCGCCGGAGCTTTATAAGCGGTCGGGGCCATGCGCCGGAATATGCCCGCCGCCAACTTCGGGCTTGGCTTGATGTTGTGCAAAAACAGGAACTGAGAATAGGAAACATACTGCGAATAGGCCAATGAGTTTTCCCACGTGAACCTCCTGAATTGGATTAGCGCACCCATCGACGGTGCGAAAGCGCCGGGCCGGAAAACTACGCCGCTCTAAAATTAAGACGCTTTGACCAACCCGAAGGTTACTCGGCTCCAAGGGCGGGCCGGGCGCTTTCCAGGCCGTTAGAATGTCCCGCGGCGCGGCAGAACATCGACCCAATCGCCCGCTTTTAAATGGAGGTTCGAGGCGTGGACGACGAGATAACAATTCCCGCGCACTACCGCGCCAATGTCGCCCGAACCTTCCCACAGGAGCACTTCAACCTTGGGCGCGGCGTCCGCGTCGCCGTGGGGCCAGCTCAGGCGCGCGGGAAGAATATGGGCGACGCCTGGCTTTTCGTCCACGGGATGCCCCAGCTTCGCTTTGAATATCGGCAGCGGGCGAGGTGCACATCCACTGAGAACCTCGATTGCGGGGACAACGAATAGCTCAAACGTCACCATCGTTGAAACAGGATTTCCCGGCAGGCCGAAAACCGGCTTCCCCCTACACCATCCGAAAACCACGGGCTTGCCCGGACGAATCGCCACTGCGTCGAAAAAAAACTCCGCTCCGAGATCCTTCAGCACCTGTTCGACAAGATCGTATTTCCCGGCGGAAACTCCACCGCTCAGCAGCAGAATATCCGACTCCAGCCCCTTCTCAATTCGCGCGCGAAGGTCCGCGATTTCGTCTTTCGCGGATCCGGCTGCGATCGGATCGCCACCCGCGAGCGCACTTGAGCGGCCAGCGAGATGTTATTGCTGTTGCGAATCTGATAGGGACCGGGCGCGCAATCCACGGGGACAATTTCATCGCCCGTCGAAAGGATCGCCACGCGCGGTCGGCGGTTTACTTCGATCCGGACGTGCCCGACTTCCGCCGCGACGGCAAGCTCCGCATAACCAAGACGCGTGCCGCGAGGCACTACGGATTCGCCGATGCGCGCTTCGGCTCCGGCGAGCACGTAATACTGTCCCGGACGCGCGGCTTGTTCGAACACAACAAAATCACCCTCTTCGCGCGTGTATTCGTGCATCACCACCGCGTTGGCGCCACGCGGCACAGGCGCGCCGGTGAGTATTCTCACGCATTCACCCGTGCCGACCGTGCCATTGAAGGCTACTCCGGCGCGACTTTCAGCGATCAGGCGCAGCTTCGCGCCCGGCTCTGCCGCATCGGCGGAGCGCACCGCGAAACCATCGCGAATCGAGCGATTGAACGGGGGATAGTTGCGATCGGCAACAATGTTTTCAGCGAGAATGCGTCCGAGGAGGGCGGCCGGAGCGACGCTCAGGTCCAGCGTCTCTCGTTCAGGCGCGCAAACTCGCGCGGTCAAAACTTCGATTACTTTGGCGCGCGCAGCTTCGAAGGAAATCATCGCAGGCTAAAGCCAGGAGGCGAGCTTCGTCCCGCGCGGCACGATGGTAGCGTCGCGCTCGGGACCGGTGGAGATCATGCCGATTTCGAGCTGGAGCTCGTCGGAAATGAAATTCAGATAATCGCGCGCCGCCGTCGGCAGATCGAGAACGTCGCGAATTCCTGGCGTGGATTTCTTCCAGCCCGGCAGCGTTCGGTATTCCGGCTCGATTTGCGCCAGCGTTTCCACGTCGGGCGGCATTTCCGCTAGCGGCTGACCCTTGTAACGGTAGCCTGTGCAGACTTTGATCTCGGGCTGCTCGTCGAACACGTCGAGCTTCGTGACCACGAGCGAGTCAATTCCATTGAGCATTTTCGCGTAGCGCAAAACCACGAGATCAAGCCAGCCGCAGCGACGCGGCCGTCCCGTGACCGCGCCGAATTCGTTTCCACGCGCGCGAATCGCTCCGGCGTCGAGGTCGGGCATCTCCGTGGGAAATGGTCCGCTGCCGACGCGCGTAGTGTACGCCTTGGTCACGCCGACGACCCCGTGATACGCGTGGGACCCACGCCGAGACCCGTCGCGGCTCCGCCCGAAATCGCATTCGAAGACGTAACGAACGGGTACGTGCCATGGTCAATGTCCAGCATCGTGCCCTGCGCTCCCTCAAACAGCACGGTTTCGCCGCGATCGAGCGCGTCATTCAGCAGCACCGATGTATCGGCCACAAGCCCGCGAATGTGCGCGGCGATCTCGAGAGACTGTTCGAGCAGCCCGGCAGTTTCGAGAGCGTGGCCGTAGGATGCCTTGCTGATCAGATTTTTTTCCGCGATCACCCGCTCGAGCTTGACGCGGAAACCTTCCGGCTCGAGCACATCGCACACGCGGATTCCACGGCGCGCCATTTTGTCCTCGTAGGCCGGACCAATACCGCGCGAGGTTGTCCCGATTTTCGCTTCGCCGCGCGCGGATTCCGCGGCTTTATCCATTTCGCGATGGTAGGGAAAAATCAAGTGCGCGCGGTTGCTCAGGAAAAGGCGTCCGCGGACTTCGACGCCGGACTTGCGAAGATTTTCGATTTCAGCCACGAGCGCCGCAGGATCGACCACTGCGCCGGGTCCGATAACGGCTTTCTTTTCCGGGCGCAGGATTCCGCTGGGAACCAATTGCAGGACGAAACGGTGACCGTTGAAGATGACAGTGTGACCGGCGTTGTGTCCGCCGGCGTAGCGCGCGGTATAGTCAAACGAGAGAGCCAGGCAATCAACGACTTTGCCTTTCCCCTCATCGCCCCATTGGGCCCCGACAACCGCAATCGCCTTGGTCCGCGCTTTATCCGCCAACGCCGCCGCTCCACAACCACACGAGTCGCACCTTGCCCGCTCCGAATGACACATGAAACGTTACAGGAGGGCTGATGCGGCAAGACCAAAATCCAATCCTACGCTGCGCGATGGCCGAAGGCAAGAGCGGGGGATGGCAGCCGCCGGGCAGACTCGCGGGGCGAATGTGTCTCCGCCCCGCGCATTGGAAACTTGCTGAGGAATTTATGATGTGCCGAAGAGCTTCTCAGCGATATCCGCAGCGATTGGCACGCGAAATCGATCGCCCTGATATGCTTTGACCATCAGCAGTATCCACAGAATCAAACCGATGAGATTCACGAGTCCATACACGGCATAGCCCATCGAGAAGCCAGCCAATCCTCCTGCCAGCAAGCTGAAGCCAAAGAACATGGCAAGGACAATGCTGATAATGTGCAGCCCGCCAAAAACCACAATTGACTGCGCTGCGTGGAAACGAACATAGGGCCGCTTGTCAATGAAGTAGAAGATCAGGCCGGTGATCCAGCCAAGCACGTAACACAGCAAGCCCGCTACTTTTTCGTCCATCTGCGACGCGGACTGTACGACTGGAGGCGGCACGCTCTGACCGGAACCAGGCGCGGCCTGTGCCGAGCCACAAGACGGGCAAAAGCCCGCGCCGTCCGCAACCGCTGCCCCGCACTTCGTGCAATGTGCCATGTGATTTTCCCCCTTTGGAAAACACCCCACTGGCGGCGGAGACTAGCAAAACGCTACCGCATGGGCAAGGGCAATCCCACTTAGGGCGGTGATATACTTGGCGCACGCGGAAGTGGCGGAATTGGCAGACGCGCCAGCCTTAGGAGCTGGTGGCCGAAAGGCCGTAGGGGTTCGAGTCCCTTCTTCCGCACCAATGCTCGCCATTTCCTTCGACCGGCCACATCATTCACTAGCAACGAGGTTACGAATATGAAGCGATTCGCTCAATTGCTCCTTGTTGCGGCCCTGAGCAGCGTTTCTCTTTTCGCGCAGGGTACTTCGCAGGAGCCTGAGAACCATACTCTCGTGGTCGAGCGCTTGATGCGCTATCACGATTATGGAGAGTACGATCGGCAAATTCAGAATGTGACGGACTCGGCGCGCGAATATCTGGACGGCGTGGTCAAATCGGCGCCCGCGCAAGACAAGCTCGCCGCCGTTTTTGATATCGACGAGACTTCCCTCTCGAACTGGGCTGCGATGGCCGACTGCGGATTCTGCGCGTATACCGTTGAAAGAAAGCTCTACTCCGAGGACCACGATACCGCGATTGCTCCCGTGCTACAGCTTTACAATTTTGCGAAGGCAAAGGGAGTAGCGCTTTTCTTTGTGACCGGAAGGCAGGAGGCCGAGCGAGCCGTCACGATTAAGAATCTGAACGAAGTTGGTTATTCGGGATGGGCCGATCTGATCATGCAGCCGGATGGGAACAAACTTCCCGCGGGCGTATTCAAACCCAAGGATCGGCAGGCGATTGTGGACAAAGGCTACCGGATCGTCCTGAATATCGGCGATCAGGCGAGCGATCTTGCTGGATGTTGCTCGGAACGCGTCTTCAAGCTCCCGAATCCATTTTATCTGCTGAAGTAGCGCCCCGAGACGATCGGTGGCGTGGTGCGCAGTGCAAGCTCGAACCGTGATGCGGGCCCCGGCCTCCGAAAAGAATCTTTGGCAATTCGGACTTTCATCTCTGTATTGACAATTCCTCGATACCAAGTAAAATAGTAATTTCTAGGGGAATCCTATGCCGATCGCCAAGGCCGAAGACGTTCGGGTCGCCGACGAAGTTTGGATCGCCACTGCCCTGCTCCATCGCGAGCATCCAAACCGAATTGATTTTACCGTTGACGAGATCGTCGAACGAGCAAAACGCGAGGCCGTTGTCGGCAAACTGAGACCTGGCGTCTATGTCCATGCAGTCCAGCACTGTGTAGCGAATCGTCCGCCAAATCCGGGCCGGTACAGGATGCTCTTCGAAACGAGGAAAAAACACCGCCGGCTGTTCCGGCCCGGCGATTCCTATGACTTGAGACGCGAGGACTCGAAGATTACGCCGGACAGGGAAGATATACCCTCGAAATACGGCTCGCTTCTCGATTGGTACGCTCGAGAGTTCGAACCGCGAGGACTCGGGAAGGCTGAGGGCGATCCCCTTCTTGCGCTGCGCGGGTCTGGTAAGAGACTTTGGGCGGATGAACGTGCCGACGAATACGTTTCCCGGCTGCGCGAGGGGTGGGAATGAGCCGCATTTTCTGGGACACCAATCTTTTTATCTACCTCTTCGAGGACTATGGAGGTTTGTCGAAGGAGGTGGACACGTTGCGGCGTCGGATGATCGCTCGCGGCGATCAGTTGTTCTCCTCTACATTGACACTAAGCGAAGTCCTCGTTAAACCTTCAGAAAAGGAGGACGAAGCGCTCAAGCAAGCTTATTGGGAGGCTCTGACACAATCCGCGACATTGGTGGCGTTCGACCGCGACACGGCCCGTCACTATGCGGCGATACGAAAGGACCGAAGCGTCAAGGCCCCCGACGCAATTCAACTTGCCTGCGCGGCCCAAGCTCGGATCGATCTATTTATAACGAACGACGATCATCTCAAGGGCAAGCTGGTTCCTGGAATTCAATTCATCGTGCCTTTGAAAGGCGCGATTCTCTAAATCGAGCTTCGCGGCGCGATTGACGCGCGCAGATGGATTCCCTATACTGGATTTTCTGTTGCGGTCGACGCTCGCCGCCCATTCCTGCACTCCTCCTTCCCGGATTACGATAAGGCGAAAGGCGGATAGACGCCGGGAGCTTGCGGGCTGTTTGCCCTGGAGAGACTTTTCCCTATGACCGAAGCGACCTGCAGACGCGAAATCGAACTCGAAATTCCGGCGGAGAACGTCACGAAAGTGGCGGAGAAAGTGGCGCGCGATATCGCGCGCATCGCCCGCATCCCCGGATTCCGTCCCGGCAAAGCGCCCATCACACTCGTGCGGCGACGCTTTGCCGACGACATTCAGGGCGAAGTGGTGCAATCGCTCGTTCCTGAATACCTGGAAAAAGCGCTCGACGAGAAGAAACTTGTCCCCGTGACGCGTCCGGAAGTGGACAAGGTCGAATTCAAAGAAGGCGAGCCGCTGAAGTTCCGCGCAATCTTCGAAGTGCTTCCGGAATTCGAGCTGGGTGATTACAAGAATCTTCAGGTGCAGGTGGATGAGATCGAAGCGGGCGACGCACAAGTGGAGAAAGCGATCGAGGAGATGCGCGAGCGCGCCGCAACGTTCGTTCCGGTCGAGGGCCGTCGCGGCCAAGGACGGCGATTCTGTCCTGATCAAGCTGAAGGGCGTTCCCGCCGAGAGCGGCGAGCCGGTTGAGGCAGACAACATCCTCGTTCCGCTGGGCGCGGAAGAAACGCTCGCGAGTTTCACCGAAAATCTGCGCGGTGCGTCAGCGGGCGATACCAAGACATTCGAGGCTCGGTATCCGGACGAGTATCCCGATCAAAAGCTCGCGGGAAAGACCTACAACTTCACCGTAGACGTGCAAGGCATCAAGGAAAAGAAGCTGCCCGAACTAAATGACGATTTCGTGAAGGAAGCCGCGGGCGAAAAGTCCGAAGTGACCACGCTCGACGAGCTCCGCAAGAAAATCCGCGAGAATCTGGAAGCGTCGAAGGAACATCAGCAAGGCTCTCAGGCTCGCGACAGAATTCTCGAGCAGCTTGTGAGCAAACACGACTTCCCAGTTCCCGAAGCCCTGATCGAAGGGCAGATGGACACGCGCCTGGAGCGCATGGTGCGGTCGCTCGCATCGCAGGGGAGTGGATCCGCGCGGCATGAATGTGGACTGGAAGGCGCTTCGGGGGCAGCAGCGCGACCGTTCGGTCACGGACGTGAAGGCTGAGCTTCTGCTCGACCGCATTGCCACCGCCGAAAAGATTGATGCGACCGAGGAAGAGATCGAAAAGGAGATCGCGCATCTCGCCGAACACGGTGGCGAATCCGCAACGGCGATGCGCGCTCGCTTGACAAAGCAAGGGACGCTCGATACGATGAAATCGAAGTTGCGTAGCAATAAAACAATTGATTGGCTCTACAGCAACGCCCGAATCGAGAAGACAGCCAAAAGTGAAAAGTAAGTTTGGTTCGGGTTTCCTCAGCGCGCAAAATATTCCAAATGATAAAAAATGACGACGCGATTCCGCGTGCCACAACGCTGGTTCCCATGGTTGTCGAACAGACAAACCGTGGTGAACGCGCTTACGACATCTATTCTCGGCTTCTGAAGGACCACATCATCTTCATCGGCACGCCGATTGACGATCATGTGGCCAACCTCGTGACGGCCCAGCTGCTCTTTCTCGAATCCGAAGACCCCGAGAAGGACATTTCGATCTACATCAACTCGCCGGGAGGTTCGATTTCGGCGGGAATGGCGATTTACGACACGATGCAGTTCGTTCGCCCCGATGTGGTCACCTACTGCATCGGGCAATCGGCTTCGATTGCGGCGGTATTGCTGGCATCCGGCACGCCCAAGAAGCGCTATGCCTTGCCCAACTCCCGCGTACTGATCCACCAGCCGTGGATGTCCGGGCTTTCTGGGCAAGCAACCGACATTGATATTCATGCAAAGGAAATTATCCGGACGCGCGCGTCGCTGAACCAATTGCTCGCAGGCCACACCGGCCAGCCGGTGGAAAAGATCGAGCGCGATGTGGAGCGCGATTTCATCATGACCGCCGACCAGGCCAAGGCCTATGGCATCGTGGATGAAATTATCACCAAGCATCGCTAGTTCCGTTCCCGTATGATGGGCGGAGTGGGTGGATGTTGAGTTGAACGGGTGGCTGGAGTTAGGCCGTTGGGGACCGAACGGGTGGCGTTCCTAATGGTTAGTAGTGAAAGCGATGAGTGCGGGTAAGACGTGAGTCTTCCGTTTTACAATAGGTTCAGATTCGTCACGGGTGTGGTTTCGACGAGAGGGGCCGTAAATCGTGAAGCGGTTCACCCCAGAAGAGCCATTGCGTTGTTCCTTCTGCCATAAGACGCAGGAGCAGGTGGAGAAGCTCATCAGCTCTCCATCGGAGTATCCGCGCTCCTATATCTGCAACGAGTGCGTGGGCGTCTGCCAGCAGATTCTCGAGGACGAGAAGCGGGAACAAGCAACGCCTGCAAATCGCCGCCTGCCGCGTCCGCCGGAGATTAAGGCATTTCTCGACGGCTACGTAATCGGCCAGGACAAAACGAAAAAGAAGCTGGCTGTGGCGGTTTACAACCATTACAAGCGCATTTTCCTGAACCGCACGCCAGGCGACGTGGAACTGACGAAGTCGAACATTCTGTTGATCGGGCCCACGGGTACCGGCAAGACGCTTCTGGCGCAAACGCTCTCGCGCATGCTCGAAGTGCCGTTCGCGATCGTGGACGCGACCACGCTGACCGAAGCGGGCTACGTCGGCGAAGACGTCGAAAACATCATTTTGAAGTTGCTGCAGGCCGCGGATGGAGACGTCCAAAAGGCCCAGCAAGGCATCATATATATAGACGAGATTGACAAGATTTCGAAGAAGGACGAGAACCCGTCCATTACCCGCGACGTCTCGGGCGAGGGCGTGCAGCAGGCGCTGCTGAAGATTCTCGAGGGCACGGTCGCGAACGTTCCGCCGCAGGGTGGGCGCAAGCATCCGCACCAGGAATTCACGCCGGTGGACACGACGAACATCCTGTTCATCTGTGGCGGGGCTTTCGTTGGGATGGAAAAGATCATCGAGCGCCGCGTGGGCCAGAAGTCACTCGGTTTCCATGCGGACACTCAGCCGACCACGGCGACGCGCCGCAATATCGAAATGCTCGAGCAGGCGCAGCCCACGGACTTGATTCGCTACGGCCTGATCCCGGAATTCGTCGGCCGGTTGCCGGTGATGGGCGTGTTGAGCGATCTGGATAAGAGCGCGCTGGTGCGCATCCTGACGGAACCGAAAAATGCGCTGGTCCGTCAGTATCAGAGACTCTTCGAATTTGAGAACGTCCGCCTGCGATTCACCGACGACGCGCTGGAAACGGTTGCGGAACTCGCGCTGCAGCGCAAGGTTGGCGCGCGCGGCCTGCGCATGATTCTCGAGGACCTGATGCTCGAGATGATGTATCACCTGCCGGCGCAGCGTAAACTTCGCGACTTCGTCGTCACCGCGGACATGGTCAAGGGCCGCGAAATCAACTGGAGCCTGCTCGAAAAAGCAGGTTAGTTTCTCCAGGCAACCGCGACGAACTTTTTCGCCGCTTGAGTCTAAAGTCTTGAGGTCAAAGTAATTTCAATGTTCAGCAAGGAAAAAGCGGACATCAAGCGCGTACCGATGATGCCGGTGCGGGACATGGTCATCTTCCCGGAGATGATGCACCCGTTCATCGTGGGCCGCGAAGCGTCCGTGCGCGCGCTGGAAGACGCGCTGGCGGGCGACAAGAAGATTTTCCTGGTCACGCAGCACGACGCCTCGGTGGACGATCCCAAGCCCGAGGAAATCTACCAGGTCGGAACGCTCGCGAATATCGTGCAGAGCGTGAAGCTGCCGGACGGCAACATCAAGGTGCTGGTCGAAGGCACCGAACGCGCCAAGATCGTGCAGGTCACGAGCGACGAAGGCTTCTTCCGCGCCTCGGTTCGCCTGGTTCCCGTGAAGGCAGAGCCCGGTCCGCAGATGGAACAGGCTTCGGCGCGCGTCACCACGCTTTTCGAGCAGTACGTGAAGCTCTCGCAGAGCCTGAATTACGACACGATGATCGCCGCCGTGCGCGTCGAGGATCCCGGAAAGCTTTCCGACGCCATCGCCGCCAACCTGCAGATTCCCGTCGAGGAAAAGCAGGAACTGCTCGAGATTTTCGAGCCTGCTCGAGCGCCTGAACCGCATCGCGGACATTCTGGAAGTCGAAATCGAGAAGCTCAACGTCGATCGCTCGATCAATACGCGCGTGAAACGCCAGATGGAGCGCGCCCAGAAAGAGTACTACCTCAACGAAAAGCTCAAGGCCATCCAGAAAGAACTGGGCCGCGGCGAAGCGAACGAAATCGAGCAGCTCAAGAAGAAGATCGAAACCTCCGGCATGCCCGAAGGTCCGATGGAAAAGGCCATGCAGGAGCTGAAGCGGCTGGAAATGATGCCGCCGATGTCGGCCGAATCCACCGTCTCGCGCAACTATCTCGATTGGCTGCTGGCGGTGCCGTGGAAGAAGCGCTCGAAGGAAATCCGCGATATCAAGCGCGCGGAGAAAATCCTCAGCGAAGATCACTACGGCCTGGAAAAGATCAAAGAGCGCATCCTGGAATATCTCGCCGTTCGCCAGCTGGTGAAGAATCCGAAAGGCTCGATTCTCTGCTTCCTCGGGCCTCCGGGCGTCGGCAAGACGTCGCTGGCAATGTCCATCGGCCGCGCCACCGGCAGGAAATTCGTGCGCGTGTCGCTCGGCGGCGTGCGCGACGAAGCGGAAATTCGCGGCCACCGCCGCACCTATATCGGCGCCCTGCCCGGCCAGATCATTCAGATGATGCGCAAGGCCGGCACCACCAATCCGGTCTTCGTGCTCGACGAAGTGGACAAGATGTCCATGGATTTCCGCGGCGATCCTTCGGCGGCGCTGATGGAAGTGCTCGATCCCGAGCTGAACCACTCCTTCACCGACCACTATCTCGACGTGGAATACGATCTCTCGAAGGTCATGTTCATCTGCACGGCCAACGTGCTGCACACGATTCCGCAGCCCTTGCAGGACCGCATGGAAGTTCTGCGGCTGCCCGGCTACACCGAGCAGGAAAAGCACCAGATCGCGCAGCGCTTCCTGGTCGCGCGCGCAGCTCGAAGCCACCGGCCTGACCAAGGACAACCTGAAATTCACCGACGAAGCGATCACGCACATCATCCGCCACTACACGCACGAAGCGGGCGTGCGCAACCTGGATCGCGAAATCGCCAACGTTTGCCGCAAAGTGGCGCGCAAGGTCGTCGGCGAAGGGCAAGACGTTTACGGCCGAGGTCACGCCTGCGAACGTCAACGACTATCTCGGCATCATGAAGTACCGCGACTTCCTGGCCGAGAAGAAAAACGAAATCGGCTTGACCACCGGCCTCGCCTGGACCGAAGTGGGCGGCGAAGTGCTTTCGACCGAAGCCACTCTGATGCAGGGCAAGGGCCGCCTCACGCTGACCGGCAAGCTGGGCGACGTGATGCAGGAATCGGCGCAGGCTGGAATGAGCTACGTCCGCTCGCGCAGCCATCTCTTCGGCCTGCCGAAGGATTTTTACCGCCACATCGATATTCACATGCACGTGCCCGAAGGCGCCATCCCCAAGGACGGCCCTTCCGCCGGCATCACGCTCTGCACCTCGATCGTCAGCGCGCTCACGCGCATTCCGGTCCGCTGCGATATCGCCATGACCGGCGAAATCACGCTCCGCGGCAAGGTGCTGCCGATCGGCGGCGTGAAGGAAAAGCTGCTCGCGGCGCACCGCCTGGGCCTGCGCACCGTGATTCTCCCGAAAGACAATGAAAAGGATCTGGCGGATATTCCGCCGGAGATCCGAGCGCAGATGTCCATCCATTTCGTCGAGTCGATGGACGAAGTGCTGCAGATTGCGCTCGAACAGCCGCTGCCCATTGCTGGGCACCCCCCGGTTGCCGGAGTGGAACCCAAGTTCGGCGCGGACGTCACGCAGGACAATGAATTAACCAATTAAGGCCTTCGGTCCTCCCACATCTGCTCCTCGGCAGGTTCGGCCCGCGACCGAAGCGTAAGGATTTTCATGTACATCAACCCATTTTGTAATCTGGGATAGAGTGCCTCAATCGAACGCGCCCGCCCCGGATCGAAACCAAACAACAATCGCGCCTGACCAACAGGCTTGAGAAGGAAAGAAATCGATGAGCATTAGCCTTGCAGAACTGAAAGACAAGAACATCACCGACCTGGCGAAAATCGCCAAGGAGCTCAACATTCCCGGCTCCTCCGGCATGCGCAAGCAGGAGTTGATCTTCCAGATCCTCCGCGCGCAGACGGAAAAGAACGGCCTGATTTTCTCCGAGGGCGTTCTGGAATGCCTGCCCGACGGCTTCGGATTCCTCCGCGCGCCCGAATACAACTATCTGCCCGGCCCGGACGATATCTACGTCTCGCCGTCGCAGATCCGCAAATTCGACCTGCGCACCGGCGACACCGTCTCCGGCCAAGTTCGCCCGCCGAAGGACGGCGAGCGCTACTTCGCGCTGATCAAGGTCGAAGCGGTCAACTTCGAGGATCCGGAAGTCACGCGCAACAAGATTTTCTTCGACAACCTGACGCCGCTCTATCCTCCGAGCGCATTCGCCTGGAAACGACCAAGGAGAATCTCACCGGGCGCGTGCTGGACATGCTCTGCCCCGTCGGCAAAGGCCAGCGCGGATTGATCGTCGCGCCGCCGCGCACCGGCAAAACGATGATGCTGCAGTCCATCGCCAATTCGATCACCACGAATCATCCGGAAATCGCGCTGATCGTGCTGCTGATCGACGAGCGGCCGGAAGAAGTCACGGACATGCAGCGCACCGTGAAGGGCGAAGTGATCAGCTCGACCTTCGACGAGCCGCCGCAGCGCCACATTCAGGTGGCGGAAATGGTGCTCGAAAAGGCCAAGCGCCTGGTCGAACACAAGCGCGACGTCGTGATCCTGCTCGATTCGCTCACGCGTCTGGGACGCGCCTACAACGCCGTCACGCCGCCTTCCGGCAAGGTTCTCTCCGGCGGTATTGACGCCAATGCCTTGCAGCGCCCGCGGCGCTTTTTCGCCGCCGCGCGGCACATCGAAGAGGGCGGCTCGCTCACCATCATGGCCACGGCCCTGATTGATACCGGCAGCCGCATGGACGACGTCATCTTCGAGGAGTTCAAGGGCACCGGCAACATGGAAATCAACCTCGATCGCCGGCTCGTGGATAAGCGCGTCTTCCCGACGATTGACATCAACCGTTCGGGAACGCGAAAAGACGAACTGCTGCTGCCGGCCGACGAGCTGAACCGCATCTGGGTGCTGCGCAAGGTGCTGAGCCCGCTCTCGACCGTCGAAGCGATGGAACTTCTGCTGGGCCGCCTCTCGAAGACGAAGACCAACGCCGAATTCCTGTCGTCCATGTCCAGCCCGACTTAAGCTGTTTCATCCAGATCCCTCGCGCGGTTAGAAGAGGTTCCAGATCATCATTGCGGCGGCCAACGCTAGTCCGGCGAGAATGAGGACCGCGAGCAGCTTGAATGTCGTTCGAGGAATCGAGGGAGTCGGCGGGATCGGTTTCTTGGGCGGAACGGGCGGGTCGAGAACTCCGATCGCGGTGTGCTTCCGGGGCGGACTGCCGTAACGGCCGCCTGCAGCTTGCGCTTCAGGCTCTTCCTCGCGAGGTGTAGATTCGTGAGCCATTAACCAGAAGCTTACGCCGCGATCTTGGAACGTCCAGTGGCGCTCCGAAGCGAATTCCTAATCGGACGACGCTTTCCGGCGAAATATCTAACGAGCGTTCTCAGGCGCGTGCTCTTTTGCCAGCAGCACTACAAGCCGCGCGACTTCCTCCGATTCCATCGCGGTGCTGTCCACCACCACTGCATCTTTCGCGCGAACGAGCGGCGACGTGGCACGCTTGAGGTCGCGCTGGTCGCGTTCCTTGATTTCCTCGAGCGTACGCGCCAGGTCAATCGCGTCGCCCTTTTGCTGATGCTCGCGCCAGCGCCGCTCCGCGCGGATTTCGGGCGACGCTGTGAGAAAAATCTTCAGCTGCGCGTCGGGGAACACGACGCTGCCGATGTCGCGCCCTTCCATCACCACGCCGCCCTGTTCGCCCGCGCGGCGCTGCTCGGCCACCAGCACTTTGCGCACGCCGGGAACCAGCGCCACTTTCGAAGCCGCCTGCGCGACCTCGGGCGTGCGAATCAGCGCCGTCACGTCTTCGCCATCGAGCAGCACCTGCTGCGTGCCATCGGTCGCGCCATCGAGCTGGCGAAGGTCAATCCGGGCCTCGCCCGCGAGCGCCGCGAGCTGATCGCCGGCGTCGAGCGACATGCCGCGCCGCTGCGCCTTCAGCGCAACCGATCGGTACATCGCGCCGGTGTCGAGATAGGTGTAGCCCAGCAGCGCCGCCACGCGCCGCGCGAGCGTGCTCTTCCCCGAGCCGACCGGCCCGTCAATCGCGATGATCAGTTTTTTCAAATTCGGGCCACCACTCGAGGTTGTCATTCCGAGCGAAGCGAGGAATCTCTCTTCGAATTCATGGCTACGCGCGCCATCAAATCCTCTTGAACGCGCGCTCGATTTCGCGCACCGAATAGCGCAGCACGACCGGGCGGCCGTGCGGGCAGCTCATCGGATACTCGGTTTTCGCGAGTTCGCCGAGCAGCCATTCCATTTTGGTGGTATCGAGCGGCGTGTTCACCTTGATGGCCGCGTGGCACGAAGTGGATGCCGCGATCTTGGATTGCAGGGAATCAATCGAGATGGACTGATTCTCGCGGGCGATTCCATCGAGGATTTCAAAGAGCAGCTTTTCGGCGTCGCCACTGGCAATACCGGCCGGCGCGGCCTGGATCGCCACGCTCCGCGCGCCCATCAGCTCAGCTTCGAAACCATTGGCGCGCAGCTCTTCGCTGATTTGGTCGAACGTCACCAACTGCCGCGGATTGAGCTCGACCATCACGGGGAGCAGCATCCTCTGCCCGCCCAGCTCGCCTTCACGGCGCGCGCGCAAATGCTGCTCGAAAAGCACGCGCTCGTGCGCCACGTGCTGGTCAATGATCCAAAGGCCCTCGCCATTCACCGCGATGATGAAGCTTGAGTTCACCTGCCCGAGCGGCTTCAGGTCCGCGATTTCTTCAGGGCTCGGAAGCGCGCCCGTGCCGTGGTCGCTGACTATACCTGTGGCAACCGTGCCCGCCGAAGGCTCTGGTGTGGGCATCGGAAAATTCATCGCGGCGTTCGAATCAAACCCGAGCCGCTGCGCAAATGGCCGGTCGGGCCCTGCGCTCAGTTCGAACGCTTCAGCCGTACCGGCGGCGCCCGACGCAAGCGTCATGGGAATTTCGGCGCGCGGCGGTCCGGGCGGCAGGGCTATCGCGCCTGCGGCGGCGTGACTCGCCAGCGCTCCGCCGGCCGTCGAACCAGGTGCAGCGGTGGAACCCGATCCAGCACCCGCCGCCGCTGCGCGCGCCGCTGGAAATCCGGGAATCGGCCGCGCAATTGAAAACGCGTGGCGCAGGGCATCGCGCGTGAAATCGTGGACGAACTGCGGATGGCGGAAACGCACCTCGATTTTCGCCGGGTGCACGTTCACGTCAACTTCCTGGTACGGCAGCTCGAGAAATAGCAGCACGACCGGAAACACTCCCGGGGGCGTCACGTTGCGATACGCCTCGTGAATCGCGTGGAGCAGCAGGCGGTCGCGCACAAGCCGCCGGTTGACGAAAATGTAGATTCCGTTGCGATTCGATCGCTGTACCTCGGGGCGCGACGCGAACCCGCTGACGCGCAGCGTCGCCGCCTGCTCGTCCGCCTCGAGCTGCGGCTCGGTGATCGCCGACCGCACCGGACCTTCGTTCGGCGGAATCTCCATCAATTCATCGAGCGCCTGCCGCCCGAAAAGCTGATAGACGCGCTCGGAAAGTTTTTCCACCGGCGCGCAATCGAGAATCAGCTGCGACGGCGTCTTCAGCAGAAAATGCGTCTCGGGATGCGCGAGCGCGTAGTGCGTCACAAGCGAGGCGATATGGCCCAGCTCGGTCGTCTCGGATTTCAGGAATTTTCGCCGCGCGGGCACGCAGTAGAAAATGTCCGCCACGCTGATCGATGTCCCCGCGGGGATGCCGGCAGGCTTCACGCTGATGAGCTTCCCGCCCGCGAACTCGATGCGAGTTCCCTGCTCTTCTTCCGGAGTGCGCGTTTCAAGCAGCAGCCGCGAAATCGCCGCGATCGAAGGCAGCGCTTCGCCGCGAAATCCGAGCGTCGCAATCGAGAGCAGATCGTCCGCCGTGCGCAGCTTCGACGTGGCATGGCGCTCGAAAGCGAGCAGCGCGTCGTCGTGGTTCATCCCGCTGCCGTCGTCAATCACGCGAATCATGCGCTTGCCGCCCGATTCGACTTCGATGCGAATCGAGCGCGCGCCCGCGTCCAGCGCGTTTTCGAGCAGCTCCTTCACCACCGACGCGGGCCGCTCGACCACCTCGCCCGCCGCAATCTTGTTCGCGACGTTTTCCGCAAGTATGCGTATCCGCGACATCAAGAGTCCTCGCCCGTTGGAAACCTCTTCGGGACAATGCTATTCACGAGCTTCGAAACCACGCAAGAATCCGGCCGTCGAGCATGGCGACACCCGCCGGAAAGCCAATCCACCAAGGCAACGAGATTGCAAACCATAAAAACAGGCCAATCGAAATCAACGCGACGACAACAATCACGAGGCACAGACAGATACCGATATTTCGCACCTCGCTCTGCCGGCTCCATGAGGGAGAACAAACTCATCGAGCTACTCGGCTTCCTTTCTTGATCGCGATGCCCAATTCATCGAGCTGATCCTCGATCCACGGTCGAGGGCGACTCGGCCATCAAATCCTACCGCCGCGGTCGTCTTCGGGAACGCGATTACGTCGCGCAGCGATTTTTCTCCCGCCAGCAGCATGACGATGCGGTCGATGCCCAGCGCAATTCCGCCGTGTGGCGGCGTGCCGTAGGTCAGCGCATCGAGAAAAAATCCGAAGCGCTGCTTGGCCTGCTCGTCGCTCAGGCCCAGCGCCTTGAACATTCGCGCCTGCACGTCCTGCCGGTGAATTCGAATGCTGCCGGAGCCAAGCTCGTTGCCGTTGAGCACCAGGTCGTAGCCCTTCGACCGGCATTCCCACGGCGCGGTTTCGAGTTTTTCGATATCCTCCTCGAAGATCCCGGTGAACGGGTGCTGCGCGCTCACCCAGCGCTTGTCGCGTTCGCTCCATTCAAAAAGCGCAAAGCCGGTGATCCACGCGAATTCCCATTTGGTGCGGTCGATCAGATTCAGCTTCTCGCCCAGATGCAGCCGAATTTGCCCCGCGACGTGGAGCGAAGTATCCGTATGCGGAATCTGTTCTTTCGCAGCCACGGCGACGATCAAATCGCCTGGCTTTGCGCCGACGGCCTCCGCGAGTTTCTTCAGCCCGTCCGCGCCGAGATTTTTTTCAAGCTGGCGACGAAATTCCCTCCGCCGTCACCTTCGCGGTGTAAACGCCGCGCGCGCCGGCCGATTTCGCGAATTCGCCAAGCTCGTCAAGCTGTTTGCGTGACCACGCTGCCGCGCCCGGCGCGACCACCGCCTGCACGTTGCCTTCAAAATGCAGCACGGCGCGCGCCGGCTCGAAAATCTCGCGTCACGTTGTGCAGTTCCATGCCGAAGCGCAGGTCCGGCTTGTCCGAGCCATAGCGGCGCAACGCTTCCTTGTACTCCATGTGGCGGAACGGCCGCGGCACTTTGATGCCCACGATGGCGCAGACTCGCTCCATCACCCGCTCGATCGCGTCGAACACGTCCTGCTGCCGCGGAAACGACATCTCCAGATCCAGCTGCGTGAATTCGAGCTGGCGATCGGCGCGAAAATCCTCGTCGCGAATGCACTTGCAGATCTGAAAATAGCGGTCCATGCCGGAAATCATCAGGATCTGCTTGAAAATCTGCGGCGATTGCGGCAGCGCGTAAAACTGCCCGTGATGAATGCGGCTCGGCACCAGGCAATCGCGCGCGCCTTCCGGCGTCGAGCGCGTGAGCAGCGGCGTCTCAATCTCGAAGAATCCCAGTTCGTCGAGCGTCTTGCGAATTTCGAAAACGATGCGGTGCCGCAGCTCGATATTGCTGTGCAGCCGCGGGCGGCGCAGATCGAGATAGCGATAGCGCAGGCGCGTTTCCTCGCTCGCGGTCACCTCGTCTTCAATCTGGAATGGCGGCGTCTTCGACGTATTCAAAATGTGCAGCCGCGTGGCGACTACTTCCACTTCGCCGGTCGCGATCTCGGGATTCGATTTCTGCCTGCGAATCACCCGCCCCTCGACCGCTACCACAAATTCCGAGCGCAAATCTTCGGCCTTGGCGTGCGCCTCGGGATTCTGCTCCTGGTTGAAGACGATTTGCGCGATTCCAGCGCGGTCGCGCAGATCGATAAAAATCAGCTGCCCCAGGTCCCGCCGCCGGTGGACCCAGCCCATCAGGATGACGTCTGTATCCGCGTCCGACGCGCGCAGCTCGCCGCAGTATTTTGTCCGTTTCAAATTTCCGAGAGTGTCAAGCAACTGAGCCTCTCCGTTCCGATTCGAGATATTCCAGCAAATCATTTTCGTTCAGTTTCTTCTGCTCGGCATCGGCAAGGCGTTTCAGCGTGTACGTGCCCGACGCGACCTCGTCTTCGCCGATAATCAGCGCATAGCGCGCGCCAAGCTTATCCGCAAGTCCCAGCGACTTCTTGAATTTCATCTCCTCGGGCGGCAGCTCGACGGCCATCCCGCATTCGCGCAGCTTTCGCGCGATTCGAACCGCCGCCGGATACGTGGCGGGGCTCATCCACGCGATAAAAACGCCGAGGCCCGGCAATTTCGGCGCCTGGCCGCCTTCCTGTATGCGACAAAATCGCCCGGTCGCTGCCGATGGCGAAGCCGATTCCCTTCGTCGGATGGCCGCCGAGAAGCTCGACCAGGCCGTCGTAACGCCCGCCGCCGCAGACCGCGTTCTGCGAGCCAAGGCCCTCGGCGGTAACCTCAAAAGTGGTCCGCGTGTAGTAGTCGAGCCCGCGCACGAGCCGCCAGTTTTCCTCGTAGGCGATCCCGCGCAGATTCAATTCGTCCTTCAGCTCCGAAAAATGCTGGCGGCAAGCGGCGCACAGATGATCCGAAATCCGCGGCAGCGTTTCGATGATCGGCTGCTCCTCGGGCAGCTTCGAATCGAGGACGCGCAGCGGGTTCGTCTCGATCCGCCGCTGGCTGTCCGCGCCGAGCTTGTCTTTCACTTTCAGCAGCTCCTGCCGCAGCACCTCCACATATTTCGGGCGGCAATCCTTGCACCCAATGGAATTGACGGAGAGCGTCGTCAGCGCGAGCCCCGCGCGCTTGAACAGCACGACCAGCATTTCCAGCACTTCCGCGTCAATCGCAGGCGCGTCCGACTGGCCCAGCACCTCCGCGCCGATCTGGTAGAACTGGCGGTAGCGTCCCTTTTGCGGCCGCTCGCGGCGAAACATCGGCCCGATGTAATAGAGCTTCACGTTGCCGGGCAGCGTGTGCATCCCGTGCTCGATGTATGCCCGCGCGACGCTCGCCGTCGCCTCCGGCCGCAGGCTTATCGACGATTCGTCGCGGTCCGCGAAAGTGTACATTTCCTTCCCAACGACATCCGTATCCGCGCCAATGGACCTCGCGAAAGATCCGTCTCCTCGAAAATCGGCAGCCGAATTTCCCGAAAATTGTACGACTCGAAGACTTCGCGCGCCGCCCGCTCGAACCAGTTCCAAAGCGACGAATCGGGCGGAAGGATGTCGCGCGTGCCCTTAATAGCCCTGAATTGTCGCTTCTCAGTCATTTTCGCGTGGCGTCAACAAGCAAAAAGTCATCGGAACATACTAACAGGCGCGTCCACTGATGCAAGGAAATCGCCCTGATCTCAAGCGATCAAAATCGCGCGCGGCGCGCAACTCAGCGCCTCAACCCACAGCGCTCCTCGGTGTTTTTTCCGCGAAATATTGAAATCATCTGCATCTCCAAAACGAATGCGAAATTTCTCGCATGCTGGCCGAAAACCAACTCGCACCCGTGCCGAGCGCCCAAAACGTCGCGCCAATCGCTGCGTAGCGTTATGATTCGGCGCGTCTTATGGTCACTTCACAGCCATTTGAAACATCTATCCCCTCCATCGAAACGTTGCATTTTACCGTAACCGATACTTCCGTATAGTGTCCGGCCTTCAGGTTCTTACTTTCCAAGAGGAGAGTACCTAATGGCCGAGAAGACAACTGGTGAGATGCAAGCAACCTTAGGCTTGACCGGGTTGACGATGAACGCCATGGCGCTCATCGCTCCCGGCGCGTTCCTTTGGCTCACTTTTACGCCGCAGGCGACCGAGGGCGCCACGTCGCCTTCGATGTGGATCGGCATCGTGTTCGCGCTTTTGCTGTGTCTGGCTACCGCGGTCTGTTATGCGGAAATGGCGAAGCTGTATCCCGGCACCGGCAGTTCGTATTATTTCGCGGAGCAAGTCGTTCCTGAATCATGACAAGGCGTGGAGGTACGCGCGCCTCATGAAGTTCATCGTCGGCTGGGGCTCGCACCTTTACTACTGGATCTATCCCGGCGTGATGGTCGCCGTCACGGGAGTTTTCTGCGGCTACATCGTCGGGCACGCTGTGGCCGAACTTCATGAGCGCCTCGAACCCCGGCCCGATGTTCATGATGGCTGTCGCGATCGTGTTCTCCTTCGGCGTGGCCTACATCGCGCATCGCGGCGTCAATGGCTCGACGGCGGTCAGCATCGCCATCAACGTGATTCAGATCTCCGCGCTGATCGTGTTCGCGGTCATGGCGATCGGCTACCGCATGAACCATCCGCCGGGCAGCGTGGCCTTCCAGTGGGATGCGACGTCCGGCGAAGCCTACAACTACGAATTCGCCACCACCAGCCAGACGGTTAACTGGCACAGCAACCGACGTCATCACGCGCGATGCCAACATGGTTCCGCAGCCCAAGCTGGACGCAGCGGGCAAGCCGGTTCCCTTTCACGTTGATTACACCATGAACGATTCGAGCGGCAATTTCCTGGCCCATCCGAACGCGAAATCCGTAGTCGGCATCCACAATTTCGACTGGATGTTCGTTCAGGCCACGGTCGCCATTCTGATCCTGGTCGGATTCGAATCGGTCACGGCGATGGGCGGCGAAGCGAAAAACGCCAAGCGCGACGTGCCCATCGCGGTCATCACTTCACTTCTGGTGCAGGGGGCGTTCTGCTATCTGTTCGAGTATTTCGCCGCAAACTACTTCTTAAATAGCGGCTACACCATGCAGAACGCCGCCGGTTCGGCGGCGCCCATCGGCGACATGATGGTCATGGTCGGCGACGCGCTGTTCGGCTCGGGCCACGGCCGAACCTTCATGCTGATCGAAGCCGTCACCGTGTTCCTGGCGCTGATCGGCACCACGCTCTCCTGCATGAACACCGGGGCGCGCGTCACCTACGCCATGGGCAAGGACAACGAAGTGCCGGAACACTTCGGCATGCTTCACGACAAGAACCTGAGCCCGCACCGCGCCATCTGGGCCCTGGCGATCATTTCCGCGGTCATCAGGTTGCATCGCGCTGCTGATGCTGTTCGGCGATGCCGGCGCGCTCTCGGATGCCACGATCACAGGCCCTGCCGCATGGGTTCTGGTCGAGCTTCGGCTACGTGTCTCACGACACGATGGCGACGCTGCCCAATAGCTTGCTCACGATTACCCTGGCTTCCAACTTCGGGACGTTCCTGCTCTACATGCTGAGCTGCGTAACCTGCATCTTCTGCTACCAGGGCCACCCGAACTTCAGCTTCGTCAAACACATGCTCATCCCGATTTTCGGCATCGCCGCGAACCTGATCTGCATGGCCTCCTACATCGTGTGCCGTTCATGGGTTACGGCACGAAGATGGAACCGTTTTTGGCCTTGGGGATCGCCGCGGTCTGGGGCATCTACGGCGGCATCTACTTCATGCTCAACAGCAAAGAAACAGGGCAAGACAACACTGGTCACCACCCGTGCTTGATCCCAGGCTAAACCGTTAGACACAGAGGGCGGGCGAAAGCCCGCCCTGTTTTTTTGCGGCTAAAGATGAGGTCTAATGTACAGAGGCCTTCAAGCGGCAGCGGCGGCAATTGTGGGCGGTTTGGCTCCCGCCTTCGGCACGGTCCAAAACACTCCTATGGATGTCGAGTTCGCGGAACTTTCCGACGTCGGGCGAGTTCGCAAGGGAAACGAAGATTATCTCGGGCACGCTGCCCCCGCGACGCCGGAGGACGTGCGCGACGCATGGCTGGCTTTTTGCGCTCGCCGACGGAGTCGGCGGGCACGATCTCGGCGAAGTAGCTTCCCACACAGCGGTTGAAAGCGTGCTGGATGGCTTCCGCAAAGCCACTCCCGGCGAACCACACCCCTCGCTATTGACGAATCTGGTGCGAAACGCAAACACGCGCGTAGTTGATGCTGGCCATGCGGCCAAGTCTGGCGGTATTTCATGGCGACCACGATCGTGGCCTGCGCTCTGCGCTACGATCGCGTTGCAGTCGCGCACGTTGGCGATTCGCGCTGCTACCTGATCCGACGGGGCCAGCCGAACCTGCTCACCCGCGACCACACCGTCGCCAACGAACATGTCCGGCTGGGATTGCTTTCGCGGAGGAAGCGGCCGAAGCCGAAACGCGCCACATGCTGAGCCGCTCGCTCGGGAACGAACTGGTCGTCAACGTCGAGATCAACGAGCACCAGGTGTTCGCCGGGGACGTGCTGTTGCTTTGCTCGCGACGGACTGCACGGCTCCGTGGAAGCATCGGAAATGGCCGCGATCGCCGGCCGCGACGGCGATTTGATCAACGGCGGCAAGACGGCTGGTGGATATTGCCAACCAGCGGGACGGCAGTGATAATATCAGCGTGCAATTGATCCGCGTTCGCAGCGTGGAACGCGTAGGCATGTACCGCGGGCGGCCCTACAGGCTTCCTTAACGCCAGGCTTGCCGACGGTCTTCTGCCAAGCCCTGCATTCTCGAGGATTCCAGTCCATCCCGGCGACCAACTCGATCATTACCGCATCGACAGCGTGGTCGCCCGCAGCGGCATGGCCTCCATTTTTCGCGGCACTGATCTCCGCAACGGCCGCCAGGTCGCGATCAAAGTCCCCCATCCCGAGATGGAAATCGACCCGGTCCTCTTCGATCGTTTTCACCGCGAAGAGGAAATCGGCAAGGACCTCGATCATCCCGGCGTAATGAAGGTATTCACGGATGACGATCGCAGCCAGCTCTACATGGTCATGGAATGGGTGGAGGGCCGGCTGCTGCGCCAAATCCTGGATGAGAAGAAAAAGCTTCCTCCGGAACGCGCCATGCGGATCACGCTCGGCATCTGCGAGGCCCTCGACTACATCCACAGCCACGGGGTCGTGCACCGCGATCTGAAGCCGGAAAACATCATGGTGGATCCCGAAGACCACATTAAGCTGATCGATTTCGGCATTGCCGGGCAGGCGGGTGCCCGGCGGCTCACCTTCGCCAAGCTCTCGCAGGTCATGGGCACGCCCGATTACATTTCGCCCGAACAGGTGAAGGGCAAGCGCGGCGACGCCCGCAGCGATGTCTACGCACTGGGCGTGATGCTCTACGAAATGCTGACCGGCAAGACGCCGTTTCCAGGGCCAAATCCGTTTGCCATCATGAACGACCGGCTGCTGAACAATCCGATTCCGCCGCGCGAAATCGATCCCGCAATCTCTCCGCGAGTTGCAGGAGATTATTTATCGCGCCATCGAGCGCGACCCCAAGAACCGCTATGCCACCGCGCACGAAATGGCCCTGGATCTGCAGCATCCCGAAAAAGTGGGAGTGGCCGAACGCCCCGAATTGCGCGACTGGAAAACGCGCCGGACGCCCTGGGTGCGGAGAATCCTCTTCTACGTAATGCTGGCCCTGATTCCCGTCGTCATCTTCGGCTTGATGTTCTATTTCGCGAAGCGCTGAGCCCTCGGCCGGATTTCAGTTCGCCCGTCTGCCAATTCTCCTTATTTCGTCATCCCACGGCCACATGCATGCCTGGAATCGCTGCCTTGAATAGTCGGATCTTTACGCCCTCGACCGGTTTATGCATTGCTTATGCATCCCTTACACCTCCCTTAGCCGCCATCACTTAGGGTCTGGCGATGATGTCCTCACAATCCACGGACGCCCAACCGCGTAAAGATTTCATAAGCACATTTCAACGATCCATTGATTCAAACCATAGATTTAATGAGTTGGACGATTCGGATCACGGTCTGTATTTTGTCTTACCGAATCTTTTTCTATGCACAGGTCGCGAACTCATCAGGTGGAAATTTGAGCGCGACAGGGAGGGAGAGGAAAACCACATGAATCGCACTAAGAGATGTCTTACTAAATGGGCCGCAACGTTATTTGCGGTGACCGTAGCGATCGCCTGGTCGCCCGTGTCGAAAGGGGAGGACCAGCCGGCAGCTGCGGCGCAACCCGCCGCGACAGCACAGCCGGCAGCCACAACGCCGCCAACTGCGGATCAGCGGTTGGAAGAGCTCGAGAAGCAAGTGGCGCTCCTTGAGCAGGAAATTGCTGCATTAAAGACGGACAACACGCCAGGCATGAAAACGGCTGTGCTGACGGAACCGGTAGCGGGAGGCGGCGCCTCGTTCAATCCGTCACCGTCCGCGGACGACGCTCCGGCGAAGATCACCCTCGCGAGCCTTCTAGGACCTGTCACGTTGAGTGGGTTCGGTGATGCGTATTACGGATACGACAGCAATCATCCGCCCAACAACCTGTCTGGCCTGCGCTCGTTTGAGGCTCCTACGAACGGGTTCAACTTCAATATGGCTGAGTTCATTTTGGACAAACCAGCGGATGCGACGTCGGCGGAAAGCAGGCTGGGTTATCACGTATCAGCTGGTTACGGCTTTGCCGCAAAGCTCATCAATGGATCGGACAACACGGGATTTGGGGACCAGAGCAACTTCTATCTGAAGGAAGCTTACGTTTCCTATCTCGCTCCGATCGGGAAGGGATTGACATTCACCGTCGGAAAGTTCGTCACTCCAATGGGCGCGGAAGTGATTGAGAGCAACGCGAACTGGAACTATTCGCGCGGCCTTCTGTTCAATTACGCGATCCCTTTTTTCCACTTCGGCGCGAACGCGAAGTACGCGTTTGATACCAAGTGGGCGGTCACTGGCTATCTTGTGAACGGTTGGAACAACACGGTCATTAACCACGATGCACCGTTTGGTTCCAGTTCCGGCCTGACGTACGGCGCCAGCGTCGCATTTACTCCCAACATGAAGTGGTCCGTCACCGAGAACTATTTTGCCGGTCCGGTAGTCGACGCATTCGGTCTCGGCGGCGAATCTATCAATGACTGGAAGCAAATATCCGATACGGTGGTTGCGTACACTCCAAACACGAAGTGGGCATTCCAGCTGAACGGCGATTACGGTTTCGGACCCCGGTTCTATCCGGAAGCCTGCACCGACGCCCGAGCATCCGTGCCTACTCCTGAGGGCGGCACCGGACCTGTCCCCTGCACCGGCAGTCCCGCGGTTAACTGGTGGGGTGTGGCCGGCTATGCGAAATACAATTGGAGTCCCAAAACCAACTTTGCGGTTCGCTACGAGTATTTCGACGATCCGCAAGGCTATGTCGGTCTGACGGACTTTGACCGCGGCTGGGCTCAGGAAATTACGGGAACTTACTCGCATAACCTGACCAGCGCATTGCTAATCCGTGGTGAATACCGGTATGACTTTGCCAGCCTGCCGATATTCTCTCAAAGCTTCTCAAGCGATCGGTCCGTGAAGGAACAGAATACGGCCACGCTCAGCTTCGTTTACACGTTCAGCAGTGCGAACTTGAAGTAGAACTCGCTGCTGCAGCTCCGTCTCCATCTCAACGGAGCCGCGGTTCTGCACCGGAAGCGGCCGCCCGGCATTCCATCCCCCGCCGGGCGGCCGTTCCATTTCCAAGTCAAATTCGAGAGGAGACAGCAGGGGCCCTCTGGCTGCACACTTGATCGTCGCGAGCCTACTGCCCCGCTGTCGGGACTACCTTGCCATTGGCATCCTGCACGAAAGCGATTTTGGCTTTGGCCTTCTGTGCGGCGCTATTCTCCGCGGCTGTTTCTGCGACCGATTTGTGATTCGCTTCAGTGATCGCCTTTCCCTCGGCAACTGCCTGCTCGAACGAAAGGAATGTCGAAGGCGCGAAAGAAGTATCTGATCCGCTGACGGCGCTCACGTCGAAGGTTGCGCGTGGGTAGGCTGGGAGCCGAGAGCTATTGCCCCCGATACCTCCGCCGCCCATCCCAGCGCCGCCGGAAGTGGTCGGGGCATTGCCGCCGCCACCGACGGAAACGCCACCGCCCTTGGCTTGTGCGTGTGCGGGAATCGAAAACATAAAAACGAACACTCCAACTCCGAGAAGTTTCTTCATTGTGGTATGCCTCTCATCCGCCGGCCGCGCCGACGGTGCAGGTGTAATGGCAATTGCTCTGCCAGACACACTCGGCGGCCTATCCAAAGCCGTTTGACTGACTTATCCCGAGGGTATCTTACCGAGAATTCGCCCGAGCAGGGGGGTTACGGAATTCGCGCTCTCTTGTGTGAAAATCCGTGGAGCCGCAAATGAAGACCCCGTACCAGAACTACTGGGAATGGGAGGGTACGATAGTGATGACTCGTTTTAGATCCCTTTCCATACCGCGTATGCTGCGCCTTTCAGTGGGCACTCCTCGTCGAGCACCACATGAATTGGCACCTGCGCCAAAAAATCCGTCATCTTTTCCTTGTGCCGGAGTGCGGCCGCGAATCTGCCGTCTTTGAGCACCGGTAGAATCTTGACCGCAATTCCACCCGCCACGTATACGCCACCGCGCGCGACGGATCGCACCACCAGATTTCCCGCTTCCGAGCCATAGATCTCTACCCACAAATCGAGCGCCGCCACGCACACCGGGCACTCTTTCGAAAGCGCCCTCTTGGTAATATCCGGCGCGGGATCAACGGACGAGTCATCGAAACCCGGATGGCGCACGTCTGGATTCAGGAATTCGTGTAGCGTCTTGAATCCCCTCCCTGAGAGAATCAGTTCGTTGCTCACGAATTCGCTGCGGGCCTTGATGAATTTCCACAACTCCACTTGCTGGTCGGTGTGCGGAGCGAAATCGGCGTGGCCACCTTCCGTAGCCGTTGGAATATGCTTCGTGCCGTCCCAGAAGAGGATGGCTTCGCCCAGCCCAGTGCCCGCCGCGATGACTACCCGGGGCGCCTGTGGCGCATCAACGCCGTCGTGAAGTGTCGCCAGATCCCCTAGGCCCATCACGCTAATTCCGAAAGCGGCGGCTTCGAGGTCATTCAGCAACCGGACTCGCTCCAGCCCCAATTGCTTCGCCATCGTCGCGCCATCAATCACCCACGGCAGATTCCCGGTGCGCACGCGGTTGTCCACCACGGGACCGGCGATCCCAAACCCCGCAGCGGTTGGTTTCGCTCCGGTGACGCTAACGAAATCGGCGACGATTTCTTCCAGGCCCTTGTGTTCGCGGCTCGGATAACGCTTTTCCGCGACGCGATTCAGCTTTCCCTGCCGCACATCGAACAAGCCAAGATTCGTCTTCGTTCCCCCGATGTCGCCCGCAAGAATCACGCGCCCCTCCGAACTGTGCGGTGAATATCGTCCACTACTTCAGTCACTAAAATCGGCGTCAAATCGACCGCCATCGCCGGCCCTCGGACACCGTCAAATCGTCTGCCGCCCGAGGTCCATCGCTGCCTGCCGGATAGTTCGGGAAAGGCGGCGCGGACGCGCTGTGCCATGCCTCGAGTATCGGATCCACCAGCCCCCACGCCGCTTCGACGCTGTCGGCGCGATCGAACAGCGTGGCGTCACCGCGTATGCAGTCGTTGATCAGCGTTGCGTAAGCCTCGCGCGTTCCCCCGCCGAAGGCCTGCTTGTAGCGAAAATCCATGGTCACGGGACTGATATGCATCTGCGAGCCGGGCGATTTCGCGCCGAAGGAAAGTGAAATCCCTTCGTCGGGTTGAATGTTCAACACCAGCGAATTCGGCTCCACGCTTTCGCCCTGGAAAACCATGTGGGGCGCCTTCTTGAACCGAATCGCAATTTCAGTCATCGGCCGCGCCAGCCGCTTTCCCGAGCGCAAATAAAAAGGCACGCCGCTCCAGCGCCAGTTATCCACTAGCAGTTTCAGCGCGACAAACGTCTCCGTCGCCGACTCCGGTTTCACGCCGGGTTCCTGGCGATATCCCGGCACAGCCACGCCGTTCACGGTTCCCGGCCCGTACTGGCCGCGTATCACTGATTGCCAGACCGTCTCGGAATTGAACGGACGGATTGATTGCAGAATTTTGATTTTCTCGTTGCGCACCGATGTGGCATCGAATCTCGCGGGCGCTTCCATTCCGACCAGCGACGTCAGCTGCAGCACGTGGCTCTGAATCATGTCGCGCATGGCGCCGGCGGATTCGTAAAACGCTGCCCGACGCTCCACGCCCAGCGATTCCGCCGCGGTAATCTGCACGTGATCAATGAAGTTGCGGTTCCACAGCGGCTCGAAGATTCCGTTGCCGAAGCGAAGAACCAGCAGGTTCTGCACCGTCTCCTTGCCCAGATAATGGTCAATTCGATAGACCTGCTGCTCCGCGAACACCTCCAGAACTTTTGCGTTCAGCTCGCGCGCCGACGCGCCGTCGTGGCCAAACGGTTTCTCGACAATCACACGCGTCCAGGATTCTGCATTCTTCGATTTCGCCAGCCCCGCCCGGCCCAGCTGTTCGATTACGTGTTCGTAAACCTCTGGAGGAGTCGCGAGATAGAACAGGCGATTGCTTCCGAGCTGACCCTCGGCGTCCAGTTCTTCCAGGCGCTGTGCCAGCTTCTTGTACGACTCAGGGTCATCGTAATTTCCGTGGAAGTAATACAGGTGCTGCAGAAATTCCTGCTGTTTCCCGGCATCCGCTCCCGGTTTGTCGCCCTTCGGCAAGGACTCGCCGGCGCCGCGGCGAAACGCGTCGTCGTCCATTTCCGTGCGCGCGAACCCGAGCAGCTTAAATCGCGGCGCAAGGCACGAGTGCAGCGCGAGATCGTAAAGCGCCGGCAAAAGTTTTCGTCGCGCCAGATCGCCCGAGGCGCCGAACATCACAATGGCGCAAGGATCGTTAGGGATTTCGCAGTAGTAGGAATCGGCTCGCGGCGCTTCAACGACTGCGGTGGGACGGGTACTCATCGGCGTTCTCCGTGGGGTGTTGCGGAAAACTCGACCGAAGGAAGCAGCCCGGAAATTGCTTCCCTGACTCAAATCGCTCCGCAAGCGAACAGCCTATCATAACCCGCGCCGCTGCTCGTGACGTTCGCGTGAACGATTCATCTCGCGCAGGTCCGCCGCCACGCGATGCGACGCCAGAAGTGCTCTACATCAGCGCGAAGTAGCGAATCAGATTGCCGTCCGCCTTGCGCTCGCCGACGCCGACGAAGACGTAACGCATCAGCCAGTCATGCTTGCCGATATTCACTTCGAACGTCGGAAACGCGCGAAGGTAATACTCCGAGGGATCAACAGTCGGCCCTCCGGCAAACGCCATCTTCCGCAACCGATCCATCGTGTCTGCGCTGCGCCCCCACAGATATCCGTTGTTGCGGACGAGTATGAGCGTGCCGTCATCCTCCTGCAGCATATAGCGCGCATCGAATGCCAGCACGTCATCCGGGCGAAATAACGAGTAATCTCCGCCGCTGTTCGGAACGGCCTTGCCACGCAGGTGCGGCCCCGAGAATTCGCCGCTATCCACATACACAGCGCCGCGTCCCGCGCCTGTGGGCATCTTTTCGATGTTCTGTACGCGCGTGAAGCGCAGCCGAACTTCGAATGCGAACTCGAGCTTCGGTTCCTGCAGCGTCGAACGCGCCGAGCCAAACGGTCCTAATTCCGTCATCGGAAATCTCACCTCTCGGTTGCGAAGTGATACAATCCACCGGTTCTTGCGGCCTGTCAATCATCGCGCGTGTCGCGAATTGGCCGGCATCGAGAGCTGCTCATCTTTGTTCTCAGGGGGTTGGCTATGAAAATCGCACTCATCGGGGCCAGCGGTTTCGTCGGCTCTAAAATTCTCGCCGAGGCTCTGCAACGCGGGCATCAGGTCACGGCCATCGTTCGCAATCCCGAAAAGCTCGAATCGCCAGAAAAATCTCACCGCGAAAAAGGCGGACGTCCTCCAGGTTGACGAGCTGGCGAAAATACTCGCGGGTCATGACGTTGTGATTAGCTCGTTCAATCCCGCGCGCGGCGTGGCCGGCCCGGAGGTTTACGAAAAGCACGTTGTGGGACACAAAGCCATCATCGCCGCCACCAAGAAGTCCGGCGTCAAGCGATTCCTGGGCGTCGGCGGTGCAGCCAGCCTGAAGACGCCCGCCAACGTCGAACTCATCGACTCGCCCGACTTCCCTGCCGCCTACGAGGCTTTCAAACCCGGCATCCGCGGGACGCGTGAACTATATTATTTGCTCAAGCAGGAACCCGATCTCGATTGGGTTTTCATCGCTCCATCTGTGACGATTGCGCCGGGCGAGCGCACCGGCAAATTCCGCCTGGGCAAAGATCACGTCCTCTACGATGCAAACGGCGTGAGCAAGATTTCGCTCGAAGACTACTCCGTCGCGCTGCTCGACGAGCTCGAACGCCCGCAGCACCATCGCGAGCGCATGACTGTCGGCTATTAGTCGAGTAACTCGTCCATGCCAAGCACCGGTCCGCTCACAACCGAAGATCGCATCGCCATTAACGATCTGCTTGCCGCGTACGCCTGGGCGCTCGACACCGGCGACGTGGACGCACTCGTCGCGTGCTTCACGCCCGATGCTGTCGTCATCGAAGAAGTTTTCGAAGATCCCGACCGCTGGGAAGGGCACAAGAATATTCGCCGCTTCGCTGAACACTTCCGCAACGTTCCCGATTTCCCCGGGCGACAGCATCACCTTACTCAATCCGTCGTGAAGGGCGATAGCGAACGATGCTCGGTGCGATCGTTCGCGCTCGTCACCGAATGCCAGGGCGAGCCGCCATACGTAATCCGCTTTACCGGCTACTGGGACGATAAGCTCGCCAAAATCGCCGGCCAATGGCTATTCACCGAGCGAATTATTCGGTTATGGGATGGCGAAGTGCTCGCGCGCTTTCCCGGGCGCGGAAAACGAATTCCGCGCAAACGTCCGCCCGAGCTTGTAATTAAAGCAACGTAGGTTCGTGCAAGGCGACGGCCCGCATGTTCCGGCCGCCGCGGAGGAGATTGAATATGGGACGTTTCAAATTAGTCGCAATGGCCGTGACGGTTGTGGCTGCGTTCGTGTTCGCTTCGACGCTGGCTGCGCAGACGCCAAAACCGGTCCGCACGGATTCGGGTCCCGTCCAGGGAACCGTCGAAAGCGGCATCACGATTTACAAAGGCATTCCCTTTGCCGCGCCGCCCCTGGGAGATTTGCGCTGGCGCGCGCCAAAGCCTGCCGCGCCCTGGAAGAATGTTCTGCAGGCCGATAAATTCGCGCCTGCCTGCATGCAAGTGCCGATCGTGATGCCGGCGCTCGGGCTCGATGCCTTGACCGTCAGCGAGGACTGCCTCTATCTCAATGTTTGGACTCCCGCGAAAACTCCGAAAGACAAGCTTGCCGTGATGGTCTGGATTTACGGCGGCGGATTTACGATCGGCGGCACTTCGCTGGCCCAGTATGACGGTGCGAACCTCGCCAAGAAAGGCGTCGTGCTCGTCAGCATCGCGTATCGGCTGGGGTCGTTCGGCTTCCTCGCGCATCCCGAGCTGAGCGCCGAGCAGGGAGGCCACTCGGGAAACTACGGCCTGCTCGATCAGATCGCAGGGCTCCAGTGGGTGAAGAAGAACATCGCCGCATTTGGCGGCGATCCCGGTCGCGTAACCATCTTCGGCGAATCCGCCGGAGGAATTGCCGTCAGCATGCTGGGCGCTTCTCCGCTCGCGAAAGGACTATTCACCGGAGCCATTTCGGAAAGCGGCGGCAACTTCGGCCCCGAAAAGCACGCGAACGAGGGCGGGACGAACGTGGTCTCGCTGGCCACCGCCGAAAAAAATGGGACGGCGTACCTCTCGAAGCTCGGCGTGACGTCGATTGCCGAAGCCCGCAAGAAATCAGCGGAAGATATTCTGAAGAACTCGAATTCCGCTCTCGGCGGAGCCTGGCCCATTTTCGACGGTTACGTTCTGCTTGGCGATCAGTACAAACTCTATGAAGCCGGAAAATATAACGACACTCCTGTCTTGATCGGCAGCAACGCCGACGAAGGCGCGCTGTTCGTTCCCTCCATCGCGCCCGCCGCGTATCAGTCGAACATCCGTGCGGGATATGGCGAGTACGCCGACAAGATTTTCGCAGCCTATCCCGGACGACACGGATGCCAATGCTCTGCGTTCAGCTCGCGACATGTTCCGCGACGCGACTTTCGCGTGGCCGACCTGGTCGTGGGCTCGCTTGCAATCGAAGACTGGCAAGGGGAAGGTCTACGTTTACTATTTCAGTCATCGTCCGCCGTATCCCAACGCTCCGCAGTTCAAGGACTGGGGCGCGGCCCACGGCGGTGAGATTTCCTTTGTCTTCGGTAATTTCACTGCAGCCATGCCTGCGCGCCCGGCCGATCAGGCTGTCTCGGATGAGGTTTCCTCATACTGGACGAATTTCGCAAAGACCGGCGATCCGAATGGCGCGGGTTTGCCTGCCTGGCCCGCTTTTACCGATGCCAATCAGCAGGTGATGAATCTCAACGATCCGTCGAAGGCCATCCCTGTGCCGAATCTCGAAAAGCTCCAGGTGTTGGATGGCTATTTCGCCTGGCGCCGCAGCCAGACGCCGGCGAAACCGTAGGCGCATCTTCACGGGCGTAGGGGCACAGCGATGCTGTGCCCGGCGAAGATGCTTGGCTCGGCGCAGCCCATCCGCGCCGCCGCGCGCCTTCAGCGGGTCGGGCTTTAGCTCCGAAAAGAACGGCGCGAAGCGCCTTCCGCTGCGCTGATCCCATCGCAGCATGCATTTGCCGGCTTCGAACTCCGCGACACTCTACCTAAATTGGATCGTTGCCTTATCCAATTCCGCCAGCAGGTCCGCGCTGAGTGTCGTATCGAGCGCCGCCAGCGTCGCATCCAGCTGCTCCGGCTTGCTCGCGCCGATGATCGGACTTGTGATTGCCGGGTGGTTCAGCGTCCACGCGGTTGCAAGCGTTGCCAGCGGAATTCCGGCCCGCGTCGCGATGCCATGCAATTCCCCGACCGCTTTGAAGATGTTGTCCTGCCAATAGCGGTCTCTGTACAAATCTCCGATTCGCCCCGTATACGCGAAGCGGGTTCCCTCGGTCGGCGGCTTCGTAAAATCGTACTTGCCTGAAAGCATTCCGCCCGCGATGGGATTGAACGGAATCACGCCGACGCCTTCTTCCGCGCATAGTGGCAGCAATTCGCGTTCGATCTCGCGATAGAGCAGGTTGTAACGCGGCTGCACGGAGACGAACCGTGCCCACCCGCGCACATCACTGCGGCCCAGCGCGCGCGCCACCTGATACGCCAGATGATTCGAGCAGCCGATGTATCGGACTTTGCCAGCGCGCACCAGATCGTCGAGCGCGCCGAGAGTTTCATCCACCGTCACATTCGGGTCGTACCCGTGAAGCTGATAGAGGTCAATGTAGTCCGTGCCCAGGCGCCGCAGCGATGCGTCCACTGCGTCCATAATGTGCCGGCGATTGTTTCCCGCGTGAAAAGGCTGCGGCCCGGTTGCCCCGAAGCATTTCGTCGCGATCACCCAGTCGTGCCGCTTGTTCTTGATCCAGCTCCCGATGATTTCCTCGGTGCGCCCGGCGCGCTCAAGCCCGCCGCCAAGCGGATACACGTCGGAGCTATCAAGAAAAGTTATCCCGCCGGCGGACGCGCGGTCCATGATCGCGAACGAACGTCGCTTCGTCGCACTGATACCCAAACGTCATCGTGCCGAGGCAAAGCCTCGAAACCCTCAAACCCGTTGAACCAAGCCGAACGTGTTGCAAGCAGTCCCCCTCTTACGCAAATTAAATTTCGCGCCACATTGAAAAGATAAAGATTCTGTTGGTGCGTTCCCGACAATGTCAAGCCGCGCACGCCAGTGCCAACGGGCGGGCCTCGGAGTCACTCAGAAATATCGCCGTAATTCTTCCGCTTCCTCTGTGGTCTCTGTGCCTCCTCTGTGTCTTCTGTGGTAAGTTTCAAGCCTTTCTATTTTTCTTTCTTTCTCTGCGTTCTCTGCGTCTCTGCGGTGAATCTTAAGCATTCCGCCTTGTCCTTCACCTCTACCCGGGCTTCACACTCGATCCGCACCACGAAATGACGCCGCATCCAACCGCCGCTCCGAGTTGCGGTCACCACTCATCCGCGCTTAAGATAGTTGACGAATCTCAACGGAGGCTCTCCCACGATGGCCGATGAAGCGCAAAACGTTCGCATGGTGAAGTGCGTGAAACTCGGCAAAGAACTGCCCGGGCTCGACCGCATTCCCTGGAAAGGCGAAATCGGCAAGCGTGTCTACGAAAACGTCTCCAAGGACGCCTGGAAAATGTGGGTGGACCACTCCAAGATGCTGCTCAACGAATTCCGCCTCAATCCGATGGACCCCAACTCGCAGAAAATCATGGAAGAGCAAATGGAGCAATTCTTCTTCGGCGACGGCTCGAAGCCTCCCGAAGGCTTTGTCCTTCCCAAGCACTAGCTGCGATCTAGCTCCGCTCACGTCAGCGTGGGTCTCGCTCTTGCGTCGAGTCCCGAAGTCACGCCCCTGTGCTAGAATTTCGCCTGTCAGGATTGCTGCAGGCGCTTCTGAGGGAGGACACACCGATGCACATTCGAAATTTGCTTCTGGTTCCCGCGCTGCTTTCCGTTTGCGCGGCAGCCGCTTTGGCCGATACGGCTCCAAAATCCGCACACGCAGATATCATGAACGCGCAGGGAGCGAAGGTCGGAACCGCCAAACTGAAAGCTGTCAGCGGCGGCGTTGAGATCACAGCCAAGGTTGCCGGGCTGACTGCGGGCGATCACGGCATCCACATCCACACGGTCGGCAAATGCGAAGGCCCGGCTTTCACGACCGCGGGCGGCCATTTCAATCCGACCACGCGCTCACCATGGCGTGAACAACACGATGGACCCACATCCGCACGCCGGTGATTTGCCGAACCTCAAAGTCGCCGCGAACGGCAAGGGCAGCCTGAGTATTCGTCGATAAGAGCGTCACGCTCGGCGACGGCGCCAATTCTCTTTTCCACGATGGCGGCACATCGCTGGTCATTCACGCGAAAGCCGATGACTTGATGAGCGATCCGTCCGGAAACTCCGGCGATCGCGTCGCCTGCGGCGTCATTCAGAAGTAAGATTCCGATGCGTTCCGTGAAGTGCGCGGCGGCACGAGCTTTTATCGCGCTCGTGTTCGCCGTGCCCGCCGCGGCACAAAGCGCGTCCCCGCCGACATTCGCTCATGATGTCGCCCCGATTCTCTACCGCTCTTGCGCTTCATGCCACCATCCGGGTGAATCGGCTCCGTTTTCTCTGCTGACTTACGATGACGCTAAACAATACGCCCGGCAAATTGCCGCGGCGGTTCGCACGCGCGCCATGCCGCCCTGGCTCCCGGAGCACGGTTTCGGTGACTTCGCGAACGAATCCCGCCTCACCGACAACGAAATCCGCCTCATCACCGAATGGGTAAAGAATGGAACGCCGCAGGGGCCGTCGGCCGAGACGCCACTCCCTCCGAAATTTACGGAAGGCTGGCAGCTCGGCCCTCCCGACATGATTCTCGACGCGACGCGTGCTTACTCCGTGCCGGTCTCCGGTCCCGACGTTTTCTGGAATTTCATTTTCTCGCCTCAGATCACGACTCGGCGCTACGTACGCGCGATCGAAGTTCGCCCCGGCATTCCGCACGGCGTCCATCACGCGAACGTACTGGTTGACCGCGCGCGGTCGGCCCGCTTCCAGGAATCCGAGCCAGGCTCCGGCTTTCCCGGCATGGATCTGAGCGTGCAGCACAGCGTCTTTGATTTCGACAGCCACTTCCTGTTCTGGAAGCCGGGCGGCACGCCATGGGTTGAGCCGGACGGTCTCGCGTGGGAACTCGATCCCGGCACCGATCTCATCCTCAACGCGCACATGATGCCGACGGGAATGCCGATGCAAGTGAAGCCGTCGATCGGTCTCTATTTCACGAACACGCCGCCGGACCGCTTTCCGCTGCTGATCGAGCTCGAACGCGATAACGCGCTCGACGTTCCCGCCGGAGTCCGCAATTTTGCCGTAGCGGATGATTTTCGCCTTCCACTCGACGTGGACGTACTCGCCATCTACCCGCACGCGCATTACTTGGGACATCAACTCGAAGCTTACGCCACGCTTCCCGATGGCCAGCGCAAATGGCTCATCAAAATTCTGGATTGGGACCCGAACTGGCAGGCCGTTTACCACTATCGCGCTTCGGTGTTTCTCCCCAAGGGTGCCGTCGTCTCGATGCGCTGGCACTTCGACAATTCCGCCGCGAATCCGCGCAATCCGCATCGCCCGCCGCAGCGCGTCGTGGGCGGCAATCAATCCACCGATGAGATGGCGCATTTGTGGCTGCAAGTGTTGCCGCGCGGCCCCGGCGATCGCCGGCGCGAACTTCAGGAAGCCGTGATGCGCCACGACGTGGAGAAAAATCCGCACGATTTCTGGGCGCGCTTGTGGCTCGGTGCGCTAATGCTTTCCCGCTTCAATCCGGGCGGCGCAGAAACGGCGCTCGAACAGGCCGTGCATCTCGATCCAAAGCAACCGGAAGGACACAACTGGCTGGGGCTTGCCCTGGGATCTCTGGGCCGAACGCGCGAAGCGATTCAGCAATTTCAACTGGCGGTTACGCTACGGCCCGACTACGCGAACGCGCGCTACAATTTGGCGAAGGCGCTCGCCAAGTCCGGCCAGCTCGACGAGGCCTTGAAGAATTTCACGTCTCTGGTTGCCGCTAATCCCAATGACGCGGAAGTCCACAACGCCTTCGGAGAGCTGCTCCTGAAGATGAACCGGCGCGCCGAAGCCATCGAGCAATTCGAAAGGGCACTCGCGCTCGATCCTTCGAGCAAAACGGCCCAGGAAAGTCTTGATCGCGCCCAGGCGCAGCCCTCCGACCACTAAACTTCTCGTGGTGGCAACAGTCTTTCGCCTGTAACACATCCGATCTCGCGTCTGCGCTATAATTCTTATGTCGATGCCCGGGTTCCTTTCCAATCTCCTGCAGTCGCTCCATGGACGCCGCAGAGACATGCGTTTTCTTTGCCATCGCCTGCTATCCGAGCGTGGCGAGGCGTCCCAAACCGCGATCGCGCAGGAAATAATTGCCGCCTACAACTCCATGAAGCCGGACCAGCGCCCGGCATTTTTCGAAATCCTGTCTCGAGAGTTTTCACCCGACGAAGCCGGCGTGCGTCGCGCCGCGGCCGCGTATGAGCGCGCGCCCAGCACGGCCACACTGGCCGCCCTTTCCGATGCCGTCGAAGCTCCGCGCCAGGAACTGATTCGGCGGATCAATACCGCGCCCGGAGGAACGGAAACTCTGGTCACGCTGCGGGAGCATCTGCTTTCGTTGCATTCCAACGGCTCGAATTTCGAAGCGCTCGATTCCGACCTCAAGCACCTTTTCCGTTCCTGGTTCAACCGCGGCTTCCTGCGCCTCGAACGGATCAGCTGGCAGACTTCGGCACGCATCCTCGAAAAGCTCATCCACTATGAATCGGTGCATGAAATCAACGGCTGGCCCGACCTGCGCCGTCGGCTGGAATCCGACCGCCGATGCTTCGCATTTTTTCATCCGGCGCTCGCCGACGAGCCGATCATTTTCGTGGAAGTCGCGCTGTCGAAGGGATTGACCGGCGATCTGGAACCCCTGCTCGACCTAAAGGCCCCGGTGCTCCCGCCTGAAGAGGCCGACACCGCCATCTTCTATTCCATCAACAACTGCCTGCAGGGCCTGCGCAACGTTCCTTTCGGAAATTTCCTGATCAAGCAGGTCGTGACGGAGCTTGCGGCCGAATTCCCGAATATTCGAAACTACAGCACTCTTTCGCCTCTGCCGCTTTTTTCACGGGCGCTGCAGGATACCGAGAACGAACTCGGCTTTACGCGCGCTCGCTTGTCGCGATTGCTGGCCGAATACGCGAACGAGCTGATGTCAGCCGCCAAGCGTCGCGATCCCGTGGACGCGTTGTTCAAGCTGCTGGAGCATCCCTTGCTGCATCGCAGGGTTCTCGCGGAACCGCTCGAGCGTCTCGCCCTCGCCTATCTCACTCGGGCGCGCCGCGGCGCAAAACTCTACGATCCCGTCGCCACATTTCATCTTTCCAATGGCGCGCGCCTTGAACGCATCAACGTTTTTGGAAACTTGCGGCCCTACGGAATGGAAGCCTCGTTCGGCGTGACCGTCAACTATCGTTACCTGCCCGACGAACTCGAGGAAAATCACGAACGCTTCGTGCGCGGCGGACAGATTCGCGTCCCGAGCAGCCTGTTCCGCGAACATAAAACCGTCGCCGACGCCTGGGATCCTTCCCAAGAAAAATCACCGCGCGAAAAACGTCGCTAGCACCCTGAGCCGCAATTTCATTCGACAGTTCTTAGGGGGTCGGAGCTTTAGCTCCGACATGAAAAGTCGCGCAGCGCAGTCCTTTGCGCTGAATCTCTCGTAGCAAGACTTGTTATTGCTTGCACGTGTCTTGCGCCGGGGATGAAATTCTTCTCAGAGCGGTCGATCAGGCAGAGCTACTCCTCCGCAGCTTTGGCGTCGGACCCATCTGGCCAGCTCTGATTTAGCAACGCAGTTGCTGCCTCGACATCCTCTTCACGCACGCGCAATTTAACGCCGCCCAACGCATTCGCCAAAAACCAATCCATCCGAATGATGTTCTGATCTCCCAGAAATGATTCGATGCCCGCCGAATCGAGAATGCTCTTCGCCAGCAGCGCTTCTGGCAGGGTCATATACTGGCGGATATTCACAACCTTTGAGAGCTCTACGGCCGGTGGCGGCGGACCCGGTTCCTCAAGCTTGGTCTTGAGCCCTCGCCTCGACAGGTCCAATTTCAGCGCCCACTTCGCAGCCTCGGAAAGCGACCCTGCATCCGCCGCGAGCTTTTCCACTTCGCCCTCGGTCATGCTCCCGTAGACCCGCGACAACCTCCAGCGTTCCTTCTCGGTGTCAGGCATATCCATCCTGCAAAAATATACGCGACCCTGACCCTGAATCCAACCGCCGCCCGAAGGCCGGGACGCCCGAGGAGTCTTGGACGTTCTCTGTGTCGGCTGCGTTAAGTCTTAGGCGTCTCTTAGGTTTCTCTCGGTTCTTTCTCTGCGTTCTCTGCGTCTCCCTGCCCTGAGCGCCTTGGCGAAGGGTGCGGTCAGTCTTGTATGATTGAAACTTGATGCAAAGGTATTTTATCGCCGGAATCGTTGCATTGGTTTTCCTCACCGGTTGCAGCGACGACACCTCCGGAAAAACCGACGCCGAGCTGGGATTGAACGCTCAGCAAGCCGCGGGACGCCATCTCTATCAGCAGAATTGCTCGGCCTGCCACGACGCGCATTCAGTGCCCGGACAAAACGGTCCCAGCCTGAAGGGTCTCCTCAAAAAACCATTTCTGCCCAGCGGGCTTCCCGCCAACGAAAGATTCGTGCGTCAGACCATTGCCACCGGCCGCAACATGATGCCCGCCGTCGGCAGCTCCTTCACTCAGCAGCAACTCGACGACCTCGTCTCCTACCTCCACACGTTGTAACGGAAACAGGAGGAAATATTTCTCAGGCGTCTCTGTGCCCTCCGTGCCTTCTCTGTGTGCTCTGTGGTAATGCGCGTGTCTTGCTTTTCGGAGCTGTACAAAAACTCCACACCACCTGGCGCTTGACAACAACTTCCCCGCGCCTAACATGGATACTGTGAAATCGTCTGCCAAGTTCGGAACGCAAAGTCAGCGCCCCGCAGGGTTTGCGGGACGCCAGCGGCCGATTCTCGCCCCTGCGAATCTCTTCCCGCGCCTGCCCAACTGAAGCTTTCCGCGGGCTCGCTTTCAGCCGATTTCCCTGCCACAATTACTCGACACACCCTGCCGAGTAAATTTCGCGCTAACTCAAACAAAGCAAAGGATCGGGGCCCTCGCAAAGTGTCACAAGAATCGAGTCTCGGTTGGCACCCGAATGACAAGAAATTCGCCAGCGCGCCTCCGCCCGTGCGCTAAAATGGATTAGTTCCCAGTACAGGAGAGACTCTTTCTCGCATGAGCCTACCTTCGAAAAACTCATTTTCCACTCGCGCGAAAATTCGCGTCGGCAGCGATTCGTTTGATATCTACCGTCTGGACGCGCTCGAACGCGCCGGCGTCGGCAACGTGGCGCGACTTCCCTTCTCGCTGAAGGTGCTGCTCGAAAATCTTCTCCGCCACGAGGACGAACGCTTCGTGCGCACGGACGACATTCCCGCGCTCGCAGGCTGGGATCCATCGAGCGCCGGCGGCGCCACCGAACGCGAAGTTTCGTTCATGCCCGCGCGCGTGTTGCTCCAGGATTTCACGGGCGTTCCCGCCGTCGTGGATCTCGCGGCGATGCGCGACGCCATTGGCGCGCTCGGCGGCGATCCCAAGAAAATCAATCCGCTGCTTCCCGCGGAATTGGTGATCGACCATTCCGTGCAGGTGGACAAATTCGGCGGGGCGGACGCTTTCGCTTTCAATGCCGGTCTTGAAATGGAGCGCAATATCGAGCGCTACGCGTTCCTGCGCTGGGGACAGAAGGGATTCGAGAATTTCAAGGTCGTGCCTCCGGACACCGGCATTTGCCATCAGGTGAATCTCGAATATCTCGCGCGCGTGGTGTTCCGCGAAAAGCAGGGCAGCTCGTGGATCGCGTTTCCTGATTCGCTCGTCGGCACCGATTCGCACACGACGATGGTCAACGGCCTCGGCGTTTTCGGATGGGGCGTCGGCGGCATTGAAGCGGAAGCCGCCATGCTCGGCCAGCCGCTCTCCATGCTGATTCCCGCGGTCGTCGGTTTCAAACTTCACGGACGCCTGCCCGAAGGCGCCACGGCCACGGACCTTGTCCTGACCGTCACGCAAATGTTGCGCAAGAAGGGCGTCGTCGGAAAATTCGTCGAGTTCTACGGCACGGGGCTTTCGAGCCTCACGCTTCCCGACCGCGCCACCATCGCCAACATGGCGCCCGAATACGGCGCAACCATGGGGTTTTTCCCCGTGGATTCCGAGACGCTCGCGTATCTTCGCTTCACTGCGCGCGCTGAAGATCAGGTGCGCCTCGTCGAGGCCTACACGAAAGAACAGGGCCTGTTCCGCACCGACCAGACGCCCGATCCGATTTTCTCCGACCGCCTCGAACTCGATCTTGCAACCGTCGTCCCCACGATGGCCGGGCCAAAGCGCCCGCAGGATAGCGTGCCGCTCACGGACGCGAAATCCGCATTTGAGAAATCGCTCACGGAAGCGCCCAAGCACGCGAGCGTGCAGAACAATGGCGACAAATTCGATCTCGCCGACGGCTCCGTCGTGATCGCCGCGATCACCAGCTGCACGAACACTTCGAATCCGTCGCTAATGCTCGGCGCGGGCTTGCTCGCGAAGAAGGCTGTCGAGCGCGGCCTCACCTCGAAACCCTGGGTGAAGACCAGCTTCGCGCCCGGATCAAAGGTCGTCACCGATTACATCGAAAAGGCCGGCTTGTGGCCCTCGCTGAATTCGCTGGGGTTCAATCTGGTCGGCTACGGCTGCACAACCTGCATCGGCAATAGCGGCCCGCTTTCCGAGCCGATCGGCAAAGCCATCAAGGACCACAATCTCGTCGCCGTTTCCGTGCTCAGCGGCAATCGCAATTTCGAAGGCCGCATCAATCCGCTGTGCCGCGCGAATTATCTCGCTTCGCCGCCGCTTGTCGTCGCCTACGCCCTCGCGGGCCGCATGGATTTCGATATCGTCAACGAGCCGATCGGAAACGACAAGGCCGGGCAAGCCTGTGTACCTGCGGGATATTTGGCCGTCGCCGCAGGAAGTGGAATCAACGATGCGCAGCTCGGTGACCAGCGAAATGTTTTCCAAGGAATATGCCGACGTTTTCACGGGCGACGAGCACTGGCGCGCCCTGCCGATTCCCGAAGGCGATCTCTACGCCTGGGACGACAAATCCACCTACATCAAGAATCCGCCATATTTCGAGGGCATGCAGGTTAGGCCAAGCGCCATCGCGGATTTGCGCGGATTGCGTGCGCTGGCCGTGCTCGGCGATAGCATCACGACGGATCACATCTCCCCAGCCGGCTCGATCCAAGCCGATGGCCCTGCTGGAAAATACCTGATCGCGCACGGCGTCCAGCCGAAGGACTTCAATTCCTACGGCGCGCGTCGCGGCAATCATGAAGTGATGATGCGCGGAACCTTCGCGAATATTCGCCTGCGCAACCAGCTCGCGCCCGGCACCGAGGGCGGCTGGACGATTCATCAGCCGAGCGGCGAAAAAATGTCCATCTACAGCGCGGCCATGCAGTATCGCGACGAGAAGGTGCCGCTGCGTCATCATCGCCGGAAAAGAATACGGCTCAGGCTCATCGCGCGACTGGGCCGCCAAGGGCACGATCCTGCTCGGCGTCCGCGTGGTGCTGGCCGAAAGCTTCGAGCGCATTCACCGCAGCAACCTGGTCGGCATGGGCGTCCTGCCGCTCGAATTTATGCCCGGCGAAAGCCCGAAATCGCTCGGCCTCACGGGCCTGGAAATCTTCGATTTCGAAGGCCTGTCGCAGGATTTCGAACCGCGCAAGAAAATACAAGTCACCGCGCGCGATGCGAGTCGGCGAAGTGGTGCGCCAATTCACGGCCGTAGCGCGGGTGGACACGCCCTTCGAGGTCTCCTACTACCGGCACGGCGGCATTTTGCAATACGTTCTGCGCCAAATGCTTTGAGGCGTGGGATTTTCGCTCCGTCCGAGGATTTCGCTTTTTCGCCTATTGTCCATTTACCAACTTGCTGTTGACGCTCACCGCGCGATTTGGCAATATCCGCGATGCGTCCTTCGATCCTTAACTCAATTCGTAGTCGCTAACGCTCTAAGTGATGGGCCAACCCTTATCCGGTTAGCTCCATCTATGGGAGGACGCAATTCAATCGAAGGCATGGGTCACACCCAGAGGCGCTATGCGAAACGAATCGATGTACTCGTCCCGTTTGTGGCTCGCCGTTGCAATCCTTCTCGTAGCTCCCGCACTGGCTTCCGCTCAGACCGCGGCTGTGCAGCCGCGCATCACCGCGGCAATTGACAACTCCTCTCGCGTGACGCTTGCGCACACAACGCATCCGCTGGCAAAGCCGGCGTTCGATGCGGGCGCGCTCGAAGGCTCCACGCAGCTAAAGCGCATGATCCTCATGCTCGGAGGATCGCCTGCGCAGGATTACGACCTGGGCGCGTTCATCGATAGGCAGCAGAGCAAAGGCTCGCCCGACTTTCACAACTGGCTCACGCCGGCTCAATTTGGTGTGCGGTTCGGCCCGGCGCAGCAGGACATCCAGACAGTGGCCGCGTGGCTTCAGCAGCAGGGCTTCAGCATAGACAGGATCGCCACCAGCGGCCGCTTCATCCAGTTCACCGGTACGTCGTCACAGGTGGAAGCTGCCTTCCAAACCCAGATGCGTCATTACCGGGTGAATGGCGAAGCGCACATCGCGAACGCAACGAATATTTCCATTCCATCGGCGCTCGCTCCGGTGGTGCGCGGCATCGCTTCTCTGAACAATTTCTTCCCCAAACCGGTGCTGATTCATGGCCCGAAGGTACAGCGCTCCAGCGCTGGAAAGTACGTAGTGATTAGTCCGGATGCGAACCTGGTGACCACGGGAGGTACTCAAATTCATGCCTTGGCGCCCGCCGACTTTGCAGCGATCTACGACTTGAACCCTCTTTACACCGCCGCTACTCCTCTGAACGGCACCGGAGTGACCATTGCGATCGTAGCGCTCAGCGACATCGTTCCGCAGGATATTACCGACTTTCGGACGATCTTCGGCCTGCCTCCGACGACTCCGACGAATCCCAACATCATCGTAGACGGAGAAGATCCGGGAGACGTGCCTGACGCCGATGAAGAGGCGACGATTGACACAGAGTGGTCGGGCGCCGTCGCGCCTGGCGCCACCGTGGACGTGGTGATCAGCGCTGATACTTTTGTTTCGCCGGCTGTGGAGCTTTCATCTCTTTACATCGTGGATCAAAACCTGGCTCAAGTGATGAGCGTAAGCATCAGCGGATGCGAAGTGAACTTGGGAGGCGTCAACTCGTTTGACAATAATTTCTTCAACTCCGTGTGGGAACAGGCGGCTGCGCAAGGCATCAGCGTTTTCGTCTCAACCGGCGACACAGGAGCCGCGGGGTGCGATCCCAACGCACCCGTGCCGGCGCCAGGCGCGGTGAATGGGGTGGGGGTAAACGCACTTGCCTCGACCCCTTTCAACACTGCGGTCGGTGGAACGGAGTTTAACGAAACGGGCGCCGGAGACAGCGTCGCGCCGGTTCCTCCCACAACCGCTGCAACTTTCTGGAGCGCTACCAATTCACCCTCGGGCAACTTCGAATCAGCATTGGGCTACATCCCCGAGATGGTATGGAACGAAAACTGCACAGGGTGCATCAGCGGAGACGATAGCCTTGCCGCCACGGGCGGCGGCCTCAGCATCCTTTATGGTGTTCCAAGTTGGCAATCGCTGGCGATTACGGGGCTGACCGGATCAGGTTTCACCGCTCGCGCGTTGCCGGACGTCTCTCTCTCAAGCGCCGGGCCCAACCATGACGGCTACATGGAATGTTTCCAGGCGAGTTGCGAACCTACTACCAACCCGAGCTTCTTTGTCAGCGGCGGGACCTCGTTCGCCTCGCCTTCATTTGCAGGAATCATGGCCATCGTGGACCAAAAACTCGGCGCGCCGCAGGGACTCGCGAACTACGTCTTGTACTCACTCGCTTCCAAAGAGAACTTTGGCAGCTGCAACTCAAACACACGCACGAACCCGGCCGTTCCTACAACGTGCGTCTTCAACGATGTGACCGTTGGAAACAACGGAGTACCGGGCAACGACGTTACTGGCGTACCTGCTGCCGGCGACCTGGGATTTCCCGCGGGGACGGGATACGACCTCGCTACCGGGCTGGGCTCGGTGGACGCCAAGAATCTGGTCAACGCATGGGCCGCAGCCAGTTTCCAAGGTTCCCAAACTGCGATCACGTCGCCGACGACATCCATAAACCTTGTGCACGGTCAGCAAATTACGATCAATGTGACGGTGAAGAAGATCGCGGGCAGCGGCACGCCGACGGGAACTGTTTCGTTGATTACGAACCAGGTCGTTGCCGGCATCAATGGAACGTCAACTGTAGGAGGGCTGCTCCTCAGTGGCGGCGCGGCATCCTCGGGACCTATCAATTTCCTGCCGGGCGGCAGCTACAACATTTTGGCGAGCTACCCTGGCGACGGAATATTCGGGGGCAGCAAGTCAGCTCCGATAGCGGTAACCGTGACCAAGGAAAACAGCTGCGTGCAATTCGCGGGACTGACTCCTACGGCCACGAACTTCTCCAACACCCTGTCGATCTCCTACGGAACTCCGCTCGCGTTCGACGCCGTCGTGACGGGAGAGGCAGGCAGCCCCAGTTGCTCCGGAGACGGCAACGCCACAGGCACACTCACCTCGATTACGGATAAGCTTGGCTCATCGGCCCCGACGAACTTGACGACGGCAGCGCTGCCTTTGAATAGCGAAGGCGGAGCGGAATTCTTCGACTGCTCGGGGACGCAAAACTGCCTGGCCGTCGGCTCACACACAATTGACGCAAACTATTCGGGCGACAACAGCTTTAATGCTGGTAGCGCAAGCGCTTCAAACCCAGTTCAAACGGTGGCCGTCACTGTCACCACGGCTCCAACGGTAACTTCGGTTTCACCCAGCTCGGCGGTCATTACGTCGGGTGGATCGGTGACCTTGACAGCTACCGTCGCGACGTCGAACGCGGCGCCGAGCTTTGGCCTTGCACCATCGGGACCTTCGACGATTCAGTTTTTTAACAATGGTGCTTTGATCGCGACGGTGCCTATCGTGAATGCCCCGGACAATCCAAAGTTTCCTTTCTGGCTGCTCGCGAGCGTAATTCTTCTGTACCTCGCGTACGTGGCATCTCGCCCAAGGAAGCAGCGCGCTTATGCATTTTCAAGTCTCGCTGTCCTGGCGTTGGTGGTGACCGCGCTTGCGGGATGCGGCGGCGGCAGTGGTGGTGGAGGGGGCGGGGGCGGGGGCGGAGGCGGTGGCGGGGGCAGCGTTCAAGTCGGAGCAGTTACGTTGGTTTCATCCAACAATGGCACCACCCAGAGTGCAGCCTCGCTTGTCGTGCAGGCAACGCTGACAACCACGTTCCGCTCGGGAACAGGCATGCTAATCACGGCCGGCTATCCCGGAGACACGAACTACGCGGCAACTACGGCCGTCAACCGAACGCCGGTCACAATCACGGTTCAATAGCGCCTAGCCGCAAAGGCTTGCAGGCACCGGGGATAACCCGCGCGGGCGCGACGATCCGCGCCCGGCAGCGGCTGGCGGGAAAGCTTACTAGTTCTGCTTCTTCTTGCCGAAAAGGCCGCCGACAACTCCCGTGGCGGATTTTGCTGCGTTTACTGGGGCTCCACCCACGTCCTTGGCCATGTTGCCGGCCATTCCTGCCATGTTTGGCAAGAACACGGGATTCGACGTTGTCCCTGTAATCGTGAACGGGATGCCGTTGGCGCTTGAATTCTTGTTGCCGAGTGACATCACCGAAGTCATCGAGCCCATCGCGCCAGCAAGCTTCGCGGACATTTTGAAATTGAGCTGACCTGCCGCGCTGATGGTTCCGTTTCCGGTGACGGTGGCCATCGAAGGCACAACGACATTCAGGTTGCTCAGCTGCGTTTCGGCGGGGTCTACGTGCACGTCGGTGCTGAGCGTTTGTATTTCGGTATCCGATCCATTGCCGCCGCCCAAGGCTCCCATACCGGGAAAGGACGCGAGCTTCGATTTCACGTTAAAACCGCCAATCTTGCCGTCCGTAAGATGGATTGGTCCGGTGATCACCAGCTTGTCTACCGGGCCGCTGAGCGCAAGATTCAGATCGAGGCTGCCGCTTTTCAGCGAAGAACCCGGAGGAAGGTTGATCGCGGCAGCCGGCAGCATACCTTCGAGATCCTGAATCGGCATTCCCTGCCCGTTCAATTTCATGTTGAGCGTTGGCGAGGCGCCGGCGATGTCGTAGCTGCCGGTAAGATGCGCGAGTCCTTTGCCGATGTGAACGTCGCCCTGTTTCAGGGTGCCGGCCTGGCTCTTCAAGTCGTATGTTGTGGCGTAGTCAACGTCCACGGGACTGTCGCGGGAGTGCCCGCCGGCTTCACCTTGATCTTGTTGGCCTTGAGTGTGCCCTTCGAATTCATTTCGTGGCCATCGGATGCGACGTTGCCATTGAAATCGATCACGCCGCCAACCCCCATCGCCGAATCAACGAGCCCGCTCGCGGCGATGTCGAAATGCTCGACTTCAATCTTTGCGTCGAGCGGCGTGAGCGATGCGTCCGTCGCATCCACGGGGCCAGCCTTGCCATCGAGCTTCACGGTGCCGCCGCCCGGCGTCTTCATGGACAATTTGAACGGAAACTGCGAAGTGTAGGAAAGGTCGGAAGCCTCGAGATTCACTTCCTGGTAGGTCTGCGTTTTCGGATGCGCGCCGCCAGTACCCATGACGATCGTGCCATTCGAAATCTTCAGCTTCTCGACGGAGAAATTCGCCGGAGCGGACGAATCCTTGGATTTCTGTTTTGCCGCGCCCGCGCCCATGGACGAAAAATTCCACGCGCCCGAAGCAGAGCGCAGCAGCGACACCTGCGGATCCGTCACAGTGAACGAGCTCACCTCAAGCTTCTGAGAAAAGATCATGGGGAGTATCGCCACGCCCACGGTCACTTTCTTCGCCTGAAGGAATGGCGTGCGGCTGAAGGCGGGATCGTCCGCGATCACCAAATTGTCCACGGACACACCGCCGGAGAGAAGGGCCATTGAGATATTGCCGATTTCGACCTTACGGCCAAGTGCGTCGGAGATATCGGTTTCGATCGTCGGCTTGAATTTATTGACGTCAATGAGGAAAGGCAGCGCGATAACGATCAAAATCAGGACGACAACGATGGCCCCGACAATTTTCAGAATCTTTTTCATTTCAGCCTCCGGAGAACACCTTAAGCGGGACCCACTGCGCGGCGCTAGGGGCGCAATCATACTCCCGCGGCAAGCGCACGTGACAACAAGTTTTTTTCAGGAGAAGTTTGGCTGGGAGGCCTGGACTCGAACCAGGATAATCAGATCCAGAATCTGATGTACTGCCAATTGTACGACCTCCCAGCCGAGGGGAGACAACAAAAAAGGCCGCCAAAGCGACCTGATCTACTTTAACGGCGGGAGAACCATTCGTCAACCGGACGATTGGTGGCGGCGCCGAAAGATCTCGCACCACCGACCGAAAATACCAGTGCCGGTGAATGGGCTGCTGGTTGCCAAGCATATGCGCCGGGCACAGCATGCTGTGCCCCTACGAAGAAACTGCGTTGGAGCAGGCGCTTCGTTAAGGCGTGGGCGGCTTGACCGGAACCAGGCGTTTGTTGCGGACGTAGAATTCGCGGTCGCGCCAGTGGATGCGCTGCGGGAAAAAGCTGGCGACCCACACGATGAACGCGAACGCGTCGCGCAGCGGCAGCATCCACAATTTCCGGCGGACGAGATTATCGCGCATCCCGCGAGCGCCGGTGCCGAGCGCCACTTCATAGCGCAGCAGACAGTAGCCGAGCGTAAATACGAAAACGCCGAGCCACGAATGCGCGAGGCAAATGCCCGCCACGGACCACACGAGGCCCTGCGTAAAAATCAGGCCGAGATGCCCCCATGGCCGCGAATAGCGGATGCTGAGATTCCAGCGAAGCTGATGGCGAAAGGCCTCGCCGAGGGTTTCGTTGCGGATAAACGATGTCCACGGGAAAGCGGCTCAGCTCGACGCGATGGCCGCGCGCGGCGATGCGATTGCCGAGTTCGTAGTCGTCGCAGAAATAGTCGACGAGCGATTCGAAGCCGCCGATTTCGGCGAGATGCCTTTTCGTGGTGGCCATCACCGCGCCGAGCATGAAATCGAGCTGCCGCCGCAAGAGCCACGCGACGAGGACGCCCGGCGCGAAATCCGCGCTATTGCCGAGAGCCTCGAGGTCGGCGGCGAACCCGCCGTCAGTGAGCCCGCGGTAAAGACATGTGACGCCGCCGACGGCGGAATCCGAGAACGGGGCGGCGACCGCGCGGAGAAAACCCGGATCGACGCGCACGTCGCTATCGCTGACGACGACGATTTCGTTGCGCGCTTCGCGGACCATGCGGCAAAGCTTGTTGACCTTGTCGCTCGCTCCAAGCGGGTCCGAACCAATCAACAGACGAATCGGGCGCTCGGGGAAATCGGCAATCAATTTGCGAATGACCGGAATCGCCGGCGTCCCGATCGTCCGTGACGCAAAACAGAATTTCGAACTCGGGATAATCCTGGCGGCAGAAGCTGGCGAAGTTTTCGTAGGCTTCGCGGTCGAGCCCGCGAATCGGTTTCAGGATGCTGACGGGCGGGCTGAAATCGGAAGGCCGGAAGCGCCGGCCGAAAAATTTGCCCGCGGCGATGATCGCGAGAACGTAGTACGCGAAGGGCGCAACGGCCAGCAGGAGAAGCGCGTCGCGAACCAGCGTCCAGCCGATCATGCAGCGATCCTTATCCGCTATCCGTTGCCGATGAAAACCAAGACAACACCGACACACACCAGCAAAACTCCGAACCAGCGTTGCGGCGTGACACGCTCGCGCAAGAAGAGCTTACCCCCGAGCGCGCCCGCAGCATAACTGAGCGCCGTTGACGGAAACACGAAGCTGACCTTGGCAAGCGACAGCATGCCGAGCAGCGCGAAAAAAGCGACCGCCATCAACGTAATGCCGATCCACATCCGCTTCAAGCGCAGCGCACGGCCGACCACACGCGCGATGGAGTGCGGGCGAAAATCCGTCACCTCGCCGATGGTTTTCATGGCGCGCGAGACGCAGAGCTCGCCCGCCAGTGCCGACGAAAACGATCAGGAGATACAAAATCGCCTGGGTCATCACCACGAGTGATGCTCCGGCGTCTGCGGATGCGTGTGGCCCACAACGAATACGCCCGTACAGATACGGCCACGCCCAGCCCAGCGCAGCGGTGAGATCGTTTCGTGCAGGACGAAATGCGCCAGCAAGGCGATCAGTACGTAGGAAGCGGACGACGCCGGTTGCACGTAGCTGTAGTCCGCCCAGGAAAGCACGAGAAGATAGGCGACGAAAAAACCGAGAAGCAGGCCGATACCGATCCAAACCGTTCCGCTGGTGAATGCGCGGAAGAAGAAGCGAAAAAGATCCGCCGGCGCCCAGCCCGGCATCCCGCCCACTTCCTTCATGCCCTTGCCGAGGAAGGTGTCGCCGAGCGGGGCAACGGAGATCATGATCAAAATCAGGACGGAGGTTTTGAGGTGCAGGCCTTGCGGCGGCGTCATGCGCCTTGCGACTCGCCGATACCCGGACGCGGGTTCATCGGCGGCACCGCAACAATCGCTTTCTGGTCCACGCCCTTGCGCTTCTTGGACACTCTGCGGCGATCCGCTCGAAGCTTCATGAAATCCACGGCCTCGTGATAGAGGCGCTTGCGCTCGTGCGAATCCCAGAGCGAATCGCGAACGATGCGCCAGGCGACCTTGGGACGGAAATAATAGCTGTCGTAGAAGCGGTTGACGGACTCGACCATGTATTCCTTGGAGAGGCCGGGATATTCGAGGTGCGGAAGCTGGTGGCCGCCGTCGTCGGTGATCGCTTCGCCGGCGAGGAAACCTTCGCGCACGCCCTGATCGTAAAGCTCGGTGCCCGGATAGGCGTGAGCCATCGAAACCTGAATCGTCTCGCAATCGAGTTCCTTTGCGAAGTTGATGGTCTTCTCGATGGTGTCCTTGGTTTCGCCCGGAAGCCCGATGATGAAATCGCCGTGGACGTGAATGCCGACCTTCTTGCAGTTCTTCACGAAGTTGCGGCCCATCTCGAGCGTCTGGCCCTTTTTGATGTTCTTCAGGATCTGCGCGTCGCCCGATTCGAAGCCCACGATCAGCAGGCGGCAGCCGGAATCGGCCATGGCCTTCAGCGTTTCGTAGTCGCCATGGACGCGGGCGGTGCAGGACCACTGGAAGCCAACGGGCTTGAATTCCTTGCAGAGAGCGAGGACGCGATCCTTGCGAATGTTGAATGTGTCGTCGTCAAAGAAAAATTCCTTGGCTTGCGGAAACATCTTGTGGGCCTGCCGGAATTCCCGCGCGACGCTTTCAACCGAACGCGTGCGCCATGCGTGGCCGGAAAGAGTCTGGGGCCACAGGCAGAAAGTACACAGAGCCGGACATCCCCGCGCGGTATAAAACGAAACGAACGGATGCAGCAGGAACGGCACGTTGTATTTTTCGATTTGAACGTCCTTCTGATACACATCGGTGGCAAACGGAAGCTCATCGAGCTCGGCGGTCTGCATCAGGGGACGCGACGGATTGTGGACGACTTTGCCGTCTTTCACGTAGCTGGCATTCGCAATTTCAGAAACCGGCTTGCCCTGCGCGTATTCCACGACGGCGTGGTCGAATTCCCCGCGCACGACGAAATCGATATCTGAGCTCGCTAGAAGGCTTTCGGCAGGCTTGATCTGCACCTGCGGACCGACGAAACAAATCTTCGTATCCGGCTTCTGTTCCTTCATGGCGCGAGCCATGCGCAGATCGCTCAGGAAACCGACAGTCGAGGTGAACAGCACGACGAATTCATAGTCCTGCGCGATCTGGACGACTTCAGCGGGCTTGATATGGTGCGGAGGGCCGTCGAGCAGACGGCTGCCGGGCAACATTCCGGCGGGATAGGAAAGCCAGACCGGATACCAGTACGACTCAATCTCGCGCGTGGCGGGCCAGCGGGAGCCCGCGCCACCGTCAAATTTCTCGAAACTTGGCGGATTCAGGAACAGAGTCTTCATTACAGACGGCATTTACGGTATCCCCCTCAGAACTTCGAGCAATCGCGAGCCAGAACACTCATTCTACTGCATTTCGCAGGTGAGCCCAAGCGCGGTTTTTGAATGCGTTCTATTGGAAAACCTTTGCCAACTGGCCGGTCGCCTGGAGCAGGGTCAGCTGGGCCTGCTGGCGGGCGAAATCGGCGTCGAGGAAGGCCACCCATTTGTCGCTCTCATCCAGGCGGGCCTGCTCGATTTCCTGCAGGGTGATGCGGTTCTGATCGAATTTGGCCTGTTCCAACTGCAACGTCTCCTGCGCAAGCTGAAGGTCGAGGCGCGCCACTTCCCTGCCTGCGTCCAGCTCGCGCACGCTGCGTGCCTTCTGCTGCACGTCGAACCGTACCTGCTGCCGCTTGTTGCCAAGCATCAATTCGGCTTCGCTCAGCTGGCTCTTGGCCAGCGCGACATTCGCCGAGGTCTTGGCGGCAAAAAGCGGAATCGTAATCTGGACGCCGACATTGACGTTGTTGCGCTCGAAGTGATTGTAAAACTCGAGGTAGTTATTGAATTTGCTCAGGATGCTGTACTGCCCGACCAAATTGACGGTGGGAAAGTAGCTCCAGCGCGCGCCTTTCAGGATCTGCTGGCGCGCGGTGCGCTCGTTTTCCGCTTCGGCAATGCTTCGGTCGCTCTGAATGGCCATGCTCTCGATTTCACCCGCCGATTGCGCGGTCGCAAGCTGCGTCGCAAATGCAGCGTCCGCCGGCTCGACTTCGAGCGCTCGGTCATCGGGGATGCCGGTGAGGTCGCGGATTTGCGCCTCGAGAAAAGCCTCGCGATCTTCGAGGTCACAACGCGCTCAGCCATGCGGGCCAGCGACAATTGAGTGCGCGTGACTTCGATGGGAAGTTCCTGATTCGCGGCGACGCGATCGCGGATCGCTTCCAGAATTTTCCCGCCGCTCGCTTGCTTCGCTTCGCATCAGGTCGAGCGAGTGGCGTACTTTGGCCAACTCCAGATAGGCCGTTGCGGTGCGCACGATCACGTCGTCGCGTACGCGATCGAGTTCGAGTCTTCTGATTCTTGGCGCGATCTTCAGCTGCGTGCTGTTGGCCCTTCAGGAGCGGGTTGAAAAGCACCTGCGTGTAGTCCAGTTGAAATAACGACGGCGCCTCGCCACCGGGCAGCGAGGGAAAGCCGTGCGTATAAGCCGCGCCGGAGCCGGTGTAAAGATTCGGCCGGAAAGCCGCGCGATCCACGCCGGCTTCGCCGAGCGCGACGTTGTATTGCACCTGGGCGAGCTTGACGTCGCGGCTATTCTGCACGGCGAGCGTGACGGCCTGGTGCAGCGTTAATTTGTCCGAATCCTGCGCTCGCACTGCGGCCGAGGCAAAAAGCACGCAGAGCGCGATGACTCCGGCAGACGCCAGAGCCCGGCTGCAACTTTCGATGATTTGACTCCTGTGCCTATTCATGGCGAAGCGATTCCGTTGGTTCCAGCCTGGCCGCCCGATTGGCGGGGAGATAGCCGAACACCAGGCCCGTTGAGCAGGATACTACGAACGCCACCACCACCGAGACCCACGACACGGGAACGGTAATACCCGCGGCCTCGGGGATAAAACCAATCAGGAAATTGAGGAGGACCGGGATCGCAACGCCGATGGCGATTCCCACGAGCGCACCTGTCCCGCTGATGGCCATCGCCTCCATCAGAAATTGATAGCGGATGGCGTCCCGGGTCGCGCCGATGGCCTTGCGAATGCCGATCTCGCGCGTGCGCTCGGTGACGGTGACGAGCATGATGTTCATGATTCCCACGCCGCTGATGACCAGCGCGATCAGCGCGATCAATATCAGGACAACCATCAGCGCGAGCGCGATCTGCCGCGCCGTCTCAAGAATTCCGGTCGAATTCTCGACGCGATATTGCGCGCCGGCGCGATGGCGGTTCTGCAGAATCTCGGATACTTCGCGCGTCACGGCCGGGACGTCTTCGGAGCTGTCCGCCATCGACATCCAACGTCCGAAAATATTCCGTGCCCGTGTAGTATTGCATCAACGAAAACGGAACGACGACGGATTCCTTTTTGATTTCCGTCTGCCCGAACGTTGCCACGCGTTCGTTGAAAACGCCGATCACGGTGAACACAAGTTCGCCGACGCGGATGCCTTTGCCGACGGGATCGTCAAAGGGAAACACGCGATGGGCAAGATCCTCCGTCAGCAGGCAGACTTTGCTGCGCGAGTCCATGTCGTCGGAATCGAAATAGCGCCCGCGCAAAATCGCGAGATTGCGAATCCGATTGAATCCCTGCGTGACGCCGACGAGAGTGACTGGGCGCTCCTGGCCATCAACGACCACCGTCATCGGGAGGGAGTTGGTGCCCGCAACTTCGGTGATCATGCTGTGGCATGGCTTGCTTCACGGCGTCGAGGTCGGCAGGCGTGATCTGATCCTCGATCGTCAAGGAGCCTGCATCGCCGGAGCTGACCACGCGGGCGGAAACGAGATTTGCGCCGATCCCTTCGATTTGCGAGAGGACGTAGCGCTGCCCGCCCAGAGCGACCGTGACCACCAGAACGATGGAGCCGCTGCCGATGATCACGCCGAGCATGGTGAGCATCGCGCGCATTTTATTGGCGCGCAATGCCTGCATGGCGAGAGACCAGGTCTCGCTCCAGAAAGCCGCTGTGTTTTGCGTTGTGGCCATGCGGAATTTGACTCGCGAGCGCCGGTCGCCGCGCGTGCTACTGAGATTTCTCGAGTTTTTCGAGGCGCGTCCGCGCTTCCTTGCGCTTGGGTTCGAGCTGCAGGGCCTCGCGATATTGTTCGGCCGCGTCCGCGCGCTTGCCCTGCGCTTCGTAAAGGCGGCCCAGCCATTCGCGAGCGGCGGCATGCGAGGGCCAGTCGCTGCGATCCGGCGTGCTGGCGAGATAGGATTTCAAATCGCGCTCGGCGCTCGGCAGATTCGCGTTTGCCAATCACCGCTGCAACGCCGCGGAAAAATGCGAGGCGCGGATCGTTGGGGCTGACCTGCGCAGCGGCATCGATGGCCGTTCCCATGTCGGCGGGCTTATTCAGCTGCCGATAAAAATCAGCGACCTCGAAATACGGATCCGGGGATTTTGGCTTGGCCGCCAGAACCTGGCGAAGTTCGTTTTCGGCGTCGTCCGGGTTCTTCAAGCCTTCGCGATCGTAGAGGGCGCGCGCGAGATGTCCCGCGACGGGATCGATCGCGGCGATGGCGTTCACTTGTTCGAGAGCTTCATCCTTGCTGCCACCCGCGATCCAGGGCGCATCGAGGCAATATTCCTCGAGGTCGCGGCGCGCGGCAATATTCGAGGGATCGAGGCTGACGGCTTGCTTGAACTCCGATTTCACTTTTTTCGCATCGGAAAAACTTCTGTCGCGGTCCGCCTTGCCGCCATAGGACCGGCCGAGCCACTGGTGATACACAGAGTTTTTCGGATCGAGTCGAGACTGCCTTTTCGAGTTGCGTCAACGGCGTTGTTCCAATCGCGCATTTCGTAGTAAGCGCGACCGAGCCAGTAAAAAAGCTCGGCGCTCGAGGGGTTTCCAGGCACGGCTGCCTGTAGCGTAGAGATCGCACCCGTATAATTTCCGGCGGTGATCTGGTGCTGCGCCGACTGAATCGCGGCAGACGCATCGGCCCGAAGCGCGGGCGGCTGCCAAGAAGAGACCCACCAAATAGAATGCCGGACACAATTGCCACGAACGTGCCTGTGTGAAGTTCTCAATTAGCCTCCTCGGCTCGAACTTCCATTCCGTCGCGCAACTGCTTTTTCGCCGGGCAGCGCCACGCGGTCGTTGCTCGTCAAGCCCGACACGATTTCATACTTCGACGCGCTGGCCACGCCTACTGAGATGTCGCGGCGGCGCAGTTTGTCGTCTGCAAACACGAGTACATAGTGCTGGGCGCTGTCGCCGAGAACGGCCGTGCGCGGGACCACCAACGCCGCGTGCCGCTCGCGCGACCATGATCAGGACCTGCACGTTGGTATTCGGCAGCAACTCGAGATGGTCGTTGTCCACCGAGCAGAGGACTTCGCCGACGCTGCGCATTCCGCGCGCCACCACCTGTTTCGGAACTTCTTCGGTGTGGCCCGTCCAGGTGCGGCCCGGCTTGGCGTCCCAGGTGACGGCGACATTCTGATTTGGCTCGAGGGAGCCGAGGTCAGGCTCGTCCACAAAAGCGCGCACGCGCACGTGCCGTAGATCGGCCATTTCGGCTAGCGTGTCTCCGACCTTCACATAGTCGCCCGCGTGCACGGGCAGCGAATACAGCGTGCCATCAGTCGGGGCGGTGACGGTCGCGGAGCGTACTTTTTCCTCGAGCGACTGCACCAGATCCTGCGCCTGGCTAACTCGCAGGTCCGCGCCTTGCACGATCGCCGCTGCACGCTGCGTCAAATCCTGTTTTTTCGCCTGGAGCGCCTGAAGATTTCCGCGCGCTTTGGCCAGGCTGGCCTGGGTTTGCGCGAGTTCGTCCTGCGTGGCGGCCTGCTTGGCGACAAGTCCCTCGAGCGCCTGTTCGTTGCTCTCGAGATTCTTCACCTGCACCTGCGCGGCCGCAAATCGCCGTCGAGCTGCGCCACCTGATCCGGAGGACCGCCGGCGCGCGCGTTGCGAAGGTCATTCTGTACGGAAAGCAGATCGGCGCGGGCTTGCGCGAGTTGCGAACGCACATCCGCGGCATTGAGGGTCAGGATCACCTGTCCGCGACGCACCGCCTGGCCCTCGGTGGCCATCACTTTGTCCACAAACGTGGGGAATTCAGCGCGAGCTACGGTAGGTGAAATAGGCTCGACCTTGCCATTGCTGGTGATCGTGGCGCTCAAATCCTCGCGCACGACATTCACGACCTTCACCGCCGGCGCCTGGCGACGAAGCGCGAGAACGGCCAGAATCGCGATGGCAAGCAGCGCGATCAGTACCAGAATTATCGGTTTACGTTTGCTGTTTTCCGCCATGATGGGCCGCACATCCGCTCGCGGCCTGCCCCGTGAGTCACAAAATTGTAACAGACCCCTTCCGGGCTTGCCTACGCAAACACCTCGCCGTTGCCGCGAAGGGCATCCGGAGCGCTCGTACGCTACCGATCACCCAGATTTCAGACGAAGTGGCGTGTCTTATCTAAGATGCTATTTTCGGCTATCGCGGGGCACCGCGTTGCCCCGTTTTGGTGGACGAGGGATTGCCGATCGGCTCCCCTTCTCGTACCATCAACGCCGTGTCCGAGTTTCCGCTTCGCGGATTCCGACACCCGTCGAGGAACACACCATGGACGTTTTCGATCTCAGAAGCGCGGGACCTGCGCGCGGAATCATGCTCTCTTTCATTCTCTACCCGCTCTTTATCGCAGCGCCGGGAATCGCGGCGCATCGCTTGCTCGCATTCGCAAACCAAAGTGCGGAACAGGCGAACGAAATCGCGCCCGATTTCAAGGCATTCGTGGGCACATGGAAAGCGAGTTTCAACGGCGAGGTTCTTGTGATCCTCGTCCTCAAAGAGCAGCGCGGCGCACTCATCGGCACGCTGAATAACTTCGATATCAGCGTTGATAAAGAAGGAAACCTGATCGATCCCACGCACAAGGATCAGGGCGACGCGCCGCTACTAAATGCACGTTTCCGATCCGGAGCGCTTTTGTTCGTGGTGATGCAGAAAGATCAGTACGCTCCCTCAACGGAATGGAAGTTCGTTCCGAAGTCCGGGGACGAAGGTGAATTAACCCCGCTGCTCGATCACCAGGTGAATGCGCCGAAAGACATGATCGTCAAACCGATTCGAATGGTCCGCGAACACGCCAAACCATAACCCCCGCCAAGAACTTCGACGTGCGCATGAGACGACTTTCGCCAGCGGATGAAACACCAAGCATCCTGAACTCGTATCAACTCTAGAGGCACGGATGCGCCGACTTGCATACGCCGTCATCGTCCTTCTCGCGCTCGCTCCTATAATTGCCGCGATCGCGGGCCATGCGATCGGGCCGGGCGTTCTTCATCCGATGCGCTTGAATCCCGAGCGCCAGGAGCAGACCGCTCAAATGCTCGCGCGCACCGGAGCCACAAAAGAGGATTTCACTGTTCAGGCATCGGATGGCGTCGAGTTGCGCGGATGGAAGGTCCACGCGCCAGCTCCCAACGGCGACTGGGTTCTGCTCTTCCACGGCGTATCCGACAATCGCACCGGAACTCTGGGCCATGCCGAATTTCTACTGCGCCACGGTTACAGCGTCGTGATGATGGATTCGCGCGCGCACGGGGCGAGCGGCGGCGACATGGCGACCTATGGCTGGAAGGAACGCTACGACACGGTCGCCGTTACCGATGCTCTCTATTCGACGGAAAGCGTGCGCCATCTTTACGCGCTCGGGGTCTCGATGGGCGCGGCGATTGCGCTGCAATCGGCTGCGGTCGAGCCACGCATCGAAGCGGTGGTCGCGGAAGATCCATTCGCTGACCTGCGCGAAGTAAGCTACGACTATGGCGGAATGCATTTCAGTCCTCTTCTTGGCAGGACGCTGTTTCGGCCCGCAACCATCTTTGGGATGGAGGCCGTGGCAAAAGCCGGAGGCTTCAATCCTGACGATGTGTCTCCGGAAAAGGCCGTTGCAGCGCGCCCGTTTGCCACGCTACTGATTTGCGGCACGCGCGATCGCACGATTCCCTGCCGCCACGCCGAGCGAATCTACAACGCCGCAACAGGACCGAAGGAATTGTGGGTAGTCGAAGGAGCAGAGACACGCGTCGGCTCTCGGCCAGGAACCCGCAGAGTACGAGGCACGCGTTATCCGATTTCTAAGCCGCTACTAGCAACGATTGCGAACGGGTCTAAGCCACTCGCGCAGGGGCGACGACTGGCACGAGGGGAACGTCGAACCGGCGGCTTGGCCAGGAGGTAGAGGATCGCGCTAGCGAAGCACAGCGCGGCGACTATCGAGAAAATCTGGCGGTAGGAGCCGTAGCGATCGTAGAAATATCCCGCCGTCACCGGTCCTATCGCGCCCAGAATAGTTCCGAGCGGCGTGGTGATGCCCAGCAGCGAGGGATAAACTTTCAGTCCGTAATAGTTGCTCAAAATCGTGGCCATGCAGGTGAACGCCATGCTGAATCCCCAGCCCATCAGGATCGCGTAGGAATACATCATCGCCGGAGTTTCCGCGTGGATCGCCAGCAGCGTGCCCGCGCCGTACAGGCAAACAGCCGCGGCCGAAATCAACCGCGGCTCGATTCGATCGCCGATCGCCGCCACCGTCGTTTGCCCGATCATCGAAGAAATCAAGACGATGGAAATCGATTCCGCCGCTTTTCCCGGAGCGTAGCCAAGACCTTCGAGATGCCGCATCCCGTGGGCGATATAGATGAAGAAACCCATGAAAAAGCCCAGATACGTGAGTATCAACAGCCAAAGCGTACGCGTGCGGAACGCCTCGCCGAGCGTCCAATCTTCGGTGGTTTTGTAGACTCCTTTTCTCGCGCGCGACGCGCGCGGCATCCGGCGAGCCGGCGGCATCCGCAATCGTGTCTCCATCGGGCAGCTGACCGATCTGCGCGGGACTGTCACGCACGAAAAACGCGGCAATCAATGCCGCAACCAGCGACATGACGGCCATCAGCCACCACGCCGCTCGCCAATCTCCACCGGCTCGCGCGATCACGGCATTCAGCATCGGCACGGCGATAAATCCGCCGATGCCTGACGCGGTCAGCATCAGCGACATCGCGCGTCCGCGTTTCTTGTAGAACCAGCGCGCGATACCGACCTGCGGACCGATCGTGCCCGCCATGTGCGACGCCCGCGCCGACGATAATTCCGAAAACGAGAATTGCCTGCAGCAGCGTGTTCACTCGCGTCGCCATCAGAAAAGCGCCGATCGAAGTGATCAGCGTCCCGATCACAAGCGTGGGGCGAATTCCGTACTTCCTGATGGAAATCGCCACCAGCGGTCCCGGTAGTCCTGCCATGAGGCTGAACACAGTGAACGCGAGTCCGTGTTGTTTGCCATTTAGATGCATGGCCTTGGCCATGTAGGTGTTGACTACGCTGGTGCCGAAGGTCGGAAACGTGAAATTGAAAATGATGATGACCCAGAAAACCACAGGAGCTTCCAGCCGTAAAACGACTTCGGTTGCATGGTCTACTCCGATCGGCGCCGCCGGATCACGTTGTGGGAGTCAAATACTTAACCAAGACCACTTCGTTGTGCACTTCGTTGTAGAGCAGCTCGTCCACCAGGTCGCGGACCATGAAAAGACCGTAGCCGCCGGGGCGCAGTCCCTTCTGCTTGCGAACCTCGCTGTGAAGCATTGGATCGTCTTCGGGATTGCTGACGGCCGCGTGGCTTAATTCCTCGATACGGAATCCCATGCCCGGGTCCGCGATTCGATACTGGACCATGCGTTTCGTTTTCAAGTAGGAGATACGCACCTTCTGATTTGGGTCGAGCTTTCCGCCCCATTCGATCGCATTGGTGAGCAACTCCCGGAACGCAAAGCCCACGTGTTCGCGGTCTTCTTCAGATAATTCGGATTTGATCTGAGACATGAATCCCGTTATGCGGGCGACAGCCTCGAGCTCGCACGGAACCAGAAGTTCGATCCAGTGAGGAACGGCGGAAACCACTTCGATCGGCGAAGAAGATGGTTTCGCGGAAAGCGCGTCCTTGACGAGTTCGACCACGGCGCCGGGATCAACGGGCTTTCTGAAGTAGTGGTAGGCCTGTTCGCGAATCGCGCGCAGCATTACTTCCGAGGTGTCGTCCGATGTCATCACAATCGTGCGAGGATGATTCGGCTCCTCGCGCAGCCGGGCAAGCAGCTCCAGACCATTCATGCCGGGCATCCACACGTCCGTCAGGAGCAAATCGAACGTGCCGGCGCGCACTTTTTTCAGCGCAGCGTTTCCGTCCACAGCGACGGAGACGTCGTATCCGGCTTCGCCCAGCACACCCTTCAACATATGGCGGGTGGCGCGATCGTCGTCCGCAACCAAAATCTTCTTCATCATCTTCTCCCTCGCGCTCGCGTGCCGCCGGTCGTTCGCCCGCGTTTCTTTGCCTTACCCGGCCCGGCCGCGATTACGGCAAGTATTCTTTTGAAGCCGGAGAGTTTACCCTCAAATGGCGCGAGAATCTTGCCTGCTTCAGCAATTCTTCCGCTACGACCCAGCGCCTCGATTTTGCCGGCGTCTTCGGCAGCCTCGGTTGCACCCAGCATCGCGACGGAGCCTCGCAAGGCGTGCGCCGCGCGCGCCACGGCTTCTCCATCCTGGCGCGCAAGCGCCTTGCGGATGATGGACATTCGTTTGGGAGTGTCGACGAGGAATATTTTGGCCACCTCGCGAAGCACCTTGGGATTGCCCCCGACTCGTCTCAGGAGATCCTGGACGCTAAATGCCTCTGCGGCCACGGGCGCCCCTTGTTGCACGGAAGGTTCCGCGCTGGGGACAATTACGCTGCCGCCAAAACCCTCCACGGTGCGAAATAGCTCTTCATCCTCAAAGGGCTTGGCGATGTGAGCATCCAAACCTGCCTCGCGGGATCTGCGCCGGGCCGCTTCCGAGCCGTTGCCCGTGACTAGAACGGCGGGAGTGTGGTGCCCTGTTGATGCTTCCAGTTTGCGAAGGGAGCGCGCAGTTTCGAGACCTCCCATCACAGGCATCTCTTCGTCGAGAATAACCACGTCAAATCGCTCGTTTCTCGATGCGTGAGAGCGCCTTTTTGCCGTTCTCGACGGCCACGACTCTGTGACCTCGCTTTTTCAACATGAGAGCGGTGATCTTTCGGTTGACCGGCGAATCCTCGGCGAGCAGAAGCCGCAGCGGCCTGACACTCTTCTTCGGGGTCGCGGGCGGCGGCGAAGAATCGGCTTCAGATTGTTGGCCAGGAACGGCCCTCTCGCCCGTCTGCCCCTGCGCTTGCGGGATCTGAAACCAGAAACGCGAGCCGCGGCCAGGGCGATTCTCGCATCCGATCGCGCCGCCCCAGCGTTCGACGGTCATTTTGCAGAAATAAAGTCCCAGGCCGGCTTTTCCGCCGCCCTCCTTGCCCTTCGAGAAGAGCCCGAACAAACGAGCGGTGGACTCGCCGGCAGGCAGTCCCGGTCCCTCGTCATCCACGTAAGCGCGCAGAAAATTTCCATCGGCGACAACGCCGAGCGTGACGGTTGTGCCGGCCGGGCTATACCGAAGCGCATTTTCGACGAGGTTCGTGTAAATCCGCCGGAGACGGGATTCGTCTCCCACGACCTGCCATTTGCGACTCAGGTCCACATGGGAATCGAACTCGATTCGCGCGCCACGCGCCGCGAACGCTGCCGAAAAATCTTTCGCTATTTCCTGGGCGCACTTCGCGAGGTCCGGAGCGCTCGCGGCGTCACGATTGATCGTTTCCTGCGCCGCAAGCTCGGCGGAAAATGCCTGCAGGATTCCCCGGATCAAGTCCTCCTGGTTCCGCGACTGCCGCTGGCCGATTTCGATGAGGCCGCGAAGTTTCGGCGAAAGCTTTTCCGCCGCCAACAGGGAAAAACAACCGCGCATGGCCGAGAGCGGTTGAGAAAGATCGTGAATCACGCAATGGAGAAGGATTTCCTTTTTCTGTATCTCGCGCAGGAGCCGCTCGTGGCCAAGCGCAGAATCGCGGGCCTTTTGCAGCAGCTGTACATCTTCCGCAAATCGCTTCTGCGGATTCCGGATGAGCAGGATGCGTTTCCCGGCGAGCCGAAAAGCGGAAGCCTCCAGCGCCAACTCGCGGCCACGCTTCGCCGCGCTCAATCCAGGAGCCCGAATCCACCCGGCCATCTCCCTCCGAGTTCCAGCACTCCTCCGCGTCGGGAAGAAAGCTTTCGAGGAACGGCATGCGGTCCGTGAGGCGGACAGACGTGCCTGAGGCAGCGAGCTCGCCAATTAATTCCATGCAGAATTTTGACGGGGTGCCAATAGTTTGAAAAACCGAGTCGCCAAGATATTCGAACGCGGCGTACCCTTCCGATTCGAGAAGCGCGTTGGCGATGGAGTCGCTTGACATGGCCTGGGCAAACCTTGGGAACGTCGTCTTCACGTTGCGAGCATCGCTTTGATCAACGTCTCGAACGCAAGTTCAACGCCTTCGCCGGTCTTGGCGCTGGTCCGGACTACTTTCCCCGCGCGAATGGCGAGCTCGGCTTCCCTTTCGGGTGTGACTTCCCAGTCGTTGGCCAGATCGCATTTGTTCAGGGCGACTACGAAAGGGATTGCGCCAAAGTTCTTCTCCGCTTCATCCTTGATCGCCAATGTCTTGTCCAAAGTCGCGGGGCGCGTGCCGTCGGCGACCAGCAGATATCCCGAAGCGCCGCGCAAGTAGGACATGCGAATCTTCTGAAACTCGTCTTCCCCGTACAGATCCCAGAGCATCAGCGTCACATCCTGGCTATCCACGCAGATTACTTTCTTGTCGATTTTCACGCCCACGGTGGTTAGGTAGCGGTCCGAGAAGATGCTTTCAACGAAGCGGAGAATCAGGCTGGTCTTACCGACAGAGAAAGATCCGAGCATGCAGATTTTCTTGTGCAGCATCTGAGGACAAACCTCACCGGTTCTGCGGGGTCGCCGAACCGACGACTCGAAACGTGACGCTGCGATTGTACTGGCGATTCTCCTCGTCCGTCTCCGGTCTTAGGGGAGAAGACAAGCCGACGCCGGTTGCGCGGAGCGATTGTACAGGAACTCCCAATTGCGCGAGCGCGCGCATCGCGTTGTTGGCTCTCTCCTGGCTGAGCAGTACGTTGGTGGATTCCAGTCCGGAGCTATCGGCATGGCCAACCAGTTCGACAATCGCGCTACCGCCGGGCGACGGAACCTTCTGCAGCAGCTTCTGAATGGCCTGTGCCGCGGCCTCGAGACCTTGCCGCTGTCGGGGACTGACTTCCGCCCGCGCTATATCGAACAGGATGACTCTGGACTCCAGCGCGGCCTTCAATCGTTTGGGGCTGTTCTCGTCATTCAGGTCTTGATCGTCCACGGCCGTGACGCCGGCAATCAAGGGAGCGCGCTCCTGCATGCTCTTCTTCCACTCCGCCGAAGAGTCTCCCGCAGCGTGGAGAACACCGTCTTGCACGGAGAGCGTCACATCGGCGGGCGGGTGCAACAGAGCGATCGCGCGTTTCAGGACGAGCGAATCATCCAGCGCGTAAAAGGCGCTCCAGTGAAATTCCGCGCTGCGGGGATTGAGCTTGCCCAGGAGCGAAGACGGGTCCACCGCCAGCGGATCGCGCAGCCCCTGAATGCGATAGCGGCCACCAGCCTTTTGGAATGACGTGACCACAATCCCCGGCTGCTGCTTCAAGTTCTCGACGTATAGCGCCCACTTGTGATTCTGAATCGCTGAGTACCCGAGCCATCCCGCCAATAGCAGGGCCACAACAGTCGCTCCGACGGGCAGGTAAGGGCGAGACTTCGCCGGTTTTTGATGCCGATATGAAGCGGTCAGGCACGCGACGAGCTCGGGACGAAAAGTCTCGAACGGCGCGGGATTGCCGTCGAATTCTTCCAGCTCGCGGGAAAAGAGGCGATGCGCTTCCTCCAATTTTTCCTTCAGCGTGAGCCGCAGCTCCTGAGGAGCCTGCCCGCGAATCACGGCGGCGATAATCGCTTGCGGTCCCTGCTCGATCCACACCTGTACCTGGCCCATCTGCAAACTATCGAGCGAATCGCTCTGTTGCGGCGTCGAACGAATCCCGAACGAAGTCTCGAATCGCCGAAAGCATGCTCGAAACCATGTCCGCGTCTTGTGTGACTACAGCCGGATCCACGACGTGCTCTAAGACCAGGCTGGTTTTCAAGTGGATCAGGAAGACCTGCTCGACGCGATAGACCAGGCTTCGCAAGAGGGCCACTTCCGCGTACGGGCGTCCAGCGCGAATAGCTTCGAACCGCCATTGGAGGCCTCGAACGGAAAACGTGCTCTCCAGAACCTGATTGAACGATTCCACCGTCGAGCGGAAAACCTCGGCCACGGCGCGGCGAATCGCCGGCCCCATCACGGGAAAGAGCGCCTCGACCAGGACGTGCGAATCCTTGCGGACTGATTCGCGCACCGCCTCTTCGACGGTCGGGGTGAGAGCCGCGCTCAGCGCCCGATCGCCGCCCTGAGCGCGTCGCAATTCGATTGCTTCTGCGACAACCTCGCTGACATCCCGCGCGCGTTGCTCGGTGCTTTCCAGCCGCTCGCGGATCGCGACGATCTCGTGTTGTTCTTCGCTGAGAAGGAGCGAGCGAAGTTCCTGGAGAGCTTTTTCGTCGTCGTGCGGTGAGCCTCCGGCGGAAGGGCGGTCGACGCCGTCAGCGGGCTTTTCGCTCATGTGAGGGGCGGCCATGGCGCATGTTGGCTCAAGACCCTACTCGCTCGGGGAAACGCGCGGGCGAGCGGGACTGGAGCCTATTTCTCGGGAAGATTAAACTCGTTCTTCAAGCGCATGCCGAACTCGGTGAAAAGATCGCCAAGGCCCTCGCGATCTGCCTTGTCCATGCGCAGCGTTTCGACTTCTGTGTCGAGCAATCGCTTTACCTCGCGAGACTTTTCGGCAATTTCGGAGGTCAGCGCCTTCGACTGCTCCAGAATTCGCGCGCGCAGCTCCGCGGTATCGCCGGTGAGCTGGTCGTCCAGGCTTCCGAGGCGCTTGTCGAACGCCTTCGAAGAATCGCGAAACGTCACTCCCAATTCCTTCACGGATTCAGCACGCTCGGCTTTCTCGGTTTTCAGGCGCACTCCCAGCGATTCAAGCTCTTTTTGCACGAACGCCTCGAGAGTCTCGAAGCGCTTCTTCATCTCTTCGCGCAATGACTCGGCGTCCTTGATCAGGCGGTCTTCCAGCCTCCCAAAGCGCTTGTCGTAGTCGCGCATCTGCGAGCCGAACAGAATGTCGCGTATCTTGTCTACATTCGCGCCTTCGTGACCCTCGACCTCGGGAGTATTGTTCGAATGGGATTTCGCTGGGGATGCCATTTTCTTGCCTCTCTTCTTATGATTTTTTCCCAGTTTGGAGACCGTATTCCTGCGCCGCGCTGGCCGTGCCATCGGCGAACGATACTATAGTTGTCGGATATGGGGCAATTGCTGAATCATGAGACACGCAAACCGCGCGCCGTGCTACATGACGCAGCAAGTTATGGTCCAAATTGAGTCGCGAACGGGCGATTTTCGGGTCGATGATAGAGGCGCGGCACCGGAACTGCCAGTACTCGGCGACCAACGTGAGCCGAATCCACCACAGCGCGGAGAACAAACGGGCTAGCGCCGCGGCGTCGAGTCCAGGCTCACGGATAGCAGCGATCCGAGTGCAGAGTCGCGCCTTCAAATCCGACTGCACAACCAGCGGTGCTGATGTAGACTCACCCATTCGCTGGCACAAAAGGCACTTTTGGGTTCCGTCACAAATGGGGAAGCCTAAAGCATCGAATACATCGAATAACCTTCCGCGTCCGCTCGAAGGCGTCACCGTGCTCGACTTGACCGTGGCGCTGGCCGGACCGTTTGCAACTCTCCTGCTGGGTGGCCTCGGCGCGCGGGTAATCAAGATCGAAAACCCCGCTGCCGGAGATACGTGCCGGAGCAACGCTCCCTACCTGGGCAGAAATGGCGCGACATTAACGCGCGAGAATGACGACGATATATCGGTTTCCGCGCTCAACCGGCTGCGAAACAAACTTGCCATCACGCTGAATCTGAAATCTCCCGAAGCACGCGATGTGTTCGCTGACCTGCTGAAAAAGGCGGATGTCGTCGTTGAGAATTTCAGCCGCGGCGTTCTTGAGCGACTGGGAGTCGATTACGCTTACGGGCGCGAGATCAATCCGCGGATCGTCTATTGCTCGATCACCGGTTTCGGCAGCGCGGGCGATCCCGGATCCGGCAAAGCGATGGATGCAATTATTCAGGCTTTGAGCGGGGTGATGTTTGCGTCGGGAAGCCCCGACGATCCTCCGGTCCGCGTCGGAGTGCCGTTCGCCGATCTTACCGCGCCGCTCTTCGGAGTGATCGGAGTGCTGGCGGCCTTGCATCAGGCGCATCGAACGGGCGTGGGGCAGCACGTGGATATCTCCATGCTTGGCGCGATGACCACGATGGTGGCGTGCGAATCCTACGACATTTTGGAACGGTGCGGCGTGCCACTGCGCACGGGTCAAACCGTTCCGCGGCTGGCGCCGTTTGGCGTATATCCCACGCGAGACGGATTCATCGCGCTGTGCGCGCCAACGGATGCGTTCGCGCGTTCGCTGTATGCGGCGATGGGGCGAAAGGAAATGGCGGATGATGCGCGATTTGCTACGCGCGACGGCCGCGTGCAACACTCCGACGAACTCGACGAGTTGGTGCAAGGATTTACGCGGTCGATGACCACGGCGGAGGCAATCGCAAAACTGGACTCCGCCGGCGTGCCGTCGGCCGAAGTGCGGCACCCGGACGCCGCCATGCGCGACCCTCAGGTGGTGGCCAGGCGGGAGACTGTGCCGCTGGCGCACCCAAAGTACGGGGATGTAGGAGACGTGTACGGAATGGGAATGCCGATTCACTTTTCCGGCTCGACTGCGGAGTTTGACCGGCCGGCACCTGAGATCGGCGAGCACAACGAAGAGATTTACGGTCAAGTGCTTGGATATTCACGCGAAAAAATCGAGGCCTTGCGCGCGCGAAAAGTGATCTGAGTCTCCCGATGGACCAATCGAGCGGCGCGGCCACGCGCCTGGCATGGCATTACGAAAATCCGATGGCGCAGGCGCTTGAGGCCCACCGCGCCGGCGTCCCCATCGTGGGCCTCACGTCCAACACCATTCCATGGGAACTAATACGCGCGGCAGGGTTCTTCCCGGTCATCCTGCGTCCGCCGCGGCGCGCCACTCCCGCAGCCGACGAGTTCATGGAGGCAAATGTTTTTCCGGAGCGAACCCGGCAAATATTCGAAAGCGCCGTCAATGGCGAGTGGAACTTCCTCAGCGCCATCGTCCTATCGCGCACGTCCGAGCAGGAATACAAACTCTTCCTCTATCTACGGGAGGTCGACCGGGAGGGTGCGCGTGAAGGAATGCCACCGGTCTATCTCTACGACCTGTTGCATTCGCGGTCGGCGGAATCCGACGCGTATGGAGCCTCCCGAACCCGGGAATTAAAGCGAAAGCTGGAGGAAATCGCGGGCCGGTCGATCGCGGCACGGGACTTGACGGACGCCATCGCCGAATCAAACGCGGCTCGCGCGGCAGTTCGCCGGTTGTTAGGACTCCGGCGAGGCGTACCTCGGCTGAGCGGCACGGAAGCGCTTCCGCTGGTTGGCGCCTATTGGTTCATGGCTCGCGCGGGATACGCGCAGCTCGCGACGGAAGCCGCCACAATTTTCGAGCGACGGGAGTCTCTGTCGGGCGCGAGAGTGTTAATCAAGGGCGCTCCGCTCGATCATGTGCAGTTGCACGCTGCGCTTGAATCGCACGGGGCAATTGTGGTGGCGGAGGACGATTGGTGGGGCGCGCGAAGCGTCGGCGCCGATATCGACGCGGGCGGCGACGCTCTTACTGCGATTTTCGAGCATTATTATCTGGAGGCGCCGAGTCCACGCGTGTTTCCTCCAAGCGCCGCGGATCGCTGGTTCGAATCCCGCGTGCGGGAGGGCGTGGATGGCGTTGTGTTCTATCTTCCATCGGAAGACTATGCGCTCGGTTGGGATTACCCGAGACAGAAACTTTTCCTCGATGGCCTCGGAATTTCGAGCCTGGTGATCCGCGAGGATCCGATCGCCGGAGAACTAAGTTCGGAAACGCACAGGAGCATCGAGCATTTCGTGAAAGAAATCGCGCGGAAACTCTAGAGATCAATGTCCGAAAAACAATTGCAGTCCACGCTGGCGGCTGGCGCATACCAAAAGGAATGGTTCGCGCAATTGCGCCGCGACGTCTTCGAAAGCCACCGCCCCTACGCGATTCTCCAGGCGGACATGCCATTCGAACTTTTCCATGTGATGGGCCTGCCCGCGGTGAGCAATCAGTGGTGGTCGGCCGTGATCGCCGCGAAACGCCTCGCGCCAAAATATCTCGATGCGATGAACTCGATGGGATTCCACGATGGCCTTTGCCGGTATTGCAGCCTGTCCATGGCCTGCACGCTCGCCGACAATCCCAGCGAAGCGCCGTGGGGTGGCCTGCCGAAACCCGCGCTGCTTGCCGCGCGGCTTACATGCGATTGCATCCAGCGAGTCTTCTCTATTTGGGCGGACGCATTCGGTACCGAATTCTTCGCTCTGGATAATCCCGGCGCCACTGAGCTGCCTCCGCGCTGGTGGGAACTCAGCCGGCATCGCTGGCGCGAATTATTCGAAGAGCACCGGCTCGATCTAACGGTCGCGCAGTTCCGCGATCTGATCCGTGTGCTCGAGCGCATCACCGGGCGAACATTCGATCCGGCTGCGCTGCGCGCGCTAATGGAAGGCGTGAACCGCCAGGAAGAGTATTTCGAAGAAGTTCGCGAACTAATCTGCAATGCGCCGAAAACTCCCGTGCGCATGAACGAACAGATCACCAACGTGATGGCGGCGCAATGGCTCCGCGGAAGCGAATGGGCGATCCAGCATGCGAAGAATTTTCGCGATGAAGTGAAGTCTCGCGTCGAATCGGGCATCGCGGCGTTTCCCGGTGAAAAACGGCGGCTCATGTGGGTCGGCGCAGGGCTATGGCACGACACCGATTTCTACACCGCGTTTGAGCAGAAGTACGGCGCTGTGTTCGTTTGGTCCATGTATCTGGCGTTCGGCCCCGACGGCTACATCCGCTACGGACTCGATGATCCACTCGCGGCGCTGGCAAGCCGGACCGTCAGCATGAACGAGCAACTTCACCACCCGCCGTGGGCGAATGAGTGGATCGTGGACCAAGCCAAGCGCCATCGCATTGATGGAGCGCTAGTGCTCACGCCGCTCGGCACGAAGCCTTCGGCTGCGGGAAACCGTTTCATCGAGCGCGCGCTCGAGCGGGCGGGCATTCCTGTGCTTCCTGTTTTCACGGACATGGTTGACCCTCGAAACTGGAACGCCGCCGAAATGATCGAGCGAGTGGGCCGATTCATCGAGGAGCGCTTGTGACAGAAGCGCAAGCGGCGAACAAGCGGTGGGTCATACCTTTCGCGGCAACGCTGTTTGGCATGATGGCGCTGCAGATTTCCAGCCTCGGTTTTGCGCCGCTGCTTCCTCGCATTCAACAAGCGTTCGGAATGTCGTACTCCCAGATCGGCCTCTTCACGGGAGTCTACGGCCTGCTGGCAATCGTAATGAGCGTACCCGCCGGCTTGGCGGCGAAGTATTTTGGGGAAAAGAGAGTCCTGATCATGGGCCTGCTGGTTGTCGCTCTGGGCCTGGGTGCGCTCAGCATGGCCAACAGTTTCACGAACGCATTCCTTGGGCGCGGGCTGTGGATCACCGGCTACCGCTTCGCGTTCGTCTGCGTACTGACGGCCATCGGTCTGACCTGTCCGCCCGTCGCTGCGGGGACGATCGATGGGAATCCTCGGCGCAATGTCGTCCCTTGCGTCGGTGATTGGTGCGCCCTTCGGCAGTCACATTGGGCAGGCATTCGGATGGCGGGACGGCATTCGCGCATTCGGATTGGCGGCAGTTCTGGGCGCAGTGGTTGTCGCGATCTTCTATAAGGATTTTTCCGCTGGCTCGGAGCGTGCGGAAGCACATTCGATTGGCGAATCTCGGGCGAGCGATTCAGACGCGCCCAGCGCATTCCGTATGCCTATGGTTTGGGCGCTGGCGCTGCTTTTCGGACTCGTGGGCATGCCATCGTTCAGCGTAACTTTCTTCGTCCCTTCTGCCGCCGCGTCTATATTCAAGCTCGATGCAGTGTCCGCATCGTGGATCATCAGCAGCGGGTATATTGTCGCAATATTTCTCAATCTTCTCGTCGGCTATCTCATGGACCGGTACAACAAGTGGATCATCATGGGAACACTGATGACGCTTCTGATCCCCGCGTGCCTGGCGATGACGACGACCATCTGGTCGTATTCCGAATCGGCGCGGCGTCAATTCTGGGCATCGGATTCACGGCGACAAACCAGATCTATGGCATCGCCGCCGATGTTCTCCGCGGACGGCAGACCGGCAACGTGATGGGAATCGTAAGTTTGGGAGCGGGAGTTTGCGGATATCTGGGGCCGCAGATGCTTGGAGCTTTGCGCGACTGGACGGGGCGATTCGCCGCGGGCTGGTACATGATGGCGGCGATCGCTGCCATCAGCGTCGTCGAATTTGTGGTTCTTGGCAAATTCGGCCAGCGGGAGAAACAACTTCAGAATCTCTCGCTGGCCGGCCGGATGCCATAAATCAGAAAAAAATAGTAGCGGGTGAGTCTGTAAGCCGGATTCTGTCCGCCGCGTGACCGGCACCTTGATTTGCATCAAGATGCTTGAGGCGCACGCAACGCGGCGATCATTCCTCTAGGTCCCGAATCGCTCCGGGACTCAAGCAGCCTACCCGAGGGTCGCAGCGCCGCTCTTGCGAGCGAAACGCATACGGGCTGGGCCAGCCCTCCCCTCCTATTTGGCCTTGCTCCACGCGGGGTTTTCCGTGCCCCGGATGTTGCCATCCGGGCGGTGGGCTCTTACCCCACCTTTTCACCCTTACCAAATGCGCTCGACCGAAACAGGCGGGCTTCCGGTTTTTCCGAAAGCCTGCCGCCGAGGTGCAAGCATCACCGGCGGTTTATTTTCTGTGGCACTTTCCGTAGCCGCGCCATTCGAACGCGCTTTCGCTCATCCGAGGACGCAACCCCCTGGCGTTACCAGGCGCGTTGCCCTGCCGTGGCCGGCTCTTGCGAGTTCACCACGGCCGGAGTCCGGACTTTCCTCCCGTTCGCACTTCTTGCGAAATGCCAACCGGCGATCACCCGACTCACCCGCTGTATTTATTATACCTCTAAATTGCAGGCTCAAGAGTTGGCCCGGCCTCTGCAACAGCACTTTCGTCAGTAGCCTCCACGGGGAAATACCGAAACAGAACCCACGCACAAGCGGCCCAGAGCGCCGGCATCAGCCACCACGACGTGTGCACAGGCAGGTTGAGAAATATGTTGTAGAACCCATGCGCGAACGCCGCTGCCAAAACCGATCGAGACCGGATCGTCAGCCACGCCAGCACGTAGCTCAGAGCAATGGTCGTGAAAAGGCGCCTAATCAATGTGAGAATGATAACGGTTGCGGTCATCTGACCCTTAAAATCGGATATGAAATGGAATGCGCCCCAGACCAGTCCCACGAAAAATATCCCGCGTGCGATTCCATACCGGCGTATGAATCGCGGCTGCAAGAATCCGCGCCAGGCTATTTCTTCAGCTAGCGCTGGGACGAGCATCGGTAGCCACGATGCAATTGGAAACGCGAAATACGTCATCGGTTGTGTCGGGTATAAGCCAAACGAGAAGGCAGCCCAATGGATGCGGTCATAAGCGTAGGTGCAGAGGGGCCAGATCGCGGCCAGGGCGGGAGGGAGGACTACCGCAATGCCGAGATAAATCCACCGCGGCATACGGAAGCTCCTTCGCAACGTAAATGCCGCATATTTCCCCATCGCCCAGATGCTCAAGACGAGAATCGAAAGCGCGTCGAGCGCGTCACCAATCCAATCCACGAAATTAGAATGTGAGCTCAGGAAACCCATCAGCGGGCCCGCAAAAACAATTGGGGAACTGACCACAAAAGAAACGAGGGGAAGCAGAGTAATCATCATCCAGGCGAAACGCATGGATTCGCGCTGTTCCTGCTCCAGGCCTTCGCCTGAAGCAACCGGTCGCGGACGCAGGCGGATTGGCAGAGTGCTTCGCCCGGCGCGGTAGAGCAGTAGGAACACAACTACCAACGCAAAACCGAGAGCTGCTGCCCAAAATCCAGCCGTGAAATCCGTTAAGAGAGCCTTGATTACCTCTCCATGCCACACAAAATCAGGCCCGAGGGTCTGCCTGATGACGCTCCTCTGCCCGCGCGCTACCTCTTCCCACGAGAAAGCGAGGGCCGCCATTGCAGCCAGCGCGATCGCCGCAGGCGCCAACGCCAGAAAAAACGGAAAATAGCCCCGCTTTCTGCGCGAAACGAAGCACAGATAGTAGCCCGGCCGCTCCCGCCAATAGGAACAGGCGGGTAATCGCCGCCGTGCGTATCCGCCAGGAATACGATTCTGCCGCGGGAGGAAGTGGGCCGGACCACCAATGAATGTTTAAGGAGATGTAGAGGAGTGTAGAACCGATAAGGATCAGCCAATGCGCGGGCTCAGCGGGCAAAACGCTTCGAACAAAAGCGCCGGCACGTCGTCCAAGGGCTTTGCGGCTGCATATCGGCGCGGATTATGTCGCAGTTAACCGATGCCGCACTACTCTTTTTTGGCGACTATTCTACTTCGCAGCGACGAGCTTCTCGAATTGGGCTTCGTCGAGAATGGGAACCTTCAAGGATTTAGCCTTCTCGAATTTTGAGCCGGGATCGGCACCGACGACCACGTAGTTGGTTTTCTTGCTCACCGAAGAGCCGGCTTTGCCGCCGTGCGAGGCGACGAGCGCTTCGGCTTCCTCGCGCGATCGCTTCGCGAGCGTGCCGGTGAAGACGAAGGTCATGCCGGCGAACTTCGCGCTCTTCGGCGCCTGGCGCTCGTCCTTCATGTTCACGCCCGCGGCGCGCAGGCGCTCGATGAGCTTGCGGTTTGCGGATTCGGAGAAGAACTCCAGAATTCCTTCGGCAACCTTCGGACCGACTTCGGTCACGCCCGTCAGCTCCTCTTCGCTCGCTGCGGCGAGCTTGTCCATCGAGCCGAAATGCGCCGCGAGCAGTTGCGCGGTGCGTTCGCCGACGAAACGGATTCCGAGAGCATAAATCAGCCGGGAGAGGCTGTTTTTCTTGCTCGCGGCGATTTCGTCGAGCAGGTTTTGAGCCGATTTTTCCGCCATGCGCTCGAGGTCGGAGACTTTCTCGAGCTTGAGGCTGTAGAGATCGGCGAAATCCTTCACGATCCCCTTCTCCACAAGCTGATCGACAATTTTGTCGCCCAGCCCGTCGATATTCATGGCGTGGCGTCCCGCGAAATGCAGAAACGATTCCCTGCGCCGCGCCGGACACGAGACATTCACGCAGCGATATGCCACTTCCTCTTCGGCTTTGTGAATTCGCGTGCCGCATTCCGGGCACTTCGACGGCATCTCGAACTCTTTCTCTTCGGTGCCGTGCTTCACCACTTTCAGCACGTGCGGAATTACTTCTCCGGCACGCTCGACCAGGACCGTGTCACCCGCGTGGACATTGAGCCTGCGGACTTCGTCGAGATTGTGAAGCGTAGACTTCGACGACGGTTACGCCGCCGATTTGCACTGGCTCGAAAACCGCAAAAGGAGTGAGCACTCCCGTCCGCCCGACGCTCACTAGTATTTCCTTCAGCAGCGTGGTTTCCTGATGCGCGGGATATTTGTAGGCGATTGCCCAGCGAGGCGCCTTCGAAGTGAAGCCCAGCTCATTCTGCAGCGCGATTTCATCAACCTTCACGACGATGCCATCAATTTCATACGCAAGTTTCTCGCGCCGCGAATCCCAGCTTTCGATATAGCGCTCGACTTCGCCGAGCGAGTGGCAAAGCTTCCAATCGTCGCTGGCTTTGAACTGCAGCACCGCGAGCGTTTCCAGAACTTCCGACAGGCGTTTCTTCGCGGCCCGCCCCTCCACCAGAATGTAATAGGCGAAGAAATCGAGCCGTCGCGAGGCGGTAATCTTCGGATCGAGCACGCGCACTCCGCCCGCAGCCGCGTTGCGTGGGTTCGCGAAAATCTTTCCGCCGGTTTCAGTCTGCTGCAGATTCAATTGCTGAAAAGATTTATGCGTCATGATCACTTCGCCGCGCACTTCAAAGTTCCCGGACAAGGCCAGCCTTTTTCAGCAGCGCGGGCGCGATCGTCAGCGGAATCGATCGAATCGTCTTCACGTTGGGCGTCACGTCTTCGCCCGTAGTGCCGTCGCCGCGCGTGACGCCGCGAACGAGCATTCCCTTCTCGTAGATGAGCGAAAGGCTCAATCCGTCAAATTTATGCTCCCCGACGTAGTCCACTTTTTCGCGGCCCGTCAGCTCCCGCACACGCCTGTCGAATTCGCCAAGCGCCTCGAACGAAAATGCGTTGTCGAGGCTGACCATCGGGATTTTGTGGCGAACTTGCTGGAAACCCTCGCGCGGAAGCGCCGCCCACGCGCTGCGTGGGCGAATCTGGCGTGATCAGCTCAGGATGTGCGGCTTCCAGTTCCTTGAGCTGGTTCATCAGCCGGTCAAACGCGGCGTCGGAAATTTCGGGATCGTCCGCGACGTAATAGAGATATTCGTGGCGGCGAATTTTCTCGCGCAGCGCCTCGATCTCTTTTGCGGCCTTGCTGTTTTTCGGCATGGAAACCTCAGCGGGAGCTGGTCCGTCAATGCTCGCCGGTATTATACAATGCGCGCTTGCCCCGAATCTTCGGGACGATCCGATGCCACATGAAATCAAAGACGCGCTGCTGATCTACAACCCTACAAGCGGGCGCAAACGCCAAAGCCGCTTCGCGGAAATCGAACACGCGGTGCGCATATTGAAGGATGCGGGCATTGCCGCGGAACTTGCGCCTACCACCGGGCCCGGCGCCGCCACGAGAATCGCGCGACAGGCAGTCGAACAGCGCCGCGGCATGGTCATCGCCTGCGGCGGCGACGGCACGATCAACGAAATCGTCAACGGCCTCGCGCGCAGCCAGGTGCCCATGGCGCTGCTGCCCGCCGGTACCGCGAACATTCTCGCCAAAGAGCTGAGTATTCCCTGGGACATTCCGCGCGCCGCACGGCTGATCCCAGATGGCGACAATTCGGCGAATCGCTTTGGGCATGGCTTTGCCCACTAACGGAAATCACTCCGCGGCGATTTCGCGCGACGGCCGCTATTTTCTTTCGGTCGCAGGCGCGGGACCGGATGGCGCGATCGTCAACTGCGTGAACGAAGGTCTGAAGAAAAGCGCGGGAGTTTTCGCCTACTGGGTCGAGGGGTTCCGCCAGCTTTTCCGCTACGGTTTCCCGGAAATGCGAATTCATTCCGGCGGACGAGATTTTAGCGCGACGATCATCGTGGCCGGAAGAACCGCGCACTATGGCGGCCCGTTCAAAATCACGACGGAAGCGAGCCTCTTCGAGGATTCGTTCGAGTTTCTGACGAATTCCAAGCGCAGCCGCCTGGCCTATCTCGCATGCCTGCCCGCGATGTGGATGGGCACGCTGCGCAAAATGGACGGAATCGAGACGTGGAAGGCGACCGAAGTGATTTGCGAATCCGTTGGCAGCGAACCGGTGTACGCTCAGGTGGATGGCGAGCCGGTCGGGCCTCTGCCGATCGAATTCCGGATCGTGCCCGACGCGCTCTCGATCGTGACGCCGACAGCGCAATAGATCGAATCTTTCCTGCAACATAAAATCGTGGAACCGTTCACACATGCGTTTACGTCGCTGGCTCTCGCGCGCGCCGGTGGAAGGCGCTTGCCGCGTTTCGGCACGGCCATGCTGGTTGTTTCCGGCCTCGCGCCCGATCTCGACTACGCGAGCTATCTCGGCGGCGCAAGCGCCTTCATGCGATTTCATCGCACGGCGCTGCATTCCGTCGCGGGCTCGGCGGTAATGGCGTGCGCGGTCGCCGGCGCTTTCTGCGCGCTCGATCGCAGGATGCCCTCGAGGAAGAACGCAACGAAAACTGCCGAGCCGCTCGCTTTCGGCGCTGCGTTCGCTGTTTGCGCCATCGGCGCCGCCGGTCACGTGCTGCTCGATCTCGCGAGCGGAGTGGGAGTCCAGCTTCTTTGGCCCTTTCGCGTGCACTGGTCCGCGTGGAACCTCATCAACGATCTCGATCTTTGGACTCTGCTTCTGTTAATGGCCGGGCTGCTGCTTCCCCTGCTGTTTACGCTTGTAAACGAAGAGGTCGGCGCGAGTAAGAAGGGACCGGGCGGGAGCCGCGCAGCAATCGCTACGCTCGTACTGCTCGCGGCATATTTTGGTGCGCGCGCAAATCTGCACAGCCGGGCAATCGATCTGCTCATTTCGCGTGAATACCACGGCAGAATCGCGCTTTCGGCCGCGGCGTTTCCCGAACCCTCCGCGCCGTTTTCGTGGCGCGGCATCGCCGAGACGGACAACACTCTGGAAGTTGTGGACGTTTCGGTGGGCAAGGGTGATGGATTCGATTCCGACCGAAGCGTCAGCCTCTTCAAGCCGGAAGATTCGCCCGCGCTAGCCGCCGGAGAAAGATCGCCGGCAGCGCAGAAATTCTTGCTCTATGCAAAGGTCCCGTTCGCCAGAGTTCAGCCGCTCGAAGCAGGCTATCGGGTGGAAGTGCGCGACCTGCGTTTCGCGGACGAGGACGATCAGCCCGCGAACATATTCGTGCGCGTGGACTTCAACAGCAATATGCAGATCACTCATCAGGGGTTTTACTTCGCTTCGAATCCAAATCCCTAGTCGGGCGTTAGTCGGCGGCGTGCGAATCGCGGTGCAGCAATCGGCCCGCCGCGTACAACACCAGCAGGACGGCGACCACGGAAAGAGCGAAGCCGATCCTATGCGCCATCAGGAAAGGCAGCACAGCGTTTCCGTATCGCACCGCCAGAATTCCCTCGAGGAAATATCGCAGCCCGCGGCCCAGCAGCAGAGCGAGAACAAAAGTCTTCAGCGGAACTTGAAACACTCCTTCCGCAAGCACGAATATCTTGAACGGAAACGGCGGCGGCAGAATGCCCGGAATGAAGACGCTCAGAAACGCGTTGCCCTGCACCCAACGCTTGACCGTGTTCGCGCGTTTCCCCGCGCTGCGATGAAAGAACGCCTCGCCTCCTTTTTTCGCGAGCAGGTAAATCCAGATGCAGCCGGCGAGCGAACCGAGCGCGGCCATGGCGCAGTAATAGGGCATCCGCGCCGGCCGCTGAATCGAAAGATCAATCACCAGCGCGTCCGCGATGAACGGAAGCGTCAGCACCGACGAATCAAGGAAAGTCGCGACGAAACAATCCCCCGCCGCCCATCGTAGCGACGATTGCGGCCAGCCAGTGCGGGATTTTGATGTTGTTCATTTTGCGCGGAAGCCCGATGAAATCGGCCGATTGTAGCAGAGTTTGCCGCGTCGTCCCGGAACACGCGCGCCGTGAAATTGCTCAATCTCATCCGGTCGGATAGAATTCGTGCTTGAGCAATTCTCCTCAGAGAGTCGCCACTCGTCGCCGGCCTCAACGAACGCCAGAGCGAAGCTGTGCTCGCTACCGAAGGGCCGCTGCTGGTGCTCGCGGGCGCGGGCACGGGCAAGACGCGCGTGATCACCTATCGCGTGGCGCATCTGATCGAGCAGGGCGTGCCGCCGAGTTCGATTCTCGCCGTCACGTTCACGAACAAAGCCGCGGGCGTGATGAAGGAGCGCATCAGCGAACTTCTGCGCGCCAGCGGCCGCGGCGCGTTCGATGTCTGGGTTTCCACGTTTCATTCCTTTTGCGCGCGCCTGCTGCGGCGCGAAGCGCAGCACCTCGGCCTTCCGCGCGATTTCGCGATTTACGATGACGACGATCAGACTGCCGCCGTGAAGCGCGCGCTTCTGCAGCTCGGTCTGTCCGCCGAGGATTACCCGCCGCGCAGCATTCGCTCGCAGATCAGCCACGCGAAAAATCACGGCATCACGTCCGGACGAAATGGAATCCCAGGCCAGCCAGATGCGCGATCCGGGCCGCCAGGACGCCGCCAAGGTTTTTCGCGCCTACAACGAAATCCTGCGCAAAGCGGCGGCGCTCGATTTCGACGATCTGCTTCTGCGCGCGGTGGAGTTGCTGCGCGACCATGCCGACGTGCGCGCGGCATGGAGCGCGCAATTCCAATATCTGATGGTGGACGAATTTCAGGACACGAATCGCGCGCAGGAAGAGCTGGTGCGCCTGCTGGCGGGCGCGCGGAAGAATATCTGCGTAGTCGGCGACGAAGATCAATCGATTTACGGCTGGCGCGGCGCGCGCGCGGGAAATCTGAAGCGCTTCACCGAGGATTTCTCCGGAGCCAAGATCATTCGCCTCGAGGAAAATTATCGCTCGACGCAGACGATTCTCGATGCCGCCGCGGCCGTGGTGAAGAACAATTCCGACCGGCTCGGCAAGAATCTGCAGGCGACGCTCGGAGTCGGGCGACCGGCTGCGCTTTTTCGAAGCGCCGGATTCCGTTGCGCGAAGCGGAATTCATCTGCGAGGAGATTTCCGCGGTCGTGCGCAACGATTCCGAAGCCCGCGTCGCCGTTCTCTATCGCACCGGCGCGCAATCGCGCTCGTTTGAAGAGGTCTTGCGGCGATTGGGCATCCGCTATCGCGTGGTCGGCGGATTCAGCTTTTACGAACGCGCCGAAGTTCGCAACGCGCTGGCCTACGTGCGGCTGATTTTCCATCCCGAAGATGATGTCGCGCTGCTGCGCGTGCTGAATGTGCCGCCGCGCGGAATCGGCGCCACCACCGTCGCCGTTCTCGAAGCGCGCGCCAAAGAGACCGGCAAATCGCTCTGGGAGATGATTCGCGCCGGCGAATTCACCACGGGCAAGAAAATCGCCGGCGCACTGAATTCCTTCCGCGAATTGATCGAGACGCTGCAGGAGGAATGCCACGAAATGCCGCCCGCAGCATTGATCGAGCGCGTGCTCGATCGCACCGGCTATCTCAACTGGGTCGAGCAGCAGGACAATATCGAGCACACTTCGCGCGCCGAAAATCTGCGCGAGCTTTCCAACGCCATGGCGGAAGCCACCGAGCAGGGGCAAACGCTCGAAGATTTGCTCGATCACGCCGCGCTCGTCAGCGACTCCGACGAATACGAGGAAGACGTTCCCGTCTCGCTGATGACGCTGCACAGCGCCAAGGGCCTCGAGTTCGACGCCGTCTTTCTCGCGGGGCTCGAAGAAGGCGTGCTGCCGCACGGCCGCGTCGATCGACACTCCCGGCGAGGTCGAAGAGGAGCGGCGGCTTTTTTACGTCGGCATGACGCGCGCGAAGAAATCGCTCGTGCTCTCGCGCGCGATCTATCGCCGCAGCTACGGCGAAGACCGGCTGCGCGCTTCCCTGCCGTCGCGGTTTCTTGCCGAGATTCCGCGCGACTTGATCGAAGCCGCCGCCGGTTCGCAATCCGAGCCGGGCGAAACGCGCCGCTACGAAGCCTGATCCGGAATTTTCGGAAGGGCTACTCCCATCGCCAGCACGCGCACTCCGTACGGGCGTCCGGCGCCGAAAATCGCCGCGGCGTCCAAAGATCCGCTCATCGGTACGCGGGTGCGGCACTTGAAGTTCGGCATTGGCACGATCATCGAAGTCGAAGGCGAAGGCGAAGACCGCAAAATCACCGTCAGCTTTCAGGATTACGGCCCCAAGAAACTGCTCGAACGGTATGCAAATCTGCAACTTGCCTGAATTCGCTGAAAGCCGCGCGTGTCCCCACGGACAGGTTGCGCGGAAGGGTCTGCCAAGGTAGAGTTTTCTTCGGTCGCACCGGGAAGGTGGCGATTGGACCCACAGCTGTTCCGCACCAAGAACATCGATCAGCTCATCTCCGACGCCGACAGGCCCGAGAAGCGTCTGAAGAAGTCGCTCGGCTGGTTGAGTCTGACGTCGCTCGGCATCGGCGCGGTGATCGGGTCCGGAATTTTCACCGTCGTCGGAACGGCGATTGCCGGCGAGAAGATGCAGTTCAGCTCCGTCTTCAACTCCACCTAATTGAATACCTGATCTATCATTCCGCGTCTTTCGGCCGGCCCGGCGCGGGACCCGCAATTGCGCTCTCGTTCGCTCTGGTGGGCGTCGTTTGCTGCTTCGCAGCTCTCTGCTACGCGGAACTGGCGGCCATGATTCCCATCGCAGGCAGCGCCTACACGTACACCTACGCGACGATGGGCGAACTCATCGCCTGGATCATCGGCTGGGACTTGATCCTCGAATATGCCGTCTCGAATATGGCCGTGAGCGTGGGATTCTCGGCGCATATGGTGGACCTGTTCGATTGGTTCGGCTGGCACCCGGATCTGCGCTGGATCACGCCCGCGTATCTGCCCGTCGGGCCTCACCGACCTGCAAGGGAAACACGCTGTACGATCCCGGCTGGCACTTCGGATTCAACTGGCCCGCGTTCGTCATCGTCATGCTGCTGACGGTCGTTCTGGTGCGCGGAATCAGGGAATCGGCGCGCACGAACAACGTGATGGTGCTGATGAAAATCGCCGCCATTCTGATCTTTATCGGATTCGCGGCGCGATTCATTCATCCAGCGAACTGGCATCCGTTTGCGCCCAACGGCTGGCCCGGCATTCTCACCGGCGGCTCGATTATTTTCTTCACATATATTGGCTTCGATTCGGTTTCCACCGCCGCCGAGGAGTGCAAGAATCCGCAGCGCGATCTGCCGATCGGAATCATCGCCACGCTCGTGATTTGCACGGTGCTTTATATCGGCGTCGTGGTGGTTCTTACGGGAATCGTGCCGTGGCAGACATTGGTTGACGATGCCGCGCCGGTCGTCAACACGATGAAGCGGCTGCATTTTGGCAACATCCGCCTGGTCGTCCTGATCGGCGCGCTGATGGGAATGATTTCCTCGCTGCTGGTTTTTCAGCTGGGGCAGGCGCGCGTGTGGTTCGCGATGTCGCGCGACGGCTTGCTGCCCAGGCATTTTCAGCCGCGTCCACCCGCGCTTTCGCACGCCGGATTTTTCCACGTGGGTCGCGGGATTCGTCGTCGGCATTCCCGCAGGGTTGCTCGACATTGGCACGCTCGCGGACCTCTCGAATATCGGAACTCTCTTTGCCTTCGCGCTGGTTGCCGGCGGCGTGCTGATTCTGCGTTATCGCCAGCCGAACCGCCCGCGGCCTTTCCGCGCGCCCGGCGGCTTGCTCGCGCCAATCATGACAATCCTTTCGTGCGTGTTGCTGATGATGGGCCTCACGGTGACGAACTGGATTCGTTTTTTCGTGTGGCTGGTGATCGGGCTGTGTGTCTATTACTTCTACAGCCGCAAACACAGCCAGCTTTCGAACGCGAATCTGGGAGCGGCTGCCAAGGGAGCACCTCGTTGATGCGCCGCTCCGCGAGCCGATGGATGACGGTGGGACTCCGCGCGACGCCCGCGCTTCTCCTGGCGATTCTATTTCTGTCTCTGCCTTCCTCTTTCGGTTGGGGCGAGAACGCCGAGCGCATGATCGTGGATAAAGCCGTGGATACGCTGCCGGATGAAATGCAGCCGTTCTTTCAGGCGAATCGCTCGTTTCTGATTCAACATGTCACCGATCCTCTCGAAGCCGAGGCTCGGACACCGGCCGCGCAGGCGAAAGACTTCATTCAACTTGACCATTACGGCCCGTTTCCTTTCACGGAGCTGCCCCGTACGTATACCGCAGCCGTCACGAAATATGGACGGCGCTCGCTCGATGCGCACGGCGTGCTCCCCTGGCAGATCGGACTCTACAGCAAGAAGCTAACGGACGCATTTTCGCGCTCACAACTGGGACGACGCGAGGCTTTCCGCTGCTTTGCTCGCTCATTACGTCGCCGCAGCGCACGATCCGTTCAAAACCACTGTTGAATGGCGATGGATTGCTCGTCGAATCAAAAGGGCGTCGATCAGCGTTTCGGCACTGGACTGGTGGACCGCTACCAGCGCTTCTTTTTCATGAAGCCGAACGAAGCGGCATTCATCCGCGATCCCGACCGATCACGCATTTGAGATGTCGCTCGACGCGCACTCATGGCTTGAAAATATTCTTCTCGCGGACCGCCGTTCACACGAAGGACTTTCCGGCTATACGAACGAATATTACGACCGCTTCTACGCCCAGGCGGGAGCGGTTCTGATCCGCCAGCTTTCCGATGCTTCCACCGATCTGGGATCCTATTGGATGACGGCGTGGATCAACGCCGGCCGTCCGCAATTGCCGGGAAATTAATTTCACGTGGCGACGCATACGACGCGGCAACCAACGGTCCTCGACGCCCTTCCTAAGGCGGAACTGCATCTTCACCTTGAAGGCTCGATCCGCCCGGAAACCGCGGTGGAGCTGGCCGAGCGCCACGGCGTAAAGCTCACTCCGGAAGAAGTAACCGCGCGCTACAACTATTCGAATTTCGCGGGGTTCATCGAGGCCTTCAAGTGGGTCACGTCTTTTCTGCGCGATCCGGAAGATTACGCGCTCATCACGCGCAAGCTCGCGGAAGAATTGGTCCGGCAGAACGTCGTTTACGCTGAAATCACAATCTCTGCCGGCGTGATGCTCCGGCGCATGCAAAACGTGGAGGCGAATTTCACAGCCATCCGCGAAGCGTCCGAAAGCGTCGTTTTCAGGCGCCTTCGCACTGGCTGGATTGTGGACGCTGCGCGCCAGTTCGGTCCGGAGGCCGCCATGGAAGTGGCGCGCTGCTGCCGCCAAACTGCATCGCTCCGGCGTGGTCGCTTTCGGAATGGGCGGCGACGAACTTGCATTCCCCGCAGTGAACTTTCGCCCGGCTTTTGATTTGGCGCGGAGCGAAGGATTGCGTATCGTTTGCCATGCCGGTGAAATCGGCGGACCCGAGTCGGTGCGCGAAGCGGTCGAGATCCTCGGCGCCGAGCGAGTGGGCCATGGTATCGCCGTGATGCACGATCCGGCGCTCGCTGAATCGCTGGCGACTCGGCACGTCGTGCTCGAAAATTGTCCGTCGAGCAATCTGTGCACAGGCGCTCTTGCAAAGCAGACGGGCAAGGCAGACGCGACTCTCGCGGACCATCCTCTTGCCAGGTTGATTGCACAAGGATCGCTCGTCACTCTTTCCACCGACGATCCTGCGATGTTTCATACGGATTTATTGACGGAATATTCGCACGCCGCCGTCGCTCGGCCTCTCCAAAGAGCAGCTCCTGCATCTTGCCGAGCAGAGCTTCAGCGCGGCGTTTCTGCCGCCCATCGAGAAACGCCAATTGCTCGAGGACTTTCGCGCGGCCGCGAAATCGGCGGGCCTGCTATAATCGCTCGCGATACACGGGAAGGAAAATGAAAGCACACGTCTGGGTCATGCCGAAATCCACGGTCCTCGATCCGCAGGGGCAAACCATTCAACGCGCGCTATCATCTCTTGGTCACGCGAAGGTACAAAGCGTGCGCCAGGGAAAGTTTTTCGTTCTGGAGCTCGATGGCCTGAGCCGCGCCGAAGCGCAGAGCGAAGTGGAACGCATCGCGAAAGACGTTCTCACCAATCCCGTCATCGAAGAATTTCGCTTCGAAGTCCTCGATTGATTCGCGCCGTTCCCGCTCGGGAACCGGTTGCGAACTTCTTACGGCTTCTGATATAGATGCGGCGCACTGATTCGGTCATCAGGGGGAATCCATGCTCAGAAACTTATTTGCCGTCGCCGCAGCGGCTATGGCGTTGTTAATTGCCGCCAGCTTCGCGGTGCATTCGCGCCACGTGGAAGCGGCGAGCCCTGCGAAAGACGCCTGCGACCGAAAGTGTTTGAGCGGTTTCGTGGACCAATATCTTGCCGCGATTCTGATACACGATCCTTCGGGTTTGCCCGTCGCCGCCGATGCGAAAATGACGGAGAACACCAAGCCGACGCCCCTCGGCGAAGGTCTCTGGAAGACTCTCAAGTTCATCAAATTTCGCGGCGAAACCGTCTCCGATCCCAACACCGGGCAGGTCACCTACTGGGGAGCAATCGAAGAAGATCACGTGTCACTGATGATGCTTCGCCTCAAAATCGCCGGCGGAAAGATCACGGAAGCCGAGACGATTGTCGCGCACGGCTCGGCACCCGACGCCCCGCGAACCGGTTTCGAAGTGATGCCCGACTTGCAGCTTTTGGCAGCCATCAAACCGTTCCTGGAAAACGCCGTTTCCAAGCAAGCCTCTCGCGCCCAACTCATCGCCGCAGCAAACGCATATTTTGATGGCATCGAACATCAGCCAGGCAACGTTCCCTTCGCGCCCGGATGCAACCGCATTGAAAATGGCCAGCTGACCACCAACAATCCCACGAACTCAGAAGGGCTGCCTCCGCTCGGATGCCAGGAACAATTTCAGGCTAAGCTTTTCACCTACGTCCCGCACGTTAACTTCCGCCGCTTCCCCGTGGTTGACCAGGCGCGCGGACTGGTCGTCGCTCAGGTGGTCTTCGATATCCCCGGCAGCAAGACCTGGATCAGGGACGGCAAGGAAGTCCCCGCGCCGCCAGCCGTTGCCAACCCTCGCAACAACATCCTCAACGAGCTATTCAAGGTGGATCATGGCCAAATTCAGCTGATCCAGGCGTTCATGCTGCCCAACGAGCCGTACGGAACCTCTACCGGCTGGAACTAGACGAAGAGCGACTCCCCTGTGCTAGCATAATTGGGTTGCTGCTGGCGGCCCCTCCGCTGCGGCAAACCCGGAGATAGACGCCCATGTGTGGAATTGTCGGTTATATCGGCGCCAAACCCGTTGTTCCGCTCATCCTGGACGGCCTGCGGCGGCTCGAATATCGCGGCTACGACTCGGCCGGGATCGCCGTCGTCCGTGACAGCGGCAAGCTCGATATTCGCCGCGCCCCCGGGCAAGCTGCGCAATCTCGAGGAATCGATCCGCGTCACTCCGCTGGACGGCGTATACGGCATCGGCCACACGCGCTGGGCAACGCACGGACGCCCCACCGAGGAGAATGCCCACCCGCATCGCGACTGCAACGGCGAAATCGTCGTCGTGCACAACGGCATCATTGAAAATTATATCGAGCTGAAAAAACAGCTCCTCGCCGAGGGCCACAAATTCGTCACCGAAACCGATACGGAAATCATCGCCCATCTGATCGAGAAATTCTCGAAGGACGCTGCCTCTCGAGGAAGCGGTGCTTCGGTCGGTTAAGGCCATGACCGGCGCCTACGCGCTCGTGGCTCTCTCGACGAAGGATCCCAACAAGATCGTCGCCGCGCGCCTGGGACCGCCGATCGTGATCGGCCTCGGAGAAAAGGAATTTTTCGTCGCGAGCGATATTCCCGCGATCCTCGCGCACACGCGCAGCGTTTTCTTCCTCGGCGACGGCGAAATGGCCGTTCTCACGCCGCAGGGAGTCAAACTATTCGATTTCGAAAGCCGCCCCATCAGCCGCCCGCCCCAGCACATCACCTGGGACCCGATCATGGCCGAAAAGGGCGGCTTCAAGCATTTCATGCAGAAGGAAATTTTCGAGCAGCCGCGCGCCGTTCGCGACACGCTGCTCGGAAGGATTTCGCAGGAAACCGGGAAAGTCTTCCTCGACGAGATGGACATCTCCGAGGAGGAATTCCGCAATTTCCGCGACGTAAAAATCGTGGCCTGCGGCACGAGCTGGCACGCGGGTCTCGCCGGAAAGTTCATGATCGAGCGGCTGGCGCAAGTCCCTGTCGAAGTGGACTACGGCAGCGAATTCCGCTATCGCGATCCCATCCTCGATAAGCACAGCCTGATCATCGCCATCAGCCAGTCCGGTGAGACGGCGGACACGCTCGCAGCCGAGCGCGAAGCCCGGCAGAAGGGCGCGAAAGTTCTTTCCATTTGCAACGTAGTCGGCTCGATGCTGACGCGCGAATCCAGCGGCACGATCTATACGCACGCGGGCCCGGAAATCGGCGTCGCTTCCACCAAAGCCTTTACCGGGCAGCTGACGGCTCTCCTGCTCACTGCGCTTCATCTCGGCCAGGTGCGCGGAAAACTCGGCGCGCCTCAATCCAAGGCTCTGATGCAGGAGCTCACGCGCATCCCGCATAAGATCGAGGCCATTCTGCAGCGCGACGCGGCCATCGAAGATCTCGCGCGTCAATTCTTCCGCTACACCGATTTTCTATATCTTGGCCGGGGAATCCACTACCCGATCGCTCTCGAAGGCGCGCTCAAGCTGAAGGAAATTTCCTACATCCATGCCGAGGGCTATCCTGCCGGCGAAATGAAGCATGGCCCGAACGCGCTGATTGACGAGAATCTGCCCGTCGTGATGATCGCCACGCGCGACGAATCGGATCCCGCCTCGATGATGCGCTACGAGAAAACCATCTCGAACTTGCAGGAAGTGAAAGCGCGCGACGGCATCGTAATCGCTGTCGTCACCGAAGGCGACCAGCTGGCGCGCGGCGCTGCCGATCACGTCATCGAAATTCCCATGGCGCCGGAATTGATCGCGCCCATTCTCGAAATCGTTCCGCTGCAAATGCTCGCGTACCACATCGCCGTGCGCCGCGGTTGCGACGTGGATCAGCCGCGCAACCTCGCCAAATCCGTCACCGTCGAATAGCCTACTCAATCCGCCGCCGCGCATATAAAATGCTGCCCATGCAGGCCTGCTTGATCGGAAGGCGCTTTCTAACCCGCTTCGCGGGTGTTCTTATAGTCGGGTTGCTCCTGTTCTTTCCAGCCGTCGCGCAGACTCCTGATACGCAAGGCAGCGGTAAGCTTGAATCCATCAAGATCACAGGCTCCGCAAAATATCATTCCGAACAGATCGCGCCCGAGACCGGGCTTTCTCCCGGCTGCGACAATCACGAAGTACGATCTGCAGCGCGGCGCCGATCGCCTGGCGCAGCTGGGACTCTTTGCCACCGTGCAGTATCGATTCGCAACCGAAGATGCGGGTGTGCTCGCCGAATATCAGGTGACGGACGCGCCGGCGGTGCCCGTTTGGTTCGACAACTTTCCCTGGTTCACGGACGACGAGCTGACCGCCGGGCTTAAAAAAGCGGTTCCTCTTTTCGACGGGACTGCTCCTGAAAAGGGCAGCTTGCTCAACGAAATGTCGAGCGCGCTCGAATTGCTGCTCCAAACGCGCGGCGTGAATTCGAGCGTCTCGAGCGCTCTTGTGAATGCTCCCGTCAGCGACGCGAGTGTCATGCAGTTTCACGTCGAGCATGCAGGCGTAAATATTGCGGCCGTCGAGTTCAGTGACCCGCTCGCGCAGAGCGACCGCGGCGTTCAGCAGCGGCTCGGAGACGTCGTCGGCCAACAGTTTTCCCGCACTCTGATGGAGCTCTTCGAATTCGAGCAAGTCCGCCCCGTCTATCTTTCGCACTCTTTTCTCCACGTACGCTTCGGCGCGCCAGTTCCCAAAATCACGGGCAGCGGCGGGAGCGCGCGAGTCACCGTCGTAGCGCCGATTGAGCCTGGGCCTGCTTTCGCATGGAGCGCGGTCGTCTGGAGCGGGAACGCCAGCATTTCGTCGGCGGTGCTCAACGGGATCGTCTCGCTCAAGCCCGGCGAGCCAGCGGATGGAATGAAGTTGGAGGCCTTCTGGGATGGCGTTCGCGACGAATACACGCGGCGCGGATATCTCGACGTGAACGTCACCGCCACGCCTCAGTTTGACGACAACGCGAAGCGCGTCACCTATACCGTTACCATTACCGAAGGTCCGCAGTACCGCATGGGCAAGCTCGTGCTCACGGGACTTTCAATCGAGGGCGAACGCCGCATTCGCGCGGCGTGGGGAATCGCTGAGGGCGCCGTGTTCAACAAAGATATCTACGAACAGTTCTACAGCACGGGAATAAAACAGGCATTCGTCGGCCTTCCTTTTCATTACGAAAAGGTCGGCCGTTTCATGCAAGAAGACGCCAAGAAGGCAACCGTAGACGTCCTATTGGATTTTCAATAGCCGTTTCAATGGATTTAAGGCCTTCTCTGTGCACTCGCTCTGTTTCTGTGAATCAAGTCATACTTTTCCTTTTCTTTTTTTCTCTGCGTTCTCTGCGTCTCCCTCCGAGCCTCCGTCGGTAATCTTGCGCTTTTCTCATTCGCTCCGCACGTGCAAGGAACCCTTCTCCTTCCCGCGGAACTTTCCTTCGCATAATCTCGTATCACTATGATAGGAAGAGTGCGGGAAATCGATGCAGCTTCCTATGAGAGCGCCCATGACGCATTCCAGAGAACAATTCACAGCTGGCCAGGCTGATGGCCGCGACCCTGCTTGCAGCCGCATTCCTCGCAGGCTGCGGTCCGGAATCGAGCGCCGTCGGTACCGCCGACCGCACTTTCACGGTCAGCGGCCCGGTCCGGCTTGAGCTCGAAAACGGCAGCGGCAATTCCCGCGTCACGGTCGGCTCGCCCGGCGAAGTTCGCGTGCACGCCGAATTTCGAGTTCACGCCTGGTCCTGGGACAATGCGGACCGAAGACTGAAGGATCTTGTCGCCAATCCTCCTTTCTCTCAACAGGACAGCCTGATTCGTATCGGCCATTCCGGCTGGGATACGAATATGGTTTCCGCTGACTACTCCATCACCGTCCCGCCTGACACGCAGATGCGTGGCATAACCGGCTCGGGGAGTCTGGACGTGAACGGCATCGCCGGCCCTGCCAACTTCATCGTCGGGTCCGGAAGAATTTCAGCGACGGCCATCACAAACGACTCTCACGCAACCGTGGGCAGCGGGAACGTGACTTTCACCGACACTCAGGGCCGCGTTGATGTCACCGCAGGTTCAGGTAACGTGGTAGTTCGCGGCGCAAAGGACGAAGTTCGCGCTCGCACCGGCTCCGGCGACATTCGCATCGAACAGCCCGGCGGCAACGTCGTGGCCGAGGCAGGTAGCGGCAATATCGAATTGCGGGGTGCGACAGCGGACGTCCGCTTGCATACCAGTTCGGGCGAAATCACCGTAGATGGCAACCCGGCCCCGTCGAGTTATTGGGATATCCACGCCAGCTCCGGCGATGTGGAACTTCACGTTCCATCCAACGCCAGTTTTAGATTCTACGCCCGCAGCAGCTCGGGCGACATCGACGTCTCCGCTCCCTGCGGTCAACGAAAGAACGCCCGGAAGGCACGATTTTCAGGCGCGCATCGGTGATGGCAAAGCCCGCGTCGAGATCGAAACATCCTCGGGCAGTATTTCCCTGCACTAGAACAGCCGACAATCGAATCCGCGCATCCCCCGCAAGATTCCCGCGATAGAATGGGTTTCCGATGCGCTTAACTTGCCTCGCGCTATGCGTCAGCATGCTTCTCGCGTCGAGCCTCGCCGCCAGCGACACAGGAATCGAATTCCAATCCGCCGCCTTCGAAAAAATCGGAGGACGCTGCCGCGAAGAAATCTCCCGACCCTGAGGCCGAACTCCAAAAAGCCCTCGCAAATGCGGAAAACGACAGCGCCGCGATGATCAAGAACCTGAAAGAGTATCTCCAGCAATTTCCCGACGCCCCGCGAAAAACGGCCGTTTACCGCGCGCTGGTGGAGGCCTGCGAACAGACTCACGATACGACCTGCGCGCTCGATTACTCCGAACGGCTGATCGCCACTCGCCCGGACGACTCGCAGATGATGTTGGTCGCCGTGAACCTGCTCGAGCAGCGCGGCGACGATGCCAGCCTCACTCGCGCCGCGGGATATGTGACGCGCATTCTCGATCGAGTGGAGAAGGCCCTGCCCGAGGAACGGCCCGCGCGCGAATCCGTCGCCGAATGGCAGGAAGGCCAGGCCCAGCTTCGCACTGCGCTCTACTACGTTCGCGGCCAAGTCGAAATCTCCCAGCGCAACTATGACGCGGCGGTCAAAGACATTCGGTTGAGCTACTCCATCCAACCGAATGCACTCGCCGCAAAAACTCTCGGCGAAGTGGCCGAGACAAATGCAGACTCTGCAGCGGCAATTGACGAATACATCCAGGCGTTCACGCTCCCGGAAAGCGGCCCCGCGGGAACCGTAAATCGCCGCGACGTCCTTCGTGAACTCACAAATACCTGGCGGCAAGTTCACGGCAGCGAGCAAGGATTGGGCGATGCGATACTTGCAGCGTACGGTCGCGTAGCATTGCCTCCGCCAGCTGGTGAGTCACACGACGCAACCGCCGCGGCGACTGCTGCAACGGCCAAGAACAAAGACGCGAAGGACGTTTACTCGTTCGTCGTCCGGCGCCTCGACGGAAGTCCGCTCGCTCTCGAGTCACTCCGGGGAAAAATCACGATCCTGAGTTTCTGGACCACGTGGTGCGCGCCCTGCCGCGAGCTTGAGCCAATGTTTAACAGCGTGGCCCGCACGTACGCCGGAAATTCGGACGTCGCATTCTTCGCCGTCAACGCGGACGAGGACGAAGCGCAGGTCCCGGCATTCGTCGCCCGCGAAAAATGGGACGTTCCGGTTATTTATTCGGACGGCCTCCAGGCTTTTGTGAAGGCTGACACGTTGCCCACCGTCGTGGTCCTTGGACGCAATGGCGAAGTGGTTTATCGCACCGGCGGTCTCCCGCGCGATGGCTTCGCCGATTCCCTAACAGCCGCGATTCAGGCCGCGCTCGCGCCCGCTCACTAGCCTTACTTAGCTCGGGCCTCGGTCCCTGCAGCGTCGCGTGCCGACAGAATCGTGCCCACGTGGATGCTCACCGTATCGGCCACGCGCCGCGCATAACCACCTGCCAGAGCGACCGCTACCGGCGTCTCATTTCGCCGCGCGTAATCGAAAACCAGCGCATCGCGCCGGGCGAGTCCGTCCATCGTGAGCGCCAGACCTCCCAACTGATCCTCGCGATACGGATCGGCTCCCGCGACGTAAAAAAGAATCTGCGGCGCAAAATCGCGAAAAGCTTGCTGCAGATGCTCTTCTAGAATGGCGAGGTATTCGTCATCGCCGGTTCCGTCCGCCAAATTGATATCCACGGTCGAAGGCGGCTTCGGGTGCGGATAATTGTGCTCCTGATGAATCGAAAGCGTGAAAACGCTCGCAGTCTTCGGCGAAAATCGCCGCCGTGCCGTTTCCTTGATGCACGTCGGTATCCACCACCATGGCGCGCTCGATCGCGCCTTCAAACTGCAGCCGTCGAATGGCGATCGCTACATCGTGGATCACGCAGAATCCCTCGCCGTGATCGGGGCACGCATGATGGAATCCGCCGCCGATATTTGCCGACCATCCGTCCGCCAGCGCCCGCCGCCCGGCTAGAATCGATCCGCCCGCCGCAAGCCAGACAAGCTCTCATCAGTTCTTTCGAGTAAGGAACTTCGAGGCGTGCTTCTTCGTCGCGGCTCAGCGTGCCGGTCTTCAATTTGTGGACGTAGTCCGGCAAATGAACGCGCAGCACATCCTCGTCCGATGGCAGGTTCCGGCGCGAGAAAATCGCCGGGTGTCGCGACGCCATCCGCGAGCAGGCGGTCATGGATCAGCCTGTATTTCTGCGACGGAAACACGTGCGCGCCGAGATTCAGATCGTAACCTTCGTGGTAGATGAGCTTGAAGGGCAGCACGATTTTCCGAGCCTACCGCGAAGTTTTCGCAAACGCAAACCGCACGTCATACAACCTCGAGCCTGCCGCTTCGAATCGACTTTCCGCGCGTGATACGATTTGTGCACCATGAAAACCATCCTGCTGCTTATTTGCTCGAACATATTCATGACAATCGCCTGGTATGGCCATCTGAAATACCGCAAGGCGCCTCTGTTCGCCGCCATCGTCGTGAGCTGGCTGATCGCCTTCGCCGAATATTGTTTTCAAGTCCCCGCAAACCGCATCGGCTACGGCGAGTTCACCGCTTTCCAACTGAAAATCATTCAGGAGGTCGTCACACTCTGCGTATTCGTGGTTTTTGCATGGCTGTATCTCGGCGAACACGTCAAATGGAACCACGCGGTTTCGTTCTTGTTTCTCGTCGGTGCGGTCACGTTCGCCTTCTGGGGAAACCTCTAACCATTGGCGAATTCCCGGCGAATCCGTCACTGTGATTCCAAGTAGACGATAGGCCGCCCGGTGGCCGTCGAGCGAGTCGCTGTGTTAACCTCTCAAAGATGCGTCGCGCAAACGCCATCCTCGCTATCGTGGCTCTTCTAACGGTTCCGCTTGCGCCGATCGCCTGGGGCATGGCCTGCGAGGCTTCGTCAGCTCCCATGATGTGCTGCTTGCCCCATGCCGCGCATTCGCAGCAGGGCAAGCCCATGATGTGCCATTGCCCGGCGAAATCCGGAAACCAGCGGCCGAATGTTGGATTGATTGCTCCGATTCCCCCGGCGACTCTGGCTGCGCGTCGTAAAAATTAACGCGCCGGAAGATGTTCGCCGTACGCTTCTTCGCTTTCTCGCAATCCGCTGCACCGGGATTTCTTCCCACTCCGTTCGAACCTCCGCGAGCCTAGCTTCATTCCGCCTCGTACTAGAAAATTCAATCTGGAATGGAGTTCTGATGCGGAAGTTTGTATGGCTTCTGCTCGCCGCAGCGTTGCTGGTGTACTCACAGCCCGCGCGAGCCACAATTCTTGGAAGTATCCGCGGAATCGTTCACGACCCGCAGCACCGGCCCGTTGCCGGCGCGAGCGTCACGCTCCAATCGAGCACGTCCGCTTGGTCGCGCACAGCTCAGACCAATTCCGACGGCGAGTTTGAATTCGACGCCGTGCCTATTGGCGAATATGAGATCTCGGTCACGCACGCCGACTTCGAAAAGACCACCCGCAGCATCGTGGTCGATTCCGGAAGCTCGCCCGTCCTGCACTTCCCCTTGAGCCTGGCCACGCGTCAACCAGACCGTCCAAGTGCAGTCGGCGACGCAGACCGTTGACGCGGAATCCTCCACTACGCAAACGCTCGTCTCCCGCGCGCAAATCTCCGAAACTCCCGGCGCGGATCGCACCAATAGCCTCCAGATGATCACGGACTACGTCCCGGGCGCGTACATCGTCCACGACCAGCTACACGTCCGCGGCGGGCATCAGGTCAGCTGGCTCATTGACGGCGTGCCCGTGCCCAATACCAGCATCGCCAGCAATGTCGGTCCGCAGTTTGATCCCAAGGACATTGACTATCTGGAAGTTCAGCGCGGTGGTTACGCGGCCGACTACGGCGACCGCACCTACGGTGTCTTCAACGTGGTGCCGCGAACCGGCTTCGACTTGAACAACGACGCGGAGCTCACCACGACCTTCGGCAATTACAATCAAACGAATAGCCAGCTCAGCCTTGGCGGCCACACCAAGCGCTTCGCCTACTACGCGAGCATCAACGCCAATCGCTCCGACGATGGCCTGGAAACGCCAGAGGAACCCATCTTTCACGATCTTGCGGACGGCGTCGGCGGTTTCGGCTCGCTGATGTTCAACATGACTCCGAACGATCAGCTGCGCCTCGTCGCGTCCATCCGGCGCGATTTCTACCAGGTTCCGAACACGCCCGGCCAGCACGCGGCCTGTCCGCCTGATCCCGATCCGGACGAGGACAATTGCGCGATTCGCGACCGGGACCACGAAGCCGATTCCTTTGCTAATTTTTCCTGGGTCCACACGATCAATACAGGCGCTGTCTTGACCGTTTCGCCCTTTTATCACTACAACAGCGCCGACTATATAGGCGGGCCGAACGATTTTCCGATTTCGCCCGAGGATCGTCGCCGCTCGAACTACGCCGGGCTTCAATCAACCATTTCGCTCACGAAAGGACGCAACAGTTTCCGCGGCGGACTCTACGTCTATGGCCAGCACGACGACTATCTGTTTGGCGTCACCTCCCCGGTCCCGGGCGAATCCGTACCAGCGCAATCGGCTAGCGTATGGGGCAATCTCGAATCCATATTCTTGCAGGATCAGTTCAGGCCCACGTCGTGGCTTACTCTCAATGGTGGCGTGCGTCTCACGCACTTCGCCAACACCGCCAGCCTCAACGCGATCAGCGAGAATTCGGCCGACCCGCGCATCGGCGCCGCGATCCAGATTCCCCGGGTTCATTGGGTGCTGCGCGGATCTTACGGCCGCTATTATCAGGCGCCGCCGCTTGACACCGTCACGCCCGCGCTTATCGACAACGAGCCCGGATTCGGCTTTCTCCCGCTGCATGGCGAGCGCGACGAGGAATACGAAGTCGGTCTCGCGATTCCCTTCTATGGCTGGGTGCTCGATACCGATTACTCGCACAACGCCGCGCGCAATTTCCTCGATCACGACGTGCTCGGCAACTCGAATATTTTCTTCCCGCTCACAATCGCTCGCGCCCGCATTCGCGCCTGGGAGACGACGCTTCGCTCCCCCGTAATCGCGCAGCGCCTCCGCCTGCACCTTTCTTATTCTCACCAATACGCCCAGGGCATCGGCGGAGTCACTGGCGGCCTTACCGATTTCTCGCCGCCCCCGTCGGGCATTTTCTTTCTCGACCACGACCAGCGCGACACGCTCAGCACCGGCTACAATCTTCAGCTCCCGCTCGCCATCTGGACTACCGGCAACGTGAATTTCGGTTCCGGATTCCTGTTCGAGGACGGCCCGCAGCATTTGCCCGCGCACACGACCTTCGACTTCGCGGTTGGTAAGGATTTCGGCGAGCGTTTCTCGCTTTCCTTCACCGCCGTGAATATTGCGAACGAACGATTTATGCTCGACACCAGCAACACGTTTGGCGGTACCCATTTCAACGAGCCGCGCCAGATCATCGGCCAGGTCCGCTGGCATTTCCATTACTGATGCGCTGCGCTTCCGCGCGAGCGTACAATAAAGACGGCTCGAAGGGAGAGAAGATGCAGGAATTGAACGATAATCCAGATCACCAGCGTCGTCAGCGTCGCCGGATTCAATCTGCCTTCGTGACTTTCCTCGTGGCCATCGCACTATTTCCGGCTGCGTGCAGCGAGAAATCCGCGCCTCAGCCGCAAGCCCAGGCGAAGCGTTACCAGCTCGTCGGCAAGGTCGTCTCGATAGACAAAGACCAGGCGTCCGTGATGGTTGACGGCAAGGAAATCGTCGGTTTCATGGGCGCGATGGCCATGGCATATCCGGTGCGCGACGCGAAAGCGCTCGCCGCACTGAACCCCGGCGACGAAATCACCGCCGACGTCGTGGTAGCCGACGACGGCGCCTACCTCGAAAATATCGTCGTCACCAAGAAAGGCCGACGGCAAGGGCCCCACGGGAACCTCGAATCCGCCGAAGCCCGGCGACAAAGTTCCCGACTTCGCCATGGTCAATCAGGACGGCAAGCGAATTCATCTCAGCGAGTATCAGGGCGACGTCCTGCTCGTCACGTTCATCTACACGCGCTGCCCATTTCCCGATTATCTGCCCGCTCGTCTCCAGGAATTTCTCGAAGATTTACGCGTCGCTGCGGAAGGATCCGTCGCTCGGTCCCAAGAATTCGCCTGCTGAGCGTCAGCTTCGATCCCGACCACGACACGCCCGCGGTGCTGCGCCAGTATGCCGACACATTTCGCGCGACCACCGGAGGCGATCCTTTTGATCGCTGGCAATTCGCCGCCGTCCCGCCGAAGGAATTGGTCAAGCGTCGCAAACTTTTTCGGCTTGTACTACGACATCGCAGGGCGATCAGATCGTCCATTCAATGAGCACGACCGTCATCTCGCCCGAAGGCACGGTCTACAAGTGGTATCAGGACAACGATTGGAAGCCCGCGGATCTGATCGAAGACGCGACGCAAGCACTGCAGCAGGGCAATCAGCGAAACGCCGGCCCGCACACTCTGCAACATCCCCACGGCCTAAGTCAGGTTCTCCAGATTTCTCTGCGCCTCTGCGTCTCTGCGGTGAATTGCTTTGCTTCGATCTAGTTTTTGCGATCGAGGATGAAATCGGGGACGGCAAGCAGCGCCCTGCGGTATTCGGTATCCGGCAGTTCTTCCAGACACGCTTTCGCGCGGCTCACGTAATCTCGCGCCAGATTGCGACGCGCGCGTCAGCGCGCCGGTTTCCTTCACCAGCTTCGTAATCTGCTCCGGCCGCACGCTCAGAAATCCGCGCTCTTCCAGAACTTTCGCGACCAGCCGCCTGCCTTCCGCCGGTCGAATGCCCGTTCGCCGATTGCGCTTCCGCTTCCAGCGCAAAAATCAGCGGCAGCGTGACTTTGCCTTCCTTCAAATCGCTCAGCACCGGCTTGCCCAGCTGTTCGGGCGACGCCGTGAAATCCAGCAAATCGTCCACCAGCTGAAACGCCAGGCCCGCGTTGCGCCCGTATTCCGCCAGCGCCTCTTCCATATCCTTCGGCTGCTTGCCGAGCACCGCGCCCAGCCGCGCGCATCCGCTGAAAAGGCACGCCGTCTTGCGATACGCCAGTTCGGTCGCATCCGCTTCGGTCAAATCCATGCGCCCCAGCCGCGTCAGCTGCAGCAGTTCGCCCTCGACCATGTTTTGCGTCAGCTCGATCAGAATATCGAGGATCGCGAAATTCCGCTCGCGCAGCGCCATCTCAAACGACTGCATGTAGAGCCAGTCGCCCGCGAGCACGCTCATGTGATTTCCCCAGCGCGCGTTCGTGCTCGGACGTCCGCGCCGCGTCTGCGCTCCGTCGATCACGTCGTCGTGGACCAGCGTCGCGCTGTGGATCATCTCCACCACCGCGCCCATCCGGATCGCGCTCGGCCCGCGATAGCCCGCCGCGCCCGCCGCCAGCAGCAGCAGCGCCGGACGCAGCCGCTTCCCGCCGCCTTCGCGCAGGTAGCTCGCGATTTCCGCGACCGGCTCGATGGCCGCGCCATTTTGCGCGGCAATTTCCTGCTCCACGAGCGCCAGATCGTCGCGGACCAGATCGAAAATCCCTTTGGCGATTTGTACGGCGAAAGCCATTTGATGGTTTTACCGCCCTTTTACCGGGAGCTTACCGGCTCTGTCCCGGAGCTTCCCGCGCATCCAGCCTGAAAAATCGCCGAAAATTTGCGGCAGTCGTGGCCGCGATTTCTTCTGGCGGCTAAGTCTCTCACATTCGCCAAGGCTTGCGCTACCTCAACCACAAACGCGGGCTCGTTGCGCTTGCCGCGCCGCCCCTGCGGAGGCAGAAACGGCGAATCCGTCTCCGTCAGCAACTTGTCGAGCGGAATTTCGCGCGCCACGTCGCGCAGATGCTGCATTTTCGGGTACGTCACGTTTCCCGCGAACGAAATCAGGAATCCCATGTCCATTCCGCGCCGCGCCTCGTTCGATCGTCGCCGTGAAGCAGTGAAAAATTCCGCCCAGCCCGGTCGGCCTCCAATCCTGCTCCAGAATCGCCAGGCAATCGTCCCACGCGTCGCGGCAATGAATCACGATCGGCAGCTTCGCGGCGCGCGCCTGCCCGAGCTGCCGGCGAAACACCTGCTGCTGCACGTCGCGCGGCGAATGGTCGTAGTGATAATCGAGGCCCATCTCGCCCCAGCCGATCACCCGCGGATGGCGCGCGAGTTCGTCGAGCCGCGCGAAATGCTCCTCCGTCGCCACGTTCGCGTCGTGCGGATGAATCCCCACCGTCGCGTAGATCCAGTCGTGCTGCTCGGCGAACGGAATCGCGGCGTCCATGCGCTCGGTTGGCGAGCTGCCGCTGCCGATCGCCAGCAGCGTCTTCACGCCCGCCGCGCGCGCGCGCTCGAGCATCGCCGCGCGGTCCTCGTCGAACTGCGTACATCTCCAGATGCGCGTGTGAGTCGATAATTTCCATGTGCGCTCGATGTCCCGGATCTATGCCTCGCTGATTCGGTAGCAGGCCGCCGTCTCGACCCTGAAGCTTCGCCAGTGCGCAACGCTCGTATGCAGCAGTCGCCTTGTCGACGCTCGAAACGTCAGCTCCGACATCCAGCCGCACGATGCGCCTTCGCAATGCGATCATTGCACGACGTTTTCGAGCGGCTCGCCTTCTTCCTGACAGGCTTCGCCGGCAGCGCAGTTCGAAGGACAGGTGGCGCTTAGGGGCTCGGAGTCTTCAGCGTTCCGACATAATCAGTCCGCGCGAAGCGCGCTCCAATGCGCTATCTCTCTCGCAGCAAGTTTTCTCGCCGAGCTCGGCCGCATCACTGAGCGGCGCGAGAAATCCTACTCCAGTCGTACGCCTAAGCTGAACCGCGCGCACGTCAGGGCACGAGCTTCAGCCGTGCCTGCAAATCGATACCGCCGCGAAGCGCGTACCAATGCGCCGCTTCTCTCGCAGCAAGTACTCCGGCTCGGCCGATGTTTGTGCGTCGCGGCTTCAGCCGCGACATAAATCCGAACACGAGCGCGAATTGCGCGCACTCTCAGCTGCCGCAGCGCTGTCGCGTGAAGCCGCCGTCACGGCCGGAGCGACCGGCGTCGACTGCACTCAAATGACAGATCCTCTATCGGCACTCGTCACTTCACGTCACTTCACGAGCCCACCGGAATATCCTCCGCAAACGTGCACAGCACCGGCTTGCCGTCCGCGCCCGCCGACGCCGCCAGCAGCATCCCGTTCGATTCCAGCCCGCGCATTTTCCGCGGCGCAAGATTCGTGACGACCACAACCTTGCGTCCCACCAATTCCTCCGGCGTGTATCCCAGCGCGATTCCCGCGAGCACCTGCCGAACCTCGTCGCCGATATCCACCATCAGCTTCAGCAGCTTGTCCGCGCCCTGAATTCGCTCCGCCGATTTCACCACGCCGACGCGCAGCTCGACCTTCGCGAAATCGTCAATCGTGATTTTGGCGCTCGCCGGCGCGGCTGCTGGTGCAGCGGCCGCAGCCGAGGTCGGCGGGACGCCGCTCGTGCTCGTCGCCGATGCAGCCGTCGCGTCCGCCGCGGGCGCACTCCCGGGATTCCGTATCTCGTTTTCCATCGCTTCGATCCTTTCCGATATTTCCTTCTTATCCGCGCGCGGAAACACCGCTTCCGGCTTTCCCAATCGCGGTTCTCCGGATTCCAGCATCCACCCAACCTAGTCAAATCGATTCGCTGCTCAGACGACTTCCCCGGACTGCCCAAGCTGTTCCCAGAGTTGCTGCGTCGCTTCAGGGATGAACTGGATGCGCGAGGACCGCGACGAATCGCAGCGCCTGGCTGCGACTGTCCACAGAACCGCTGCCAAGTTCTTTCTTGCTCGCTGAATCGGTCTGATTCCGCCAGCTTCCACGGCTTCGTCTCTCGCGATGTACTGGTCGACCGCGCCAACAACCTGCCAGATCGCCTGAACCGCGCCGGAAAAATTGTAAGCTCGTCATAGTTCTGTCTCAACCGACTGCCTTGCGGCGACGGCAATCTGCTGCACTTCCGATATTCTGGTCGAGACTCCGTCATGGTATCGGCGGAACATCGCCGGCGAAATACTTCTCGATCATCGTCAGCATGCGGCTCGCCAGATTCCCCAACCCGTTCGCCAAATCCGCGTTGTACCGCGTGATCAGCGCCTCGCGCGAAAAATTGCCGTCCTGCCCGAACACAACCTCGCGCAGCAGGTAATATCGCAGCGCGTCATTCCCGAGCAGCCTTGACGATCGGCTCTGGATACGCCACGTTCCCCTTCGACTTGCTCATCTTTTCCTGCTCGAAGAGCAGCCAGCCGTGCGCGAAAATCTGCTTCGGCAGCGGCAGCTCCGCCGCCATCAAAAACGCCGGCCAATAGACCGCGTGAAACCGGATAATTTCCTTCCCGATCATGTGCAAATCGGCCGGCCAGAACTTCGTGAATTTTTCCTGCTCCTTCTTGCTCTCGCTCGCATACCCGATCCCGCTCATGTAGCTCGTCAGCGCGTCGTACCACACATAAAATACATGTTCGGGATCGCCCGGCCACGGAATGCCCCATTTGATCGTCTTCCGGCTGATCGAAACATCCTTCAGCCCGCTCTCGACGAAGCTGTTCACCTCGTTTCAGCCGGAAATCCGGCTGCACGAATTCGCGGATGCTTCTCGTAGAGATCGAGCAATCTGTCCCCTGATACGCCGAAAGCCTGAAAAAGTAATTCTCCTCGGAAATCAATTCCGCTGGACGCCCGCACGTGGGACAATTCGCCGGCTCCGGCGTGTCGCTCACGTACAGATTGTCGTAGATGCAGTACCGCCCCTCGTACTTCGCCTTGTAAATCGAGCGCTTGTCCGGCGGCAACTTCTCATCGCGCTCCATCGTGCGGCGAACCAGCGTCTCGACGGCGCGCGCGTGTTCCGCCGAAGTCGTCCGAATGAAATCCGTGTGCGTGATTCCCAGCAGCTTCCACAAATCGCGGAAAATCGCTTCGTTCGCGTCCACCAGCTGCTGCGGCGTGATTCCCTTTGCTTCCGCCGCGCGTTCGATGTTCACCCCGTGCTCGTCCGTGCCCGTCAGATACGCCACGTCGTACCCGCACATCCGCTTGTACCGCGCGATCACGTCGCACACGATCGTCGTGTACGCCGACCCTACGTGCGGCCGCGAATTCGCGTAGTAAATCGGCGTCGTCAGATAGAACTTGGGTTTACCCTGAGCGACGTTCGCGAAGGGCTTGTCTTTTACAGCGATCGGCTGGCTCATGAATTGTTTGTATTTCTGCTGCGGAACCGCAGAAAATGATACTAGTCTGGCGTCCCGAACCTGTCAATTGAGCCGGATTCCTGACACCGAGGTAGTCCAAAGCTTATAGCTCGTCCGGCAGCGGTTTTCGCACAAATTGGATGCGTCTGCGGTCTGACGCTCCAAACTCGGAAAAATTCAGCCGCGCCTGCGTCAGACTGAGCTTGCGGTTCGGTCCGCCGCGCACTTCGTCCGCATCGTGATCGTCCTGCTCGTCATCCTCCCAGAAGCAAACCTTGCAAATTTTATATGCACCCCTGCCGTGAAGCGTCCGGTAGCGGCAGCATGGACAGCGACACGTCTTCTCCTTCTCTTCTCGCTTCGTGACATTTCGGAACATTCCGTAATTGTACACGCTCTTTTGATCCCCTAAAGTACAGGCCACGTGCGGGAGCACCGCCCGTTACGCCACGTGCAAAGTCCACAGGCCTTACTCCTTGCAACGCCCTTGCTTCCTGTTAACCTGACCGACGATGCGAACATTATGCGCAGCACGAATGATGGCGGCGCCTAAGCCGCTGAGCGCCGATGTGGAGTGCGGCGGCTTGCTTGTCCTGAGCGGAGCCGAAGGGCCGCCGCTGTCTGTCGCCGAGGCTCGCCTCGGCGACTCCACTGACTCCACAACAAAGCGCAACCGACCCTTGGCGCAGCGTCCGAGCTGGAACCACGACTCACTAATCACCGTTCACCAATCACGATTTTCGCCGCAACAAAGTGACACACCATGCCGAGTAATCGACGGCCCGATCGGGGTCGTCGTCTCGAGCGAGCATCGCGCGCCGAAGGGTCTTTCCGCCGCATTAAGTGACACACCATGCAAAGTAATTCTCCGTGTAACTCATAGAAAACAAACGATTGGCACCCTCACAAAGTGTCACACTTTTTCGTGCCCTCCGCGCGCCATTTGTTGGCCCGCGCCGCACGCTTTCCGTATAATCTCCGCACCCATTTCACACAAGGAGCCACGTGTACAAGGCCGTTGACGACCGGATTCGCAAGGCGCTGCGCCACCACATCCACGAGCGCTACAAGACGGACGTGCCCGTGGTCACCGAGCGCCCGCCGAAGCTCGCCATGGGCGAGGTCGCTTCGCCGCTCTGCTTCGAGCTGGCCAAGCGCCTGAAGAAACCGCCGCGCGCGCTCGCGCAGGAAATCGCGAATTCGCTGAAACGAATTCCCGGCGTCGAGCGCGTGGAAGTCGCCGGCGGCGGCTACTTGAATATGTTTTTCGACCGCGCCGCATTTTTTCGCGCCGCGTGCGAAGAGGCCGGCCGCGAAGGCGCCGTCGTCCCCGCGCCGAACGCGCCGAAGGTGATGGTCGAGCACACCAGCATCAATCCCAATAAAGCCGCGCACATCGGCCATCTGCGCAACGCCGTGCTCGGCGACACGTTCGGCGCGCCTCCTGCGCTACGCCGGCCGCCGCGTCGAAGTGCAGAACTACATCGACAACACCGGCGTGCAGGTCGCGGACGTGGTCCTCGGCTTTCATGCACATCGAGCCGAAATCGCTCGACGAAGTTCGCACGCTCGCCGCCGCGCCGAAATTCGATTATCTCTGCTGGGATCTCTACGCGCGCGTCACGCAATATCTCGCGGAAGACAAATCGCGGCTCGAATTGCGCTCGCAAACTCTGAAAGACATCGAAGAAGGGCCACGGCGACGCGGCGCAAGATGGCGGAAATCGTGTCCACCGCCATCGTCCATTGCCACCTGCGCACGCTCGACCGCCTGGGCATCGACTACGATCTGCTGTCGCGCGAAAGCGAAATCCTGCACCTGAAATTCTGGGACGCCGCATTCGAATTGCTGAAGCAGAGCGGCGCGATCCAGCTTGCAACTTCCGGAAAAAACGCGGGCTGCTGGGTGATGGCGCTTCCCTCCGACGCAGCGACTCCCGAAGGCCCCGAAGGAGACGAAGAGCCCGCCGAACTGGCGGACGCGAAAATTATCGTCCGCTCCAACGGCACGGTCACCTACGTCGGCAAGGACATCGCCTACCACCTCTGGAAATTCGGCCTGCTCGGCCGCGATTTCTACTACCGCCGCTTCCACACGCATCCCGATGGCCACGAAGCGTGGATCACTTCGAGCGAACCTGGCGGATCGGCGACCGGGCGCGCCCGCATTCGGCCACGCGAACGAGGTGTTCAACGTGATTGATTCGCGGCAGGCGTATCCGCAGCAGGTGGTCGTCGCGGGACTGCGCGCGCTCGGCCACACCGAAGCAAGCCGACAATCTGAAGCACTTCTCGTACAACGTCGTCGCGCTCACGCCGCGCTGCGCGCAGGAAATCGGCTACGAAATTCCCGCCGAGGACGCGAAGAAGCCCTACGTCGAAGTGAGCGGGCGCAAGGGCCAGGGCGTGAAAGCCGACGATCTGCTCGACCGGCTCGAGGCAAGCGCGCGAAAGGAAGTTGACGAGCGCCACGCCGAATCGCCCGAGCACGAGCGCGCGGCCATCGCGAACGCCATCGCCATCGGCGCGCTGCGCTATTTCCTGCTGCGCTTCACGCGCTCGACGATCATCGCCTTCGATTTCAAGGATGCGCTCAGCTTCGAGGGCGAGACCGGACCCTACGTGCAATATGCCGTCGTGCGCGTGAACGGAATCGTGCGCAAAGGCGCGGAAGCGGATCCCGAATTTCGGGACCGCGAATGCAGCAAACCTCAAGCGAATCGAGTCCGGCGAGATCAGACGTGCGAAATTTCTGGCCGCGCCCGCGGGCGACGATCTATGGGATCTGATTCTGCTGGCGGGATCGCTCGATGCGCGCGTGGATGCGGCCGTCGGCGCGCAGGAGCCGGCGTTTCTCGCGCGCTACGCCTTCGAACTGGCGCAGGCGTTCAACGTCTTCTACCACAAGCACCACATTCTCTCGGAAGAGGACGCCGAGAAGCGCGCGTTCCTGCTGCGCCTCACGTCAGCTGGTGCGCGAACAGCTCGTCACCGCGCTCGGCCTGCTCGGCATCACCGCGCCGGAGAAAATGTGACGCTGACGCGCATCGACGAGCGAACTCCGCGTCTACTGGCAGTTCTTCAGCGCGAAATCCACGATCGAGCGAATCGCGACGCCCGTCGGCCCTTTGGCGAGCCACGGCCGGCCTTCGTCCACCCAGCACGTGGAAGCGATGTCGAGATGGATCCACGGCGTGTCCTCGGCGAATTCCTTGATGAACCACGCGCCGGTGCTCGCGCCGCCGCCTTTGCCGCTGCCCGTGTTGCGAATGTCCGCGATGTCGCTTTTGATCATCTGCTGATATTCCTCGTCCATCGGCATGGGCCACATTTTTTCGCCGGCGGCCTTCGCGCTTTCAAGGAACTTGTCGAGATATTCGCGCGGCGTGCCGAATGCGCCCACGTGCACGTTCGCCAGCGCCACTTCGATCGCGCCGGTCAGCGTGGCCGCGTCAATCAGATGCGTGGCGCCGAGCTTGCGCGCGTAGAAGACTCCGTCGGCCAGAATCATCCGGCCTTCGGCGTCGGTGTTGATCACTTCGATCGTTTTGCCGGACATGGCGACCTGCACGTCGCCGGGTTTTTGCGCGCGGCCGCCGGGCATGTTTTCGGTCGCCGGAATCACGGCGATCACCGAGATCGGACGGCTTCAGCGAGGCGATCGCGCGCATCGCGCCGAGCATCGTGGCGCCGCCGCCCATGTCGTACTTCATCTTCTCCATGTTGTTCGCGGGCTTGATCGAGATGCCGCCGGTATCGAAAGTGACGGCTTTGCCGACCAGACCGAGCACCGGGCCGCCCGGTTTCGGATTTTCGGGCGTGTAGCGCACCACGATCACGCGCGGCGGCTCCACGCTTCCTTGCGCCACGCCGATCAGCGCGCCCATTTTCAGTTCGGCGATTTTGCGCTCGTCGAGAATTTCGATTCCCAGGCCCGCTTCCTTGGCCATGGCCTCGGCTTTCGCGGCCAGCATGCGCGGCGTCAGCTTGTTCGAGGGCTCGTTGATCAGATCGCGGGCGAAATTCTGCGATTCGGCGATGATGCGGCCATGATCGATCGCCGCGGTCAGATTCGGCCAGAGACCGGCATCAAATCCGGCGAGCGCGACGGACTGAATCTCGCGTTCCTTCTTCTCGGTGTGATATTTATTCGATTCGAAATCGGCGACGATCAGGCCTTCGACCACTGCCTGCGCGGCGTCGGGACCGCGCTCGCCTTCGCGCGTGAGGAAAACGAATTTCTTCACGCCGCGAGATTTCAGATGACGCAGCGCGGTGCCCGCGATCTTGCGCAGATCGGAGATCGCGAATTTCTCGGGCTTCCCTGCTCCCACGAGCAGCAGCTTCTTCGCCGCGAGCCCCTCGGGAAAATGCAGCAGCACAAGCTCAAGCGGCTTGCCGGTGATTTCGCCGCTGGCGGCGAGCGAGCTGAGGCGGCCGTTCATCGCGCGATCAATCTCGCCGAGAACTCCATCGAATTTGTCGTCCTTATCGAAGACGTAGGTGACGAGGGCGTCGGACTCAATCGAAGCGTACGGCTGTGTCTCGAGTTGAATCTGCATGTCTCCCTTTCACTTCTATCGGCGGCGCGAGCGGGAGATTGCTTCGTCCGCTTCGCGTTTGGCTTCCTTGCGTTTTTCGGATTCGCGGCGGTCGTGGAATTTCTTGCCCTTCCCGATCGCCAGTTCGCATTTCGCCATGCCATCCCGGAAATAGATCTTCAGCGGCACGACGGTCATGCCCTTTTGCTGAGTGGCGACGTCCAACTTTTCGATCTCCCGGCGGTTGCAGCAGCAGCTTGCGCTTCCGGAGCGGGATCGTGGTTTCGCGGTCCCGCCGGGCTGGTATTCCGGAATGTGGCAGTTTATCAGCCAAGCCTCGCCAGTGCGAATTTCGGCGTAGGCTTCGCGGATGTGCGCCTTTGCCTTCGCGGAGGGTCTTGACCTCGGTGCCCACCAGTACCAGGCCTGCTTCGAACTTGTCGAGCAGCTCGTAGTTGTAGGAGGCGGCGCGGTTCTGGGCGACGATCTTGTTGTTCTCTTGTTCTGCCTTTTTTGCGCCGCTTTCATGGGGTGGCTATCATAGCTGCCGCGCGCAACTGGCCGCAAGTCGAGGTAAACCGCACATTTCCAGCCGGTCCGGGGTTGGTACGTGAAATATGACCCTGAGCCGGGTGTCTAGAAGATCGTTTATTCAATCAGCCCGGCAACGGGGCCAGTTCCTTGCCGCATCATACCCCGGGTGTTAGACTCCCATAGCATTGAGCCCACCCCCTCGGAGGGTCTGGTTGCACCGTAAAGTGTATTTCCCGCTCTTGGCGTTTGCCGTGATTTTTCTTGTCGGCTGCCCCAAAGCCAATGAAGGTAGTTCGGACTACAGCGACGGCCGCAAGGCTGAAACGTTGCAGGACTACGATACCGCGCTGGTCCATTACGAACGCGCGCTGCGGGCCGAACCCGCCAACGCGGAATACAAGCTCCGCGCGATGCACGCGCGCTACGCAGATGGCCAATTCCATTTGGAGCAAGGGCAGAAAGCACTCCAAAAGGGCGATCTGCAGCAGGCGCTGACGGAATTCCAGAAGGCTCAGGCCATCGATCCATCGAATACTGCCGCGGACCAGCAAGTGAAACATACCCTGGAGCTGCTCTCGGCAAAGACGGCTGCCGTAATCCCTCGCGCAGTTGACCCCAATGCCGCGGATGACGCAGACCTTCTCCCGGCACCGCCTCAGCTGAAGCCGCTGTCGCGCGAGCCGATCAATCTGAAGATGACGAACGATGCACGCGTTGTCTTTGAGACGATCGCGAAGCTAGCGGGACTGAGCGTGATTTTCGATCCGGACTTCACTTCGCGGCGCATTCCGGTCGAATTGCCTAACGTCACGCTCGAGCAGGCGCTCGATGCAGTTTCGCTCGAGAGCAAAGCGTTCTGGAAACCGCTGACGCCTAGCGTGATTTTCGTCGCGCCGGACACTCCGCAAAAGCGGAAAGACGTGGAAGACGAAGTCGTGCGGACCTTTTATTTGTCCAATACGCTCACGCCGCAGGATTTGACCGAAGTCGTCACTGGCCTGCGACAGCTTCTCGATTTGCGGCGCGTGCAGCAGGTGAACGCCCAGAACGCCATCGTGATTCGCGATACGCCCGACAAGCTGGCGCTGGCCGCGAAAATCATCCGGGACATCGACAAGGCCAAGCCCGAGGTTTTGATTCACGTGCAGGTGCTCACGGCGAGCGTGGACCGCTTGCGCGACCTGGGAATTCTGCCGGGGCAAAGCGTCTCGGTCACTTTTACCCCGAGAGCTTCGGTGCAGCCGGGCAGCAACGCGACCAGCAGCGGGGTTGGCAGTTCGTCTACGCCGGTCAACGCCACTCAAATCACGCTGGATAATTTGAGAAATCTTTCTGGCGCGGATTACAGCGCTACGTTGCCGGGCGCCACGGCGAACGCGATTCTCACCGACAACAAGACGAGAATCATTCAGGATCCCGAAGTCCGAGTAAGCGATGGCGAAAAGGCCACGCTCAAAATCGGAGATCGCGTTCCGGTGGCGACGGGCAGCTTTCAGGCCGGAGTCGGCGTCGGCGTAGGCACCGGCGCAGGCGTGGTTAATCCACTGGTCAATACGCAATTCCAGTACATCGACGTCGGCGTGAACATTGATGTGACGCCGCGCGTGCATCCCGATGGCGATGTGAGCATGAAGCTTTCGATTGAGGTTTCGCAGATCACGGGTACGAGCAACATTGGCGGAATCAACCAGCCAGTCATCAGCCAGCGCAAAATCGAGCACGACATCCGCCTGAAGGATGGCGAGGTGAGCGTTCTCGGAGGATTGATCGAGCGCACGGAAACGAAAAACATCAACGGAATCCCCGGCCTCGCGCAGCTTCCTTTATTCCGCTATCTTTTTTCGGACAATAGCAATGAGGTCAAGGAAGACGAAGTCCTGATCGTCCTGACGCCGCATATCCTACGTTTCCCCTCGATCTCGGCCGATAACCTGCAAACGATTGCAGCCGGAACGGATTCGAATCCGCATGTTTCCCGCCTGGACGGAGACGCTCCAAATTCTTCGATCCCAACGGCTGCTACACCGTTCGCTGGTGCGCAGGCGCCACAGCCAACAGGAGCGCCCGCGGGAGTATCGCAGCTTCATTTTGAGCCCGCGATTTCTACCCTGAAACCCGGCGACACGGTTACCCTCGGCCTGGCGGTTTCGAACGTGAACGATCTCTACTCGATCCCGCTATTGATCCACTACAATCCCGCCGTGATCCAGGTGGAGGAAGTACGCAATGGCGGATTCCTTTCCGGAACTGGAACGCAGGAAATTGCGATCGTGCAGCGCATTGACCAGCAGAAGGGCGATGTCGTGGTCTCCGCGACGCGCCAGCCGAATACGCCCGGCGTGAATGGCTCCGGCACGCTGCTCGGAATCGTGGTTCGCGCCGTGGCCCCAGGCAGTTCGGCGCTCCAGATACTTCAGGTCAACGCTCGCGACTCCCAGCAGCGAACAGTCCCAATGGTTTCCCAGGAAGCCACAATTCAGGTGCAGTGACGACTATGTCCAGGAATCGCCGCAGCTCGGGCATCCGCGCGACGCGTCAGAACACGTCTTTACTCGCCACTTCGCAGATTCGTCGCCGCCGGTCAACGCGAGAAAATGTCGCGGGAATGACTCTTCTCGAACTGATGATTGCCTGCTCGATTCTTCTCGTGCTTGCGACGGTGGCATTGCCGCTGACGCGCGTGACCGTGATTCGCCAGCGGGAACAATTGCTCCGCTACAATTTGCGCGAGATGCGCGACGCGATTGACCGCTATCGCGACGCCGCGGACAAGGGAATGTTTCAGGTGCAGGCCGGCACGGAGAATTATCCGCCCGATCTCGACACGCTCGTCCATGGAGTTCAATTAACTGGCGCGCAGAATGTACACATGCGGTTCCTCCGGGAGATTCCGATTGATCCCATGACCGGAAACAACGACTGGGGTTTGCGTTCGGTGCAGGACGATGCCGATTCGACGTCCTGGGGCGGCCAGGACGTCTTCGACGTTTACAGCAAGGCGACGGGCACGGCGTTGGATGGATCGAAATACTCGGACTGGTAGTCTGCTTTGAGTTTGACTGGGCAAACCGATGGCAGAATTCACGCAATCAAACGCCGGGATCAAACGCGCTCGTCGCGCGGAGCGTGGTTTCACGATTCTCGAGCTGATGATCGTGATCACGATCATCCTAATCCTCGCAACGATGAGCGCCGTGCGATACGAGCAGTCGGTCGTGCGCGCTCATGAAGCAGCGCTGCATCAAGATTTGTTCGTGATGCGCCAAGCGATCCAGAACTATACCCTCGACAAAGCAGCTGCTCCGAGCTCGCTTGACGATCTTCACGCCTCCGGTTACATCGGAGAAGTTCCCACCGACCCGATCACTCATCAAAAAGACTGGACCACGGAAGCCTGCGACGATGTACTGAGCCCCGATCAGGTTGCGGGTGGAATCTGCGACGTTCATTCCGCAGCGGATGGAGTCTCGCCCTTCGATGGCAAAGCCTACAACTCGTATTGATATTGAAGGACGGGTGGCTTTCGGCGCGGATTTACGCGCTGATCGCTGCCGAAGATTCTGGGATTAGTTTGACCACCCCCTGTGCATCCGCTATGATGAATTCGCGGGGTGGAGCAGCCTGGTAGCTCGTCGGGCTCATAACCCGGAGGTCGTCGGTTCAAATCCGACCCCCGCAACCATTTCTTTCCCTTCCGCTTAATCCTCAAGCTCTATGAGCCCCAAGAATCGGGCTGTCGTTTTCCTGTTGGCCGATTTCATCGGCCGGGGCCGCAGGTCGTCGGTTCAAATCCGACCCCCGCAACCATTTCTTTCCCTTCCGCTTAATCCTCAAGCTCTATGAGCCCCAAGAATCGGGCTGTCGTTTTCCTGTTGGCCGATTTCATCGGCCGGGGCCGCAGGTCGTCGGTTCAAATCCGACCCCCGCAACCATTTCTTTCCCTTCCGCTTAATCCTCAAGCTCTATGAGCCCCAAGAATCGGGCTGTCGTTTTCCTGTTGGCCGATTTCATCGGCCGGGGCCGCAGGTCGTCGGTTCCCGCCAAGAAGCTGGCGGCCAGGCAAATCCGACCCCCGCAACCAAACTTCTTCTTTACAAACAAGTTCCAGAAACCCTGCAACCATCCGAATCTGTGTGCGGCAGCGGAGATTCGAGAACGTTGTGTCTTAGGACATAGTCTCCGGCTTGCTTGTAAAAACGGCGGGATCTGCCACGCCCTGCGGGTCGAACCAAGATCAAAGATTATGAAAAGGGGCCAATCCAAAGTTTCATTCCTAGTTCAGGACTGGTAAAGGGAAACGCCCTTGCGGTCATCAACATCCGGCTGTTCGTGCAAAGTGTGCACAAACACTACATAATCCCAGGAGTGCCTCGGCAGAGATAGTTACGGCATCAAACGCCTTCGGTCGTTAGTCCACGTGAACGGCGGGGTAGTCTTCGACGTACTCTTCGCCATGAGACCCATAATACGCGACTCTGCGCGCCCTGAAATCGACGTCATAGCGGACAACACCCGCGCGCCACGTGGCAGCCAGGAACTCAGGAAACGTGCTCTTCCCAGCTTGGTCGGTTCGCAACGCCACGATCAGTACCTCGCGATTGAACGGCGGCACGTCCACGGTGCCGGACACCAACGGTGCCCCCTGGGTCACTACCGGCCCATGCTCGGTCAGATACAAGCTCTGGCATGCGGGCAGGAACCACACATTGCGCGTCACGCCTGCAAGACGCAACGTCTCGGCTAGATACGGGAAGCCGCCGACCTTGGGTCGGCCAGCCAAAGCTCGTTGTTGAGCGGCCTGCAGATTATCAATCGCTTTGCTCATTGGGATTCTCTTTCTTTCGTAAAGAGATGTGAATCAATGCATAATCGTCTGCAACGTCAATGAATCGGGACATCGCTGAACTGATGAGTGTCAGTTAACTTCTGCAAGAGTCGCTTCAGTGTCGCTCGTTCCTCGGGACTCAGACAGCCGAAGAACCGCTGGTCATTGCGGTCGGCGATGGACGCCAAATCGGGCAAAACGCGCCTCCCCTTTGGCCTCAGCGAAAGCAATTGGACGCGATTGTCGTCCGGCTTCGTCACGCGCGCAATCCAGTGTCTTCCTTCCAGTTTGTCGAGGACCTTAGAGACGGCCCCGCGCGTCAGTCCCAAAGCGTGGGCGAGTTCCCCCGGCGTTACCTCCGGCAGGGAACGGATGTAATGTAGGGCGACCCACTCCGCAACGGACACCTGGCGCGCATGCAATGCGCGCGTGAATGTGCCTGACACGTGATTGGAAACGCGGCGGAGCCAGTAGCCCAGATGAACCTCCAGGTCCGGCAGGGGCCGCAATGACGACGATACACTGTCCGCCGAGTGCTCTCTATTATTAGTTTCCACGGAAACAAATATACTTGCCATGGAAACTACTTGTCAACTCCTATTTGGATTAGGAGTTTTTGAGCTGGGCAATCGGAGTACTTCTCAGGTACTGTCAGGCGGCTGCCAGATCAAGCTGAACCGAAAGCCATTCTCACGGCCGCCAATCGGACTGGTCACGCAACACTGCAAAGCCCCGCTGTGGCGAGTTCTGCCACAGCCTCGATGTCGATCTTTGTGACTATAAATTTGGGGGAGTCTGTACTGAAGAAATGACATTCGCCTGAGGGAAAAATCGGTCGCCGTCCCGAACGCGAGCACTCGATCTTGATCGGAAACTCGCGCCTTATTTAGGTACGGCGACCGTGACTTCAGTACGCGACTTTTTGCGGCCGATACGAGACGCGCGCCACTTCGGAGTACGGTACGGGGCTCACAACGGCTCGTATCTGGGTTTGCACATGGCGTTCCACCGTAGGCTTCGAGGATCCGCCACCTTCTTCTCCCCAGACAAACGTGACTTCTGTGCCCGGCTCGCAGTGTTCGTTATCAATCATCGCGAGCGTCAGCATTCTGCCTTCGTTGGCGCTATATCCGCACCAAGTTGATATCCCGACGGTCTTGCCATCTCTCAAAACTTTGTCATACGGCAGCGTTGAATAGACGGCAGATGGAAAGTCGAAATATTTCGCCCGGTTATCTTTCTGGAACATGGTTTCGATGGCGCGCGTCACGTCTTCGCTGTCCAGAGCCAGCGTAACCTTCGTTCTTTTCGGGTTGGCAGCGATTTTCTGAAGACTTTCCTTGCCTATGAACTCGTGGTCAAATTTGACGATCGATCCGTAGCCAAGATCATATGGCGTGAGGTAGTAGTCAGTGATGTTATCGGAATAGAAGCTCCCTCCGAGTGAGGCGATTGCTTCATAGCAGTTGGCTGGCAACCACTGCCGGTAGGCCTTCATTTTTTCGCCGGTATAGACTGCGGGCATCGGCGACGGAATCCATCCTGATTCGAGAGTGTTGGATGAATACGCCCTGGCGCCAACCTGTCGAAGTCCGAACTCCTTGCCGGCCTCGACGATCGCCGCCTTGACATCGTCGCCATCGGCCCATGGACCGAACAATTCAAGTCCAGGTTGTCCGGCCATGCCATGACGCAATGCGCGGACTGGTCGCCCGGCAATCGTGATTGTTTGCATGTTGAAGAACTTGATGTCAGGCGCTGGCTTACCAGTGACCTTCTCGATAACCTTCATCGCATTCGGACCCTGAACCTGGAATCTGTAGGCTTTGCGAACAATCGGACCCAGTCTGGCAGCGGCTCTCTCGTCTCGCTCCACTTTCGCGTTATAACCGCCGGTCTCGCAGTGGTATTGGACCCAATTGTGAATGGAAGGGCGTCCGACGAGATTGAACAAATTCGTATCAAGGCAAAAGAGAACCACGTCGCCGATCACATAACCATCATAATTGCATGCCACAAACTGCTTGGCTTTGTCGGGCACGAAGCCCTTGAAACTATTCACTCCAAGATCGGACAGCAACTTCAGCGCATCAGGCCCCTGAACATACATATCCGTCATATGATAGGACTGGTTAAATAGAACACAGGTCTGCTGCCAAGCGCGCTGTTCATCTCTCCAATTCGAGAACTCGCTGGGAACAACCGGATAGACATACGGCCCAGTCTGCGAATTTCGCAGCAGCTTCACCGGATTCCCGGTCGCTTGTAGCAAGTCCTCTAAGTTCTTGTGGCCCACTGGCTTTCCTCCTTTTGGCGATTAACACGAATCCAGCGGCAAACTCCCTCGACAAGGAACCGCTGGATGAAAATGAGAGTTCCTGGCTCCTGCGCCCGATGCGTGCGTCCCCCGCAGCGACAAAGAGTATACGCCCAGGTCTCAAATGTGTACAAGTGTATACAAATACTCGCGGCGCCTCAGCTAAGGCGCGGAATGGATCGACAGAGCAACCAGCCAAGCGTGGGCGCTCGGCTCGCACGCAAATCGCGATAATTCTACAGAACACCTCGCCGAAGAATCCACGCTACTACGAACTCGCGCTTGAAGGAGGCGGCATTCCACTTTAGAACTGCGGCGAAATTTTGCCTGACACTCACACTTGTCAGTTGGCGCAGTCCTCTGCTCTAAGGCAGCCTCCCGCATTTCGTTCAGCTGTGCGGTTCATTGCCAGGCGCGGAGTCTGAAGCGACACGCCCGCCGCCGTCCCCGTCCGATCTCGAAGACTTGCGCTCCATGTTGATGCTGGTTTTCGTTCCCACTGCATGCTCGAACATCAGGGCCGCGACTCGTTCCCCTTCACCAGTCTCGAGCGACTGAACAATCGCATGATGCTGACGGTGGGCGTACCACAACATGTCATACATGCGATGCAGCTCTACTTTGTCAAAGGCGATTGCGTGGGCCGCAGCGAAAGGGATTCGGCCATTGCGTTCGATCGCGTCTGCGATTACCTTGCTGCCTGCGCCCTCGATGATCAGAGCGTGAAACTGTTTGTTCATGTCGCCATAGCGATCCTCGTCGGATTCGATCAGGTGACGCTTGGCAAAGATATCGTCGCCTTCGACGAGACAACCATGCAGGGACTGTACCAGCCGCCGCGGAGGCCCTTGTTCGGCCAATGTGCGCGCTGCTAGTCCTTCGAGCACACCGCGAACGTCGATCGCGTCCATGATTTCATTGGGAGTAAATTCACGCACCACGAACCCGCGAGTATCCAACTGGATCAGGATTCCCTCTTGCGCCAACATCGGCAGAGCTTCGCGAACAGGAGTTCGCGAAACTCCGAGGTTGCTGGCCAACTCCACCTCTCTCACCCGCTGACCAGGCAGGAGTTCGCCGTGCAGAATCATTTCGCGAATTCTTACGATTACTCGTGAATTCTTACCGGCCATTTTCACGCCAATCTTGTTGAATCTGCTCAGAATCCTTAAATCCGCCCGCCGCGAGCTGCAAACTCGGCCTCCAGGCGCTTTGCGACCACGCGAATGTTATCAACTCCGCGCGACGCAAGCAATCGCAGAGCGCCCCGAGGACGCACAGTAACGTTCCGATGCTCAACCGGACTGCGCCTCGTGCGAACTGTGCTGGGGAATCACATTATTAGCGAAGGCCTTGGATCGGCTGGCGTCAGGGTGCGGCGGTGTTGGAGATTTCTGTCCGAATCAAGTATTGGCGATTTACGGGCGACTCAGAACTTGCCGGTGAGAACGGATTAAAGCAGCTGCAGTGGCGCCTAGTTCATGCTGGAAACGAGAACAATTCCAAAACGCCAAGATGAACGCTGCCCGGGCAGGGGGGGTGGGCCTCGGCCCGGGCCGCAGTCAAGCGCTCCTTAACATCTGGGGGGAGCGCAAAGTGCAAGAGTGTATACACTATTATAATTACTGCATGCAAGCACGAAATTGAGCTTAAGTGGGGTAGCGATTGCGAAAACAAGGAGAGCCGTGAGTGCCGCCTATTCGCCTGAGTTCTCATCTTCACATCGCCCCGTGCGCAAATTGAAACCGAGCCAATGCCAGACGACGTCTGGCACCGGCTCGGCTGACCGCAACCTAGAAGTCAAGCTTTAGTGCAAACTGAATCTGCCGCGGCGTTACAACCGGCGACTGCGAGAACGTGGTTTGCCCAGCTGGCGTTACCGGGTTCATTGATGTCGCCGAGTATACCCGCTCCTGTCCCGCCGACGTTAAAGTGATTGAAGCAGTTGAAACACTCCGCACGGAACTGCAGCGTTCAGCCTCTCCGTGATCTTGGTGTTCTTGGTGACGGAGATGTCCGCGCTGAACGTGCCGGGACCGGGGAGACTGTCTCGCTTAACATTCCCCAGGAATCCAGGGGCTTGCGCCTCGTAGCACGCGGGATCGAACCACTGGATCTGTCGCTCTCGCGCTGATCCTCTTCTTGATGAGGTGGTTTGGGCTGCATCCGGGTGCGAACGTATAGTTTGCTCTGTGAACCCCACTGGGTCCCCAGGTCCGCGGGATCCGTAGAACTGCATGCCAGCGTTGTAGACGTTCAACGGCAACCCCGTGTGAATCCCGACGATCGATGAGATCTGCCATCCCTCGACCAAGCCGATTCCCCTTGAAAGGCAAGGCGTAGAGGATATTGCCGCTGATATTGTGGCGGATGTCGAAGGTGCAGTTCCCGTAGTCGTATCTCTCGTTGTAGCGATCCGTGAACCAGTTGACGCGAATTCCTCCAGGGATGAGGCAAAAGATCCGTCGTCGACGCACCGGGACCAGGTGTAGTTGACCTGACCGGCAAGGTTGCGCGCGAACTGGCGGTTGAGGGACACCTGGAGAGAATTGTAGCTCGAGGCCCCCGTGTTGTAGGCCTGAATCACTGAACCGAACGCCCGCATTAATGCGCGGTCCGGGTTGGCCTCGTCTGCGCAGTGGCGAAGGTCGCGAAATTGCGCGCCACTTCCGTAGCAGCCGGTTCCGACTGCCGCCATGGGGCAGTCGCATCGTTCTGGCTGGGTCCGCGCACTCGTTCTGCGCTACCGGGGATGAAAGGTCAGGCCGCCGTCTGAAGCGGTCGGGCAGCGACTTGGAATCTGCGGCAAGAGCCGTGCAGTCCGGGAACGTGTTGAGGCACTGCGGAGGATTGATGTCCCCCTGCGTCCAAAGATGGCGCGACACCGAGCCGACATAGCCGACGGACAAGACCGTGCCGTGCGCAACTTCGCGCTGCACGTTTAAGTTGTACGTGATCTGGTAGGGGGAGCACGCCGTGGGGTTGATAGGTCACGCCGGCAAACTCACTTGTCGGCCACCACCGGCGGAACACGCCCCGCCAGCACACGGATTCGGGAAGCTGTGGGAAAAAGAGAAACGAGGAACCGGAGGGAAACGTGTTGATAAAGTTGGACTCCCAGAGCCGGCCGGACGTGGGATCATCGAAAAGCCGACGCCTCCGCGGATCGAGGTCTTGTGATCCCTGAAGGGATCAAAAGCAAATCCGAAGCGGGGCTCGAAGTTCCTGGCGTTGACGTTGTTGCGCAAAAACGTGTTTGACGGGCGTAAACAAGGAACGCCAGCCGGAGGCGCAACTGGGACCAACGGGTGGAAGGAATGAGCCAACAAGGGTGGTCATCGGGCCGACCGCCAAAAGCCCAGCCCACGGGATTGGTATCGTAATCGTAGCGGAAGCCGAGGTTCAACGTGAGCCGCGAGGTAACTTTCCAGTCATCCTGGATGTACGGAGCGACCATGATTTCCCGGAAATATCGAGTCGCGTTGTTCTGCCCCGGTGTGGAACCGCGAAGGCGAGGAAGGGCGCTCCTTGAAGCCACAGTTTGGCCATCGTAGTTCGCGCTGGCGGAAGCGAATGGGAAGAAGCGTAGCGAAAGAAAGTCGCCGCCGTTGGAGTAAGCCGTTTGGAGGTTCTGGGTTTGAACTCTGGTGACGACGACGCCAAACTTCAAGCTGTGGGCGCCATGGGTCCAGGTAACGTCGTCGCCGCCGCTGAACTTGTTCTGAACGATTTCATCGGGCCGATTCGGGTCCGGGCCGATAGGGATGATCCCCTCGAAGCCGGCATTCTGGCCGTCCTGGCGGGGCAATTCGCCGGGTTAGTTTGCCACGAAGTGGAGAGGATCGGTGGTGATAGCAGGGCCGCCTAGCGCCGTCGAAAATGCGCTTGCCTCGGATAATCTGGGCCGACGGTGAGAGCCCGCTGCGCCGCGGAATTTTCGTTGTTGCGAACGAAGCCGAAGCGCAGCGAGTTGACCAGCGTGGCCGAAGCGACGTGCCTTTCCGTGATCGTCACGAACTGGTTTCGCGTGTGATCGGTCTCCGGGAAGATTTCCATCGGATCACGCGGGTCACCGACGTTCGCGTTATCGATGGTATAGCGGCCAAACAGAGAATCATTCGTGCCAAGCGTGTAGTCCACGCGCCCCATGACATAGTTTTCATTGATGATCAGGGGCGGCGTGGCTGCGACCTGGTAATATCCGCCCAGATCACAACCCTGTACCGCGCAACCGGCAGTTGCCGGGAAGGTGGTGTTTGGGCATTAGTGGGCGCAATTTGGCCACACCCTTTACAAAGGCTGTACAGCGCCGCGATTTGCTGCGACATTGGATTCGCACCCGGAATCTGTCCGATCATAATTCCCGGCTGTGTACTGTTGGCGGCAGTCGAGGGAACACAAGTGCCTGCCACCGTTGTAGTAAGCCCCAGGCGGTAGGAGCTATTGCAAGGCAGCATTCCCTGCGCAATGTACGGCTCGGGAAGATAGAGATTCGTGGTCGTCGCAAGATCTTGCCGGAGTCCCTCCCAGTTTCCGAAGAAGAACAGCTTGTCTTTCTTGATGGGGCCGCCGACAGCGCCGCCAAATTGATTCCTCCTGAAGGGGGGCGGGCCGGTCGCTGGGTCGACTATGTCCCGGGCGTCCAAAACATTGTTGCGAAAGAATTCGTATGCGCCGCCGTGGAAATCATTGGTCCCGGAGCGCGAAGTAGCGTTGATAACGGCGCCGTTCCCCGCGAACTCAGCGGTGTACGTATTCGTTAGTACCTGGAATTCGCCGATGGCTTCGACGCCGAGGGACGTGCCGCCGTAGCCCGAACCCGTTCCGTGCTCCCAGAAGTCCCGAATGTCGGTGTTATCCAGCAAGAACATCTGACCGGTAGGCCGCGAGCCGGAAACGGAGTAGTTGTTCTGCATGCCATAGAGCCGGCCGGTCACAGCGTTGAGCGCCGCCGCTACCGTGGACACGCCCGGGGCGAGCGTAAGGAGCTGTTCGAAATTGCGGCCATTGAGCGGCAGGTCGCGCATCTGCTGCGGGCTGATCAGGGTTGAAACTTCGGAGCTCGTCGTCTCAACGCGGGAGACGTCGCTTTCTACGTTGACGGTTTGAGTGATCTGGCCAACAGGCAGGGAGAAATCGACGACGACGGTTCCGCCGATCGCAAGGACGACACCGGAATGCACGACGACCTTAAATCCAGCGTTCGAGGCCTGCACGTTGTACGTGCCGACTGCCAAGCCGGGCAGATTGTAGCGGCCGGCCGCATCGGTGACGGTGCTTTGCGTCGCGTTCGTTCCAACGTTAGTGGCTTCAACTTTCGCACCGACGATTGCGCCGCCGGATGGATCGGTAGTGGTTCCCGCGATCGAAGCGGTTTGGGCTTGGCCCTGCGCGTGAACCGCACAGAACAGAACAACAAGAAAAACCAGACATAGATACGCACAAATGCGCTTCCCGAACCCCTGGCGATTTGCCATTTCCCACCATCCCTTTTTGATATGCAAAGTTAGGAGGCCAGCGCAACCCAACGCCACAGCCCCATTGTGCGGGGTAATTACTACCGTTAGAATGCACTTGTCAAGATAAATATGTATACAAGAGTTTCATTTCTGGGGATATGGTGACCAATCCGTGCCATGGAACAATGGGTTTAATGCTTGTAAATAGATGTAAATAGGCATGTTACTGAATTATCACCCATGCCATGGAAATACGCAGCGGCACCTATTGAATACGAAGAAATGTCAAAGGAGTACAATCGTGTTGGCTTCAGGGCAAGCGTCTTTTGTCTTCCGCCGTGTCCGCGACACACTGTTCAATTCGACTGGCAAGGACGCGGACAAATACGGAAGTCGCAACGTTGTTGTCGTTGGGGGCCAAACGAATCCCTACTACCAGGCTGCGAAGATGAGCTACTCCAGAAACGTTTCAATCGGCAAGGGGATGTAGAAGGGCGCGAAGACCTTTAGCGGGAATTCAGCGAAACATTTCCTATTCCGCCGCCTACTTGCCAGGCGTTTTCTTTGGCAGGGGCGGTGGGATTTCCATTTTCCGCAGCTTCTGCTGGTATTCCGGGTACATCGTCTCCGCGCCGCCGCGAGTGGCTTCGATTGGGACACGGTATCTGCGACCGAACTCATCGAGATAGGGATTGTTACCGGGTAAATGGTGGGGAACGACGCCGGCGGGCCGGTCGACTTCGTCGACCGACTCACAAGGCCACGGCGCCATCTGCGATTGCGAGTTGTAAATAAAGTCCACTGTGCGGATCAGCGGCTCAGTCAGATATACCGGGTCGTACGTGATCACTGCGACAGTCAGATAATTTCCATGCTTCATGATGTGAGCGGAAGCTGTTGCCAGATCGCTGCGCGGAACACCATTGAGCCCCAGCCAATTTTCCTTCAAATGCGTTGTCGTCACCACCAGGGTGTCGCCTTCCCATTTCCCGGTCGAGAATCCGGCCCAGGTATGCGGCGCGTAATCGGGAGGATGCGGTCGTCCATCCATCCAAATGGTCTGTTCGGCGCCGTAAGCCGAGAGGTGGGTGTGATACGCGACAACCTTTTGCGAAGCTCGGTCCACTTCCTTCCAGATGCTTAGCTGTGACGGACCGCGCCAGCCGTAATCAGATCCGTGCTGGCGACACTGATTCTCGGGTAATTCCATCAGCGTCGCATCCCAGCTATCGGCGCGCAAACGCGCGGCCGGATTAATGGGCAAGCCGAGATAGTCGCCGATTTCAGCGCCAGCCAGTCGCTCCCTCATGTCTTCGTCAAATCGAGGAGACCATTCTCCGGATGGATCTTCTTGCGCAAGCGCGGGGCGGACGAATATCGTCGCCGCGATCGCTAAGAGAATCAGAATACTGAGTGTTTTGAATTGGACAGAAAAAATCATCGCGAGTTTCCGGAGCGAGGATGTCAGACCGCACTCCGTTTGGCAAGAGCGCAATCGCGGCAAATTAACTAAGGAAGTCGCTAAAAGTCGAATTGACTGTATGCATAAATATCTCGACCGGATCGTTTCATTAGATATAAAGGCGTCAATTTCACCAGTAGAGGCGACATTGCATACAATGGATGGAATTGAATATTGACATAAACCAGCACCTCATAGTAAATACACGCTGTAAATATTGGCTCGGGCCGCGTATCAGCAGAGCGACTGCGAAATCGCTTGGCTGCACAGATGATCTCGATGCGACAGATTCTCTAAAGGTGGAGGCGGATGATGAGAAGGTCTAGTGCTCTGTACGCCGTACTGGTGATAGTGGTTGTTCTCTGCTCGGCCAATTTGACGTGGGCCCAAGGTGGTGTCGCCAACGCACAGCTGAATGGCACGATCACCGACCAGAGCGGCGGCGCGATTTCTGGAGCGGTGATCACGGTTCGCAATCCCGCGACGGACATCTCATACAACGCGACGTCGAACGCCAGCGGCTCGTATGCCATCGCGAACTTACAGCCGGGTACGTACGAGCTGAAGACCAGCTTCAGCGGTTTCGCCAACTACACGCAGACGGGAATCGTGCTGACGGTCGGCCAAGTGGCTACGATCAACATCGCGATGCAACTGGCGTCGCAGGGCGAAAAGGTTGTGGTAACGACGGAAATGCAGCAGATCGAACCCACCAAGACGGAAATCAGCCAGGTCGTCGGGGAACAGCAGATTCAGGATTTGCCGACCAGCGGCCGGCTGTTCACGGATTTCGCTCTCTTGACTCCGGGCGTCGCGACCAGCCGCACGAGCCTGGGAACCACATTTACGGAGTACGAGTCAACGCAAATTTCCTTCGGCGGCATGCGCTCGTTCAGCAATGAAATCACCGTGGACGGCGCCGATTTCGTCAACACTGCGAGCGGCATTCAGCGTTCGACTCCCCCGCAGGAAGCGGTGCAGGAATTTCGTGTGGTGAATAACAGCTTCGGCGCGGAGTACGGACGGGCCATCGGCGGTATCGTCAATATCGTAACCAAGAGCGGCACGAACGACTTCCACGGATCGGCTTACGAATACTTCCAGAACAACGCGCTGGATTCGGCCAATCTTTTGCAGAAGCCCGAGCCCGGTTTACAGTCCGTGGCTCTGCCGGACACGCTGCAACAGAATCAATTCGGGGGCACAATCGGCGGTCCGATCCAAAAGGACAAGACATTTTTCTTCGCCAATTACGAAGGAAAGCGCAGGGCGGAGTCGCCTCTGTTTCCGCCGGACCTGGTTACCGGCAATCTTGCCGCTAACGGAGGTGTCGCCAATCTGGTGATTATCGACGAAGCCAAAGCGCTGCTCGGCCTCGCTCCGGAAGGTTGCACCGCGGCCGGCGGATTGGCGGCGTGCGGCGGCGCACCGGGCGACACAATCAGCTTCAATCAGGCACTTGGCTTTCTGCACAGTTTCTTGAAACCCTCGAATAACGATTACGGATTCCTCCGCGTGGATCACCAGTTCAACGCGAACACTCGTCTCGCGGTCCGCTACAACGTCGAGGACTCACGAAACTCCGGGGAACTGGTCGGTCAAACGCTTGACGGCGGCGGCATCGGTACGCCGAGTGGAGGGCGTGAACTTTTCATTCGCGACCAATCGGTGGTGGCTACAGTGGATACCTTACTCAAACCAAACCTCGTAAACTCCGCCCTCTTTCAGTACGCGCGTCGCCACTACAATTTCCCCGCCATGACGGGCCAGCCCGATTTCAGCATCTTGAATGATCTGGAACTGGGCCACAACTTCGGAACCAATGACCGGCTGTATGAATCGCGCGTTGAAGGCGCCGATTCCGTTTCATGGGTCAAAGGCAATCACATCGCGAAATTCGGCTTCGACGGCAACTATCTGTGGAGCCTCGAGAATTTCCCGGGCTTCATGCCGGTAAGGACGCTCGTTCCCGGTGTGAGTTGCCTGTCGAACTTCGCCACTTTCTACGGCGCCAATTTCACCCCGGCCGTACCGATTCCGGGCGATGTAGCAGCGAATGCAGGGCAATGCGGTGTTCCTCAGGATAACGGAATCGTATTTACGTATGCGGGAGTTGAGCTGCCTGCTTCTCCGAACTTCACCGCGGGACCTCCGCTGGTTGGTCCGGGCGGCGCCAACGGACCATTGAATACAACGACCTGGAACAACGCGTTTCCTCCGGCGCTGTTTAATACGTTTTCCAAGCAAATCAATCATGGCTATTGGGGTTTCTTCGCCCAGGACCAGTGGCGGATCACTCCCAAGCTCACGCTGAATTACGGCCTACGCTGGGACTATGAGTCAGGTTTATCGCAATTCGTGAAGCCAGATTACGGTAATTGGCAGCCGCGGGTTGGGCTGGCATGGTCGCCGGACAGCAAGACCGTAATTCGCGCGGGATTCGGAATGTTCGATGACCGCTACAACCTGACGTTCTTCTTCGTGCCCAACACTCAGAAAGTTGTTCCGGGCCTTGGGTGCCAGCCTACGTTCGCGGCATGCACTGCGCCGAACCTGGAGAACGTGAGCGTCGGATCACAGTCCTTCCCGATGATCAACGCAGGACAGGCAAATCAGGGCTACCAGATATTTGGTTTCCCCGCCGCGGCCGGTGCTGCAGGGTTTGCCGGGACTGTTATCAACGCTGGAGGCTTTACCACTGCGCCGCAGACAGCGGCTATTTCATTGGTGGGCACTTGCGACACAACATTTGCCTGCGGCGTCGGCGCGGGAGGTATGGATCACAACGTCAGCAAGACTCCCTATGCTGAACAGGCCAGCATCGAAATCGACCGCCAGCTCGCTCACGGCATGACGGTGGATGCAGCGTACCTGTTCGTGGGTGCGCACAGACTGGTCCGCGGAAACAACATCAACGTGCCGTGCCCGGTCGGCACGACAGATCCTTCGCAGAACGCGGGACCGCATACGATCCTCGGTGGAGATTCCGCGATTGTCGATCCGGGCTTTTGGCCACTGACCGGCCTGCCAGGTCCCCCGTTGTTTGCTGATGCGGTTCCCGGACTGCTCAAACCGGACGGTAGCTTCTCGACATGCTCGACCGGCACTCCTGTGCTTGGAACCGGCGCGCTTGCCGGATTAGGACCATGGTTCGGTGGCGCTGGTCCTGGCAGCGGCTTGCAGAGCATGAGCTACGGACTTCTGGACTACAACAATGGCGTGGCGAATGCCGCGTATAGCGGCGGAACATTGAGCTTCATCGAGCGACTTAAGTATTTCAACATGACCGCGAATTACACGTACTCGCACACGATTGATAACGGCAACTTCACCACTTTCATTAACCTGCCGCCGAACCAGTTCGACTACAAATCGGAACGCGCGAATTCCAACCAGGACGCCCGTCACCGCCTCGTGACGAATTTCACGGCGCTAGGACCGGAAGATTATTGGTTTACGCGGCATTTCACGCTTAGCAGCATCATCACGCTTCAATCCGGGCGCCCGTTCACGATCTTTTACGGGCAGAACGCGTTGAACGACGTGGCCGGCGGCGCGACAGACCGAGTGGGAGGAAGTTCGGCGATCAAAGTCAGTTGCGATACGACCGCCACTTGCTCGACGATGATTCCCAGGAACACGTACATCGGTGACCCGCTATACTCTTGGGATCTGCACATCGGGCGATACTTCCAGCTCAGAGAGCACTTGAGGCTCGACGTGAGCGTCGATGCGTTCAACTTCCTCAACCGGTCGAACGTGGATGAGGTGACGTCGGTTTACGGCTCGCCGGTCTTCTGCGGTGCGATTCCGCGCCATTACCGCGATGCTACGAGCCGAGCAATCCAGGCAGGGACAGGAACAGCGTGTCCGGTGGGTGACGGCGCGCAAATTCGTCCCGCTCCCGGGGTTTTTCTTGGTAGCTTTGCCTCGAATCCCGTCACAAATCAGTTTGGCCAGGATTGCACGACCCTACCTCTCGCGCCGTCGGTGGCCTGCACCTTCATACCCCCGGCGCCGAACACCAACTTTGGCCTTCCGAGGACAATGCTGAACCCGCGGCAATTCCAGTTCGCGGCGAAGTTCTCATTCTGACGAGGGGATTGCCGGAAACATAGTCAGCGTGATTGGTGAAGCTCAGAGGCCCCATGACAGCATCAGCTCAGTGTGAGCCGCCGTTTCGCGCTGAGCGTTTGGGCATCCCGCTGCGTCCCACCGAACTCAAGAAGCTCCGCCATGCAGCTCGCGCGAGCCCGCAATGCGGGTTCGCCAGCTCGACGGAGTGAACCGTCTGAGCGAGGAAGAGCAGTTTGCGAAACTGCGCCTGATGGTAGAGGTTGCGAATGAAGTCTGGGGCGAGAACACCAACTCGTCCGCCGGCCACCGGGAAATCCTTGGTAGTCGTCGAGCATTTTCGCCCATCTAGGAGGGCGCCATGAATTATCCCGCTACGGGATATCACCACATTACTGCGTGTGCCGGTGCAGCGCAGGAAGACGTCAACTTTTTTACGGGAATCGTCGGCCAGCGGCTGGCCAAGCAAACGATACTGATGGACGGAAAAGCTCCGCACTACCATTTGTACTACTCGAACGCGAATATCGAGCCCGGCTCGATCATGACCACGTTTCCGTACAGCAATCTTGTGGGGAAGCGCGGCTCCGGGCAGGTGCAGTCAATTACGTACACGGTTTCCAAAGGCTCGTTGCCTTTCTGGCAGGGCCACTTCAAGAAGCACAAGGTCGATCATAGCGCGGTGGAAGAGCGGTTCGGCCAGCGCTTCATCCGATTCAGTCATCCTGCAGGACTCAGTTTCGAAGTGATAGAAGACAAGGACGACAAACGCGAAGGCTGGACGACGAAAGAGATCACGCAGTCTGAATCGGTGCATGGCTTTCACGGCACTGTTCTCTCGGTCCGCGACGTGAGCGAGCAGGAGAAGTTTCTCACCGAAGCAATTGGGTTCCGGAAGACCGGAGTTGACGGCGCATACCACCGATTCGAGATCGGCAGTGGCGGGGCGAACAAGACCCTAACACTACTGCACGAGCCCGATCGCGCACCCGGGAGTTGGACGTTCGGCGCAGGAACGGTTCACCACTTGGCGCTATGGGTCGCAGACGATGATGCAATGGCCGCGCAGAAGGCGATCTACGAGGAGCTAGGCTATACGGACGCATCCGAAATCAAGGACCGCTTCTATTTTCACTCGATGTATGTGCGGTCACCGGGCGGGATCTTGGTTGAATGCTGCTGCAATGTGCCTGGCGGATTCGAAAAAGATGAGAAGGCCAGCGAGTTGGGCACCAAACTGCATTTGCCTCCCTGGTTCGAAGATCGTCGGAAGGAAATATTGGCCACGCTCGAACCCATTGTGGCGCCGGCAGGATCTACGTCTCGCAATTAAGTCGGAACTGACCCAGTAACACTTCGTATCCGGGGACGCACCGAATGAAACGCAGTGAAAATCGCATTCTGACAACTCACGTCGGCAGTATCGTTCGTCCGCAGGCCCTGCGGGATCTCGCTGCAGTTGCGGGCGAGTCGGCCGAAAACAAACAGCGTTACGAACGAGCTCTAGTCGAATCGGTCGCAGAAGTCGTGAAGATGCAGGCAAAGGCCGGCATCGACATCGTGAACGACGGCGAATTTGGGAAGTCCAGCTGGTCGAATTACATTCTCGAACGTATCTCCGGATTCGAGCACCGACCCGAACAATTGCGTCCCGTTTACTGGCTCGGACGCGACCGCGACCGCTTTCCCGAAGTGATGGCGACGGAATTTCCGTGGATGTCGAAAGGGGTGCCGACCGAAGCGTGCGTCGGGCCGATTAAATATCACGACTATGCGAGCATTAATCGAGACATCGCGAATCTGAAGGCGGCGTTGAGCGCGGTGAACGTGGAGGAAGCATTTCTCCCGGTCGTTGCTCCGGCAAGCTCAGCATACGACGGCGTGAACGAATATTATCCGACGGAAAAAGAGTACGTGTACGCGATCGCCGACGCGCTACGCGAGGAATATCGCGCGATTTACGAATCAGGGCTGCTCGTGCAGGTCGACGACGCCGTGCTTGCCAATATGTACGATCACTATGTTGAGCAGAGTCCGGAAAAGTACCGGCAGTGGGCTGGGCTCCGCATCGAGGCGTTGAACCACGCCCTTCAAGGCATACCCGAGGATCGCGTGCGGTATCACGTTTGCTTCGGCAGCTGGCACGTGCCGCATCTCGCGGACGCGCCGCTCGAAGAGATTCTCGGCTTCATCCTGAGCGTTTGCGCCGGTGCGTATTTGATTGAGGCGGCCAATCCACGACACGAGCATGAGTGGCGCGTCTGGGAAACCACAAAGTTACCGGAGGGCAGGATTTTGATTCCCGGCGTAGTGACGCATCACACCATGACGGTCGAGCATCCGAGACTCGTGGCCGACCGAATCGTGCGCTTTGCGCGCCTCGTCGGACGCGAGAATTTGATGGCAGGCACGGATTGTGGGTTTGCGCAGGCGCAATTTATTCAACGCGCGGCGCCGTCCGTGATGTGGGCGAAATTCGAGGCGTTGGTTGAAGGCGCGCGAATCGCGAGCGCCGAGCTTTGGCAGAAACGCGCAAGCGTGTAGCAGCAGCTGTAACCCCCGGGAGATAAAGTGAAAACCGCAGCCCGATTTGGCGCGATCGTACTTTTGGCAATTGGCGTATTTTCCGCGCCGCCCACATCCCAGGCTCAACAATGCGATCGCTCGTGCCTGATCATGACTACCAATATTTATCTGGCTGGTCTTGTTGCCCACGATCCGTCGATCGTGAAGTTTTCACCGGACGTAAAGTTCATCGAAAATACCATCCCGATGAAGCCGGGCGAAGGGCTTTGGAAGACAGCCTCAGCGATACCCACTACTTTCAAGATCTACGTGCCCGATACCGTTTCTCAGGAGATCGGCTTCCTGGGAGTCATGCAAGAGAACAATCGGCCGATCGAGCTCGGACTGCGACTGAAGATTCGCGATGGTCAAATCGTGGAGGCCGAGCACCTGATCGCGCGTGATCTTCGCAACACCAGCCTCCCCAATCTTCAGGTGCCGCGACCAGCTTTCTCGAAGGAAGTTCCGGCGGATCAACGCGTTCCGCGTGACGAAATGTTGAAAATCGGGGCTTCGTATTACGAGGCTCTCACGACTAGCAACGGCCACGCCGCGCCGTTTGCCGACGATTGCGTGCGCCGCGAGAATGGGTTCCAAACCACAGGCAATCCGCCTCCGTCCGCTCCGGGGTTTGGCACCATGGGAGCGATGGGTTGCGCCGCGCAACTCGACACGCGGGTGATGAGCTATATCAAGCGTATCGAACCGCGACGCGTGGAAATCGCCGACCCCGAGACCGGGCTGGTTTTCGGGCTATCGCAGTTCCGGCACCCGATGGAAGAGAAGTCCCTGAAGATCGTCGGCGTGCCGGGCGTCGATCACGTGGACATGAACTTCAAACCCTTCGATCTTCCGGCCGCACACATTTACAAAGTCAGCGGCGGCAAGATCCACGAGATTGAAGCCATGGGTTTCATGATGCCGTACAACTCGAAGACAGGTTGGGAATAAGCGCGCGCTGCCCCGGGGAAAATAAATTGACTCAACAAAGGACAATTGCGCCATGAAAAAGACGACTTACCATTTAGTTGTTGCCTGCGCGGCCGCGTTCCTCGCGGCCGTGGTATTTTTCCCCGCTGTCGCGAATGGACAGGGCGGCACATCGCCCTCCGGACCGGTGAATAACTCAGTGACTCAGATGGATGGCCGGCAAGCACAAACCGATATGACCGAAAAGTACCTGCGCCAGCAACTGGGTGATCCAAAAGAAGTGGCGGCCTACCAGGCGTTTCATGGCGCCGACGAGAACGGCGACAAAAAGATTCACCTCGGTCTCGCTTTCCTGGCGAAGTATCCGTCAGATCGCTACAGCGAAGCGGCCTACGAGGAACTTTCGCAAACCTACTATGACAAGAAGGATCTGCCGAGCTTCTACACGTACTCCGAGAAGGGCCTTTCGCTTTTTCCCGACGATGTGCATCTGCTGGCGCTCAGCGGGTGGGTGATTCCGCGCGCATTTGATTCTCACCAAGTCAACGCCGACAAGAAGTTGGACGAGGCGGAGTCCTATGAAAAACACGCGCTCGATCTGATAGACAAAATGTTGAAACCCGAGGGCTTGTCAGATGATCAATTCGCCCAATACAAAAAGGACGAGCTGGCGATCGTGCACAGCGGTCTCGGCGTCGTCTATTTCCGTCGAGAACAATATGATGCCTCCGAAAAGGAACTCGATATTTCGACGAAAACTGAAGCGAAACCCGATCCGACTGATTTCTACATTCTGGGCGCGGACCTCGAGAACCTGAGCAAGTACAAGGAAGCAGCGGATGCGTTCAACCAATGCGCGCAGACCGCTAGCGCCGTCCAAGACAACTGCAAGAAATATGCCCTCGACGCAACGCAGCGTGCTGCGGACGCAAAGTAGAGCGTCCCTCCAGGTACTGCTGACCGTCTTGCCACAGATCTCTGAAAATCATCTGCCCAAAAAGGCGCCTGGTGGGCATTGTCGAGGACTACGAGGACGGCCTACTCCGGAACTTATCCCGAGCTCACTCCGTTTTGCAGTGACGGGAGGGCTGCTATCGAAGTTAACCCGGAACCTGAGTGCCACGCGGAAATTGTTTCGTAGTTTGATCGCGAGCGAATTATTTCGTCAGGCGCACGCAGCCAGCGTCCGTTAATGCCGGGAACATTGGCATCTGAGAGTCGAAGGCTAGCTTAGCCGTAGAGTATTTCGCTGGCCGGCGATTGCCCGTCGGTGCGGAAGCGGGAGATTTTGAGCGCCTGAAGCGCAACCAGGCACATGTAGGCGGGGTTCAAATAGAGGTAGCGACGCCAGAGTCGTTTGGGTTCAGAAGCCAATCGAAACACCCATTCGAGTCCGGCGTCCTGCATCCAGCGAGGGGCTTGCGGGATCAGTCCGGCGAGAAAAGGAAATGCTGCTCCCACGGCCAGAATGGGCATCGGAAGGATGTCGCGAAATTCGTACGCGAACACCTCCTGTCGCGGACATCCCAAGCCAACGAAAACCATCGAAGCTCCGGACGATTGAATGCGGGCAGCGAGTTCCATTTTCTCGGCGGGATTCAGACGCCGAAACTTTGATGGCTCCATGCCGGCAATGACAATTCTCGGAAATTTACATTGAAGGGATCGCCTGAGCTCGGCGAGCACTTCCGGCGTGCTGCCATAAAAATAGATCGGGAGGCCGTCCTGCGCCGCGCGAACGCACAGGCGCAGTGTAAGATTCGGCCCATAAACGCGATCGCGAAGTCCGGCGCGATAGAGGCCATTGAGCACCCACCGCACGGGCTGGCCGTCCGGCACCAACAAATCAAAGCTATTGAGCCGGAATTTCTGCTCGCGATCGAACACGCCGGTCATCAGGCCGTGAACGGCGAGCGCTGAAACTGCCGCACTTCGCCTCTCGCGCGCGGCACGCACGACGAACTCCACGGCCGCTTCGTAATCAACGGCGTCAATCAGGATACCGACGACATTCCTCTTGCCTGAGTCAAGCATTCCGCTCTCCATCGTTCAATATTGAATTCGTAGATTTCTTTAAGGATGCCTGGCACATCGTATTGCTGTTTCCAGTTCGGGTAGTGCTCCTGAAAATGAGTGAGGTCGCTGATCCACCAGATGTGATCGCCAACGCGGTTTTCTTCCACGTACTTCCAGTTAAATTTATTGCCCGTGATGTTTTCGCAGAGCGCGATTGCCTCCATCATGGAGCAGTTGCTATACCTGCCGCCGCCCATGTTGTAAACCTCTCCAGAGCGTGGTTGCTTGAAGAATTCGTGGAAGGCGCGAATCAAGTCCGCACTGTGAATGTTGTCGCGAACTTGCTTGCCCTTGTAGCCGAAGACCTTATAAGGGACTTCCGTGACCGCGCATTTCATCAGATAGGCAAGAAAGCCGTGGAGCTGCGTGCCCGAATGATTGGGGCCAGTCAGGCAGCCGCCGCGGAAGCAGGCGGTGCTCATTCCGAAATAGCGGCCGTACTCCTGGACCAGCAAGTCCGCCGCCACCTTCGACACGCCGAACAGACTGTGCGTCGTTTGGTCGATCGACATGCTTTCGGGAATTCCCTTGGCAGCGTAGGCATGATTTGGTTCTACTTCCCAGCGCTGATCGAGTTCGACCAGCGGCAGCGAGTTAGGCCGATCGCCATAGACTTTGTTGGTCGAAGTGAAGATGAAAACGGCGTCGCGCGCATATTTCCGCGTGGCTTCGAGCATGGTCGAGGTTCCGTTGGCGTTCACGGTAAAGTCCACCGTCGGATTCGTTGCGGCCCAATCGTGCGAAGGTTGAGCCGCCGTATGAATCACGAGGGCGACATCCTTTCGATATCGCGAGAAAACTTTCGAAATGCCGTCGCTATCGCGGATGTCTATGTCGTGGTGCTTGTAGTGTGGCACCTCCGCTCGCAATCGGTTTCGGACCCAGGCGGTAGACGCCTCTTCGCCGAAGAAGTCCGCCCGCATGCCATTGTCGATTCCAATGACATCCATTCCCAGCGATGCAAAATAGGCGACAGCTTCGGAGCCAACCAATCCAGCCGATCCGGTGATAATCGCTACAGTCATTGTAATTCTCCTATGTTGTGTTTGTTTGAGAGACGAGACGTAAGGCGATCAGCAGTTGCAGACGAATGCTTCGCTGCTCAGCTTGCAAGGACGGCGACAGATTCATGAGCCCAGCCGGCTGCTTGGTAGTAGATGTCCATCAACAATTCGTAATTTCGCTCCGCCGTGTATTGCTTCTCGTATTCACGACGCGCTGAACGACCCATTTCAGATACTTCGACGGGATGGCTCCAGGCCCATGCTGCCTTCTGAGCGAGATCGGCGGCGTCTCCCGGAGTGAAATGTAAGCCGGTGACCCCGTCGGTGACGATCTCTTTCATCCCTCCCAACTTCGAGCAAAGAACTGGTGTGCCGCAAGCGAACGCCTCTGCGATGACCATTGGAAAACCCTCGTAACAAATGCTGGGCGTGACTATGAAACGCGCACCCTGCAGAGCGGTCATGGTGTCGGCTCGCGAAAGGTGTCCTCGAAAGACAATTCCCGGAATATTCCGCTCGCGAACCCGAACTTCCAGCGCGGCACGATCGGGGCCGTCTCCGATGATGTGCAGTGGGCACGGAACCGGGAGACGCTCCCACGCGTCCAGTAGCGTCGCCAGACCCTTTTCCGGAGACAGTCGCCCCGTGTACAGAACGTAGTCGCCAATCCCAGTTCGCGGGCCTGGATCCCGGTCAACAAAATTCGGTTTGACGACGATCTTGGCCGACTCAAAACCCGCGCTTATGTATTTTTCGCGCGCGAAATCCGTCAGTGCAATGTAACGGTTGACGAAGTCGTGCCAGGTTCCCAGACGCCGATGGGTAGCCAAAATCAAGGCGAGCGTCGCGGTGGCGGCTTTCGAATCCCGATAACATCCGTGGCGAATACCGCTCCAGAGGCTGTTATCCACACATTCTTCGCAAATTTTGCCATTCCGAAATAAAGTTGCGGATGGGCACATCAATCTAAAATTGTGGAGTGTCTGGACGACCGGAACTCCGAATTCCCGGCAGGCGCTATAAATTGAAGGCGAAATCATCACAAATGTGTTGTGGACGTGCACCACGTCCGGGGATTCGCTCGCCAGCAGCGAACCAAACTCACGCCTGGAGTCGGAAGACCATACTGAGTTTTTCACCAGCAAAAGGCGCTCGAGCGTTCCCAAATCGTCTATTTCGGAATTGCTGCGATGGTAGACGATCACCTCGTGCCCGGCGCGCTCGAGATTTGCCCTTTCCTGCTCGAACACGACGTCTTCACCACCGCTTTGTTGATAGCTGTTGTGGACGAGGACGATCCTCATGGCGCGCTCGTTGGATTGTTCGGTGAACATGGAATTCAGGAATGATCCGAGACGCTGACTCCCGAACGGCGCAAGGGACTAGCCGGAACGTGAATCGAATACTCGATCGCACGAATTAGTTCGGTCGCAATTTCCGCTGTAGTTTTCAACCTAGACCGATCAGGATTCGGCAGTTTGCCGTCGATCGCAATCCGCAGCTTTACTCTGAATTCTTCCGCATCGTGAGGGTCAAATATGTTTTCGAGAGCGAACAATTCCTTCGCGCAGCCTGCGTATCGCGAACAGAGGACTGGAACGCCCGAGAGAATCGCTTCGTTGGCGACAAGCCCCCAGACATCCTCGAGCGTCGGAAAGACGAGCACGTCGGCGCTGCGATATACCGCCGGCATGCTTTCCGACGACTGCGCGGGATGAAAATGGACGTTTTGCAGATTCAGCTCTTCGGCAAGCTGCGACAAAGGCTGCTGATCTTGCCCGCTGCCCACGAGAAGCAGAGAGAATTCGCGACCTTCTTTCTGTAGATCGCCCACGACGTGGAGCAATTGCTCGATGCCCTTCCTCGCAATAAATTGGCCTACATGAAGCAGGATCGGCTTCGGCTCCAATATGAACGCAGGTTCGACTTCGACTTCGAAGCGACTTTCGTCCACAGCATTCTGTATCTCAACGATCCGATTGTCTTTGACTCCGAGGGACAGTAGGTATTCCGTGGACGTCCTCCCATAGCTGATCCAGTGACGAGCCCAGCGGGAGATAACCGCGCGCAATGTTCGCCGCGCGGAGCCAATCTTGTGCTCCGTATGCAACGTGCCTCCCCACCACACCCACACCGGTTTGCGAAACAGGCTTCCGTAGATGAGAGCAATTACCGTGCGAAGCCCCATCTCACCGGTAATAATCGCCTCCGGTCTGAAAGTCAGCAAATGCCAGAGATAGCCTGGCGTAATGTGGATGTACTGGTGATCGAAAAACTTTCCGCGTTCCCTTCTGATCATCGGCACTTGCCAACCCCACGCGCGTTTGACTATCGCGTTGGGAAGAGCTTCATCGAGGTCGTGCCAGGTGTCTCGATTGCTTTCCTTCCCGCCGTGCAACACGAGCAAGTCAAAGCGCTCGGCCAAGGCGGAAAACAGGGGAAGCCGGGCTGGCGAAATCATATTGACGAGCAGGCACACCTTAGATTTGGCGTTGGACATTCGAGTTTAGTGAGCGGTAGCTGGCCTTGTGATCGTCAACTGACTGCGGGACGAGTCGCGACTATCCGAATCTGCGAAGCAGGTGTAAGACTGAGATTCATGTATGTCATAGCACCGTAGATTCGGCATCCGACATCGAACAACCATCTGCCGCCCAGCGAACGAAGTAGTCGCGGAACGAAACTCGGCGGCCAAACGTGGACGAACGCTTTTGATTCCACGACGCGGAATCCAGCTTCCGCAAAGAGATTTGCCCCGGACATCGGACTCCACGAATACAGGTGATGATTCGGGTTATCGGCTTTGAATTTGCAGGTAATCGCTTCACAGGGCACAAAGAATACGACCGTGCCTCCCGGAGCCACTTTTCGAAAGAGTGTTTGAATCTCGCGCAGCGGCTCCCGGCAGTGTTCCAGCGCGTGATTTGAAATGATCAGATCAGCCCAGCCGTCTTCTACTTCAACCGACGACGAAACTGCGCGAATGCCGCTCCTATCAGCTTCGGCGCGAGCCACGGGGTTGATTTCGATCCCAAGTTTTTCCTTGCAGTTGATATTGGACAGCAGGTATCCGCCGCCGCAGCCGAAATCGAGCACCCTCATTTCCGGCGAAACGTACTTCGAGAATTTGGCGAGGTTCGCCCAGCCGCCGAACTGCCCAATCTTCGATTGCCAGTTGAAATACTCGACGTCGTAGTGCGTGTTCGTGGGCAGAGTCTGCGCCCTGTGTGGCATCAGTTCAGTTTTCATCGTGTTTTCCTGAGGTTGCATAGGCATGTGCGAAGTAAGTTGCGCTTTGACTCTAGCGGAGTGATTCATTTCCACGCAGGCGCTGGGCTACTAACACAGAGCCTTCTTTCGTCAGATGGCCGTAGTCATACTGCAGAGGAATGCCATTTGCACCGAATTCGGCGCATGTGCTCGGCCCACACAAGGACTGATAAAATGAAACGTAATCGACATTCTTCTGTTTTGCCATCGCTGCCATAGCGTCGTCCAGCTGGTGCAGGTTCACGCGATGTTCATCTGGAATTGCAGGATCGTTTCCGCGAATGGAGAATGCCAATAGTCGGGGAAGCGCCGTATCGTATTGCATCATCGGCCCGAACAAGACAACGGCTATGCCGTGCTCTTTTGTCCAATCGAGCGTATGCGAGAGAGCGGCCAAATCCGCGGTCTGCCAGCGTGCAGCAATCAGAAGCCGGTCGACGTGATGGTTGGGCAGATAGTCTGTGAACACGTAATTCATCAGGTCGCTGCACGCGGACGCTACGATGATCGGCTGCTCGATGGTCGGCCGGCATCCGGCTGCGGTTGCCTGAAGTACGTTTACTCCATCGAGCGTCGTCGAAAATCCATACCAAAGATGCGCTGCGTGACTATCCCCGACGAGGAGGTCGTTTTTCTTGGTCGAATCCTGATGCAAACACCGCGAATAATCGTAGTCCTTAAATTTGAAACCAGAGGAAATGAAGCAAGCGCCGTCTCGGAAATAGCCGCCCGAGTCGTAATCCAAATAAGAGGCGACCTGGATCGCCTTTGCGGAATACCGGGATGGAAAACCGCGAGAAACAATTGCGGTCACGCCAATAGCCGCCACCAATACAGCGGCTGCGGCCGCAAGTTGGAACACTATGGCCCGGGATATCCACTTCCGCTTCGCTCGGAATGGCACCTCCACGTATTTCCATGAGAGTGTGGCGAGCGCGAGCGACGCCAGAATGCAAATTATTTTCACAACCCTTTGTGAGGCGCCGTTAATACCCAGCGAGTCCATGCCCTGGAACACGATAATCGGCCAATGCCAGAGATACAACGAGTAAGAGATGAGTCCGATGAAAACCATTGGCTTCAGAGAAAGCATGCGGCCTACCAGAGAATTACCGGATCGACCGGCTGCGATAATCAGGGCCGCGCCCACGCAAGGTAAAAGCGCCGCGATACCCGGAAACGGCGTGTAGGCGCTGAAGCCAAACACCGCCGCCGAAATTAGTCCAAGCCCGCAAACCGTCGATACATTTCTTAGCACGGGCCCGCGAATTGCCGGGAACACGTCCAGCGAGATAAGAACGCCGAGTAGTAGCTCCCAGGCTCGCGTATGCGGCAGATAAAAAGCGGCGGTCGGATCCCGGTAGGCGCCCACGGCACTTAGAACAAATGAGCCGAGAGCTATGACAACGATCGAAGTGCGCAGCCTCCGCGGGAAGAAGCGGTGCGCCAGAAAGAGAAATATCGGCAGAAATATGTAAAATTGCTCTTCTACTGCGAGCGACCACGTGTGAATCAATGGCTTCGTATCAACCGGTGCGCTGAAATAGCCGGAGTGCCGCCAGAAATAGAAGTTGGAAACGGAAAACAGAGCAGCGAGCAGAGATTTAGCGAAACCTATCAGCTCAGTGGGAAGGAAGAAGAAGTAGGCCAGGAGCGTCGTCCCGACAAATAGGGCGATCAACGCCGGGAAAATGCGGCGCACGCGCCGCTCGTAAAATGAAACAATGGAGAATGTTCCCGCAGCAATGTCCTTGAGGATGATCGCGCTAATCAGATATCCTGAGATCACAAAAAACACATCCACGCCGACGAACCCGCCCCGAAACATGTTGATTCGAAGATGGTAGGCCAGCACGGACAGCACCGCGATGGCGCGCAGACCATCAATATCCGGACGATAATGGAGCTTCGATTCCATTCAGCGATACCTGCCTGGGAAATTAGCTTTGCGGTTGTTGCTGCAAATCATCGAGAAGTTTTTGGCTAACACGATTCGATTCTCACTTTAACGAGCAGGTGCGGTCAGAAGCTCCGGAACTTGATTTATCTGGAGGCTAGCTCCCGAAATTGCGTTCATCTCTCCCAGTAGCGGAGTCACGTTGGTGGCGTGCCACGAAGGAGGAATCGGAAACTCCTTTGTCCCATCCATGTTCCACACGATCCACTGAGTAGCGCCGTCTCGAGTGAGTTGGCACGTCCACGTGTGGTGTGAATCTTCATTGCACGAGTCCATGCGAGCGCCTACGAGCCACGTCTGAATAATTCCGTACGCGCGGCCCGCCGACGTCAAAGTCTGGCTGTCCTTTTCAGTGGTTTCGAGCGATACCCACCCGTGGTTGTCCCACGCGTACCAATAGAGCCGCCTGACACCCGACGCCCAATTGAGAATGTAGGCCCGCGCGAGATAGGCGGCGGCAAGATCCTCTGAAGGGAAAGGCTTGGGATATGGCCAGCCCGTTTCCGTGTTCCACAGGGGCTTGTTGCCTGCACCATTTTCCGCCATCAACTGCTCAACCTTCTGGATGAGAGGCACCATATCTTCAGGAGGGTGGGGCGCGTCGTAAAAATGATATCCGATGACGTCCACGTACTGACCGCCGCCGTGGCTCAAGAACGTGGAAAGCCAATCGAGTCCGGCGCTCGTGGTCGCCGACGGCGAGACAACCGATGCTTCCGGGTCAATTCTGTGAATGATCTGCGAGGCTTCCCTGGTCAGAGTAACCATTTGATCGGTGTCGCCAGTCCAAAACGGCTTGAAGTTCGGCTCGTTCCAGATTTCGTACGTGTGAATGCGCCCTTTGCAATGGGTTGCCACGCGCGTCACATAGTCACGCCAAAATTCCGTATCTTTCGGTTCCGCGGCGTACCCGGGCTGATACGTCGATTTTTCAAGAGGGCGCGCAGAGGCCCATTGCGGCGAGAGTCCCAGCGGAAGAAGTACGTCCGTGTTGTGCTCCTTTGCGAGCGACAGATACCCGTCCAAAGCTTCAAAACGCCATTGGTCTTCCTTGGGTTCAATTTGCGGCCATGAAACACGCGCATCCCACAATCTCCACCCAGCGATCGGAACTGACGGCCACGCTGTCGTCCCACCGGCGTTGTGGATGTGCATGCCGAACAGGCTTGCGGGGATTAGTTCAGAGGGCGGAACAAGATGTGTGGCATCGTCGGCATGAACGGGCAGACGAGTGCTCAAAGCGAATAGCAGAACGCATGCACCGAAGGACAGTACGCAGATTTTCGTCGTTTTATTCACGAGCCACGTTTTGTCTTGTTAATGCGCGAAGGTCTTTGACTGCTTGATCGCGTCGGTACCCGCGGACTCGTATGCCTGGTAATTTCGACCCGCCAGACAGGCCAGCATGCCGGCACCGATGAAGAAGTTGCGGAGTGACCCGACAATGGCAGCTTTTCCCAGGAATGCTGAGACGGCAGCAGAAAGTGCACCCCGAAACATCCAACCGCACGCCTTGAACATTCGAAGAATCCGCGTGGAAAATCTGCGGTCGAGCGACGATTCACAAAGCACCCAGGAATTCCCTACCTGGTACGCGCGCCGGAGGACCCAGCGGATGTTCGCCCGCGATCTCGATACAGATTCGCTGACGAACGCTTCGCCAGACGACACGATCGTGTAACCCGATTGGCTGACGCGGAGAAAAAATTGAGTATCTTCGCCGCCGGTGAGTGCGAACCGCTCGTCGAACGCCCGCACGGTCGAAAATACTTCGCGACGGACCAGTACATTTCCGGCGTTGCATTTGTCGAGGGAGCGGCCGGAAACATAGATGGGTCGTTCGAAGAATTGCCCTGTTTTGACCCATTCAGGCACGTCGGGGGCAAACTCCGGCAAGACCGGACCGCTGACCACATCGGCTCCAAATGAAGCCTGGGCCCACAACAATTCGTCGAGCCACGCTGGACAAGGGACTTCATCGTCATCAATGAACGCTACGAAATCCACGTCTCCCACCTCGCTAATTGCGCGATTCCTGGCCTGTGCAATTCCGCGGCGAGGTTCGGCCACGTACTTCATCTGATAGGGCAGCTGCGCGGCGCGGCAGATGTCTTCCGCGGTTCTTAGGGAGTCGTTGTCAACAACGACCACGATAATTTCGGGCGGTGGCATTTTGCGAAACGTCAATGCCGATAGGCCGGTCAGCAGTTGCGCCAACAGTTCGCGCCGCTGAAACGTAGCAATGCAGATAGCTACGCGCGCAGGAGGCCGTGCCGCTGGCTCTGTGAATTGCATTTACGCGTACTCCTCAGAGCCGGAAAGCATACTTTCTGGTTCTGAATCGGGAGCGTCAGCTTCCGCGTTCGTTTGAAGACTCGGACTGAACCCAATGACAACGGCGACGCAGAGTGCCCATTCCAGGTTGTTCTGCAGCAGGATCGTGCACTCTGCGAGGTTATGGATCAGGAAGAAAACCATGAAAGCCAGCGGCCAAAGATCTTCGATAGATTGTGCAGACTTCGCCCTGATCAGCGCTCGCCAAATGCCAATTCCTGCGACCCAAGCAAATAATGCCAATCCGACAAATCCAAGGCTCAACAGAATTTCCAGGTAACCGTTGTGCGAATACACCGGCGACCAACCGATATGAGCTTCGACGACGGCCGATTGTTCCGAAGCTCCTCGCCAGAAGCCCGAAAAACCGTAACCAAGCCAAGGCCGCTTGGAAATCATTACGGTTACCCAATGCCAAAGGTCACTGCGGCCAGTGAGGTCCGATGAGCGACCTAGCATGCCCATCAGCGAGTCTCTGTTCAGCATGAAAAAAACGCCTGAGAACAAACCCATGATGGAAAGCGTCGGAACCAGCAAACCATATTGGTAACGAAACGCTTTGACAGCTTGCATCAGCAGAAGAGTGCCAACGACGGCGACCAGCGCGGTGGCTGAATCCGAGAACACGAGCAGGGCTCCATACGCAGCAAGCCACAGAGCCTTTACATTTCTTTCTCGGACACTGTGAACGGGCAAGTGCCATTCCACCAGAATGGCGAGCGCCATGACCGCGCCCAAGCCATTCTTATGTTCGAAGATGCCGCGCAGCGCCCCCGCTTCGGCGTCGCCAGCGACCGAATTGCTCGAAGTACCCATCACAGCCAAGTTGATGCCTGCAAGCGAGAGAGCCCAGACAGCCAGGCTCAGGGCCGTGGCAATTCTGAAAACTCGGCGAAGTAGTGTCATCAGCTCATCCAGCGTGAGTCGGCTCGCTAGTACGAGACCAACCAGGCTCGCTCCCGCAACTCCAACCGCTCGCCGTAACACAAAACCGGGAAGATGCGCCCATAGTGCCGACGCACAGGCCAGTGCCAACAAGCCAAAAAGCGCCGGCGCGCGGAAACCAGCGCGGAGCGTTTGCTTGAAATGAATGAAGCCGACGAGGAAGACGGCCGCGTAGAAAAACGCGAGGACCATTTCCACTCGCTTGTCGCCGGAGGTGGCTGTGTCTTGTCCACTAGCGAAAAAGCGGACGAACGCGCCCGAAAGGGCGAACGCAGCCGTGCCCAAGGTTGCGTGTTCGACTAACCTGCGAGTTATAAATGGTCGTCGCATGAATGATTTTGTGACGAAGCAGTCCGTAGGAACCACGAACCGAAAGGGCTAATTAAATTCCGCGCTTGGAATCGCCTCGGTGACGATTGTTCGCGGCCGGCGAGAAAGAATGTAGATAGCCGCGCCCGTTCCGCAAACGAGCAGCGCATCCGATGCAATGCTCGACCATGCAGCGCCGCGCCAGGAATATACGGGAATCAACCACAGATTGATGAGCACGTTGAACACGGCCACGCCTGTCTGAAGGCTGGCCCTAAGCGCTTGATGTCCCGCACCCGTAAGAGAGTCCGCCAGGAAGTAGTGGAGTCCCTTTAAAATCGGCAAAGGCGCCAGCCATCGAAGGGCTTCCGTGGTACGTGCGTATTCTGGGCCCAGTATGTGAGGCACCACTCCCGCGGACAAAAACAGAGCTACACAAATAAAACTCGTATAAGCCAGGGTCCGCCGCAAGAAAGGTTTTGCGTAGGCAAAGCTGGCGGAAATGCCTTTTGAGCCGGCACGAAAAAAACTGGGATAGGTTGAAGACAAGAGCGCCGAAATCGGGACGAAGCACACGTCCACAAGCCGGTACGCTGCGCCGTAGATGCCTGTAGCATCCAATGTGCTGAGGCGTGCGAGCATCGTCTTATCAATGTCGTTGTAGATCGTCTGCGCGCTCAGGCTCGTCGAGAAATAAAATCCTTCTCGCATTTCGGCCGCGGAGCGTGGCCCGCCCAGCCGCGGCCGTCCCAGCTTTGCGCACACCAGCGACGATGCCGTGAGAGCGACCGCTGCTGTGCTCCAGAAATAGATGTATCCCCACTGCAACGCCGAAGGATGCCGGTCGATGGAGATAAGCACAATCGCCCCGATCAAACGCCCCGTGCTGATCAGCGCGTTGATCGTTGCAGTCCAGCTAAGGCGTTCGAAAGCCTGAAAAGCCTGTCCGGATATCGTAATGATATTCAGCCCGAAAAGATCAGCGCCCGCGACCAGCAGGACCAGCATTAGAGGAATCGTCGTTGGCAGAACGAAATGAGATAGCAGTAGGACGACAAAAAGAAGCACAGAGCTCGAAGCGCCCGTAGTTGCCAGTGCCCTGCCCCAATAAGCCCCGAAAAGACTTCGATCGCGCGACACATTCTTTACGAGCAGGTTACCGCTTCCGAGCGACCCGAAGGGGTAAACGATTCCGACCAGCGCTACAACGCCGATGAAAGCTCCGTAATTGGTCGCGCCGAGCGAACGTGCAATTTCGACAAAATATAAGGCCTGAATGACCAGCCGAAATCCCTGGCCGGCGAGCATCCATGTTGTATTGCGAACCAGTGCGTTTCCGGTTAGTGATTTGAGCATGGCGGCAGTTGGGCGATTCACGCGGCTCCCGAACCCTTCAACACGGCGGGAATCGTGCGAGCGAGAATTTTCAGGTCGAGCCAGAGCGACCATTCGTCCATGTACTGAAGATCGAGTTCCATCCACTGCTCGAATGGAATTGAGCTTCGGCCGTTTACCTGCCAGAGGCAGGTGATCCCCGGTCGGACGCTAAAGCGGCGCCTCTGCCAATCCGTGTTGAATCCCTCGTAATCTCGGACTGGCAGCGGCCTCGGCCCGACAAGGCTCATATCGCCTTTGAGCACATTGAGAAGCTGCGGCAATTCGTCGATGCTGGTTCGCCGCAGGACTTTTCCAAGGGGCGTGATTCGCGGGTCGTTCTTGATCTTGAACACCGGTCCTGACACTTCGTTTTGCTCTTCAAGCTGATCAATCAACTTCTCGGCATTCGGAACCATGGTGCGGAATTTGTGGATCACGAATCGGCGCTTATTCAGCCCTACGCGCTCCTGGAGATAAAATATGGGGCCGTTCGACGTGGCCCAGATCAACAGGGCCACTACGGCGAAGAGCGGTGCCAACAGAGCGAGCACAAGAGCGGATACGACGACATCCAGAATCCGCTTGACCATCAGCGGCCCCCATTCGCGGACTCCCGTATAGGTTGCTACATAATGCTCGCCGTCCAATTCCTCCGCCCGCGAATGAGCTGTTTTCAAATTGAAAACATCTCCGTCGAAGCGCATCAGGATGCCGTGCTGCTCGCACAGCGCCGCGACTTGAAAGGCGTGTTCGTAAAATGAACGAAGCGGCAAATACATCGCCACTTCATCAACCACGTTGCGGCGAAGGAATTCCGGCAAGCCAGCGAGATCGGACACGGCCGAAAAGCCGCTCACCAGGAATTCGTCCATCATCGGCCAGTCGTCGTCAACAAATCCCAGGATCCGGTACCCACGCTCCGGAGCGGCTGCAATTCTTTGCGCATATTTGATTGCCCGCGGGTTCGTTCCGACCACCAAGACATAACGTAAATTGTGGCCGTGTAATCGGATTTGTCCGAGCGACTCTCTGAGAATCATGCGCGACACAGTCACCAAAGTAGTGGCGACCGCCCAGAAGAAAACGATAAAACGGGGCGTCACCATCTTTACGGAACATAATGCGGCGCCCAGGGCCAGACAGGCAGTCGCCATCATCACTGCCCTGAACGCATCTTGAATTTCCGCTTTTCTTGTCGATAACCGGCGCGAACGATACAAGCCACACGAATAAAGGATCCCGTGCCAGGCGAACAGAAAAAGCCCGAAGATCAAACAGTTCGATAGTTTGACTCTCATCGAGAAGAACTCGGCGAGAGAGACGCGCTTGTCTGCATGCGCGACCAGAATCGTGGCTATCCCGAAAGACAGCACGACCAGCGCTAGATCATAGAGCTTGAGCGCATTGAGAAGAAAGCGGCGTCTCAGCTCGTGCACGTGCGTTCTTTCTCCATTATGATTGCGATTTCGAGGCGGGTAAGAGGGATATATCGCGTGTTCGACAACTGTGTTTACCTTCGGCGATTCCGACAGCCTTAAAACTTGTTATAGAGCGATGCGGGAATCGGAAACGTGCGCTTGTTAAGTACCGCGCCGAGAACGCGAACATGCGCTCGCTGCAAATTTTCGGATACCCGAAGAGTGGCATCGCGACGCGTTGCATTTGCCTCAAGGACGAGCACCAACCCGTCCGCGAGCTTCCCAAGGCCAACCGCGTCCGAATATCGCGTCAATGGCGGCGCATCCACGAGCACGTAATCAAACTCGTTCCGCAATTCCTCAAAGCGCAGCCGCAGCCGGTCGGAATTCAGGAGCCCGTGCGAATCTCCTGCGAGCGATCCGGACGATAGCAGCCACATATTGCCCTTCTGCAGCGGCTTCGCGAACGAGCGGATGGGACCATCCGCTGTAAGCGCATCAGTGAGGCCGTAATGATTCGTGGTGCCAAACATTTTTGGCAGCGCTGGCGAGCGCAGGTTGGCCTCGACGACACACACTGATCCCTGGGTATTGTTTTGCAACGCCTCGGCGGCCTGCGCGCAGACTCTGCTGCAACCGGTACCGTGGTCTATGCCGGCGAAAACCACCACGCGATTTGGCTCCTTCGGCTGCAAGAAAACGCGCTGCACCAATCTGAGCGTTTCTTCGCGCGCCAATTGATCGACGTCGAGAGGAGCGCCCGATCGGGCGGGTTTCCGCTTTTCCGTGCGAACCATTACCGGGACGGGCTCAGTCTTCTTGGGGGCGGGCGCAATCTCCCAGGCTTTTCCTGCGCTCTGCATCAATTCGAAGTTCTTGCTCATCGTTTTCCTGTTTCTGCAGGTACTGCTCCTGCCGCTTGGTAGCCGGGATGCTGCACATTTTCTGAAACTGTAGTTGCCAAAGGCATTCGAATCCGCTGCCCCGGCGAACGCGGCTGAGGATTGGTCATTCCTGTGTCAGGTTGGCGGATTGTTTCCAGGATATTGGGGTCGTATTTCTCGAACTTTTCAGCGCTAGTTTGGTCGAGCGCTTGTCCAGGCAGAAGCCGGGTTGTTCCGGATAGGGGCTCGATAGCGGAGTTATCCGTTGCTGCCGGTGGCGTCAGCGGCGCGGAAGCGGGCGCTGGTTTCGGGGTCGCCGAAGCGGATGCAGCCTCATTTGGCACTTGATCGTTCGAGTGAACGCGAGCACCAAGCCAGCCGAACGCGAACACCAACACACCAGCGATAGCGACTCGGGGCCACCATCGTCCGTGCCGCGATGGAGCGGCTGTGCCATCAGCGTGTCGCGCTGGTGATTGCACGGCCTCCTGTGTCGGCTTTGGCTCAACGGGATTCGGTGCTGCGTACAGGGATTCGAGGTCCAAATCCTTCAGAACTTCCTGAACGATTTGCCGGTCGATGGTTTCGCGCTTCATCGCGCATGCGAGCGACATCGCGCCGAAGCAGATGTTGTTGACGTTGCGGGGAATGCCTTCGCTGGCCCGAAGAATCAACGATCGAGCACCCACGGTGAATAGCGCGGGATTTTCGCAGCCTCCAATCCCGAGCCGGTGATCAATGTAAGCGTTGACGTCCTTTTCCGTTAACGGTTCGATTCGAATGACCAGTGAAATCCTCTGTCGAAGCTGAACCATCGAGGGTTGGGCGAGTTTCTCGGCAAGCTGAGGCTGGCCCGCAATCACTATTTGCATCAACTTCGTCCAGGGAGTTTCGAAGTTCGACAAAAGCCGAACCGATTCAAGCACTTCCTCCGAAAGATTTTGGGCTTCATCGATCACGAGGACGAATTTCCTGCCCGCGTTCATCTCGTCGGTGAGCAGCTTGTTCAAGGTATCGTGCATCGCCGGAAGGTCTTTGCCGGCGGCGTCAATTCCAAGATCGAGCAGGACGTGACGCATGAACTCGCGTACATCGCAATCCGTTCGGAATACAAACGCCGTTCGTGCTTTTCCGCGCATCCAGTTCAGGTATTGGTAGAGCAGCGAGGTTTTGCCCATCCCCGGCTTGGCAATTAACGCAATAAAGCCTCGATTGGACTCAGTCCCGTACGCAAGTGAGGCAAGAGCTTCCCGATGCTGCTCACTCATATAGAGAAAGCGGGGATCCGGAGTAACGCCGAACGGGTCTTCCGCAAGTTTGTAATAATCGAGAAGCATTTACGCCGCCTGACTCGGAATAGATGCGAGCACCGGAATGTCGAGCGTTTCCGCAACTTCCTCGGGGGTTCGGAAAGACGGGTCGAAATATTCCGCTATCGTGCCGGCAGCAAGACTGAGCGCGATCGCTAGTCCGAAACCGATCAGCATGACTGAAAGCGGGCTGTGGGCCGGCAACGATGGGACGACCGGTGGTACCGCAATCTCGACATCGGCAATACTTCGCTGGTCCAGGGCATCCGATGAGCGCTCCTGCTCGCGTTTGCCGAGATAGAGCAAGTAATTCGCTTCGTCCGCCTTCTGGTCTCGCATCAATGCATTTTGTTTCACCGCTTTGCCGTCGAGGTCGATCATCTGCGCTTTCATGTTCTGGATGCTGGTAATGAGCGTGGCCGCCGTTGCCTGTTGAGATGCCAGATCGGCTGTCGTCCGGGCCATGTCCTGTCTGAGAAATTCATAGGTGGGATCGCGGTCCGTGGTCTGATTCACGTAAGTCATATCTTGTGCTCTTTTGATCGCCTCTTGCGTGTCCGCAATTTCCTGATTCACTTCGACGACCAGCGGATATGTCGGTTCGAACTTTGCAAGCAATTGAGAGCGTTTGACCTGGGCTGCCAGCAAGGCTCCCTGCAGGTTCTCGAGCAGCGAACCAGCGGCGTTCGTACTCTGCGCAGTGGTTGATCTTGCAGGGGTTTTGTCGAGCTGCGCCTCCACGTTCTTGATGCGCTGCTCATCCGCGGAGATGGTCTGGCGTGTCTGGTATAGAGACGCTTCAGACATGGCGACTTCCTGCGCCATGTTTGTGCGTAAGACATCGGGCGCAGCGACGCCTTCGTCATGTCCAAAGTTTGTCAGGCGCATCTCATCACCGTCGAGCTCTCGCTTGTATTTTTCCGTCTGTTCGGCGAAGAATTCCGTGGATCCGACGGGGCGCCGCAATTGAAGGTGCTTTTGCACGTACAACTTGCTCAAATTCTCTAAAACACATGCTGGTGTTTCAGGATTGCCCACGGATCCGTACTTCACATCAATCACGTGGGAAGTTTTTTCTGCCTCAACGTTCAAGCCTTTTGCCACGCCCACCGCCGCGCCCTCGATTTCGGCAGCTTTTCGTCGCGCCGGGTCCTGGGGGAGAAAAATGTCCGAAGGTGACCACGCATGGTTGTCCGCGAGGCCGCAGGTCGTCGCCACGGACCGGAGTAGGTCCAGTCCTTGAAGGAGTGCAATTTCAGACGTGATCTGGTCGGTGGAGACCAGCTTGTTCGACTGGACCGCAGCATTCTGACCAGTCGTGATCGCCGGATCAGAACGGTCCTGGTCCACGACGATCTGCATGGACGCGATGTAATATCTCGCGGCCCATCGCCACGCGACGAGAATCGAAAGCAGAGAAACGCAGACGAACACGCCAATGACGAGCCGCTTATGGCGGAAAATTGGCGAAAGCACATCTCGCACGGTCAGTATCGGCAATCCCTCATCTTGCTGGTTCATCGGATCGGTCTTCTTCTTCATGTCGTCCACCTGGTTGTTGGCTTGCGAGTTGTCGGTTTTCGGGATTAGTAATACGTTGGCGACGTAGATACGCTCGTTCCCACACCGTACGGAACGTATTTGCGGAACTTCGTTATGAATTTTTCGGGCACGAAAATCATGTCGCCCGGTGATAGTTGGGCATCTTCGTTGACGTTCTTTCCGTTCAATATGTCCTTCACGCTGAGCTTCTTGACTTCGACCCAATCGGCGGAGACGCGGTGATAGAGAAATACCTGGGTCTTCGCCGTCGGAGCGAATCCGCCCGCAGTGGCGATTGCTTCCGAAACCGTTGTGTCGTGCCGCAGGTCAAACTCGCCGGGTTTGTTCACCTGTCCTGAAACCAGAAAAAATGGACGTTGGAAGTCCACGAGATCAACATCGATAATCGGTTCGTGAAGTGTGTTGGAGTAGGCTTTCTTGAATGTCTCGACGACCTCGGGAAGAGTCATTCCCTGGATGTACACGCTTCCTGCGCCCTGCAGATTCACGTATCCGTCCGGTTGAACCATTACCTTCGGCTGATCGAATTCAGGCGATAGCGGAAACGAAATGGACAAAATGTCTTCGCGGTGAACCTGGTACCTTGGGTTTCGCTGCTGTAGCGCCGGCTGGTTTGAGTCGTGCTTCGAAGTTGAAGCATTTGGTCCCGTCATCGCTTGTGGTGCGACCGGCGTCGCGACGGGACGACTCTGCTGCGCCCGGACTTCAGCTGAGGCCACCGCGAGAAATGCCGTCAGCGCCAAACCGAAGAGTCCTATTCTGAACATTGTTGCTCCTCCAATTTATGTTTCATTGAGCCGAGATGCTGGTATCCGCCGAACGCGTTTCCGTCTCAGACGTGAATGCGGTTAACTCGTTCGGAAGTTGAATCCATTGCCCGGCGGAAAGCATGTCGAAGGGCCCATTGATTTGCGGGTTCAATTTGCAGATGTCGTCCACAATTCCGCGGCTGGATTTGCCGTAATTCTCCAAAGCGAACTCGAAAAGGTTTTCCCGGTGAGATGCCTGCACCAATGAAGTGGTGCGTCGCTGTTCTTTGAGCGAATGGTCTCGTTTATTTTGATCGTCGGCGACTTTTTCACTGTTCGATGACCCCAGACCGAGGCTTGTTTTGGCGCGGGTCGGGTCAGCTCGGTCTTGGGTATCGTGGACGTTGTCCGGGACCGCCGCATTCACCCCGTCATTCGGCGGAGCTACTGACGGATCGATTGTTGCTTCGATGGAGGGTGCAGGTGGCGGCTGAAGCCCGCTAGGCAACGCGGGGACAAAGTCCGAGCTAGGATCACGAGAGTTCAGCACTGCATTCACAACTTGGCCAGAGATTCGGCCGGGGGGCGTCGTTGTGAGCCCCAGCTTCGGATCGCTGAAAATGAAGACCAAGAGGAGCGGAATCGCCACGCACGCGAGGACCGCGATTCCCTTCGTTCGACCAGAGCGCTCGGAATTGGACGGGGCATACGCCCAGGAATCCCAAACCGAGATCGCAGGCGCCGGAAGAGGAGGGATGTCGCTGACGGGTTGCACTTCCGGTGTTTGCGGGCTCACTCGATAACTGGATTTTCTGGCCGGATAGAGCTCGGACGCCACTTCACGTACTATTTCCGAACCAATCACTTTGGCTTTGACTGCGAATCCAATCGAGAGGGCCTGGAAGCAAATGCTGTTGATATCTCTTGGTATTCCTTTGCTGGCGCGAGCGATGATCGCCAGCGCCGACGAGGAAAATAGCTGAGGGCCCTCGTAACCCGCAGCACGGAGCCTCCAATCAATGTACTGATTCGTTTCATCCGAGTTGAACGGATCCAAACGAATGATTGTTGAAACGCGCTGGCGAAGCTGCTTCAAACTATCTCCTGCGAGCTTCTCTCCCAGCGCGGGCTGACCTGCCAACACAATATGCATCAATTTTTGAGTGGCAGTTTCGAAGTTCGAAAGCAGGCGGACCGACTCCAGAGTTTTCTCATCCAGGTTCTGAGCCTCGTCGAGGACGACGACGACTTGTCTGCCGGCGCGCATTTCTTCTAACAAGGCGCTATTCAGATCTTCGTGCATGGTGGCAAGGTCGCGGCCTTGTGTCGGGATTCCCAAATCATTCAGCACGCTTCGCAGAAGATCCCGCGAATCCCCTTCGTTTTGGAAGAGGAACGCTGTTCGCGACGAGCCTCGCAGCATTTCCAAAAGGCGAAAGAGCAAAGTCGTCTTGCCCATGCCCGGCTCCGCGACCATCGCTGAAAATCCGCGCTTAGCTTCAATTGAATAGAGCAGCGAAGCGAGCGCCTCTCGATGCGTTGACCCAAAATAAAGAAAGCGCGGGTCCGGAGTGACACCGAACGGTTGATCGCGAAGTTGATAGTATTCGAAAAACATCGGCGCTCTATAGTGGGAAGCTCGACTGCAAAATCTGTTCTAGGCCTTGTACGAAGCAGTCACGGAGATCATCTCGTGCCGGGATTCTAAGCTTAGGGCGCCGACCGAAACTCCCGCCCGTCGTTGCGATTGCACGCGCTCAAGCAGAGAGCCGTCAATTTCCACCGCTGCCGATCGGCCCAGCATTTCCACCGACAGAACCAAACGAAACACATCCTTCTTGCGAGAGACAAAGCCCTCAAGTCCTACAAGCGGGCCAGACTTGATCCTCACGGTGTCGCCGCATTTTAAGAACGGGTGCGGTTCCAGGCGCAGTGGGCCTTCTCCGGCTCGTTGAATAGCATTGATTTCCTCGGTTGGAATCACGGCCGGAGCATTTCCCGTGGTCAAGATCATGTGAACCCCGGGCGTCGAAAGAATCTGGACGCGCCGATTTTCCTCGTACTTGAAAAACAAATAGCTGGGAAACAGCGGTAGCTCTAATTGCTTGTTGCGATCCTTCCACCGGTGCACTGTCCTATAAGTCGGTAGGAAAACCTCGAGACCTTTTGTCGAAAGAATCGAGGCAACAGTCTTCTCGTGCTGATGGCGCGTATAGAGTGCGCACCACCGGCCAGCCGTCACGGTTTGGATTTGTTCTGGATTGCGCATAAAGCTTCGCCCTGTGAGTTACAGACGGGTGTCTTTCCCTAGCCCCTGTAGCCCAACGTCCGTCAATCTATCAACCCCGCTCCGGCTGTTTCTATTCACCGGTTCCGGCGCCCCTGCTTCGTGCCGGCACTTCGCGGTGCCACCACAACGCAATTCAAACCTATTGTCGGCCCCGAGGATCCGTTGCCGTTCTCTTCGTCCTCAACCTCTTGCAGAACCGTTCGGTCCGATGCGACGGCAAAACCCCAGCCCGCTCGACTGTCGAGAAGCAGATCGACACGAACCACGCGTCCGCTCATCTCAATTCGGTGAAATCGGTCGAGTTCTGGCAAGTATGGAAAACGAATCGCCAACATGACCAACGCGCCCATCGGAGGCGAACTTTTCGTGACGATGTACACGCCGCCCTCGCTGATGTCGCGGCTATTCCCTTTTCCTTCGCACTGCACTCCATCGCGCCCCACCCAGATGAATGTGACGGGAGCTCGCAATGGATATCGTATCTGGCGGCGCACCTTGGACGTGCCCTCCACTTCTGAGGCACGAGGAGCCTTTTCGACGGTGATTTGAAGTTCGCCCTGTCTCATTTTGAGTCCCCAGCTTTCGACGCGAATTCTATGTTCCGCACCGCTGACCCGCAAGAAGCCCAATGTCATCACCCGCAATGCCTTTTGTTTCTGTGCGTGCAGACAGAACCATTCGCCCGAACACTTGTTCCGGTACGGACAGGTAAGGACAGGTCCGAATGCTTGACACCCTACAGAGAGGAATGTTTCCGTCGTCTACAGCAATTACGGGATGCGAATTCGCCCTCAGCACTGACACTCTGTGAACGAACTAAGGTTGGCGCCAGGGACGTGTGGCGCAGAAAGAGCGAAGCATAAGTGACTCAGAAGGGTGCATTTATATGCGCGTGTGTATCGTATTGAGACGATGTGTTCCACAAATAGTTTGAATCAGTCGATTTTGTTTGGAAGATTACGGGGCAACATACTAAAATCGCTTTCCCTAGCCCGCACAACGCTCGAGCCCCAGTGGTGCTTTTAGTTTTTCTGAGGTGATTCATGCAAAGAGCGACCGGGAATAGTCCACCTATCGAGCTGTTGGTCGCTGAAACTTGCCGGCTGAGCTGTGAACTGATGACGACGGCTCTTAAGCGTTATCCGCAGAAGCTGTCTGTAGTTGCGTCAGCTGTTGATTCCAACGAAATCCTCACCGCATACGCGGCGACGAAACCCGACGTTTGCATCATCAGCTCGCGTCTGAAGGATGGGCCGTCCTCCGGCATTAGCGTAGCTCGCGAACTGCACGCAACCCACGAAGCATCTCGCATCTTGCTGCTCATCGATTCCCCTGAGCGTGACGTGGTTGTGGAAGCGTTCCGTTCGGGCGCATTGGGAGTTTTTTCCCGCGAAGAATCCTTCGGCGAGCTTTGCAAAGGAATTGAAAAAGTAAACGCAGGTCAGATATGGGCGACCAATGAGCAACTCCAGTACTTGGTCGAATCGCTGGCGGTGAAAACGCCCGCCCCAATCACCGACGCGAAGGGTGCAATTTTACTGACCAAGAGAGAACAGAGCCTTGTTGATCTGGTGGCCCAAGGACGAACGAATCGCGATATTTCCCGGGAGCTCAGTCTAAGCGAGCATACCGTGCGAAATTATCTGTTCCGGATCTTTAACAAGTTGGGGACTTCGAATCGCCTGGAACTGGCGCTCTACGCAATTAATCAGCGCGACGGATCCAAAGAACAGCTGGTCGCTCAGGATTAGAAATTTTCCATCAGTCGTGTCATGTCCAGATCTGCGCGTAACAGACTTAGCGGGCAATGCGCGGCCGCGGAAGCCAGCCCCGCTCCTTTGAAATCGAATTTTGTCGAGCCGAGAAAAAAATGCGACACCTTCGACAATTCTGCCCACCTGAGCCCGGGCTGCTGACTCCATAGTATTGAAAGCAAAGCAAATAGATCTACCCGCTATGGACCTGGGCTTGCCCTAAGGATGTTACCAGCCACATTTCGCCAGAGGTGAGCTATGACTAGACCAGCGTCCGCCCCGTCCGACCTCGCTCCACGCTTAGCCGCCTTCCTCAGTGTCGATCTTAAGGCCATCCGCTTTGCCGTTCCGCGAGACCTGTTTCCGGCTTTCGACGAACGACCGAGTGCCCAAAGCGGGATCTCGATCATCCAATTTGTCGCCTGAATCTTTCTTTCGCCACTCGTGAAAGAGGGCGGCAGCGCCAGCCTTGCCCTCCGGCCATCATGCCGAGCGGAAACTCATCGTAGGGGGAAAGAGAAATCATCGTGAGACTCAGCCTCCGACTAATACTTTTCCTGGTGATGGGAATCACCCTGGTTACATTTGTCGTCTCCAGGAACGAAGTCCGCGCGCAGAAGCGGGGGCTTCGCGCCGATCTGGAGCGTCGCGCGGAAATTCTTGGCGAGAGCCTCCAGGAAATCGTCGAGCCTGCTCTGCAGCGAGGATCGCGCGAACAGCTCCGGAGAATCGTCGAGCGCTTCGGCAATCGAGAACGCCTTGCGGGCGTGATCGTTTACGATCCGAGCGGACAAGTACTCGCGGAAAGCTCCAACCTGGCTTTCCAGACTCTGCCTCCTGCCGTTCCGATCGATCGACTGAAAAGCGCGGACCCGGGAGTCAGCCAATTCCTCCATATTGGCGGGCAGCCGATGAACGCATATTATCTAGCGCTCCAGGACGATGCTGGCGTTTCGGGCGAGCTAGCGATCTTTCACGACGCTGCCTACATCGAAGCGCAGAGCGCTCGCATCTGGCGCGAGACGGTGTGGCACGTGATCGCTCAGGTGCTGCTCATCGTCCTGGTCACCGTGCTCATTATTCGCTGGACAATCGTTCTGCCGATCTCGCGGACGGCGCAATGGATGAAGGATCTTCGAGGCGGGCGCGTCAGTCCTCGCCCCGTTTTACCGAAAGAAGATTTTCTTGCGCCGTTTTCACAGGAGGTGGTGAACTTCGCGCGTAGTTTGGCGGAAGCGCGGGCCGCCGCCGAAGAAGAGGCCCGTCTGCGCGAGTCGGGCGAGTCGCTGTGGACACCAGAGCGGCTGCGCGCCAGCATCCAAAGCAAGTTGGTGGGTTCGCTCTTCGTTGTCTCGAATCGCGAACCTTATATGCATGTGCGGCGCGGCAAGACCATCGAGGCGTTTGTTCCCGCCAGCGGATTGGTGACGGCGCTCGAACCGATCCTGCGAGCCTGCGACGGAACTTGGATCGCGCACGGATCGGGAGATGCGGATCGCGAAGCAGTTGATTCGCACGATCGCCTGGTCGTACCTCCCGACAAGCCGGAATACACGCTGCGGCGCGTGTGGCTGAGCCCGGAGGAAGAGAAAGGCTATTACTACGGATTTTCGAACGAGGGGCTCTGGCCCCTGTGCCACATCGCGCATACGCGTCCGACGTTTCGTTCCTCGGATTGGCAAAGCTATCAGGACGCAAACCGCAAGTTCGCAGACGCCGTGCTGGAAGAGATGAAAGGCCGTGAGCACCCGCTGCTGCTCGTTCAGGACTACCACTTCGCGCTGCTTCCGCAAATGGTCAAGGAAGCACGCCCTGACGCTCGGGTCGCCATCTTCTGGCATATTCCCTGGCCGAATCCGGAGGCGTTTGGGATTTGCCCGTGGCAGAGAGAGCTTCTGAGCGGGCTGCTGGGAGCGGACCTGATCGGTTTTCACACGCAGGCCCATTGCAATAATTTCCTCGAAACGGTGGACGCTTCGCTCGAATCCCGAATCGAATGGGAACGGTTTGCCGTCAAGCGCGGCGACCACACCACGCTCGTGCGGCCGTTTCCAATCAGCGTGGATTTTCGCGAATCTGCCTCGGAACCCGGCGCGATCGAGACCTCGCCGTACGAGTTGCGCGCATCATTGCTCAAGAATCTTGGAATCGAGGCCAGCTTTCTCGGCGTGGGTGTTGATCGCATCGACTACACCAAGGGAATCATCGAACGATTCCGCGGAATCGAACGATTCCTCGAGAAATGGCCCGAGTATCAGGGGAAATTCACATTCGTGCAGATCGGAGCGCCGAGCCGCACGACGATCCCGCGATATCACGATTTCTTGCGAGGAGGTCGAGGCCGAGGCCGCGCGCATCAATGCTCGCTTCATCCGGCCCAATTGGAAGCCCATTGCCCTGCTGACGCGGCACCATGGTCACAACGAAATTCTGCCGTATTACCGCGCGGCGGATTTCTGCATGGTCACTTCTCTGCACGACGGCATGAATCTGGTGGCCAAGGAATTTGTCGCTGCGCGCGAGGACGGAGAAGGCGCGCTCATTCTCAGCCAATTTACCGGCGCGACCCGCGAGTTGCGCGACGCGCTCATCGTGAATCCGTACGACACCGATCAACTCGCCGACGCAATTCAAATCGCTCTCGAGATGGACGCCGAAGAGCGGCAGCTGCGGATGCGGCGCATGCGGCAGATCGTCAGGGAAAACAACGTCTATCGCTGGGCAGGCAACTCTGATCGCCGAGCTCTCCGACATTCGAACAGACGAAGGCGAGCACTTTCTGGTGGCGAGATCTGCATGAGATCAGCACCCGTTGCGCGTGAGGTGCGCAAAATGTCCACGGCCTTGAGTTTTTCAGACGAGTCATCATCGAGGGCGGATACCGGCGCCTCGATTGGAGGTAAAGCCGATCGAGCGCGCACTTCGATTAGCGGCGTCGAGCCAACCTCCGCGGATCACGGGGGCAAGGCTCGCTCCGCCCTCCAGGCATGGCCGGAAATTCGAACTCGGCTGCGGTCCGCGAATCGATGCGTGATATTTCTGGATTTCGATGGAACGCTGGTCAACTTGCGGAACCGGCCGGGCGACGTCACTGCGCCTTTAACCGTCAGACGAATTCTCGAGAGACTCGCCCGGAACCCGAAAGTGCTGGTTGCTATTGTCAGCGGACGAAAGCTCGAAGACTTGCGCCGATTGGTCGGCGTGGAAAGTGTTTCTTACTTTGGTTTGCACGGAGGAGAGCGGGACGGCCAATCAGCGGCGCTCAGTCCAGAGTCAGCGCTGGCACTCGAAAACGCGAAACAAGCCGCGCGAGCGCAACTTGCCGAACTACCTGGAATTTGGGTCGAGGACAAGGAGTTGACATTCTCCGTGCATCATCGCCTGGCGAACGAAGAAGCGTCAGACATCGCGCGCGCCGAGCTCGGTAGTCTTTTGTCTCCATGGAGAAATGTGCTGCACGTTTTGAACGGAAGCAAAGTCTGGGAAGTTCTTCCGAAGGAAATCCCCGGGAAGCAGGCTGCCGTAGAGCATGTGCTCGCGGCCCTGCCTCCGAACACACTTGTCCTGTATGCAGGCGACGACGGCACGGACGAGCCTGCCTTCGCTGAGCTCGGAAATCAAATCACCATTCGAGTAGGTCGCACGAGTCACACCGGGACGCGCGCGCGGTACTGCGTTTCCGCACCGGGCTACCTGTTGCGGTTTCTCGCGCGAATGGAAAGGGAGCTACGGTGAGAGCGAACGAACCATTTCAGTTTGCGACAGCGTCTTACTTGGTCTTGATTGGCAATCAGGAAGCCAAGAGCCCGATCGAGTTGGAGCAAGGAATCGGGACGTGTAGTGATGCGTCAGTTTTCTATCACACATTCCAAAGCCTCGGCCGCCACCACTTTCTCACCGAGGGATTCTCAAACGATCTCGCACAGTGGGTCCTCGGCTCGTGCAATCGTCCCGTGCTGGCCGAAGGACTGGCTTCGGTTGACATCCGGGATTACGTCTCGCTCGCGGAATTGCGAAGCGACCTGCGGCGCATCGTTCATGAGTACTGTGTGGAGAATCCGCGCGAAGCGTCGCAGGAGGCGTTTGAACCGTTCTTCTTCTGCGAGACAATCGAGGAGAAGGTGCCCCTGGGGAGGACCGCCTCGACGCTCGGGGAGTTCCGCGACGGGCTCAAGGAATTGCCTCATGGATCGCTGCTCTTCCATTTCATAACATCGCGTCTGCGGCTTCATCTTCGATCCAACGATTTCACCCAATGGCTTTCCAAGGAACTCGGTCTCACAAAACTGGCGCGCCACGTGGATCAGATTGATATCTACACAAACACGCTGGATGGCGCACGCACCACGATCCTAAACCTCATAGACAGGGAGCTCGCGCAATGAGCGAAAGCCAGGTGGCAGCGCCCGTCAGCACTCTGGACGACTATAAGCGCGTGCTCGGAGACGCTGAAATTACCGAACTGCGGATACTTGCGGAGCGCCTGCGTGGACACTCCGTCCAGATGGTCAATTCAACAGCGGTCGGCGGCGGGGTGGCGGAAATCCTCAACCGCATGATTCCGTTGATGCAGGAACTTGACGTTACGACCCGCTGGGATGTCATCACGGGCGGCGAAGATTTCTTCGCGATCACGAAAGCGTTTCACAACGCGTTGCACGGCGATGGATTCCGGATGTCGGACGACAGCTTCAAGACTTTTCTGGCCTACAACCTGCAAAATCAGGCGCGACTGAATTTTGATTGCGACTTCACGCTGATTCACGATCCGCAGCCGATCGCCTTGATTAATGCGCGCCACAACCATGACGGTCATTGGATTTGGCGCTGCCATATTGACTTGTCGCAACCGAATCAGCGGGTGTGGGATTTCCTGGCGCGATACGTGAACCAATACGATGGAGCGATATTTTCGTCGCCATCGTTTTCGCGCCGGCTGCCGATGCCGCAATATCTTTTCTACCCTTCAATCGACCCGCTCTCGGAAAAAAATCGCGAAATCGAACCGGAATTTATCGAAGAAACTTTGCGGCGCTTTCAGATTGATCCCTTGCGGCCGATCATCACTCAAATTTCGCGGTTCGATCGCCTGAAAGATCCAGTCGGCGTCGTGCGCGCATACCAGATCGTGAAGCGCTACACCGATTGTCAGCTTGTGCTTGCGGGAGGCGGCGCCTCGGACGACCCGGAGGGCGAGGCCGTCCTGGCGGAGGTTCGCGAGGTCGCGGGCAAGGACCCCGACATCCACATTTTAGACTTGCCGCCATGGAGCGCCGTAGAAATCAACGCCCTACAGCGAGGCTCAACGATCATCGTGCAAAAAAGCCTTCGCGAAGGATTCGGCCTCACCGTAACGGAGGGACTATGGAAGAAAAAGCCGGTCGTCGCCTCAGCGGTTGGCGGGATTCCATCACAGGTGATTCACAAACACACCGGCATGCTCGCCCATTCGATCGAAGGGACGGCCTACCAGATTCGCTTCCTCCTCTCGAATCCTGCTATTGCGCAACGCCTCGGCGAACGAGGCCACGAACACGTTCGCGAGCATTTCCTGATCACGAGCGATGTGCGCCGCCACCTGACTCTGTTCCTGCACTTTTTGAGATAACTCTGATGCTCCTGGCGTCTGTTATTTTCACAGCTTGAAAGGTTGCGCTGCGGCGCTTACGGGAGTGAAAAAAACAGCTTCAACGAACGGGAGAATTACTTCAACCTGGCGTATTCGGCTTTGGCTTGCTTGAGGACCGGAATGTCGGGATCGGCATCTTTCCAGAGCGCAAAGAAATCTTCATAGGCGATAAGCGCTCGGACGCGTGCGGCATCGGCATCAGCGCCCTCTGAGATTTTAATCTCCAACGTATTGGCGCGAGCCATGCCCAGATGCGCCAACGCGCCTGTCCAGCAATTCCAAACGATGCCGCTATGGTCGAGAATTTTCTGAAACTCGACAGCTGCGGCTTTGCCCTGCCCGTCCGCCAGGTACGCTTCTCCGCGCACGTACACCGGATAAAGGCACGACATATTAAGGACGAAACCGATCTGCCCCAGCTCGATAGGCGAAGTGGCTTGCAGCGTGTTCAACGCGAGGGCCGGATTTTTCTTGTCCAGAGCTAACTGCGCCCGAATCGCCGGCAACCAGACCAATTGCATTTGCGTATCCAGCGGGAATCGCTTCGCCAAATCTTGCGCGACGGATTCCGCTCGCGACTTGTCGCCCGCCATGGCGAACGCGAGCGCCGATTCCGCTGCCACGCCTTGGCTGCCGGGAACGAGCTTGTAAGCGTCTCCTGCGGCTTGCTTTGCTTGCGCGAAATTGCCGAATGCCGCCTCGCGCTGAGCAGCAATTGCCTGCCAAAGCGCGCCGCTTTCTTTGTTGTCAGCAACAACGGCTGATTCAGTGGCGCGCTTGGTTAGTTCCCGTGCTTTGCCGAGATGACCGGCATATGCCTCGGTGTCGGACGCGAGCGCGAAGCTGAAATTCTCATCGGGCTTGCCCGCATACCACTGCACCTCGGTCTCCATCGCGGTCGAATCCGCCCGGATAAATGCGAGCGCGTAAAGAACATTGTGCAATAGCCCCGCATCGAGCTTCCGCGCCTCCGCGTCGTGAACAGTCCTGGCCGCGTCATCGAAACGCTGCAACGCAAGTGCGTAGTTGCCGACGTCACCGTACGAACCCACAAAATCCGGATCGAGGCTGATGGCCTTGCGGGTTTCGTCCAAGGCCTTCTCATATTGACCCTGTGCGGCGTACTCCGTGCCGAGGTTCACGTAGCCGCCGCTAACGCGCGGATAACTCGCAATGCGCTCCTGATATGCCTGCGCTGCTTTGTCTATTTCACCCGTAACGGTCGAATAATAATCCGCGGTGATGACCAATCTTTCCCAATCCGTGGCATGATCACGAAGTTGAAACGCTTTAGTGAAGTACTCGCTAGCCCGGGCTGCTTCGCCAAGATTTGAGTAATCCCAACCCAGCGCCCTGTACGCCATCGCAAAGTTCGGATCGAGCTCGATGGCCCGCTGATTATGAGGAAGAGCTGCGGGGAGCGCGCTCTCACGAGCGCCAAGGCTGTAAGCTTTCAAAGCTTCGAGCGACGATGTGGTTGCCTGTACGAGCGGAACATCGAATCTCTGCACCGTGGCGAGCGATTCGCCCAGTTCTCCGCGCAGCTTCGACGCAGCCTGTCCCAGCGCGTCCAGTATCTTCTCTTTGGACTCTGCCGTGACTTGCTCCTCGGCGAGCGTCTCGCCGTTCTGGCAATTCACTGCCTTGAGGCCCAGCACATACTCGCTGCCCAGACTGCCGATTGATCCGGCGATGTAAGCCTTGCTGCTGGTCCGCTGGCAAAGCTCGCGAGCTATGTCGGGCGTGAGCTTCGTGCCGGCCGGACGAGTCATTTGCACTAAGGTTTGGGCGATCAAACTGTCGGAAAGCACATTCAAGAAGGGAGATTGGCGCAGGGAGACGCTGAGCGCTGTTTTCAGCGTATCGTCAAAAACAGGATTGCCCGTGCTGTTGTCAAAATCAGTGAGAACAACGGTGTCCTTGTCAGTCAGGCGAGCATCAGTCAGGTGACCCGGCGTCTGATGCGGGCGGAAATAGAGCATTCCGCCGATCGCCGCGGCAAAAAGGATCACGGCGAAAATCAGGACCTTCCAGCGATTCCCGCGGCTAGAAGTAACTCGATTCACTCTGGTTGAACTTAGTGACGAAAGCAGTCCAGCCGCGGGCGCTGAGCGGGAACCCGACGGGGGCCGTGGCGTATCCGGATAATTCCCTTCCTGCGCGAGACCGACGCTCCCAGGGCTTGCTGCCGCGATTCGTCCCGTATCCGTATCTCGCTTCAGCCGTTGCAGGTCGCTGCGCATTTCCGAGGCGTGCTGATACCGCAGATCGCGATCCTTCTCCAAAGCCTTGTCGATGATGCGTTCCAGCTCCGCCGGAATATCGGGATTCAACCGCACGGCAGGGATGGGCGTTCCATCCAGAATGGCTTTGAATATCACTGGCGAACTTTCTCCGCGAAACGGCAGCGTTCCCGTCGCCATTTCGTAAAGCACCGCACCGAAAGAGAACAAATCGCTGCGCGCGTCCAGTTCCCTCGCGCGCGCCTGCTCCGGCGACATATACGCGACCGTACCAATCGTGGAGCCGGGGCTCGTCAGGTGCTGCTCTTCGAGCGCGGCCATCGTGTTCGCCAGTCCGAACTGGCTCGCAGAGCTGGCCGATGGCAGAACTTTGGCCAATCCGAAATCCAGAATCTTGGCGTGACCGCGCTTGGTTATAAGAATGTTGGCGGGCTTGATATCGCGGTGGAGGATGCCTTCGGAATGCGCAGCATCGAGCGCATCGGCAATCTCAATCGCCAGGCTGATCAAAACATCCGTCTCGACCGGTTTTCCGCTGATGCGATGTTTCAGCGTCACACCATCGAGATACTCCATCGCAATGAAGCTTTTTCCGTCCTGCTGGCCGATTTCGTAAATCGTGCAGATATTGGGATGGCTCAGCGACGATGCTGCCTGCGCCTCTCGCTGAAAACGGATCAAGGCTTGCGGGTCGTTGGCTACTTCATTCGGCAGAAACTTCAAAGCGACAAAGCGATGGAGGATCGTGTCCTCGGCCTTGTATACGACGCCCATTCCGCCGCCGCCGATTCGCTCGAGGATTCGATAGTGCGAGGGTGTGGTTCCGAGAAGAGGATCGGAGTCGGGCATCACTCATGATGTTAGGGTTCACGCATTTCCAAGTCAACGTGAACTCAGCTCAGGCCGAAGATGCGGAGCGATTCCAGATCAGTTTTTGGTTCAGGGAACTACCGAATCGGACAGCTTCTTGGCCCTGGAAGCGAAAACCCTCTCTCTAGCTTCGCGCCAATCGTCGTACGACCAGAAGATGGGGTCCAAGTCCGAGCCCTCGGGGAACATGCGCGCAAGAACATCCATGACTTTCAATTGAAAATATCGGAATGGGGTGGGTGTCACTGGAGCCCTCCCAATGAACGAGTCCGTCATACTTAAGCAGATGCGGACAGAGGCTGCAAGGTCGCAGAATTTCTTCAACATCGGCGCCCACAACGGGAAACGCAAGGCGCTGGAATAGGGTCGAGCAAGATTAAATTCAGGGGAGGCCGGTCGACTTTACCTGCTCGGCGCCGGCGCCGAGCAGACGCCTTTCCAAATCGGGCCGCTCCGCGTCCAGAGGACCCACGACGCCAATTAGAATCTTACCGTTCGAAATCTCGGGGTCGTATGGCGCCTGCCTCCGTCTAGCGAGTCGCGCCGTAATCAGAAGCGTGATGACGGTGGTGAGGACTGCGCCAAACATTGTCAGCTCATACGTAACGATCGCCGTCGGCCAGGGAGATACCAGCGGCATGTTTCCGGTCATGATTGGATATGCTACCTGTGTGTAACGGGCGAGCATGTATCCCGAGACGCCGCCCACAAGGCCACCCAACGTGGCGATCCAAGGCATCACCGTTTTACGATTGGCCCGCGTGAACGAGTATTCGTCGAAAGGTTGGTCAGACATGACGATAATTTTCCCGGGCCCGATTCCTGCGGCGCGGAGCGCATTCATGCCGCGTTCGGCTGTATCCGGATCGGGAAACAGGCCGTAGATGGAATTAATCGCCGCCACGTCAGTCGGCCCCTTCCTCAGCAGTTTCCACGAAGGCGTGGGCGTGGTCGGGTGTGAGATGCTCTTTCGCCTTGAGTTCCCAGATCGAAATGATCGGAACGGTTTTAGCAAACAGCATATAGAGCATCACCATGCCGGCAAACGTTCCAGCGGTTATGGTGATCTCGACCCACGTGGGACGGTAAGTACCCCAGCTATAGGGTAGATATTTGTGCGAGAGCGAAGGCACGATAATCAAAAAGCGTTCGAGCCACATGCCGATCACTACGCCTGTTGAGGCGATTACGGTGCCCGCGATCGTCCGCAGTTTCTTGATCGCCAGAATCGGGAAGGGCACGATGAAATTGCAGAACACCATTATCCAGAACAGAGGCGAAAACGATCCCGTCTGCGTGACCCAGAAAACCGTCATCTCCGACGGCTCGTTGCCATACCATGCCGTCAGCCGCTCGGCGAACACAAAATAGAACCAGAGAAGGCTCATCACCAGCAGAAGCTTTCCGAGGTTTTCGAAGTGCACCGGGAGCAGATATTCCTCGAGGTGCAGGAATTTCCGCAAGAGCGCCATCGCGATGATCAGCGCTGCAATTCCGCTGAATATCGCGCCGGCAACGAAGTAAGGCGCGAAAATCGTGGAATGCCACATCGGCACGGGCGCCATCGCGAAATCCCAGGAAACGATGCTGTGCACTGAAACGGCCACGGGAATTACCGCGACAGCCATGATCTGCATCGCGGATTCCAGGCGGTGCCACTGCTTCGGGGTGCCACGCCAACCAATGGCAGCAACCGAATAGATTTTCTTGCGCAGTCCCGTTGCACGATCGCGAATCAGCGCCATATCCGGAATCATCGGAAGCACCAGGAAGGTGACGCTGCCAAGCAGATAAGTATTGATGGCGAAAAAATCCCACAGCAATGGCGATCGAATGTTGGGCCAGATGTCCCCGCTCGCTCGGGTAAGGAAACAGCCAGAAGGCCAGCCAGGGTTTGCCGAGATGAATTATCGGAAATGTGGCGCCAATCGAAAGCGCGAAGACGGTGATCACTTCCGCGCAGCGGGTTACGGGTCGGCGCCATGTGGCATTCGCGAGGCGCAGAATGGCGGAAATCAGCGTGCCGGCATGGCTAAGGCCGATCCAGAAAACGAAATTCGTGATGTAAAAGCCCCAGAAGACCGGACGCCGAATCCCGGCGACACCGATGCCGCTATAAATCTGCCAGCCAAACGCGCAGAACGCCGCAACGACGATCCCCGCGAAGAAAGCGAGCGCCGTCAGATAGCGCGCCGACGCGCCATGGAGCGGCCGCAGCAGATCTTCATTTATCTGTTCAGGAGTCTTCGCCGGCATGCCATGAGTCCCGTTGTAGGTAAGTGACCTTGGGCAGCGTCCCCAGTTCGCCGAGAAGCTTTGTGCCGCGGTTCGAACGCGCGAGGCGCGACACCTCGCTCTGGGGATCGTTCAAATCTCCGAACACCATCGCCTGTGTGGGGCAGGACTGCACGCAGGCAGGCTGGATTTCGCCGTCCTTTACGGCGCGCTTTTCGGCCGCGGCTTGAATCTCCGAGGCCTTGATGCGCTGCACGCAGAAGGTGCACTTTTCCATCACGCCGACTTCGCGCAGGGAAACATCCGGATTCAGCTGCAGGTTCAGCGGCTTGTCCCACTCTGGATTGTAAAAATTGAAGAAGCGCACATTGTAAGGACACGCGTTCGCGCAATAGCGCGTGCCGATGCAGCGGTTGTAGACCTGGCCGTTCAGGCCCTCGATCGTGTGATAGCTCGCAAACGTGGGGCAAACCGGCTCGCACGGCGCGGCGTCGCACTGCTGGCAGAGCACAGGCATGAACTTCGTCTTCACGTCGGGGAATTCGCCTTCGTAATAGCGTTCGACGCGAATCCAGTGCTTGGCGCGGCCGCGCGCGGCCTGATCTTCGCCGACGGTGGAAATATTATTTTCCGCATGGCACGCTACGACGCAGGCTTCGCAGCCCGTGCAGCGGTCCAGATCAATTACCATGCCCCATTGATGCGACATTTGGTTACACCTTCCTTAGCGATGCTTCGTACTCGACGGCGTTTCTTCCATGCTGGCGCCGAACATCACGATTTTGCCTTCACCGACGCGCGAAATTTTCACGCGAGTGGCGGCCCACGCGAGCGACTCTGTTCCTTCCACTTTCATGGGCGCAAGAATCGAAATCGGATTCGCGCCGCGACCGGTAGCGTAGCGCGTGAAGTTCGTATGACCTTGGCCGATGGGCATGGCGATCACATCAGGCGCGATCGCGGGCGTGACGAGCGCTGGAGCTTGTAATTTGCCGTGCTGCGACGCTACTTCAAGCAAGTCACCCATTTTCACGCCGAGTTTTTCGGCCGTGCGATTGTTGATCTCGACCCATGTGCCCCACATGACGCTCGACAAGCGGGTCGGGAGCTTCCTGCATCCACGGCAGATGCGCAAGCGACCCGTCGTAAAGCAATTGCGAAGCGAACGGTAGGAAATGAAATGGAAACGCGGTGGCGTCGCCGTCGAACTGCGCCTCGGTGGACTTGGGCGCCGGGCCAGATACTTTCGCGGCGATTGGAGAAGTCGCCTTCTCGTCGACGCTCCACCAGCCGCCTTGTTCCCGGGCTTTCGACCAGAATTCGTCGGCGTCCTTTGCGCTCTTGCTTCCCTACCTCTTTGTAGAGTTCGCCGAACGAAGCTTTCACGGCCTCGTCGTACGTCTTCCAAGGCAGACGCTTTGGCCGACGTCGCCGCCGAGTTGCTGCGCGACGTCGAGCAGAACGTCCGGCATCGACCGCGTGTTGTGAAGCGGCGCCATGACCGGAGGCGCCACGCTCACAACGGTACGCGCGGAGCCGGATTCAGGCGCGTCGTCGAGCCATGATTCCAGCGGCGAATGATCGGGCAAGAATCAGATCCGCGAGCGCGCTGGTTTCGTCGATGAAGCTGCCGAAGCTGGCGATGAACGGAACCTTCTCAAGCGCTTCGCGCACTGCCCCATGCGGCCGGCGATGCGAAAACCGGATTCGCCGTTCAAGAGCAGATAGTCGACCTGCGAGGCGCCGGTGACTGTCGGAGCATCTCACTTGCAGCAATGCCGCGTAGCGATCTCCATGCCACCCGGAGGGAGATAGTCTTGGCGACTCCAGTTCCGACCCGGACTCGAACGAATACCGCCGGGCTTTCCGACGCTGCCAAGCAGAACATTCAGAGCGTTCACGGCCATGCGCATTGAAAAGGCCGTTCGTATGAGCGGTGGCGGCATCGCCGATCAGCGCGACGGCGGGAGAATTCGCAGCGGCTTCGCGAGCGATCCGGGTGATGGTCGCCGCGGGAACGCCGAGACTGTTTTTCGATCTTATCAGGCGCGTAGTCCGGCAGGCCCGCCGCCCATCCGTCGATTGCCGCCCCGCGGCGGCTGGCGGGCCGCAACTTCTCGCTCAAGATCACGTGCGCAAGGCTCAGAGCGAACGCGCCTTCCGAACCCGGCGGGCAGGCGATCCATTCGTCGGCACTCGCGCCGGTTTGCGAAACGCGCGATTCGAACTGCACGAATTTTCCGCGCTGGCCCGACCGTCCCTTGCGCATATGGCCGTAGCCGATGGACTGCGCGACAGGCGAATTCCAGGTTCCGAGAAAATCAGCGCCGAACGAGATGACGTAATTGGATTGGCCCAGATCGACGGTGGGAAGTGCCGAAACGCCGAAACTTCGCGGAATTCGCCTGGACCTCACGACGCCATTGTCGAAGAACTCAAATTCGAAGGGTGGTAGCGCCGTAAAGCGCGTTAGCGAATCGTTGAACGACTATGCTTCCGCTGCTGGCCTTTTAACGGAGCGGTGAGAAGGCGAGTCGGCCCTGATCTGCTTGCGCCGCCAGACCAGCGCGAAAGCTGCGAGACGAGTTGTTTGATCGCTTCGTCCCAGGTGATTTCCTTGAATTGGCCGGAGCCTCGTTCGCCGGTGCGCTGCAGCGGAGACTTGATGCGGTCGGGATGATAGGTGACCTGTAATTCGCCCTGGCCGCGCGGGCAAAGCTTGCCCTGGTTGATGGGATGCGCTGGATTCCCTTCGATCTTTTTCGCGAGGCCCATTTTCAGGATGCCGAGCTGGCCATTGCGGACGACTTCCGCTTCGCCTTGCATCACTCGAACGATCGTGCCGCAGCCGGCCGGGCAAAGCGTGCAGATGCTGGGCTTCCACGTGGAGAGGCCGGGAAGCAAATCCTCTTCCGGGATGAAGCGGATGAGCTGATGGTCGGGATTGCCGCAGCCTTCCAGCGCCGCCGCGGCCCCGCCAGCGGCCGAGATTTTCAGAAAGTCTCTACGCTGCATGTGGTCCCTGTTGGCCGTGATTCGAGATCGAAAACGCGAAAAATCCGGGTGTGCGACCCCCTGAAAAAGTGTGTCACTTTGTGAGGGTGCCGATCGTTTGTTTTCAGTAGTTTAGGGGCAAAATTACTTTGCATGGTGTGACACTTAATTTGGCGCATAGCAGCATCGCGCCAGTCGCGGAATTGTGCTGCCGCCCGGCGACCATCTCCTGCTCCGAGTTCGAATATTTTGCTCATCGTGTTCATGCTACTCATCGCTGTCAAAAGAAAAGTATCTCCGCCTGTGGACTTTTTTTCAGCCGCGAAATCCCAAGGCTGAAGCCCGACTACTGGCGATCTTTTTCGTGGGCCTTAAGGCTCACGCTTCCACCTGAAAAACAACGGCCAACTTCTGGACCGAAAGGCCTCAGGTCTGAGGACCTGAGCTACATGACGACCGGAGACCCAAGCAAAACCATGCCCGCCTAAAGGCGGGCGCTACGAAACCGGGCCGACACATTCGACCCCGCTGTTTGCGAAGTCTCAGTGCGAGAAAACCTGACTCCAACGAAACTCAGATTCAATCGTCCCTCCGGGACTTGTGGTTCCTTTCTTCCCTCGTTCCCGGCAATCCGCTGCGCTACTTGCCGGGCTGATTTCAATCGCCGCTCCGCGGCTCGAGTGCAATCAAAAATGACACGTGACGCAATCCACCGGCGCATTATTCTGCCGATGGCATTCGACGCAAAAACCCATGGTGTGATCCACTTTTCGCTCGGCGACCGTCTGCGTGTGCATGTCGCCGTGGCACTTGGCGCAGTCCACGCCCGCGCGAATGTGCGGCGCGTGATTGAACTTCACGTGCGCGGACGGCTCGAAACCATACACGCGCTGCCACGGAATGTCCTCGCCGCGCGCGCGATAGGCCGCCAGCTTCTTGATCTCCGGCTTGTCGGTGGCGATCACCTGATGGCACGTCATGCAAAAATTGACGCTCGGGATTCTGGCGTCCGGCCCCTGATCCACGCCGACGTGACAATCCGTGCACTGCATCCCATTGGCCAGATGTACCTTGTGCGTGTAAGCGATCGGTTGCACCGGCTGGGTGCGCATGCCAAAGAATTCCCGAACCGCGTCACCCACGCTGCGATGCGCCGTCGTGAAAATCGGCGAGGTCTGTGTGGCTGCCTGCGGGACGGCGGAATCCTGAGCGGGCACGGTGCGGCTCAAGACCGCCCCCACGAGGACGATCGCGCCGAGAATCATTCCAATACGGAGCCAACGATTCAAACGCAATGCGGGCAACAACAGATCACCCTCTTCGAAACGATTCTGATTGCGAACCCGTCATACTACATGCGCCCTCAACGCGTGTAAACCCGGAATTCGCCAGAGGTTTGATTTTCTCGATCCTTCCATCGCGGTTGACCAGGTATTATGATCTTTCCGTGGATAATTGGACCATAGGGCGCCCAGCCATCCCGTACACGAAAGGGTGGACATATGGGTTTTAACGTATCCGTTCGGCAGGTAGACGATGTGACGCTCGTCACAATCACCGGATCGGTGATGTGGGCAGAGGCAGAAGCATTGCACGAGCTGTTTCGCGACTTGCTGGCGAAAGGTCAGAAGAGACTTCTCCTGAACCTCAGCGACGTGAAGCACCTAGATAGTTCGGGTATCGGCGCACTGGCCTGGGCGTATGTGACGGTGAGAAAAGCCGGCGGTGAACTGAAGATGGTCCATCTGAGCAAACAGGTCCAATACCTAATGGAGCTAACGGCCCTCTATAAAATCTTCGAGGACTTCTCCGACGAAGAATCTGCGCTCGATAGCTTCCAGAAGTGAGACACCGGATGGCCAGAGCGATTCTCATCATCTTTCCCTAGGCACCGTGGCCACCCAACCTGTGATGGATCAGCATTTGCGAATGAACGGAAAAGGCGTCGCACGCACCATCGAGAAGGAGACTGCATGAGCAAGGTTTCGGGCTTCGTTCTGTTCACCGTTTTTGCGGTGGCTATTCTTACTGCGGCGGCGACGCCAGCCAACGCTCAGGTGAAGACCTTGACACCGGTGACGGACGAAATGCTCCGAAATCCAAGCCCGAATGACTGGCTCATGTACAGCCGGACGTACGACGCGTTTCGCGATAGCCCGCTCAAGCAGATCAATAAGAGCAACGTCAAGAATCTTCGGATGGCGTGGGTGCGCGGATTGGAGGACGGCGTCACCGAGACGATTCCGATCGTCCACGATGGCGTGATGTACGTGATCGCGCCGGGCGGGTTCGTGGATGCGCTCGACGCGACCAACGGCGACCTGATCTGGGAATACAAGCGGCCGTTCAAGAATCCGCAGGTGGCCACGAACGAGCGGACCAAGGCTTTGGCGATTTACAAAGACATGGTCTACTTCACGGCCGCCGACGGCTATGTGATAGCGCTCGACGCGCGCACCGGGAAAGTTCGCTGGGAAACTTACAAGACCGACACGCAAAATACATCCGGTGCGCTGGTCGTCGACGGCAAAGTGATTTCCGGTGGGACGTGCGGCAAGGGCAGCGACAGTTGTTTCATTGAAGCGGATAACGCCGACACCGGAGAGAAACTCTGGAGATTTTTCACCGTGGCGCGTCCCGGTGATCCCGGTTATGCGTCGTGGAATGGAGCGGACAACTCGCAATCAATGGCTTCCACGTGGGGCCTGCCCGGCAGCTTCGATCCTGTCCGCAACGTGCTTTATTGGGGAGTCGCGAATCCGATGCCGGACCAGCGCATGGCGCGCCACAACGGCGATGCCGATGGCACTTCGCGTTCGACTCCGGCCGACCTCTATAGCAATTGCACGCTGGCTCTCGATCCTGCGACGGGCAAACTTATCTGGTATTACCAGCACCTGCCCGGCGACGACTGGGACACGGATCACACTCACGAACGAACGCTCGCGCGCGTGGCGTTTAATCCAGATCCAAAATTCGTGAAATGGATCAATCCGGATGTTCCGCGCGGATCAATTCACGACATCGCGGCGATGGTGGCGGAAGGCGGCTCCGTTTTCGTTCTCGACCGCAACAACGGGCAATTTCTCTGGGCGATGCCGTTTCCTTACGACGACCCGAACTACATCATGTCCGACATTGACGTGAAGACCGGGAAAACGACACTCAATTGGAATCTCGTTTACAAGAAGCCGGGCGAGCATCACATCATGTGCTACTGGAACACACGTAGTTACTGGCCCACCGCGTATCACGCGGCAACAGATTCGCTGTTCGTGCCGTACATCGACAACTGTCGCGACATGACGCTGGCCGGTCCGGGAGTGAAAGGTGGCTGGAAAGTAATTCCCCGCCCCGGTTCCGATCCCAACGCCCTCACCGGACTCGCCAGGATTAATTTGTCCACGGGAGAGATCATGCGATTTGACGTTGGCCGCGCTCCTGGCAACGGAGCTATGCTGACAACAGCAGGCGGGCTAGTGTTCCACGGAGACATGAGCCGCAGATTCCGCGCGTTCGACGTCAATACCGGTAAAAAGCTTTGGGAAGCGATACTCGGCGGCAATATTTCGGTTAGCACCATCACCTACGCGGTCAATGGCAAGCAGTACGTCAGCGTGATGACGGGATACAACCTGAAAGTGCCGGAGCTGGCCGCGGAGGTTCCCGACATGCACACTCCGAATAACAGCAACGCGATCTACGTGTTTGCGTTGCCGTAACGCAACAGGCGAATCCGACGTCTTACTCAACAAGAGTTCGAGTGTTATGATGCGGCTAGCGCGCAAGGCTGAGGTTCGGGGTGGGAAAGGGATCACGAAACATCATGAAAATTAATCGACGAAAGCTGCTCTCACTGATCGGACTTTCTCCCGCGGTTCTCGCCGGCACTCCGGCGATCGCGGACGACAAGAAGAAGAAGGCCGCGCCGGTTGCTCACGGCATGGAAAAAATCGAAGACGCTCAATCCCAAGGGGATGCCGCCCGCGGTCCAGCTGGTCCCCATGGCGCCGCGTCTGGACACCCTCGACGGCAAAACCATTTTCCTCGTGTCCGACGGCTTCGCCGGAGCGGACCGCTTCCTCGCGCAGATCGCCATCTGGTTCCAGAAGAACATGCCCAGTGTGAAGACGGTGTACCGTCTGAAAGCCGGGTCGTATTTCGATGATGACCCCAAGCTCATGGCGGAAATCAAAGCCAACGGCAACGCCATGATCATGGCGTACGGGCATTGAAGCACCTGCACCCCAGCGACCGTCGGTCACTGCATGCAAGTCGAAAAGATGGGTTTCCCGACCGCCCCACTGGTCACGATCGCCTTCGAGGGTCTGGCGAAGTCTAACGCCGCCAGCCGCGGCATGCCACTCGAACGCATCTGCTTCCTACCTCACCCGATGACGAACAAGTCGGACGAGGAAATGTACAAAGTCCTCGAAGGCAACGATCCGATCAGCCACAAATCGCTGATGCCGGAGATCATCGCCGCTTTGACGCAACCTCTGACCGCGGACGAGAAGAAAACCGGCTCCATCAGTCCAGATATTGGTCCGCCCACCTACGTGGGCACTCAGGATGAGCTGCAGCGCCTGTACTGCGACAACAATCTGACCGATTACATGCCCATCATCCTTCCCACCGAGGAAAAGGTGGAGGCGATGCTGAAGGGCACGAGCCACAAGCCCGACGAAGTCATCGGGAAATTGAGCGCCGCCCAGGGCGCGCAACCTTCGTGGACGTTCACGGTGAGGCACGTGGCCATCAATGCGGTGATGGCCGGCGCAAGTCCGGAACACCTTCCCGTGATTCTCGCGATCTCTGCCACGGGCCAGCCATCGCTGTTTAGCTCGACGTCGTCGTTCACCCGCATGGTGATGCTGAACGGTCCCATCTCCGACCAAATCAAGATGAACTACGGCATCGGCGCGATGGGCCCGTTCGCCGAACCCAATGCCGTGATCGGCCGCGCGTGGACGATCCTTTCGAAGAATCTCGGCGGCTGCGGCGTGCCTGGACTCAGCTACCTGGGCACGCTGGGATCCAATTTCAATTACAACAACTTGTGCATCGCGGAAACGGAAAACAGGCTTCCGGACGGCTGGAAGCCCTTCCACGTGCAGAAGGGGTTCAAGGCCGACGAGAGCGTCGTGAGCATCTTCAGCGGCTGGAGCCTAAACAACATCGCCTGGTTCACGAACATGCCCTACCACGAACTGATCAAGAACTGGCTGACGCATTTCTTCTCGTTCGGAACCGGCGCCGCCACGTTGATGCTCGATCCAACCATCGCCCGCGAGGCGAAGGAAAAGGGATTCAACTCGAAGGAAGAGCTATGCGACTACTGGTCGAAGAACTCGAAAACGCCGGGTTGGCTCTATTGGGACACGCACCAGGACGAGTTGAAGCAGGCCCAGGCAGGCGTGGAGCCGTACGCCTCTTATCTGAAGATGGGCGACGGCGAGATTCCATTCCAGCGCTTCTACCGCCGCGGCCGTCCTGGCGCGCACGCCTGATCCCAACCCCAAGTCCTCCATTGAGATAATCGTGTTGGGCGGGGAAACAAACACGTACTGGGCCGGCGGCGATTTCAGCTACGTCACCAGCGCGTCGGTAGACAAGTGGCGATAGGACTTCGCGGCGGCTGGCCTATACGACCGGAGTCGCCGTTTTTCGAGGCGGATTGAAGAACGGCAATTCTCTGGCGGTTGCGCGAACTTTGTGGCGCACTGCTTCAACCGTCATTTCCATCTGAAGCTCCGTGCCGGGCGCGGCGTTTTCGCGGCTGACGCTCGCGAGCGCGATCATTTTCTTCAAGGATCGGCGACCACGTCGTCGACGTCGCTTTCCCGACCTGAGAATCCTCCGCGATAGACCGGAACTGCAACGCGCGACGCGGTGCTCGGCACTTGCGGCGCGAGCCCAATCGAATCGTACAGGCGCTCGACATCGTCCCAATTGATATCGAGTCCGGTCAGGAGCCGTTTCGGGCCGCGCCGCTGTTCTTCTTCGAGCGCTGAGCGTCCGATGAAGTATTCTTTTCTCAAATCCACGAGCCGCCCGAGTCCGATTTCATACGGCGAATATTTCTGCGATTCGATCAACGCCTTTTTGCTGCTGAAGTAATCCACCTCGATCAGAACCAGTCCCGCTTCGATTCGCGCCACGTCCAGTGCCAGCATTCCCGCTGGGTGCAAATCAAACGGCCGGCCTTGCTCGATCAGAGCGTCCCAAACCTTTGGGGCTTCGTTCCATGGAATCCAGATTTCGTAGCCGAGGTCGCCGGTATAGCCGGTGCGGGAAATATCCACTTCCACGCCGGCGATTTTGCCGCGCGTGAGCCGGAAATATTTCAGATTTGCGATGTCCGCATCGGAAACCTGTTTCAGCAGTCGTCGCCGATGTCGGCCCTTGAATCGCCAGTGCGGCGACTTGACCGGAAATGTCTTCAATTCTTCACGTCGAGGCCCAGAGCGTTCTGATGGAACCATCGCATGCTCGGATCGGCAGCGGTCCAGCGATAGAGATTTTCATCCAGGCGCGAGATCGTGCCGTCGTCAATCACTTTTCCCTGCTCGTCGCACCAGCAACAGTAGATCACCTGACCGACGGCCACACGATTGATGTCGCGTGCGATCACGCGGTTCACGAATTTGGTCGCATCGCTTCCGCTGATTCGATATTTGAATAGCGGGGACACGTCAATCATCGCGGCAGGCATTGCGGATTGCGTTGTATTCGTGCTCGTGGTGCGTCTCATAGACGCTGACCGCGTAGTATCCCGACCATTCGCGAAGTTCAGGCTCTCGCACAGACGGAAAGTCTTTTCGTGAACTGCAGTTCCAATCGGCACGGTATCTTCTCCCGGTGTGATCAAGGCGACGCGACCCGCGCGCGAAGTATAGTGCTCCGCGATGCGTTCATCGCAAGGCGACGCTGAGCGCGCGTGTTGTGACTCTTCGCGCGGACTTGTAGAATGCACCGTCTCTGCGTAACGCGCTCTGCGACTACGCGCGACTGGCAGACGATTCTCATGCCTAAGAAATACGATGTCATCGTGATCGGCGGCGGGCACAACGGCCTGGTCAACGCGGCGTATCTCGCCACGCGCAGGGCAAGAAAGTTCTCGTCCTCGAGCGGCGGCACGTGCTCGGTGGCGCTGCGGTCACGGAAGAAATCGTTCCCGGCTTCAAGTTTTCCGTTTTTTCCTACGTCGTGTCCCTGCTGCGTCCGGAGATCATTCGCGACCTCGATTTGCCCCGGCATGGACTGGAAATCCTTCCCCTCGACGGCACGATGACGCCCATGCCGAACGGAGATCATCTCTGGCGGGTGAACGATCACGCGCAGACGCGCCGCGAGCTCGAGCGCCATTCCAAGCTCGACGCCGAAGCGTACGACGATTTTGCGCAGTCCATGGTCGCCATGTGCCGCTTCGTGAAGCCGATCCTGGCCATGGTTCCCCCCGATCCCACTTCGCTCGACCCGCGCGATTGGAAGAAGCTCGCGAGTCTCGGCAAGCGATTTCAATCGCTCGCTGCCGATGACAAATACAACCTTGTCCAGCTCATGACCATGAGCGCGGCTGATTTTCTCGACCAATGGTTCGAGACGGACGTGCTGAAGGCGACCATGTCGGCTTCGGGAATCATCGGCACGTTTCTTGGCATTCGCTCGCCCGGCACGGCCTACGTGCTGTTGCATCATTACATGGGTGAAATTGACGGGGCATTTCGCTCGTGGGGATTCAGCCGCGGCGGCACGGGCGCTATTTCGAATGCGATCGGCGCGGCGGCGCGCGAGGCTGGCGTCGAAATTCGACACGGAGGCCCCGGTAGCGCGCATTCTGGTGAAGAACGGCTCCGCGCAGGGAGTCGTTCTCGAAACCGGCGAGGAGATTCACGCGACTGCGGTTTCGTCCAGCGTGGATCCGAATCTCACGTTTCTGAAGTTCATCGAATCGCGCGAGCTGCCGGATGATTTTCTGGAGGAAGTTCGCCGCTACAAATATCGCGGATCGTCCGGAAAGGTGAATCTCGCGCTCGATGCCCTTCCGGATTTCAAGTGCCTGCCCGGGCCTGGCCGCCATCTGCGCGGCGCGATTTCGATTTCGCCTTCGACCGAATATATGGAGCGCGCGTACGATCAGGCAAAATACGGCGAGTTTTCCCGCCGGCCATACATTGACATGGTAATTCCCTCGCTGACGGACCCTTCGGTTGCGCCGCCCGGAAAGCATGTGATGTCGTGCTTCGTGCAGTACGCGCCGTATAAGTTGAGCAAGGGCACGTGGGACGAGCAGCGCGAGGCATTCGGCGATGCCGTCATCGAAACGATCTCGGAATATGCGCCCAACTTGAAGAACATCATCATCGGCAAGCAGGTGATCACGCCACTCGACATCGAGCGGCAAACCGGCCTGACTGAGGGGAATATTTTTCAGGGCGAGCTTTCGCTCGAACAGCTTTTCTTTTTGCGGCCCGTGGCCGGATGGGCGCGGTACCGCACGCCGATTCGCAAACTATACATGTGCGGGTCGGCGACGCATCCGGGTGGCGGAGTAATGGGCGCGCCTGGGCGTCTGGCGGCTCTGGAAATCCTGAAAGACACCGGAAAGGGAAAGCACTAGCCGTGGCGGCGGCGCGCGAAATCGTGATTCTTGGCGCCGGGCATAATGCTCTCGTTGCAGCGTTCTATCTTGCGCAAAAGGGCTTGAAGCCGCTGGTCCTCGAGCGCCGCGCGATGGTCGGCGGCGCGGCGGTCACCGAGCAGTTTCATCCGGGGTTCCGCTGTTCGACCGTCGCTCACGCCGGAGGCCCGCCGCTTCCTTCGATTGTGCGCGATATGCAGCTTGCCAAACACGGATTGGAGAAGCTCGAGTCGCCCGTACGCCTTTTCGCCCCATCACCGGACGGGCGCGCGCTCGTGCTCACCACTGATCCGGTCGCGGCAGCGAAGCAAATTGAGCGGTTCTCCAAGCATGACGCCGAGAAATATGTCGAACTGCATAAAGTTCTGGAGCGAACGGGAGCAATCCTCAGCGAACTGTTGACGCTAAGCCCACCTGTAATTGAGAAGCCTTCGAAGGAAGATTTTTGGAAGCTTTTCAAGGTGGGACGTAAGTTTCGCGGGCTCGGCAAGAAAGAAATGATGCGCGTCTTGCGATGGGGGCCCATGGCCGTCGCGGATTTCGTTGCCGAGTTTTTCGAAACCGATCTGTTGCGCGCCGCAGTGGCGGCTCGCGGAATTTATGGCGCGGCGATGGGTCCGTGGTCCGCCGGCTCGACTGCGCTGCTACTTTTGCGCGCTGCATCAGATCCTTATCCAGTGGGAAACTCCGCATTTCCGCGCGGCGGGATGGGCGCTCTCACGTCGGCAATGGCCGCCGCGGCGACGCAGGCCGGCGCTGAGATTCGCACCAACGCGGAAGTGGAACGGATTCTAGTGAAGAACGGCGCAGCTGCGGGAGTGGTGCTTCGAGGCGGCGAGGAAATTTCAGCAAAACGAGTGGTTTCCGGCGCCGATCCGCAACGCACGCTACTCGGCCTGCTCGATCCCGTGCATTTGCCGCCGAGTTTCGCGGTGAAACTGCAGCATTACCGTGCCAACGGCACTGCGGCCAAACTTAACCTTGCACTTGACGCATTGCCCACTTTCACCGCGCTCCAAGACTTCAGCCGACGGAAATGCTGCGCTGGCCGGGCGAATTCACATCGGTCCCGGAATAGATTATCTCGAGCGCGCGTTCGATGATTCGAAGTACGGCGATTTTTCTCGCGCGCCGTATTTGGATATTTCGATTCCCTCGATTCTGGACAACTCGCTCGCGCCGCCGGGAAAACATGTGATGTCGATCTACATGCAATTCGCTCCGTACCGCCTGAAGCAAGGCGACTGGACCCAGCAGCGCGACGCGCTCGCCGATACGATCATCGAAACGCTCGCCGCATATGCGCCCGATCTTCCGGGCAAGATACTGGCGCGGCAGATACTAACGCCGAAGGATATGGAGACAACGTACGGGCTTACTGGTGGGCACCCATTCCATGGCGAGCTGGCGCTCGATCAGATTTTCACCATGCGGCCGCAGCTCGGTTGGGCGCGTTACAGGACGCCGGTGAAGGGGCTATACCTCAGCGGCTCGGGCACGCATCCGGGCAACGGAATTACTGGCGCTTCGGGCGCTAACGCCGCTCGGGAAATCCTCAAAGATCTGCGCTGAGGCATCGAGGTCAAGTAGGGCTTACTCGCTTTTTCGCGAGCGTGTAGACCGGATAGCTCGCGACGAGTACAAGCAATCCGTACATACTATTCCGCGTATCGCTGGCAATTACTCCAACTAGAAATGCGAGCGACACTGCAACAGCGGCGACCGTAGTCCAAGGATAACCCCACGCGCGATATGGTCGCGGCGTGTCAGGCTCGATTTTGCGAAGGCGAAAAACGGCGAAATATGACATCGCATACCTTGCGACGAAGAAAAATGTCGTCACTGCAATCACTGTGTTGAACGATCCCGAGAGCAAAAAAATCATGGTCGCACACATAGTCAGAAGCAGGGCGACGGTTGGCGTTCCGCCGCTGTTCACGCGAGTAACCCCCCGAGCGCCCCACCCATCCCTGCTCATTGCATAAAGCACGCGCGTGGCGGCAAGAAAAGAGCTGTTTGCAAGCGCAGCGAGTGCAACTACCATCAGCGCTCGCACGGCCGTATTGCCCGGCGCGCCAAGAATCGAAGCCCCCAGTGCTGCGACTGGGAGATTTTCCTTTGCCACTCCAGCGATTCCCAAGACGTGAAATAGCGCGCCGTTCGTCAGCAGGTAGATCGCGCTGAGCAGGAGTACACCCGTCAACATCGAGCGCGGTATTTCACGGCCCGGATTCTTAATCTCATCGCCAAAGTAGAGTGTGCCGTACCAGCCGTCGAACGTGTAGATGACCGCCTGGAGCACGAGCACAAAGGAGAGCACGAACGGCCAGCCCGACGGAACCATCCCGAGCTGCCCGGTGACCGTTGGCGCATGATGCGGCCATAAATATGCGGCTCCGATGAGTCCAAAAAAGACCAGTGCCGTGATCGCGCTGGTTATGTTTTGAAATTGGCTTCCCCAGCGAATTCCGCGCCATTGCAACAGCGCGATTCCGGCTGCCATCGCGGCCGCCGTGAGAATTGGGTGGCTGAGCGAAGGGAGAAGATCGCGTCCGTACTCGCCTGCCAGAATCACCGCTGCCGCGCCGGATCCGCATTGACCGACCCAGTCGGTCCAGCCCACCACGAAACCAACGTAATCGCCGTAGGCTCTCCGCGCGATCGTGTAGAACGCCCCGGAGCTGGGGATCATCGCGCCCAGCTCGCCGAGCGACCAAGCTCCCAAGAGCGAATAGACCGCGCCCGCGGCCCACGCCAGCATGATCAACGAGACGTTTGGCAGGCGATTGGCTATCTGCGACGGAGTCCGCATGATGCCGGAGCCGATTGTGCCTCCAACGGCAACCGCAACCCCGAAAGTGATGCCCAGAATCCGGAGCATTCCTCCGGATGGGGATGGCGGATCATTGGGCGCCACAGTCAACACCTCCTGTCCGTTTCACTTTGGCCAAATTTATTTCTCGATACTTAGTGCGACTACTCCGCCAGCGCCGTTTCAAATCGTCTGCGGTTGAACTACAGCGCGACTGCTTGATACCAGTTTTTACGCGCCGTTCCTACCCGTTTCTGCGTATAGCGGCAACCTCCGTATTTCTCAACAATCACCCTGAGGCGAAAGAACACGCGCGAAGCAACAGAACTCAAAGGAGGGACGCCATGGCGAAGTACGGGAAGGCAGCAGGCAAAAGCGTGGAGCGCGCCGTGCGGCGTGCGAATCAAGGCAAGTTGCGCTCCGGCAAAGGCGGCAAGGGCGGTCGAGTAAAAAGCAGGAAACAGGCAATTGCCATTGGGCTTTCAGAAGCGCGCAAGAAAGGCGCCAAGGTACCGCGCAAGAAATCATGACGCGACAATCGGGGAACGATTTTCCAAGCCCGCGTATCTACAAGCGGAAGTCGGCAATACGTTCGAGAGGAAGTTGTGCCCATCGACACTCGCAATGGCGCCTGAAGGGCACGTCGCGCCAGCGAAGGATGAAGGGGCAGGAGGATTCAAAATGCGCAGTGGCATGAGTCAGTTCATTCGTTCTCTTTTCGTCGTAATAGCACTGCTGGCCGGACCAGCGGCGGCATTGGCGCAGGTCAGCGTGTCCATCACGGTCGCGCCGCCTGAACTGCCCGTTTACGATCAGCCAGTTTGTCCCGGCGATGGCTACATCTGGACGCCCGGATATTGGGCTTGGGGCGGCGACGATTACTATTGGGTGCCTGGCACATGGGTCGAGGCTCCTGAAGTCGGGTTCCTCTGGACCCCGGGGTACTGGGGTTGGGGCGGCAGCAGCTTTGTCTTCTATGACGGCTATTGGGGTCCGCAGGTCGGGTTCTATGGCGGCATTGACTACGGCTTCGGTTACTTCGGCCACGGGTATGAAGGCGGCCGATGGGACAACGGTCATTTCTTCTACAACCGTTCCGTTAACAACGTGAATGTCGAAGTAATCCACAACGTTTACAACACCAGGGTCAACGAAAACCACGTCACTCGCGTCAGCTTCAACGGTGGGAACGGCGGCATTAAGGAACGTCCGACGGCCGCTGAAGAAGCAGCGTCGCGGCAGAGGCACGTCCCAGCCGTCGCGGCACAAGTTCAACACGCGCAAACCGCGCGTTCGAATCCAGAGCTGCGCGCTTCCGCAAATCACGGCAAGCCGCCAATCGCTGCCACCGCCCGCCCCGGAGAGTTTGAAAAGGGTGGAACGGCAAAAGCTAACGAAGGAGCAAATAATGGCGAGGCCCGAACGGAGAACGCTTCAAGGCCGGCCTCGGTGCATCCGAACGATCTTCCGACTGCAGAGCGCATGGCCGCTCCGAACACCGGGAACGCAAAGCTGGACAAGAAATACCAGCAACAGCAGGATAAGTTGAGCGCGCAACAAAACCAGGAACGACAGAAGATGCAGCAGCAGCAGGATAAGGAGCACCAGCAGCTTACGAAACGGAATGCGGACGATGCAAGCAAACAGCAGGTCGAGCAAAAGCATCAGCAACAAACGCAGCAACTAGTGCAAAGACACACCCAACAAACGCAGCAATTGCAGCAGAGGCAACAACCGCCGCACGCGGCTGCACCAAAGGCCCGGGCGGAGCGTTCCAAGTAGCGCACGGACGGATGGCGCCGACATGTCGAGTGTCGGCGCCACTTAATCAGAAGCTTCGCACCAAGGCGCCTTACGCTTCAGGCGTGTCAAATTCACTTCCATTCTTCTTGTCGACCACGCCACAGCCCAAGTTCAGCCGGATTGAAAAAGGGGGTTAAATTCGGACCCTGTCGGCTAGAAAACAGTCCTGACGGCGCATAGATGGTTGTTTTATCAGCAGCGTAGAAAATCTACAGTTTGCCTTGAGCCCACGGTCGGGTTACGTTCTGTCTGTGCCGAAACCACAATGAACATACACGCCAAAGAAACGGCGTTCGGAGCTTTACCATCGCCTGAAACCGGCCGCTATGGCAGCGCGCTCGCCACCGTGACCACTCTGTTTTTCATGTGGGGATTTCTTACGTCCCTGAACGACATTCTGGTCCCGCACCTGAAGTCGATATTCGATTTGGACTATGCGGAAGTGATGCTCATCCAGTTTGCGTTCTTTTCCGCCTATTTCGTTTTTTCGATTCCTTCGGGGAAGCTGGTTGACTGGATCGGCTACAAGCGGACCATGGTCGCCGGTTTGCTCACCATGAGTCTCGGCGCGTTGCTTTTCGTCCCTGCCGCGAGCGTGCCTTCGTTTCCGGTTTTCCTTGCGGCCTTGATCGTTCTCGCCGCAGGAATCACGGCTCTTCAGGTTGCCGCGAATCCATATGTCACCGTTCTGGGACCAGCGAAAACTGCCTCGAGTAGGCTGAATCTCACACAGGCTTTTAATTCTTTTGGGACATTCCTCGGACCGCTGCTCGGCGGTCTCTTCATTTTGAGTGCGGCTCCCAAGAGCGTGGATGATTTACGGCAGATGTCGGCGCAGGCGCTGCAGGCATATCGGTTGCATGAGGCGTCGTCCGTGAAGCTCCCGTACCTCGGCCTCTGCCTAGCACTCGTCGTCCTTGGCGTGGTCATCGCCATGGCAAAACTGCCTCCCATTCCGGAGGCCCAGCGCACCAGCAGGTCATCGGGATACACTGCCAGCGTGTGGCGCTATCGTCACTTGGTTCTGGGAGCCGTCGCAATTTTTGTTTACGTCGGAGCCGAGGTCGCCATTGGAAGCTTTCTGGTGAATTACCTCGGCCAGCCAACAGTTGGAGACTTACCCGCGAAAATAGCGGCTCGCTATGTGTCGCTTTATTGGGGCGGCGCAATGATTGGTCGATTCATCGGCGCGGGAGTTCTGCGAAAGGTTCGCACGGGAACGGTTTTGGGGGCAGCCGCGATTGCGGCGTGCGCTCTCGTACTAATTTCCATTGCCACCACAGGCCACGTTGCAATGTGGGCCATCCTTCTCGTCGGCCTGTGCAATTCCATCATGTTTCCGAGCATATTTGCTCTCGGTGTTGCGGGGCTGGGACCGCTGACGGGAGATGGCTCCGGAGTTCTAGTGATGGCAATCGTCGGAGGGGCAATCATTCCGGAAATTCAAGGAGCACTGGCTGACCATATCGGTATTCAGCATGCGTTCATCCTGCCGGCCCTGTGCTATCTCTACATTCTTTACTACGCACTCAAGGGCTCGCGACCAGATGTGGGCGTGCGGGTATGACCTTGGACTCGATTGGGGACGCGATGGCCGACCGCCGCCGCAAAGCGCAGCGCTATATTGTGAAGCGCGGCTGCCAGTTCATGTGCCTGCTGCTTGCTGTACTCCTCGCAGGCATACAGGCGCCCCTGCGATCAGGATCCTCGGCCGAATCCGAAATAGAGCGCCGCGTGGAGGCGATTCTCGCCAAAATGACGCTGGAAGAAAAGATCGACTACCTGAGCGGCACGGACGGGTTTTATGTGCGCGCACTCCCTAAGCTCGGCGTCCCCCGCCTTCGCATGGCTGACGGACCAATGGGCGTCCGCAATTTCGGTCCAGCCACAGCGATGCCTGCGGGTATCAATCTCGCTGCCACTTGGGATCCGCCGCTGGCGGGGCGCGTTGGTACAGAAATTGGACGCGACGCGCGCGCCAAGGGCGTTAATTTTCTGCTGGGTCCGGGGCTGAATATCTATCGCGCCCCAATGAATGGCCGGAACTTCGAATACTTCGGCGAAGACCCGTTTCTCGCATCGCGCATAGCGGTAGGCTATATCGACGGCGTTCAGAGCCAGGGTGTTAGCGCTACGGCCAAGCACTTCATGGCCAATAATTCGGAATTCGATCGCCATAATACAGATTCGATCATTGACGCGCGCACCATGCGAGAGATTTACCTTCCTGCATTTGAGGCCGCGGTGAAGGAAGCCCACGTCGGCGCGGTGATGAACTCCTACAATCTCGTTAACGGCTCCCATGCGACACAGAACGAAACTATCGATACTGAGATTCTAAAAAAAGAATGGGGCTTTCAGGGCGTGCTGATGTCCGATTGGTTTTCGGTTTACGATGGCGTCGCTGCGGCCAATAGCGGACTCGATCTGGAAATGCCTTCTGGCGCCTTTATGAATCGTCAGACATCTTCTTCCGGCTGTGCGCGATGGCAGATTGTCCGTTGCGGTGATCGACAACAAAGTGCTCCGCATTCTGCGACTTGCGGTGAAATCGCAGTGGCTCGATAGGGATCAGACCGATCTTTCGGTCCCGCGCTACAACTTGCGAGGCCGCCAAGCCGCACTCGACGCGGCCCGCGAGGGCACGGTGCTTTTGAAGAACGACGGGAACGTGCTGCCGTTGGACAAACATGCGATCAAGTCCGTGGCCGTGATTGGACCAGACGCCTATCCCGCCGTGCCTGTGGGAGGCGGAAGTGCAGGCGTACGGCCGTTTGCCGCCGTAAGTTTCCTTGAAGGCATCGCGAGCGAACTCGGGCCCTCCGTTCATACCGTCTACCAACGCGGAATCCCGGAGTTCGCAGAACTGGCGCAAGCTACGAATTTTACGACGGCCCAATCAGGAGGTGAGTCCGGGCTGCTCGCGGAGTACTTCTCGAACCCAAATCTGGACGGCGATCCAATACTCCGGCGCAACGATTCACACATCAATTTCGGCGACGCTGCTAATGCGGATCTGGGTTTTCGCCCTGCTACTTACCCCGCGGAAGCCGGATCATCCCGATGGACAGGTTATTACATGGCTTCCAGCACGGCGCCGTACGATGTCTCTATTCAATCCACCGGCGAAGCTGGCGGCTATTATCGCGTCTACGTGGACGACAAATTATCCCTCGACAACTGGAATGAAGCGCGCGCCCTCGTCGGTTTTTCCACGATGATGCTTGATGCCGGATCCCACAAAATTGTCGTGGAACATCGCGGCAGGCCTGGTTTTCTGGGAATGAGATTTCGATTCGGGATTGTCCGTCAGGATAGTTACGTGGATCCGGCGGCCGAAAAAATGGCGGCGTCGGCTGACGCTGTGATAGTTGCCGTCGGATTTAATCCCGAATCCGAAAGCGAAGGCGCCGACCGTACCTTCGGGCTGCCGCCGGGGCAAGACCAGCTAATTCAGAAAATGGCGGCGGTCAATAAACACACCATCGTCGTCGTTACTTCTGGGGGCGCGGTGGACATGAATGGCTGGATCGATCGCGTTCCTGCGCTGCTCGAGTCATGGTATGCCGGACAGGAGGGCGGCACGGCGCTGGCCGAAATCCTCTTCGGCGACGTTAATCCCTCCGGCCGATTGCCCATCAGTTTCGAGCGGCGCTGGGAAGATAATCCTGCGCACGACAATTATTACCCGCAGCCGGGCACCAAGCGCGTTGAATATAAGGAAGGCATTTTTGCGGGTTACCGCGGATACGATCACTCCGGAATCAAACCGCTGTTTTCTTTCGGGTACGGACTCTCCTACAGCACGTTTCGATATCACAATCTATCGATTCACGCCGACACTGGCGGAGACGCGCGAGCCGTCTCACCTGGAACTAATTTGCGCTACGTGGTTTCTTGCGACGTAACGAATACTGGCAGTCGCGCGGGCTCCGATGTCGCTGAAGTTTACGTGGGAGAAGCGCATCCGCGAGTTCCGCGTCCGGAAAAAGAGCTGAAAGGCTTCGCGCGAGTGAACCTGCGTCCAGGAGAAACGAAGCACGTAACCGTTCCGCTGGACGGACGCGCGTTTTCCTACTACGGCACCGGCGCACACGCATGGCGCGCAGATCCGGGCGAATACACGATCTCCGTGGGTCGATCGGTCGATCAGATTGAACTCAAGGGCACCATCTCGCTTGCGCCAACGGCAGTCGTCACTAGCGAAGTAAAGCCGTAGTCTGATAGTGACGAATTGCTGCGCCATCGATTTTTACTTCTGTTTTCTTCTCCTGTAACATCACACGCGTGAAGCCCGTTGAGTTGCTGGGGCAGGCGCTTTCCCGGGACGGCACCGTCCTAAAACTGGTCCGTCGCAGCGACGAGTACGTCATCCTTACCAACGGCAAGAGCCTGATGTCCAGCCGCATGCATGGCTCGGAGGAGGCGCTTGCGACGTTCGCCTGCCGCAAAGCGCGAACGCTGGAACGGCCCAGGGTGCTCATTGGCGGGCTCGGTATGGGTTTTACGCTGCGTGCCGCGCTCGATTGCCTGCCAGCGAACGCCGTGGTTGTCGTAGCCGAGATCGTGCCCGCGGTAGTCGAGTGGAATCGTGGTCCGCTTGGACCTCTCGCCGGACAGCCGCTGGTGGACACGAGGGTAGTAGTCGAGATTGATGACGTCGCCGTCACGCTCGGTTCACGTCTCAGCGAGTTCGACGCCGTACTGCTTGACGTGGACAACGGTCCCACGGCATTTGCCGCCTCGAATAATGACGGGCTCTATGACGACCGCGGAATCGCCGCTGCATTCGCTGCTCTCAAGATGGACGGTGTGCTGGCGGTTTGGTCCGCGCGAGAGGATAGGAAATTCGAGCAACGCTTGCGTCACGGGAGATTCACAGTCGAAGTGCAGCGCGTGCGCGGCCGCCTGACAAAAGGCGGTCCAAGCCATACGATTTTTCTGGGTCACAAAATCCCGGGCAGGTAAGCGCAAAAAGACTAGCGTTGTAATTGCTGAAACTGAACCGCGCAAAGCAGGGACGCGCACAGGGGACAACCTCAGAACCGTTCTCGTCGATTTCGCACCAGCTTTGCGACAGATTGAATTTGAAACCAGAAACCGATATTGCTGTGGATTTCACGGAACGGGTTCTATCTCAAGACGATCTGAGAAGGATGCCCGTCCGCGGAGTCAAATTGGATCTGACCCTTAATTTCTGCTTCCGTAGGATTAATCAGCACGATCTCCGTGGCGATTCCCGCACCGTCTAAGATCGCCGGGAATTCCGCTGCCTGAGTACCGTTTAGGGTGGCTGTATCGAAATAGCCAAGTTCACTTTCGACAGGTTCGCCTCGAAGCGACGTGGTGATGCGCTTGTCGCTGATCGCGATAGGCACGTCGCTCCAAATCCGGACGGAGCCGCGAATCTTTTCGACATTGAAAAGATCGGCGAGGCTCCAGTCACGCTGGTTCCCGATGGGAAGAATCTGCTCGTAGCGGCCCTGTTCCTTGCCATCAGCATCGAAGAGCGTGAAACGCAACAGCGCAGGCGTGTGAGTAGCGTTGGCTACTGCGAAACTCATTTGCGAAGGTGTTTCGCCGTGGCGAATCAGGTCGGGCATCGTTTCGACCGGAAGCCATGCAACTTGCACCGGCGCGCGCGTCGCGATGGTCGTCTGGCTGAGGAGCAAGGAGTCTTTGCGGATGCTCACGATCGCGGCGGCCCACGGAATCTTCGCTCCCTGGTCGGCTTTTACGATTGCAAAACCCTCCTCGGGAAGAAACGAATCCGAGTGAAGCTTCACGTGGAAAGTGCCGCCCGGTTGCATCCTATATGAAAGCCCCTCAGACGATGCCGACCACTTGACCGGTTGGCCCGTTCGACCATCAAACACATCGATGTGCCCGGCAACCGGTCCGTCGTGAGGATTGACGAGGGTTATTTCGGTGTCACGTCCACCCCCGGCGCTGAGGCCGGCAATTACCGCGCCGTCGTTTGATTCCAACGCCTCGGCAGGCGGGATCGACATGGTCAAATCCTCACCGCGAATCGTATGTGTATGCCGCAAGACCAATGCTGCAACCGGCTGCTTCGCGGTGATCGCAAGGGCGCCCACCTTGGCTTGAATGGCCGATCCGAAAAGTTGGTTCGCGAGGACACTGACTCGACCTCTGCTCGGAATGGCCCGCTTCGCGTCGCGAACCTGAGCGCCATCGCGAAAATGGAACTGTACATCCACTATCTGATCATTAGGGTTGCTGACGACAATCTCGTGATCCTTCCCTTCGCCCTGGTCCAGATAGAACAGCGAGGATGTAGAAGGCCTAGGTGCGGCTGCGTTTGTCTCGCTGATCAACATGCGACTACGCCGCTCCGACAAAGGTTCCATGAATTGCCGGGTGCTCGTGTATGTGAGCATAGCTCCCGGAACATCTGCTCCGGTGGTTAGCGTCGCGTTCCAATCTTTCCGGTTGTCGAGTTCGGGCTTGTCACGACCATTCCATGGATCGGTTGTGCTGTAAACGGTGGTCGCGCGCGCGCCTATCTGGACCGCCTTATGAGAGTTTGGAAGATCGAAGATCACAACTTTAGACATCGGAGCATCTGTTTGGTAGAGGCGCTGATTTACTGTGTCGAGTGCCATCTCACGCGGCTCGATCAGCTCTTCCTGTTCAGCGTGCGTCACGTCGTCGTTCGAGAAGTCATTCTTGCCAAGAAGCCCAATTGCGCCGGGGTCGTCATGCAGTTTGTCCGGAGCGACATCGAAGATAAGGGTGCGTTCGTTGCCGCGGTCGGTCACGTACAACCAGTCCTTCGTCGGATCGTAAACCAGAGAACTGGGGAGATTGAAGCGTCGGCGGCCTTCCTCTTCGCTGATCTTCTTTGAACGAAGTCGAGTCGCGTCTCCCGTCGTGAAGTCTTTCTGCCCGATCACTGTGTACGCGCTCAGGCCGTTGTGCAATTTGTCGGGGCTGACGTCGAATACCAGGATGCGCGCATTGTTCCCATCGACCACGAATAAGCGATTTCGATTCGGATCGAACGCTACTCCGCCTGGGAAGTCAAAGCTGTGATCGTTCGTCGCTCGACCTTTGCTAGCACTGCTACTCGCGCCTCCGCCTTCCTCACCGCTGAACGCTCCACCTCCTCGAGACGGCGGAGTGGAAGCCTTGCTGTCAAAATCCGGCTGGCCAATCACCGCGATGGCCGCTGCCCCGTTCTTGAGATGGTCTGGCGCTATGTCGTAAACGAGTACTCGATTGTTGCCGCTGTCAGTCAGGAAGAGCCGCTGCCCCTTTTCGTCGAAGTCCATTGCCAACGGAGCGCTGCCGCCGCCACCGATACCACGGTCGGCGCCTAGGATTTGGAAATCGACTCCCGTCGCGCCGGCTCCGAGCTTGATCGTAGTGAAGTCCGGTTGGCCAATAACTACCTTCGCATCTTCGTAAGTCTTCAAACGGCTGGGATCAGCGTCAAAGACCAGAACACGGTCATGCCAGCCATCGCCCACGAACAAGCGCTTGTTCGGTTCGTCGTAGGCCAAGCCATAAGGAATCAGCATGTTTCTTGCCGAGATGTCCCAGAGCTTTCCTGTGTAGACGTCCGGCTCTCCCAGCACCCAATGCGCTGAGCGGTCCAGAATTCGATTGTCGTCAGTCAACTTGAAGATCAGGACACGGCTGTTGTATTGATCAGAAACGAACAGCCGATGGTCGATGGCATCCAGAGCGACCGAACGAGGGTACATAACGCGGCCATTCAGACGGCTGCCTGCAGGCCGGTCCACAAAATCGACTTTGCCATCGGCATCGAAGTGACCGATGGTGGTGATCGAAGGCATTCCTGTTGGCTTGATGTCTCCGGAAACATCGAAGATCGATACGCGATTGCCGCCGGGATGGCTGGCAGCAACGTAAAGTTTACCGTCCTTTGCATCGAGGAAAGGCCGCGGCCAAGTTTCCTGGGTCCGGGACACCTTCCATTCGATTTTGTTCGCGTCGTGCTGGAACAAAACGGCCATGGCGTCTTCGTTGTTCTTGATGCGTTGTGGATCGACGTCGAAAACGAGCGCGCGATTTTGATCGATGGGCTCGGTCACATACAGTCGCTGGCGCTGCGAGTCGATCTGCAAGGGTCCGTAGCCAAGCGCGACTGCCTTCTTCAAATCCGTTCGAGGAGCACGGCTGTTGAAGTCGTCCTGGCCGAGCACGTTGGACGCTGCAACGCCATTGGTCCACTGGCCAGGAGCCACGTTGAAGATGACAATGCGGCGATTGCCGCCATCGCCCACGAACAATCGCTGGGTCGCTGGATCATGCAAAAGGCGCGCCGGACGATTCAGACGATTCGCTCCAAGTCCTGCTTCGTGCGCACTGAAATCAGACTGCCCGATAACGCCAATGGCGGTCATGCCGGTCTTAGTTTTTTGTGGGCTGACGTCGAATACCATCACGCGGTTGTTTCCGGAATCGGAAACGAATAGGCGATTGTTCGCGTCGTCATAGAAAATACTGCCGGGGTGATTGAGCTGCGTGGCGCTGGCGCCGGGAGTTTTCGATGTGAAGTCGGTCTGACCGATAACTGCGATGGCGTCGGGGGATTGCGTGGTCAGGTGCGAGGGTTCAATGTCCCACACCAAAATTCGATTATTGGAACCGTCGGTTGCGAACAGACGCTGATTTTTCTCGTCGAGGACAGTTCCATCGATAGTCGTTACTTGATTCGGACCCACTCCGGTCGAGAGGCGGATATTAGGCGTGGTCTGTCCGAAGACCGCGATCGCGTCTGGACCATCCTTCATGTGGTCCGGGCGGGCGTCAAAAAGCAGCAAGCGATTGCCATCTTTCGCGACCAAGCGATCGTGGACGCTGTCGTACGCCACACCGCCGATGCCAGCACCTTCGTGCGCGGAAGCCATGGTCGTTGTTACGGGCTGTTTGCGCCCATAGCGGCTAGGCTGGCCGATTGCGTAGTCTGCGGTGTACTTCGCAGGCAAACCATTAGCGTCCAGCTGGAAAACCAAGATGCGGTTGCCGCCGCCCTGTCCGACGAAAAGTCTATGATGGACGCGATCCAGCGCCCCGACTTCGTTTCAATACTCGCTCGACGCGGTAGGACCGCCGTCGATTACGCCTCCCACAAATGTCGGGTTATCCCATATGTCTTCCGAGCCGAGAACATCGCTCGCGGGCAGCCCCTTAATTTGTGAAGAATCGTTCTGAGCTTCGCTCTGAGAAAAGGCGGTGTGGGAAGCTCCGAACACAATGACAGCCGCTAAACCGGCGAGCCAAAAGTTGGCGGTTTTCACTAAATCCTCCAGCGGATTCGATGTGCGAACAACGTACAAATGTTCGTTTTACGAACATCCGCGCAGCAGTGTATGCCACTGATTTCAGAAGTCAAGATGAAAAATGGAAACAAACGACTGACAAACAACCGCTTCTCAAGGGAGCCGGCAGTGAACAAGCGGGTTCGCGGCGGAACGATCCGTCGCCCCTTCCCCTCCGGCAGAACGCCTAAACACTCGTTTTCAGGCGCAGCGTGGAGTTAATTCTTTCGGCGGCTCGTTTGAGGCACGGCAGGAATTTGGAGACCATTTCCGACGGAGTGGTGCGCGAGAGGTTCGCCGTGATGTTCATCGCGGCGACAATCTGCCGGTCGCGGTCATGGAGCGGCACAGCTAAGGAGCAGATACCTTCTTCCAGCTCCTGGTTGCACATCGACCAGCCCTTGGCGTGGTCTGCGGCGACCGCTTTCATGATTTGTTGAGGAGAAGTAAGTGTGTACCGGGTATAGCGGGTAATGACAGAGACTCTAAGAAGAGCGTCAATTTGTTTCTTTGGCAAACCACCCAGCAAAATTCGGCCCATCGCACTGCAGTAGGCCGGAATACGACTGCCAATGGAAAGAGTGATGGTCATGATTTTCTTGACCGGTACGCGGACAATGTAAACGATGTCACTACCGTCAAGAACCGACACTGACGAAGACTCGTTAACTTCTTGCACGAGATCTCGTACCACGGGTTCGGCGATGGCGCGCAGGGGCAGAGTGGAAAGATAGGAGTAGCCCAGCTCCAAAATGCGAGGCGTCAGCTGGAACGAACGGCCTTCTCGACGCACGTATCCCAGCTTCTCGAGAGTGAGGAGAAACCGTCGGGCGCCGGCTCGGTCCAGGCCCGTGGCTTCAGCCACTTGGCTCAATGTCTGCGCGGCTGAATTTGGACCAAAACTATGAATGACGGATAAGCCACGCGCAAAAGCTTGAACGTATCCATCAGAGGACGGAGTGCGCGTCTGGGTCATTTCAACTTTATCCTGGTCCCAATGTTCGAGGAATGTCGGTAGAGATATCTCAGGCAGAATCCTTCGAATAGAAAGAAAAACGAGAAGCCTACTCGCGTTGCAAGTTCTACTACGGGCCACGATTGGAATGCAAGCAAAAGTGGTCTGGACGAGGCGCTTTGAGGCAGGTCAACGCGGACAGCAGGATAAGATCAATCGAGCCATTCAAAGGGGCGCCGGACCAGCCGCCCCTTTGGATGGGAACTTAGCTAATTAGGCTGGAGGCAGCTTCAGGAGCGTGCGCGCCGTCTTGTAAAGGATTTGGTCCCGCTCATCCTCGGTGATGTCGGCTCGCGCCACATTGTTCAAGGTGTACCACTGTTGGAAGACGTAGTGCTCGTTCAGCGGACCGTAGGTTTTTGGCTCAGGACGGTTGAAGTCTGAACCGAACATTACGCGCTCGGCCCCGATCCCCCGAACCGCCGCCGTAATGATCTCCGGTGGGGACTTCGAAACCTCGCAGTAGGCGTTATCGAACGAGTACGCCAAACGAATGGCCTCCCAGGCGTCTGGGATCGCGATTGCCCCGCCTGTATGGCCGAGAACGAACTTCAGGTCTGGATACGCGTTCATCAGGTCGCCGAACTTTTCGGCCCATCGCCAGGATGTGGAGTAGCCATGACCGTAGTTGGAGGCAGTGCCAGTGACCGCCCAGCCGGAATGAACTAGAACAGGCATATCGTGCTCGAGGAGTACGTCGACAAACGGTTTTAGATCCTTCACCGTGTACTTCCCTGCGGGCCCCCAGTAGAAGCCGCCCTCGCCGACGCCCTTGCAGCCAATCTGAATCTGTTCTTTGAGAATCGCAGTCGCTTCCTCGATCGTAACGTCCGCCATGCGGCCCTTGGTACGGTCTGTGAGCATGCTGGTCATCTTTATGAATCGGTCCGGATAAGTCTTGTAGCTGCTCTCGATATATCTCTCGAAGGTTACGAACGCGGGAGACAACGCCGCCTGTGCCACGCCATGCGCATCCATCGAAGCGATGAGCTGTGGGGTGTAATCCTTCCATTGATCGAGGTCGTGCATGCGCTTCTCTTCCGTGTAATTCTTGCCCTGGACCGGTGTTTCCCAGGAATGCGTGTGGTAGTCGAAGACTTTCTTCTCTCTTACGGCTCTTAAATTCTTCCAAGGTCCGTTGGTTGCTTCGGGCGGCAGGCTCATCGAGGCCTGCGGCTCTGCTGAGCCGACCGCAGCTGCTACGGCAGCGCCGCCCAGGCCCGGCAGCACGCCTGCTAATGCGCCTGCCACCGAACTTGTTTTCAAGAAGTTCCGACGCGAGAAATTCACAACTCCTCCTTTTGACCTATAGGGTAGAACCGCTTCTTTTGGCGCGGTTCTTCTGGTTCCGACAAAGACTGAAACAGCAGCCTTCGAACGCAATCAATTACTATCGACCCGCGACTTAAATGACGCCAGTGACCGGCTGAGCCATCGGAGAATCACAAATTCTAAATCAGACCTCCCGCAAAAGACTGACTTGTGCTATGTTCATCCAGCGAACTATCGTGCGTAATACAAACAACACGCGAATCCTATGAGCGCCGTCAGAGAGTGTCAAGGAAAAACATAATTGATTGCTCGTTGGAATTCGCCGTTCAGAAACGTGATGAAGACCAAACGGAAAGAAAGGAAGGAACGACGACATCTCGATGTATACCGCTAGCACCGCCTTCCTAGAGGCCTTATCCGAAGCAGGGGTGAGTCATATTTTCGCGAATCTTGGCAGTGACCATCCACCGATCATCGAAAGCTTGGCGGAGGGGCAAGTTAACGGCAGAGCCTTTCCAAAATTAATTACCTGCCCGAACGAGATGGTCGCTCTGAGCGCGGCGCAGGGGTTCGCGCAAGCCAGCGGAAGAGCCCAGGCCGTGCTCGTCCATGTAGAGTGCGGCACTCAGTCTCTGGGGGGCGCCGTGCACAATGCCGCCAATGGTCGAGCGCCGGTTCTCATCTTTGCGGGCGTTTCTCCCATCACTCAAGAGGGCGAGCTAACAGGCACCCGAAACGAATACGTGCAGTGGATTCAGGACGTGTTCGACCAACGCGGGCTGGTTCGCGGATATGTGCGATATGAAAACGAAATTCGCACCGGTAAGAACATCAAGCAAATCGTCCTTCGAGCGATGCAATTTGCGAACAGCGACCCCAAAGGACCGGTCTACTTAACTGGTTCACGCGAAGTCATGTCAGAAGAGGTTTCGCCCGTCAGCCTCAACGTTGATCAGTGGCAGCCGATTTCGCCTGCCGCGATGGCGCCCAAGGATGTCTCTTCTGTCGTCAAAGATCTACTCAAAGCAAAGCGTCCTCTGGTCGTAACGTCTTACTTGGGCCGGAAAGTGTCTGCTGTCAAACAACTCGTTCGGCTATGCCAACGGCTAGCCGTAGGCTTCTTGGAATCGGTGCCCAAGTCCATGAATTTTCCGGCCGACGATCCGCTCTATCAGGGCAATACCTGGAGCGAACCGCGCCAGAACGCTGCGCTGGAGCAAGCTGATCTAGTTCTGATCCTTGACAGCGATGTGCCCTGGATTCCGGTCGTAAGCAGGGCTGCGAAGACCGCTTCCGTGTACCACATTGATGTCGATCCCCTGAAAGACCGGAGACCGCTCTGGTACATACCGGTCAAGAAGTCGTTTCGCGCGGACGTCACCACTGCCCTGGAACAAATCAACGAGCAGCTCGACCACATGGTGATCGACGAGGGAGCAGTCGAGAAGAGACGGCTGTTCTACAGCAAGCTTAGCCAGGCGCGTTGTGTTCAACTTCAGAAGATCGAAGAAGAGCACGCTAAGGCGGACATCATCACGGCCGAATATATTAGCGCGAGGGTACGGCATCACACGGATAAGAACACCGTGTTTTTGATCGAAGGTGTCACCAACAACAAGGCGATGTTCGATCACATCTGCGCCAATCGACCCGGAAGCGTATTCACCAGTGGCGGCGGTTCGCTGGGATGGAACGGAGGGGCCGCCATCGGCGTCAAGATGGCACTGCCGGACGCGACGGTCGTCAGTCTCACCGGAGACGGCACTTATATGTTCACTGCTCCGTCGTCCGTTCATTGGATGTCGCGGCACTATAAGAAACCATTTCTGCATGTCGTGTACAACAACCGGGGCTGGAAAGCGCCCAAGCAAGCGACATTGTCCGTACACCCCGATGGCCACGCCAGCAGGACTGACGACCTGGGCGCCACGTTTGATCCTCCACCGGACTATTCGGGTATCGCAGCTGCCGCAGGAGGAGCGTTCGCGCAAATCGTCCGCCATCCATCCGAGGTTGACCCGGCCTTGGCTAACGCGATGAGGATATTGCGGACCGAGGGGCGAAGCGTGGTACTCGATGTTTGGCTGTCATCCTTCTAGTTAGCGCAGCGCAAACGCCTGGTTGTATCTGCGCTGGGCCAACCTCGATGCACGTGGGCCTTGCCTTAGTCAGGCAGAATTTCCTTCGGCGCTTCCGGCAACCAGAAGCTGGCGACCAGCCCCACGGCGAAAGACAGCAGACCCACCGTGCCGGCCGCGAACGCCAGTTGCCGGAACGTAGTTCCTCCCGGCGCAAAATTGGCGATTGATGTCGTCAGCATCGCGGCTGAGGTCCCCAACATGCGCCCTCCGACATTGGCGGACAAACCTTCACCGGTGCCCCGTAGGTGCGTGGGATAGACCATCGGCAGATAATTCCCCCAAAACGTAAATTGGGCAACGACGACCACCCCGATCGCAAAGATTCCCCATCGCGACATGTTCATGTCGCTCAGTGCCGGCAGGAAAAACACAAACGGAACCAGGAACAATCCTGGCAATATGAAAGCCTGCAGCAGGCGCTTCCGGTTCATCACGCGCACAACAAGATAGGCCATGAGCAAGCGGCCAAACAGTCCTCCGAACTCCTCAAGAGCCTGATACCCGCTGACTGCCTGTTGCTGCGCCAAACGGGGTAACGCGCGGATAGCCGGCAGCCCGGGAATGATTCGCGCTACGTGTTGCAAAGTACCGAATGAGCCTGCGTAAGCGCACGCGGTCATTAATGTCGTTAGGAAGGCAGTCTTTCGCAGAGCGGGACTAAAGAGTTCGGTGAACTTGGGCCTCTTGAGTGTCCCCTCTTTTTTCTTGGTCAGCCAAATAGGAGACTCGGGTAGGAACGGCCGAGTCGCCAAGAGAAGTGCCGTAGGAATCAATCCGGTTAGAAGCGTGTATCGCCACGCGGCGTGGGCGCCATAAATCACCGGCAAACGGGGGCTCAGGGTAACGGCCACATAATAAGCGCCGCTGACGAGCAGCCCGCCGGTCGAACCAAAGGCCTGCGAGTAACCAATCACGCCTTCTCTCTCTTCGCGTTCCGTAAACAGTTCGGCCAGCCAGGCAAGAGTCGAGACGAAGGCGATCGAAACGCCGACGAATGCTACGCATCGCAGAACTAGCAGTTGATACGCGGAAGTAGCCAGCGCGGCCGCGCTCGTGGCCAGCCCGTATCCGACGATGCTCCAAAACATCAAACGCCGGCGTCCGAGACGATCAATCAAATAACCGCCGAGCAATCCGAAGACACCTCCGCAAACTGCAGGAATATAGAAAAGCCGGCCGACCCACATGTTAAAGATCGGGCTACCCGGCTTTGCAATCAGCAGTTCGCTCAGTGCCGGTTGTACGACTAGACTCAGGATGAGGAGAACATACGTATCGAAACCAAATCCAATGCCCCCGACCGCGAAGATGAGCCACTGCTTGGGCCCTAATCGAGCGAACCATGAACGATCCTGTGAATCGGCCATGAACCTTCCCCCTTAGGATCTTCCGAAAGTGTCGCCCCACAAACCAGCTGATTGCCGGATCCTCGAGTTCGATGGTCCAAAACGCTATTTGATCCCTAGTAACGTGCACGCATTCTTGTAGTAAAGTTTTTCACGATCATCTGCCGATATGTCCAGTGCATCGATGCAGCGGATCGTTTCACGGATATACATCGGGCCGCCCTCCGGATCGAATGGGGCATCGGAAGCGAACAGCACGTGATCGATTCCATAAAAACTCAGACTGCATTCGAGAGCGGCGCCAGATCCGAAAGTCGCCGTGTCCACGTAGAAATCCTTAAAGTAGTCGAGAGGCCGCTTCTTCAGTTCTTTCAAGAGAGGTCTATAGTCGCGAAAGCTGGTGCGAGCGCCCAGTTGATCCCAGCCGGGACCGACACGCCCCTCAAAAAATGGCGTCATGCCACCTGCATGATGAATGATGAACTTGAGCCTGGGCATTTCATCCAGCATTTTGGAAAACACCAGCCGCGCCTGCGCCGCGCTGGATTCATACGGCCACCCGAAAGTCCACCAGATTTCATATAGGGACAGCTCTTCCGTCTGATAGTCCGGAAATTGTGCCGTGCGCGCCGGATGAATCCAGATCGGCTTCCCCAGCGTCTCGAGCGTCTTGAAGATATGTCGGAACTCGGGAGCATCGAGCGGTTTGCCGCTGACGTTCGTATATATCTGAATTCCACACGCGCCAAGATCCTCGACTGCCCGCCGCGCCTCTTCTGCGGCACCCTCTGCGTCAGTTATCGCAACCGATGCGATAAAACCCGGGAACCGATCGGAATATTTCTCACACAGCTCAGCCATCCCATCGCTGCCAATTCTTGAAAGCTCCCGCGCTACTTCCGGCCCGCCCAGCACTTCCAGCGGTGGAGCAGCCAAAGATAGAATCTGCTGGTAGCCCTCGAAGGTATCCATCACCTGGAAGCGCACGTCCAGATCGATCATCATCGGTATCGCTCCGCTGCGCTTCGTGATTTCCGTCATCGTTCCGACTTGTTTCAACAAACGCGCGTAATATTTCTTTGGCCAGATGTGATTGAAGACGTCAATTTTTCTCACGCATATGCCTTTCAATTCGTTGCAGAGTTTCGGTCGCAAACGAAGCGGCAACATACAGCCCGCTCACTTTGAATGCAATCGCAAAATCGAATGGTACTCCAAATATGTTCTCTAATAAAACAAACGTTCGTATCACAAACAAACTTCTTGACAGAACCGTCCGCTGAATGCTATATCGAGGCCGCCGAATCGCTCTTTGATGCTCGGACTAAAGCAGGGCGCGCTTGGCGCCAGGAAAAGGATACGGGTGGTTTCCGCGATACAGCGCCATCCGCAGCCTGACATGTTGATTCAGTTCCCGATCGTTTGCGTACCGCTTGAGTTCCGCTGAACGGCGATATGTGGATTGCGGGATATTTTAGGAGGATTGCTGCGATGCGACGGACAGTCTCACTGAATACCAGTTTTTTGTTGTTCGTACTTGCTCTTCTTTGCGGGACGTCAACGGTAGCATGGGCCCAAACTCCCAAACCGGTAGGCATCCCTTTTGACGCTGCAACAAGCTTAAACATTGAATCACCTCCGCCGGGGGGCGTTGCCATCAAAGCCGGCCGCCTATTCGACCCCAGATCCGGAACCAATTTGCTCAACCAGGTCATTCTCATTAAGGGTGACAAGATCATCGAAGTCGGGCCGGCGGACAAAGTCCAAATTCCCGAAGGAGCCAAGGTCATCGATCTCAGCCAAGCTACTGTGCTCCCTGGTCTGATTGATATGCACGTCCACCTGTTCAACACGCCCCAAGCGCCGAATGAATCGCGACGCGAAGTAAGGGCGGTGAACTTTGCGTTGCGGGACCTACTAGGTGGTTTTACGACCCTTACCGACATGGGCTCGCGTGACACCTACGGCAGCGTTGAACTGCGCGACGCAATCAACAAGGGCTGGATCCCCGGACCCCGCTTGCAGGTTGCCGGCCCGCATCTCAATCCAGGGCACGGCGTCTACCCGGCTCCATCCGTCCCACAGCCATTCGGATTCGGCGTCGGATCACCTACCTGGCAGGTAACCAGCAACACGAATTCGCCGTGGTTAATGACGGAAGCCGTGCGCGAGCACTCGCGCTACGGCGTTGACTTGGTCAAAATGTACACAACCGACGATTACTCAGGTTCGGGATACTGGGCCGACAGGGCGAGTCCCGAGCCTGGCAGGCTCACCCCCACGCAGGGAGCGTTCAAACCGGACGGCACTATGAACTCCTATCCGTCGATGTCGCTGGAAGAAGCCCGCGCGGGCGTCGTGGAAGCTCACCGTCGCGGGTTGACTGTGGCTACTCACTCATACGGTGGAGAAGGATTGCGTGTCGCCCTTGAGTCGGGCATAGATATCCCCATGCACGTTGCCGCCGGAGTCACCGGAGCGATCGGTCTCGACGACGAGACCATAAGACTGTTCAAAGTACCTCTGGACAATGGCAAGCAACGGCCCGTGATTCAGACGCTCTGGGATCTGGCGGGCGGTATGGAGGTGGGTAACTTGGCGTCCACCGCGCACTCGGCCGTCGGCCCAGAAACTATTCTCAGCGTCACCGAGCGCAGCTTCAAGAGGCTGGTGGCTTCCGGCATAAAGGAAGTTTTTGGTAGCGGCGTTTACGAGTATGGCCACGGTACGCAAGCTTGGCAGTTTCCGATTTATGTGAAGTGGGGAATGAGTCCGGCGGATGCGTTGCGAACGGCAACGAGCAGTGCTGCTGCTACTCTCAACTATGATCTGCCTGACTTCGTCGGATACGTGGAAAAGGGCAGGTTCGCGGATATTATCGCGGTTCCTGGCGATCCGCTCAAGGACATCACCACGATGGAAAACGTCAAGTTCGTGATGAAGGGCGGCGCCGTTTTCCGGAACGAGTTTGTTCCGGGCGCGGTTCCCCTTATGTTGAGCAGGCCAGAGGGAGCACGCCGGACTTCAGGAGGCGGCGAGCCGGACTAGCTCCCTTCGAGGTTATCGGGCCCCACCCCGCTAGATAGCTGCCCTCAGAGTGGCTCACCCTACCCCGGTTGCAGCCACTCTGGGGCGCTTTCTTCACGATCGAAGCGCGTAATTGGATGTCCTAGGCCTTGCAAGAGGCCGGATGGGCTCGTTCGAACCGGGGAGTCATCGCAATGGAAAAATCCAAGCAAGCTTCGGTGGGCCGCCGGCAGTTCTTAAGGAATGCAACCCTAGGAGCGGCCAGTCTCGCGGCCACCCCGCTGGCGATCGCGAAGACACAACAATCAGCACAGCCGCGCAACGGCACCGCTGCCATTCCTCCCGACGAATCAGCAACGCCGCCCGCCGAAGTGCTCACCGTCGCGCGTCCCGGATCAGACTTCATGGTCGACGTGATCAAGGCGATCGGCTTCGAATATATGTGCGCCAATCCGGGCAATACGTTTCGGAGTTTGCACGAATCATTGATCAATTACGGAGGGAACAGCAGTCCGGAGTTTATTACCTGTTGCCACGAAGAGTCCGCAGTCGCGATGGCTCACGGATACTGCAAAATCGAGGGGAAACCTCTACTGGTATGTGTTCACGGTACCGTCGGCCTGCAGCACGCAGCCATGGCAATTTACAACGCGTATTGCGATCGAGTGCCGGTATTCCTGATTCTGGGTAATATCGGAGACGCAGCTGCCCGAGTCGAGCAGATCGACTGGGTTCACAGCGCGCAAGACCCTGCGGCGATCATTCGCGACTTCGTAAAGTGGGATGACCAGCCAGTTTCGCTCCAGCACTTCGCCGACTCGGCGATGCGTGCCTATAAAATCGCTACTACGCGTCCTGCAATGCCCGTGGCCATCGTCGCCGATCACGAATTACAAGAGCATCCGATACCGGAAAATGAAAACCCGGTGATTCCAAATTTGACGATCACGTCCCCACCGGTGGGCGATTCAGGCGCCGTTGCCGAGGTGGCGCGTCTCCTCGTTTCGGCCAACAACCCCGTGTTTGTTGTCGACCGAGTCGCGCACACGCCTGCCGGCCTAACATACATGGTCGAACTCGCCGAAACGATTCAGGCGGCGGTAATCGACCGCAATGGCCGCATGAATTTCCCCACCCAACACCCGCTCAATCAGACAGAGCACGGTGGCGCCACAATCGCGGCGGCGGACGTGATAGTTGGTCTCGAGCTGGCAGACTTTTGGAACACAGTACACGCGGTACGAGGGCAATTGCACCCGAAGGGTGTGTCAACCGTGAAGCCGGGTACGAAACTCGTCAGCATCACGGCGACGGATCTGGACATGAAGAATAACTACCAGGATGTCCAGCGATACCAGGCAGTGGATTTGGCGATCGCAGCTGATGCGGAGGCAACCCTCCCGTCGCTCATAGAGGCGGTAAAGCGGCAGATTACGGACGACCGCAAACGCGTATTTCAAGATCGCGGCGTGAAACTGGCCCGCGCACACGAGCAGGCGCGACAGCGAGCACGCGAAGCCGCTACGTACGGCTGGGACGCGAGTCCGATCAGCACGGCCCGCTTGACGGCGGAACTTTGGGACCAAATCAAAGACGAAGACTGGTCGATGGTGTCGAGTTGCACGCGCGTCAGCCGCTGGCCTCTGCGGCTTTGGCCATTCACGAAGCACTACCAGTACATCGGAGGCGAGGGCGCCTCAGGGGTCGGGTATGGCGCACCCGCTTCGGTCGGCGCCGCGCTAGCAAACCGCAAGCACGGGCGGCTATCAGTCAGCATTCAGAGCGACGGCGACATGATGTTTGCTCCCGGAGTTCTCTGGACGGCGGCGCACCACCGAATCCCTCATCTTATCCTGATGCACAACAACCGCGCCTATCACCAGGAAATCATGCAGATTCAGATGATGGCGAACCAACACAACCGTGGCATAACGCGCGCGACAATCGGGACAACGTTGGTCGATCCAATCATCGACTTCGCAAAAATCGCGGAGGGCATGGGCCTTTACGCTGAAGGGCCGATTACCGATCCTGACCATCTGGGGCCGGCGATTCGCCGGGCTCTCGATGTGGTCAAGAAAGGCGACCCTGCTCTCGTGGACGTCGTCACACAGGGGCGCTGATGAAAGAGATCGGCACTGAGACATTTAGCGGCCGCCAGGAATTAGAATGATGAACTCACAAATCAAACGCGTTTCGTTAACTTCAATCTTGCTGTTGGCGCTGTCCGCTACTGCGAACACTCAATCGACCGCCACGTCGCAAGCTTCAGGCGGAAATGCCGAGAACGGCAAGAAACTTTTTACTTCATACGGCTGTTACGAATGTCATGGTACGGTCGGCCAAGGCGGAACCGGCCCCCGCATCGCGCCTGCAACGATTTCACTTTCGGCGCTGCTTCGCTACGTGCGACAGCCGTCCGGCCAGATGCCGCCCTATACCGCGAAGGTCGCCACGGATCAAGAACTCACCGATATCCACGAGTATCTGAAGTCAATTCCACCGCCGGCTTCATGGGTCAGCATTCGCTTGCTGAACCAATAGGAGCGCGCGAGCTGAACATCTGGAAAAATCAAGCGATTCAGTCCGCCGCACACCAGCGCCACGATGCGCCAAATTCCGGGACGTGCATCGAGATTCACGTGGCGAACTAATTCGACCGACCGTTTTTTTGCGTTATCGGCTTTTTTGCGCTTGACAGTGTTCAGGGCCGGGATTAGCATCTCGCCCATCGGTGGTTTATATACGAACAAGAGTTCGTATTACGAACAAGCGAACCATGGGATCAACGGGGGCTTGATGTCGGGGCGGGCGTTACAAGAGTTTCGCACGCTAACTGAAAGTTGATCGGCGTGCGCCCGCGCGCTGTCGCACTTGCGGCGTCCGGCTTATCCCACTTCGTGTCTGTAACGTTCGGTTTGGGCGCGCGCGACGGAGTGCCGTGAAGCAGGTAATTCGTAGCGGGGGTTGTCGTTACTGCGGAAGGTTTAGGGGATCGCGAGGAGGATTTATATGGTTGGAGGTTTGAGGCGGATCACAATTGCTTGTTTTTTGGTTGTGGCATTGCTGGTTAGCGCAGGCTCGTTCGCCACGCTAAGCGCGCAGGTAGTGGGCGCGACCCTGACAGGCACCATAACGGATGCCTCCGGCGGGGCCGTTGTCGGCGCCCAGATCTCGTGCAAGAACGTGGCTACGGGTGTGACGCGCCAGATTGTTTCCGATTCGGCCGGCTTTTACACTCTGCCAAACCTTGCGGCCGGGACGTATACCGTCACGGCTACTGCCGCTGGGTTCTCAACGCAGGTGCGCAGCGACTTTACGCTGACAGTAGGCGAAAGTCAGGAGTTGAATCTGACCATGACTGTCGGGCAGGTGGCTCAGAAGGTCGAAGTCACGGGCGAGGCACCGGCGGTCGAAACCAGTTCCTCGGAAATTAGCGCCGTTGTGAACTCGACCACGATCGTCGACCTTCCCTTGAACGGCCGCAGCTGGACGGATTTGACGATTCTGCAGCGCGGCGTTTCCGTCATCGAGACGACGTCCGGCGAAACGTCGACCGGGTCTTGCAACCGCGGCTGCGGCGTTCAGCTCACGATTAACGGAGGCCGCCCACAGCAGAACAGCTACCGCACCGACGGGGTGAGCCTCAACGACAAATACAACTCCGCGCCCGGCAGCCAGGGCGGCGGCGGAAACCTGGGCGTTGATACGATTCAGGAGTTTTCCGTCATCACGGACAACCAGCCCGCGGAATATGGCCGAACGTCGGCGGGCGTAATCAATGCAATCACGCGCTCCGGCAGCAATAGCCTCCACGGAAGCGCTTTTGAGTTCCTTCGAAATAGCGCGCTGGACGCGCGAAACTTCTTCGATCCAGCCAGCGGACCGCCCCCATTCCGTCGGAATCAGTTCGGTGGTTCCGTCGGAGGCCCCATTAGGAAGGATAAGACGTTCTTCTTCGTGGCTTATGAAGGCCTGCGCCAGTCACTTGGCTCGACGGTTACGGACTTCGTTCCCTCCGAAGATGCCCACAATGGAATCGTCGCAACCGGAAAAGATCCAACGGACCCGGCTGGCCTTAGAAACTGTCCCTGCGTGCTCACGGTCGACCCGGCGATCCAATTGGCTCTAGCACTTTTTCCGTTCCCCAACGCGGGTCTCGTTACTCCCGATCAGGGGCGGTACACTTTTACATCGACTAACATTATCACTGAGAACTTCCTTGATGGCCGAATCGATCACACGTTCTCGGCCAAAGACAGCATCAGCGGCACCTATCAATTCGATCGGGCCGTAGGATCCTTTCCCGATACTTTTGCGAACCAGCTACTGGGGAACATCACTCAGCGCCAGCTCGCGACGATCGCCTGGACACACATCTTCAACTCTGCTGTGGTGAATACCGCGCGCATCGGATATACGCGCTTTACTTCTCCGATCGGCATCAGCTTGGGAGCGATCAACCCGGCCGCCGACAATCCAGCTAGCGCAACCGTCCCCGGTTTGCGTGGACAGGCAGGCATTAGCCTCGGGTCCGGATTCACGTCCAACCCCGGAGGCCTTGGAGGGCAGGCGCAAAGCTTCTCTTTCTTTAACACTTGGCAGTACTACGATGACCTGTTCATCACCAGGGGCAAGCACTCCATGAAGTTCGGCGTGGCAGCGGAGAACGACCGCCAGAACTACGACAACAGCACGCAGACCGGAGGAACGTGGGCGTTTGCCGGACTTGGACGATTCCTTACCAACCAGCCAACGTCTCTTTCGGCCCAGATTCCGGGCACACTCACTCCACGCCACGTCAACCAGGCGATCTACGGAGGATACGCGCAGGACGATTACCGCTTCCGTTCAAACCTGACGCTCAACATTGGCCTCCGCTATGAGATGGCCACCGTACCGCAAGAGCTCGCCGGCAAGGTCACGAACCTCCATAGCATCACCGAAGCAAGTCCTACACTCGGCAATCCCTGGTGGCGGAACCCCTCCAAGCGAAACTTTGAACCGCGGGTTGGTTTTGCTTGGGATCCGTTTAAGGACGGCAAGTCGTCCGTCCGCGGCGGATTCGGAATGTTCGATGTTCTGCCCTTGTTCTATCTAATCACGTCGCAGGCCGCGCAGGCGCAGCCCTTCTTTGAAGTCGGTTCGGCGACCTTTACCCCTACCAACACAGAGCCACCGCCCGGAACAGGACTGTTTCCCACAATTGGTTATAACAATCTGGCGGGCGTTTCGAGCACTTTCCGCGGCGTTCAATTTCAGTTCGATCCAAAGAGGAATTACGTGATGCAATGGAACCTCGACCTGCAGCACCAGATCACTCCGTCGCTTTCCATCAGCGCAGGATACGTGGGAACGCGCGGCGTTCATCAACCCACGAAGAGCACCGAGGTTGATATCGTTGAGCCTACGCTCACAGACGCCGGCTGGCTGTGGCCAAGGACTGCTACCTCCGGCCAAAGGATCAATCCCAACTTTGGCTCCATCAAGGCGACATACTGGCTGAGCCGTTCCGACTACAACGGCCTAGTTGTCCAGGTTGAAAAGCGAATGGCTCGAGGCTTCTACATCCAGGGCGCGCTTACCTGGTCCAAGAGCCTTGATGATTCGTCGTCCAGCCAGGAGGGTAACGGCTTCGCGAACTCAATCGGCGGTCCGGACCTGTTCGCCACGCCGACTTCCACGGTCCCGTTCCTGGTTCACAACCTGGACTACGGCCCGTCCGATTTCAATATCGGCCGTACGCTGATTATCAACGGGATCTGGAATATTCCCGGCCCACGCGGCGAAAACCGCTTACTGAACCTTGCGGCGAAGGGTTGGCAGATCACCGCGATCTTCAAGGCCAACGACGGGGAGCCAATTACTCCAACGTACGGAACCTCGGGCAACGTGACGGGTAGTTTCGGCAGTACCAACAACGGTTTCCCGGACCAGGTGGCCGATTGCAAAGCCACAAGCCCGGATAATCCAACTCATTATTTCAACGCCAACTGCTTCACAGTTCCAGCGGCGCCCGACATGGCCTTCTGGACGGCCAACTGCAAGCAAGGGGCTGCGATCGTCTTCCCGACGTGCTTGAATTTGCGGGGAGACGTTCGACGAAACTCGGTGGTTGGACCAGGATTGGTTAATTTCGACTTCTCCATGTTTAAGAACACTTACGTCACGGAGCGGCTCAACGTGCAGTTCCGCGCGGAGTTCTTCAACATAGCAAACCGCACGAACTTTGGTATCCCTGCGTCTTCGGACATCTTCAACTCCACGGGCGCTTTGATCGCAACAGAGGGAGCCATAACCCAAACAGCTACCGCATCACGGGAGATTCAGTTTGGTTTGAAGCTGATCTTCTAGCATCCACATTGGTGAACGATCCTGGGACGAGCGCTTACTCGACCGGGCTCCAACGCCAGTCTGCCAACGAAGTTGGGCAGTGCAGAAACGCCGATCCCCTTGGGCCAACCACCCCCGGCCCAAGGGGATTAGCGTTTAATTTATCTTCAAGACGCATCTTTTACCGGGAGCATTCAAGGTGGCCACGCAATTGGCGGCAGCATATCCCGAACTATCTCTGTTGATCGGCGGCGAGTGGCTTTCGTCGGAGGGACGAGACAGCTCGACCGTGACGAATCCGGCGACCGAGGAAGTGATCGGCCGGCTTCCCCACGCAGCCAAGGCTGATCTTGACCGTGCGCTGGCCTCCGCGGCCGAAGGTTTTCGCGTATGGCGTGCGATTTTCCCCGATGAACGCGGGAAACTCATGAAGCGTGCCGCTGCCCTGCTCCGCGAGCGTCAGGAAGAGATTGCGCGAATCGCGACCACTGAGTCGGGCAAGGTTCTCGTCGAGACGCGAATTGAAGTGGGAATGGCCGCCAATATCTTTGAGTGGTATGCCGAAGAAGGACGCCGAGCCTACGGTCGCGTACTGCCTCAGCGCGCGCCGGGAACCCGCATGACGGTCGTAAAGGAGCCCGTAGGGCCCGTGGCGGCATTCGCGCCGTGGAACTTTCCGCTCGGCAATCCCGCACGCAAGATTGGCGCGGCGCTCGGCGCCGGGTGCTCGGTGATCCTGAAGCCGGCGGAAGAAACGCCCGCATCAGCCCTGGCGGTCGCGCGCTGCCTGGTTGACGCTGGCCTTCCGCCCAACGTGCTCGCGATCGTATTTGGCGTTCCCGGCGATATCTCTTCGTACTTACTGGCATCGCCCGTGATCCGCAAAGTGTCGTTCACTGGCTCGATTCCTGTCGGCAAGGCGCTGATGAAGCTGGCCGCAGAGCGGATGCAACGAACTACCATGGAACTCGGCGGCCACGCTCCCGTGCTGGTGTTCGACGATGTGGACGTCGATAAGGTGCTGGATTTTTCCGTGGCCGCGAAATACCGCAACGCTGGGCAAGTATGCGTATCGCCGACCCGCTTTTATGTCCACGAAAGGATATACAACAAATTCGTCGAGGGCTTCGCGGCCCGCGCCATGGCTGTGCCAGTCGGCGACGGTCTGGACGAAAAAAACAGAATGGGGCCGCTCATTCACGCGCGGCGAATGGCTTCGATCGATGCCATGGTCCAGGATGCTCGATCCTCCGGAGCAAAAATCCAGGCCGGCGGCTCGCGCCTGCGCAGCCCTGGTTACTTCTATTCGCCGACCGTGATCTCGGACGTCCCAGCGACGGCGCGAATCATGAGCGAAGAACCGTTTGGACCGGTCGCCGTGATCAATCCGTTCTCGAATTTCGACGCGGTGATCTGCGAAGCGAACAAGCTGCCGTTCGGCCTCGCAGCCTTTGCGTTTACGTCGTCGGCGCGCACCGTCAAGCTCCTGGGCGAGCAGCTGGAAGCGGGAATGGTGGGACTAAATACGTACGCCATTTCCGTGCCCGAATCCCCATTTGGCGGCGTGAAGGAGAGCGGTCACGGCTCTGAAGAAGGGATTGAAGGTCTTGAAGCTTGTCTCGTGACCAAGTTCATCAGCGAAGCCTAGGTCCGAGGACGAATCAAGCCTCTAGCTTGAACAATCTCCTCGCGTTCTTATAAAGGATCAGATCCCGCTCATCCTCCGTCAGGTCTGCATTGGCGATGGTGTTCAGGTTGTACCACTGCTGGAATACGAAGTGTTGATCGAGAGGGCCATACGTTTTGCCTTCGGGGCGGTTGAAATCTGAGCCGAATAGGACACGTTCCGCACCTATCCCTTTCACCGCAGCGTTGACGATTTCCACCGGAGCCTTGGACATCTCGCAATAGGTATTGTCGAAGGAGAACGCCAGTCGAAGTGCTTCATAGCCGTCCGGCCTCGCCAGAGCTCCTCCCGTGTGGCCGATGATAATCTTCATCTCCGGATAGGCCGACGCCAGCTCGCCCATCTGCTCGACCCAATGCCAGGAGGCACTGTAGTTCTTGGCAAATACATTGGTGGTCACTCCCCACCCGCAGTGGATCAAGACCGGCAGATCATATTCCAGAATGACATCCACGTAGGGCCGGAGGTCCCTCACCGAATACTTGCCAAATCCTCTGGATTGCAAGGGATTCCCGCCATGCTCTCCGATGCCCTTGCATCCCTGTGCCACCTGTTCTCTGGTAATGCGCGCGGCCTCAACCGGATCAAAGCGCTCGATGTAGTTCTCGGAAGTCATGTCGCCGACTTCGACCGAGGTCATCTTGATGAAACGGTCCGGATGCGACTTAAAGCTGGTTGCATCGTATTTCTCCCAGGGAATGAATGCCGGCGACAGCGCGGCCTGAGCAATTCCAAGCCTGTTCATCGATGCAATCAGGTCCTCGGTATAGTCTTTGAAGTCTTCTTTATTGTGCGCCGCTCGTTCGTCAGCATAAGTTTTGCCCTGGTACGGCGTTTCCCAACAGTGCGTATGAAAGTCGATGACTTTCTTTTGTTTCACAGCCCTCAGATTGCGCCACGGCCCGTCGTACGCTTCCGGTGGATAATTGAGAGCATGGTTCGGCTCGATACTCCGCTGCACTTGACTCTGTTCGGCGCCAACTGCCGCCTCACCTGCACCTGACCATAGGGCCGCCAGCGCACCTGCCATGGCTCCCGTCTTTAGCAGCTCCCTGCGTGAATAGTTCATCGTGTTCTCCTGTTCTGTGTCGGAAGGTCGGAGTTTCGCCATCATCACGTGACCAGTCGACCAGACGAACATTTGTTCGTAGATGTGATCACCGTACTTTATACGTGACGCTTGCGAGTTTCAATTCACTTCTTGAAGCGGTCCATCTCGATTTGGGTTCTCACCCGGCTGAAACGCTGTCCACGGTGAAATCTCCGAAGGAAGCGCAAAGCGAGCGGCGGGATTGGACAGCCGCTCCGCGATCCCAAACTTGGCAGCCGAACGTGCGGGCAGCGAGTCAGGGGTGAAGACACATTTTCTTACTCTCGTGGGTTGAAAGAGATGGCGCGCCCGGAGAGATTCGAACTCCCGACCCTCTGGTTCGAAGCCAGGGGCAAGGCGTCTTTGCGATTCGTTGAATTTTGCGGATTTTATCTGCTTTTCATTGAAGCCGTTGCAGCAGGCCTCCTGGTGTTCGTTGAAATTGTCGGCTCTCAGAGGCGCTCGCGGTTACGAAAACGACTACATCGAATGGAGATAATCGGCGTGAGAAATGCGGACGTGGAGACTCTTCACGTGAAGTTGTGGGATCAGGTCTTGAGGCTGCGCCATGCCGATCGACTCCTTGCGTTCGTTATTCGAATGCACGCGGTTGAACGAAGCACGGCGCGGAAGAGTTTTCAGCTGGACGAAAGTTTCGAAAAGGTACAGGTGTGACAAACTGGCTGGGCGCCAAATTCTGATCGGAATTGATCCTGTTGAGTGAGTCGGGAATGAAACGTGAATTCAAAAGCCCGGCCCTCACACGCTGAGCATCGGTCACCCACCTCATTTGCTCGAAACAATCTCTATCCAGACCGAATTGGATTCAACCATTCCTTTCCAGCCAACGAAAGGCAGCGCCGCTAATTCCTTTGGGTAACGAGGTAGATCATTCTTAGACGAGGCTTCGCCGGGGCCGCCCGAGAACAGAGTGCCTTTCACCTTATAACGACCCGGCCGAGGATTTGGGCCTAGCGCAAGCGACACATCGATCGCCGTGCTGTACACATAGTGCGGAGCCAGTGCAATCCAATTTGATATCAGGACATTGGGAAACGGATCCGGGGGCCCGTCGCCGCGGTCCCCAACAATATTCTCTCCCAGCACTGGCCGACCGGAGGCATCATGGACCTCAAAGCCCCAACGGCAAGAATCGCTGGTGAAGTCCAGATCGCGGCACACCAACATCGTCTGATTGCCTTCATTCGATAACTCGACGCGCAATCGAACGACCTGCTTGCTTCGGAACGCGTGTAGGGGTTGAATCAAACGAACTGAAATCTCGTGGCTATGAGCATCAGTGGGCGTTCGCTGACCAAACGCCTCGGTCGCAATTGCAAAGAGGGCCAAAATCATCCAGCCCTGAAGGATTTTCCGCATGTGAGCATTCTCCCTAAGGGGCCTTCATCGGGATCCCCGTACCGCAGTTTTTGTCTATGTTGTCGTTTGTATAGGTCGTACTGACAGCTCCGTTCAGATGGTCTGGAATATTCGGTCCGTCTGGGGTATTCGGGCTGTTCGTGTACGGATGGCTCATCTCGTGGATCGCCGCTGTTTCCTGTTGACCCAGGTCGTATGAGTTGAACGTTGCATTAATATATGTGGTGTAGCTTTTTCCATTCCAACTTTGGGCATCTCCACTTCCAGATGGCGTCCAGACTGTCACACCGTAGCCCTGACTTAAGTATTTTCATGGCTTGCGTCCCCGTGTCAGTCTGCGGCGGTGTAAATCCGGGGGCAGTGGTATCGACTACGTTCATTTTGTCCACGAGATTATCGGCAGATGTTTCTCCCCCCAAGAGCCCCGCACATTTCGGATTTGCAGCAAACAACTTTTTCAAGGCTGCTTTCAGATCGGCGACGCTAATCTGCGGACCGCCACCGAGGCCGGCCAAGTGATTGAGCCACGTGAACAAGTCGGCATCCGCGAAGACGGGAAGCGGGTTGCGGCAGTCACCGAAGGGACACGGCCCCCCACTTGGCGTAGCCCAGCCCGTCTCGCGGGCCGACATCTCCAGCATATCGAACTCGTTCCAGAGTGAGCCGAACATCCCCACGCCATGTTGTTGCATTATGTACCAGAGCTGCGGGGCAATAAACATTCCCGAGGGATCACTCAGATTTACAGGATCGTTCCGAACGTAAGCGTACCGGTTCATGCTCTGCGGATCGGTCGTCCCGCCCGCCGCAGGATCGGGAGTGAGGAATCGGCCGAGGCGGTTCACTTCGTAGCGAGCCATCGCGTAATCGTTGCCTGATTCCGCGTCGCGTTCGTACGTGGTGAACGGTAGTTTGTCGTTCGTCGAGTTGTACCATGCTTCCCCGAACGGAAACGTTCCCAGCTGCTCCGCCACTCCACCCGAAGAGTTCGTCACGAATCGATTCGAAAGTTGATCCTGATGGTAGTACAGGGTATTGCCAGATTCGATCTTCGCCACCAACGCTCTTCCGGCGTAAATGTATTCGCGCGCGGGCGCAGAGGGAGCGGCACCGTGTCGGAGACGTGCCGACGTCATGGGATCGCTCCCAATCTGTTCTATCGCTGGAAGGATGAAGCGGAACAGGGAGCGAAGGCAGCGCTTGGGGGGAGAAGCGCTGCCGCGGCGGAAACCGAGAAGGACCATCGCATCCGACAGTTGGAACGAACGCTGGGGCGGAAAGCGCTGGAGATCGAAATCCTAAAAAACGTCGTGGGGGAGTGAGCTGTGGTGCGGTTCACTCCCAGGCACGAGAGATGGTGACGCAAGGCTACACGGCCACGCTGGTGGCGACGACGTTGACCATCAGCCGGTCGAGTTTGTACTACCGGAAGCGGCCACGAGGCAGCCGGGCTGATCGAACCTACGATGAACAGATCGTGATGGCGTGCGGAGAGAAACTGGCGTACGGCTATCGGCGGGTGGCGTGGTGGCTGCAGCGGAAGAAGGGGCTAGCCGTGAATCGCAAGCGAGTGTTACGGGTGATGCGAGAGCGTGGGCTGCTGGTGCGCTCGCGTCGCCTGCGCGCACGACGGAAGAAAGAGTGGGGCCGCGTGGAAGCAGCCGAGCCGAATCAGATCTGGCAGTCGGACATGACGAAGATCTGGGCAGGCCCTGCCGTAGGCTGGGCTTATCTGGTGAGCGTGATCGACTGCTGCACACGCGAGATCGTGGGATGGAATCTCTCGCATCGTTGCCGGACCGAAGACGCGCTGACAGCGGTCGAGCAAGCCGTACTCGCACGGCTGCCCGAGGGCAGTCGTGCGGCGAACGTGACGCTCACGACAGACAACGGAACGCAGTTCACCTCTTCGCGGTTCTTGGAGACGTTGGGTCGGCTGGGCATCACCCATCGGCGCACGGCGTATCATCACCCGGAGGGCAACAGCTACATCGAACGGTTCCATCGTAGCTTGAAGGAAGAGGAAGTTTGGACGGCGGAGTATCGTAGCGTGGAAGAAGCGCGGGGCAACATCGCTCGTTGGATCGAGGAGTACAATCACGACCGGCCTCATCGCGGAGTCGGGAATCGTACTCCGCACGAGGCCTTCTTGGCTTTCGCAGCTGTACTAAAAAACGAGGCCCTGACTGTCTAAATTAGCGGGGAGCACTACAAAGTTGTGACAAACGGTGACAAGCTACTTACTCCTTCTTCATCACATTTAATTAGACTTCTTGCTGCGATTTGCCACCATTGATATTACGTTTTCATGACGGCAGCCGATTTTCCAAATCACAGATGCTTTGGCATGAACTTACCGGGAGAACGTCTGGTGGGCCAGCTGAAAGAAGTGGCAAGCTGTGGATTGCGACTGGAAGGCGCGAAACACCGCGAAGACGAGAAGCACGAAACAGCTGCACACCACGCACACCTAGCCCATGATCGCCATCAACACCCAATTCACCACGCGAGCGAAGCCGCAAAGGCCCGTATCGAACACCACGGAAAGGCTAAACAGGCTCACGCCTAGAATGTCAAGGCGGGGTACCCACCCGGCCTCGTCCTCCAGCTTCTGCCTCCGGCCCGAAATCCGGTTCTTGGAAGTCACCATTGCGCTAGCTCTTGGTCAGTCAGATTACTGGACTAGTACCAGGGGCTGGCGTCACTCTTGCCCGATTAGCGTATTACTAAAACTTCTGCTTCTCCATCGCTTGGCCGACTCCCAGATCTTGATGGCTTGCAGGCGGTAGCGGGAAACGAGTGCCGTAGCTATGCGAACGCTGCCCGTGCGCTCGCTGACATGCAACACTTGTTACTGGCGCTGCATCCTGTTGGTAGAATACCGAGATCGGAGCTTCTACAATGGCTCTTTCGCGTGCAATCCGTTTTCTTTTTCTGGCATGCATGTGTGTCGAGTGGGCAAGCGCTCAGGACACGCCCGTGGCCCCGGCACTCACTTCTCGCCCGCCCCTCGCTTCCACAGCAGACAATAGAGTTGTCCCCGCCATGCCTGTGCCAACTGAGACAGTTCCACTGATCGTTCCAAGGGGCATGGCCGTTCAGATCGCGCTCGACAAGGAAGTTCGAGTCCGCAAGGTAGGTCAGCCCATCAGCGGGTACGTCGTCGAATCAGTGTTTGCGTTCGACAAGCTCGTCGTACCCGTTGGTGCGACTGTCACAGGTCAAATCACAAAGATCGGCGACGTCTCCAAAGGCAAGCGCACGATCGACGCCTTGGACGCTGAATTTACTCCCGCGCGCAGAATCGATGTGGAATTTAATGAGTTCGTTCTTCCCGATGGGAAACATCTCCTGATTCATACTCGCGTAATTCCGGACTCCGGTCAGGTTATTCAATTCGTCGCTGCCGCCGACGCCGACAAAAAGAAAGGCGTCAAGGACGAAGCCGCTGAAAAGGCAAAGGAAGCCAAAGCAGAAGCCAAGCGTGAATGGGATTCCGCAATGCAGCAGGCGAAACAGCCTGGAAAGGTGCACGAGATCGAGCGATACGCTGTCGCCGAGCTTCCCGTGCATCCCCAGTACCTCGAGGCCGGCACCGTTTACTTAGCCGAGCTTCTGGAGCCGCTTGATTTCGGGACTGAGCCGCTCACTCCAGAACTCGCCGCTTCGCTCAGATCTGCACCGCCGGACGGTAGTTTTGTGCGAGCGCGTCTGGTAACACCGTTAAGCTCCGCAACCTCGCAGAGAGGCGACGAAGTCGAAGCCATGCTATCGCGCCCTCTCTTTGGTGGCGACCGCTTGATTCTGCCGCAGGGCGCGATCTTGCAGGGCTCCGTGGTTCAGGTCCAGCCGGCACTTCACATGAGCCGCAACGGTGAGCTCCGGTTCGCCTTTCATGATCTCATTCTGCCGAGCGGGCTCGACCAAAAAGTGAGTGCCGTCCTCGCCGGAGTTCAGGCAGGCAAAACCGACAACCTCAAGCTGGATTCCGAAGGAGGCGCGCAGGCCACCTCGCCCAGATCGCGCTATCTGCAAGCGGGAATCGCGCTTGGGTTGGCCGCAGTTTCCGCTGCCGGCGACGGCGACGCCGATGTGCTAAATAAGTCCGCAGGCGGTGCCGGTGGATTCAAGCTCGTGGGCATGGCGGTGGGAATAGCGGCTCATTCGAATTCGCTCGGCATCGCCATGGGCGCGCTGGGCGCAAGCAGATCGATCTATGTACATTTCATTTCACGCGGCCGCGACGTTGTCTTTCCCAAAAACACCGCGATGCAGATCGACATCGGTGTTCGCCCGGCGTCTTCCGCGACACCTTTGCAGCAATAGGCTCGGCGTCGTCATCCGGTGGTAATTCAGAATTCACTTTGAAATCGGCGCCGGCCTTCGCCGTTTAGTTAAGATCGCGCGACAGCATCAGCTTTAACGTCAATTTGTCGGCGCCGGCGGTCACGCCAACTCCCACGCCGGTTTCGATATTCAGGAACTTGCTGGTGTGATCCATGACCGCCCAAACCTCGTGGAATTGGTCGTCCAGCGCGTCGAAGTGCCGCAGGGGCCCGTAGATCGGCATATTCCTCGAAGGCAACGGCCCATTTGTCATTCACGTTATAGGCGACTCGCGTTGCTGGAACGAATTCGAGGTTCCCGAAACCGCCGGTGTAGTCGGTATCCACAATCGGATTGAAGATGATGTCCACCGGGTGCAGGTGCAGTCCTACAATGGGCCGAACCTCGGAAGTAATGCGCCTGGACTCCCAATACTTGTAGTTGACGCTGAATTCGAAATTCACGCCGTAAAAGAAAGTGTGGTCGTGGGCGTGCGGCCGGACAAACAGTTCGCGTATCTTAAAGCCGTTAATCGACCCGCCGCGCCCGTCGGAATAAGCCGTGTACACCGGTAAATAGAGACCCTGCTCAAACCAATCCGTGACGCCGTAGGCCCATTCGGCCGCGCCATTCACCGAGTTGTTGGGAATGATCCCGCCGGGGAAGTCGGGAGTCGTCCGTCCGATGGGGGTAAAGTTGCTGTGCACCATGAGATTGAATTTACCCTGCTCCTCAATCTCCGCGTCGTAGACCTGAATCTCGTCGGTTTGCGCGAAGGTTGATTTAGGGACCACAGCCAGAGCTGCCGCGATCAGTGCAAGTGGAAGAACGAAGGATTCTGGAAGGACTCTCATGATTTGAGGTGCGCGACGAATTATCGTCTTCGTCCGCTTCCTGCTTTTCTGAAGACGGAGCGTATCCCATTCGCTGCGTTGGCCGCAAACCGATTTGCACCAAGAGGGCTGCAAGGCTGCTTAAGTAAACCTCTTATCGCGATCCACAATCGAATAGAGCACCGGCATTACGACGAGTGTTATCAGAGTCGAAAGCAGGAGTCCGCCAATCACAGCAAGCGCCAGGGGCCTTTGCAACTCCGCGCCAGAGCCGATGCCGAGCGCGAGGGGAAGCAAACCGAAGAGGGTGGCGAGCGTCGTCATCAGGATTGGTCGAATGCGAATTTTCCCCGCCGCGACGAGCGCCTCAACCAGTCGCATCTTTTCTTCTTCGCGGAGCTTCTGAACGTACTCGAAAAGAATGATCCCGTTCTTCACCACGAGGCCGACCATCAATACGATACCCATGAATGACGATACGTTGAGGGCTGTGCGCGTAATCCACAGCATGGCGAACACGCCGACAAGCGAGAGCGGCGCCGCGGACAAGATAATCAGCGCAGGCATGAAGGCGCGGAACTGGATCACCAAAACGACGAAAACGGCGCCAAGCGCGAGCCCCAGCACGTAGAGCAAATCGTGAAAGGAGTCTTGCTGGCTTTCGTACTGCCCACCGATTTCGTAGGAAGTCCCCGTCGGCAGCGGGACGTTCTCCATCATTTTCTTGACGTCGCCGATCGCGCCCCCGAGATCGCGGTTTTCGAGCCGCGCGGTCAGCGAAACCATCAAGCGCTGATTTTCACGCAGCAATTGGTTGTCTCCATGTACCTGATCAACCTTGGCCAGGGAAGTTAGCGGGACAATCTGCTTCGAAGGGGTCAGGACGGGAAACTGCAGGACGTCAGAATAGTTGTAGCGAAATGCGTCGGGAAAGCGCACGCGAATGTCCACGGCCCGGTCCGCTTCGCGTAGCTGTGTTTCCGTCAGTCCGAGCAAGCCGGCGCCGACTTGCTGGGTCACCTGGTCGGCAGTCAACCCGGCGCGTCCGGCGAGTGCGGGATCTACGTGAAACACTATCTCGGGATTTCCCTTCTGCAGGCCCTTGAAGTCCACGACGCCCGGGATTTTGACGAGCTTCGGTTCGATTTCGTCGGCCACTTTCTCCAGCGTATCCATATCGTTGCCAAAGATTTTGATTTCGACGGGCTCTGGTGAGCCTTCCAGATCGCCTAGCATGTCCTGCAGAATCTGAGTGAACTCGACGTCAACACCCGGAATGTTTTGTGCTATTTGATCGCGCAGATCGTCCATCACTTCCTCAGTGCTTCGCTTGCGCTGGGAAAGCGGCTTCATCTTGACGAGAATGTCGCTCTTATTCTGCTCCGTGGCGTAGAGGCCCAGCTCCGCACCGGTGCGCCTCGAAAAGGACGCTGTTTCCGGCATTTTCTGGATGCGCCGCTCGATTTGCTGAAGAATGGCGTTGGTTTCGTCCAGAGAAGTACCCGCTGGAGTGATGCAATCGAGAACGTAGCCACCTTCGTCCATTTCCGGTAGGAATCCGGTATCGAGATTGAGAAACAAAACAACGCCAAGCAGCACGCAACCCAGCGCCCCGCCTACCGCAATCGCGCGGTGATTTAAGGCCCATCGCACGGCGCGTTCGTACACGCGATTCACGGGCTCGATGAATTTAGCGGCCTTGTTCGTGTGCCCTGTCGAGTCCGAAAGATATCGTTGCGACAATAAAGGAATCACGGCGAGGGCGAATACCAGCGAAAGCAATACCGAGACGCCCAGCGTGAGGCACAAGGCCGAAAAGAATTCGCCGACAACTCCCTTCAACAGGCTCAACGGCAGGAAAACGATCAGGGTAGTTGCCGTCGAACCGATAACCGGGCCCAGAAGTTCCTGCGTGCCGCGTTCCGCCGCGACTTCCAGAGACTCGCCCAAGCCCCGATGACGATAGATGTTTTCGATGATGACCACCGCGTCGTCAATGATCAACCCGATCGCAATCGCTAGGCCGCCAAGCGACATCAGGTTCAGCGTGCCGCCAAAGAGTTTGAGAAAAAAGAAAGTCCCAATCACGGAAAGCGGCAACGAGGTGGCGGCGACCAGCGTCGTCCGCCCGTCGCGCAGGAACAGGAACAGGACTGCGACAGCGAGAAGAGCGCCGCCCAGGATGTTATCCCGCACGCTTCCGATCGATTCCGAGACGAACTCCGAGAGGTCATACACCACCGAAATGTGCAGAGTCTTAGGGATGGTGGAACCTAGATTGCGCACCTGATCCTTGACCTGCTGCGCAAGCTGGAGAATATTGCCGCCGACCTGGCGGGAGATATTGATCAGCGCGGCAGGCTCACCGTTGCCCGTGATCAAAGTTTGGCGGTCCGCGACGCCGTATCGAACCTCGGCAAGGTCGCGAACACGTATCGGAGCACCGCTGTCAATGGCGACGACGGCGTTGCGAATGTCATCGAGATTGGCAAACTGGCTGGTGGCGAGGATCAGATATTGCGAGTAATCCTTCGAAAGCTTTCCAACGGAAGTAACTTCATTCGTCGCACGCAGCTCGTTCGCCACATCGACCAGCGACAACCGGTGCGCGAGCATTTTCTGTGGATCGACGATCACGGAAACTTCGCGGACGTCGGTTCCCTGCACCGTTATGGTCCCTACGCCGGGCACGCGGCTAAAAAGTGGGCGCAGGATGTAGTATGCGTCGTCGCGCAAATCAGCATCGGGAACATCGCCATTCAGGATCAGGCTCAGCACCGGAAACACGGCGGGCGAGACACGCTCAACGTCTATTTCGGCGTCCGGCGGCAACGACGCACGGCCTTCGCTGACGCGCGCCTGCACCAGCTGCAGCGAATACTGCATGTCGGTGTCGGGTTGGAATAGAACCGATATCTCGGTATTGCCGCGAATAGTCTTCGAATCAACGCGCCGGACGCCGGGTGTTGTGCTGATCGACTCCTCGATGGGACGCGTGACCGTGAGAAGCATGGTGTCCGGCGCGAGATCACCCGCGCGCGCCAGAACCACGATGCGCGGAAAATTCAACTCGGGATAGATATTGCTCGGGAGCTGAAACACCGCCACCGCACCGGCGACGGTTAGAAATGCGGTGAGGAGATATACAGCGTAGCGGTTTTCGCGGCAGAAACGGACAACGTTCATGGGATGGACTGCGGCTTAGTCTGGATTTTAGCTTCGTCGGCAAGTCCATAGCCGCCGGTCAGGATCACCGTGTCGCCCTCTTTCACACTGCCGTCGGCCAGCTCAACTCGATCTTTGGTTTCGATTCCCAATTTTATCGGTACGGCGGTGGCCGAATCCTGTTGGACGACGAACACGCGCGGCGCGCCGTCTCGATCGTGGTAGACCGCATCCGCGGGCACGGTCAGAACATGGGCATGCGTGTCAACGGCAATCTCCGCGCTCAGGAAGATCCCCATTCGCAGGACACCTTTTGGATTGGGCACGCGTATCCTAACCAGACCCACGCCCGTGGTGGGATCAACGGCGGGCGAGATAGCCTCAATGTGTCCGACGAATTTCTGATCGGGCGCGGCCTCGCTGGTCACGTTGACAGGTTCACCTGGATGAAGCTTCGCCAGGTACATCGCCGGAGCGTTGCCGAGGAATTCGACCTCCTGAAGATTCGCAACTTCGACGATTGGCTGCGCGGCCGTGCCATCCACCTGTTCACCCACGCTGACGAATCGCTTGGCGATCGCGCCGTTGAGAGGCGAGACGATCACGCAGCGCGCAACTTGCAACTTGGCCAGTTCGAGCGCTGCATCAGCTTGCTTTAAGGCCGCAGAAGTCACGCTTTCCTGCGTGCGAGCATCCTCCAAGTCCTTGCGGGCCACGATGCCTCGCTGGAACAGGTCTTCGTCTCGCGTGTGTGCAAGCTGCGCGTTGTCGAAGTTGGCTTTGGCCTGCTGCTCGCCCGCTTCTGCTTGTTGAAGCTGCGAACGGTACGATCGGTCGTCGAGCTTCGCCACGACCTGGCCTGCTTTCACCAGATCGCCTTCCGCAACTGTCAACTCCGCGATCCTGCCGGACACGAGAGCACTCACGCGCACGTCATCGTTGGGCAGAGGAGAGGCCGTGCCATTGAGCGAGAGCGTCTCGGAAATATCCGCGCGAACCACGCGCGTGAGCGTTACTTCGGCCTTCGCGTTGGGGGCTGCCTCCTCATCGGCCGATTGTTTAGAGCAGCCCGCCAATGCCGCGCACAATCCTGCCGCAAGGCAAAGGAAGTAGAGACGAGTTCGTGAATGAATCATGGCGGGTGTCGGTCAGTCGAGTGGAGCGCCGACCGCCTCCTCGAGCTGCGAAAATGCCGATTGAACTGCCAGCAGGCTATCTAGATAGTCCCGCTCACCCTGCTGTACGTCGCGCTGGGCGCCGAGGACGATCATGATATTCGCCTTCCCGGCGCGATAGCTTTCCTCCGCCATCTCTTCCAGATGCTGGGACGACGGCAGAATCGTCTGATGGTAGAGCTGCGCCTGTGTCTCGCGCGCCTGGAGATCAAAATAGGCGGATTCGACCTTCGAATCCGCGGCCCGACGAGCCGCCGCCAGCGCATCGTCGAGAGCACGCTCGTTTGCAATGGATTGCGCGATCTCGCCTTGATTGCGCGAAAAAATCGGAAGCTCCATAGAGAGCTGGCCGCGCGGGCCGAACTCATAGCCTCCCGTGTTCATGCCGGGACCGCCCGGTGCGTTGAAATCCGATCCAAATTGTAGGCCGAGATTAGGTATCCGACTAGCCTCGAGCAGCGATTGACGACTCCGCTCGATCTTCTCCTCCTGTGTAATTCGGGCGATTTCCGTATTGGAGGTTCCGGCTTGCGCGAGGAGGTCTGCAAGCGCCGGAGGAGGCGCAAAGGCTCTCAACGCGTCGCCCAAATCCCAATCGACTGTGGCAGGCTCATTCAATAGAGCGTTGAGATCGCTGAGCGCCACTTTTTCCTCCTGCTGCGCGACCTGCTGGTTGGCTTGAGCGCGCGCTTCCTCGAGTTCCGATTGCGTAACCTCAAGCTGCGGAATGTCGCCGGCGTCAAAGCGGGCCTTGGCGATATCGTGCAGGTGATCTGCGAGCTTCACCGCCTCGGCCTGTTGCGCGGTGGCCGCACGGGCGTGGGCCAAGCCAAAATACGCGTCGCGGACATTACGGCGCACCTGTCGTTCGAGAGCCGAAATATCTGCCTCCGTCAGCGCGCTTTCCTGCCGCGCGACTTCGATTCTCCGCTCGCGCTTCGGTCCGATTTCCAGCGGCTGATCGATCAATGCATTTTCATGCGGTGCGTCGCGCGAGGCCCCGAAACTCAGCGACGGATTGGGGCGCTCTCCGGCGATACGCACGCCAGCCAGTGCGACGGCTCGCTGAGCACGAGCCGCGACGAGATCGAGATTCTGCTTTTCGGCAAGGTCTATCGCGGCAGCCACGGTCAGACTCCTCGGCGCCTGCTGTGCCCAGGCCGGAGACGCAACGGTGGCGCCGATCAGCAGCGGCAGAAGTAGAATTCGGCTGGGTGTCACCCGTTGATCTCCCAAATGATTCTCGCACGGAACCGGCGCGAATCGCGCGACCTGATCGTCGAGGACCAGCCAATGCTAACCTGCCTATCTGCCTGCGCCGACACTATTTCCGCACCTGCAAGGGTATCCAAATGATGATCATGCCCGGCTGAAACGATTATTAATACTCGTTAAGGTTAGTCGGACACGACCGTCATCGGAATGGCCGACTGAGGTCCTGCATTGTCGTGAGGAGGGACATACCGGCGGACGAAACGCCGGGAGACGTTTCGCCGGCGACCGCAGCGCGAGGGCGAAAAACCATATCGATGATGGCTCAAGTTCGACCGGTTCGATCGATACTCAGCTTTTCACCGTCACAGCATTCAATCATTCCCTCGCGCTGTCTTGGGGGCCCTCTTTAGAACCGCCTAGAACGTTGCCTTCAGGCCCAGCAGCACCTGCCGAGCGCCCCCGGTACCGTTGATCGGGTTGCCGTCGTTCGGTTGCCCGGCGGATTGGCCGAAAAGGAACGGGAGGTTCACGAGACCACCCGTAAACCCAAGCGTATAGGGATGGTTGTTGAGGACGTTGAACGCCGAGATGCTGGCCTGAAGGCTGAGCCGCTCGCCGATCTTAAACGTCTTATGGACCGACAAATCCAACTCATGGAATGGCGGGCCTATAAGCACGCCCGGCCTCATGTTGCCGAAAGTGCCCTGAGCTGGCGGTATGATCACTGACTTCCCGTTGCGTGACACATAGCATCCGCCCGTAAATGACTTGAGGGAAGCCAACTCCGCTGGAGAGATCCCGGAATCCTGCGCGTTCATGGCGGCATTCACCGGCTCCGCAGCGGCCGCTGCCATGCAGGCTGGCTGGGTCGTTGGATCGCCGCACCCCGCAAAGCCAAAAACGGGAAACCCGAAGCAAAGTGGGGCTTGGGTTGTTCCGAACTTAAAATCGCTCGCCTTTCCGTAAAGAGACCACTGTTCAGGGGTGCCGCCGAAAAGCCCTCTGTTGTCGCCGACTCCAGCGAAATCGTTACTGCTATCAGTGCCCCTAAAGGGCGCTCCGCTTTGCACGTTGATGGCGCTGGAGATTTCCCATCCCTCGAGCAGCTGCGCCGGTGACTTAATCCCTGGAATCTTGTAAACCAGCGTAACGCCCAGGTCATGCTTGGGGGTCTGAAGCCCGTACTCACAACTTACGCATTGGCTGTTCGTTATGTACGGGTCATTGCCGCCCTTTGGAGTGGCCAAGTCCCGCGCGAACGTGTAGGCCGCATTCAGCGTCAGTCCGTGGAAGTTCCGCTGAACGAAGGTAACTTGCAGGGCGTTATAGTTGGAAAATCCGGCCGGACCATATACGAAGATGCCGTTGAACCATGGGAACTGGCTGAAATACGGCTGCCGGTTCTGCAGAGGCCCGTCACGGCTTGACCGACGTCGGTGGGAGCAATCCGCGCCCCGAGGCGCCCGGCGCCGCCTGGTTGATGTTGATCTCGCTTGAAAGATCGTACGTGTGAGTGCCCACATAGTTCACGGTTAGTGAAGTGCTAGCCCCAAACGCGTGCTGGATGCCCAGCGTCCATGTGTACATGGGAGACCGAGCCTGAGACGTGCTCATCACCATTTGGCCGTTCGGGAGCGTGACGACCGTGCCTCTCGCCTTTATAGTGCACGGCGAGGGCACCACGGTCCCATCCGGCGTCTTGATGTTGGGGTTGCCGGTGCCGCACGCCAAGTCAGTATTCAGACCTGCGGGGAAAACTGGTGTGCCAGCCACCCAGCTCAATTGCGGGCCGTTGATTGTGACCACGGCCGTCTTGACGGCCTGCGGGTTCGTGGAACCCGGAAAGACCAAGCCGGCGTCGTTATAGAGCGCGAACCCCGTGGGAACGGCGTTGAGGCCCGCGCCGAAACTCTGCGCGACCAAGTCGTCTACCTGGGGCGTATCGTAACTGACCCCCATGCCTGCTCGAAGCACCGTGGTCCCCTTGCCCGTCAGATCCCACGCGAAACCCGCCCGCGGGGCAAAAGCCTTGTGAAAGGCCTGATAGAGAGGGGTGCCGTTCTGCTGCACCATGCCTGTGGGTGAAGACGCATCGAAGTTGCCCGCGCTGTTATTGTCCACCAGAATCGCGGGCTCCAATTCGTAGCGCAGTCCCAGGTTCACGGTTACTCTCGAGTTCACCCGGAAGCTGTCTTCAAAATAGAGCCCTTCGCGGTTAAAACCAAGAGTCGAATCTTCTTGCCGCGGGTTCACCAGGATTTGGTTGCCTGTGCCGAGTTTTCCAGCCAGGAAATCCTGGAGATCCGTGGAGCAATCTCCGGGATTGGCGCACGTCGGCGTCGAAAACGTCTGGGACCCATTAAAATTGAGCACGCCGGTAAGAAAGCCCGGAGCGCCAATTCCGCGGAACCTGCTGTGATGGAACTCGAAGCCGAACTTGAAATTGTGACTGCCATGCGTGTAGGAAACGTTGTCATATGCCGTATAGGTGTACTGAAACACTCCCTGGTCGTTCAGGAAGAAAGCCGCGCCAAAGCTGGGATAGCCCGTGCTCGTAAAATTCACAACCGGGAATCCGCAGAACGGAGACGGAGGATTCGCCCCGGAAATCAAGCCAAGCGCCACATAATTCGGCTGGCCTACATTTCCTAAGCATTCCGCGTTGCCATCCGCCAGGTTGTACCGGTTGTAGCCGAACCGGACGTCGTTCACCCAGTTGGAATTCGGCACATAGGTCCACACCGCGCGCATCATTTGCGTGCGGCTGGCGTTCAGGTTATTCCAGAACGCCGGTTCGCCGGCGTTTGGCGTGGAGGTAGTTGCCTGGCCAAAGAAATACTCGCCATTGATTGCGTTCCGGTCGTTGGGATGATAATCGACTCTTCCAAGCACGTTGTTCGAGTGGCCGTTGGAGTTCCCCGCCACGCCAACACCCGACGTAGTGAGCCCGTTGTATCGGAAGACGCCCTTCGTCCCACAAGTGGCGACTGCGACGGGCGCCGCGCCGGCAACGGTGCAGTCCGCGAGGTTGAGACTCAGTTGACTCGGAGAAACGCCGTGGTTGTTAATCAAGTCGTCGATCGCAAGCGGCACGCTGTGGGTGGGATCATCCACCGCCCCGCCATTGACGGTCGGCAGCGTTACCCTGCTACCGATTCCAACGTTGTAACGCATTCCATCGAAAGCGCCGAAGTAGAACAACTTGTCCTTCTTTAGGGGACCGCCAAAGGACCCGCCGAACTGCTTGAAGTCATCCGGCTGTTTTGGCAGGCCGCCCAACGCTGGCGCGAGGCCCAAGTATGGGTCCTTCGCGTCCAAACTGTTATTGCGGAAGAATCCGTACGCGGAGCCATGGATGGTGTTCGTCCCTGATTTCAGGCCGACATTGACCACGGCGCCCTGAAACCACCCAAACTCCGCAGAGGGATTCGTCATTACGTTAACTTCCTGAACGGCATCCTGGGGCAGGATGGTCAGTTCGTCGGTGCTCGTGGCCGCGCCGATGAGAGGCCCGGAGTTGACGAATATGTTGCTGTTCTCCACGCCGTCGAGCATGAAGTAATTGCCCTGGCCACCGGCGCCGTTGGTTTGATAGTTCGGCGAATTTCCGCCCGGGTTCCCATGGACGCCCGGTTGGAAGTCCAGCACCTTCGTGTACAGGTGGCCGTTAATCGGTAGCTCGGCGAGCTGCTGGCTTTCCACCGTGCTGGACAGCACCTCGTTGCTGATGTCCACGAGCGGCACCGCTTCCGTCACCGTAACCGTCTGGGTCTGAGCGCCCGGCTGCATCGCTATGTCTACGCGGACAGCTTGACCAACCCCCACCGCGACGCCTGTGCGGTTCATCGTCTGGAATCCTGTGAACTCCGCGCGCACGGAATAGTTGCCGGGCGTAAGGCTCGTAGCGGAATACTCGCCGGCGCTATCCGTGGTCAATGTCCGCGAGACGCCCCGTTCCAAATCGGTGATCGTCACATTCGCGCCTGTAATGACTCCGCCAGTCGCGTCCGTTACGGTTCCTGCAATGCTTCCAAGATTGAATTGCGAGAAAGCAGGGAGACAGAGTAACAACACTCCCAGCCCGAGACCTAACGTCTGAAATCCTGCCTTGGTACGGAAACACCGCAGTCCCAAAAACGATGAAAACGTGTTCATATTCCCCCCCAAGAGATTTCTTCGCAAACTCTAGCGGCACCAAAGTTCTCCTTTGCCCGTCCAGGAGACTACGCGGACGCACTCCCGGAACCCTGCAAGGTTCGCGGAACTCGCGTCACTATGTTGCGATTTCCCAAATTTGGATACTGCAAGCAAATGAATGTCTGCCGACCCGCCCGGCTACTACTGATGGCGCGGAGCATATCGAACCCACGCCCTGGCGAGCCTGAATGGATGATTAATTCTTCTTAATATTGACTTCGACGCTGCCATCTTTTGAATGCGCAGCTGGCGAGCTTAGGAGTACGTATGGGGGAATTTTATTTGTGCCGAACTACGCGGCGGGCGGCATCACGCCGGCTATCGGCAGTGTGATCGTGAATGTCGAGCCGCTTCCTGGCGCGGTCTGGCACTCGATATTCCCGCCGTGAGCGTTTGCAATCGCTTTCGCAATCGCCAACCCCAGGCCGCCGCTACGCGCCTCGACATGACTGGTTCCGTCGGCCCGGTAGAATCGCTCAAAAATGTGCGGCACATGCTCGGGAGAAATGCCGATCCCCTGATCCTGAAATTGCACGCGCGCGGAACCGTTGACGCGGCTCAAATTCACTTTAATTCGCGTGTTTGATGGCGAATACTTGACCGCATTCTCGAGAAAGACAAGGAAAAGGTCGCGCAGAAAAGACTCGTCGCCTCTCGACGCGATCTCCAACTGCAGGTTCTGCTCGATGGAGATTCCCTTGGAGCGGGCGAGAGGAATGGCGATCTCGCAGGCTTCTTCCAACACCTCGTTCACGTACAAGTCGTCATCCGCCACCCGGAGCTGGCCTGCATCTGCCATTGAGAGCGTAAACAACCCCTCGACGATGCGGCTCAGATGGCGTAGCTCGCCGTGGATCACCTCCAACGTTTTTTCGTATTCCTCAGGCTCCCTGCGCTCTGAGAGCAACAGCTCCGTCTCGCCCTGCAGGACTGCCAGGGGTGTGCGCATTTCGTGCGAGGCGTTCGACACAAATTGCCTCAACTGCTGAATGGCCGCAATGACACGCGCGAAAAGCTCATTGAACGTCGCCGCAAGATGTCCCAACTCGTCCGGAGAGTTGGAAACCAGGCGTGGCGTTTTCATGTCAACTTGGCCCGGTGCGGCGATCGCTCGAGTCAGTCGCGCAGCATGTTCGGTTAGCTCGGCAATGGGCGAGAGGCTTCGGCCCACGTACCACGTCGAGATTGCACCAGTGAGCAGGAGGCTGATGGGAAGCAAAATCATAAGTACCTGGCGGAAATGCAGCAACACGGTGTCGATGTCGCGGGTCGGTCCCGCAATCGCGAGAACGACCGGCTGTTTCACAAGTTGAAAAGGGATCAATTCCATACGGAGCGGTCCCCGCACGCCACGCACCGTGCGAAAAATCGGCTCGTTATCCTGAAAGCTCAGACCTCCGACGTCAATCGGATGCTCACGCCAATTCCGAGACATGTTCAGAGGTTTGCCGGACGCGTCGAGGAGTTCGAGATACTGATCAGGCAGGTCGAGTCGAAACACGTCCTCTTCGGGCGCATTCGCGGCGAGGTCTGCCACCATGGGACTTGCGGCCTCGCTGAGCTCGCGGTCGAGCTGCGCCCGCAGTTCACGGGCAAAGATTGAATAAATGATTGCGTAGGTGCCAAGGAGAAGGCCGCCCACCACCATGCAAAAAAGCAGCATCATTCGAAATCTGAGCGAGCGCCCCGGCATGGATTACCGCTCCGGCAAACCGAGCCGGTATCCGGTTCCGCGAACGGTTTGGATTAATTTAACGGGATGCTCCTGATCGATCTTCTGGCGTAGCCGGTTGATGTAAACCTCGACGATGTTGGTTTCCGTATCGAATCCATACGACCAGACATGCTCAATGATCTCGGAGCGAAGAACGGCTTCGGGAGAGCGCACCATTAGCAACTCGAGCAGCGCATACTCTTTCAGGGTGAGCTGGATTTGCTGGTCTCCGCGCTTGACGGTTCGTCGCGGACGGTCCAGTTCGAGATCGCCCGCGTGCAACTTTGGGCCGCCCTTATGAAAGCCGCGACGCGTGAGCGCTCGAACCCGAGCGTGAAGCTCGGCAAGAGCGAAAGGCTTGGTAAGGTAGTCGTCAGCGCCGGCATCGAGACCTTCCACTCGCTGCTCCACCAGGCTCCGCGCCGTCAGCATGAGTACCGGCATTTCAAGGCCAGCTTCGCGGATTTCCCGGCAGACTTCGACTCCGCTCAATCTCGGGAGACGAATGTCGAGCAAAACGAGATCGTAGTTGAGTCGCGTCACAAGTCCCAAAGCCTTCTCGCCGCTTTCCGCAACATCCACTGTGTATGAGTTTTCGCGAAGCGAGCGCGCGATAAAGCTCGCCACCTTCCGCTCGTCTTCTACTAACAGGAGCCGCACATCACCCTCCCCTTACTCTCCCTACGACGGGCCGACTGCAGACGCACGGCCCTTCGCAGGTCACCCGGTTCCAATGAGAGCCGTCAGTCATTCGCTCCCGCGATAAAGGCAAATATGCCTCGGATGTTAGGGGGTTTGAGCGAGGTCTGTCAACCGCCATGCGCGAATTCGCCGGAGGAATCACTTCACGCGGCAGGTACCCCGACATGCCAGCAATGAACAGAGGGCGCAAGTGGACAGTTCGGGCAACAACGAATTACCGGCGCCATCCGCCCTCGATCTCCGATCGAAAGAATCGCAAAAGTCGGCGGACAGATTGCAGATGTCCGCGTGCCGATCATCTTAGGGTGTTCATATGCGATCCGACAGCAAATCATAATAGTGGCGATAGGCTCCATGTAAAGGCTCAGCGATATCAGAAATTGACTATTGTGGGACGAGAACTGCCATCCTCCTGGCGAGTTCCTTGGCGGTTGCGTTGAACGCGCCCGTTCCTGATATCCTTCCCGAGCGAACAACGGAATTCAGGAGAAGGCCCTTCCTGTCTAGGACTACGACCGAAGCTGTAGCCTCTTTCAATTTCAATTCCAATTCCTGAGCGATCAGGATGTTGTACTCGAAGTCGCCCTCGAAAGGAGCCGATTGAAACTTCATTCCGTTTTTCGCGAACTCACGCTGACTTGCGCCGACAAATTGGGCCACTCCGCTCGCTTTTCCCTGCACATACACCTTCACGGTTCTTGGTGCAGGCACGACTGCGCGAGAGTTCCGATGCAGGCTGCCACTAAGATGAGGATCGATATGCGAGTTTTCGTGTTGGCTTTTCGTTACGAGTGACCCGCGAGTACGCTACGACCTAGCTTTTGAGAATGCGGACAATAAGGCTCTCTCCACAATTCCAGAGTTTGCAACCGAGAATGTGGACTTCAATCAGAGAACGATTTTCAATCCCTTCGGCAAGACGAAAGCCACACGCCGAATGATTCCGATGACAATCCGTATACTTCCTTCTACTTGGGCTAGAGCGACGGCGGAAAAGACCGACACTCCATTCGTATTTCCGTCATTCCATAACATTCAGAGGTCGCCTTGCAGAGCGAGAACACGTACTATTGACAACGCTGTGAATATATAAGACTCTTACATGTAAGAGGGAGATGTATGATTCGAACGGAACTCAAGCGAGGTGCCGCGGAATTGACCATCCTCAGCATCCTGGAAGGTGGCCCGCTCCACGGCTATGAAATCAGCCGCCAGATTGAACAACAGTCCAACGGCGACTTGCGTTACACACTGGCTGCGCTTTATCCCCTCCTGTATCGCATGGAAAATCGCGGCTGGTTGCTGGGCGAGTGGGGAAGAGGTCAGAACGGCAAGCGCCGCCGCAGCTATCGTATCCTGCCGCGCGGCCGCAAAATGCTGAAGCCAATGCGCGCCGAGTGGGCTGATCTCTTCCGGGCACTTCGCCGCGTTGCCAGGGTGACCCATGCATGACTGGCACGCTTATGCGCGAGACCATCTCGGTTCGCTTTGCCTTTCAACAGCCAACGAGGAGCAAGTGGCGCTCGAACTGGCGGGGCATCTGGAAGAGTTGTACACGATTTTGCGTGCGAACGGAATGTCGGACGAAGAGGCTTTTTCCGAGACTTGCGCGCGGGCGGGAAATTGGGAGCAATTGCGTAGCGGGATTGTCGGTGCGATGAGGGAGGAAACGATGCACGATCGCATAAAACAAATTTGGATTCCAGCAGCGGTCACGTTCTTTGCTTCTTACTTTGCCCTTGCTCTTTTCGAGTGGGTCAGAATTCGCTTCCTGATCTCGCATCCGGGCGAGCCGCGCGGCGGCGTGTTCTATCTGCCATGGCTGCTGCTACTGCCTGTGACTGGAGCGACCGGTGCGTACTTGTCCCGGCGCGCGCAGGGAGATGGGGGGCGCGTATATCTTGCTGCCTCCTTCCCCGTTCTTGTGCTTGGAGCATTGTTTCTGACGATTTTCTTAGTGGTTTTCGCTATGAACCCACAAGGACTTCACACGAAGGCAACGGCGCTCGCAAAAGTGATGGTTGGTTGGGTATTACTTCCAGGCATTGCACTGTGCACGGGAGTCGCGTTGCAAGGTCTACGAAAGAGGCAAAGCGCAGGTGGCTAAGGCAAGAGACCGGTCCCGCAATCCGGAGGTGTCGGGATTCGTCCTCCGGCAAGAATGTTCCGTGCGGAATTGACGCGGTAATCGGACATGTGGGTACTAGGAGGAACTTGGCCGGTAGTCCGACTTGCCGGGAGTTGACCGCGCGGCCGGAGTTCGAAGACCTCGCCGAATCCAAGAAAACAGCACGAAAATGATCGTGAACGCGTTGCCCACAAACCATAACTGCCGTCGAAATTCAACGTTCTCGATGAGAACGGACATTTGGGTAGCGACCGGTTCACCGCGAACGGAACTCCGCGTAGTTGGAGGCTCAGTTCTGGGGCTTAGTGCCGCTATCATTCGGATTCTGGACGTCCAGGTTGCGCACCAACCACGGGAGCAATACCTGCCTGAAGATGATGGGATCGGGCCAGATCTTCACCTGGCGCCCAAGGTGACCGCCTTGCGGGTTGATCCATGCTTCTTTCGGAACGTCTCCGGCGCTCAGTAGCTCGTAGGCGTCCGAGATTGGCGCCTGGGTGTCCTTGGCGCCGGCTATGATCAACATGCGTGTGGTTGGTTTTCCGAGGATTCCTTGTGTTACGAGCGACATCTTCTGAAACGTGGCGGCCAAGTCGTCCACGTTATCGACGCCATCAAAAATGTCCATGAGCGCCGGAACTTGATCGAAAAGGTATTCTCGGTTTCCGAGCAGGGACTTTGTCAGGAAATCTTTAGTAAAGAAGAGATCCGTGGGCGGGGATTGGACGCTGACGGCCTTCAGTCGACTGCGTTCAACTACCGCCATTTTTGTGCCCCAATAGGCGCCCCAACTGACTCCGTGAAACGCGATTCGTGTTTTATCCACCTCAGGCCGGGTTTGCAGATAATCAATTACGCGCGACAACATGTGTTCAGCGGTGGGGCTGGCTTTAATGGGAGATTGCCCTGTGCCGGGTCCGTCCACGGAAATGAAACCGACACCGTACGGCAGGATCGCGCCAAAGCTCTCCGCCAAGTCCTCTTTTCTGCTGTCCAGACCATTTACAGCGATTACGATGGGTACGGGGCGGTTTACATTCTTGGGCAAGCGCATGTAACCAATGATCTGAGACCCTTCAAATGGGATGCGCACAACCTCCAGAGGTGGGTCCCAATAGCGCGCGTGCGCCAGGAATGCCTCAATGGCTTTCGCGTAAGAAACTTTTTTGCCGGGCGAGGAGGGAATCGGCCAACGGCCAAAGGAATAAAGACGCCAAGCTCGGATATAGTCCACGTTCGCTTTCGAAGGGTCCGTCGATTCAAGTGATTTCGCCTCGGCCATATATCGTCCGGCAACTGCCATGAACGCCGCGGCCCATTCGTCCTTATCTTTCGTGTGGATGGATGCGAAAGCATCTCGAACATCGCCCGGATCGAGGCCGATGAGCGGATACATGCCGTTTTCGGCCCGAGTGATTGCTTCCGCCTTTATCTCTTCGATTGTCCGTTCGGCGCGTTCCTGGGCGAATGCAGCGGACTCCATTGACGCCGAGAGCGCGAACAAGAGCGTCACGAGTCCTATGCGGTAGTACGACAATGTATCTCCCACCATGAATTTCCCCTTCGATCTTGCGAGCGTCTCGAGTTGAAGACTTTGGGGTTCACTACCATCGTTCCAAGCGTTTGGCAGGCCTAGTGTGGGTTTCCATGGATTGAGCAAGTGTGAATTGACACGAAATCTAAATCCGCCTTCTCCACTCTCCTTGCGCAGCGCATGCGTACCTTTGAGATCTCTTTTTTCAGGCTTGCTTGCCGAGACTAGAACGTGAGTTTCAAGCCCAACTGAGTGGCTCGGGCGCCTCCCGATCCGATAATCGGGTTGGCGGCAGCGACGTCCGGTGTGACGCAGCCGCAGCCGAATGGTGGCGCAGATGGATCGTCGAGGCCGAGCCCATTTTGTCCACCATACGGATTGGCGAAGTTGGGGTGGTTGAGAATGTTGAAGAATTCGGCGCGAAACTGGGCGTTAAGCCGTTCCCCGAGCTTCCAGTTCTTCGTAATTGAGAAATCCCAGTTGCGGAAACCGGAATCATTAAACGAGTTACGGCGCATAGTGCCGAATGTTCCGAGCGCTGGCGGAAGCATCATTGCGCCGCCCTTTGCGTAGCACCCGAACAGGTTGAGCGCGGCAGTCGCTGCTCCTGCTGAGCCTCCATCCATGGCCAGGGCTTTTGCAGCACAGGCGTCGTTGCTGGCACCGCCAAAGAACGGGATCGGTGTCGGGCCGGACGTGAAGTCATTGGGATTTCCGAAGAAGTCCCATCGATTGACGCTGTTAGCGGGCGGGTTGAAAGGCAACGCACCCGTTCCGGCAACATCCGTTCCCAAATCAATGACTCCCCAGGGTTGCGCGCTGTCCAGTGTCACAATGGAAGTGAGCTGCCACCCCTCAAGCATCTGCGCGAACGACTTCCTGCCCGGAATCGCATAGGTCAGTGAGAGCGTTAGTCTGTGACGCATGTCGAAGTCGCTGCTCGCATACTCCAAGCCCGTGTTGTACGAGTTCATAGGCAAGCCGTTTCCGTACCCGAAATGCCAGTTCGCGCCTAGATCGTCGAGAGCGTGAGAGTAGGTGTAACCGGCCACGCCGCTGAGTCCATGAAAATTGCGCGCCGTGAGGGTTGCTTGCAGGCCGTTGTAGTTGGACCTATAAATATTTCCCATCTGGAAGATATTACTCAAGAAGGGGAACTTGGTGTTGAAGGGCCGCGCCGCCTGCTCCGCACCACCGTCTGGCGCGCAATTATTGTAAGCGGGCGCTGAAGTCAAGCATGCGTTCAGTGCAGCCGGCGTCCAGCCCGAGCCCACGGGCGGCTGGTTGATGTCGCTGATTCCGGTCAGGTTGAAACCGCGGTTGCCAACATAGGCCACTTCCAGCGATACGTTCGGCGTAAAGGCATGCTGGACATTCAAAGTCCAGTTCGCGACATAGGGTGTCGTGAGGTTGCGATCCACGCTCATAATCGCGCAGGGGTTCGCTGTTACAGGATCGCAACTCAAGCTGCTGGGGCCGATATTTCCGAAAACCGGACCGGTATCCCATTGGCCCGGAAAGATGGTCAGGTTGCCGGATTTAATCGTTCCACCCCCTGGAGTCACTCCCTGAAAACCGGTGGGAATGTTACTGAGCCCGAAGCTGTTGTTGAACGCCATAAATGCCTGCCAGTTGACAACTTCATACACCAAGCCACCGCCCGCGCGGATCACCGTCTTTCCCGTACCCCAGGGATCCCAGGCAAGGCCGACTCGCGGTGCGAAATTCGTGTGATCGCCATTGTAGGGAGAGCTGATCTGTTTGCCCACCTGGACCAGCCCCACGTTCGGATCGAAGTTACCGAGCAGGTCGTTCTGTTCCTTGATGACGGTATTCAGTTCGTAGCGCAGCCCAAGATTGACGGTCAGGTTCCGGGTAAGACGGATGTCATCCTGGACGAACAGCGCATAGGCCCAGTTGCTCAGGTGGAACGTGGGATCGCCAGCCAGTACGCTCGCTACCGTCGGGAAGCCGGCGAAGAAATCCTCCAGGGCATTGGAGGTGCCTCCAAGCGTACCCCCACCCAGGAATTTGAAGCTGCCGCGCGCATTCCCAAACCCGGCACCGGTCACTCCGTCGCGGTGAATTTCCCCGCCGAACTTGATGACGTGTATGCCGTGGCTGTAGGAAACGTGGTCAATGAACTGCGTAATCGTGTTCGGCCCTTGAATCTTAGGCCACTTGAAGCCGCCCAGGCCCGTGAAGAAGGGACCAAACCCGATGCGGGGCAGGCCGCCCGTCAGTGGGCCAAACGGCACACCGGTATCCAGTCCGTAGGCGGCGTTCGGGTCGACACCCAGGTCGTCGGGCTTGGTGGGCTGATAGAGGCGGCTATACCCTACTCTTGCCTCGTTCACCCAGTGGGCACTCGGAATCCATACCCAGCTTCCACCGGCCACTTGAGCACGTGTGTGAATCAGGGTGCGCCAGTTCGGTTGCAGTTCGGGGAAGTCCTCGGCAATGCCCGAGTTGTTTCCGAAGAAATACATGCCGCTTATTGTGTGGCGGTCGTTCACGTGATAATCAACTTTGCCCAAAGCGTCGTCCGTCTTTGCGTCGTTCGGGAAGCCTTGTGAGATACCAATCGAGCCGGTTGTGTTGGTCGGGAAACCCTTGCCGTTGCAAGTCGTAACCTCTGTCGGGAACGCGCCAGTCACCGTGCAACCCGAGATTTTCTGGCTTACCAGACTAATCGGCACATCCGCCGCCAGAAGTTCATGCACTGCGTCGGGAATATCATTGTCCGCGTTTGATCCCAATACTGCCGACGGGGCAGTGATCGGGGTGGTCACCCCAAAAGTATTGCCGAGGTGGTAGCGCTGGCCTTCATAGCTACCGAAGAAGAACAGCTTGTCCTTGACGATCGGGCCGCCCAAAGTTCCGCCGAATTGCTCCGACGTAGTAATTTTCGGATTCGGCGCCGCGTTGAAGAAGTTGCGGGCGTCCATGGCGTCGTCCCGGCCGAACGCGTACCCGGTACCGTGGAGGCTGTTGGTTCCAGACTTCAGCGCCACGTTCACGATGGCGCCGGGTTTCCAGCCGTATTCCGCGGGGGGATTTTCGATCAGGTTGAATTCCTGAATCGCGTCGATCGGCAAAATTGTGGCCGAATCGCCGACAATACCAGCACCATTAATGATGCCCTGGCCGGAATACGGTTCGCTATTGAACAGGCCCTCGATCACGTAGGCGTTGTCTTCCGCCCGAAGGCCGTTCGTACTGGTGGTCGAGAATCCGCCGCCCGGATAGCGCACCACGGCAGGGCGCAGTTGCAGGAGGTTTTGGTAGTTCCGACCGTTCAACGGCAGGTCATTGATCTCCTCATTGCTGAGCGTACCGCCCAAGGAGGATGAAGCCGTATCGAGCAGCGGAACTTGTTGTGTCACGGTGACTGTCTGAGTGACCTCGCCCGGCTGGAGTGAGACATCAATGGTCACATCCTTGGCAACTTCCAACTGGATGTTCGGGCGCTCCACAGCCTTAAAACCCGCGGCCTCTACCCGCACCGTGTAGACGCCCGGGGGCAGTTCAGGCGCGACATATTCTCCAGACTCATCCGTCGCCAAGGTGCGCGACACGCCACGCTGCACATCTGTGATGACCACTTGGGCGCCAACAATGGCGGCATCTTGCTGGTCATGAACGCTCCCCAGAATGCGGCCAGTGTTGGACTGGGAGAACGTGGCCGCGGAAAAAAGTAGAAATAAAGCGAGACAGCTGGGGATGCAAAGCGCCAAACCTCGGCTTGGAACGAGTCGAGCGATCACTCTAAACGGCGAGACATTCATGCGGACTCCTCCACCCAACAATCAGATGACCCCGAAAGTGAACCCCAACCGTCCCGGTCGACTGGTAGTACCACCATATAATTGATACTGTCAATAAGTTTCTCTGGCGGAATCACCGGTATTTGGTACATTGGTCATACCGCTTAGGGCGGCATTCGACGACCGTTCGCGCCTACGAGTCCGCCGAATAGTCAAATCGAGCGAAGTCAGTTTTGAGCTTTATTCAAGCTGATCCGACCTTGAGTGGGAGTGCTGGGTGAATTCCCGGCTAACGAGAAATCGGGCTGCTTTTTCGGCCCGGGTTGCACTGGGCGCTTGGAGGAAGGGCAGCGATGGCTATTGCCACGATTAATCCGGCAACAGGGAAGACATTGAAGATATTTGAACCGCTTTCCGATTCGCAAATTGATCGGAGAATCGAGCGGGCTGCCGTGACGTTTCGGGAATTCAGCCGCCTGACCTTCTCGCAGCGCGGACAAATGATGCTGAAGGCCGCGGAGCTACTTGAAGCGGAAAAGAACGAGCTCGCGCAGCTCATGACAATGGAGATGGGAAAGACGCTTCGATCTGCCGCTGATGAAGCAGTAAAGTGCGCCTGGGCCTGTCGCTACTATGCGGAGAATGCGGAGCGATTTCTTGCCGATGAGGTTATCGCAACAACCGCGAGTCGCAGCTACGTACGCTATCAGCCGCTTGGAGTCATCCTCGTCGTGATGCCGTGGAATTATCCCTTGTGGCAAGTTTTCCGCTTTATTGCACCTGGTTTGATGGCTGGAAACGTGGGCCTTCTGAAACACGCTTCGAACGTTCCGCAGTGCGCGTTGAAAGTGGAAGAGATTCTCCTCCGCGCCGGCTTTCCAGAAGGCGCCTTCCAGACGCTATTGATAGGCTCCGACAAAGTCGATGGTATCCTCGGCGATCCTCGAATTGCCGCAGCCACATTGACTGGAAGTGAAGATGCCGGAATCAAGGTGGGTATGGGCGCGGCTCAAAGAGTAAAAAAAGTTGTCCTGGAATTGGGCGGAAGCGACCCATTCATCGTCATGTCCAGTGCAAACCTGGATGACGCGGTCGCAACTGCAGTCAAAGCACGAACTCTGAATAACGGACAATCTTGCATCGCGGCAAAGCGCTTTATTGTCGCCGAATCTATCGCGGATCGGTTTGAGCGCGAGTTCGTGAAGCGCATGGAAGCCCTGAAGTTGGGCGACCCCGTTGATGAAAAAACCGATGTGGGACCGCTGGCAACCGCCGACGCGGTCACGTCCCTGCACGCGGATGTCGAGAAAACGATCGCCGCCGGGGGGCGCGTCCTGACCGGCGGAAAACCGGCGCAAATGCCCGGCTATTTTTATCTCCCCACGGTCCTGACGAATATTCCTCGAACTTCTCCCGCCTACTGTGAGGAACTCTTTGGCCCCGTGGCATCTCTCTTTCGCGCGGAGAATATCAGCGAAGCAATCCGGATCGCGAACGACACGCGCTTTGGTTTGGGGGCGAGCGCCTGGACCAATGACAAGGCCGAGCAGGACCGCTTTATCAACGAACTGGCCGCCGGTATGGTTTTCATCAACCAGATGGTGGCTTCCGATCCCCGCATGCCGTTCGGAGGGGTCAAGATGTCTGGCTACGGACGAGAGCTGAGTACAAACGGCATTCGGGAATTCACGAACATAAAAACAGTTTGGGTCAAATGAAGATCTCGGAATCGGCAGTGGTTGCGACTATCGCATGGTATGTGATAAGGTGGTCGGACCAATAGGCCGGAAGTCGATTTCCAGCGGAGATCGCAAGCTCTGATGTGGCCCAATGGAAGAGGCCCAATGTACAAAGTCGTCCAAACGTCACGCCTTTACGAACAGATTGTTCAGCAAATTGAGCAGTCCATCCAAAATGGAGTACTTAAAGAAGGTGATCGGCTTCCTGCAGAGCGCGAGTTGGCATCGCAGTTTGGAGTGAGCCGAACGGCCGTGCGAGAAGCGGTTAAGGCCCTTCACGAAAAGGGTCTGGTAGAAGCCTACCCGGGCAAGGGGACGTTCGTTACGAGCGCGACATCCCACTCCATGCGGCAAACGATGGGCCGTCTGATGAAGGCAGGCCAGTCGGAAGGCACCCCAGATCTGGCAGAAGTTCGGGAAATCCTAGAGCCGGAAATTGCGGCCTTGGCCGCTTCGCGTGCGACCGAAGAGAATTTTGCGGCAATGCGGGAAGCTATTACGGTGATGGACGAAGCGCGCCGCGACCCGGAGGCCTTCATTGAGGCTGATCTCGACTTTCATCTGGCGCTGGCGGAAGCGGCCGCAAATCCGCTGATTCTTTCCCTGATCGATTCCATTGTGGGTCTGTTGCGCGAGCAGCGAATCGGAATCTTTCATGTTGATGGCGGCCCGGAGCGCGGGCAGTCTCATCACAAGAGAATTCTAGAAGCAGTGGAGCGCGGCGACTCACAAGGCGCGCGGGACGCGATGAGGGCTCACTTGCGGCAAGTGCGATCGGACTCCCGGAACATTTCCATCGAGACAGAATCTTAGTCTCGAAGTAGCCGAACACGGGCGGAGAGCGGAACAATGGCACATATTGGGTTTGTTGGACTTGGCGTCATGGGCAGCGAGATGGTACTGCGCCTGCTGGAAAAGGGGCATACCGTAACGGGATACAACCGGACTCGGGCCAAAGCGGAGCGGTTGATCAAAAAGGGAATGAAGTGGGCGGAATCGCCGCGGCTAGTGGCTTCCGCCGCGGACGTGACAATCTCCATGGTGACGAATTCAGCGTCGCTTGGAGCAATTGTCGAAGGCCCGGAGGGGATCCTCGCCGGGCTAGCTGCGGGCAAAGTTCTGGCGGATATGAGCACCGTCAGCCCAGCATTCAGCCGCTCCATAGCTGTGAAAGTGCGTGACAAGGGCGCCGATATGGTTGACGCGCCGGTTTCAGGCAGCGTCGTCACTTTACAGGAAGGGAAATTGTCGGTCATGGTCGGCGGCAGGAGGGAAACCTTCGAGCGCGTCAAACCATTGCTCTGCGATATTGGGCCAAAGGTCACCTACGTAGGCGACAACGGGTTTGCCCTTATCATCAAGATTGCTTGCAACCTGAGCCTCGCGGTGCAAATGCTCGCTTTCTCCGAGGGCGTATTGCTGGCGGAAAAAAGCGGCATCGCTCGCGAAGTCGCCGTCGAGGTTCTCACGAACAGCGCCATCGCATCGCCCATGATAAAGTACCGCGGACCTTTCGTACTGCAATTGCCCGCGGAGGCCTGGTTCAACGTGAACATGATGCAAAAAGATATGCTGTTGGCGCTGGAGCTTGGGCGTCAGCTCGACGTGCCGCTGCCCACAACAGCGGTCGCCAACGAATTTCTGACGGCCGCGCGCGGAATGGGAATGGTCGAAGAAGACTTTGCGGTGGTCTTCGACGTTTTGGCACAGATGTGCGGGGTGAAACGATGACAACCGCCGTGAATCAGTCGAACGCAGAGTCCAGCGTGAACATCGAAAAATGGCTGCGAATGTACCGCCGCATGCAGATGATTCGGCTCTTCGAAGAACAGGCAAACGAACTCTATACACGCGCTCTGATGCCCGGTCTGGCGCATCTCTACACGGGTGAGGAGGCGGTCGCAGTGGGGGTTTGCGAGGCGCTTCGCCAGGACGATTACATCACGAGCACGCATCGCGGTCATGGGCATTGCTTGGCGAAAGGGGCCTTGCCGGATCGCATGTTTGCGGAACTCCTCGGCAAGGCGGCAGGATATTGCAAAGGCAAGGGCGGCTCGATGCACATCGCCGATCCAAAGACCGGGAATTTGGGTGCTAATGCGATCGTCGCGGGCAGTACAGGAATCGCGACTGGAGCAGCATTTTCGGCGAAGCACCTGAAAACGGGTCAGGTAGCGGTTTGCTTCTTCGGCGAAGGAGCTCTCGGACAGGGAGTGCTCTACGAAGTAATGAACCTGGCGGCACTGTGGAAATTGCCGGTACTGTATGTGTGCGAAAACAATCTCTACAACGAGTATACCCATTTTTCGGAGACGACGGCGGGGGACATTCTTGCGCGCGGCACGGCGTTCGGTGTCCATCCTGAAAGTGTTGATGGTCAGGACGTTCGCGGGGTCTACACTGCGGCGGCAAAGCTGATAGAGCGGGCGCGGCACGGCGGAGGCCCGGCATTTTTGCTCTGCAACACCTACCGTTTTACGGGTCATCACGTCGGTGACGTGAGCCGCGAATACTACCGCTCCAAACAAGAAGAGCAGGAGTGGAAAACCAAGCGAGATCCGATCAAGCTGCTCGGCGACTGGCTCGCGGGACAAAAGTTCGCCGATGCCGTCTCCCTTCTTCGAGTCGAGTCTGAAGTCCGCGCAGAAATACAATCGGCCGTGGACTTTGCCGTGGCGGCGCCGTACCCGAGTCCGGAGGAAGTGGAGCAAGATGTCTATGCCTGAAGCTGCGCAGCGAGAATTGACGTTTGCCCAAGCAGTGAACGAGGCCCTTGCGGAAGAGATGCGCCGCGACTCGCGCGTCTGCATTCTTGGCGAGGACGTGGCCGAAGCGGGGACGCCGTTTAAAGTCTTGTCTGGACTGGTCGAGGAATTTGGCAAGGATCGCCTCATCGACACTCCAATCTCCGAAGCGGGATTCACCGGAGTTGGTGTCGGGGCCGCGATGACCGGCATGCGCCCAGTAATCGACATAATGTTCGGCGATTTCCTGACGTTGACCATGGACCAGATGGTTAATCAAGCAGCCAAAGTGCATTACATGTCCGGCGGCAAATGGAAGGTTCCAATGGTTTTGCGTACAACGCTTGGAGCCACGCGACGTTCGGCCGCCCAACACTCCCAGTCACTCCATGCCTGGCTGAGCCATGTTCCGGGACTCAAGGTCGTGCTGCCGTCCACCCCTTACGACGCCAAGGGGCTGCTCAAAACAGCCATTCGCGATGAAAATCCCGTCGTATTTTTCGAAGACAAAATGATGTACAAGCTGAAAGGGCCAGTGCCGAAAGAGGATTATTCGATTCCCTTTGGACTTGCGGACGTGAAGCGTGTCGGCGGGGACATCACCATCGTCGCCACCAGCAGCATGGTACAAGTCGCACTCGGTGCGGCGGCACTACTCGAGAAGATCGGTATCAGCGCCGAAGTGGTCGATCCTCGGACCACGTGGCCACTCGACGAAAAGACATTGGTTGAATCCGCCCGAAAGACGTCCCGGGCGATTGTCGTGGACGAAGGCTACGGGCGCTACGGCGTCACAGGGGAGATCGCTTCTGTGATTGCGGAAGGGGCGTTTTACGATCTGGAGGCCCCTGTGAAGCGAATCGGGGCAATGCACGTTCCGATTCCTTTTTCTCCTCCGCTCGAAGATTTAACGGTACCCACAGAGCAGACGGTCTTCGAGGCCGCCCGCGCGCTCTGCGGCAAGGCCTGAGGACAGTAGAAAAGGAGGCGTATCGTGGCACTCAAGACTCACGGAACGATGGCGGTGGATTGGGAAAATCGAATCGACTTCGATCGGCTGCGCCGAGAACGCCTGGCGCGCGCCAAGGCCCTTCTCGCGAAATCGGAGATTGGCGCCCTTCTCTGTTTCGATATGAACAACGTGCGCTATCTTACGGCCACACACATCGGCGCCTGGGCGCAGGACAAAATTAGCCGTTTCACCCTTCTTCCACAAAATGACGAGCCTATCTTGTGGGATTTCGGCTCGGCCGCCCGCCACCACCAGCTTAACTGTCCGTGGCTGGGAGAACGCTCGCGCGCCGGAATACCGCTGCTGCGGGGCGCCATGTCGCCGGAAATGGGACGCGCCGAGAACGTCGCCAAGAAAATAAAGGTCGAGCTCGAAAAGCGCGGGCTGCTCAAGGAACCGCTCGGAATTGATGTTGTTGAGCCGCCTATCCTCTTCGCCCTGCAGAAAGAGGGAATCCGGATTGTCGACGGACAACAGATTATGTCCGACGCCCGGGTGATCAAGACGCAAGACGAGATTTCATTGTTGAATCATTCGGCAATGATGGTCGACGCGGCCTACGACGAACTGTACCGCGCGATGAAGCCGGGCATGAGCGAGAACCAGGCCGTCGGGCTAGCCAGCAAGGTCCTCTACGATCTTGGCTCCGAGTATGTCGAAGCCGTGAATGCGATCTCCGGGGAGCGCTGCAATCCGCACCCCCACGTGTTCTCCGATCGTGTGCTTCGCCCTGGCGATCCCGTCTACTACGACATTCTTCATTCCTACATGGGATACCGTACCTGTTATTACCGCTGCTTCACGATCGGCTATGCGTCGCACGCCATGATCGACGCCTACAAGAGGTGCCGCGAGTACCTTGATGCGGCCATTTCCCTCGTGCGACCCGGCCGGACCACTGCTGAAATCGCTTCCGTTTGGCCGAAGGCGCAGGAATTCGGGTTCGCGGACGAGGAGGCGGCCTTCGGGCTCCAGTTCGGCCACGGCATTGGTCTCGCGATCTGGGAAAAGCCGGTAATCAGCCGTCTGGTTTCCCTCGAGCATTCGCATGAGATCAAACCGGGGATGGTTTTCGCGCTCGAAACGTTTTGGCCCTCCACCGACGGCTGGAGCGCCGCGCGCATCGAAGAGGAAATCGTCGTCACGGAGACTGGCCACGAAGTGATCACGCGCTTCCCGGCAGAGCAACTCATGGTGGCCGGCGCACACTATTTTACCGTCAACGGCCCCCTCTCGACCACTCGTGAGAACGAAGCCGCGCCCAGCAAGCGCGTCGTCGAAATGGTCGAGGACAGCGCAAAAAAGGAACGAGTTGAAGCAACCGACTGACGGTCGGTTCCCGACAGACGGACAACCAACTATGGCGATCAGCATCGTAATGCCTGCTCTCGAAATGGCCCAGGAGACCGGCAAGCTTCTCTCGTGGCTGAAAAAAGAAGGCGAAAAGGTCACGAAGGGCGAGCTACTCCTAGAAATCGAGACGGATAAGGCCGTCGTTGAAATCGAGGCGCCCGGCGAAGGAATTCTCGCGGGCATCACAGCGCACGAAGGTGACGTAATTCCCGTGGGTCAGACGATTGCGTGGCTGGTGCTGCCCGGGGAGAATCCTCCCGTGCAGGCGGCGCCTCCCGCGCCATCTGCCCGCGCCACCAGCACTGTCACCAGTTCAATGCACCCCGCACCCATAGCGTCCGAAGAGGCGCCGAACGCAGCCCCCAAGATTTCGCCCAAAGCGCGGCGTCTCGCCAAGGAACTGGGATTAGACATCTACCGCTTGCGCGGAACAGGTCCTGAGGGCTCGATCACAACTGAGGACGTGCAATCTGCCGTGGATTCACCAGCATCCTCCGCCGCGACGGCCACGGCCCCAGCAACGGAAGTTGAACCCCTCAGTCAGATCGCGCGCCTGATGGCCGAGCGAACCACTCAATCGTGGACGAGCGTGCCGCATTTCTTCGTGGTTCGAGAAGTGGATTGCGCGGAACTCGTCGTTGCCCAGAAGCGTCTCGCCCCGGCCATCGAACAGACGCGAGGTACCCGGCTGACCATCACGGATTTGCTCGTCGCACTCGTCGCCCGAGTTCTTGTTAAGCATCCTCAAATCAACGCCAGCTGGACGCGCGAAGGGATTCACCTCCACCATGATGTCAATATCAGTCTGGCCATGGCGGTGAAGGATGGCGTAGTTGGCGCGGTGATTCGCAACGCCCACATGGCGGAGCTTGGTGAAATCGCCGTCCAGCGCCGCGACCTCTCCGAACGTGCAAGAGCAAACCACCTGCGTCCGGCCGATATTTCCGGCGGAACCTTTACCATCAGCAATCTCGGCATGTACCAAGTGCATGCTTTCAGCGCGATCATCACTCCGCCGCAGGCCGCGATTCTGGCGGTCGGCGGCATCGTCGACCGCGTTGTTCCGGTGGATGGCAAGCCCGGCATCCGCCCCGTGGTGATCTTGACGCTTTCGAGCGATCATCGCGTCGTTGATGGGGCGCGCGCCGCGGAATTCATGAAAGATTTATCCGAAGCCGTCTCTCGTCCCGAAGGAAGGCTCGGTTGAGTAGGGCGGCGTAATCCCGGCGGATCGCCACCAAACTCTGCCGCAAATCATCGTGGAATCTGAGGAACCACCAAGTGCAGGAGCTTCAACGAAGCGCTCGTCGCCGGCTGGACCGTCGCGCTTTCTGAGGGGCCGAGATAGACGCCCGCGCCTTTCGACACGTCATAATCCTTGTCGCCGAGGCGGATGCTTCCCTTACCCTCCATCAAGTAGAGAAGTTGGTGCTTATCGGAGGCTTCGGCCTTGAATTTCTCTCCTGCCTTGAGCCAACGCAGCGCCGCCACGACATTCTTGGCGCCGCACAGATCCCGATTCAGCACTTCAGTCACTTCGCCCGCCGCTGTCTTCTGGCGCGGAAGCTTGGTGGTATCGATAAAAGTCAGCATGAAATCTCCCTAATCCAACCGACGTGTTACGTCTGAACCCAGACTCCACCTTCCACGCGATTCCAGCGAAGGTCGTCCGGCGTACCGTCCAGAATCGTGGTGACGAAACGGTTGGGCGCCTGGAATTCGAAATAAAAGAGAGGAGTCTTGGATGCTCGCAGGCGATGCTTTTCCTCAGCCGGGATGAAAACCAGATCACCCGGCCCCACTTCGCGGGCTCCTTGTTCCGACTCCACCGTACCCTGTCCTTCCATGATGAAGTAAAAGTGTTCGCAATTCTTATGCAGATGATAGGGTGAGGAAGCCCCTTTTACGTAGTGCATGATCCCCGCGAGCATGTCGTCGATCTTGGTCAACTCCTTATTGACGAAGAACGTCCGCTCGCGGCCCGGCACCGCCGAGATAAGTTTCGGCAGATCGTCTTGATTAAATATGTATGCCATCGAATTTTCTCCTAAACCAATGCCGGCTCAGTGTGGCCGATAGGCGACACGTGCAACCTCTGCGTAAGGGATAGATGCAACAGTCGCCCGGATTTCAGCTTGCGCGTGGCGCTCGACCGTGGGTTTCGACGACCCGCGATCTTCTTCGCCCCAGACGATCGTGACCTCGGTGCCCACCTCACTGTGCTGGGTATCCACAACCGCCAGCGAAATCATAGCCCGTTCATTGTAGGTGTAGCCAGTATAGGTTGACACTCCGATCGTTTTCCCGTTTTTCAATACCTTATCGAACGGCAGGGTAGAATAATTAGCCAGCGGCATATCGATGTACTTGAAGATATCGCCACCCTGGTATAGGGAATCCGAGTCACGTCCGATATCCTCTCGGTTCCAGACCAGCGTAACCTTCTTCCGCTTCTGGTTGTCCACCATTTGTTCGAGCGCCTGCCGTCCAACGAAATCGTGGTCAAATTTGACGAAAGGCCCGTAGCCCAGGTCGTAAGGAGTCAGGTAATAGTCAGTGATATCGTTGGAGTAGAAGCTACCCCCGAGTGACGCCGTGGCTTCATAGCTCGTCGCCTTCAGCCACTGTCTGTATCCCTTCATCTCGTCGCCCGCATAAATCGCCGGAAGGGGAGAGGGTATCCACCCCGATTCGAGACAGCTGGTAGGGTAAGCTCGAGAGCCTACTTGCCGAATCCCAAATTCTTTACCGCCTTCAACAATGGCGTTTCGGACCTCATCGCCGTGCTCCCAGGGACCAAACAGTTCCCATCCGGGCTGTCCAACCATCCCATGACGCAGGGCACGGACATCCCTACCCGCGATGACGAAAACACCTACATTAAAGAACCGGATTTCCGGTGCAGGTTTTCCCGTGACCTTCTCCATAACGCGGAGGGCATTTGGGCCTTGAATTTGATATCGGAAAGCCTTTCGGTGGCCTTGATTGACAGCGGACCTCTCATCCCTCTCCGCGGATGCCCTGTACCCGCGCGTCTCCAAATTGTATTGCACCCAATTGTGCGCGGGCGGACGCCCGACTAGATTGAATCTATTTTCATCGAGATAAAAGAGGATCGCATCGCCAATCACATAGCCATTATGGTTGCACGCGACAAATTGCTTGGCTTGATTGACTTTGAAATTCTTAAAGCTATTGACGCCGAGATCGGAGAACAATTTGAGTGCCTCAGGACCGTCCACATAAAGATCGGTCATGTGGTGAGACTGGTCGAAAAGCGCGCAGGTTTCCTTCCATGCACGCTGCTCATCCCTCCAGTTCGAAAACTCGGGCCGCACCACCGGAAAGGCATACGGTCCTATCTGCGAATTACGCAAATGTTTGACTGGATTCCCTACAGTTTGTAACGCTTCTTCCAAGCTTCGGTAACTCATCTCTGCCAGTTACTCCTTTCGTTGCCGACATCATCGGATAACACAAGAGCGTAAAGGGCTGTAAGCGTCGATAAGAAAGTGCGTGGATCGCTTTCCTTCGCACCTGCCAAATTCATTTTCATAGGTGCTGGATGGCGCGGAGCGTCTGCCGCTCTTCGCCGTTCGGATCTTCGACGACTTCGCACTCGTTGTCGAGAACCATGGTCGCACGACTTTTCGTATCGAAAGCCGGCCAGTTTGGCAGTCCCTTATGGCTCGGGTTTCCGGTGCGCGCAAAAGCTGCCCAAGCGCTGCTGACCTTGTCGGCGAGGGCATACCTTTCCTGACCCGAGCCAGTCATGGCGGTCGCCAAATCGACATTGTCAAAGACAAACGGGATTTCGAGCGTGTGGAGCGTCCTCAACTTTCCGTCCCGCACCGGCGATTTCCAGGTGAAGTAATACATAAAGACAGAGGCCGTTCCTTGGCTCGCTTTGCGCTCAGCCTCAGTCAACACACCCGCGCGGAACGTGGCATCCGATGCAAGGATTAAGTAGAGATCTATATTCTTAATGTTGGGACGGCCCTTTCGATAAACATCGATCAGTCGATTCACTGCGCCATCGTCAGCGCCGCGCAGGACCTGCTTTACGTGCGCGCGCAGGGCGTCGTCGTCCATTGGATCCAGTGGCGTGCCACGCATGAACGTGACCTCGGTTTCAACTGATCCGATCAACAGCGGAACTGTGGCGGAGATCTCTGGTGCGTCGGGGTCGAACGGGTTCCGTGGCAGTGAATGGCCATCCACCACGGGCGCCAGACGGAGACCAGGCCCGCCAACGCCACCTCCGTCGCCCATCGCTGTGACGAGTTGTTCCACCGGAAGCTTCTGGAGCTCGTCGATCTGATTGGGCTTTAGCCCCAGCTTCGCGAGATACGCCTCGGCCGAACTCGCCGCCTCAGCTTTGGGTACCCCCTTGATCGCAGAGGCGCTTTCCACAACGGCCCGATGAAATAGCCCTTTGGCCGACGGCATCGCCATCAGAGTGCTGACTTTTCCGCCGCCGCCCGACTGGCCAAAGATCGTTACGTTGCTTGGATCTCCACCAAACGCAGCGATGTTGTCCCGTACCCATTCCAGTGCAGCAACGATATCCAGCATCCCAACATTGCTGGAATTTGCATACTTCTCCCCACCGAGTTCGGCGAGATACAGATAGCCGAACACGTTGAGCCGATGATTCACCGTGACAACGACGACATCATGCCGGCACGCCAAGTTCGCTCCGTCATAAACAATGAAAGCACCGGAACCTTGGGAGTACCCGCCACCGTGCAACCACACCATGACCGGCCTGTGGCCTGCGCCTATTCCGGCGGTCCACACGTTCAAACGTAGGCAGTCCTCGCTCGCGGGCTCTCTTCGGTCCACAGCGGCTACCTCGGGAATCAAACCCGATGGCCCTTGAGGCGACCTGGGGCCGTACTCCACAGCCTCCCGGACGCCGGTCCAAGATTCCGGTCTGGACGGCGGCATAAAACGCCGAGCACCAGCAGTTGACGCACCGTAGGGAATACCAAAAAATGCGCTGACTTTATCCTTGGTTATGCCCCGGACCCGTCCCGCATTCGTGCGAACGATCGCGCTCGGCGATGAGCACCCCAAGTCCTGCGCCCATGCTGGCTCGAATGCCCCGCGCATAAGAAGACTCGCTGTCGCCATGGTGCTGTAATTGAGAAAAGATCTTCGATCCATCGCCATACCCTCCACACTAGCCATTCGAAACATAGGGTGCCGTCATTTCGGTTTATGAGTCCGCATCAGTTCACTTCTTATTAGCTGGACTTGATGGGGGCGCGTTTGAGGTTCCGCTACTATTGCCACCCGGTGGTGCCTGGAGAAAATTGTCGAAATCGACTCCGGGTGGTGGTGGCAGCACTTTGCCCGGGTGGGTTGTGAAGCCAATCATCCGACCCATGAAAATGACACCGATCCATATAGTGAGCGACAGCACTGCCGCTGCTTTGCCCGCGCTGGGTGCTGAACGAGCACTATTCCATTGATGAATCGTCCGGCCCGCCGTTAACTCAAAGGCGGCCATGTTCACACCCGCGAGCAATAGCAACAGCATTTTTGTTCTGAAAAAGGGATTGTGATAATAGATTCCAGCATTCGTAGTGAACATCATTAGCCCGGTTGCGACGGTCAGCGCAAAAGCGGCCCACGTCCACTTCATGATGTCTGAAGCTATCCGCTGGAAGGACCTCTGGGTCGAAGCAAGCCCCAACAACCGAAGATCGACGATCGCAATGGTGCCAACCACCAGGGTGAGGCCGATGACGTGAATCGATTCAATTATGGGAAACATCCAGATCGAATCGCGAAGTGTGGTCGCGAAGCGAGATGCCTCGAGCAACTTGAGAAACGCGTCAATTTGCATCGGGGCCCTGTTCCTGAATCATTAATACTCCTGCGTTGCCGGCGACCAAGAACCCCAGATATGGTCGTAAGCGATTAGGCGTCCCAGCACAATAATGGACAGAAAAATCAGGAACGTCAGGATCGCCAACGACTTTATGGATCTGCGGTTGACGAGCGCTTCCAAACGTTTTTCGTGGTTCGGAAGCGCGAGTAAGAAAATGCCGGAAAGCACTGTACCCACGGCCAAGAAAACCATTTTCGTCCAAAACGAGAAGTTCACTAGCTCACGCACTGGCTCCGCAATTATCATCACGATTCCCGTTACCAGTTGCAGGCACAGCGCACCTATCATCCACGGACCGAACCGATCCGCGGTCTGGCGCAATGTTTGATCCGTCCCAGCCCATCCCAGAATTCGAAGAACGACCATCAACAAGGATCCGATTATGACTGCGATGCCAATAATGTGGATGGATTGAACGCCCGGGATAAGCCAACTTTCGTGGACTCGAAAGGCGTGGCTCGGAGATGTTTGGGTCAGCCACTCAGCAAATCGATTCAAATTAGCCTTCCTTACTTCGTCTCTACAGAGTTATTTGCTTAGGCATGGGACCACCCGGCAACACGACAGCCGCCGCGCCGCCGACTATTGATCCATATCGCGTTTAGAAGTTTCCACCGATCGTTGTCATGCCCTGAACAGTGTCGCAGGTCTTACCTGGGGTGGGAGGCGTTCTCCAAGGGCATTTGTAGATAGGGCCGACCCGGGATCCAAAATTTCCGCCACTTCGGAGCGGATTCATGTGTACGGTGAATATCGTACCCGCGACGAACGACTCCGCCGTAATGCCTTGCCTCGCCACAGCTGCAGCGCCCGCCATCTCCACTCCCCAATCAATCAGCTGCCCGTTATGGTCCTTCTCAAGCTTGCCGTCAGGCCCGATCACGTAGAAGTGCAGCTCGGCGTGGTTCGCCTGAGCGACGAACTGGTGGGCCACGCCGGTGAGTACCAGCGTCTTGGTCTGATCGTACATGGCGAACGAGTGATGTGCGAACGCCGGGCTGACGCAGATAACCGCCGCAACTAATGCAGCGCATACGGGAATAACCCAGCCTGCGGTAAATGGATTCTTCATCTTTGTGCTCTCTTTATCGTTGGTGGCCACAAGTTCTCGAGCGTGCCTGTTCAACCGCTTGCGGACTTACTTCTTATTGCCATTTAACAAATCGAGTATGTCTGTAGGTACAGGATTATCGCTCGGCTTGTCCTTCCAGCCCTTTTCGAAATACTTCACCCAGTCCTGAGCCCACGGTCGACCGTAGTAATCCACAAAGTCAGGGTCTGCGGGAGTAAGCTGAGTCGCCCTTCCATTTACGTCCTTGATGTTGCTCAGGCACTCGACGTAAGTGAATCGCATGGTCGGAGAGTCCAAGGTTCCTATCCGACGATAGCGATACGTGGCACGCAGCGACTGAACAAAAGCATCGGAGTCGTAAAATATGGTCTCGTGATCGAGTCCCACGTACTTGCCACTATCGTCGAGTACGGGCTTCCACGTTTCGATCGTCTCCATCTTGCCGCTATTCTCAAACATGGAGTGCGACAGGTTCCAGGCTTGAACATGCGAAGTCCATGTGATCAGCGTGGTTCCATCCCAGAATCCGACGGTCTCTCCGTACCACTGCGGGACTTGTTGCACAGGCTCCCTTCCGATCCAAACCTGGCGTAGGAAATTAGCCGCAATGCCAGATAGGAACTGGACACTCCAAGGGCCCATCGTGAGTTGGAAATCTCCGCCTTGCGAAGCCTGAGCCCACCAGCGCATGAATCCTTCGGGCCAACAGAAGGCGGCCTCCCATTGCGGCGCATTGTCTACGACCTCGTGATAGTTGTCTTGAACCATGCGCGCTTCATACTCCGGCGTGAGCAGAGACAGAATCGTTGGGACCTGCGTGACCGTCCCCCAAATCCACTCGGCTTGAGTATCTGCTGCCATGTCGCGCGTATACCATCCATCCCAGTCCGGAATCGTCGCCTTCGTGTAGACGGTGGGTCCACCCTTTGCCTTCGCCGCCGCCAGCAAAGCGTCGTAATGCTCCTTGGCAGTCTTATACGGGTAAGGGCTGACAAGCTGATCTCGTGCAATATCCCACTTGCAGTCGCCCCAAGCAGCCGACTGTGGCGCTTTCCCGGAATCAAAATAGAAGCGGCGGGCTGTCCACATATCAGTTAGCTGGCGCGGCGTATTGCAGCGGAAATAGCGCGGGTCCGACCAGTACTTCTTATCCAGATAAAAGTTCTTCGACGTAAACAGATCGACTGGAAGAGCCGTCATTCCTGCCGGGGGTCCCTTGAATGTTGGCGTGCATATGCTGAGTTGCCCGATGACGTTCGTATACGGTCCATGTGGTCCGGAGAAAGCGTTACGGGGGAGTCCCAATCCTTGCCGCCCCTGTTGCACCTCCGCGCATTGCTTCGCCAATGGATCCTGCTGGCTTTGCTCCTTCGCCTGCGCACGCTGCTGGTCCTGTGCCGTTGAAATCGGGGACATCCAAGCGAATGCGCTCAAGACCACGAAGGCAAATAAGACTAAAGGCACTCTACTCTTCATTACGGCTCCCCCCTCCGCAATGCCCTACTTTCATTCGACGCGCGGGATCATGTGGTTGGTTACCGAAACCTAGCGAGGACTTAAACTCGTCCTTCTTTGGGCCCACTTTACGTGCGAAATGCATATTGATATCGCTCACCGTAACGGGGATACGCCCCTCAAAAAACAATGTCAACCGGAAATTAATTACAGAAAATTAATGAAAATCGGCGCGCGCAAAATGCGATTCTGTGGCACGTGGTCCGGAAAAATTCGAATTTCCTGAGCGGAAGATCTGCCAACATAATCCGCTACGTGACAGCAAATCATCAGGAGCTTCCGAATTCCTAGTCAGCCCCAAACGAAAATGTTGCATCATTACATGACATGCGGAGCAAAACGCCAACGCGATATCGGCAGAGTAGAGTACTTTCTCAGGATTGGATAAACACCTTGAGATGGAAGTCGTCGGCAGGAGAGAAAGAAAGGCATGAAGCTAAACTATTGGGTTCTAGCGGCAGGTTTGGCCGTTGTTGGGACGGGGTGCCAGAGAGCGCCGTCGTCTGAGCAGACGCCGCAGCTTTTGAGACCCGCCTTTATCAAGGACATCATGGATTCCATGGTGAATCCCAGCGGGGAGTTTGTGTTCGATTCGGTCTATAAGATCTCGGACGAGCACGGAATCCGCGAAAAAGCGCCGCACACGGATGCGGAGTGGGAGGAGGTCCGCGAGCACGTCGTCATTCTGCTCGAGGCCCCGAACCTCCTGGTCATGCCGGGTCGCAAGGTCGCACCGCCCGATGTTACGTCCCAGAATCCCGGAATCGAACTTGAGCCAGCGCAAATTCAGCAGGCGATAGATGGCAACCGCCTTGCCTTCATCCGCCGCGCGCGGGGGCTTCAGGACGCTGCCGCAGTGGCGTTGAAGGCAGTCGACGCAAAAAACAAGGATGCTCTATTTCAAGCGGAGGACGGCATCGACAAAGCCTGCGAGAGTTGTCATATACACTATTGGTACCCGAACGACAAACGAGCTCGGGAAATCGCGGAATCGGAGGGGATCACTTACTAAGAAGGTCGTTTCCCGCCTTGGGTAGTACGATCCGCGTTGCGTTCAAATCGGCCCGGGATGCGCGACAGCCGTGCGGCTGGGTGACTTCATCAGGGCCGCCGCGTTTTCCATCATGGCGCAAAACACATGAAAGACCCCAATTTCGTTCAGTGCAGTCGGAGAAGCCGCGTTGACATTCCTGGTCTTCGTGAGCTTCGTACGACGGGACGGCCGTGTGGGCGCTATTTTGCGCGACCCTTCAGGCCTTGCGCGATCACCGGCAACTTGTAGATCGTCGCTGCCGTCTGCTGTGGACCCTGACGAATCGGCTGGCCATCCTCGTCATCCGCGCCGCTGCCGACGATGTAGAGCGTCCTCTTGTCGGGGCCTGCAAAGGCAACGCTGATGACGTCGCGTGGCGTGGGAATCACGCCGAGATACTTCCCGGTCTTGTCAATCACTTGTACCCCGGGACCGGAACTCACATACAGCCGTCCCTTCGAATCGACCGTAGTGCCGTCGCCATAGCTGCCTGCCGAGAGCATTGCGAAATCGCGACGGTTGGTGAGCATGCCAGGTGCTGCCACATCGAAAGCGACGAGCGCGCCGCCGTTCGTGACGTAGAGAATCTTGTCGTCCGGGCTGAAAGCGATCCCGTTGGTGCGTATGTTATCCGCCACCACGGTGACCCCTTTCGGACTGGCATAATAGAGGCAGCCTGTCGTGAAATACGCGCCGCCATGGCCGTCTGCGGCAAGATCGTTTGGCCGCACCGTTAGCGTCGTTCCATCGTCCCACTTGTCGGCTATCGTCATGCGTTCGGGCGCCAGCATCGTGATGGCGTTCACGATCGACTCTTTGTCCGGCTTGGTTGACCCGGGCCTCTCCGTTCGGTGCGCGCCGTAGAGGCGGCCCTGCCGGTCCATCGATAATGCGCCCAGGCCTTTCGCATCGGCCACGGCTACGGACGACTCGCCGTTTGCATCGATCTTGAGGACGGTGTCGTAGTCTTCCTGCGCCACCAGCACGCTTCCATCCTTGTCGGGGATAATGCCGTCAGCGCTGTTGCCAGCTTCCTGCCATACTTTCGTCCACTTCCCGCCCGCGGCGACGACTCCTGGAATCGCCGCTATGGTCAGGTTGCGCGGGGCCGGCTGCGCCGCCGAATTCAGACTCTGCTGGCCCCGTCCCGTAGCTCCCGGCCCGCGCGCGCCAAAAACCTGCGCCGCCTGCTCCGCCGTGGGCTTGCACGTCGGAGTTTGCGCAGCGGAAGTCCCCTGTGCTTGCGCCTGCCCCAAAAAAAATGCCGGCGCGAAAAGCCAAGATAAAATCACGAACACAGTTTTCTGTCTCATTTCGCCTCCAACGACGTAGATGCCACACTGTCCCTACCAATAACTCCCTATCGATTGAATCGGTCGAACTTGAGCGGTCAGCGAGATAGTTGTCGAAGCCATGCTTGCGATCATTCTCTCACTGCTCTCTTTCATTCGGTAATTTCTTCAAACTCGAGTTGCCCTAGAGGCTGAAATTCTTGCCCTTCTGCATCAGTTTTTAATCTTACAACGCTCAAGCCCGGACCGCAGGCTGCGTCTGGGTATTGCTCACCGACTTCCGTGGGTTCGTATATCTATTCGTCGCAACGAGCGGTCGAACACTTCAACAGCGAAACGTACTTCGGGCTTTGCATGCAACTGGCAAGAAAGTTGGCCTCCATGCTTTCCGCCGATTCCGAACGGAAACATTGCGTCGGGCGCGTGTTCCCGAGGACCTTTCGAAACTCTGGCTTGGCCACTCGAAACAAACCGTAACCCATTTCTGCGCCATCGGATCGCAAAAAGACGAGGCGCGGAGGCAGGAACGGTGCTAGCGCGCGGGGCTGGGCTTTTCTTTAGTTGGGCCACTTGGGCTACAAAATGAAGTGGGAAATGATTCTACAAAGGCAGCATAAACCCAGGGCAGGGACTAGAGTGGCGCGCCCGGAGGGATTCGAACCCCCGACCCTCTGCTTAGAAGTCGCTTGAACACTTTAATCAGACACTTGCCGGAGCAAGCGTTAAGCAGAGGAAAGTCAGCAAGTTGTGACAAACGGTGACAAGCTACTTACTCCTTCTTCATCACATTTAACTAGGTTTTTTGCTGCGATTTGCCACCATTAGTATTACGTTTTTATGACAGGAGAATTCGAGAGTTGAAATCAACGAAGGCCGACAGGAATCGTGAGCCACCGATTGCACTAGGGCGGTTGCGGAAAGCTCGGGCGACCCCTACCTCAAGCCGCTTTCGTTCCGTACGAACATCGAGTTGCTTGAACTCGCCGTTTTTCGGTTGCCTGGGTCGACTTCCAAGGTCAGTCACATGGACGGTCTGGATCGCCCAATCCAACCCCAATCTCGTGGGCCAAAACAGACGCTCACGCAGAACCGTTCGACCGCAAAGGCGTGCTCGGACCAATCCACGATCTTGCCTCTCACGCGTGGGCACTGCCTACTTGGCACCGGTCAGGGGCTGCGGAAGCCCCTGGGGATTGTTGGCATGGAAACGCCCTCAATCGAGTCGGGCTGTCCGCAGGAGACGGGTACCGCGAAGCCCTAAATGGCAAACTCCGGGAGGGACTCCTACACGGAGAAGTTTGCTACTCGCCGAAAAAAGCGAAGGGCGCGATCAAGAGTTTGGCGGATGGAGTAACACATCACGCGACTACAGTCGGTGCTCGGCCCTGGGCTACTAGCGCCGACGGCCTATAGCACCCTGAATCCGCCGAACTCAGACAGCAATCAGGTTCGGGCTCTACTCTTTTCTCCGACGAGTTTGAGCCATTTTCTGAGCCGTGAAAAGAAGTATCTTCAGGTTCTCTTCACTGGTCCGGCTTAGAAGTCGACGAAACTTGTCTAGCATTATAGCTTCCCTGCCAGACGTACCCCACGCGATATCATTCCCCATGTTACGTTTCAGAAGTCGGGGAGGCTTTGCAGGCTCTTCACCCTCATAGAAAATTTGATAGAGCGGTACTTCCAACGCTCGGGAAAGCTTTTCCAGAGTGTCGATCGAGGGAACGGTGTGAGCATTCTCGACGCGCGAAATGTAGCAACGGAGCAGACCAGTACGATTCTCGATGTCGCCTTGCGATAGATTCTTTTGTTCGCGTAAAAATCGAAGCCTCTCGGCGATGACCATTTCTTGCTCCTTGTTAGCGCTTTCAATAATCCCTTGCTGCGCTCCTATGGGTTAAATCAGTCTTATAAAGTGTCGGCTACATCAGAAAGCACTTGTCGATGTGATCTGTACCGATCGAGGGGCGGCGGCGCTAACGATCGGGCCAACGGTCGAGTCGCTGATGTTGCCATCCACTGAAAGACGGCAGTAGAACTCCGGGTGGTTGAAGGCGTTAAGAATATCCAGGCGAATTTCCGAGCGCTTCGATTCAGCCAGGTTCTCAAGCAGGGCGCCTTTCATCATAGCTACGAACCTCCCTCAGGTTTCGGTCAGCAGAATCATCGACAGGAACTGGACTACAGTGCATCACCGACGACACTGTGCCCCTAGCTAAAACACGAGACGCAGAGAAAACTGCATATCACGTGGATCCTGCGCGCTGGTGATCGAGCCAAAGGGCGAATTCGCGGCTGTACTGAACGTCCGGCCGGACCCGACAGGCGGGCTAAAGTTGGGGTGATTGAAGAGATCAAATATATCCAGGCGGAACTGCAAACTCATACTTTCCCGGATGGGGAATCCCTTCTGAATCGTAGTATCGAAGTTGTCGAGCCCGGGTCCGACTACGGAATTGCGGCGAGCAGTCCCGTACGTAAACGGTGCCGGTTGCGAAAAGCATGCCGTATTGAACCACTCGGCGGGTGTTTTCGGTCCGTTGTTCGGGTCGCAGACGTAATTCGGGCGCTGCGAATTTGCTGGCGTTCCGTTGTTGGCGTTGTCGTTCGGAAGGTTCACGGTAAAGGGCGCTCCGCTTTGCAGAGTCCAAACGCCGCCCACCTGCCACCCTCCAAACGCGACGTGCATCCAGCCTTGCGATCCCTTCAGAAGAGGAATCTGATACAGGAAGTTGGTGACGAAGCGGTGCCGATGGTCGAAATCTGACGCTGCCGATTCTGCTGCATAATTGCTCATGTCCTGGGGAACGTTCGTCCCAGCGTTGTCCGCACCTGGATTCGATGCATCGTCCATCGCTTTCGACCAGGTGTAGACGGAATTTACGGTGAAGCCGCGCCAGAGCCGCTGAGTAAAGGTGAGCGCCAGCGCATTGTATTTTTCCCATCCATTCCACACGATCGTGGTGAAACCGCTCATTTGCGGAATTGGACGCACGTGACCAGCGCCGGGAGCGAGGGCACTATTCGGAAAGAGGTTCTCGATCGCTTGGTTGTCGGCGTGGACGGTGTACGATCCGATATACTGCGCTTGGAACGATGACCTGGACGAGAAGCTGTGTTGGACCGCTAGGTTCCACACGTCGTTGTATTCGATTTTGAAATCATGGTCGAGGTTGTTCCCGGTGATCGACCCTGTGGGATTATTCAAAATATTCTCCGTCGTGAACGCAGGAACTACCACTCCTGCCGGAACCGTGACCGATTTGGCAAAATAGAACGGGAGATTTAACGCCGCATTTTGAATGATGTTGTATGCCGCCTGATTGGTATAGATTCCATATCCCGAGCGAATCACTGTCTTGTGGTCCGGCAAGAGCCACGCAAGTCCTACCCTCGGTGCCAACCGTAATGGGCGCATCTGAAGCAGGCTGCGATCCCACCCGGCCTGGGACGAGGTAATGTATCGAATCGGAATGTTCTCCAACAGCGCCGAAGCCGCCGGCGAAATATTGCCCCGACTGTCGCTGGCGATCACAAACTCGCCCCCCGGTACCAGGGTGTTGATCACGGCCATGTTGTTATTCGCATCGGTCATGCCCTGGTTGTATTCGTAACGGAGACCGATATCGAGCTTAAGGCTGGGTGTGATCTGCCAGCCGTCCTCGACAAAGAAGTGCGCCCAGTTGGTCCGGCCCTGCAGGGCTCCCCGCCCTACCTGGCCCGCCAATCCCGTATTGGGGGCGCCCAACAGAAAATCACCCAGGCCATTGCCGGTATATCTTCCGGTAAAACCAAATGATCCTCGCGCATTGGTGGCGTTTACCAAATCAACATCCAAATGGATGAAGTAGCCGCCAAATCTCACGGCGTGGGTCCCGTGGTGCCAGAGCACGTTCTCGTATAGTTCGTAGTTGTTATCCTCGCGTGAGACATACTGGGTCGATTCGCCCATCGTGGAAAAACCGGTAACGGTCGCCTGGGGATATCCCGTGTCCAGAGGATTGGATGTGACCCCTTGCAATCCTGTTTCACCAGCGAAATCTATCCCTGCATTCGGGCTCACCTGTCCCCCGCCAACCCACATCCAGCCGAAACGCAGTTCGTTCAACCAGGACGGGTCGAAGACATGACTCCACGTAGCGGAAATATTGTCGGTGTGAGTGCGCAGATCATATCCAAATCCCGGTAGCAGAGCCTCATTCAGTGCTCCCGACCCGAATGGATCGAATTCGTGATCGTCAAATACCGAACCGCGAACAAAGGCGCTGTCCTTTGAACTAAAGGTATGGTCAATCCGAGCGTTATATTGGTTCACGCCGGTCGTTAGCAGCTGTGTCGCGCGTAGGTTGTTGCTGCCCATAAGTCCAGCCGTCGGAAGAGGAACTCTTAGCAGCATGGCGGCGGCTACCGGATCGATGGCTGGAATAGTATCGTTCGCGTAAGGGGTTTCCGTGGTCGGATCATGGACCGTAATCCCTGTTCCCGTGAAGTTTCCGGTGCGTTCCGCGGCCGTCGGAACATTGAACAAGTTGGTTTGAGATTTCCGAGTCCGAATACCTTCATAGTCGAGGAAGAAAAATGTCTTGTCCCTTTGAATCGGACCACCCAACGACGCGCCGAATTGATTCTGTTTGAAGGGTGGCTTCGCAGCGGTTGGTGAAACAAAGAAATTCTTCGCGTCGAAGATGTCATTGCGCACAAATTCGAACACGCTGCCGTGGAAGCCGTTACCGCCGGATTTCGTGATTACGTTGATCACACCACCCGACTTTCCGCCGAACTCTGCGTCGTAGGAGGTCTCGTTGATACTCACTTCCTGTATGGCGTCGATTGACGGACTCAGCACCAGATTGTTAAACGCTTCGTCCGTGACCGACGCGCCATCGACGAGGTACAGGTTATGTCCAGTGCGCTGCCCCAAAATTCCATAGACCGACCCCGTCTGCCCCAGCGCCGATCCTCGCGTGCCGGCCGGTGGGATGGACACGCCCGGCGTTAGTCCGACCAGATCGATGAACGCTCGTCCCTTCAGCGGAAGGTCGATCACTTGTTGCTGTTCGATTGTGTCTTTGATGGCCGCCGACTCTACGTGCAACGGTCCCGTCCCCTCCGTCACCATTACGACCTGACTTTGCTCCCCCAGCTCTAAGGAAATCACCTGCCGCAGTTTGTCCCCAGCGTGTGCCACGATGCCGGAATGCACCGCTTGTTTGAACCCCTTTGCATTTACTGAGAGCTTGTATTCTCCGACGGGGAGCTGCGCTAGAAGGAACTCTCCAGACGCATCTGAGCCGGTTACATATTTCAGTCGCGTATTGGACTCGACGACTTCAATTGTGGCGTCGGGCACAGAAGCTCCGGACGGGTCTTTAACCAGGCCGGAGATCTCCGCCGTGTTCATTTGTCCAAATGCGGGCATTACGCTGAGTATCAGAAGACAAGTCAGTAGAAGCGGCGCGAAACAATGTTTTCCAGCTCTGGGGACTAAAGGTTGGTTGCGAACTACCGGAGCGGTTGGAGTTGTCCGCTGGGAACTTGCCGCACTCTTGATATCTGCCAAGATGTTTTCCTTTCCCCAAAAGTTTGTGTGACGCGATCGTTTTCTTACGGTATCCGCTGCTAGGACCATTCAGAGGTAGCGCCTCTACAGTGGTGCCAGTGATAATGTCACCTAGCTGAGTACTGGTTGTCTCCGCTTGCACCGCAGATTCTTCGACCTTGACCGTCTCCTGGTTCTCTCCCACCTCCAGTACTGTGTCCACTATAGGGGCGCTGTTGACACCAACCGCGACGTTCGGACATCGGCAGGTCTGAAACCCTTACCGCTGCTAAGAAGGGTGTTTTGCACTCGTGTGTCGGTTTTGGTGGCAGTCACCCTAGCTTTCGGAATCACGGCGCCAGTGGAATCCTTGATGGTTCCGGAAATACTGCCTCGAGTAGCTGCGTTGGACAGTGTGGGAAACCCAAGCAGCGCGGTCAGAAGCAGGAACGAAGACGCGAATTTCATCATTGATGTCGTCAATCGCAGATCTCCTTCAGCAATAAACTACAATTCTTCTCCTCGCCAGTAAGACCATCTTCCGACGATCGGCTATGTATCTTTTGACGGCGCCGGCTGCGAGGTGCCGAGACAAGAATGGGCAGGATGATAGAAAAAGTCATCATCCCTGCAATGAGATAAAGCCCTTGGGTATAACCGCCAGTCACTTGCCGAAGGTAAGCAAACAACAACGGTCCAACAGAGGAAGCGAAGGCCCATGGGAGCAGCATCAAGCCAAAAATAGTCCCGACGTGCCGCGGCCCGAAATAATCCGCTGCGAAGGCCGGCGTTATGCCATACCCGCCTCCATAGCACATCACCAGGATGAACGTGACGATTCCGAGGCCGGTGATGGAAGAGATGCTGTGGTACGCCCAGAAGAGGATCGCTTCAACAAGAAACATTAGGAAGAAAGCTGTTTTCCGCGTAGTCAGGTCCGAAACCCAAGCCCAGAATACCCGGCCAAGCCCATTACCAATACTGATGATGCCAACTAAACCAGCCGCCGCCACGGCGCTGGCTTTTCCCATTTCCTGAAAGATAGGCGCCGCTTGGGAAACAATCGACAAGCCGGCCATGGTATTGATCGACAATAGCAAGCAGAGAGCCCACCATTGCCATTTCGTTATTGCTTCAACGAGCGTGTAATCGCGATCCGACCGCTGGGACACTTGCAAAACGGTTGGAGTCCATCCTTCCGGCTGCCATCCTTCCGGTGGATTGCGCATGAACGAACCTGCGGTAATGGTGACAATTGCATACGCAATTCCAAGATATGCAAACGTCGGGAGTACTCCTACGCGTTGTATCAAACGAATGGCAATGGGCGCAGAAATCAGGGAGCCGGCACCGAATCCACCGACGGCAATGCCTGTAATGAGCCCTCTACGTTCGGGAAACCACTTCACCAGTACAGCCACCGGTACGATGTATCCCATTCCAAGACCCGTTCCGCCGAGAACGCCATAAGTGAGATAGAGCCACCATAGTCCATTGGCAGAAAAGCTGGCGAGGAACACTCCTGAGCCCCACAGCAATCCGGCTGTCATGGCCACCACCCTCGGACTGCTCCGCTCGAGCCATAGGCCGCCCAGAACGGCCGCACATCCCAGGAAAAACCAGCTTATGGTGAAGGTGAAAGTAACTCGGGAAATGCTCCAGCCAAACTCGTTTGAAAGCGGAATCCGGAACACGCTCCACGCGTAGGCCGCTCCTAATGCCATTTGGAGACAAACACCAGCAACTGCAATCCACCAGCGACTTAAAGTCCCCATGGCCCTCATGGCGCGGAATAACCGAATGCCCACTACTTCAGTACCTGCTTCTGTCACGCTCGATCGATCTGCTGTCAAATTCTGCCCTTGTCACATATTTGGTTTTGCTTACACAAAAATTCTTGGCTATTTCCCTTTTCGTGAACAAGGCAGGCTAGTCCGGTGTTCGCGTGAAAGGTCCGGATCAACCATCACGTTTCGATCCTCGCAACTTCGCTCAGCATTTCGAGCGACTGCCCACGGGTCCTCAAGCCAAAGCCACCAATCGTGATCGCAACCGCGATCCAGCACGCCGCGATATAAACAAATACGGAGATGTACCCATAACGGGTGTAAATCAACGCGATAATCATGGGACCCACCGCGTTCGCTAACCTCCCTAGACCGTAAGCCAATCCCACGCCGGAATTGCGGATATCGGTGGGATAGGCTTCCGGCGTATAAGCGAATAAAAGCGGCGCAAACAACTGCAACCCTCCTGCGACTAGGAAGCCAAATATGATGATGGGGATGGGTCGCGAGGACATGCCGTACGGCACCCCGAAAGCCGCCACCCCGAGTGCTACAGCCGCAATAAGCCACTTGCGCTCGAAACGATCGGAGATGACCGCCGCCAGAAGGGCCCCGGGAACGACGCCGAGCTGCATAATTGACGAAAGCAAGACAGAGTTCTCTGAAGAAAAGCCATGTTGCCCAAGCAGCCAGGGAACCCAAGCCATAAATCCGTAGAATCCCAGCGTCTGAGCGACCCACGCCACGACCAGGACGATGGTTTGGCGTAGATATGCAGGAGCAAACAAATCTCGGTAAGTATGTGGAACTCCGGAGGGCAGAATCTGTTCCTGAGGAAGAGGCAACATGCCTTTCTCCGCTTGGACCCTTGCCTCAATTCGAACCAGCGCCGCGTCGGCGTCGGCAGTCCGGCCGTGCTTGGCAAACCAGCGAGGAGATTCTTCCAGACGGGCGGCAAACATTACGAACAACACTCCGAGCGAACCCCAAACGAATACGAGTCTCCACGCCCACGGCCCCAGGTCATGAATGGTCAGATAAGCGACATACCCTGTCATGGGAATGCCGCATAGCCCGATGAGCATGACGTAGCCTTGAAAAGTTCCCCGCTTGTTTGCTGGAAACATTTCGCTTATGTAAGTAATTCCCACGACAACAACCGCGGCCGCTCCGATCCCCGTCAATGTTCGTGTGACCAGCAATCCCACGGGTTCCCAGACGAATGCATTCAGCAGGGAGAATCCCCCATACCAGATCGCGAAGTAGATCAACGCTCTTTTTCGACCGATTCGGTCAGAAAGCCAACCGGCCGTTGTTGATCCGATGAACATGCCGAGAAACGTTGCCGAAATCACAAAGCTATCTGTGGAAGCGCTCAAATGCCATTGTTTGCTTATCACGGGCATCGCATTCGCAAACGTGCTGACTGCACTGGCTTCGAAGAAAAAGACGAAGCCGAGCGACCACATGATTTGGCGATGAAATGAGGAAATCGGAAGCCGCTCCAGTCGTTCCGCTACACTGTACGAATTCGTGCCTAAAGTCGTCACGGTGTCACCCTTTTGCGCAGCGCTAAGACCGACTGTTGATCAAGTTTCTCAGTTGCAGGTGGCCTACATATTTAGAGTCTGTCGTCCCTGTAAACCAGTGATACTTCCGCCATACTTGGACGTTGCTCACGCCCCTAAACGAATTGCTTGGAGACTGGCATACGCCGTAACATCGTTGCCTCGCAAATATCGTGTCATTTCAGAGAGACTGAAGTGCATTGAACGACATCCCAATAGCGAGCTGTATTGGTACTTGATGCGCAAACACGACGACGTCAATATTTTGTCAACAAATTGGCCAGCGTCACAACGTCCGAGACCTCTTCAAGGTGTAGAATGGCTTCACAGATCTGCGCTACCTGATTATCCGGCAGGCCGCGTGCAGCCAACTTTTCGAACTTCTCACATACTTCCTGCTCGGTGGCGAAATGCTGTTCGCTTCCACGAGGTGCCTCGACGGTTTGTTCCAAAACAGCTCCGTCCTTCAAGGACACTTCCACTCTAACCATGTGACGGAATTTGGAGCCTCGCGCGGTAATTTCCGGATCATGTACGACCTTGACTTTTTCCGCTAACGCTATCCGCGCTGAATTGCCAAGTACAGTTTCGGAAAACTGATCCACAAAAACATCTCCTTCAAGGAGCAAAGTCGCTACGCAGAAGGGCAAGTTCAATTGTGCCGCTGTTACACCCCCGGGACTGTATCTCCAGCCGACATGATCGACTGTCACCTGCGAGGCGTGCACGACGACCTGTTCCACCTGCTCAACGGAGAATGCTCGCCGAGCTCGAATCTCCCGGATTGCATCGAGGGTAGTGTGGTTGCTCCCCACGCAAGAATAGAACTTAAGTGAAATGCTCATCGTCTCGAACCGCTCGCCTAGGCCTGACGTGAGCTCGGCCAGATTGAACCGATCCTGCGACCGGGAGAAGGTGGTGCAGAAGCCCCCGTACTCGCTTTCAAACACGTTCACGATCCCCGTGAACCCCGCTTCAGCGAGCAGGGCGCCGTACAATCCGCTCTGCGCAGACCGACCCGCATGCATGCGTTTGACCATCGAGCCGTATTGGGCAGCCATAAGTCCCGCCGATTGCGTGCCGGCGATACCTAAGGCGTGGACGGTCTGTTCCTCTGAGAGCCGCAGGCCGGCTGCCGCTCCGGCTGCCGCTGAGAAGACTCCCACTGTCGCTCCCGAATGCCAGCCCTGCCCGATGTGCTCCTGTCCCATGCACATTCCTACCCGAGGACCAATTTCGTAGCCAGCGACGGCCGCGGTCAGAAAATCACGGCCGCTCATTCCTGGGCGAATCTCCGCGACGGAGATTAGGGCCGGCAGCGTAACGGCCCCGACGTGCAGCACACCCACTCGATGGACGTCGTCGAGCTCAAATCCCTGCACTAGTGTGCCGTTGACGAGCGCGGCATGAGGTGCCGAGAGTCGAAGCGACGTACCCCAGACGCCGCACGTAGTCGAACTGTCGAGCTGTTTAAGCGTGCCCATCAGGATGCGGCTCCATTCCAGATGGACACCGTAGATTGCACAGCCGAGAGAATCTAGGATCAACAGCTTGATTCGATCGATTACTTCTTTCGGAATAAGCTCGTAACGCAGCCCGGATACGAATGCAGCCATTCCTCGGGTAAACGGATTGGCGTTCGAAGCATCATGACTCAATCGAAATCACTCCTTCCTTGTGCAACTCTAACTTTCCTAGCCAGGGTCGCAATTCGGGACTGGTCAACGGTACCCAGCTGTTCGGCCCCACAGGTAGCTGCACAACAGAACAGAACGGTCAAACAACGGCCCGCTGCAGCGTGGTGTCGTTAGCCATCATTGCAGTTAAATCGCGAATGCTTGGGAGGTGGTCGATGTGCCGAATCGACGAATAAAGGTGTGCGACCCGCTCCGGCGACAGAACTCTACTCGCGCAGTTCTCGAATTTCGCCTTCAGTAGCTCCTCCGGAAGCGGATTATCTACGGTTCTCCCCAGCGCACTCTGCACTTTCGCCGAGTAGGTTTGCCCGTTAACCAGCCTGATCTTCAACTCGGCACCGAAGTGGTTGGAGGGATCGAACTGTGCGTCCGTGTACGGCGCGGCATGAACCCGCGTCATGATGCGGCGAACCTCCGGATCAAGGTAGGTGGCGCCTTCGAAATGTTCCAGCACAACCTTTCCATGCAATAGTGCCCGCGCCAAGCAGTACTGCAAGCTGAACTTCGACTCGAGTGCGCTATGCGGATCCGGCCGGTTAGTGTGCGCGAGACGCCGCGCGTGAATCCAGACGTCAACTTCAGAAACTTGTACTGGTTCTATTCGGCGGGCGCTGACGATTTCGATCATCGCGTCGAGCGCCGGATGCGTGCTGCCGCAGCATGGATACTGCTTGATCGCCACGCCCGGCGTGACGATACTCAGCGGATCTGCCCAGTGGTCAAAAATCTTCTCGGCATTGAAGGTGCCTGGACCGTTGTAGACGTTAAGGAAGCCGTGTTCGTGCTCGAACGCCTCGGGGCGGGAGGTGAAGCCCTCCCGGGATAGCAATGCAGCAAAGAGGCCGTTCCGCGAGCACTGTCCGACGTGCAGCGACTTTGTCATTGTTCCGAAGTTTGCCTTTACGCCAGCAGCCATCGACACACTCAAAGAAAGCGCGGTTGCAATGCGCTCCTCGGGCAGGCCGAGCAAGCGCGCGCATGCGGCGGCGGCACCGAAGATCCCAAGCGTCGCTGTAGGATGCCAGCCTTTTTGATAATGGTGAAAATTCACGGCGCTAGCGATTCGCGCCTCCGTCTCGAACCCGATAATGTAGGCGAGCAGCAGATCACGGCCGCTCGCGTCAACCTCTTCCGCTAAGGCAAGGACCGCAGGCAGAATTGGTACCGACGGATGGCCTCCCAGCGTGTTGCTGCAATCGTCGAAATCGAGGATGTGGGCGGCGGTGCCGTTGATCAGAGCGGCATCGAGGCAAGTCGCCCTGCGTTCGCTCCCGAAAATGAGACTCGAGCCACTCTCGGCGGCCACCCCCACCACACGGTCAACGGTCCTCGTTGCCTCCTCGAGGGCGCCGGCGAGCGTGACTCCCACGGTGTCGAGAATCGCTCGTCTCGCCGACTCCAGCGCCTCCTCGGGAAGGTCCTCACACCGCAAGGACAGAATCCGTTTTGCCAATTCAGCTGAAATGCTCATTGGTCATTATTCCCCTACTGGTTGGCACCCAAGGTCTCATCACTATTCACCAGTCCTTCCGGGCCGAGTTCAGTTTTCACCGAAAACGAGAACGTCGGCCGTGTTACTAGGGCGAATCGTGCCGAACATCTTCGGCGACCAGCAGTCCCGTTGGACGCCCGGCAGGAGCTGGTATCAGGTGTTCCCCTCGAAGCGCATCTGGATGATTTCAAGGTGCGCGGACAAATGGTCGCCGTACTCGATGCGGTTGGCGCATTTCGGGCACGCAAGTGGCAGCCAGCCGGTGGAGCATTCCCATTGGTGGCCACACTTTACACAACGCACGCCATAGATGACCGCGTGATCCTTTGGCAAGAGTTCGCGCCGATCCTCGAGCAAAATCGCTGACATAGGTCTGCCAGGCAGCCGTATGACGGGTTCATGTCTATGGGGCATTGTATTTTTCCATGACCACGGCTGGCCGTACGATGTGCCGCTCCAGACCTAGCTCACGCGGGTTATAACCGAGCGCCAGCCCGACCAGTTGGGGAACGTGAAGGACTGGCATGCCAATTTTGCGTTTCATGGCCCGCTCCGATTTCGGCTGCCATGAGTCCATCGATAGGTGGCATAGGGGACAGGCCGTAACCATGACCTGAGCCCCCTGCTGCTGCGCGTCAACCAGCAAGCCTCCCGCGTGGCGGGCGGCACGGTCTTCGTCGATGGTCATCATGTGAAACCCGCAGCAATCGGCTTGGCTCGAGAAGTCGGCGGGCCGCCCACCAAGAGCAATAATAAGGTCGTGAAGGGACCGGGGATTATCCGGATCGTCGAAACCGAGAACATCGGAGGGGCGAAGGATGTGGCATCCGTAATAGGGCGCTACGGACAGGTCGGTGAGAGGACGCTGCACTTTTTCCTTCAACCGGTCTAAACCGTAATCCGCAATCAAAACCCAAAGAAAGTGCCGCACATCGACTGTGGCGTTATATCGAAGTCCGATCGGGGCGAGTTGTTTATTGGCCATTTCTAGAATTGCAGGATCATCTTTCAGCAGCTTGTTAACCTGACGTAGCGTGATCGTGCAGGTGGCACAGACCGTCATCAGGGTGTCGAGGCCTTGCGATTCGGCCAGCGAGAGGGTGCGGGCATTTAACACAATCGCCATGTCAGGCTGGGCCTCGATGAGATCACGTGCGCCCGTGCAGGCCGCGCTTTCCAGCGTGACCAGCTCCCAGCCGAGGTGCTTGGCCACCAGCAGAGTGGCTTGGTTCAACTCAGGACAGCTTTGTCGGGCAGCGCAGCCCTGAAAGTATCCGTATCGCGATGCCATGGTTTCTCCCCTTACCTCAATCGTCTCATCAGGAATCTTTTTCTAATCCCCGCAGGATGGTCTGAATATCCTTCCCCTGCGCCGCTTCACCGAAGTGTGGCGTGGGCAGCTTACCGTGCCTGAGCATCCTCAGCGCTTGGGGAATAAATTTGGCGACGCCGAGCACACCGTAGATGTCCAGTAAGAGACGGAATTCGTCCAGCCACGCACCACGAATAATTGAATGCACGAAGCTGCTAATGTGAGAGGTCTTGTGGGCATCCAATTCGTGACGCCCATACAGCCGCTTTGTCAGCGATCCAATCGCCTCCGCCGGACGAAGCTCGCGCGGGCACGCCTCGGTGCAGGCGAAACACCGAGTGCATAGAGAGGGGTTGCCCTGCGCTGCGTACATGAGCCACGGAAGGGGCTCGGCCCTGCGCTGCACCTGGGCTTCAAGACGTATGAGGCGCCTCGGTCCGGAGAATTGCGCGCCTCCTTTTGCATTCTCGCGAAGCGCCGGGCAGACCGAGTCGCAAATGAAGCAATCGATACACTCGGAGAGCGCCCGATAGTGCGCAATCTCCCCCGGCTCGAGAAGAACGCGCGATTCTTGAGGCACACCTGCACCATTCTCCTTGGCCCACGGCGCGAGCCGTTCCAGAAGTTCCTTACGGTCGACGATCAAATCTCGCACCACCGGCATTCCTTCGAGCGGTGAGAGCCGCATGTTATCGCAGACCGGCTCGCTGCAGGTCAGCACCGGTCGATCACCGACACGCACTGCGCACGTTCCGCATCGACGTGTACGGCATTCCCAGAGGAAGCCCAGGTCGGGAGTTTCATGCTCGTATAAGTGCTGCAGCACATCAGCAACAACCATGCCTTCCTGACACGGAACCTGATAGGCCACAAATCGCGGACTTTTGTCGCGGTCCGGATCGTAACGTTGGATAACGACATTGATGATCTTCGGCGTCATATTAATTTCTTCGTTTATCCTTTATTCGAAGGATTGCATTTGGGCGAGTGACATGATGCTCATATCCACCGGTTGCGAGGTGACGGTCAGCTTCCCTGCGAGGTCCTGGACGACAGTTTCGCGTAACCAGTTCGTGTTATCCTCGTTTGGAAAGTCGGTCCGATAATGTGCGCCGCGACTTTCAGTTCTGCTCAACGCCGCTGCAGCCATCAGCTCGGCCACATCGATCATCATGTGAATCTCCAACGCTTCAATCCAGTCGTAGTTATACTGTCTCGCATGGCCGACAACGCCGACTTCTTCTCGTGCGATCTCGCGCAGGCTCCGGAACTCATCCAGCGCCGTCTGCAGCCTTTTCCCCTCACGCACCACGCCGACACCGTTCCACATGACGCGCTGGATTTCTCGCTTGACCTCGCACGCTCGCCGTTCTCGCGGTCGCTCTAGGAGCCCTAGGACCGCAAGTCTTTCCTCGTCGATCTGGTGACGCACCGTGGAACTCGGTGACGCCGCCGCAGGTCCACTCCTGGACTCCTCGGCAGCGTTAATGCCGACAATCGAGCCGAAAACCTGAATTTCCGACAAGGCATTCGCGCCGAGACGATTGGCGCCATGGAGGTTTGCTGTAACTTCGCCGGCGGCAAAGAGTCCGGGCACATTCGTCCGGCAATCCGGGTCGATCTCGACGCCGCCAATGAGGAAAAGTGCGCTGGGCGTTGCCTCGAACGGCTCCTTGAAGTTCGCCTTCGCGCTCCCGTAAAAATCGACGATCATCTGGTAGCGGTCGGCCAGCTTGTGCGGTTGGTACAATCCGTCTTGACGATCGTTGGCCGTCGTGTCAACCCAGATGCCGCCGTGGGGGCTCCCACGTCCTTCCTGGATTTCGGTGTAACCGGCTCGCGCCGCGGTGTCCCTCGTAGCATACTCAGCGCGTTTCGGATCGTACTTCAACATATACCGCTCACCTTTGGAATTTAGGAAGCGGGTATGATGCCCGTAGTTAGGCGCCTCTCCCAAAGTGAACCCTTTGATGAACTCGGGATAAACATACGCGAGCGGGATGAACTGCATCATTTCAAGGTTTATCAGACGAGCACCAGCCCGCCGCGCCAACGCGATCCCGTCACCCGTCGAGCTGCGCGGGCAAGCGGTGACTGCGTATAGCCTGCCGGCGGCGCCGGTGGCGAGAACTGTCGCTTTGGCGACAAATGCGACAAAAGTGCCATTGGCGAAGTCGAGCGCCGTAGCCCCACATACACGCCCCGTGTCGTCCTGTAGGAGCCGCGTGACCATCATGAACTCGTGAATCTTAGTGCCGCCTTCAAGGGCCCGCTGCGCGAGGATTTTTTGAATGTTGCTATTGACCTCGCCCTCTATTCCCCGTTTTCGAGTGGCGCCCGAAGGCATCCGCAGATCAAGCGCGCCGTCCTTCTTTCGGTCGAACGCACAACCGTAACGCTCGAGATCGAGCACTTTCTGAGGAGCGTTGTCTACAAACGTCCGGAGGAGGGTTTGGTTGTTGAGAAAGCGGCCACCGATAACGGTGTCGCGGAAGTGTTGGTCGGGACTGTCGTCCGGTCCGACGGCGGCCTGCATCACGCCGCCTGAGACGCTGGTCGCGCCCCCGGGAACTGGCCCTTTGCTCAACACGGTTACGCGGGCGCCCAACTTTGTCGCCTCCAAAGCGGCGCGAAGCCCCGCTCCGCCAGCGCCGATGATGAGCACGTCCGAGTTACGAATCTCCACATCCACGCCGTTATTCGCCATTTCTCACTTCGCGCATCGCGTCGACCTCGCTTCACGCCACCAGCTTCTCCTCTTCATGTTCACAGCCTCCCCCGGATCCAGCATCGCGAAACGCGTCCTCATAAAGGCAAAGGCCGGCCGAAATTCGCGAGGGCGCGCATCGGCTCCGCGATGTCTCCGACTGCTTTGAGATTTGACCATGCTTCGCGAGCGCGGTCTCGCTGCGCCTCCGCGACGGACCTGAAGGCGCAGACGCGGTTGAACTTCGCAATGACGTCCTCGTGCGACATCGGCGTCTCGAAAGTGCCGGCGCCATGGGGGGCCGTGAATTGACGCACGGGTGGCTCCCCACCCCTGCGCACGGTGAGGAGTGCATCTCCCGTGTTGAAGTTGGGATTCGGCGCGATGGTGATTTTCTCCATCAGGCGCCTCGCTCCAGGATCCTTGAATTTCTCTGGCGCGAAGGAATCGAGATAGATCTCCCCGTCGATCAGCGCCCGGGCAATTATGTACGGCTGGCTGTGGTCGGCAGTCTCAGCATTCCGGGGATCCCACTTGGCCAGATCCGCGGATCCCTGCACCACATCAAGAGGCACCTCCACGTGAATCGACTCGATGTCGTCCACTCCGGTCCAGGCCCTGATCTGCGGGATGACTTCGAGTATCGACTGTGCGCTGTCCACCGCGGGAAAGCGCTTAAAACCGACCCTCTGCACGCTCATTAGCCCGTCGGGACCAGCCTCGGGCAGGCGCAGCTCTTTCCTGAACGGAACGTTGTGGTCAAACAGACCATGTTTGGCCTCGAACGGTTGCGACGGGCCCGTCATCCCCTCGCGTACGAGCAAATTGGCCCAGACTGCGCATCTAACGGCCTCCGAGCTATGACAGCCCTTCCAGTGCGAGAAGTGGTCGCCACGGACCGACATCGGCATGTGCGGCACGAGAGCGAGCGAGAGGGCGTTCGCGAGCTGATCTTCGTTCAGCCCCAGAAGCTTTCCCACCGCCATCGCCGCTGCGGGTCCCTCGTACCAACTGTCCCAGCCGATGCCGGGACGAGCATCGGCGAGGGCGCCGATAATCTCATAACCCAAGGCGACCGCGACCAGCACCTGGGTACCGGTCGAGTGAAACGCCTCACCAATCGCAAGGATACCCGAAATGATGTCGCTCCCATGCCCGGCCCCCCCGGTCAAAGCCTCATCATTGAAATCGGCGTAGCGCAGCATGCAGCCGTTGGCAAAGGCGGCCAGCTCCGGAGAGGTCGTTACGCCGTAGCCCAGGACGGTACTTTTGAGGTCGCTCTGGGTCGACCGGGCCAAGCGGGCACAGATTCGAGCGGGCTCAGATTCGAATCCAGCGATGAGGGCGGCCATAGCGTCGACCATGATGTTGCCAAGAGCGTCGATGACGGGACCCGTCAGAATGGATTCGGAGATCGAATTCACATACCTAACGATCTGGCGAGTCGTGTCATCCATCGTTCCGTTTCCAGAAGACCGATACGCGTCGTTCTTCCCGTCGGTCTGCGTCACGATCCCAAGGCGAGAGGCCGGGACCTGCGCCGATCCCCTCTGGGCATTCAGCATAGCAATAGCAGCACCAACTCCCATTTTCATTACGTCTCGGCGACCGCGGTCAGTCATTGGGGGGCCAACTTCGTCATTTTTCATATCACTCCGTTGGTGACCATTCCTCTCGCGCGTTCTTCGCCCTAACCTTATCGATCGATTATGGTCTCAGTAACGGGAACGGGGATTGCATCGGAGCGCCATCGGCTACGGCGCGGAGGAATCTCCTGCTTTTTTCCCGAGAATCCATGCCTCCATGGTCTTCCAGTCCGGGTCGTCCTTGGATGCAAATTGCCATCCTCCCGGGTGGGTGTAGGCGCCGCCGCCCGCTTTCGGCGACAGGGGACGTATCAGAAGTAAACTCGATTGCGGGGCGCCAGGAATCACTAGTTTCGAGACAGTCTCGAAGTTGCGGTGAGATTGCTCCTCGGTCCAAAAGGTCATTCCGGGCGACAGCGGCTCCAGGCTAAAGGGTCTGCCTTCGTGAAGGCCTCTCTGATGGCAAATGTAGCAGTGAGCGTGGTCCCCCGGCCGCTTTTTCAGGAAGATGGGCTCGACGCTGGTCTTGAAGAACTCATAATCAAGAGACGGCGGCGACGTAGAAGCCGCTTGCGCCGCAGGGGTTCCGGCGGACTGCTCCCCCGCGAACGGAGCAGCCGCATACAGCGCGACCGCCGACACGCCTACAAAACTGGCAAAAATTATCTTCAAGAGCGCTCTAGAAATCATTGTTTCCCCCAAAGATTGAGTGTGGGTGTCCTTAGCCCGATTTCCTAGTTCCTATATGCCTTTACCCCGCAAGAATGCGTCATTTTGAGCGGAGAAAAGAATCGCTTTTGCAAACGTCACCGCGACAGCCGATCCGTCGCTTTCGCTCGGGATGGCACCGACCGGCAGTTCCGGAATTGCACGCAGAAGCCACAAAACCTCTCAGGTAGCTTCATGAAGAGCTCTAACCGTTACCAAATCATCTTCAAACTAAGCTGAATTTGTCGTGAGGTGTTAGATCCCGTGGAATTAATCACACCTCCCGTAGTTCCGCCAACTGCAGCCGGCAGGAACGTTCCACTAGCATTCATGATTTGATTGTTGCCCGCATTGGCGTTTGGACCCAGAAAGTTGGTGTGATTCAAGATGTTGAAAAACTCCGCCCGGAATTGAACATTGAAGCTCTCCGAGATTCTCCTAATATAGTTGTTCTTGAAGATAGAGAAATCGAGGTTCGCCAGGCCCGGCCCGGGCACCGTATTGCGCCCGGCATCGCCAAAGAGTTGCCGGCAAGTGTTGGGTACGGGCACGCCGGAAACAGTCAATGCCTGCGCATAGGGTAAGCACTTTGTCGGGTCTGAAGCGATCGAAGCAGGGGCGACCGGGGCAGTGAAACAGCTGAGGTTGATGTAGGCGAGCTGACCTGATGAGTCGTGCTTGAAACTATGGTTAACGGGATCGCATCCACGCACCAGATCCGGATAATCACTATTAGGGTTGTTGATTGTGCCAAGCGGGTCTCCCGCAATAACCAGAGTTGTCGGTGTGCCCGTACTGACCGTTAAGATACCTCCTAACTGCCAGCCGCCCAGGATGTATTCCCCAATCGCTCCGCCAACCTTTGGATTCGGAACTTGCCAGATGTAATTGGCGACAAAGTTCCGTGCGACATCGAAATCGCAACGGCCATCGCGGGCAGACTTAACAAACAGGTTCATCGTGGATAACGAATTTAGGTACTCGTCGGCGTACGAAACGCTTTCCCCCCCGTCGGAAAGGCACTTCCCCCACGTAAAACTCGCTTGAGCCTGAAGACCGTGGCTCATGTTTTTGGTGACTTGCGCCAGCAGGCCTTCATAATGAGAGTTCCCGGTCCAGAATTCTGGCCTGATTGTGCCAGCGTTCGAGTTTAAGATCTTTCCACCCGATACAGGCCAGTAATCGCTTCCTGGAGCAACTGGAGGTACGATATCTATATTCTTAGAGTTTATCCCTAAGTGGAGGCTGTGCGAGCCCACATAACCGACCATAGCCGTCAACGTCGGTGTGATTTCGCGCTCGACGTTCAGGTTCCAGTTCATGGCGTAAGCGTTTTTCGGATCCTGGTCGGGGCAAAGGCACCCGTTTTACTCACGTTACAACTGGTGCCGAGGAGGGAATTGGCCGCTACTATCGGGAATGAATAGGGTTGGGAAAGTAAACTGGTGCTCAGTGTACATGAGAACGGGTAGGCATTTCTCTGATTAGCGAGCAGGTACCAAGGACCGGGCAGGATGTCGAAGACTCCAAACCCGCCCCGGACTGACGTCTTCTGATTATGAAACGGGGACCAGGCGAAACCGACCCGCGGCTCGAAATTACGAAGAGTCGGGTTCGTCTGGTAGGGGTGATTGACATTTACTCGGGGTCCGCCGTAGAGGTCTTGGATGAGGAAGAACCCGCCGTGAGTTTCAATCGGGTTGGTCGTCGGCTCGTAGCGCAACCCCATGTTCACCGTCAGGTTCGGGCGGAAGTGCCAATCATCCTGGACATAGACTCCGAAAAAGCTCATTGCGATGTCCACCGGAATCGCAAAAGCTCGGTCTCCAATTTGGCCACTGTTTGGAATGTTTGTAAGGAAATTCTTCAGGCCGGAATTTGTGCCGCTGGCTGAGAATGTGAAGAGCCCGTTTTGGGTCGTTAAACCGAATTCACGTTCTTGAATGCGCTCATACGACGCTCCGAATTTGATCACGTGAGCCCCTCGGATCAGGAAAGCGTCGTCATACGCCTGGTAGGAGTTTGAGAGCCTGTTAGTACCGTGTTGCAATCCTCCCAGCATAATCGTTAGGCCGCCCGATATCGATATCTCCGGTGCACCTAATCCGCCTCCGACGCCTAGAGCTGGACTCGCCGCAAGAGGATTGAGAACCTGCCCGCCGACGGTGTCTAGCTCCGCCGACCGGCTGAAGCCGCCCCGCGCAGTATTTACCAATGCGGAGCTGAAAGTGTGCGTTTCTTCCAGGCCGATCATCTGCCTTGCGCTCTGGAGTTCAGTGTTTGTAAGGAGAAAGGAGTCCGGTGTGGTTTCGGGAGACCTGTCAATGAAATATACCGCAGAGAAGTTGTCTTTTTCTGAGAACGTATGGTCAACCCGGACCGACAGGTAGTTTTCGGTATAGTGTTGTAGGGGTGAAGTGATGACGTTACCTTGGTCGCCGTTCCCGAAGGATCCCACGGGCACCGGATACAACGCGAGAAACGGAAGGACCAGATTGTCAATCCCGGTGGCCGGATCAACGCCGTTCGGGTCGCTGATGCTGACCGGGTCATTCTTCAAGATGTCCGGCGTGGCGCAAAGCGAGCAAAGAATCCCGTTGCGAGCAGCCACTGAAGGGACGACATTGATGTCAGAAAAGCTTTTGTCTTGGCGGACGGCTTCAAAGTCGCCGAAGATGAAGGTCTTGTCTTTCTTTATCGGGCCTCCCAAGGACCCTCCCCATTGGTTGCGATGAAAAGGCGGTATGGTCGGCCCGTCAAAATAGTTCCGCGAATCCAGGTTCTTGTCCCGGAGAAACCAGTAGGCGTCTCCGTGAAAGGAATTGGTGCCTGACTTCAGCACGGCATTGATGACCCCGCCCGAAGTCCGCCCATATTCGGCGGTGTAGTTGGCCGTCAGGACGGAAAACTCCAGAACCGCGTCCACGCCCAATTGGGCGCCGAGCACGCTCCCTGGCGATGAGTTCGACATGTCGTTAACGTTGATCCCGTCAATGCGATAGCTGTTCTCCTGCGGACGGTGACCCGCAGCAGTTAGTTGGTTTCCGAAGCCACGACCGCTCCGGTCTCCGAGACCCGACGTAGGTGCCTGAGTCCGAACACTAACGATTCCTGGCTGAAGAACTGCCAGAGAGCTCCAATCGCGTCCGTTCAAAGGCAGCTCGCGCACCGTGGTGGAATTGACCACGGCGCTGATGGTAGAGGTCGCAAGTTCCACATTCGGCGCTTCCGCAGTTACCAGAATTTTTTGGTTAACTTGACCCACTTGAAGCGAGAAATTCTGGACCCGCACAGCTCCGACAGTCACTTCGACCCCGCGTTCCACCTGGGTGGAAAACCCTGGAGCCGAGGCGGAAACGTCATAAGACCCAACAACCAGGTTCGGTACGCTGTACACGCCAGCTGAATCCGTTGTGGTGGCCCGAGTAATTCCCGTCGCTGTGTTCTCAATGGATACGTTGGCGTTGGGAACTGTGGCACCTGACGTGTCTGTCACAGTGCCTTGAAGCGTCGCCCCGGTAACTTGCGCTGAGACCGGAACGCTGACGAATAGGCTGAGTGTCAATGCCACAAACGTGGCAAGAACGAATGCAATACTCGTCGAAGTCGTCCGAGAAATCATAAGCGAGCTCCTTAGTGTCGTTGTGTCGCGTGCTATAAACTGCCCAACGAGCAACTCTCCCGAGACTTGCGCTAGACGCTATTCGATCAAAACTTCCGCCGTTGCGAATCTTCCGTGTATTCCCAATGTTCCGTACCCGACGCAGAGTCAAATAATTAAGTGAAGCCACAGCGACAATGCCCTAACTAAAACTCGTTGAGATCTAAAGAGCGAACACCCGATTCACGTCTGAAACCCAGTGTGCCGGTCCGTCTTGCTTGGGCATCATTGGTCACAGTGGCGTCCGACATGCGCACAAACAGACGCCTTGCGCCTGCAAAGGAACCTAATCTACGCAAAATTATCGACTACCCTCAAGAGTCCGCTGTGATATATAAGAGCAAATAGTCGCACTCACAGTATCCACAGCGAAGTTCCTTCTGCGGGCGGATTTATATGTTAAGTTGGCAAACGGCGTCCTTCAGGTGATATAAACAATTTCTTAAGGAAATGTTATTGCTGTGATGATAGAAGAGCCTCGAAACTTATACGAGTTCGGACCGTTCCGTGTCGACCCCGAGGAGCGGATATTGCTGCGGGAGGGTCGGTCTGTTCACATACCCACGAAGGCTTTCGACACTCTCCTGGTTCTGATCAGAAATAGTGGTCGCCTCATTGAAAAATCCGCATTGATAAACGCCGTTTGGGCCAATACTTTTGTCGAGGAGGGCAATCTCACAGTTGCGATTTCGATTCTTCGCAAGGCGTTAGGCGATGATCGGAAGAAGCGCAAGTATATCCAGACGGTAGAGAAACATGGCTATCGCTTTGTGGGTGACGTCAGTAAAGTTGTGGAGAGCAAACCTGAATTGCCTGCTCCCGTCCCAGGAATTCGCTCATTGACGGTGTTGCCCTTTCGATCCATGAACTCTGACGCAGTAGCCGAGTCCCTTGGACTCGAGTTAACCGAAGTCGTCATTGCGAGGCTAACCAGCACCTGGCAAATAATTGTGCGACCGACACGAGCCGGACTGAACCCGGATTCGCCAGCCGATCCGCTGGCTGTAGGCCGCGAGCTGAAAGTAGATGCCATCCTCGCGGGCCAGATCGAGACGTCGCACGACCGGGTTCGGGTCACGGTCCAGTTTGTCCGCATGATCGACGGATCCGTACAGAATTCGGAGACGTTCGAGGAGGCGTCCGAGAATGTTTCCGCGTTGGCAGACAAAGTAACGCAAGGGTTCGCGCGAATGATGTCCATTCGTCTCACTGGGGGAACGCAATCCCGCCTGGCGCGGCTGCGAACAGAGAACTCCCAGGCCTATCAGCTTTACTTGGAGGGGCGCTACTTTTGGAACAAAAGGACGGAGGAAGGCCTACGCCGGAGTATCGAGTATTTCCAGCAGGCGACCACCGAAGATCCACACTACGCACTTGCCTACACAGGTCTCGCTGACTCCTATGTACTGCTGAACGCTTTCGGGGTTGAGCCCGCCTCGCAAGCATCCCCAATAGCTAAAGCGGCAGTGCTCAAGGCATTGCAGCTCGACGATTCGCTCGCGGAAGCGCACGCCTCTCTCGGAATGGTCCACTTCTATTATGAATGGAAATGGGCGGAGGCTGAGCAGGCGTTTCAACGTGCCATCGCGATCGATCCGAACTACGTATTAGCGCACAGCTGGTACGCTTTGAGTCTGGGGGCCACGGGCCGGTATGAGGAATCCCTCAGCCAAGTACTGCGCGCCCAAGAACTGGACCCACTTTCCCTCGAAATAAACACCGTGTTCGGTCGAATCTTTTACTTTAGCCGCCAATATGAACGATCTATCAATGCCTACAGCAAGGTCATCGATCTAAACCCTTATTATGCGCGAGCACACACCCGCCTCGGAATGACTTATGCGGCTGTGGGGGCTTTCGAAGACGCCATCCGTGAGTTCGAAGAATCGCAACGGCTGTCCGGCTTCGATTCCAACCTGGTCGCGCTCTTGGGGTACTCACAGGCGCTGTCCGGAAACACTCGCAAGGCTTACAAGCTGCGTGAAGAATTGACGCAGCGCCGGCGTCGTCACTACGTGCCTGCATTTAGCGTGGCTCTGATCTGCGTTGGGCTTGGCGAGCACGATCAAGCTCTGCAGTACCTCGCGAAATCCTACTTAGACCACTCCACGGACATGGTGTACGCCAAGACTGAGCCCTTGCTCGATCCCGTCCGCTCCGACCCGCGATTTATTGCGTTGCTCGATCAAATGGGGCTCTAGCAGGCTGTGGCCGAATTTTTCTCTTGAAATATCTTAAAGCGTCTCGATCGAAGTCGAAGCAGCGTGATAGAATCTGCTCTGAGCTCAGACCTATGAAGCAATCAGAGCTACGACATCGACGGATGGTCGTAGAATTCAGAAAAAGAAATTCTAGCATTCTGTGTGTAGCTTCACATTGAACCGCTGGGTCTGTTGGATCAGTACCGGCAAGAGATTTAGACTTGGCGGTCCGTGGAGTGATATTGTTTTCTAAGTACGGCCGTGTCCTCGGCCGCGGTTCCAACCGGAAGACCGATGTCGCATTACTCGATATGGAAACCTCGAAATGGGCCAAACTGAATCCGCGGGCCGCAGATTACGTAATGCGGTAGCCGCAGAAATACCGCTCCAGGTCGTTGGTACGATCAATGCATACGCGGCGAGACTGGCGGAGTGCGCCGGATTCAGAGCGTTGTATCTATCTGGCGCGGGCGTGGCTGTCGCTTCTCTCGGAATCCCCGATCTCGCCATCACAACGCCCGATGATGTACTGACCGACGTCCGCCGAATCACCGAAATTAGCGACCTGCCAATTCTGGTTGACGCTGATACGGGCTGGGGCGGCGCATTTAACATCGCTCGCACTGTCAAATCCCTGATTAGATTTGGCGCCGGCGGCCTACACATCGAAGACCAAGTGGCGACGAAACGTTGCGGTCACCGACCGAACAAGGTCATTGTCTCCTGTACGGAGATGGTGGACCGAATCAAGGCCGCGGTCGATGCCAAAACGGATTCCGAGTTCGTCATCATGGCGCGCACAGACGCCCTAGCGGTGGAAGGCGTGAACTCAGTCATCGATCGTCTTTCAGCCTGCGTTGAAGCAGGAGCCGACATGGTGTTCCCTGAAGCAGTGACCGACCTCGCCATTTACAGGAGCGTTGCCGCTGCAACGAGAGTCCCCGTCCTCGCTAACATCACGGAATTCGGAGTCAGCCCGCTTTTCACGGTTCGGGAGCTTAAGGAAGCTGATGTCAGCTTGGTGCTCTACCCTCTCTCAGCTTTCAGGGCTATGAGCGCGGCGGCGGTCAAAGTTTATCGGGCCCTTCGCGCCGATGGCACGCAAAAAAGCGTGCTCGATCTCATGCAAACGCGCGCGGATTTGTATCAAGTCATCGGCTACGACGCTTATGAGCAGAAACTTGATCGACTCTATGCAGCGCAGAATGACGGACAGCGCGAAGAGTGATTACCCGCTGGACCCGAAACGACAACTGCAGGCGGGGCTTTTCACTCCGAGCTGTCGAACACGTTCTACACACCAAAGAAAGACTGGTCGGAGCGGCCCGGCTCTTGTGCTACACCGGACCGCTCCACGCCCCCATAAGAGATTCGAACGACAAAATGCCCGATCTTTAGGGCAGCGTTAACGTGGTGATCCGGTGGGGATACTCTCCGACCGGGATGTCAGCCACAACTTTCATTGTCTTCACATCGATGGCGGTTACCGTCCTGGCATAGGCGTTGGACTCGTAGGCTGTCTTGCTGTCCGGACTGAAAGTGATCCAGGCCGGTCCCGACGTCCGATCCGTGCCCGGCAGGGTGGATTCGGGCAAAGCAACACGTCCCAGCAGTTTGATTTCAGGGAGCGAGTAGACGAAAATGGAATTGGCCTTTCTGCTGTTGACCCACACAGTTTTATTGTCTGGGGCTATGCCTATGCCGTGGTAGCTCGCCTTGCCAAACCCGCTGGGTTCGTCGGGGACCTTAATTCTTGCTACCTCCTCGTGCTTCGCAAAATCCACCACCGTGAATCCCGGGAAATTGGCAAGCTGTAGGAATATCCGGCGGCCCGAGCCGTCGGGGTTACTCTCAATTGCTAAGGTTTGTGCTCCCTGGTCGTACTGAATCTGCCAAGCGATTTCCATGCTCTGGAGATCAAAAACGGTCAAGAGATGTCCGGACGGCGAGCCGGCGACCGCATACTTGCTGTCCCTCGTTAATTCCACGTCGTGCAGCCCTCCTTTGACCGGGATACTTTTGACCCGTTCCAGGGAGTTCGCGTCGATAATATCAAGCATTCCATTGGCCTGGTCGGCTGATGTATCGGTATTGCGGATGCAGACAACAACCAGCCTTCCATCGCTAGTTGCTCCTACATCGTTGGGCCAACCACTGAGGGGCACAGATTTGATAACCTTTCCACTCTTTCGATCCATAACAGAGAGGGCGTGTACGTCCGCTTGCGTGAGATAGACCCGACTTCCGTCGGGAGAGAATCGAGCCGTCTCTGGCGCCTCGAAGTTCTCGATCACTTTCACCACCTTATTCGTCTCAGTGTCGATCACATCAAAGGTAGTTCCGGCGTTGTTCGCGACATAGATTTGGCCAGTACCCGCTGCCAAGGGCATCGCTAGCAACAGCATTCCAAGCAGTAGCCACGCGCCCCCTCGCCCGCTGCAATATCCTTTAATAGTGGTCCTCTTCATATTGGGTCCTCCCTTGTCTTTCTTCTTTTTTCTACTAACGGGTGAAAATTGGAAAAGGTCTGCCGAAACTCAAACCGTAAATCACTATTCCGTCGAGCCCTGAAATCTCGAATTACCAGCGCGACCGATTTAATGGGAACGGGTCGCCGGTTGACGCTCCCAGCGTTCGATGAAATTGATGACGTGGTAATCGAACTCCTCCGGTTTTTCCCGAACATTATAATGGCCGGCTTTGTCTATAATGATCATCTCGGTCCTCGAGTTTCTCGCCCCGATAACGTCGAACAGTTCCAACCCTCGCGCCACCAGGGCCGACGGATCGTTGAATCCCCAGTACAGCAGCACCGGCATCTGGAGGACATCTTCGTTCCTAACGCGCTCAATCCACGTCTTTCTAAACGCATTAAATCCTGCGTGTCCAGGGTCACCGACGATTCCTAGCGGAACAGAGAACGCGAGCGGCCCGCCGACGCCGGCCTTAATTTTCTCCCGAGTCACCTGCGCTTTCGGAAGGCTCGCCATATACTTTGTCGCCTCCCAATACTCGTCGTCGAAAGTCGTCGCACAATTGTAGGAGAGGGCCTGACATAAGCACTTCGCCTCCTCTAATTCAGATAGGTTCGCACATTTGTCGGCAGTGGCCGCACGGTTGCCCGTGGATCCCTCGGGCGCCGCCGTGATGCTATCGGCGATGATCAGGGTTCGGACGATATCCGGATGCTCGACGGCGAAGTAGAACGCGCTTCCTCCACCACGTTCCGAACCCGCGATATGAACCCTGCCCAGCTTCAGGGTCTGGATGAATTGGTACGCGTGCTCCACTATGCCCTCGATGTTGTAGTCCTTGTCGTTCAGGGGATTGCCCGTCATCCCGCAGCCGAGGGCATCAGGCGCAAAAACGTGGAACCGCTTGGCGAGACCGGGGATGTTCTTGGACCAGTAGTTTGCGCTCCCGTTGGCGGACCAGTTGCCGTCGCTAAGCAACACCAACGGCTCGCCACGGCCCATTTCGTAGTACCGTGTCCTCACGCCTTTGACGTCGACGAACTTAGCCTGCAGGCCGCCAACCTCGCCGTTTGGCGATACGCCTGCGCTCGCTGGACTGCCACGCAGCGTCACCATCAGCAACACGCCAAGCGCCAACACTTTCAGCAACCCAGTCATACGCGGGCGGCGATGCAACGTGAGCGCTTCACACATGTCGCGATCCACCACCATCTCCGTGCCTCCCCTCCTGTGTATCTTCTCCAGCACCTTTGCTTGAGCGACGGTTATCCGGCCTGGCTTCCGCGACTTCTTTTCTCGCACTCTCATAATCCAGGTGATGCGAGCTCGGCATGCGATCGAGATCGAAGCCGAGCGCGTCTGCGAGCGGGAGGCGTCAAACGTCGTACATGTTGGGCGCGCCTGCCTCGCTCATTTGCGATCCGATGCCTCAACGAAGGACCGCCGGAGCGCCTGGATCTGCTTGAGCCCCATAAGCTCGTTGAGTTCTCCGAACGACACCAGCAGGTCCGGGCGGTCGATCACTCGCCCTTCCGCGACAGACTGGCCGAACACCTGAAGGGCGTTCTTCATGCCCTGGATCGCGGCCGCGGTGAGCATGCGCGAGTACGACACCACCTTCACGCCCATGTCCTCAAGCTGCCGCGTAGAGAGTAAAGGCGTCGTCGGGCGCTGCCGGATGCCGAAGCCCATATTCACGCTCAGCGGCCGGATGACGTTCCGCGCGACCGTGGCTATGTCCTCGGCGCTGAGCAGTGCATCCGCAAACAACAAGTCGCCGCCCGCTTCGGCGTACAGGTTGAGCCGGCGAATCGCCTCGCCAACGCCGTGGATCGCCGTCGCATCCGTCCGCGCCTTGATGACGAAATTGGGATCGCGGCGCGCCTTGGCGGCGGCTCTGATTTTCTCTACGCCCTCTTCGGCGGAGATGACCGACGTCCCCTCCATATGGCCGCACCGCTTGGGCCACGCCTGATCTTCGATCATCAGGCAGGCCAGCCCCGCGCGCTCGAAGCCCTGGATGGTGAAATGCACGTTCAAGGCATTGCCGTAGCCGGTGTCGCCATCCGCCGAGAGCGGGATCGAGCTGATGGCGGCGAGCGCCCCAGAGGCGCGCAGATTCTCCGCGTATCCCATGATGCCGACATCGGCCCAGCCAAGATTGCTCTCGCTGAGGCCCGCGCCGCTTATGTTGGCCGTCTTGTAGCCCATCTCCTCGACGAGGCGCAGGCTAAACCCGTCATACACGCCCGGAGCAATCACGATGCCCGGCTCAGCCAACAATGCGCGCAGCTTCGCTCCCGGAGTTTGAGCGTTGACCGCGTCCGTCATTGCCCCATTCAATTTGCACCTATTTGAGAAGTTGCGTTAGATTTCCACTCTTCAAACAGCCTAGATGACACGCGTCAAACGCAATATGCGCCGCTCAATCGCACTCTACTTGAATTCGATCCATATCGCGCGAGGTGAACCTTCTATTTGTTGCTCTTGATGAGGAATATTCCGGAGACTACCCATTATTACATCCCCTGTCTTGTGTGTGACGTTGCGCTGACCCTCGCCCTGAGGGGAAAAAGAATGGATCGTTCCCCCCTGAATAAAAACAGCCGCTGTGTGAGTGTAGTGTGCATGCAGCTGTGATAGCTCCGTCCAAGTCGTGTCCCAAACGATTATTCGGTCGGTTTCAAGAAGCTTGGTTGCTCCTGGGCGCGGAAACTGACCCGGAATGCCCTTTAGGATTGGCTCATTGTGTGGGAGGTAATCCTTCAACTGAAAAATTATCTGTCGGCTAGGCTGCTCGCTGACGCCCTCTTTTGCCTCTATCGTCCCTTTTGATTCCAGCTGAACCGAGCCAAACCTTTCTTCTTCAATAGCCCACGTCCCCCCACTTTTAGTGACCTTTACAGCGCCCTCAGTCAGAGTTACTGACAGTTCATCAAGCGGACACTCTTGCATGGACGTGGGTTTGCCCTTTTCCCAGGTCACATCCCAAGCAATGACAGCCTCGTTATCTAAGACCATTCTTGCTCCGTCTCGGGGAAACGACGGAGAGTACTTCTGAGCGAATGCCCCGGACGAACAGAGAAACAGCATAGTCATCAACATTGCGAACGTCTGATCGAATCGCCTTTTCATACAGCGTTCTCCTGTCGTCTCGCAATCGAGTATTCAGACATGCTGGTCAGGACTATCCCAAACATACACGTACTTCTAGTCGGTATCCGGTCAGAACGCAATGCCGTCCGTCGCGCCAGCGCCCGCTACTGTCTCGCAACGAATATCTCATCGACCTACGTCATGTCTGGTTTCAATATCTGAATCCCGTTGTGCGTTCGGTCCCAGACATAAAAGAGGCCATCATTTGAAATCCGGACACGGTGCGCGGTATTGAAATGTCGGGGCTCCCGGCCCCTCCTCGTCACCAGCTATCGCCTCAACGCGACAATCTTCCGTAAGGCAATTGTCGATCCGATAGTGATCGCAACTCCCTTTCCGCACAAAAACCGCACTCTAACGAAAGTGGCTGCTGGCGTCCTTTAACGGTGATAAATAAATTCTTAAGAAAAGATTGCAATTCCTCAAAACGCCCAAGCCAAAACCTATTGCTTGGGATCACATAAGATGATTACAACAAAAACAGCTCCGCTTATTCCCAGAATAAACAGTTGATTCGTGCTAGGATCCCTCGCTGCACGACGTGCCGGAGAGCAGAAGCGCCACGAAGATGCGTACAGTTTCTTGCAATTTGGTCGTACTGAACGAGGACAAGAAAACGAGGAGGACATAATGCGAACGAACTCCGTGGCGGAGCTCGCAGTGACGGTATTACTGGTGGCGGTAGGTTTTGGCAGCGCAGCGGCACAAGAGCCGCCGCCACCGTCAGAATTCAAGTTAATGATATCCGCATATTCCGATGGCGGCACGATTCCGACCCAGTACTCATGCGCTGATCCCAACGCCGGCTCACCCGCCCTGGCCTGGAGCAATCCTCCGGAGGGCACGATGAGCTTCGCCGCAATCATGTACGATACCGATGCCGCTCCGGCCAAGAGCTCAATGGACTTTACGCACTGGATCTTTTGGAACGTGCCTGGGAGCGCGACCTCGGTTCCGGCTGGCGTGAAGCCGGGCACCTCGCCCGACGGAATCACGCAAGGCGAGAACTCTCGCAAGGTGAACGGCTATCGGCCGCCGTGCCCGCCTCCCGGTGCGCCTCCGCACCACTACATTGTTGAGATCTACGCACTGGATATCAAACTCGACTTGCTGGCCGAATCAAGCCGCCCTGAGCTCCTGAAGGCCATGGATGGACACGCGATCGGGAAATCCACCTACGTCGGGAAGTTCGGCCGATAACGACCTGCCGTTGCAAGCGTTTCTTCCCGGGCCCGCGATTCGGTGCGTGAGAAGTTCAGTTCTTGTTCGCGCGAGCCATGCGGTGGCTCCGTTGCGACTGCGGCTTGGTGCAAAAATGTCGGCTGACGGCGGAACGTCGGTGGTCAATTTGCCGTAGAAGACGCCCCGCAATGAGACCGCAGGTTGGCGCAAGCTTACAACCAGGGCGACCTCAGCTCAGCCGCGGCTCTTCCTCGGCTCGGGTCCGCTGTCGAGACTCTCGTGGAGTCCACCGGCCTCCTCAGACGATGGCGCAAACGGCGTCCGTATACTCTTCCGACGATTGGAGATAGTTATGAAACGCGCATTTTTCTTTTTGCCCTTTTTACTGGCGGGCGTGGTGCTCGCGCAGCAGGCGCCGGTGCCGGAGATTCCCTACCGTTCGGTTCCGAATTTCCTGAAGTTGCCGCCTGATTTGTATTTCGGTGAAGTGTCCGGCGTGGCCGTGAATTCGAAGGGGCACATTTTCGTTTTCTCGCGCGGCAATACCGACCGGCCCGGCCTATGGCGCGGCGGCCGCGCAGCTGCTGGAGTTCGGCCGCAGACGGCAAGTACATTCGCGAGATCGGCCACAATCTCTACGCGTGGTCGTTCGCGCATGCGGTGAGGGTCGACAAGGAGGACAACATCTGGGTCACCGACAAAGGCTCGGACATGGTGATCAAGTTCAATCCGGCCGGCCGCGTGGTGATGGTGTTCGGGCGCAAGCAGGAAGCCTCGGATGAGGGCACGGGGCCGCTGAAGCATCCGCAGTCCGCCGCTGCCGCCGGTGGACGGGATGTTCCGCCAGGTGACTGACGTGGCGTGGGACGCGGCCGGCAACACCTACATCAGCGACGGCTACATCAATTCGCGCGTGGCGAAGGTGGACAAGGATGGCAATTGGCTCAAGTCGTGGGGCGAGCCGGGCGACGGGCCCGGGCAATTCAACACGCCGCACAGCATCGCCGCGGACGCGCAGGGCAACGTCTATGTGGCGGACCGCGGCAATCGGCGCATCCAGGTGTTCGACGGCGACGGCAAATTCCTGCGCCAGATCACGATCGATGTGCCGTTCGACCGCGAACGCGCGTGCCGGCGATCGGCAACAAGCCCGACCGCGAGCGACACGGGACGCATGGCGCCCGGCGCGCCGTGGGCGATCTGCATCACGCCGGGGCCGAATCAGGTGCTTTACAGCGCCGATGCGTATCCCGGGCGCATCTACAAGCTGAGCCTGGATGGAAAGGTGCTGGGCGTGCTCGGCGAGTCCGGGCAAGCAGCTGAAGCAGTTCGGCTGGATTCACGAGATCGCGTGCCCGTCGGAGAATGAGCTGTATGTCGCGGAACTGCTGAACTGGCGCGTGCAGAAATTGATTCTCGAGCCAGGGCGGTAGTTTGCAAGGAGAGAGAGCAAATTTCGTCGCCCCGCAGACCCTCCCGGGACGCGGACAACATGCTGCGCTTGAGATGCCAACGCGCACTGCCGCGGCTTGCACGGACCCAGCGCCCGGAGTTTGCATCAGGTTCGGTACGTGGGACACGTTGCGCCCGGCACGGAGCTAACCCTGTGGACCTTCGGTCGGTTACCATCAGGTGGCCGCTCGGTCCGGCCTCTCGAACCAATCCGCGGGAGACGGAACACCTAACCTAAATGCCGCGGTCGCGTTTCGAAAGTGAGCGTTCTGAAAGAACTTTCACAGTTAGCATTGTTACCAGAGCTGGCAGGTCGGCTGATGCTCGGGACTGTGCTGTGCTTGCGCAGACGCGTCATTCGCGGGGACGATCTGATCCGCCGCTCCGTGAATAAAGAGGGTTGTCGTTGGTCGCACCTTCACAGCGGACATTTGTGCCCGTGCAGATGCCGGCGACTCTCGCGTCAACGATGACCACTTTGCTAAGGTCGGTCACCCGACCGGAAATAGAGCCAATCGCAAACTGTGCGCGCAGAACAGCAGGATACGAAGAGAAGCAGATGAACAGAAGGACCGGAACTATGCACACATTCACAACTCAAAGCGTCTCGAATGACGAGGGCCGAAGGTACTTTGTGTTCCGGCGCTTGGCGAAGGGAATCGACCTACGACCCTCTGCTTCGTTGGCAGAGGGTCACGCGTGAGCGGGCCCCTCACTGCAGTGCAAGGCCATCCTCTCGGGACTTCCCTAGCTCGTTGCCGAATGACGGACATTGTTACACTCTGATTTGGCGATCGAGTGCAGCGCTGGATCGGCCCGGTGAACCCCTCGTTGAGACAATCTGTTACGTGACAGTCGGGCATACATTACTATTCGAGCGAACATTCTGGTGCCCGCCTGACCAGATCTAGTTTCGAGGCGCTCGAAACGCTCGCGGCGCTGGAAGAAACGGTCACCCTTTCGAATTCTGCCGGAGGCCGATAACCGAGTGCCGAATGCAGTCTTATTCGATTGTAATAGCACTCGATGAAAGCTGCGATGTTTAGCCGGACGATCCTCAAGGTCCCTATATTCCTTCGCGTCAACCTCTTCCCGCTTGAGCGTCCTAAAGAAGCTTTCGCAGTTAGCATTGTCGCGAGGGCTGCCCGGTCGGCTGACGCTTGGGACTAGGCCGTACATTATGCAGCATCCTCAGATATCCGGCGTGCGCGTATTGCGCGCCGCGATCTGAGTGATGCACCAGGCCGGGTTTCGGCCTCCGCTCCTCAAGAGCCTTCTCAAGCGCCACAAGCGGTAACCGTGCCGTTAGCGTCCTGTCCAGGTCCCAGCCCACTACTTTTCGGGAGAACCTGTCTAGAGACGACCGCCAGATAAACGAACTCCCGCTTCAACCGAACGAAGGTGATATCTGCTACCCATAGCTGATTCGTTCCAGTAAGCTTCATTCGATTCGCAAGATTGATATAGATCTCGCTGTGCCCTTGTTCCTCCGTTGAAACGCCGGACGATTGCAGCTTTGTGGTAATAAGACTGTCCTCGCGCATGAGCCGCGCTACTCTTTTGTGGTTAGCCAGCATTCCGCGACGCCGCAACTCCGCTGTCACGCGCCGGTAGCCATAACGCCCCTGGTGCTCCAGAGCAATCCTCTGAATCTCGGATCGCACGCCCATCTCTTCATCCCAGGGGTCTTGGGCGCGTAAGTACCGGTAAAACCCTGCCCTACTCACGCCGACAAGTTAGGCACATCCGCTCGATACTAAACCGCCTTGCAGCGACATTACGTCCCGGATGTGGTCGTAGATGCCTGCTCGCCAACCCGCTGTTCAAGCGGTGTCGAGCCTCGACTTTCTGCAAGGCGCCTTTGAAAAAATCCACCTCCAACGTCTTCTCGGCAACTAAACGCTTCAAATCACTAATCTCTCTCCGAAGCCTCGATTCACGCGATTTTTCTGTCGGTTGTTCCTCGTCAACCCCTACTCGCTCGCTCTCCTCATACCATCTATATAAGGTCTGTCGCGGGACACCAAGTTCCTTCGCCAGCCACTCAATGTTCTCGCAGCATTTGAACCGCTCGACTGCCGCCCGACGGAAGTTTTCGGGGTACCGCCACCCTCGCCCGTTTGCCATTTGTAGGGACCTCCATTCCCCTGCAAAGTGTAACTTTGGCGAGTGTCTCAGATAGGGGTTCACTTCACAGCCTGTCGCCGGAGCCGAACCAGAAATGGCCGTCTCTAAATAAATGATAGAGAAGGAGTAAGTGGCGCGCCCGGAGGGATTCGAACCCCCGACCCTCTGCTTAGAAGGCAGACGCTCTTTCCAACTGAGCTACGGGCGCCTGATTGATTCTAAGAGATTCCGTGCTCCGGCGACCACCCTTTGTTGTGCCAACTGAAATGAAGCGCCAACCCTGGTCCGCGTACCGCATTAGTTTAACCTTCGATGCCAGGCTCACGCCGTTGGCGTCGAACACAGCTTGGGTAGCGCTTGCTTGGGATGAAATCTCAATTCGGAAGTAACGAGGGGCGAGACGCAGGATCTCGATACGACAGGGTTATCGGGAAATTCAACTAACTTTCGCGGCTCGTCGTCTCCGTCGCTCGCGTCCGCAAATCCGCAATCTCCCGGCGCGAATCCGCGTAGCCTTCTGCTCCGACTTCGACGAAGACTACATGGTGGCCGAGCCGGGCAAGGAAAGTCTCCAGCCGCTGCTCACGCCTCGACCACCAATTCCTTCGCCCGCCGATTACAACGAGCGACCGCGGCGGCAGCAATTGATGCAGGGTATGTTTTCGATCACGACAGAGACAAATCTGGACTCGGACTTCCTGCTCTTCGATGTCCGCCTGAGATACGAGCGCATCCTGGCGATCCTTCAGAAACTCGACGGACACGCGAGGCTGATCCAGCGGCAAACGAAAAGGAACCACTTCGGTGACGATTAAACCGACCCGCGCGCACAAATCCCTGGCCAGTGCTGCTGCGGCCTTCACAGCGGTGCGCGTTCCCTCAGGTGTCGTGTCCACGACAAAGACTTCCAGGCCAGGGTCCAGCCGTGGCCCGAGGAAGGCATCTCGGCCTGCCTCGTGGTTGATTTCATTCGGCGTCTGGATTCGCATCGTGGCGACCAGAACGACACTAATCGTCGAGCCCTAAAGCAGGCATAAAAGATTCGTAAGCAATTCATAAACGGCGAAAATCGGGCGGGCTCAGTTCTCTGGCAGCTTCAGGCTGTATCCGATCCATGGCTCCTTGATCAGATACTGGGGATCTTGCGGCGAAGGCTCGATCTTTTTGCGGAGCCGGTTGATAAATACGCGCAAGTACTCGCGCTCTTCCCCATATTCGGGGCCCCAAACGGCGTGCAGCAATTCTTCGTGCGGAATCACTCGATTGGGGTGCGACGCCAGATAGCTGAGCAGATCAAACTCCTTGGAGCTGAGCCGAATCTGTTTCCCGTGCGAAGTCAGGCACCGCGCTCGAAAATCAATCTCCACTTCTCCAATGCGAATGTTGCCGGTCCCAGAGGGAGGAGACGTTGCCGTTCGTCGCAGCGCTGCGCGAATGCGCGCCAGCATTTCCGGCATGCTGAAGGGCTTCGTAACGTAATCGTCCGCCCCCACGTCGAGCGCCGCGACCTTGTCGCTTTCCTGGTCGCGCACGGTCATCATGATGATGCAGACGTCGGAAATTAATCGGATCTGGCGGCAAGTCTCGATACCGGTGATGCCGGGCATGTTGATATCGAGGAGAATCAGGTCGTACTTTTCCGAGTGGATACGTTCGAGTGCGTCATTGCCGCTTCGGGCGTCCGCAACTTCATAACCCTCGGTGACCAAAGTCGCGCGCATCACGCGCCGAATTTGCGGCTCGTCGTCCACCACCAGGATGCGCCCGTCGCTCATGATGCTTATACCCCAAGCTGTCGAACGATTCCGTGGATGCTCACGGTTTCTGACGCCGATCCTCAATATCCGTAATGTGTTCGCGCAGCCGGGCGAGAACGTCATCGTTTTCGCCATTACCCAGTTCCCGCTCGACTTCCGTCAGCGCGAAATGGACGATGTCGTGATGGTGAATTTCCTTGCCCGGCAGGCTCTCCCCCAGCTGCAGCCAAATCCTGTGCAGCAGATCAATTTCCTTCGGCGTCATCCGCGGCGCGTGCGGCCCAAGATAAAAAACCTGCTCCTGGCCCGACGGAGTGAACAACTCCAGCGTTACGCGCGGCCGCGGGTCGGGCATTCGTTCCCACGCCAGTCCAATTTCGTGCGCCTGCTCGGTGATCGTTGCCTTCGACGAACTTCCCGCGACAATCGCGCTGGATTTCAGATTTTCTGCTGTTCGCAGCACGCCTTCCCACAGGTCGTTCGCGGCGGCCACGGCAAGCCGTACTGGTTTGCCTTCCTTTTCCGCGATCGAGAGCACTTTGGTGAACAGAAGCTGCTCGATTGTGCTGAAAAGCTGATCGGGCGCGAGATCGTATTCTCCCGAGGCCGCGCGTCGCAACATGCGAACGTGCAGCACCACAATTTCCGCCTGCCTTCGCTTGGCGCGTCGAAGCGCAGCTTCCAGACCGTAGAGCGCGTACTGCGTGCTCACCGGCACCAGAATGTTCCCCGGCTGCACGCCAACGTTTTCCGGCGTCAAATCGGCTTCCTGCGCCAGATTGAATTGGTCGAGCTCGACCCGCCCCTGTCCACGGCTTCGCAGCGCCTTTTGTATCCTTTTCTCGGAAATCTCGAACGTCGCAAAGAGAAGTCCGGAGAAAATGATTCCGGAAACGGTCGCGGCCGGCTTCGTAAAGAGGTTAACGACCGCAATCCCGAGCAGAGTCAGCGTGATCAGTCCAAGCCCGAGCGGTATCTCCACTCCAGCGATGTGAAAATTCAGCGGCACCCGGAATTCGCGGTCCTGGGGATGGGTATAGCGCAGCACCAGTACGGCGACTCCCTTCAGGGCGAAGCTCCAAATCACGCCGAACGCGTAAAGGTTTGCCAGGAATGTCACGTCGCCGCGACTGATAACGATCGTAACGATTTGCAGCACTACAACCATGTTAATGATGCGGTGAGAGGTTCCGAACTTCGGATGCGGCTGTCGGAACCAATCGGAAAGCACGCCATCTTCTGAGACTCGATTGAGCACACCGTTCGAGCCCACGATTGCCGTATTCACGGCTCCTGAAAGTATCAGCGTCCCAACCACGACGACGAAGATGTGAAATATCAGCCGGGCCACGAATGGTCCCGTCAAGCTCATCGCCAGGCCACCGATCAGATTCTCGAAGAATTGCGGCCGGGTCTTATCGGGAATGATCATCACCGCGAAAAAGGAGACCAGCGATGTGAAGACCATGCTGTAAATGAAAATTACAAAGGCCGCCTTCTTAAGATTGGCGAGTTTGGGGTGTTCGATTTCGCGGTAAACCTGCGCAAGCGATTCTTCTCCGCTCATCGCCAGCACGGAATGGCCCAAGCCTACAAACACGGCGACAAGAGTTATCGTGCGCGCCCATTGTTTGCCGGAAAGCCATCCAAGCGAATGCTTGTCCAAGAGGATGTTGTGCGGAACTGGCGCGGGAGGCAGATGAAATCCGCGCACGAACAACGTGTACGCGCACCACGCGATCAGCGCGACCACCATCACGGTCGTCAGCTGCATGATCCACAGCGCCTTCTCGCTCGATTCCGTAATGCCCTTGATGTTTTGCCACCAGAAATAAACGGTCACCAGGATCGCGAACGCTGCCGCGGTGGCGCCGCCGTTCAGCACGAGATTGATATGCGCGTAAGCCAGGAGTTCGTTCAGCAATCCCGCGAGATACTGTCCCGCGGATACTCCGCTGATCGGACCGGTGAGGACATAATCGAACATCAGCGCAGAGACAGAGAATTTCGCGAGCGTCCCGCCCATCGCTTCCTTGACCACGCGATAGACGCCTCCCCGCACGAACATGCTGCAGCTCTCGACGTACACTTGGGAGACCGCATAGGAAAGCAGCATCGTTGCGAGGATGAACCAGGGAGCCGTTTTGCCGATGAATTGCTCCGCTTCACCGCCGGCGTAGTACGCGGAAGACGCCAGGTCATTCAGCACGATTGCCGCAGCCCGCCAGTACGAAATGAAGGCCAGCATCGCGGTGGTGGCGACCAAAACTTTGGCCACGGGCCGCGCGGACTGCATGAATGAAGGACCGTTAGGAGTGGAAGCCATTGCCCTCGTAGCGCGCCGCCAATTTCAGCTGTACGAACTTACGCGCAACGGCATAAACGAGTCATAAGCGAATCATAAGGAATTAGTAAAGGCTTTGGCTAACTCTAACCTAGCCAGTGGTTTCCGGCTATTTCGAGGAAATCTAGAAATTCGAACGAATGTGCCGCGGGCTCGCCTATCGTACCGATTTCCGGAGTTCCCGCTGCGGTGGGTCAAGAAACGTGAGCGTAGATGGGGCCGAGATCGCTGCGTTTAGTAATCGCGTCAGTGTGCGCTTCTTTCTGAATGCTGTCCGCGATCTGTCGTGCGTCCCTGTAATGACCCTTAGATTCAGCTGCGTCGCCTGAAAGTTCCGTGGCGCGACCCAGCAAAAAATGGCTTTGCGCAAGCAAGCTCTGTAAACCCAGTTTGTCGCTGTTGTTCAAGGCGTCCTGCAGCGCGGTTTTTGCCGCGGCGTAGTTCTTCATTCCTATCGCCGCGTCGGCAAGGTAAATCGAGCATTCCACCGACGCATATTTCAGGCCCATTTTGTCGGCCTGCTGGGAAAGAGCTCGTAGCGAGGCGGAAGCCGCCGGGAAGTGACCCTGCATCACTGCAACCTTTGCAGCATTCAGCTTCGACATCAGAACCAAATGCGCGTCGGTAGCATGAGAGGCTGCCTCGAGAGCTTGATCGTAAAGAGCGCCCGCTGATTTAAAGTCGCCGCGATAAAAGGCGTTGTCTCCGAGATAACCCAGCACTTCGGCAATCTGGCCTTCGTTCTTTTGTTCGCGCGCCACCGATATTGCCTCGTCTAGATTTTTCTGTGCGTCGTCGAACCTGCCTACTTCTGACAGAGCATGGCCGTAGGTTCCGAGGATCTGTGCAAGCCAGAACCCGTGCTCCTGAAGTTCGCGCACGGCCTTGACCGCGTCCTCCTCTGAACTGAGCGCCGCGCCAAATCGCCCCTGATAGCCAAACATCGTTCCCATGCTCGACGATTCGATCGCGGCCGCGAGTTTGTCGCCAGCACTGCGCCTCAGGTCAAGAGCACGCACATAATATTGGAGCGCCTGATCGTACTGCGCCATGTTGCCCAGCGTCTCGGCCAGGTTGTGAAGTGTATCTGCAATGTCGCTGGACACTTTCAGCTTCTCGCGAACCTGCAGCGCTTGTTCGAAATAGGTCCGCGCGTTTTGGTAATCGGCCTTATAAAGATACGTATTGCCGATGTTGTTCAAAACGAGTCCCTGATTGCTCTCATTTCCTACGTCAATTTCGATCTGCAACGATTCTTTAAATAATTCGAGCGCTTTATCGAACTGGCCGCGGTCATCGTAAAATTGAGCGAGATCATTCAGCGCATCGCCGGTACCGGCCTTGTCTCCGATTTGCCGCCGCAGATCGAGCGCGCCGGTGTAATTCTTCAAGGCCAGCTCCGGCCGGCCAAGCGCCGCTTGCGATGTCGCGATAGCTTGCATGCTATCGGCAATTCCCTTCTTCAGCCCAAGCTTCGTCTTGATTGCCAGCGAGTCCTGATAATTGCGGATAGCATCGTCATGCTTGTTTAGCGACGCGTAACCGCCACCCATGGCCTGCAGAATCTCTGCTCTTTCTTCGTCATTTCCTGATTCAATCGCCATGGCCTGCGCTTGCGCCAGATACTCGAGGCCCTTTTGCGCGTTTCCGCTTTCTATCTCCACCTTGCCGATCTCTAGCAAACCGGCTACGCGCTTCGGATCAAGTTTGAGCACTTTAGAGAACTCGTCGCGAGCGCTGTCATACGCGCTGGAGTTTTCGTACAGCAGTCCCAGACTGAAGAGAACGTCGGTATTGTCCGGCGCCACCTTGGCCAGATTTTCATACGCCTCAATGGCTTTCGGGTAGTCGCGCAGAATCTGGTAATGACCCGCTTCGATCAGATACTTCTCCTGCGTCGGCAGCTGGTCGCCAAGTGCGACGGCTTTTCGGGAAGCTTGCTCCGCGTCGCTGTCTTGCCCCAGTTGCGCGTAGGTTCGGCTGAGTTCCGAATAGGCGAGCGCAAAATTGGGATCTTCCTGCGTGGATGCCTGGAATTGCTTAATGGCGTCTAAATGATTTCCTCGTCGCTCAAGCTGCAAGCCTTGATCGTAGTCGCGTAAAGCAGGAATCGAACTGGTTGAGGGTTTGAAGGACTGTCCCTGCAACTCTTTCACGAAGCTTTTTGACAGCGCCAGATTTGCACGAATGTCTCCCGCAAGGTGATCGATGGCGCCGAGAATGTTACTTTCCGTCGCCGATGCGGTGAGCGACGCGGTGCGATCATGCTTAAGATCCTGAATCGTGGCATCAATTCGAATCTGGTCGCCAAACCGCGCGTAGTGCCCCCAAACCAGATTGTCAGAATTGCTCAGCCCGGCAAGCCGCTGAATGGTAGCCGGATCGAATGACGTATCGGCAGCCAGATGCAAATCTCCGATGATTTGGCTGACGCGTTCAGACGGAACGACGCGGAGGTGAGCAGACTGGCCGACATCGGTGCTAAGCGTCTCCGCCAGGCTCGAACCCAACCAATCGAGCGACTTGATCTCCCGAAGCATTGCGAAAAGGCAGGACCGCAAGCGAGATCGAAGCAGTCGCTGGTGACTGGCTGCGACGGTTGAGAAGAAAACAATCGCCCGCGCAGCATCCAACCGGCCACGAGCAGAACCAATAAGGCGGCAGCTCCCACTGCAATCCACTTCTTCGGCCGCCGAGAAGAATCCGAGCGGCCTGCGCGCTACAACACTGGCGCCGCTGTGCGTGGCGCCTCCGCGCCATGCTTCCAGATCAGCTCGAATTTCGCGGGCGGTCTGGTAACGCAGCGCGGGATCAATTTGCAGGCACTTTACCGAAATGTCGCTCAGCAGCTTGGGGATTGTCGAATCAACTTCAATGGGCGGCTTGGGTAGCTCGCGCGTCCGCTTGAACATCGCCGATTGGGCTGTGTCCGATTTGTACGGCGTCAGCTCCGGTGAGCAATTCGTAGAGAATCACACCGAGCGTAAAAAGATCGGAGCGAACGTCCACGTGTTCGCCCATGACCTGTTCGGGAGACATGTACTCGGGTGTGCCCACGAGCATGCCGGTCTGAGTCATTCCGCCGGATTCGATCGAGCGCGCAATTCCGAAGTCCATTACCGCGGCGCGTCCCTGCTTATCCAGCATGATGTTCTGCGGTTTCAGATCGCGGTGAACTACCCCTTCGCTGTGCGCCGCCTCAAGCGCCAGGCAGACTTGTTCGATGATTCGCTACGGATTCCTCGAAGCTCAGCGGCCCTTTCTCGGTGATGAGGGCCTTCAGGTCCTGGCCCTCGATGAACTCCATGGTGATGAATTTGATTCCCTGCGCTTCGCTGAGATCGAAAATGCGAATCACATTACGGTGAGTAATCTGGCGCGCGAGGATTAATTCCTGTTTGAAGCGTTGCAGAACATCGGGATGAACCGCCAGTTCGGGACGAATCACTTTCACAGCAACCACGCGGTCCAGCTCCAGGTCCTTGGCTTTGTAAACCGCGCCCATGCCCCCTTGCCCGAGCATCTGCATGATTTCGTAGCGCGTGCCCAGCACAGAGCCGGGCGCAAGAGACGAACCGGTAGCGCCTGCAGCGGTCGGGGCCGGCAGCGACCAGCCCTTTGCGAAGCTCTCCGCTGTCTGGCCCGGAGGCGTCATGACCGCGGCCGCAGTGACAGCCATCGTTGCAGCGTCAAAATCGAACGGAGTGTCGCACTTGCCGCAACGAAGCGCCGTGGGTGGGTTACTCGAATGGCAGTGCGGGCATTCCATCATATTGGTGTCGGCGAGCTGGTGGACACAGAGAAGTGAAAGTATGTCTTTCATATTGAGAAATCAAGTGGGTTAAGGGAGGCAGTTCCAGTATTACGCGATTGGCGGGCTTCGAGGATGCAAGCCATCTGGGACTCGCAATTTTCTCGGTTTGTCCCCTGAGATCGACCGGGTTTCGACATCGACGGGAGACGCAAAACCACGGTCACTCCGAGGCAACAAACTGCCGGTTAAAACTGATTCGATTGGTTATGGGAGTTCCAGGACCCTTAAGCTTTGCTCGACTCGCTGAATCGGTACGGTCCATCCTTGACATTCCGCATCGTCGGGGATAATCTCCCGCGACTACAAATAAGCTAGCAATGATTCAGTAATGCCGTCGAGTGCCAATTCTTCTTGCTCAATTTCATCCCGAATACTCCCTTCCGGGTAACTCGGCGGCTGACCGATAGACGTATGCGATTCTGCGGGTCTGGCCCAGGACGTGCAGATCGCTTTACGTGCGATGCTGGCATGTCGGCTCTGATTTAGGAGCCGGGTAAACCCAATAAAAATGACCGCATTTACATTTTCCGGAGACGGGGGAGCCAGCGGAAAACTGTGCAAGATCGCACATTCCCTTCACATTTCGAATCCCCGGTGCAATCGAGCACCATCCAATTCCTCAGCGCGTGTGACGCTTCGCCAATGTATTCGAGCTAGCCACTGGCTCCTGCTCGCGGTTACGTTCATTCAATCCCCTCTTGCTCAGCGCGCAGACGTTCACCAAAAGCGTTCCGGTGAGTGGCACGCCTGTCGCGATTGCAGTGAATCCGGTCACGAACAAGATCTACGTGGCAACTGGTACGGGGCCCGGCGTCTCAGTGATCAGCGGAGCTAGCGACACAGTGGTTGGCACAGTCATCGCCGGTACGACTCCCGCAGCCATCGCTATCGATCCCCTGAAAAACTATATCTATGTCGTCAACAAAGGCAGTAACAACGTCACCGTAATCGACGGCTCGACCGATACGGTGCTGACAACGGTAACGATGGGAACGAATCCTTCCGCAATCGCGGTTGATCCGCTGACGAATACAGCGTATGTCGCCAACAGCGGCGGCAGCAACGTGACGGCGTTCAGCGTGACAATCGTCAGCGGAACCCCGAATGTGACGTCGGTGACGGTGCCGACTGGGACGAATCCCGTGGCCATCGCGGTGAATCCGGCGACGGACATGATTTATGTCGCGAACAAAGGCTCCGGCAACGTCACCGTCATCAACGGATCGTCGAATCAGGTAGCTGCGACCGTCACGACGGGGACGAATCCTGTATCGGTAGCCGTGAATTCCGAAATTAATGCAATTTTCGTGGCGAACAATGGCAACGGAGGATCGGACCACGGCAGCATTACTACGATCAGCGGCGCAGACAACTCGACCGCTTCGCTTGCCGACCCCAATGCAATCGCCCCAATCGCCGTGACCGTCAACCCGGCAACGAGCATCGCCTATGTGGCGAACAACGGTAGCAATAACGTAACGGCTGTGGAGGGCGCGTCACTCGTCGCCACCATCACCGATCCGAACGCCGTCGGACCCGTGGCGCTGGCCTCCAATTCAGTAACGAACACGATCTATGTGGTGAATGCGACCAGCGACAATGTGACCGCCATCAATGGCACGACAAACACCACGATCACTCTCAAGGACCCGGGCAGCAGCCTTCCTGTGGCGATCGCAGTCAATCCGGTAACGCATCAGATTTACGTAGCTGATAGTAGCAGCAGCTCGGTGTCTGCAATCAACGGAGCCGTCAACAGCACGACCACAATCACCGATGCGACCGCAAATCATCCTGCGGCCATTGCCGTGGATCCCGTCCGGCACTTGGTGATCGTGGCCAATGCGAATAGCAACAACATCACAATAATCAGCGGATCGTTTTTTGGCTCACCGACTCAAATTTCAAAAACGGTCGCCGATCCGAATGCCAGCCATCCCGTGGCGATCGCGCTGAACCCTTTCAGCGAGCAGATCTACGTAGCGAACGCAAACAGTAACAACGTGACATTGATCAGCGGAGTGAACGAAACGACCACGACCGTGGCGGACCCGAATGCGAGGGGCCCCATCGCCGTAGCGGTGAATCCTGTAACGAACAAGATTTACGTCGCGAACTCGACGAGCAACAACGTCACGGTGATTGACGGCATCACAAATCAGGTTTCGACGATCAGCGATCCCAATGCCCTGGGTCCCGCCGCAATTGCGGTGAACGCGGCGACCGGCAAGGTGTACGTCGCGAACAGCGGCAGCAATAACGTATCGGTTTTCGATCCGCTGAGTTCCACGGTCGTGACTCTCAACGATCCCGCCGCGAGTCATCCGGCGGCAATTGCCGTCAATCCGATAACCAACACCGTATTTGTCGTGAATTCCTCGAGCGACAACGTGACCTTGATTGCCGGCGCAACAAACCAGATCCTCGCCACGATTGGCACAGATATCAATCCGATAGCCATTGACGTGAATCCCACGACCAACACGATTTACGTGGCGAACTCGGGCACGAATAACGTGACGGTGATTAACGGCGCCACGATGGCGGTTACCGCGACGGTTGGCGCAGGCACCGCGCCTCGCGGAATCGTGGTCAATCTCGCAACGAATCAAATTTACGTGGCGAACAATGGCAACGGAGGCTCCGACTCAGGCAGCATCACGGCCATTGACGGCGCCAGCAATACCAGCACCACATTCGCCGATCCCAACGCTACTGGGCCAATTGCGTTGGCGGTCGATCCAGCCTCGAACCAAGTGTACGTCGCGAACAACCTGAGCGCGAACGTTTCAGAGGTTAGTGAGCAAACCATAACCCCGGGCGCCATTGTGGCGTTCATCACAGCGCTCATCAGCGGCAACGTGAATAATCTGACTGCTGGCGAAACCCCGACGTTCACGTTCAGCGCGGAAAGTGGTTTTCCGGGTCAGGCAATTGATAACGGCCTATTTCAAGTGGACAGTTGGACGGGACCCTGGACGGCGGGAACTCCAGCGACCTCACCGAATGGTACTGGATTTACGGGCACTTCGGCGCCACTCACGCCAGGCTTCCACATTGTCTATGTCTTCGCCACGGATGGCGAAGATGCTACTTCCACGCTCGGGGGACCACAGAGCAGCCCCTTGGTCGGAACCATCCTTGGATACGGGTTCCTGGTGGCGCCTCCTCTCGGCGACATTTCCCCCACGAGCCTCAGTTTTTCCATTCAGCAAACGCAAACGCCAAGCTCTCCGCAGATTGTAACGCTCAGTAATTCCGGCAGCACTGCCCTGGCGTTTACCTACGGCTTCACGGGAACGAACGCTGCGGATTTCTCCGAGGGTTCCGGCGACACTTGCAGCACGGCCGGTGGACAATTGGCTCCCAACGCGTCGTGCACGGTTTCGGTTATTTTCACGCCGTCTATAAGCGGTGGTGAAACAGCGACCCTCAACTTCACCGACAATTCGAGCGGAGTCACAGGCACGGTGCAGAGTGTCAGCCTTACGGGTACAGGTTCCGCGACTCCTACCTTCACACTGTCTGTCGGAGAAGGCGGATCAGGACTCGGCTCAGTCTCGAGCACCCCCACGCGAATTAGCTGCCAACCGACATGCTCCGCCGCATTCAATCAGGGAACGACGGTAACGCTGACTGCGACTCCGAACGCGGGCTCGACGTTCGTCGGCTGGTCGGGTGCCTGCACGGGAACCGGCACTTGCATTGTCACAATGAGTGCGAACAAGACGGTTACCGCAACCTTCAGCTTGAGTGCCGCCACTGCCTGCGCCGCCTCCGGCGCCGCGATCTGGACTGGTGGCTCGTCAACTAATTGGAGCGCTGCGTCTAACTGGAGCACGGACGAAGTCCCTAATGGCGCGGGTGTGACGGTGTGCATCACGGACGGTCATGCCGCCGCGCCAGGTCAACCTTGACATCAACGTCACCGTCGGAAATCTCTTCATCGACTCCGGAAGCAGTTTGACGATCGGTAACAACCTGGAACTGATTGCTACGGGAACCATCTTCAACTCGGGCCAGATCACCGTGAACGCAGCGGCGAACGGCACATTCCTGAGTATCACCGGTGCGGTGACATTGACCGGCGGTGGAACAGTCACGTTGACCAACGGCAATGCGATTATCCGGCAGGACGGGACTGGGTCGCTCACGAACGTAAACAACACGATCGCGGGCGCGGGACAAATTGGAAATGACGGCTTGACGTTCATCAATCAAGCAGCCGGTACGGTCAATGCAAATTCCGCCAGCGCTCTGCTCATCAATGCAGCCGGAGTTGTGAATCAAGGGACATTCGAAGCAACCGGAAGCGGCACGCTGCAAGTGGCCGCGACCGTCGGCAACGCGGGAGGAACCATCAGCGCCGGCAGTGGCGCGTCCGTACAATTTCAGACCGGCGCTCACATCGAAGCCGGCACGCTTAGCAGTGCCGTCGGAGCCGCGTTCTTCGGAACTACGTCAAGTACCGTGATTCTGGACGGAATCACACTGGGACCACTGACAAACGCGGCCGTCTTCACCGTCAGCAATAATCTTGACACCCAGCTAATGGGAACGATTAACAATACCGGCTCGATCACCGTGAACGCGGCCGCAAACGGCACTGCGCTCAGCATCGTGGGTGCCGTGACGCTCACCGGCGGCGGAACGGTCGCATTGACGAACGCGAATGCCTGGCTCCGCGAGGATGCTGTCAACTCGTCGCTCACTAACTTCAATAACAAGATCGTCGGTTCAGGACAGCTTGGAAATAATGGGCTCACGTTCGTCAATCAGGCGGCGGGCATCGTCAATGCAAACATCAATGGGGCCGCCCTGCAGGTGAACGCAAACGGCGTGGTCAATCAGAACTTATTCGAGGCTACGAACGGCGGCATCCTGCAAGTGAACGTCACCGTGGATAATGTCAACGCCAATATCACTGCCACCGGCACTGGTTCTCAAGTGCAACTCCTGGGCGGCGCTCGCATCGAGGGCGGCACGCTGAATGAACTTAGCGGAGCAACGTTCTTCGGATCGACTACCAGCACCGTCATTCTGGATGGATCGACCGAAGGCCCGCTCACCAATGCGGCTGCGTTCATCATCAGCAACAGCCTGGACACCCAGGTCATGGGAACTATCAACAACACCGGCTCGATGACCGTAGATGCGGCCGGGAATGGCACCGCGCTCAGTGCAGTCGGTCCCGTAACGCTGACCGGCGGCGGTACGGTGACGATAACCAATAACAACGCCTGGATTCGTCAGGACGGGTCTGCAACGCTGACCAATGTTAATAACACTATCGTCGGCGCTGGGCAGCTAGGGAACAACGGGCTCACATTTATCAACCAGCCTGGCGGAACTGTCAACGCCACTGGGAACGCCCTCCTGGTCAATGCCGTCGGTGTGATCAATCAGGGTTTGTTCGAAGCCACCAACGGCGGCGTCCTGCAAGTCGACGTCACGGTGAACAATGCCGGTGCCAATATCGTCGCCACGAGTGGCGGCTCGCAGGTGCAATTTCAGAACGGCGCGCGTATCGAGGGCGGCACGCTTAGCGAACTCAGCGGAGCGACTGTTTTTCGGATCGACGCAGAGTACGGTGATCTTGGACGGGAGTACCCAGGGGCCGCTGAACAACGAAGCCAGCTACATAATCAACAACAGCCTGGACGCCCAGATTCTGGGAACGATCAATAACACCGGCTCGATCACCGTGAACGCGGCCGCGAATGGAACGGCCCTCAGCGTAGTCGGCAACGTAACGCTGACTGGTGGCGGAACGATCTCATTGACGAACGCCAATGCCTGGCTCCGCGAGGATATCGGCGGTTCGTCGCTCACCAACGTCAACAACAAAATCGTGGGAGCAGGGCAGCTGGGAAACAACGGGCTCACGTTCACCAACCAGCCGGCGGGTCTCGTTAATGCAAACATTAATGGGGCCGCCCTGCTCGTGAACGCAAGCGGCCTGGTCAATCAGAACTTAATCGAGGCGACGAACGGCGGCATTCTGCAAGTGGACGTCCCTGTGATCAATGCCAATGCCAATATCACCGCCGCCGGCACGGGCTCGCAAGTGCAGTTCCAGAATGGCGCTCGCATCGAAGGCGGCACTCTGAACGAACTTAGCGGAGCAACGTTTTTCGGATCGACGCAGAGCACAGTCATTTTGGATGGATCTACCCAAGGCCCGCTCACCAATGCGGCTGCGTTCATAGTCAACAACAACCTGGACACCCAGATTCTGGGAACATTCAACAATACCGGCTCGATCACCGTAAACGCGGCGGCGAACGGCACCGCTCTCAGCGTGGTGGGTGCTGTTACGCTCACCGGCGGCGGAACGGTCACATTGACGAACGGCAATGCCTGGCTCCGCGAGGACATCGGCGGCTCGTCGCTTACCAACGTCAATAACAAGATCGTGGGCGCAGGACAGGTCGGAAACAACGGCCTCACGTTTATCAACCAGCCTGCGGGGCTCGTTAATGCCAATTCTTCCAGTGCGCTGCTATTCAATGCAGCCGGGGCCGTGAACCAGGGATTGATCGAGGCAACGAGTGGCGGGACGCTACAAGTTGCCGATACGCTGAACAACACGGGCGGATCCATCGCGGCGGCCAGTGGCTCGTCTGTGCAATTCCAGAGCGGGGCGGTTATTCAGGGAGGCACGCTGAGCAGCGACCCTGCGGCAACATTCTTTGGAAGCACGCAGAGCACAGTCATATTGGATGGAATCACGCACGGCGTGCTAACCAACGCTGCCAACTTCACGGTCAGCAACAACCTGGACATGCAGCTGACGGGAACTCTGAACAATACCGGTTCAATCACCATAGGCGCAGCCGCCAACGCCACTGCCCTCAGCATCGTCAATGCAGTAACGCTGACGGGTAACGGCACGATCTCGATGTCAAACGGCAATGCGCTCTTTCGCCAGGATGTTGGCAGCTCGTCACTCACCAACTCCGGAAATACAATTGAAGGTCCCGGCCAATTCCAGATTCCTACGGTCACGCAGACGGCAGGCTTGATTCAAATTCCCTCGGGCGTGTCCGATTCGGTTACAACCTTCGCAATAAACGGCGGCAATGCACAGGTGGATGGCACCTTGACTGCGTCGGGCGGCGTCAGCTCTTCTGGAACCGGTGTGATCTCCGGCGTTGGCACGATTCCGTCCAATGTCACAAACGCCGGCATCACGGAAGCCGGTGATATTCCTGCGATAGGCGCACTAACCATCACTACCACGTACGCGCAGAGCGCTGCGGGTTCATACGAAACGGCGATTCAGCACATTCCGGGCACTGTTCCGCAATGCTCGCACCTTAACGTTTCGGGATCCGCCAGTTTGGCCGGCGCGCTGAATATTCGATTCGTAAATGGCTACACGCCAACCTCGGGCGATCAGTGCACGATCATGACGGTGGGCTCCAGGACCGGCCAGTTCTCGTCAATCAATTCGCCGGGTCTGCCTGCGGATCTTGCGTGGAACGTCACCTACAACGCCACGTCGGTCGTATTGGCCGTAGGCACTGGCGTCTCAAGCTCCAATACCTTGATGATAACCGAGCCGGGCACGGGCACAGGCAGCGTCACCGACGATCTCGGGCAGATCAACTGTGTTGACACGGGCGGCGTGGTTACTGGCACGTGCACGGCGAGCTACCAATCCGGAACGATTGTTACACTTATGGCCACCCCAAGCGCGGGCACAGTCTTCAATGGTTGGAGCACGTGCGCAGGCACCTCCCCGTGCAGCGTCACCGTGAGTGGCAACCAAACCGAGCAGGCTGTTTTCGGTCCTATCGTTCCCACGTTTAGCGTTACGGTCTCCGAGATGGGCACGGGCACGGGTTCGGTGACTGATAACACCGGCGCAATCAATTGCAGCGAAGCGAATGGCATCGCCACCGGAACCTGCTCAGCTACTTATCGCGAACGGCACACAGATTGCTTTGACCGAGCTCGCCACTTCCCCAACCACCTTCGGCGGTTGGGGCGGCGCTTGCGTCGGTTCCGGAACCGGTGCTTCCTGCGGCCTCACCGTCAATGCCGCGCTCAGCGTTTCCGCCAACTTCCTGCCGCCGCCCACAACCGTCAATTTCATGTTTAATCCTGGTACCACTGTCACCCAGGAAGCGGTCTTCGACTGCCCGTCGAATCCCAATCCCACGCCCACGAATCCTTGCACCGATACCAACGCCCAGACGTTCCAGTTGCAGTTGCCGCAGGTGAACACAACTTTCCCTCTCACCCTGTTGGCTACCGAAATGCCACCCGCTCAGGCCGATGGTCTCTGCGAAGTCGGCCACACCGTGCTCAATGATTTCGATTGCCGCTTCGTCACCTTCTTCAGCAACGGCACTGACGCCAATGGCAACACCATCGTCCCGCTCTGCTACCCGTACGCGAACGGCAACTGCGTCCACTACTCCGTCTTTTCCGGAACGCCCGGTACGGAACCAAACCCGGCCTTCTACACCGGCCCGGTAACCTGGAAGATCACTTTCAACAACGACACCTTCGTGCCTCCAGCACCGTATGCGGGCAGCACGCCGCGCCTGTACGACGATCCGGACTATGCCCCGACGCCAGGGTCCTCGGTCGGTTCAGTCTGCACCCAACCGATGACGATTGGTGGAATGGCGCAGACCTACTCCTGCCAATTTGAGTTCGATATCACCACGTTCTTCGATCCGACTGCGCCGGTGGACGTCGGCATCGGTGGCACTACCAAACAGCTGAACGACGTAACCGTTGCGTTCCCGCCCAGCTCTTCGGGACAACTGACTGCGACCAGCGCGCCTGACGCGCCCACAACGAATGCTGGCAACCCGATCGGCTTTACGATCGCGGTCAGCAACGCCGGTCCGGGAACCGAGAACAACGTCGCGCTGAACGATCCGTTGCCCGCTGGAACAGGCGTGGTCTGGACCATCAGCCCTGCCTACAGCGGACCCGGAACGTGCTCTCTCGCGGGTGCCACCGGTAGCCAGGTGCTGACCTGCTCGTTCGGAAGTCTGGAGTCGGGCATCAGCGCCAGCGTGCATGTGAGCAGCGCGTCGGCTGGCGCTGGAACCTACACGAATGCGGCGACGGTGACCGCAACCAACGAGCAGTTCCTCGGCATTGGCACAGTCACAGTGCAGGCGGCAACATCTTCATTCAGCGGGTTGAGCGCCTCGCAAGCCATCGCTTTCGGCACCCCTTCAGTCACACTGTCAGGGACGATTTCGGCGGCTGGTCAGGAATTCCCCGCGAGTGGTGAAACTATCTCGGTAACCATCAACGGTATGACGCAGCCTGCTACCATTGGGGCGAATGGCACATTCTCATTGGCGTTCCCGACGGCGACGATTCTAGCGTCCGCTACGCCTTACACAATCACTTATAGCTACGCCGGGGATAGCAATCTCACCTCAGCCACGAATAGCAGCACCGCGTTGACGGTCAACGCGGCCGTTAACAATAACTTTGCCGTGACGATATCGGAAATTGGCACGGGCACGGGTTCGGTGACGGACAACACCGGCGCCATCAACTGCAGCGAAGCGAACGGCATCGCGACCGGAACCTGCTCAGCTACCTATGCGAACGGCACACAGATTATTTTGACCGAGCTCGCCACTTCCCCAACCACCTTCGGCGGTTGGGGCGGTGCTTGCGTTGGTTCCGGAACCGGCGCTACCTGCGACCTCACCGTCGGTTCCGCGCTCAGCGTTTCCGCCAACTTCTTGCCGCCGCCCGCGATGGTCAATTTCATGTTTAATCCCGGTACCACTGTCACCCAGGAAGCGGTCTTCGACTGCCCGTCGAATCCCAATCCCACGCCTTCGAATCCTTGCACCGATACCAACGCGCAGACGTTCCAGTTACAGTTGCCGCAGGTGAACACAACTTTCCCTCTCACCCTGCTGGCCACCGAAATGCCACCCGCTCAGGCCGATGGTCTCTGCGAAGTCGGCCACACCGTGCTCAATGATTTCGATTGCCGCTTCGTCACCTTCTTCAGCAACGGTACGGACGCCAATGGCAACACCATCGTCCCGCTCTGCTACCCGTACGCGAACGGCAACTGCGTTCACTACTCCGTCTTTTCCGGAACGCCCGGTACGGAACCGAATCCGGCTTTCTATACCGGCCCGGTGACCTGGAAGATCACATTCAACAACGACACTTTCGTGCCTCCTGCACCGTATACGGGCAGCACGCCGCGCCTGTACGACGATCCGGACTACGCCCCGACGCCAGGGTCCTCGGTCGGTTCAGTCTGCACCCAACCGATGACGATCGGTGGAATGGCGCAGACCTACTCCTGCCAGTTTGAGTTCGATATCACCACGTTCTTCGATCCGACTGCGCCGGTGGACGTCGGCATCGGTGGCACGACCAAGCAACTGAACGACGTAACCGTCGCGTTCCCGCCCACAGCGGGTGCAGGGCAGCTAGCGAGCACTAGCACGGCGAGCGCGACGACTCCCGGCCAGGCGATCAGTTTCTCGATCGCCGTGAGCAACAACGGGCCTGGTACCGAAGCTGGCGTGACGCTGAACGATCCTTTGCCGAACGTGTCGAGCTCGAACTGGACGATTAGTCCGGCGTACAGCGGGCCGGGCACATGCTCCATCGCGGGCGCCGCAGGCAGCCAGATACTGAACTGCGCCTTCGGAAGCTTGCCAGCGGGAACGAATTTTAGCGTTAGCGTGACGAATCCGACGGCGGGCGCGGGTGCCTATACGAATGCGGCAACGATTTCGGCGGGCAACGAGCAGGTGCTGAGCATCAGCTCCGTGACGATCCAGGGCTTCGCCACTTCGTTTAGCGGACTGAGCGCCTCGCAGACAATCGCATTCGGCGCAGCATCAATCAATCTCTCCGGAGTCATTTCGGCGCCGGGCCCGCTGTATCCGCCCGCGACCGAGACGGTCTCCGCGACGATTAATGGAACGGTGCAGAGCGCTGCCATCGGAAGCAACGGCGCGTTCACTATTGTGTTTCCGACTGCGGCGATCGGCGCATCAGCCACCCCGTACACAATTACGTATGGCTACGCGGGCGACGCTAATTTCTCTGCTGCGACCAACACCACCACGGCGCTGACGGTCAACAAGGCGAACCAGACGATCAACTTTAGTGGCGCTCCTGCAATGGCCACGTACAACAGCACGTTCAGCATTTCCGCGACCGCGACTTCCGGCTTGCCTGTAACAATCACCGCGTCAGGCGCGTGCACAGTCTCCGGCAACACGGTGACGATGACCAGTGGCACAGGAACTTGTTCGCTCGCCGCTAACCAAGCCGGCAATGCCAACTACAACGCGGCGCCGCAAGCCACCTCGTCCACAACGGCGCAGAAGGCTACGAGCACCACGTCGATCACTTCGAATTCTCCGAATCCATCGAACTCAGGTCAACCCGTTGCGATTGGCGTGAAAGTCACCGGGACAAGCACTGGCATCGCCACCGGCAGCGTTAAAGTGACCGCTAGCACCGGCGAGAGCTGCATAACCACGCTCAGTTCCGGCACAGGAAGCTGCTCGATCACATTCACTACAACAGGAGCCAGAACGCTTACCGCCATCTATTCCGGCGATAACAACTTCAGTGGAAGCGCCTCCGACTGGCGTTTTACAAACCGTGAACGCCACAGCCGCCAGCACTTTGATGATTTCTCCCTCTAGCGTGAACTTCGGCAATGTGTACGTCGGGACGCTCGGCGCGCAGATCGTGACATTGACCAACACTGGGAGAACGCCTATCACCCTCACCAAAGTTGCGATTGTGTCGGTCGGTGGCGTAAATTCCCGCGGCTTCTTCGACCTGAGCCTGCTTTGCCCGCCCACGCTTGCGGCCGGCAAAGCCTGCTTTGTGATCGTCACGTTCATTCCAAATGTCGGTCAAACGACGCCGCAGGCGGCGACGCTCAGCATCACAGACTCGGCCGCCGGAAGCCCGCAATCCGTTCCGATGATCGGAACGCCCATCAACCCGCAGGCCACGTTCAGCACGTATCTCCTGAATTTCGGCGCGCAGAAAGTAAATACCACCAGCCCGGCGATGACGCTGACTCTGAAAAACACCGGCACCACGCCGCTAAGCCTCAAAAACATGGTCTTCACCGGCAACTTTGCGTCCGCCAGCGGGACCACCTGCGCGAACGGCGGCACGGTGAATCCGTCGGCCAGTTGCGTCGTCAAGGTAACCTTCACGCCGAAATCCAAGGGCCTGAACCGAGGCAGCATCGTCGTCAACGACAACGCTCTCTTTAACCCGCAGATCATAGTCCTTACCGGCACCGGCCAGTAAGCAGCTCCGCGCGCACGTGCGCCGCATTCGGTCGCCGTCTTCCAAGCTTGTCTTTTTTTGGAATAAGCGGACGAAGCCGGGTAATCCGGCTGTGGATTCAAATCCGTGAAATGGTAGCGATACCGGGAATCGAACCCGGATTTGAGCCTTGAGAGGGCTCCGTCCTAACCCTTAGACGATATCGCCGTCGCGCGCTTCCCTGCTGCGTCGAAGTGCCGAGCGAATAACCGGAAGATAATGCAACGCGTACTCGCAATTTTCGCATGCTTAAATCTTCGGTGCAAGCGCGCCAATCCGCGTCGATGGATTGTGTTAGAATCTCGCCTCCCATGGACAAAGCAGGAGATTTCCTAGGAAAAGTAGTGCGCCGGTTCGAGCGGCCGGAGGCAACGCTTGCGTGGCTCGTGGGCGCGTGGCCATCCATCGCAGGAAAAATTCTCGCGGCCCATACGCGGCCCGTGCGATGCGACGGCGCCTTCCTAGAAGTAGCGGCAGACGCGAAAGCGTGGCAGCGGCAGATCGAAGGCATGAAGCGGGAGTTGCGCGACCGCATCAATAAAGCCTGGGGCAGCAATTTGGTACGCGAAGTCAAGTTTGTGGCCGCGAAACCGGGCCCGAGATACGTTTCGCACGAGGCCGATAACTCGCATATTCCCTTTATTCGCCGCCGTCGCGCGTAGCATTCGCTTCCCTTTTGTCCACATCCGTACCTGCTTGCATTGCGTCTCGTTTCTACTAAGATTAAATGTGCAAACATGAAAATTAGCCGCGAAGATGTGTTGAGAGTGGCCGAGCTCGCGCACCTCGGATTGTCGCCCGAGGAAATCGATGCGTACCGCGACAAGCTCGATAGCATTCTCTCGTACATGGACAAGCTGAAGGAGCTCGATATCACCGATGTCGAGCCAATGGCGCAGGTGATCTATCGCGCCCGCAACGCCCGGCGCCGAATCGAGCCACCCGGAGCTCCGCGAAGATATCGTGCGGCCTTGCGACGTCTCCGGCCCGATTCTTGCCGGCGCGCCCGATGCCGCCAAGCCTTTCTTTCGCGTCCCCAAGGTGATTGACCGGTGAGCGCGACTGCGGCGTGGACGATTCCCGGGGTGCGCGCGGCGCTTCAGGCGAAGAAAATATCGGCGCGTGAACTTGCGGGCGAGTTTTTTGCCCGTATCGACCGCCGCAATGCCGACCTCAACGCCTATCTCACGCTTTCGCCCGAGCGCGCCTATGAACAAGCAGATCGCGTGGACGCAGCCATCGCTCGCGGCGAAGATCTACCTCCGCTCGCTGGCGTCCCGATCGCTATCAAGGACGTCATCAGCACCCGCGGCATTCGCACCACTTGCGCGTCGAAAATTCTCGAAACTTACGTACCACCTTACGACGCAACGGCGGTCGAGCGCCTGGAAAAAGCTGGCGCAGTTTTCCTGGGAAAAACGAATTGCGATGAATTCGCCATGGGCGGCTCAAATGAGAATTCCGCCTACGGGCCGGTGCGTAATCCGGCCGCTCCCGATCGTGTCCCGGGCGGGTCAAGCGGTGGATCGGCGGCGGCCGTAGCTGCGGGTCTGGCCGTGGCAGCCTTGGGGACCGATACGGGCGGCTCGATTCGCCAGCCAGGTTCGTTCTGCGGGATTCCAGGATTCATGCCCACGTACGGTCGTGTATCCCGTTACGGGCTGATCGCGTTCGCGTCCTCGCTCGATAAAATCGGCCCCTTCGCCGGAAATGTCGCCGATGCAGCCTCGGTTCTATCCGTAATTGCAGGACATGACGAGAGTGATTCGACCTCGGCGCCGGTGCCGGTCCCGGACTACTCAGCGGAAATATCGAAGCAGGTACATGGCCTGCGCATCGGAATCCCCGAAGACTATTTCGGCGCTGGGCTCGACCCGGAAGTCAAAGCGAAGGTCGAAGCAGGAATCGCGCTCCTCGAGCGCCTGGGCTGTAGGCGAGTCCCGCTGCGAATGCCGCACACGGACTTTGCGATCGCCACCTATTACATCCTGGCAACGGCGGAGGCCAGCTCCAACCTTGCACGGTACGACGGCGTACGCTTCGGCCTGCGCGTCCCCGGCGCAACCCTAAGCGAGATGTATCGCCAGACGCGCGAACGTGGCTTCGGCCCGGAGGTTAAGTGCCGAATCATGCTCGGAACCTATGCGCTTTCCGCCGGTTACTACGATGCCTACTACCTGCGTGCACAGAGCGTCCGTACGTTGATTGCTCGGGATTTCGCGGATGCGTTTCAAAAAGTGGACGCGATCATTACCCCTACAGCGCCGACTACCGCGTTTCGCCTGGGCGAAAAAACCGCTGACCCTCTCCAAATGTACTTGGCGGACATCTATACCGTCACTGGATCGCTTGCCGGGGTTCCCGGTATCTCAGTTCCCTGCGGCAAGACCAAGGCCGGACTTCCCGTCGGAATGCAAGTCTTCGGCCCCCACTTCAAAGAGGGATGTGTGCTCCAAATCGCCCACGCGTTCGAGCAGGCCGGTGGTTCTACGATTTAAGCGCTGCCTCGTTCTTGAGATTCCCCAAATGCACTACGCGAAACAAATACGAAATATCGTAGAAACATTCCAAAGTTGAGACTCAAATTTCCATTTTAGACGCAATAACGTGTCGCGTTTCGTTGTAACGCAATCGCGACTTCTGCATCTAAACTTCCGTATTCACTGGATTTTGCCGTGGATGCTGGCCGGAGAGTTCTAGTCCAGTAGTACGGAACGACTATTGCTGGGAAATACTGGCGGCAATTAATCTTGTGGAAGCAGCGAAGGAATCGGAGGCCAGTGCGATGGTCCGAATCAAGTCGAGCCAGAAGGTTTTCACCGAGGACGAGGTCACGAGCCTCACAGGAATCTGCAGCGAGCATCTGCGCGGCTTGGCCCGTAATAAGCATCTTGGAACGCTGTCCGGTGTTGCAGAAGCTGCCGCTGGGGCCGAGAGATGGCTCTTCAGTCACTCCGATTTGATGATCGTGAACGTGCTCCATCCGCGCTGCCAGCACTAGAGTCCGCGCCTTCCATCCCCTTAAGCTTGTTGTGAGCCGCTGCCCTCCCGTCGTATTCTCGCTCTTTGCGAGCTAGGATTTAACTCAACCCCATTGCTGCATCTGGCATCCTATGGTTGCAGGGGGCGCTAGGACCATGGCCAGGAACCCATTCTCGATCCGCTTGATTTCGCCCACATTGGCGGTCGGGTTGTCGGTCGTGCTGCTGGTCGCCACGGGTTTGAGCCTACCAATCCTCAACGCGCAGAACTCCGCAAACCCTCCCCATTCCGCATCGTCGGGAGGTCAATCTGCCGCTCCTGCAGCCAAACCCGTCATGCCCCGCGGTAAGAAACTCATGCTCACGGACGGCAGCTACCAGTTGGTGCGCGAATACACAGTCGAGGGTGACCGGGTGCGCTATTACAGCATCGACAGCTCCCAGTGGGAGCAGATTCCGGCTGCGATGGTTGACTGGGAGGCCACGAAGAAAGTCGAGGCTGATGAAGCCAAGACGGACGCCGCCCTCGTCGCCAAAATACACAAGCAGGAAGCAGCGCGTGCGGCCGTGCCCCTGGATATCGACGCCAGCCTGGAAGTCGCCCCGGGGATATTTCTTCCGCCGGGGGACCATCTTTTCGTCTACGACGGAAAAGCGGTGATGCCACTGCCGCAAGCGGAAACTGACTCCAAACTCTCGAAAGGTCATTTCATCGAGCAGGTGATGGTGCCCATTCCGATCATTCCCTCGCGGCACTCCATTTCAATTGCGGGGGCGCACGCCAAGTTCCGCATAACTGAAGGCCGACCGGAATTCTACGTTCGCGTGCCCAACGGCGCGGAACCGGAGTTGGTGCTCATCCGCGCAAAAGCGCATGGGGACAGCCGCCATGTCGAGAATCTGGATCAGATTTTCGGAGAAATATCTGAGAAGCGGGATTCTGTACCGATGCAAAGCTGGGACATCGCCCGCGGCGTCTATCGGTTCACGCTCGGGCAGGAGCTAGCATCGGGTGAATACGCCATCGCTCAAATGGTGCAGGACGAAGGCGCAAGCCTCTACGTGTGGGATTTCGGAGTTGACAGAAACGAGGCATCATCCGCTCCGAAGCAGCCGTGATGCAAACGCGTGCGGAAGATTACTTTGCGGATGACGGCTGTGGTTGCAAGAGTTCCGTCAAGAGCGTTGCCAGGCCGGAGATCTGGAAAGGCTTCTGTAGAACCCGGGCGCCCTTCCCGCGATAGCGTTCCACCACTTCTGAAGACACAAGCTCACCCGTCATGAATACAAACCGCGGGACCGAGCTCCCTAAACGGGTGCGCAGCTCGTCAAATAACCTTTCGCCGCTCATCCCCGGGAGATTGAAGTCGCAGAGAACGATTTCGCATGTATTCTTCGCCAGATAATCCAGCGCTGCCTCGGAGCTTTCCGCTGCTTGCACCTTCATCCCGCGCGCCGAAAGCCCTTCCTGCACGATCTCGCGGATGCCTTCCTCGTCGTCCACAATCAAGACTGAATGATCGCGCAACACTGCCGCGCCAGGCAACGCTGGCGCGGACTTCACCACCGGCGCCACGGGCGCCCGCACAGGCTGGACTTCGGCCGCTGCCGGCAGGACGACATGTATCACAGCCCCCGCGCCAGGATTAGACTCAATTTCGATCGTTCCCCCGTGCTCCTTAATTACCGCCAGAGATATTGTGAGACCAAGACCGCTCCCGCCTCCCGGGCGTTTCGTGGTGAAAAACGGATCGAACACCTTGCTGATGATATCCGCTGGAATGCCGGGGCCGTCGTCGGCAAACGTCACGCGAATTTGATCACCGACGCGAATGACAGAAATATCCAATTGCCCCTGTTCGCGGGCGGGCGAAATGGATTGTTCCGCATTGGCCAGAATATTCAGAAAGACTTGCATGAGAAGTTTTCGATCGCCGTCCACGGGAGGAGTATCCTGCGGTACGGTGAGGTTCACGCGAATATTCTTCTTCTCAAGATTCGCCCGTTCGAGTCCCAAAGCCTCGCTGAGCATTTCGGCAATCCGGAGCGTCGTCCGGCCTTGCGCCAAAGGCCTCGAAAAGGCGAGAAGATTTTGGACGATTGCCGCCGCGCGGCGCGCCTGTTGGAGGACCAGATCCACCTGACGGCGCGTGGAGTCTTCCACGGCGCGTTCCCTAAGGAGGTCGCTAACGCCCAGGATGGCGGTCAGCGGGTTGTTCAATTCATGTGCCGCCCCTGCCATCATCTGGCCCATTGCCGCGAATTTTTCCTTGTCGGCAAGTTGCTGTTCGAGATGTTTCGATTCCGTCACATCCCGGCCGGATGAGACCATTCCGACGATGGTCCCTTTTTCGTCGAAGAGAGGATTCGCGCTCACCCGCAGGGTTTTCCAGGCGCCATCGGCGTGCTGGGCCCTAATTTCGACTTGCTCTTGGTTTTTATGGCCGGAAATGGACTTTTGGAACATTTCGTTTAGTTTTGACCGGTCTTCCGGGCCTATTCGTTGGCCGATCGCCTTGCCAACATATTCGGCGGGCGACACACCGAGAATATCGTTCACACGTTCGCTGACGAATTTGAAACGCCCCTCGCGATCCAGCACCACAATCAAATCCGGAAAGCATTCGACCAGGCTGCGGACGAATTCCTGTTCCTGGTGAAGCTTTCTTTCCATTTCGTAACGCTGGGTGACGTCACGTGTAATTTTCGAAAAGCCTTGCAGCTTTCCTTGCTCATCGCGGAGTGCCGTGATTACCACATTCGCCAGGAATCGGGAACCGTCCTTGCGCACTCGCCAGCCTTCGTCCTCGCACTTGCCTTCCGCTGCCGCCGTCTTCAAGTTGCGATCGGTCTTACCGCTTGCGACGTCCTCAGGTGCGTAGAAAATGGAAAAGTGCTTCCCGATAATCTCGCTCGCCTGATATCCCTTGATGCGCTCCGCACCGCGATTCCAGCTGGCCACGTGTCCGCCAGGGTCCAGCACGAAAATCGCATAGTCTGTCACTCCATCCACCATCAGGCGGACGCGCTCCTCACTCGCGCGCAGAGCCTCCTCCATGCGCTTGCGCTCGGTGATGTCGCGCGCGGAAGTTACCAATCCGCCGATTTTTCCATCTTCATCGAAAAATGGCCTGGCCGTGAGCAGGAGGTCCCGCCAGGAACCATCGGCATGCGGTGACCGGAATTCAACCTGTCCCTGACTTTCTTCGCCCTTCACGACGCGCTGAAACATCGCGTGCAGCTTTGCCTTGTCCTCAGGGTTCGCGCGCGTACCGAACACGCGCCCTACATATTGGTTCGGCTGCCAGCCCAAAACCTTCTCCACGTGATCGCTGATATAGATGAAGCGCCCATCGCGGTCGAGAACCGCAATCAAATCGGGGAAGCTCGCCACCATGCGACGGATGAAACTCTGTTCCTGCTGCAGGCGCTTTTCCATCTCCCGCCGCTCGGTGATATCAATGAGAGTACCCTGCAAACGAACTGGGCGCCCTGACGCGTCTCGTATCGCGAATCCGGACGTGAGGCAATGAATCTGCCTTCCATCCTTACGGCGCATCACGATTTCGCGGTCTTGTATCGATCCCTTTACTTCGAGTTCGCGCATGACTGCATCTCGAGCGGAAGGGTCGGCATACAGGTCCCTGAAGTTGATGGCCTGCAACTCTTCCTTGCTGTCGTATCCGAGGATTCTGACCAAGGCAGGATTCGCGTCGAGCAAATGGCCGTCCGGCGTTACAAAAAGGATTCCTTCGCTGAATGTTTCAAATAATTCCTTAAAGCGAATTTCGGATTCCTGTTGTTTGGTAACGTCGCGCGCCCAGCCGATGATGGACCTGACGTCGCCATCCACAGCGGTCTGGAGCCAACAATCGAAATAGCGAAGCGACCTGTCCTTCTTCAGCCAAACAGGGATCGTGCCGGTCCAGACGCCATCTTTTACCAGCGCGGGGAGCCCGCGCAGGGCCTCTGCCAAAGTGGGTGATTCGATGAAATCGCTGAGAGGGCGGCCGATCAACTCCTGAAACGAAATGCCCAGAATCTCGGAAAGTCGGAGATTGGCAACTCTGACTTCGCCTTCGAGAGAAAGCGTAAAAAGCGCCTGGTCGAGGTGGTCAATCAGCTCGCGATAGTTGTGCTGCGAGCGGACAATCGCCTCCGTAAGCCTTTCAACGTGCGAGTCCGAAACACTGGCCGAGACGGACTGCTCCCTCCCGCTGTGTGATAAGTCCGTGGACATGAACGCCTTTGCCTTGCTCTCTATGCGAATGGCTCCCGCCGGAGCCAAACTGATGTTCTCGTATAAAAGTCTACAGACGAGGGCCTGCGGACGGGAAAAGAAAGCGGCTGGCTATTTCAAGATGCTTAATAGGCCGTTCGCGCCAGGCTTCATGGGACGCGTTGGCCCGTTGCGGGATCAAATACAGCGTTCCGCAGGAACTGATCCGCAGTCCACGGTGGCGCATCTCCTCCCAGATATCCATGAAACCATTCAAGATGGGCGGTGTAATAGAGGGCCATCTCGTACCAGCTGGGCCAATGACCCGCGCGGGAGTAGATGTACAGCTTGGACGGGACCTTCATCTTCTGTAGAGACGTAAAGAATTCAAGCGATTGCGTATACGGCACCCGGTAATCGCGTTCGCCGGAAATAACCATGCAAGGCATCTTGAAATTTTTCACGTAAGACGAGGGCGACCATTTGTCGTAATCCGCCGAGTTCCAGGGTTGCCCCTTAAACTCCCACTCCGGGAACCATAGCTCCTCGGTCGAGCCGTACATCGAGCGCAAATCGAATACGCCCATCATGGAAGCAATCGCCTTGAAGCGATTCGTGTGACCCTCGAACCAATCCATCATGTAGCCGCCATACGACCAGCCCATGGCTCCCATCCGGTCGGAGTCCACGTAGGGCAGTTTGGCTAGTTCATCGGTGACTTTCATCAGATCGTCGAAAACCTGGCCGCCCCAATCACCCGAAATCTCGGACGTGAAATCCTGTCCGTAGCCCGTGGACCCGTGCGGATTGGCGAACGCCACCACGTAACCTGCGCCCGGATAGATCTGCCAATCCCCCGGAAGCTGTCTTGCCACTGGTCCTGCGGACCGCCGTGCACGTTGAGAATCAGCGGATATTTTTTCGACGGATCGAAATCGTGAGGCTTTACGATGAAGACCTCGATCTTCGCGCCACCGGCTCCCGACACCCACATCCTCTCGGCCGGGCGGACATCCACCTCATTCATAAAGTCATCATTAAAGTGCGAAAGGCGCTGCGGTGCGGATGCGGTTCCCCCGGTCAAATCCACCGCATAAATCTCCGGCACGGCTCCCACGGAGCGCTGCGCGTATACCATTCGGCGGCCGTCGTGCGAAACGTTGAATGAGTCGATTGTCTTGTCCACCAGGATTTTCTGAATCGCTCCGCCATCCACGGACACCTGAAAAATTGGATTGTCGCCTTCCACCGGCGCGTCGAAATAGAGCGACTTTGAATCCGCAGCCCAGTCGAAATCCTGCACCCAGTTGCGGAACGATTCCGTCAGAACGCGCGACGTGCCGGCAGCCCGGTCGTACAGCGCCAGCCGGAAGAGATCCGATTCGTAGCCCGGCTGCTTTTGCATGAGATAGGCGATATATTTCCCATCCGGCGAGTACTTCGGATTGCCGTCGAACGAGGGATTAGAGGCGGTGATGTTGCGCGCCGGCTGTGAGCCGCTCACCGAAACAACCCACAAATCGCTGTTCGTCGAGGACTCCGGGTTGCTCCCTCGATCTGAATCGACCGCCAGCTCCTTGCTGTCTGGCGAGAAATCGTATTGCAGCGGCCCACTCAGCTGATAGCGCGGAGAATCGAAATCTCCCGGCGTCAAGTCGCGCACCTTCCCGCTCGGAACGTCGGCCAGGAGAACGTGGGTTCTCTGGCCATCCTTCCATTCGGTCCAATGGCGATAAAGCAGCGCGTTCGCCGAATGCGCGTGCAGCGGACCCTTCGTCCAACGGTCACTGATCTTCTTGTTGCAGGCGTCGTCCGCGCCGCATTCCGGATAGACGTCGCTCGAAAACGCGATGGATCTTCCGTCCGGCGCCCACAGCGGATCGGAAACCCCTGTGGAGATGTTCGTCAGCTTGCGCGCACCGCCGCCGTTCACCGGAATGATATAGAGCTCAGTGTCATCCCCTGCGTCGCGAACGAAAGCAATCCATTTGCCGTCGGGCGAAAAAAGCGGCGAGGTCTCGCTACCATCGCCGAACGTGAACTGCCGCGCGTTCCCGCCGTCCGCGTCCATCAGCCAGATGTGGCTCGTGCGCTTTGCCTTTCCCAAGTCATACGACGCGAGTACGAGGACGATCGTTCGGCCGTCCGGCGACAGATGCATGTCCTCGACATGCCGGTAACGGTACAGGTCCTCGATTGAAAATGCGCGCTTCGCGGCATGGATTGGCGCAGCCAACATGAAAAGGGCGGTCGCAAAATAGAGCAGTTTTCGGCGCATGGATTCTCTCAGTCTCCGTCGAAGATAAGAACTAGCTCGCGAATTTAAGCACAGTTGGCGATTTGCGGGCAACTTGTGCGCGCAAGAAAAAAGGCCGCCCTGCCTTGCGGCGAAGCGGCCTTGGTTTTTCGGTTGGGAGCTGATTGAGCCCCATTGTTCTAGCTTTCCGCGATCGCGTCGGTATCCTTGCGCAGGAAATCGAGCGCCGCCGCCTCTTCCGGCGTGAGCTCGGGCTCCATCGCTTGCGGCTCCTCCTTCGGAATTTCGGTGAGGAGCTGGATATTGCGGTAGCGCTCGAGACCCGTGCCCGCGGGAATCAGGCGGCCCATGATCACGTTTTCCTTCAGGCCGCGCAGGTAATCGACCTTTCCGGAAATCGCCGCTTCGGTGAGGACGCGGGTGGTCTCCTGGAAGCTCGCCGCGGAGATGAACGAATCGGTCGAGAGCGAAGCCTTGGTGATGCCGAGCAGCAGCGGACGCCCAGTTGCCGGACGGCCACCATCGCTGATGATCCGGTCGTTCTCCTCGCGGAAGCGGAACTTATCCACCTGCTCCTCGAGTAGGAACGTGGTGTCGCCCACGTCCTCGACCTTCACCCAGCGCATCATCTGGCGAACGATCGTCTCGATGTGCTTGTCGTTGATGTTGACGCCCTGCAGCCGGTAGACCTCCTGGACCGAATTGACCAGGTAGGCCTGCGTGTACTTTTCGCCGAGGACGGCCAGCAAGTCGTGCGGGTTGAGCGGACCGTCAATGAGCGGCTCGCCGGCGCGCACGTGCTCGCCTTCCTGCACGTTGATGTGCACGCCGCGCGGGATGGAGTATTCCTTCACGGTCTTGCCATCTTCGCTCTCGACGTACATCTTGCGCTGGCCCTTGGCGATTTCGCCGTATTTCACCACGCCGTCGATTTCGCTGATGACCGCGGGATCGCGGGGCTTGCGCGTTTCGAAGAGTTCGACGACGCGCGGCAAACCGCCGGTGATGTCCTTGGTCTTCGTGGTCTCGCGCGGGATCTTCGCGAGCACGTCGCCTGGCTGCACTTCGTCGCCATCCACGACCATCAAGTGGGCGCGTGACGGCATCAGGTATTTCTTCTTGGCGCGGCCGGCGGAATCGCGGACCAAAATCGTCGGCTGGTGCTTTTCGTCACCCGGGGGAAGCGTGACGACCAGCTGCGAAAGGCCGGTGACTTCGTCCACCTGCTCTTCGATCGTGATGCCGGGCTGCAAGTCCTTGAACTCGACCGTGCCGCCGGTTTCCGTGAGGATCGAGAACGTGTACGGATCCCATTCGACCATCGTCTGGCCGAGCGTGACCGGTTGGCCGTCTTCGACCTTGAAGCGCGCGCCGTAAACCACGTGGTGGCGTTCCTTTTCGCGGCCCTTTTCGTCCACGACCGCGATCAAGCCGGAGCGGTTCATGGCGATCAGGGTCTTGCCGCGGCCCTCGACCACCTTCAGGTCGATGTATTTCACGAAGCCGTTGTTGCGGGCCTCGACCTTCGACTGCTCGGTGACGCGAGTCGCCGTGCCGCCGATGTGGAACGTCCGCATGGTGAGCTGCGTGCCGGGCTCGCCGATGGACTGCGCGGCGATCACGCCGACCGCTTCGCCCATCTCCACGAAGCGCCCGGTGGCCAGGTTGCGGCCGTAGCACCGCGCGCAAACTCCGCGGCGGGATTCGCACGTGAGCACGGAGCGAATGTTGACTCGCTCGATGCCCGCGGCCTGAATCGCGTTCGCGAGTTCTTCGGTGATTTCCTGGTTGATCTCGACGATCACGTTGCCTTCGTAGTCCTTGATCTTCTCAAGTGACACGCGGCCGATCACGCGATCGCGCAACGGTTCGACTTCGACTCCGGCTTCGAGAATCGGTTCGACGTAGATTCCGTCGGCCGTGCCGCAATCGAATTCGTTGATGATCACGTCCTGCGCCACGTCCACCAGACGCCGCGTGAGGTAGCCGGAATCGGCCGTCTTGAGCGCCGTATCCGCCAGGCCCTTGCGAGCGCCGTGCGTGGAGATGAAGTACTGCAGCACGGTGAGGCCTTCGCGGAAGTTCGACGTGATCGGCGTTTCGATGACTTCGCCCGAGGGCTTCGCCATCAGTCCGCGCATTCCGGAAAGCTGACGGATCTGCTGCTTCGATCCGCGAGCGCCGGAATCGGCCATGACGTAGACCGGATTGATGATGCCCTGCTTGTCCTGCTCCTCGAGCGCCTTGAACATTTCATCGGCGACTTTTTCGGTGATGTCGCTCCAGATGGCGATGACCTTGTTGTAGCGCTCGCCGTTGGTGATCGCACCGTCCAGATACTGCTGCTGCACCTTCACGACCTCGTGCTCGGCTGCGTCCACCAGCTTGAACTTCACGCTGGGGATGACCATGTCGCTGATGCCGATCGAAATGCCGGACTTCGTGGCGTACAGAAAGCCGAGCTCCTTCAGCCGGTCGAGCATCACTACGGTCTTTTCCAGACCGAAGCGGAGATAGGCATACAGCACCAGAGCCTGCACGCCCTTCTTCTTCAGCAAGCCGTTGATGAACGGCATGTCCGACGGCAGGTGATCGTTGAAAATCACGCGGCCGACGGTGGTCTGCAGGAACTGCTTCGAAAGATTTACCGGCTCGGTGTGCGAGACGTCCTGATCGTCATACGCGTTCGTCAGGTCGATGACCTCGCCGGTGTAGCGCATGCGGATCGGCGTGAGCAATTCAACTTCGTCGGCTTCGAGCGCCATCACAACTTCGTCGCTCGATCCGAACGCGCGGCCTTCGCCCTTGGCCTTCGGCTTCGCCTTCGTCATGTAGTAAATGCCGAGCACCATGTCCTGCGTCGGAACGGCGAGAGGATAGCCGTTGGCCGGCGACAGAATGTTGTGCGAGCTGAGCATCAGCACCGAGGCTTCCACCTGCGCTTCGGGCGAAAGCGGAATGTGCACCGCCATCTGGTCGCCGTCGAAGTCCGCGTTGAACGCGGTGCAAACGAGCGGGTGGATGCGGATCGCCTTGCCCTCCACGAGCACCGGCTCGAAAGCCTGAATGCCGAGACGGTGAAGCGTCGGAGCGCGGTTCAGCAGCACGGGATGCTCGCGAATCACGTCCTCGAGAATGTCCCAAACCGTGGCTTCCTGCGCCTCGACCAATTCCTTCGCCTGCTTGATCGTGGTGCAGTGCCCCGCAGCTTCCAGCCGGTGATAGATGAACGGCTTGAAAAGCTCGAGCGCCATCTTCTTCGGCAGACCGCACTGGTGCAGCTTCAGTTCCGGTCCGACGACGATTACGGACCGGCCCGAATAGTCCACGCGCTTGCCGAGCAGGTTCTGGCGGAAACGGCCCTGCTTGCCCTTCAGCGTGTCGGACAGCGACTTGAGCGGGCGGTTGTTCGTACCGCGAAGCACGCGGCCGCGGCGGCCGTTGTCGAACAGCGCGTCAACGGCTTCCTGCAGCATGCGCTTTTCGTTGCGGACGATCACGTCTGGAGCGTGAAGCTCCATCAGCTTCTTCAGCCGGTTATTGCGGTTGATCACGCGCCGGTACAGGTCGTTCAAGTCGGACGTGGCAAACCGGCCGCCGTCGAGAGGCACCAACGGGCGCAGCTCGGGCGGCAGCACCGGAATCACGTCCAGGATCATCCACTCCGGCTTGTTGCCGCTCTTGCGGAATGCTTCGAGGACCTTCAGCCGCTTCGCGAACTTGATCCGCTTCTGCAGGCTCGGATCGATTTTCATCTTTTCGCGCAGCTCGGTCGAAAGCTTGTCCACATCCACGCGGCGCAGAAGTTCCTTGATCGCTTCGGCGCCCATGCGCACGTCGAATTTGCCCGGAAATTCCCGCTGGAGTTCGCGGAACTTTTCTTCGGGCAGGATTTCCTTTTCCTTGAGTCCCGGCACTTCGCCCGGATCCACGCAGACGAATGTCTCGAAGTAAAGAATGTGCTCGAGATCGCGCATGGTGATATCAAGCAGGTAGCCGATACGGCTCGGCAGACCCTTGAAGAACCACACGTGCGAGCAGGGCGAAGCCAGCTCGATATGTCCCAGGCGCTCGCGGCGAACCTTGCTGAGCGTCACTTCGACGCCGCACTTGTCGCAGATGACTCCGCGGTGCTTCATGCGCTTGTACTTGCCGCAGAGGCACTCCCAGTCGGTGACGGGGCCGAAAATCTTGGCGCAGAAGAGTCCGTCGCGCTCCGGCTTGAACGTCCGGTAGTTGATCGTCTCCGGCTTGGTTACTTCGCCGTGCGACCACGACCGGATTTTTTCCGGGCTCGCAAGGCTGATGCGAATGGAATCAAAATCCGCGATCTGACTGGCACGGTCATAAGGGCTCGATCGATACAAGGGATGATCCTCCCGTCCCGGCTTACCCGGAACAATAAACCGTTAACAGAAAATTGATCAGACGCGCCCCGGAATTTCCCGGGACGCGCAAATTAGTCCGCTGCTTCTGCCTTCTCGAGTTGCGGCTTCTGGCGCTTCATCAGCTCCACATCCAGGCACAGCGACTGCAACTCGCGCACCAGCACGTTGAACGATTCGGGCACGCCCGGCTCGATGCCCGGCTCGCCCTTCACGATGGCCTCGTAAATTTTCGCGCGGCCATACACGTCGTCCGATTTCGCGGTCAGCAGTTCCTGCAGGATGTGCGCCGCACCGTAGGCTTCCAGCGCCCACACTTCCATTTCTCCGAAGCGCTGGCCTCCGAATTGCGCCTTTCCTCCGAGCGGCTGCTGCGTGATCAGCGAATACGGCCCGATGGAGCGCGCGTGAATCTTGTCGTCAACCAAGTGAGAGAGCTTGAGCATGTAGATGTAGCCGACGGTGACTTGCTGCGCGAATTCGTCGCCCGTCATGCCGTCGAAGAGCGTGATCTTGCCGCTCTGCGGCAGCTTCGTGAATTCGAGCAGGTGGCGAATGTCCCCTTCGCGGGCGCCGTCGAATACCGGCGTGGCGAACGGAACGCCCTCGCGGAAGCTCTGCGCCAGATCGAGGATCGCTTCGTCGTCCAGGTCCACAATCGTCTTCCAGACCGACGTGGGTCCGAACGCATCCTTGAAATATTTGCGCACCGATTCGACCCGCGCTTCGTCGTCCAGCAGCTTGCCGATATGCTCGCCCAGCTCCTTCGAAGCCCAGCCAAGGTGCGTTTCGAGAATCTGCCCGACGTTCATACGCGAAGGAACGCCCAGCGGATTGAGAACGATTTCAACCGGCGTGCCATCGGGCATGTAGGGCATGTCTTCCTGCGGAACGATTCGCGCGATCACGCCCTTGTTTCCGTGCCGGCCGGCCATTTTGTCGCCGACCGAAAGTTTGCGCTTCATCGCGATGTAGGCCTTCACCAGCTTGATCACGCCCGGCGGCAGTTCATCGCCCTTCTTCAGCTTCGCGATGCGCTCGTCGGTGATTTTCCGCAGCACGTCGATCTGCCGCGAGGTCATTTCCTCGACCTCGTCGATTTTCTCGATTAGCAGCGGGTCCTTGTCGTTCAAGCGCAGGCGCTTCAGGTTGCGCGTTGAGATTTTTTCCAGGATGTCGCGCGTCAGCTCCGCGCCCTTGGTCAGCAGGCGCTTGTTGGTGCGCTCGTCGTGGAGGTCGGCGACCAGCTTCTGTCCGCCGAGCAGATCGTTCAGGCGCTTCAGGCGCTCGTCGGTGAGAATGCGAATTTCATCGGCGAGGTTCTTTTCGAGCTTCGCAACGTGCGCCGCTTCGATGGCCTTGTGGCGCTCGTCCTTCTCCGCACCCTTGCGGCAGAAGATCTTCACGTCCACGATCGTTCCCTCGATGCCCGGAGGGCAGTAGAGCGAAGCGTCGCGAACGTCGCCGGCCTTCTCGCCGAAAATCGCGCGGAGAAGTTTTTCTTCCGGCGTCAGCGTGGTTTCGCCCTTCGGCGTCACTTTGCCGACCAGAATGTCGCCCGGCTTGACGGTCGCGCCGATGCGAATCACGCCGCTTTCGTCCAGGTTGCGGAGAAAGCTCTCGTTGATGTTGGGAATGTCGCGCGTGATTTCCTCGGGGCCCAGCTTCGTATCGCGCGCCTCGATTTCGTACTCTTCGATGTGAATCGAGGTGTAGTAATCCTCTTTGACCAGCTTTTCGCTGACCAGAATCGCGTCCTCAAAGTTGTATCCGCGCCACGGCACGAAGGCGACCAGGACGTTGCGTCCCAGCGCCAGCTCGCCGCGGTCGGTGCAAGGACCGTCCGCCAGCACCTGGCCCTGCTTCACGCGGTCTCCCGCGCGAACCAGCGGCTTCTGGCTGATGCACGTGTTCTGGTTGGACCGCTTGAACTTCGTAAGCAGGTAAATGTCTGACCCGACTTCGCGGCTCAGCACGCCGGACTGGTCCGATTCCACGCGCACGATCACGCGCTCGGAATCCACCTGATCCACGATGCCGTCGCGGCGGCAGACGATCACCGCGCCGGAATCGCGCGCGGTGACTCGCTCCATTCCTGTGCCGACCAGCGGCGCTTCGCCCTTGATCAGCGGCACGGCCTGGCGCTGCATGTTCGAGCCCATCAACGCGCGGTTCGCGTCGTCGTTCTCAAGGAACGGAATCAAGCTCGCGGCCACCGACACCAGCTGCTTCGGCGACACGTCGATGTAGTCCACTTCTTCGCGGCTCTTCAGAACGAAGTTGCCGGCCTGGCGGCAGTTGACGAGGTCGGTGGTGATCCGCAGCTTGTCGTCCAGCGACGCGTTGGCCTGCGCGACCACGTAGCGGTCCTCTTCCCACGCCGAGAGGTAGAAGCAGTGCGGCTCGACCACAATCCGCTTGCGCTTCAGCTCTTCGTTCGTTTCTTCGACTTTGTCCTTTTCGACGATTTCGCCGGCCTTGAATTCGCTGTCGCCCGAATTGACGACCTGCACGAAGTCAATCACGCGGCCGCCCTTCACCTTGCGGTAGGGCGACTCGATGAATCCGAATTCGTTGATCCGCGCATAGCAGGAAAGCGAGCTGATCAATCCGATGTTCGGACCTTCCGGCGTCTCAATCGGGCAAATGCGCCCGTAGTGCGTCGGGTGAACGTCGCGGACTTCGAATCCCGCGCGCTCGCGCGAAAGACCGCCCGGTCCAAGAGCCGAAAGGCGGCGCTTGTGGGTGATTTCGCTCAGCGGATTGGTCTGGTCCATGAACTGCGAAAGCTGCGAACTCCCGAAGAATTCGCGGATCGCGGCCATCACAGGCTTCGCGTTCACCAGGTCGTGCGGCATGGCCGTGGACATTTCCTGGTACACGGACATCTTTTCCTTGATCGCGCGCTCCATGCGAACCAGGCCGATGCGGAACTGGTTCTCGAGCAGCTCGCCCACCGCGCGAACGCGGCGGTTGCCGAGATGGTCGATGTCGTCCACCGAGCCGACGTTCTTGCGCAGCTTCAGCAAATACTTGATCGCCGCGACAAAGTCCGACGGGTCGAGCGTCCGCTTTTCGAGCGGAGTCTCGAGCCCCAGCTTGATGTTGAATTTCAGCCGGCCTACTTTGCTGAAATCGTACTTGCGCGCGTCGAAAAACATCCCGTTGAATAGCGCGGTCGCCGTTTCCAGCGTCGGCGGATCGCCAGGACGCAGCTTGCGGTAGATTTCGATCAGCGCTTCCTTCGGAGTGTGGATCGTGTCCTTTTCCAGCGTGCGCGACACGATGATGCCCACGTCGTCGCGGTCCGGGAAGCAGACATCCACTTCGGTGATTCCGGCTTCGCCGATCGCCGTCCACATTTCCGGGGTCAGCGGCTTGTTCGCTTCGAGCAGCACTTCGCCGGTCTGGCGGTTCACCAGCTCGCCGACGGTGACAGCGCCTTCGAGATCGGCAACGCCGGCCTCGACTTGCGTCACGCGCGCCTTCACCAGCTCCTTGTAAAGCGCTTCGGTGATGCGCTTGTGCGCGCCAACCAGCGACTCGCCCGATCTTCGGATGCTTGATTTCCCGCGTAAGCTTGCGGTCAATCAGCCCTTCCGAGGCGTTCCAGTAGAGATCGCCGTCGCGCAGCGAAACCCGCTCGACCTGGAAGAACGTTCGCAGCACATCTTCATTCGACTTGATGCCCAGCGCGCGCAGGAAAATCGAGCCCAGGAATTTGCGCTTGCGGTCAATGCGGACGTAGAGAATGTTCTTCGTGTCGTATTCGAATTCCACCCACGATCCGCGGTACGGAATAATCTTCCCGAGGAAATAGCTGCGGTTGTTCGCGGTCTCGAAGAAAACGCCGGGCGAGCGATGCAGCTGGCTGACGATGACGCGCTCGGTGCCGTTGATGACGAACGTGCCGTTCTCCGTCATCAGCGGAATATCGCCGAAAAACACTTCCTGCTCCTTGATGTCGCGGATGGACTTCGCGCCGGTATCAGGGTCCTTGTCGTAAATGGTGAGGCGGATGGTGACTTTCAGCGGCGCGGAATACGTCATGCCGCGCTCCTGGCACTCGTTCACGTCGTACTTCAGCTGCAGCGTGACCGGGTCGCCGCACTTGTTGCAGAACGTCGGCGTGTTCTTGTTGAACGTGCCGCACTTCGCGCAAAGCACGTCGCCCGTCTTGTACGGGTTGGTGACCACGGACGCGCCGCAATTCCGGCAAGTGGCGCGCAGGTGATGCAGTCCGCGCAGATGTCCGCACTTGCACTCCCAGTTGCCGATCGCGTAGTCCACGAAATCCAGCTGCGACAGTCCGCGAAAATCCTGGATCGGGAAAACGGACGAGAACACGGACTGCAAGCCCGTGTCTTCCCGCTCGCTGGGCAGCAGATCCATCTGCAGGAAGCGCTGGTAGGACTTCTTCTGCACATCAATCAGGTTCGGAATCTGGACCGTCGTCTTGATTTTGGCGAAGTCCAGGCGTTCCCGTTCCCGCATGACGCGATTACCGTTACGATGACTCATGGACCATCCCCTTCAGGGCTACGCCGAATACGGCAGTGCGGATAGACACCCGCCCCGCCGGTCCGGGAAGGACAACAGTTGAGGTACTCTGTTCCAAAATATCGAGCGCCCGCCGTAGGCGGGCGAGTTCCTTTGCAGCCCGGCACAAGGCCGTTTGCAGGCTGCCACTACTTGATATCGACCTTGGCTCCGGCGTCTTCGAACTTCTTCTTGATCGTCGCCGCTTCGTCCTTGTTGATGCCCTCTTTCACCGTCTTCGGGGCGCCGTCCACCAGGTCCTTGGCTTCCTTCAAGCCCAGGCTGGTGACTTCGCGGACAGCCTTGATCACGTTGATTTTGTTCGCGCCGACTTCGGTGAGGACGACGGTGAATTCCGTCTTCTCCTCCGGCGCGCCGCCTGCCGCACCCGCGCCCGCCGCGCCCGCCATCATTACTGGCGCCGCTGCAGCCGCAGAAACTCCGAAGGCTTCTTCCATTTTCTTGACCAGGTCGGAAGCCTCCAGCAGCGTCAGACCCTTGATTTCTTCCAGAATTGTTTCCACTTTGCTAGCCATTGCCGTGTCTATCCTCCTCAAGATGAAAAGCTAAAAAGACCAAAAATCTTTTCTACTGAGCCGCTTCAGGCGCCGGCGCGTTTTCCGGTGCTGCGCCGCCCCCTGCAAATTTGTTTGCCTTCACTGCTTCGCTCGTCACCACCGCCAGATTGCGCGGCACCGCCGCCAGCACCGTCGCCACTCGTTGCGCCGGCGCATTCAGCATGAACATGATCTTGCTGATCAGCTCTTCCTTGCTCGGAAGCAGCGCGAGCTGGTTGATCTCCTGAATCGAAATGACGCGCCCTTCCACCCAATCCCGCGCGGAACTGGAACGCCGGAACATCCTTCGCGACTTTGGTCAGAATCTTCGCGAGCGCGACCGGGTCGGTCTTCGTGTACGCAGATCGAATTCGTGCCCTTCAGGCCCTTGAGCAGGCCTTCGGCCGGCGTGCCTTCACCGGCGCGTTGGGCCACCCTGTTCTTCACCACCTGATAGTGGCCGCCGGCGGCTTCCACCGACCGCCGCAGCTTGGTGTCCTGCTCGACCGTGATTCCCTGAAACGTCGAAAGAATAACGGTCGAAACCGTCGCAAGCTGCTTTCGCAAGTTCTCGGCCTGCGTTACTTTTTCGGCCTTCTTCTTCATGCCGAACTGCTCTCGAACTCGCCCTTAGCTTGCTTCGACAAGCGAGAATTCCTCCGATCTCGTCTACGCCGCTACCGCCGTGCCGATTTCCGCCTCGGCATGGTCAATCAAAATCCCCGGACCCATCGTCGAGGTCAGCGTGATCTTCTTGATGTACTTGCCCTTCGCCGCGGAAGGCTTCGCCTTCACAATCGCTTCGAGCAAAGCATGGGCGTTTTCCGCAAGACTCTTTGCCGGGAAACTGATCTTCCCGATCGGCGAATGAATCAGCCCAGTCTTATCGAGCCGAAATTCCACTTTTCCGGCCTTGATTTCCTTGATCGCTTTGGCGACATCAAACGTCACCGTTCCAGTCTTCGGATTCGGCATCAGGCCGCGCGGGCCGAGCACTTTTCCCAGCCGTCCTGCGGACTTCATCATGTCCGGCGTGGCGATCACCGCTTCGTAGTCCGTCCAGCCCTCGGTGATTTTCTGGACCATGTCGTCGCCGCCCACGAAATCCGCGCCGGCGTCCTGCGCTTCCTTCACTTTTTCGCCGCTGGCGATCACCAGCACGCGCTTCGATTTTCCAAGCCCGTGCGGCAGCACCACCGTGCCGCGAACCATCTGGTCGGATTGCTTCGAATCCACGCCCAGGTTCAGCACCAGCTCGACCGTCTCGTCGAACTTCACGAAGTGCGCCTTGCGAAGCAACTCCGCCGCTTCTTCCAGCTTGTACGGACGCGCCTCGACCATCTTCCGTGCCTTATCAATATTCTTTCCACCGACTTTTGCGCTGCGGCCCATGATTGTCCCCTTACTCCGTCACTTCGATGCCCATGTTGCGGGCCGTGCCCATGATTGACCGGACCGCGGAATCAAGATTCGTCGTGTTCAGGTCCGGCAGTTTCAACTTGGCGATCTCCACAACCTGCTTGTGCGACAGCTTCGCCACCTTGTTGCGATTCGGCTCCGGCGAACCCTTCACGATTCCCGCCGCGCGCTTCAAAAGCTCCGAGGCCGGAGGCGTCTTCAGAATGAATGTGAACGTCCGGTCGCTGTAGATCGTCACCAGCACCGGAATAATCATTCCGTCCGGCTCTTTCGACGTCTTGGAGTTGAACTGCTTGCAGAAATCCATGATGTTCACGCCGTGCGGGCCCAGAGCGGTGCCCACGGGCGGCGCCGGCGTCGCCTTGGTGGCCGGCAACTGCAACTTCACCATCGCTTGAACTTTCTTTGCCATCTCGGATCCTTAGGCTACTTTTTCGACTTGCGCGAAATCCAGTTCCACCGGCGTCGCCCGCCCGAAAATCGTCACCGAAACTTTCAGCGTGCTGCGGTCGGCGTTCACTTCCTCGACCTCGCCCGTGAAATTCGCAAACGGGCCTTCGCCGATGCGAACCTTCTCGCCGCGCTCGAACGACAGCTTCGGCTTCGGCTTTTCCGCCGTGGTCGTCGCCCGGTTCAAAATGTTCTGCACTTCTTCGTCGCGTCAGCGGCGAAGGCATCTGCCCGGACCCAACGAAGCCGGTCACCTTCGGCGTGGACCGCACCACGTGCCACGTGTAGTCGTCCATGTCCATCTCGACCAGCACGTAGCCCGGATAACACATCCGCGGCGAAACCACTTTCTTGCCGCCGCGAACCTCGACCACCGATTCGGTGGGAATCACCACCTGGCCGATCTTGTCCGTGAGCCCGAACGCCTGCACGCGGCCTTCGAGGCTCTCCTTCACCTTCTTCTCAAACCCGAGTAGGTGTGGACGATGTACCACTGCTTTGCTATGACGTCGTTCATCTTAGTTGTTCTGGAAATATCCGTTCACGAGTATGTACAAATGGCTGAAAACCAAATCCGTAATCCAGAAATACACGCCAAAAAAAGCCACCGTCACGGTCACCACAATCGTCGTGGACCACACATCGAAGCGCGACGGCCAATTGACCTGCCGCATCTCCACGCGCACGTCGTGCAGGAAACTTCGCACGTGCTTCCAATACACGCCGAGCTTTCCCGACCGGCTCCATCAGCGAAAATCCGCTTACCCGGTCGCTCCTGCTCTTCCCGATTTGTCTTCGCCGCATCCGCCATTTTGTTTCCTGATTCCGCCTGCCGTCTCCGCCGCCAAAACTGGCAGGGGAGGAGGGATTCGAACCCCCACTCTCGGTTTTGGAGACCGATGGTCTACCGTTGAACCTACTCCCCTTTACCCTGAGAACCCGCCAGTGGCGGGTTCGAAGGGCTTACCCGGGTTCTGCTCTCACCGGTCCACCCTTCAAATCCTGTCGACCCTTCGAGCCTTCGCGCTCTCAGGGCGAAGCCGACGGTGAACCGTTTCCCGCGCGTAGCTCCCACAGACTTTGACCCAGCCACGAGCTCAAGCTTTTTCTTCTTGCTCCAGCCTTTAATCTCTGTTTCGCGTCTCGTGCCGTGCCGTTTCGGAGGAACTCTGTAGCTCGCTCCAAATCAGTTCTACCGGCCGCCGCCTTGCTGTGAACTCAGAGCCAACGCCCCAGTTATGCCTTCTCACTCGCTCTGCCGGACATCTGTCGCAACTCCGACGTACAGCGACTCGTCGCTGCACTGAACCATGTAACAAAACCAACTCTGATCGGCCGCCACCATCTGACGCCTGCCCCTTCGAGCCGACACTGTCGGCTCTCAGGGTGAATCCGGCTATGCCGGATTCACTTCACTTCTTTATGCCCGGTGTGCTTCCGGCACGTGTTGCAGAATTTCTGCGTCTCCAGCCGGTCCGTATGCTTCTTCCGGTTCTTGGTGGTCGTATAGTTCCGGTTTTTGCAATCGTTGCACTGCAATGTGATGATTTCTCGCATGGTCGTTTACTCGATGATCGTTATTCGATAATTTCCGCGACGGCGCCTGCGCCAACCGTGTGGCCGCCTTCGCGGATCGCGAATCGCAATCCCTTTTCCAACGCTACCGGCGTGATCAGCGTGATCTCCGCTGAACACGTTGTCTCCCGGCATCACCATCTCCACTCCCGCCGGCAGCTTCACATCTCCCGTCACGTCCGTCGTCCGGAAATAAAACTGCGGCCGGTATCCCGTGAAGAACGGCGTGTGCCGCCCGCCCTCTTCCTTCGTCAGCACGTACGCTTCCGCCTTGAACTTCGTGTGCGGCGTGATCGATCCCGGCTTCGCCAGCACCTGCCCGCGCTCCACTTCATCCTTCTCCGTCCCGCGCAGCAGCAAGCCCACGTTGTCTCCCGCCATGCCCTCATCCAACAGCTTCCGGAACATCTCCACGCCCGTCACCGTCTTCTTCATCGTCGGACGGAAGCCCACAATCTCGATTTCTTCTCCAACCTTCACTTTGCCGCGCTCGATTCTTCCCGTCACCACCGTTCCGCGGCCCGAAATCGAGAAAATATCCTCAATCGGCATCGCGAACGGCCGGTCCACTTCCCGCGGCGGCAGCGGGATGTGCTTGTCCACCGCTTCCATCAACTCCAAGATCGACTTCTCCCACTTCTCGTCGCCTTCCAGTGCCTTCAGCGCCGAGCCCTTGATCACCGGAATCGTGTCGCCCGGAAACTGGTACGTCTTCAGCAGTTCCCGCACTTCCAGCTCCACCAGCTCCAGCAGCTCGGGATCGTCCACCACGTCGCACTTGTTCAGAAACACCACAATCGACGGCACGCCCACTTGCCGCGCCAGCAGAATGTGCTCCCGCGTCTGCGGCATCGGTCCGTCCGTCGCCGCCACCACCAGGATCGCTCCGTCCATCTGCGCCGCGCCCGTGATCATGTTCTTCACATAATCCGCGTGCCCCGGGCAGTCGATGTGCGCGTAGTGGCGGTTCGCCGTCTCATACTCCACGTGCGACACCGCGATCGTGATTCCGCGCTCCCGCTCTTCCGGCGCGTTGTCAATCGAATCGAACGCCCGAAACGATACCTTCGGGTTGTTCTTCGACAGCACCTTCGTGATCGCCGCCGTCAACGTCGTCTTGCCGTGGTCGATGTGCCCGATCGTCCCCACGTTCAAGTGCGGCTTACTCCGCTCGAATTTCTCCTTCGCCATCTCGCGTTATCCTCTCGGATGAAGACTGCGCGGTCGCTGCCGCGCTGCTGCTATTCACTGCGCCTGCGAACTGCTTGCCGCCGCCGAACATACGCTGGAGCGGGGGACGGGGCTCGAACCCGCGACCATCTGCTTGGAAGGCAGAGACTCTACCACTGAGTTACCCCCGCTCATGCCTTGCTCGCTGCAACATGGAGCCTGGGACCGGGATTGAACCGGTGACCTCGTCCTTACCAAGGACGCGCTCTACCAACTGAGCTACCCAGGCCCGAACCGGTTCTTCTAACTTTCTCGCCGCGTTCGCGCTGAAAACTCAGCAGAAGCTTTCCTGCTTCCGAATTCTCTCGCGAGACCCTCGCCGAGAATTTCTTCACGCCTTCGGGACCAGTTCACTCGGAGTCGCATGAAACGCTGGTGGACGGGGGAGGATTCGAACCTCCGTAGCCCGCAAGGAGCGGCAGATTTACAGTCTGCTGGTTTTAGCCACTCACCCACCCGTCCGGCGAAACGCACTCGGGACACAGCTATCGTCTCCCGCAAACCGAACCAGAACTGAACCGGACTGCTGTACGGGGCACTCCGAAATGCAGAAAGGGCTCGTGTGCGGACACACCAGCCCTGTTCGCTTTTTTCGCGAGGAATCCGTCCTTATACCCGACCGCCGAATCCTGGTCCCCTTCAAACTCAGCTGGCGGAGGGAGTTGAACCCCCGACCCTCTGATTACAAATCAGATGCTCTACCAACTGAGCTACGCCAGCCCTGCGCAAACCGAGCAAATATATCGTAGCGGCAATCAAATTGCAAGCAAGTTTACCCAGCCCCGCAAAACCATTGCCAGCATGCCACTTATGTTGCCTGATTCCGTTTCTGGGATGCCCTATTGTACAGCAGGCTTGGCAAATTCGGAATCATCAAGTTCGACGTTATGGTGAATCTCCGCTAATCGTCGTCGTGTACGTCGTATCGCCATTTGTCTGGTGGGTTGTGAACGGCACCTTGATTCCGTCCACGTCGCGATAATCCTCAAAGTCCTCGCGATACTGCGTAATACCGTCGGCTCCGTGATGCTGGCTGACGGCCCGAACCAGTAGCCCTGTTTGCATATCGAAATACATCTTTGTCGGCTCGCTGCCTTCGGGCACCGTCGCTTCCAAAACGTACGTGTCGCGATCGCCGATCTTTTCCGCTCCGCTCACTGTGATTTTCGTGTAGAGCCGGTGCAGATCGACCGGATGAAAAAAATCCGCGTCGCGCTTGCGTCTCCGCAAGTTCGGCGCCGCTTTGCTTCGCGAAGACCATCCTGCGGATCGTCTGTCCATCCGAGGGTCCCATCAAATCCCTGGCGGAACGACGCCCCGTTAATGACCACTACCGCGAGCAGCCGGTCGGGCGCCTTCTCGTGAATCATCACCATTCCCGACAGATTCATTGACGGCACTTCAATCGTTCCCATCGTCACGCGCGACGTGAATTTCTGCCAGGCCTCGCGCCCACCGATGGCTTTCACATAGCGGTCGAGAATTTGCTCGGCCGTTGGAGTCGCCGCCGCGGCGTCCATCGCCGGTTTCGCGGCAGCCTGGGTACCGCTTGGAGCAACTGTCGGAGTTCCCGTTTGCGCGCGCGCGACGCTCGGCGAAATCGCGATAAACGCGGCGCCCAGGCACGCCAGCACAAGAAATCGAAGCCGCGATGAATGAATGCGATTGCGAATGACCAGGACTCCTGAGTAAAGACCTGAACCGGCCGCCCTACGCCCCTATATTATTTGACGCAGCCGCCGCACTTCGGGTTGCCGCCGCATATTTCCAATACTCAATCCGACGTTGAGACATTACACTGAATTCGGGAAGAGAGAATCACCGCCTGATGCCCATCTCCAGCACGAACCGCGCGTGGATTGTGGTGGCCGTAATCGTCGGTTTGGCCGCTGCAGGAGCCGGAGTATATCTATATCGCTTACGCCGCCCGCTTCCAGCCGCCAGCGCCGGAATTGAGCCGGACATCATGAGTCAGCTTCCGCCGGGCGCGCCTGTCATTGCATATATAGATGTGGCAGCGCTCCGAAAGTTGCAGGGTTCGCCGCTCGCTGCGATGCTGGGACTCGTCGGCGCTGATCCTAAAGAAGATCGCGACTACCAGGATTTCGTTCGCGATACGGGCTTCGACTACACGCGCGACCTCGACAAGGTCGCGATTGCCATCTGGCCGACCAGCTCTGCCGACGCCGAATGGAGGCCTCGGCGAGAACCAGGCTATGGCCATCGCCGACGGACGTTTCGATCGCGACAAAATCAAAGCCTACGCCCTGCGCAACGGAGAAGCGGTGGCGCAAGGAACGCAATCTTTCTACGTGGTGCGGGGCGATCCGCCCGTGTCGTTCGCATTCCTATCTGCGACGCGCATGGCACTCAGAAACGCGAAAACCTTGAGTGTCGTGGCGCCGATGCCGGGCGCATCCGAAAAAGACGCGACGCAGGGGCGCATCAATCGCGTGGCTGGCGCGCCGATATTCGCTGTGGCGCGCACGGACACGTTACCCAACAGCTTCTACGACAATTTCAAGAATGCGCCGCAGCTTCAAACTCTCGCGCGCAGCGTCAAGGGACTGACGCTGGCGGGCCAGCCGCAAGTTAACGGCACCGGCATTGATCTGGCGCTCGACGCCGAATGCGATTCGCTGACGCATGCTGCCGAAATCGCCACACTTCTCGACGGCTTCCGGATGTTCGGCACGCTCGCGCTCTCCGATCCGAAAACACGCCACCAAATGAACGCAGAGCAGCTCGCATTTCTCACCGCGCTCGCGAGCAAGGTGAAAGTGACTCACCAGGACCGCTGGGTGCGCCTGACGCTTGGCGTGACGCCGGAAATGCTCGGCCCGTCGAACTCGACTCACGCTCAACTGCGCTGAACAATTCAACCAAGCAACGGCTCACACCAACCTCATCGGCATAGCTCGCTACGCGACTGGCCAAATCCGAGGCGGACGTCCCTCGAACGCATCTTCGAGCAACGTGCGAATCGAATCTCTTTCCAACCGGCGCGGATTGTACGACGGGGTTTTCACTGCGAGATCCGCGGCGTGGTCGAGGCCTTCGCGTTTCATTCCGATAGATTTCAGCGAAAGCGGCGCGCCCATTCCAGCTTCGAGATCGTAGAGACCCTGCGCCGCGGATTTTGAATTGAGAGCGCGAGCAATTCGTTCCATTGCCTGCGGCGCGGCGGGTGCGTTGTACGCGGTGGCATGCGGCAACAGGACGGTATGCGTCTCGGCATGCGGCAAATTGAATGCGCCACCAAGGATGTGACACAGCTTGTGATGCAGCGCCATCCCAGCCGCTCCCAGCGAAGCGCCTCCGAGCCACGCGCCATAGAGCGCGAGCGAGCGGGCCTCCATGTTCGAAGGCTCCTTCACCACCACGGGAAGACTGCGCGCCATCGCGCGAATTCCCTCCTCCGCCATCAGGGAAACGATGGGATTCGCTTCCTGCGCGTAAAGCGCTTCGACGCAGTGCGCGACCGCGTTCATTCCGCTGGTGGCCGAAAGCATCGCGGGCATGCTGAGGGTCAGCACGGGATCATAAATAACCGTCTTCGGCAGAACGCGCGGATCGCGTGCATTTTTCTTGATGCCGCCTTCGGTGAGCCCCCAGGTGGATGTCATCTCCGATCCGGCATACGTGGTGGGAATGCACAGAATCGGATGGCCAGAAATCAGCGCGATTGCTTTCGCGAGTCCTGTTGCGGAGCCGCCACCGATCGCGACGTAGCAATCCGCATTTAGCCGCGCTGCTTCGGCGCGCCCCGCTTCGGCGGTTTCCGCCGGAACGTGCATTACCGCGCGGTCAAAGACTCCCACGGATTTCGGGCCAAGTCGCGCGGCCAAGTCGTCGGCGAGTTTCTTGCGCCCCGGCGTCCCGATCACGAGCACGCGAGACACGCCGAGGCGGTCAATTTCCTCCGGCGCCTTCGCAAGGCTTCCTTCACCGAACACCACGCGCGACGGCTGTGACTGGTAAACGAAGGCAAGTTTCGGCTCAAGAGTCACGCAGAGCCTCGTTTCCAGGACCTCGTTTTGTGTGTCACTTCGCGAGGGCCCCTTTCCTTTCTTTTCAATGAGTTAGCGCGAAATTTACTCGGCACGTGTGTCGAGTAAATGTCATTGCTCTGGCCAAGAAATCTGTCGCTTGTCGGCCCCAAAGCGGTCTCGCTCGGGATGGCAATCCCCTTTGGACCGATGAGAGAGCGGGGCTCGTCGCATCCCGGGTTCTCGCCAACCGGCCACCCAAATTTCGGCACACTGTTGCATCGTCTGCCTCTCAGACATCCAACCGCGAACTTCCAATCTACGCTCGCACGATGCTGCAAGAGTTTCAAGGGCTTCTGCCGGTAAAGAAGGACAGGCGGCCACCGCTGGACGAACGGACAAGCGAGAACGCAATTGAGAAACGCAAAGCGACATCCCACAAATGACGACGACAGAATCGCGATCCCGGGCCTTGCTGCATAGCTGAGTCGCGCCAAGTAACTTCGCCGGGCACGGCATGCCGTGCCCCTACAAATGCGCAACCCCAAAAAGCACAGACATAAGTGCTGTGCCACGAAGACTACTTTGCCTATCGTGGTTCAGTGTTTGGTGGGATCGTGCTTGGGAGCATTCGGCGTGAATTTCCGGACGACAAATTCCTCGAGGACATTCCCGGCGGCAGCCGCGCCCGTACTAATCAGCGCGTTTTCAAATGTCAATCCGACTCCGGTATCTTTCGCGGGATAGTAGAGATTCGAAATACCGGCCGACGCAAAGTTTCCAAGAATACCCGAGTAATTTGCCTGCCAGCGTTTGTTGTCTCCCTTGCAGATTACCGCCATGGATATGGCGTAGAAAAGGCGATCTCGCGTGCTGCCAGTTCCCTTGTAGAAATAGCGCGGGTCCTGTTTCAGGAGCGAGGGGAGTATGGCGCTTCCGATGAATGTACTTGTAACCACGTCGGCGTATGCCGCGCCGTAGCGCTTTCCATAACCTTCCGCGCCTTGCCCATAGCCACCGAACTGATTCGTGGCCTGTTCGATTCCCGCGACGCCCGCAGTGACTACGAAAGTAACTGGATCGACCGTGTCCTTCAGGGCAAGCCTGAATTTCTGCTTCGACGTAAGAGGAGCTGCGTCGGAAATATAGCTGACGTAAAAGTTTGGAATGACACCCAATACGCGCTGCTTCTCTTCTTCTTGGAGCTGCACTTCCGCCACCTCGGCCTGAGTTGGCTCGACCCGCACCTCAGTCACATTCGGCGCAACAGTGAGAGTAATCTGCGGAACGATCGAAACCTCACCACTGTGCAAAACCCCGGAAGCCAATTGCGTGGCGAAGCCGGGCGATTCGACTGTGAGACGAAAAGGTCCCGGCGCAATGTTCGAAAACGAGAATTGCCCGCCGTCGCCCGAAAGAACCTCCTGGTTTGGAGACTGATCTTCCCTTGTAAGCTTCACTCGTGCTCCGGGGACTGGAGTTCCCGTTTGATCGAGAACGGTTCCGATGATCCTTCCGGACGTTTGCTGATCGCGTGGTTGGTTACCGGCCGGGGGCTGTTGAGCCTGAGCCGCGAGCGACAAGCACAGGCCAAGGCAGGCTAACGCCGCGGAACAGCGGACCCAAATCCAAGCATTTCGGCCGGGACCCGTCCTACGCAAGTTTTTGGTTATCGAATTCACGATTGTTGGTCTAAGGCCTATCGTCATGGTCCGGTATATGGGCTCACTATACGCCGTGCTTCTACCTGGATGTCGAGTCGGAAATCACCGTTGCCCGCACGGATGTAACCGTTTGCAGCATGCACGGGCAAGCCCGTGCAGGGCGGATGCTCGGATAATGTCGAAAATTTGCCAAGGAAATTTGCCGGGCGCCGCCCGCCTGAAATCGGCGCGACAGGCATCCTGCGCCCTGCGAAACCCGAGACGAATCGGGTACGCGAAGCCAAGCAATTGCGCCGGGCACGGCATGCCGTGCCCCTACAAAGGCAAAAACATAAAGCGTCTCGAGAAGGGCCGTCAGGGTAGACGCTTCGAAGCTGACGCTGTCAGCTTCTCAGGGTAAAGCGAAAGCGATGACAGAATCGCCAGGAGCGTCATTGAAGTAGCCGCTGACGGCGACGATGCCCGGGCCGCCGAACGCTTCGACTACCACGTATTGCTTGCCGTTCTTGCCCATATAAGTGATGGGGATCGTGTGAGCGCTCGCGTCAATCTTTTCAGTCCACAATTCCTTGCCGGTGCGCGCGTCGAAAGCGCGGAAGCGGCCGTCGTTCGTAGCGCCGATAAAGATCAAGCCGCTCGCGGTGACGATCATCGAGCCGGTGTTGGGCGCTCCGGTATGAGGAAAGCCCTTTTCGGCGAGAGCGTCCACGATTCCGAACGGAACGCGCCAGACGATGTCGCCGGTTTTAGCGTTGACGGCAAATATTTCCGCCCAGGGCGGATTGATGCACGGCCAGCCGGTTTTCGGATCCCAGTAGCGCGTGTTGTAGCGAATGCCAGTGCCAGGATAAATCTTCTCGTAAGGACCGCCGGTAGGATTTTCTTTCTCTCCCTTGACCAGCCGGCCAACCTGCGCTGTATTGAAATCCGTGGTGCCGAAAATGTAGTCGAGCTTGGGATCGAAGGCGACGCCGCTCCAATTGGCCGAGCCCTCCCTGCCGGGAGAAACAATCGCCATTTTATTGGGATCAGCGCCGAAGGGAGTGAACGGCCCGTTGTTATATAAATTGTTCTTCTGCCAAAGGTCCTTGCAGAACGCGGCGTGCTCCGGCGTCAGATTGTAAATGTCGTCCTTCGTGACGCTCATCGGGGCAAGCGGCGGAGGCTTCAGCGGAAACGGCTGGGTCGGCGAAGTCACTTCGCCGGGCACGTCCGACTGCGCGACAGGGCGCTCTTCGAGTCCAAAGAGCGGCTCGCCATTGGTGCGATCGAAAAGAAATAGAGTGCCTTGTTTGCTGAACTCGGCGACGCCCGGAATCGTCTTTCCATTTCGCTTCACGTCGAAAAGTGTGGGCGGCGCAGGCACGTCGTAATCCCAAAGATCGTGGTGCACGAGCTGCCGATACCACACAAGTTTCCCAGTCCCGGCGTCGAGCGCTACCAGGCTGTCGTTGTAGAGCCCGTCGCCGAGACGCTGGCTGCCGTAATATTCCGTACCTCCGCTCGGCGCGATGGGGATGAAGACAAGCCCTCGCTCGGCGTCGAGCGTCATGAAGCTCCAGACGTCGGTGCCGCCTTTCGCGTCGAAGCTATTTCCGAGCCAGGTTTCGTGGCCGGGTTCGCCCGGCTGCGCCTTCGTGTAAAACGTCCAGACGATCTTGCCCGTGTGAGCATCCACGGCGCGCACCGACTGAACTCTGTTTTCGCCGGCGATCACCAGATCGCGATAGATGACGGGCGCTGCCGCAGGGCTGACGCCAGTTATAAAGCCGCCTTCTCCAAATCCGTCAGAGGGCTTGCCAGTTTTGGCGTCGAGCGCAAGCATTTGGCTGCCGGCAACGCCGAGAAAAATTCGCGGCGCGGTTTTCCCGTCGCCGGGCCAGTAGGACAGGCCGCGGGGACGCGTTCCTTTCGTCTCGAATTTCCAGATTTGCAGGCCGGTAACGGGGTCGAGCGCGTACACATTCTTACCTGCGTCGAAATAGAGGACTCCATCAATCACGAGCGGAGCGCCTTCGGAGCCCATGGCGTCCTTCGCGTCGCCTGTATGAAACGTCCACGCGCGCTGCAGCTTCGTTACGTTTTTCGCGTTGATCTGTTTCAGTGGCGAGAATCGCTGCGCCCCGGGATCATGGCCCGCGGTGGGCCAATCGGTTTGGGCGCTGGCCGGGCTTAGGAGATACGGCGTAACGAGGACAGCGAGACAGAGGAAAATTGCCCGGACAGCAGTTTCGTTAGATGGGCGATGGAGTGCCAAGGAAGTTTGCCGGGCACGATATATCGTGCCCCTACGAAGACAAAACCAACGGCTCAATGGCACGCTATTTCGCTGCGAGGAGCGGAGTAACGTCCTTATCGAATTGATCGTAGGTGCGAGCTTCCTTGTAGAAAGCGACGTTCTTGCCGCTGCGATCGAAGATCATGGTCATCGGGAGCGCGGTATCCCAGCGCGAGTCCATGTCCTTATAAAATTGATCTTCGGTATTCGCTGCGATGTACACCGTAAAGGGTGGTTTGGTCTCGCTCAAGTACTTCTGCAGTTCATCTTTGTCGGTGACGTCGTTCATCGAAACTTCGATGACCTGCAGGCCCTTACCTTTATAAGCGTTCTGCAGCTTGATGATGTCGGGAAATTCCGTGTGGCAAGGGACGCACCAGGTAGCGAAGAAGTTCAAGAGGACGACCTTACCCTTGTACTGCGCGACGATGTCCTTGATGTCCTTGGGCTCGACGGATTTTATATCGGACGATTGAGCGCGGACGGACGGCCCAGCGACGCCGAGCGCAATGACTGCGGCCAGAACGAATAAACTAAAGCGCGAGGTCTTCACTGGCCGCTCCCCGGAGTGGGCGGCGGAGACGCGAGCATTTTCACCGCTGCGTCGTGCACCTGTGGAAACGTCGAGTCGCTAATGTTCACGAAATTCGCGACGACCTGGCGATTGTCGTTGACGAGAATGGTGTTGTCCGCCGCTGGAGCGAGCTTATAGAGGCGCATGCCCAAATCCTGATTGCCTTTGGCAAAGTAGACGAGCGGAATCTGAATGCCCTTATCGGCGGCAAGCTTTTCGAGCCATGCTTTCGTGTCAGCGCCTTCAGTCATGACGACGAAGCCCTTTAGATTCTTCTGCGATTTGACGAGCGCGTCGAGCTTGACGATCAAGTCCGCTGCCTGATCGCTCGGCTTGTTGAAGAATCCGATGAGAGTCGGCGCGGCGCCATATTCGCAGACGTAGCAGGTGTCCTGGCCCTTGTATTTTCCGGTGACGTCAATCACGCGAAGAGAGGGGGTCATTGCGCCGATCTGACGGCCGGAGACGAGCGGGCCGGAAGCAACCGCAGGCTGAGCGGAAGGCGTTGCGGCCGGAGCAGCGCCACCTGCACTTGAAGTGCCGCCATTGGCTGCGGCGGCATCGGCCATCTTGACGGCGTTGGCTGCATCAGTACCGTCCACGGGCAGTTTCAGCGCGACCCATTTGTACCAGCCGCCTTCGAGAATCTTCACATTGAGGTAGCCAAACTCCGCGAGCTTTTTGTACATGTCGAGCGAGTCTTCGTCGTGGTTGCATGGGCAATAGAGCACGAGCATTTTATTGCGCGGGAGCGGAATCGGCGGCTTCACCTGTTGCACCCAGGGATAGTTGATCGCGCCGGGGATGTGGCCTTCCGCATAGGCTTCTTCAGGCTGAGTATCAACGAGCTGGAAGCTGGCGTCCTTGTTGTCCATCATCTTCTTGATGTCGGCGGGAGTGATGAACTGGGCCGGGGGGGCGGCCATTGCGGTGGGATCGTCAAATCCGGCCTGTCCTCCATCTTCTTGCGCGACGGCCACTTTAGGGGTCAGCGAGAGCACCGCGAGCGCAAAGTATCCAAGCGCCACCCACTTAAATAATGACTTCATGACGACCTCCCAAATGTCTGCTCGGCCTGGCAATCTCTGCCTACAACTACTTAGATTCGCGGCACGGGCCTAAGGATATCCAGCTCTAAATTCGGATGTTACTCATGGCCTCTAACTGTGTCAAGGATGTGCACTTGCGGGCCATGGACTACTTCGTGACAGCCGGGCCATTTCTGCCCTTCACAGTATTAGACGCGAGGCTGCGCGGCTGGTTTCATAAAACCTGTCTAGTGCGCGGGAAGGGTAAAAGCGTAGATCACGCCATCCACTGGGTAGACCACGTACTGCCGCCCGTCCAGCTCGTAGGTCATCGGACCAGTGCCAAGCGAGCCGCCGGGATACATGTGCCATAGGACCTCTCCGGTGGCAGCATCGAGTGCGACGAGGCTCGCGGAACTATCCGCGGTGAAAACAAGGCCGCCGGATGTGGACAGGATGCCTGCTGACCCACCACGGCCTTCGGTATCGGCCGTCCAGCGAACCTTACCCGTCTGAACGTCAATGGCCTTGAGCATGGATTTCGACGAAAGGAAGAAATCGCGCCCGGCCCAGCCTTCGGCCATTTTTCCCGTCATCGTCAAATAGAAGACGCCCATCGCTTCGCGCGAATTCACGTAAAACAGACCGGTATCGGGATCGTAGCTCGGCGCTTGCCAGTTCGTGCCAACTCCCCCGGTGACCAAAACGCCGTCGGGCTGCGGCTCCTTGTCGCGGCTGGGAATCGGCTGGCCACGATCGTCGAATCCGGAAAACCAGTTGGCGGGGACGAACGGCTCAGAGATCAGCGCCTTGCCGTTCGTGCGATCGAGCACGAAGAACAAACCATTCTTGCCGGCCTGCGCGAGCATCTTCCGCGGCTTGCCCTGAAACGTGCCGTCGAAAAGGACTGGCGTCATTACCATGTCCCAATCGTGTGTGTCGTGCGGCGAGGTCTGAAAATACCAGACGAGCTTTCCGGTGTCCGGGTTGAGCGCCACGATCGTGCAGGTATAGAGATTTGCGCCGACGCGCGTGTCGCCAGCCTCAACCGGATGCGGATTGCCTGTGCCCCAGTAGAGCAAATTCAATTGCGGATCGTACGTGCCGGTGAGCCACGTCATTCCGCCGCCGCGAGTCACAACGTCGGTATCGTGCGGCCACGTGTTCCACGCAGGATCGTCCGGCTTGGGCATCGAGTTCCAACGCCATTCCACTTTGCCGGTCATCGGATCAATGGATTGAAGAAACCCGGGAAGATCGGCGGTGTCGCCCGACGTGCCGACGATAATGTGATCGCGAATCACGAGCGGCGCCATGCTGCCGAATGCTTTGAGCGCGGGATCGTCAATCTGAATCTGCCAGATCATTTTTCCGTTGTGCGCGTCGAGGCAAATAAGCTGCGCGTCGAATGTGGTGAGAAAGAGGCGATCCTTCCACATGGCCAGGCCCTTGTTGCCGCCGCTGAGCGCTGCTCCCGGACGCGCGAAGTGCCAAATTTGCCGGCCGGTGCGGGCGTCCACGGCCCAAGCCTGATTGCCACCTGCGACGTAGAGGATGCCGTCCACTTCGAGGGGCATGGACTGCAGTCTCTCCGTGTGAGCCTGAAAGGCCCACGCGAGCGTCATCGAGCTGACGTTTGTTTTATTAATTTGGGCGAGCGGACTGAATCGGCGGCCGGTGTAGTCGCCGTTGAATGTGGGCCAGGTGTCCGTGGGGGACTTCAAAATCTTCCCCGGATCGAGTTCCTGACCACGCAAACGCAACGGCGTTAGTAGCAGCAAGAATAAAATGAGGGACAGCCATTTCTTCACTTCAAGGTCTCCAGATACGTGAAGAGATTGTGCATGTCGGCGTTGGTATATTTCTGCAGCAGCTCGGCATGCATCGCGAGAGGATCGTGCACTTCGATTTTGACGGCGCTCGCTGGCCAGGAGCGATACCAGCCGTCCTTGCCCATGATGGCTACATTGAAATCATCATTCAGCAGAAGCGTGCCTTCGAAAGTTTTTCCGGAAGGCAGCGTCACAACGGCAGTGGAGGGCGTGCCCGAGGGATATAGAAAACGCACTTCGAGATCGGGGGGATTATATTTCTTGGCGACGCCCGCCAGATCGCCCGTCGGCGAATGGCACGTGTTGCACTTGCCGGGGCCATTGAAATAGGCCTTGCCCGCCTCCACTGTTCCCGTGGCAAGCCGCTCGGCCGGAATATCGTTGGGATAGGGGCCGTAGCGCGTGTGCAAATCGAAGAGCGAAATTTGTGCGTTCAGAAACGCGACAATATCGGAAATCTGCGCGTCGGTCATCGGGAATGGCGGCATGCCTTTATCGGCGCGTCCTCCGGTGACAACCACTCCGATGAGATCGCCGCCTTTATCATGGCGCACGAGCGAGGAGCGGATCAGATCCGGGCCTTTGCCGCCGGTTGCGTCTTCGGCGTGGCAGCCCGAGCAATTCTGCTTGAAAATCACGCGGCCGCGCTCCGCAGCAGCAGCTTGCGCCGCTACTTCAGCAGGCGTCGCCGCCGAACGGGGCGCGCCACCTTGCGCCGCGAGCGAAACGACAACGGCGAGAATTGCGAGCACGATAAGAACGGGCTTCTTCAACGGAATCCCCCCTGGGTTCGGACGCCTTCACGGACGGCAATCACGATACACCAGCTGCAGGAAATTTCTAGTGGCCGCCCTTTGTCAACGTCGCGCCGGATATTTTCTTGGTCTCATTCGCCCAATTCGGGCCGGGATAGCTGAACAGCAGGCTATAGCCCGGCGATCCGCCCGCGACGAAGATGTGAAAATCGTCGGGGCTTTGCACGATCGGAACCCTGCCGCCGGGCTTCAGCGCGTCCCTGAAAATTTGCGCGCGGTCGGGACGAATGCGGCCATCGTCAATTGACGTCTGGATTTCCTTGACGGCGCTGTCGTGGCCGAATCCCGTGGTAGCTGAGGTAATTTTCTCATACGGAATTTTCGTATGCTCGTACAGCCATTCCTGCAGGCTCTTGCGCGTGTAACCCAACTTGCCGAGCTCGTACGCGCAGTCCGGGTGCAGGACCAAGACGAATGTTTGGGAGTGAACCCAAAGAAACGGATTGGTGCTTCGGGCAACGACCGTGTCGAGAATTCCCTGCGCGGTCCAGGGCGCCACGGCGCCACCACCGAGCACGACCGGAGTGCCGGAAGTGGCGACGGTAACCGTGCTGTCCTCGGGTTTGTAACCGAGACTCACGTGATACGGTTCCCACGGGCTCTTGGCTTCGTCCTCCGCAAACGTGAAGAAAGTGTACGCCTCAAGCCTGCCGGTCAATGCCATGTCGTTTACAGCCGGCCAGGTCTGACCGATGTTCAGTAGCGCGAGCCGCAGCGACCTGCCCACGGTGCTGTTCGCTCTCCATCCGTGTCCCAGCATGCCGATTCCGGAATTGAAATTTAATTCCTTGGCGAGCGGGCCATTCACGATCACTACCGGGGTGAAGGAACCTGTTGACGCCTGCACGTGCGTCAGATCGAAGTGCTTGTCCACAAGTCCGTCCATGGCCGCGAGAATCACCGGAAAATATTCCGGTTTCGCACCAGCCATCACGGCATTCACAGCAATTTTCTCTACCGTGGCCGTTCCATTTTTCGGCGCGACCTGGCCGACCACTTCGTCCGGCGAGCGTGTGGTCGCGGCAAGCATCGCCTTCACCAAAGAGGGCGTCGGGGGAACAACCGGCAAGCCGTCGCCCCAGCGGCTGTCGAGGAACAAATCATTCACGTTCTGATAGGCGTCCTGATAATCGGTGCCAGTGATCTTGATGTTGGTGTTCTCATGCTGCTTCTGAATTTGCGAGGGCTTCGCTTCTTCGGCAGTCAGCGGGCGGACCAGATCGTCCACCATCTGATCGAACACTTTGGCGGCGATGGGCTGCAACTCTGCTTGGGTCGAGCGCGAACGATAGTAGGTGTCCGCGGGAAGCGCGATCATGCGAATTCCAGGCATGCCGCGATCCCTCGCCGCGGACTTGGCATCATCGAGAAACTCAGTGGTGGTGAAGTAAACGCCTGGCATGCCGGACTTTTCGATTTCAATCGTGTCGTGGGAACCCCACCACGTGCAGCTTCCTCAATCACCCACACCGAATATGAAGAGGTCGCCCTGCTGCTTTACCGTGGGATACCACTTGGGCAGATCAGTGATGGTCTGCGCCGACGGCTTAGGATCCATCACGATCGTTGCGTCGGGATATTTCTGCTTCAGGATTTGCGCGACTACATTGAGGAAATTGTCGGCGCCAAATTTACCGTTGTCCACCAGCACGATTTTCTTGCCGGCCAAACTCGACACGCGCGGATTGATTCCCCTCGTAGGCGGAGGAGGAATTTCGCCTCGCGGATTCATCACTTCGAGCGTCACCTGCGCGCCGGCAGTCCCGGCAAGCAACAGGCCGGCGCAAACGAGCGCGGCAGCCAGCAGCCAATTCGATTGTTTTTTCATCAACGCGCCTCCACCGAAACCTGCCTGAAGATAGACACCGGATGATCGAATGTCAATTTGATTGCATGTGTCGCAATGAATCGGTTTCCGATGGTCCAGCAAATCGGGAATTGCCTCTTAAATGTGGAGAGGCTCGTTCCTTGGAACAGAGACGGTCCATGTCAGGAACTTGTAAGTAAGTATTGGCGTCTAACTTAATAAGTTCCGTTCAGAATGTTGGAATGCTCTAGTAAGCGCGGCGAGCGCGTCACAGAAAGAAGCCCTTTTCCTCCTATGCGAGAATTTGCAAAAGCGGCCTCAAGTTGGATCGCGCTGACACTTGGCGCTCTACTTGGCTTTGTCATTCTTGTGAGGATGGGGCAGGCCTGGGTGCCGGATGGTCGCAGCTCGCCCGATTGGCTCATGCAATGGTCTGGGTTTGTCGGTGTTTGCCTGCTGGGGCTGGCCTTCCTGATCGCTTCGGTGGCAGCGCTGCGCGACCGGCTGCGCGCGGGAATTTTATTTCTCGCCTTCACACCAATTGTGGCTCTGTGCCTTGCCTATTCTGGTTCGACTTTCCAAATAACAGGAGCAGATGGCATCGCTCATTTCTACTTGCCTTGGCTTCGCAGGGTGATCTTCTTCTGGCTGCTATTCTTTCTTCCCTTCTTCGCTCCTCTTGCGGTGAGGCGGCACCGAAAGCTCGCCCTCGTTTTGTTCCTGATCCTCGCCGCCATTGCCGGGCTCGCGTTCGGCTTGTCTCCCTGGAGTTGGCCGCTGCTGGGAGGTCTGGCACTTTCTGCGGCGCTGTTTTCTATATTTGGATGCTTTTGGCTGGCAACCTATAAGCTCGGATGGCCCCCTCTGATTGCACCAAGGCTCAGATCGCCGCGACGGCGGGTTGTGGCGTTTTTCGCCGGATGCCTTTTGCTTGCATCCCTCGACATTGTGGCAACATTTGCGTTCAGCATGTGGCCACCAGCCTCTGGCTTTAATGTGGATTGCGGAGGGCCGCCGCTGTTTTCTCAGCCGTTGTCTCCCAGGCACGCTGTATTCACTGCGCAATTGATTCGTGTTGGCCACGGGCGCAAGGAATATGGTGCATGGGTAGGCGATTGGGCCGTTGGCCGCGTCCAAGAACGATTCTGGGGATTGCCTTGGTCGGCTCCGCATTTCGTCCTTCTCACAGGACAACATTTTCTTAGAGGGTCAAACATATTTCATTGACGGCGCACGCGCTCAAGGGCTCTTGACACGTTTTCTTCCAATTGTGGGCGCCGGACCTTTTGGCTGCAATCGCACGAAACCAGCGGTTTATGCCGCGCTTGAACTGCACGTCCTGCACGAAGCGCGTCCCGCGAAAGGACCGCGCATCGTCGGGATACGCACGAAAATTTCGAATCTTCGAACGGCTGGACGCCCCCCATGCCAGAATATGCCAGTCGCCGGACGCAGAAATTAGCCTGACTGGATCGGCGGGAACCACGACAGTTATCACCGATCAGGAGGGATTCTACGAAGTGGGCGGCTTGCCTCCTGATGACTACGCGATAAAGCTGGCCGTGCCAGATTCTCAGATTACTGAAGAGGGCGTCGTAAAAAAGGAAAGCATGCTTCAAAACGGCTTGATCGAAAGAAACTTCACCGTCTTCTGGAATGGAACGGTCGAGGGCAGAGTGACCGATTCCAAGGGTGGCCCGGCCCACGTCTGGGTGTTGCTACAACAATCGGATGGCAGGGACCTTGAGCCGCCCGTCCGCAGCTTCGTTGACAGCGATAAGAATGGTTTCTTTCGAATCGAGAAGATACCTTCGGGAAACTACAAGTTGACGATCAATCCCTACGGTCCGAGTGCGGAATCGCCGTATGCACAAGTCAAATATTCTTCGGAGAAGCACGGCGTAGATGCCGGTGTCTTGAAAATCGCCGAAGGTCAACATGTCAGTAATATTGACTTCGTCTTGAGCCGCTTGCCGGAACGGACAGTAGAGACCCGAGTTGCATGGCCCGACGGCAAAACTGCTTACGACGCGTGGGTCTATGTGGCGTACGAACACACGGCGGCGTACCAGTCACTAAACAAGACCGTTGACTTCGGAAAAACGGATCACGACGGCATCGCCCATCTGCACGTCTTCGGCGATTCGCGTATTCGAGTGTTTGCCGAGGACACCGTGGACGATAAGCGATCGGCCGAATCCGCCCGCTATAGCGCCCCAGCCGAATTCGAAATCACCAAATTGCCCGCCCATCTCGACTTGATCTTGTCCGCTTCCAAGCTGCCTGACTCTCCTTAGTTCCGGCCATAGCTTCGGCTGCAAATTCGTTGCGCCGTGGGCTGAGAGAAATGTACGATCTGCAACCCAGACTTCTGATTCGCAAGTCCCGGCCAAGAGGTGTTTTATGGATTCAGGCACAGCGGCATCCGCATCCGGTGCTCCTTTCCACGCGACTGGATTTTGCGTCGGCGTTGCAGGCAGCCGAAGCCATTCGCAAGAAACAGGTTTCGTCGGTCGAGCTGACGCGGCACGTCTTCGAGCGGATCGAACGCTACAATCCTGCGATAAACGCATTTGCCTATCTGCTGAAAGAAGATGCGCTCGCGCAGGCCAAAAAGGCCGATGAGGCGCTCGCGCGCCAGGAATCGCTCGGCGTGTTCCATGGAGTTCCCGTCAACGTGAAGGAAAGTTTTGCCGTGGCGGGCCATCCGAATACGTGGGGAATTCCGGCATTCAAAGACACGAAAGCGCCGCGAAATTCCGCCGCCGTGGACCGATTGCTGGGTGCAGGCGCGGTTCTAATCGGCGCCACCAACGTTCCCGTCAATCTTGCCGATTGGCAATCCTACAATCCGATGTATGGAACGACGAACAATCCGTGGGATTTGAAGCGAACGCCGGGCGGCTCTTCGGGAGGATCGTCGGCGGCGATCGCGGCGGGGCTCGGGTATCTTAGCGTGGGGAGCGATATCGGCGGCTCGATTCGCGTGCCGTCGCACTTCTGCGGAATCTACGGGCACAAGCCGACGCTCGATCTAGTGAGCCAGCGGGGCCACCAGCCGGGTGGCTCGCCCACCGCGCCAGGTTTCTCGACATTTCTCGCCGTTGCCGGACCGATGGCACGAAGTGCGAACGATCTGCTGGCAGCGCTGAGGGTGTTGGGCGGGCCGGAAGGATACGAAGCCAAGGCATGGAAATGGGAGGTTCCGCCCGCGCGCGCCAAGAGTTTGAAGGAGTTTCGCGTCGGCTATGTTCTCGACGATCCGATCGCTCCCCCAACATCGGACACGCGCACGGTGCTCGAAAAAACGATCGAGAGCCTAGGGCGCGCAGGCGCGAAAATGAGACCAGGCTGGCCAGCTGGATTTCAGCCTTCAGCGCTGCTGGATACGTACCGCTACATGCTGTTCGCCTTCGAACTCAGCATTTCTCCTCCGAACGTCCAGGAGGTTCAGAAGCAAACACTCGAAAAGATTGCGGGTCGTGCGGCCGCCGACGCTCTCGCGTCACACCCATACTGGCAAGCCGAAAACCTGAAGCGATTGAGATTTCGGGCGCAGTGGCAGTCCTACTTCGACGACGTTGACGTTTTCCTCTCGCCCGTCTCGTTCTCGGCGGCGTTTCTGCAGGATCAGAGCGAGCCTCAGGACGAGCGCGTGATTGCCACGGTTGACGGGCCGCGGAAATATATGGATGGGCTTAATTGGATCAGCCCCGGCACGCTGACCGGCTGCCCGGTCACCGTCGCGCCCGCTCGGCCGGACCGATGCAGGATTGCCAGTCGGAATTCAAATCATGGGGCCGTACTGGGAAGACGCCACACCAATCACATTCGCGGAATTGCTCGCGGAAGAAATTGGCGGATTCGCGCCGCCGCCGGGTTACGGCAGTTGATTTCTCACGGCTTCTGCAACGTGTCCGACCAGCCGGAAGTATCGCCGTAGGGCAGGCCGGTCATCACCGCGATGATCGAATCTATCTTGCCATCCTTGATTTTGAAAATCTCGTCCACTTCCTCGCTGAAGGGGCGCAGAGCGGCGGGTGATTCGTCCACTTTGCCGACGCCCGGCACGTCCACAGTCTTTACTTTTCCAGACGTATTGAACATGAACGAGCCCATCACGATTCCGCGCTGGCGGTCCACAACCGTATACACGCGAGGGTGGATCGGGTAGATGTATTCAAATAGATGCGAATCGAGGCCGGCGGCGCAGCCCATGGGCTGGCCATTTTTGGAGACCGAGCCGAAAGTCGACGGGCACGTCTGCGTCCCGTTTTCGACGCGAATCACGTTCGGCGCGAATGGGACAATGCTGCCGCTGCTTTTCTCGATGCCGTCAAAATAAAGGTCCGTCTGCGCGATCAAGTCCTTTTGCGATTCGCGCTCGGATTCAGGAACGTCCTCGAAAAAACCCGCGAGCGCCGGCGCGACTTTCGGATCGATGAATCCGTCTGGACGCGTGAAGCTGACGTACGGTTTCCTTGCGCGTGATGAGCGTTTCAATTTCGGTGATCTTGTGATTCACCACGCGCAATCGAGTGACCAGCAAACCGCCCATCCCCGCTTCGTCCGTCACGCCGACGTACGCGACTGAACCATCTTCCGGGTCGTCAATATAGAGCTTGTAGGTCCCCCAGCCGGTCAGCGTACCCCAGAGGCCATCGCCAATCTTAAGGTCCTGCGCATTTTCCGTGTAGCGCACATTCGCCGCGAGCGGAAGATGCGACGCATCGTGCTCGATCAGCGCCGCGCGGTACGCGTCCACCAGATCGTTCAGGCATTTGCGATCGCAATTAGCCGCGGCGGATTCTGCAGGCTTCGGGGATGCAGCGGCGGGATGCGAAGTCGCTGGTCCCCATCCGGAAGTGATTCCGTACGGCTCCTGCGTCAGCACAGCCTGGATTGCGTGAATTTTTCCGCCCTCAATTTTGAAAAGCTCGCCGACTTCCCACGTCAGCGGATGGCGTAGCGTTGCCGGAAACGTGGAGCCGTCCGTCAGCGTGATCGTCTTCACCGTGCCCGCGTGATCGAAAAACGTAAATGCGAAGGCAAGACCGCGCTCGCGGTCCACAATCACCCATCGCCGGTCGCGAATGCGGGTGACGATTTTGAAGAAGCCGGTCTTGAATTGCGCTTCGCATCCCATGCTAAGAAGCATGGTGCCGTTGCTGGGCGGCCCCCCTTTAGACGCGTCCGGATTATTCGTCGTCTGGGTTCCGTTCTCGACGCGATTGCAATCGGCTGCGAACGGATACACTCCCTTGCCGTCGTTATTCTGCAAGCCTGAAAAATACATGTTCGCGGTCTTGACCAGATCGTCGCGCGTGGCGCGCTCCGCCGCCGGAACCGCCTTCAAGAACGTCGGATTCGGCGACATCGCGTCCAGCTTCTTTGCCGCGTCGGCGTCTCGCACCACAAAATCTTCTACTTCCGCGATCTTTCCGCCGGACACTTTCAGACGCAGGCAGAAAATCACCGGGTTGTCCCATTCCTTCATCGTGCCGATGAAGCCGACCTGCCCTGCCTCGGGCTCCGCGAAATAAAGTTTGAATTTGCCCATGCCGTTCGCGGTGACCCAAAAGCCTTCGCCGACTTTCAGCTTCGCCGTGTTCTCCGTGAATTTCACGTCGCTCGCAAACCACAGCTTCGAGGGATCGCGAGCCGCAAGTGCCGCGAGATATTGGTTAACGAAACCTTCGAGGCATTCGCGATCGCATTGCGCCGCGGGCGTCGCAGCTGGCAGCGGATGTGGCGTGGCGGACGCCGCGCGGCTGGGCAGCGCGAGCATCGCGCCCGCAACGAGCATGCCCGTCGCGGCCAGAATCAACGATCGTAGGGATCTCATTTGCATCTGCGGCCTCCGGTTACAACTCGATCGAATACGCGGTGAAATAATTTGGCTCCCTACGGCATTTCGCCGTCCGGCGCACAAATCCGGGTACGTCCTCTCAATTCCCGATCTACGGCAAAGCGAAAACAAAGTACGTGGTTCCGGCTGTGACGAACACATACTGCTTGCCGTCAACCGAAAATGTCCCCGGGATTCGATCGCAGCGACGATCCTAGATTAATGTCCCAGAGCGGTTTCCCGGTGACGGCGTCGAGCGCGAAGAAATTCCCTTCGTCGGTTCCGGAGAAGACAAGTCCGCCGGCGGTTGCAAGCGTGCCTACCCATGAGGGCGAGTGGAGCCGGAATTCCCATTTCATCTTCCCGGTGGTGGCCTCGAGCGCGCGAATCGCGCCATAGGCGTCGTCGCCGCTGAGCGCGCGTTCCCCACCCGCGCCCATCGGAAATTTTCCCATCTCCCACTTCGTCGTGGTTCCTTTCACGAAGTAAGAGCCCATCTCGCGCGCGTCCACGTAAAAAAGTTTCGTGATCGGGCTGTAGGAATTACTGGTCCAGTTGATCGCGCCCGTAATGCTCGGATAAACCAGCGTTCCCTCGGGGCTCGGGTCGGAATTCGGAAGCGGAATCGGCCGGCCCTTTGCGTCAAGCCCTTTAGCCCACGTTTCCTTCACGTAAGGAGTGCCGGCGATGAATTCGCCCGATGTGCGATCGAGGACGTAATAGAAGCCGTTGCGATTCGCGAAGCCCAAAAGTTTTCGCGGCTTGCCGTCGATCGCGTCGTCAAAAAGGACCGGCGGCTCAGACGCATCCCAATCGTGCGTCTCGTGCGGCGAAAATTGGAAAAACCATTTTATTTTGCCGGCGTCCGGATCAATGGCGAGCAGCGCGCATGTATAGAGGTTATCGCCCGGCCGGCCGTCACCGTTCCAGTCCGGCGCGGGATTGCCCGTGCCCCAATAGATCAGGTTCAGCTTGGGATCATATGCCCCGGCATTCCATGTGGTGCCGCCCGCGGGAACGGAATCGCCCCACGTTTGAGCTTCGGGCTCGCCGGGCGCCGGAACAGTCCAGATGCGCCACAGCCGCTTGCCGGTCTTTGCGTCGTAGCAATCCAGAAAGCCGCGAACAGCGGCTTCGCTGCCGCCGGTGCCGATCAGGATTTTCCCGTCAATCGCGAGAGGCGCCGCCGTTATCGCATAACCCATTTTGTTGTCAGCGACCACTGTGTTCCAGATCACCGCGCCGGTCGTCGCGTCCAGCGCCACCAGGTGCGCGTCAATCGTGGCGACGTACACGCGATGGTCGAGCACGGCAACGCCGCGATTAGTCTGAAATAGTCCGATGGACACGACGTTCTTCAAAATAGGCGACCACGTCCAGAGCTTGCTGCCTGTGTGCGCGTCGAGCGCCGTCACCGTGCTCGGGGGATCGGTAACGTACATGATTCCGTCCACCACGATCGGCGACGTTTCCACGTTTCCCGCGGGACGCGTCGGCTGGTACGCCCACGCCAATTTCAAGCCGGAGACATTTTGCGGAGTGAGCTGCTTCAGGCCCGAGAACCGCTGATCGTAATAGTTCCCGCCGTAGGTGAGCCAGTTCGCCGGCTCGCTATCGGATTTCACGATGCGTTCATACGGCACTTGCGCAAACGTAGTAAGCGCGGGCGCCAACAGCTAGAAGAGCGAGCGCAAACTTGATGGATTTCACTGTGCGCCTTTCAGGCTCGCCAGATACGCGATCAGATCGTCGAGCTGCGGCGCGGAAAGCGTGTCCTTGAAGCTGGGCATCACACTTTTTCCGGGAATTTTTTCCACCTTCTGCACGTCGAGTTTCTTGAAGGCGTGAAAATGGCCGGTCGAGTCCTTGATCACGATTGTGAACGAATCCTCGCTCACGCGCGTGCCGTCCACGGAGTGGCCGTCCTTGGTGACCACGTGCACGAACAAAAACTGCGTGAAGCGTCCGCGCTCCATCGCGCCCGCTTCCTGCGGCAAGTTCGTGCCCGGAGTCAGCAGCGCCGTGCGCAGATAGCTGGGTCCGCGCATCGCGCCGACTCGCGTCAGTTCGGGGCCCACGCCTCCGCCCTCTCCGCTAATAATGTGGCAGCCGCCGCAGCCGCTCGTTTCGTAAACCAATTTGCCTCTCGCGGCGTCGCCCTTCGCAATTTCCGCGTCCGCGGTGTGGCCGAGGGTCCGCAGATAACCGATAATTTGGCCCGTTTCCTCCGCATTCAGAGACCCGAAACCATTCATGCCCGTACCGGGAATTCCTCCGCGAATGATCCCGCCCATTGCGTCGTCGCCCAATCTCTCCGGTGCGCCCTGCAGACTCGGACCGTCGCTGCCGCCGGCATCCAGTGCGTGACATCGCGAGCAGGTTGCTTCGTAGAGTTTTTTGCCCATCGCGATATCTTCGGGTGAATTTTTCGAAACGAATGGGGTGGGATCACGTGGAATTTGCGACACCGCGGCCGGCACACATGCGAAAAATACCAGTGCAGCCGCGCACAATGGCCGGATGGCGCTCATTTGCGTCCCTCAGGAGGAGATACTCCTATTCGGTGCGGATTATTGCACGCACGTTGGGGGTGTCAAGCTTTCAAGGGTGTAGATGCGAGGGTTTATGGCAAGCCAAGACTGCCATAAGCGCGCGGATACGTCACAATGCCCCACGGCAAATGAAATCCCTCGATCACGCTGATGGGTTGATATGTCCTTGCGTCAATCACGTAGATATTGTTCGAGCGACCGCACGCCAGGAGGAGCTTCGAATCGTCCGGCGTGAATGTAAAGTGCCAGCACCGCTGGCCGATGGGTGTTTCGCCGAGCAGTTGCAAAGAGTCCGCCGAGTAAACCTGCATCTTCCGCGCCGCAGCCGCGTTTACAAAAATACGACTTCCCGGTCGATCGAATGTCAGTCCGTATGGTTTGGCGGCCGTGGCCACGGAGTGAATCACATTCAGATTCTGGTCGAGCGACAGCAGCGTGCCCGACCCTTCCATTGTCACTGCGTACGAATTTCCCTGTGGCGACACCTTCACTCCGCGTGGACGCTTGCCATACGATGCTAGGTTTACAGTGCGCGTAAGCTTGCCGGTCGCAACATCGTACACGCCGAGCGAGTCAGCCGCTTCGTTGGCGACGATCAGAGTTTTCCCGTCGGGCGCAAATTCCAGCCCTTCGGTCTCTTTCCCCGCGACGAAGCTCTGCACGCGCGACCAATCGCTCACGCTGAACTCCATAATTTGCGCCGGCGGCTCGTCCGCGTCATCGTCATCATCTCCCGATGCCCCCTCTTGCGGCGGCCCGGCAGTGGAACCCGGCTCGTACGAAATGAATGCTGAAGTTCCGCTGGGATTCAATTTGACGAACTCGGGATTATCTCCCACGGAGACTCGGCGGACCAGTCGAAGGCCGCGCGTGTCGAACACACTCGCGTCGGCAGTGTCTTTGTTGGCCGTCACCAGGTATTTTCCGTCGAACGTGATGCCGATTCCGCGCGGCGCAGTGTCCTTGGGATGAACCCGCTTCGCAATCTTGAGAGTGTTCAAGTCAATGACTACAATGCCGCCATCCTCTTCGCTCACATAGGCCACGTTCTTCGGAATCCTGACGAAGCGCACGTAAACCAGCAGGCAGGCAATCACCACCACGAACACCGCAAACGTCCAGAAGAATTTCCCGCGTACGCTCATCCCAACCTCCGGCCCATTTCATCCTACGCTCGCTTCCAACCCGCGGACTACATCATCGCGTTCAATTTTACGGCAACCCACCCACTCGGCTTCTTTACCTCGAACTTGTCCACTAGGATCGAGCCGTTCCTCAGCTTGCCGGTAATGCGAATCGGCTGTCCGACGAATTCGGCAATGTCCGGTGACGGCGCTACCAGCACAAGAAACTTTTTGTCGGCTGTGAGTATTCCGGCCGGGCGGCCCATCTTCAGGCAGGCCATTCCGCATTCCTTCATTCCCATGTGCTCGTTTCCGGATTGCGAGCTATCGGTCAAATAGCACGAAGCATCCACGAGCGACCCCGTCCAGACCTGGTTTTCTTCCGCGCGCGCGTTTGCCAGCGTCCCTATCAGCATCAGCAGCGTCAGAACCATCAAGACTCGAAAACTTTTCATACGTCGCTCCTCAAGCTTCGTCAATTTACGGCCATCAACAATTCTACACCGCCTCTCTAACTCGATGGACGCTATCTATCGCAGCTTGGGTGCGTGGACATACCCCCTCGCATATGAATATGTCCGGAGGAACCGAAATGTTCACACTTTTTCGGATTGGCATTCGTCATTAACGCTGTGAGGCACACGCGTCGCGCAAACTCAAACGTCACGGCCAGTCAGGTGCGCGGGGAGGTCAATGAGGCTATCGAGCATTAAGTCCGGCGGATGCGCGCGCATTCCCTCGAAACCCAAACCATAGCTGACGCCGCATGCCCAGGTGCCGGAATTCCGCGCCGTTCGCACGTCCACGTCCGAATCGCCGACGATCATGGCCTCGCGCGGCGCGATCGCCAGATCGCGCAATAAAATATTCATGCCCTCGGGGTCCGGCTTCTTCGTTTCAAAGCTATTGCCGCCGTAGACGTATCGGAAGTACCGCGAAATGCCAAGGCCATCGAGAATGTGCTGGCTGAACCGCACGGGCTTGTTCGTTAGCACAGCCATCGGATGTTTTTCCAGCAGTTGGAGCGCCTCGCGGACACCGGAATACGTGACCGTATTATCGAGCATGTGTTCGCGGTAGTAGGAAAGGAAAAAGCGATGCCCTTCTTCGGCTTCGGCGTCCGTCACGCTTTCACCCAGCGCGCGACGCACCAGCACCGCCGCGCCGTTCCCAACGTAACCGTAAATCGTTTCGTACGGCAGTGACGCGCGACCCATGTGCTTGAGCGTCGCGTCAATCGATAGCGCCAAATCGAGCTTCGAATCGATCAGCGTCCCATCGAGATCGAAGACCAGCGCGCGCACGCCGGCAAATTTGCCGTTATGTTCATCTACTTTGCCGCTCATTTTGTCCGCCGCTTTTGCGCGATTCTTCAATTGTAGTCGGCCCTCCCGTTGATGTCACGATGCGCAACGATTCCTTGGTAGCAGCGCCCGTAACCGAAAGGAAACTCGCGCTCCGCAATTTCACTCGTTCAGGCGCCCGGACGCTATCGTTGGTCAACGGGCGCCCGTGGCGAATGCCCGGCGGTTTCTTGGGAGACTGCGTTGAGTCGCATTTGGGAAGCGTTGAGGCAAGCTGAACGGCAGAAGTCCCGCTCGGAAGAGCGTGCGCCGCATGTCGATCGCCCGAGCGACGCCGCGAAAGAGGACACCGACCGCCGCGGGGGCCTGCGCCACGCGCATAACGTGTCCCTGCTCATCTACGGCTCGGACGCGGACAAGCAGCCATTCCACGAAGAAGCCGAAACCATTGACGCGCACGAGAACGGTTGCTCGCTGACTCTTGAAACAGTCGTCGTGCGCGGCCAGCGCTTGTTTCTAACCAACATGCGCAATCAAGCCGAACAGGAGTGCCGCGTAATCCACGTGGGCAGGCGCGTCCAGGGCAAAGCTCGCGTCGGCATCGAATTCGTAGCGCCCACGCCGCAATTCTGGCGCCCGGCGTAATCTGCGCGTCACACTCCGATACGTAAGCCATGGCACGCACCGCTAATCCTGCGTAGCCTGACGTTTCCTCCGTGGTCTCTGTCCGATCTCTGTGTTCTCTGTGGTAAGTCTTAAACTCTTCTCTGTCTCTCTCTGCGTTTTCCGCGTCTCGGCGGTGAATCTTGAGCTTCTCTTGATGTTCGTCGTGTTCGCGCTGTACGCAGCCAGGGTTCAAACGATTGACCCACTCAAGCTATACCGCTGCCAACATTTCACTCGGACGCGCCCCGCTGCTACAATGTCGAGTTTCGCGCTGCACCTAATTCATCCCGAGGCCCTCATGGCTGAAATCCAACCCTTTCGCGCATATCGCTACGACACGAAACGCGTCACCCTTGCGGACGTGCTCACGCAGCCTTACGACAAAATCACTCCGGCGATGCAGGACGCTTACTACGCCGCGAGTCCTTACAACCTGATCGCGATCGAAAAGGGCCGCACTCTGCCGGACGACACGCCAGAGAATAACGTCTACACCCGTGCAGCAGTCAAAGTGGACGAGTGGATCGCCGCGAAAATCCTGGTCCAGGATGCCGCGCCCGCCATATACGTCTATTCGCAGGACTTCGAAGTCCCGGGAACGCACACGCGCCGCGTACGCATCGGCTTCATCGCGCTCACGCGAGTGGTGGATTACGACGCGCAGGTTGTCTTCCGCCACGAGCACACGCTGTCGGGTCCGAAAGCGGACCGCATCGAGCTGCTGCGCCGCACCCGCGCGCAGACCGGCCAGCTATTTCTGCTCTACGACGACCGCGTCCGGCAAATTGACACCTGGCTCGAACAAATCGCGCGCACGCCCGCTCCGAACGAGCTGAGCGACGAATTCGGCGTCACCCACCGCCTGTGGCCCATCACCGATCCGGCTTTCGTCGCGCGAATTCACAAAGCGATGGCGGACAAGAAGCTCGTGATCGCCGATGGCCACCATCGCTACGAGACGGCTTTGAACTATCGCAACGAATGCCGCGCGCGAACCGGCAGCACAGATCCCATGGCCGCGTCCGAATTCACGATGGCGACATTCATCAACACGCACTCGAGGGGCCTGACGATTCTGCCGACGCACCGGCTCGTCTCGCGCATCGCGAGTTTCGATTTCGACCGCTTTCGGAACAATCTCGCGCGGCAATTCGACTGGTACTCCTACCCATTCGCTGATCTCGAGGAGCGCGCGACCGCGTACGCTGAGTTCCGCAAGGACCTCGAGCGGCCCAATCACGGCCGCAGGGCTATCGGCGTATATCCTGGCGGCGCGAATGCCGGTTCGGGCGCGTTCTATTTGTTCACGCTCCGCCCCGACGCGGATCTCGAGACTTTATTGCCGGATGTTTCCGAGGCGCAGCGCGGGTTGGATGTGGTCCTGCTCCATCGCCTGATGTTGGAGAAGGGACTCGGAATTACGGTCGAGGCGGTGGCAGGCGAAAAAAATCTCAGCTACGAACGCGAGATGGATACGGCGCTCGCGGCGGTCGATCGCGGCGAAGCGCAGCTTGCGGTTCTGTTGAATCCCGTTCACGTCGAGCAGGTGACCAAAATCGCTCTCGGCGGCGACGTGATGCCGCAAAAATCCACGGACTTCTACCCAAAACTGCTGAGCGGAGTTGCAATCTTTAGAGTCGAAGGACGAATCGAAGGTTAGTAAGTGAAGGTACTGAAGCGCGGCTCAGGATCTCCCGCGAGCCGCGCTTCCGAAATCACCGCACCAGCCGCAGGCGCATCCCCCACGGCTGGGCGCAACCTGCTCTATAAAATTAGCTCGGGAAACTCGCGATGGCCGCGGCTTCCGTGTCGTATGTATCGAACACAGTCATCAGCTTCGTAACCTGGAGAACTTCCTTGAATTTCGAGCCGAGGTTCGTAAGCTTCAGCGTGGCGCCCTGCGAGCGCGCGCTGTGGAACGTGGCCACCAGCGTGCCAAGACCCGCGCTGTCGATGTAGCCGACCTGCGCGAGGTTCAAAATAATCTTCTTCTTGCCCGCCGCCAGCAGGCTCTTCACCTTCTCGCGGAACGCATTGCTCTCTTCGCCCAGAACGATGCGCCCTTCAATATCCAGCACATCCACTCCGCCTACTACTCGGTCCGTCATTCGCAGTGCCACGTTCGCGCCTCCTGAAAATCTCGCAGTTCGATGTGGTATTTGTGCCTTGAAAAAATCGCTTCCCGTGTTAGCGCCGGGCGTGCTCTCTTCTCAATCACTTCTTATCAGTAAAAGTCCGAGCAGGACATATAGTAGCCGCAACCCGGGCAGATCAGCTTGCAACTTCGCGCCGTCAAACGCGTCGAACAGCTCGGGCAGTAGCTCATGGCCAACTCCGGCTGTTCGCGTGAAACGCCAGGTGCCGGATTCGATTTCACGGGCAAGCTCGCGGCTTTATCCGATGTTCCGAACACCGATTCTGGTTGGGCCATCGCGTGTTTCTCGGCCCGATGTTTATAGCACATCCAGTCCACATGGCAAAGCACAGGCCTTTCGTCTCCCGCGACGGTTCCTGGGCCCATTCTGAATTGGCGGGAGCCACTCTGACGAGTACCATTGATGCAACCGCCGTAAGAGGCGTAGCGTCTCATACGTTAGAAGCGAGGCGATCATGAGAATCAAGAGCCATGTCGTTGTGGCCGCAGTGATCTTGTTCGTCGTTTCGAGTGTTGGGGCGAGCGTCACACAAGCTCAGCGAACGGCGCGATCCGTAAGCGCGCGACCCGTTGCTCGCGCGCGTCCTGCCGCCCCGCATGTCGTGTCCACGCGCGCTTCGGCGGGAAATCGAGCCGTCCCGCTTGTGCGAAATCGAGTCCACTTCAACACCGCTTCAAACAACTTCGAAACGAGCGACGGTTCTCCCATTTCGCTGCAGGACTTGCTCAACCCGGTTCCGCCTCCCGGCTTCGATTATCAGTTCCTGTCGGTAATGAATCAGGATCTCGCCATCAAAGCATTGATCGATCCGGCAACCGAATTGAAATTGGCCGTCGCCGAACGCTTGTTGCGAGATGGGCGCCGCTCTAGCGGCTCCGGATTTTATCTGCTGGATGGCGGGGGCGCGTACGCGGTTCCGGATGATTCCACTTCAGTGGATTCCGGACAGCCCCAGCAATCCGACCAGCCCGCGCAACAGCCGCAGGTCATCGTGGTGCAGGCGCCGCCGGCTTCGCAGCAATCATCCGAGCAGCCCGCTGCCGAGGATTCGGCGCCGCTGCCGGACGTGGGTCAGTTCACTCTCGTGCTGCAGAATGGGACGCAGCTTCAAGCCGTGGCTTTTACTCGCATCAACGACCGCATCGTCTATATCACCGCGGACGGCAGCCGCCGCACGATCGCCATCGCCGATCTCAATTCCGATGCCACGGTGCGCGTGAATGAGGAGCGCGGCACTCCGCTGCAACTTCCTCTCTAAGTCCCGTTAGCGTTCGTTCCCGCGCGACGAATAAATCAACACGGCCCCCAATGCAGCGAAAATTCCTGCATACAAGAATCCCGCCGTGGGACTTACCAGCGACCACAGCGCTCCGACCACGATGCTGGACACAAAATCTCCAATGCCGTTCGCCGTCGCCAGGACACCGAAGCCTGTCCCTCGAACGCTTCCCGGAAGCAGTTCCGCGGCAAGCGATTTCTCGAGCGATTGCTGAAAGGCGTCGTGGATGCCCGCGAGCCCGAACAGAACCACCAGCACAGGAATTGTCGGCTGCTCGAATATGAATCCCGCATAGCTGACGACGCCGACTAAGTATCCGATGGCAAGCAGGCCTCGCTTCCCGATCCGGTCTCCCAGCGCTCCGGCGGGATACGACGCAGCCGCGTCCACGAAATTGTGAAACGTGTAGAGCCCCACCGAAATTGCTGCGGCTCGACCCACGCCCAATCGCGGCGTCAGAATCTGACTTGCGCGCAATATTAATAGAGTGGGCGCAAAGTCTCCGATGCCATGCGCGAATACCCCTGCGAGATAGCGCCAGTATTTCCTAGGCAGCTGCGCGAATCTCGACGCGATCGTTGCCGCAGCTGCCGGCGCGTGAGCGGCCTCCGACCTTCCTGGCTGGTCGGGGCCAAAAACGCGAAGGCCAGCGCCGCCGTCAATCCAGGCAGAAGTGTCCAGCGAAGCACGCCGCGAAGACCCAGCACTCCCAGCAAAGCCGTAGCGCACAGAGGCCCAAGGACAGCGCCGAGCGTGTCCATCGCACGTTCGAATCCGAACGCGCGGCCCGTCTGGTCCGGCGCGACGCACTCCGCCAGCAACGCATCGCGCGAAGGCCCGCGGCTGCCGCGTCCCATCCATCCAAACGCGCGCAGCACCAGCACGGCCGGCCAACTTTGCGCAAACGCATAACCGAATGTGGTGATCGCCGTCGCGAAATATCCTACGATGCCTGTGGGCCTTCTCCATCGAGGGCTATCCGCGATGAATCCGCCCGCCAGTTTCGCAAAACTCGAGAGGCCATCGGAAACGCCTTCGATCACGCCCAGCGCGATTGCCGGCGCGCCAAGGCTCGCGAGGAATGCGGGCAGAATCGCGGTCGCAGCCTCGTGTCCCCAATCGGAGAAAAGGCTCGCGAGACCGATGCCGAGCACGCCGCGCGTAAACCAGCGCTTCGACGGCGGAGATGGGATGCGAGTTTCGCCCATGATGATGGGCCAGCAGTCTTATAGCATCGCCCATCTCCGGTCAACACAACACCGAAGTAGCGTCACGCATGCGTTTTGTAGGGGGCACGGCATGCCGTGCCCGGCAAAAATTCTTGGCGCGCGGTCAACCAACTATCTCGCCGTAACACCGGCCTGTCTCTCAATGTAGAATCACGCCGATGCGAGCCGTAATCCAACGAGTAACGCGCGCGCGAGTCCTGGTGGAAGGCCGCGTAATGGGCGAAATTAGCGCAGGCCTCGCGGTGCTGATCGCCGTAGGCCGCGAAGACACGCCCGAGACGGCATCCGCGATGGCCAAGAAAATCGTCCAGCTGCGAATCTTCGACGACGCACAGGGAAAGATGAACCTTTCGCTTTTCGACACTGGCGGCGCCGTCTTAGCCGTTTCGCAGTTCACCCTGTACGGCGACGCACGCGGCCAGCGGCGTCCAAGTTTTCTGCAGGCAGCTCCGCCGGATCAGGGCAAGGCGGGCTACGAGGAATTTGTGCGCGCGCTCCAGGCGCTCAACGTACGCGTCGAAACGGGAGTGTTTCAGGCCCACATGTCCCTCGAAATTGTGAACGACGGTCCGGTCACCATCCTGCTCGATTCGGACAACGTGTTTTGACCGGCCCGCCACTTGCCATGCCTCGGTAGTTGGCCTACGCTTTTCCGCGGAGCGCAACGATGAGCGAAATTCACAGAATTCTCGATCAAATGGACCGCGCATTTTCCGGTGATGCGTGGCACGGCCCCAGCCTGATGAGCATGCTCGACGGTATTTCCGCAGAAGAAGCATCGAAGCATCCGATTCGCGGGGCGCACTCGATATGGGAGCTGGTGCATCACATCGCCGCATGGAGCACGATCACGCAGCACCGGCTGGCTGGCGAGAATGTTGAAATTACGCCTGAGCGCGATTGGCCGCCCGTGTGGGAAGTCAGCGAGACCGCTTGGAAGCGCGCTCTTGAAAATCTCGTCGAGGGCCGCGCTCGCTTGCGTGACTCGCTAAAGGGATTTACCGACCAGCAGCTGGAACGAAAAGCCACGGGCCCCGACTACACCTGTTACGTGGTCCTGCACGGAGTCTTGCAGCACGACCTCTATCATGCCGGGCAGATCGTCATGCTGAAGAAAGCTCTCGCGTGAGGGCGCTCGCGCAATGCAATTGAACTTGGAGTCCGGCCAGCCCACGGAAATCGCCGGATTCGTGCTGGCCGCCGGCTGGGTCGGCTATGGCGTGATTCTCGCGATCGGTAAACGCGGCGCCGCGCGAGGCGACGCCAAGCGCGACGTGAAATCCAGCGTGGGCTTTCTGCTGCAATGCGCCGCGTATGGAGTTTGCTTTCTGTTTTCCCGCACGTATTTCTCGCCGCTGGTACCCATGTCGCGCCTCAACGAGGAAATGCTCGCAGCGCTGGCGATTGCATTCACCATCGCGTCAGTTTGGTTTTGCTTCGCCGCCGCCCGAGCGCTCGGCAGGCAATGGGCGCTGATGGCGCGCGTGATCGAAGGCCACGAATTGATCAGCCAAGGGCCCTATGGCATTGTCCGCAACCCGATTTATCTCGCGATGCTCGGGATGCTGGTCGCCACGGGCCTCGTGGTCGGCCGATGGCAGGCTCTGGTTGGTGCGGCCATCGCGTTCGCGGTGGGCACGGCGATTCGCATTCGCGCGGAAGAAAATCTCCTGCGCGAAACGTTCGGCGCCAAGTTTGACGACTACGCTCGCCGCGTCCCCGCCTTCCTGCCGCGCCCATGGGCATAGGTCCACGTAACCTGCGCAAGAATCCGCGCGTCCCACGGTAATTGCTGATAATATTCACCGCGTCTTTCAAGGGGGATTCGATTCATGCGCTCCAATTGTGTTCTGAGGATGGCTCGAATTGCGTGTCTTGCTGCGCTCGGCGCTTCGTTCGCGGTGGTGGCCCAGGCGCAAAAAGGCGCCGGCGATTGGCCGATGTACCGGCACGACCCTACGAGCTCGGGATATTCCGCGCTGAAGCAGATCAACACGAGGAACGTCACAACGCTGGCGCAGGCCTGGACGATGCGCCTGAATGACCGCGGCGGACTGGAAGTCACGCCGATCGCGGTCAATGGTGTCATGTATCTGCCCGCGGGCAATAAAGTGCTCGCGGTCGATCCGGTAACCGGCAAGGAAATTTGGCATTACGATTTGGCGGCCAGCCAGGCATCGTCGCGAGGCGTCGCATACTGGCCGGGAGACGGCGCCAACGCGCCGCGCATTATCTTCACGACGCTCGATCGCAAGCTTGTCGCGCTCGACGCCGCCACCGGCAAACTCGTTCCCGGCTTCGGCACACGGCGGCATCGCCGAGCTGACCGTCGGTTACAACGGAGTTCCCACGATCTTCAAGAACATCGCCCTGCTCGGAGCGAGCGTCGGAGAGTTGCCCAAGGGACCTCCGGGCGATACCCGCGCCTACGACGCGATTACCGGCAAGTTGGTCTGGACATTTCACACCGTCCCCCAACCCGGCGAAACCGGCCACGAAACCTGGCTCGATAACGGCTGGGAAGGCCGCTCCGGCACAAACGTCTGGGGCTGGTACATGAGCGGAGACGAAAAAACCAATACGATTTACATGCCCATCGGCGGACCTTCGCCGAACTACTACGGCGGAGATCGGCCCGGGGCGAATCTGTTCGCGAATTCCGTGGTCGCCGTGGACGCTACCACCGGCAAGTTGAAATGGTATTTCCAGACGATTCACCACGACCTGTGGGATTCCGACCTGCCGCCGGGCCCGAGCCTGATTGATCTCAAGGTCAACGGCAAGAAAGTTCCCGCGCTGGAAATTATCGGCAAGGCAGGTTGGATGTTTATTCTCAACCGTGACACCGGTAAGCCTGTGTTCGGCGTCGAGGAACGTCCCGTTCCCAAGGGCGACGTGCCCGGCGAGTGGTATTCGCCCACACAACCCTTTCCCTTGAAGCCGCCAGCTCTCGCGCGAACCGACTACAAAGCGGAGGACATCGTCACGGCGGATGACACGAATGCCGACCACGCCAAAGCTTGCCAGGACCTTTCCGACCGGAGCGGCGGCTTCGACAATCATGGGCCGTTCACGCCCTGGATGTTTCACGAAGATGGCGCGCCTCCAAAGAGCACCATTCAATTCCCGGGCGGAACCGGCGGCTCCAACTGGGGCGGCACTTCGATCGATCCGAAGATCCGGATACATTTTCGTGCAGACCCACGACATGTCTCTGATGGGCTGGATCGAAAAGAAAAAGTCCGGTCAGAATTTACGGCCGCGGCACCGAAGGCTCGACCGCAGGAATATGACCGCGCTAGCGTCACCGGCCCGGGCCCCTATTCCGGTTTCAGCGCGCCTGGTAAAGACGCGAGCGGGAAAGTAGTTGGCAACTGGCCCTGCCAGAAACCGCCGTGGGGACGCCTGACCGCCGTCAATGGAAACACCGGCGAAATAGCGTGGCAAACCACGCTCGGCATTACCGAGTCTCTTCCGGAAGGCAAGCAGAACACCGGTAACGGCGGTAGCGCGGGACCGATCACGACCGGCGGCGGCCTTGTCTTCATCGGCGCCACTTCAGACCATCGCTTCCGCGCCTTCGATTCGAAGACGGGCAAAGAGCTATGGGTCACCAAGCTCGAAAAAGACGGGAACTCAGACCCCATGACTTTCGAGGGCAAGAACGGCAAGCAGTATGTGGCTATCGTCGGTGCGGACATGCTGTACGTGTTCTCGTTGCCATAGGCCTCACGCCGCGGCGGCTGGCATTCGCGCCGGCCGCTGTGTCGTTCCATTTAGAACCCGCTCGTATTTGTCCTTGCAAGGAATCCCGGCTTGCTCTTTGAGCATTTTTCTCTTCACATGACCACTTATATCGTAATACGATATAGTGGGTGGATGAGACGGCGCGCGCCACGACACATTAATTATTCGGCCCTCGCGGACTTCCGGTATGAAATCCGCCGGTTCCTGAGCTTTAGCGAGATCGTTGCGCGCGCCGCGGGGATTGAGCCGCAGCAGCACCAGGCTCTGCTGGCGATGAAAGGGCAGCCGCTCGGATCCGAAACGACGGTAGGCGTATTGGCCGAGCGGCTCCATATTCGTCACCATAGCGCTGTGGAGCTGAGCCGCCGTCTCGAAGCCAAAGGTTGGATTCGCCGCTCGCGCCACGGCGCCGATCGGCGCGAGGTGCAGCTGGTAGTCACGCCCCTCGGCGAAAAACTTCTCGTGAAGCTTTCACTGTCGCACCGCAACGAACTGCGGACCGCAGGCCCGAGATTGATTCGGGCGCTTCAGTCCGCCGCTGCGCGCCGAAATAGATCGCGCGGACGAACTTAATGTCTCCAGCGGCATACCTTCGAATAATATAATCCGAGAGGAGTCTCTTCTTGGCGTCACCCTCAGCTACCAAACGAAACGCTCAACCTGTGCCGGCCGGAAGCTATCGAATCGGCTGGATGTCGCTGCTGGCTGCGCTGGTGGGAATACTCGCCGGTCTTATTGCTTACGTTTTGTACGACCTGATTGCGCTGTTCACCAACCTTGCTTTCTATCACGTGCTTTCCGTGCATTTCCGCAGCCCGGAAAATACGACCATCGGGCCCTGGATCATTGTGATGCCCGTCATCGGCGGCATCATCATCGGCTTCATGGCCAAGTACGGCAGTTCGAAAATCAAGGGTCATGGCATCCCGGAAGCGATGGAAGCGGTACTCACCTCCCGCAGCCGCATCGAGGCCAAGGTCGCGATTCTGAAACCGCTCTCTGCCGCCATCGCCATCGGCACCGGAGGCCCGTTCGGCGCCGAAGGCCCGATCATTCAAACAGGTGGCGCATTCGGTTCTCTGGTGGGCCAGTTGATTTCTACAACCGCAACCGAGCGCAAAGTGCTGCTCGCATGCGGCGCCGGCGCCGGCATGGCCGCGACATTCAACACCCCCATTGCGGGGGTCATCATCGCCATCGAACTCCTGCTTTTTGAATTTCGCGCGCGGTCGTTTATCCCGCTCGTCATCGCATGCACGCTGGCCACAAGCGTCCGCGCCGTGCTCTTTGGCCAGCACTCGATGTTCTCGATGGGCAATGTGGATTTCAACGTCCCGCGCGGTTTGCCTTTTTATTTGCTGCTGGGCGTGATCTGCGGCGGCGCCGCGATCGGATTCACGAAGTTGCTCTACTGGGTGGAGGACCAATTCGACCGTCTGCCGATTGACGAACTGTGGCATCCGGCGATCGGAGCGCTCGGGCTGGGCATCATCGGTTTCTTCGTCCCCCGCGTTCTCGGCGTGGGCTACGACACGATCTCCGATATCTTGAACAACAATCTCACCCTGGAGCTTTTGATTCTGATCGTGGTTTTCAAGTCGCTGGCATTGGTAATATCGCTCGGCTCGGGAACTTCCGGAGGTCTGCTCGCGCCCATGTTCATGTCGAGCGCCGCAATGGGCGGTGTGTTCGCTATGGTCGTGAACGTCATATTTCCCGCTGCCCATCTCTCGCCCGGCGCCTATGCCCTGGTCGCGATGGCGGCGGTTTTCGGAGCGGCCTCGCGGGCCACGTTTACTTTCATCGTTTTCGCATTCGAAATCACGCACGATTACAATGCCATCCTCCCGCTGATGCTCTGCTGCGTCATCGCTGACTTGATCGCGTTGCGCTATTTGCCCACTTCCATCATGACCGAGAAGCTCGCGCGCCGCGGATTGCACGTCCCGGGTGAATACGAAGCCAACGTGCTCCACATGGTCCGCATCAGCGAAGTGATGAATACTGACGTGCAGCCGATTCCGGCGGAGATGGCCGTGTCGGTTCTCGCCGCGCGCATCAGCAAAGGCGAGCAAGGATTCAATTTGTCGCAGGGTTTGCCGATCGTCTTGAAGGATGGCCACCTCGCCGGCGTGGTTACCCAGGGCGATCTGCTACGCGCGCTCGAAAGCAATCCGGGTGGGAGTGCGACGGTTCTCGAGGCGGGCTCTCATCCGCCTATCGTGGCGTACCCTGATGAACATGTTCTCGACGCGCTTCATCGCATGGTGAGGCACAACGTCGGCCGTCTCCCTGTCGTCAGCCGCGAGGATCCTCTAAAGATGGTGGGCTATTTTGACCGCTCCAACATCCTGAGCGCGTGGACGCGACAAGTCGAAGACGAGGGTCTGCAGGAGCACGGCTGGTATGCCCGCTGGCGTCGTCCCACTTGAACGCGTGAGTTCGCCAATGCGAATGAAGAAATCGGATCAGTGAATGCCGAGTTTTTCGATCGCGCGGAGCACGTCTGCTGAGGAAACATCGTAGAGAGCGTGTTCGTCTTCCTGCTCGAGCCGCCCGCGAAGATATTCGGCGCCGATGTAGCTCGCCTCGCGGTCTGATAGATTGCGACCGCTGCGTTCCCGAAATTTGACGAATCCCGGATGCGCCAGGCCGAGCACGACTCCCTTGCCATCAACGATGAATTTGCAATCCATCGTGTCGCTGTGGCGCGTGGCAATGCCGTTCCAGCAGTGCGAAAAGCGGCATTTGTAGACGTAGTCCGTAACTTTCGACGGCACGTCAAACGCGCCGATGAATTCGCTCATCGCGCCAACATTGGGAATCCTCGATGGAATCGCCGTTTTCGCCATGATTTTTCCTACTTCCTTGCGCCCACCGCAGCGGGCTGCGAACTATGTTGATAACTCTGAAGTGCTGCGGCTACGCCGGCGCCCGCGGGCAGCCGGAATCCTTGATCGGCAAAGACTTTTCGAATGCCGCCAGGAAAAGCAGGACGTTCGTTTCCTGGCACGAGTATCCCATCAGCCCGACGCGCCAGATTTTGCCTTTGATCGGTCCCAGGCCTCCGGCGATTTCGATATTGAATTCATTCGAGCAGCTGGCGCGCGAACTTTCGCGTCTTCGATTCCCGCGGGAATGTTGATCGCCGTCACCGTGACCAGGCGATCGGCCGCTTTCGTGACGAATAGCGTCAGGCCCATCGCTTCCACTCCCGCGATCAGCGCTTGCTGGTTCCGCGCGTGGCGTTCCCACCGCGCTTCGAGACCTTCCTCGAGAACCGCTCGCAGCGCCTCGCGCATCGCGTAAATCAATGTGATCGGCGGTGTGTGATGATACAGGCGCTCCTTGCCCCAATAATTCATCGCGGAGGTCAAATCGAAATACCAGCTGCGCACGGGCTCTTTGCGCGCATGCATCACTTCTTCCACGCGCGTATTCACCGTAATCGGCGCCATGCCCGGCGGCGCGCTGATCGCTTTCTGCGAACCGCTAAAGCAAATATCAATTCCCTGCTTGGCCACGTTCAGCGGAACTCCCGCCAAAGTTGCCACCGTATCCACCACCAGCAGCGCGCCCAGTTCATCGGCGACTTTGCGGTAATCCTCGATGCGCTGAATGACGCCGGAAGAAGTCTCTCCGTGCGCCAGTCCAACGAATTTGATCTTCTTGCCCTTGCCGAGTCGCAGGACATCTTGCGGATCAACCGTGTGCCCGTACGGAACCTCGACGCGAATCACCTTCGCCGGTATTCGATCGGCAATAATCGCCATGCGCTCGGAAAATGCGCCGTTGATGCAGACGATGCACTCATCGCCCGCGTCGAGCGCGTTCATCACCGCCGCTTCAATTCCGCCGGAACCGGACGCAGAGATGGGAAACGTAATGCGATTCTGCGTTTGGAAGACGCGGCGCAGCATTTCCTGCACATCGTCCATCATCTGCGTGAACCACGGATCCATATGGCCCACGATCGGCGCGGCCATCGCTCGATACACGCGCGGATCCACGCACGAAGGGCCCGGAGTCATCATTAATCGTTCGGGCGGCAGAAGCTCGCCTATGAATTCTTTCGCACGATCTGTCATTGCTCTTCCTCGCAGCCCGAAACTTTCTTTCCGCCTTGGCGAACCAGCTGAAAACTACCCGCGGCGGGCATCCGCTGAACGGATGAATCCGTTCGCTCTGCCTCCTAGTCTCCCTAAATCCAGCCGTCGCGGTCAACCTCCAAAATGGCTCCGCCGAGACGAAATATCCCGAAGCTTCCATCGAATCAGCATGTTGCCGATCTCGACCGGTAATTTCCCCATTCGCTGCTGTTGCGCGCCTTCGCAACTGTTTTTTCACCGCGTTGAAAGGCCTATACCTCTATGCTAGATTTTTAAATTGACCCCCTATAACGACAATGGAAGCAAAAACTAGCGCCGCTGCAAAGCCGAAAGTTACGCGTGTCGAGGTGTACTGGCACACCGTGAAATATCGCACGGTTGTGCTCTACGCCGTCGTCATCACGGCGATTGTGCTCGCGGTCGTTTACCTCGTCTTCCCGGATTTCTCGAATGGCGTGTTGCGTAAAATTTCAAATGCATCGGCGGGGCCCGATAGCGGCGTCGCCAACCCTTCCTCGCGCCAGGCGCGTTTCGTCAACCTCGATGGCAAGGTGCAGGTAAAGAAGGTCAATTCGGTCCAGTGGGTGAACGCCGATTATCAAGTCACGCTCGACAAGGGCGACCTGATTCAAACCACTTCCGAAGGAGTCGCGCGCATCGCGTTCGCCGACGGTACGACCTACACAGTCAAGGGCGACACGCTCGTGACCGTCGAAGAAAATATCGTCGATCAGGACCGCGCCATCGCAGGTCGGCGTGCATATCACTTCAGGGCAGGTGGACCTGCAAACCGCCACGTGGCAGGTCCCGGGATCGAAAGCTGAGGTTTCCTTCGAGAACGCCGTCGCCTCATTGCGCGAAAATAGCCGCGCGGCCGTTCGCAGCGATCCGGACAACAAGGAACAGCAGATCACCGTGGATGCCGGAAGCGCGGAACTGAAGCGTGGCGACGAACATGTGGACATCGGCCAGTACGAACGGGCCACCTTTCCCACCGCTGCCGGCGGCGTGATTACGAAATCTCAAGTGTTGGCTCCTCCCCAATTGGTCGAGCCGCTCAATTTGCAACCAATCATCGTCGCCGATCCGAAGCATGATCCGATTCACTTTTCGTGGAAAGCTGCGGCGACGGCAAAGACGTATGATTTCCAGGCCAGCACGACGATCGGCCTTCAACCACATCGTGATGGAGCGGAAGACGACTTCGACGAGCGTGGATGTTTCGGGCCTTGATCCTGGCGACTATTTTTGGCGAGTGCGCGCGATCGACGAAAAGAGCAATGTAAGCGACGCAGAGCGAATCTTATAAGTTCACACTGGTGACCCAAGGCAAGGAGCAGGAGATGCTCCTCGAAGTGGACGACACCGAGTTGCAGGGCAGCGTTGTCGAGGTCATTGGACGCACCGAACCCGGCGCCGCTTTGATCATCAATGGCGCGACAGTGGCCGACATCAAATCGGACGGCCATTTCCGGTATTTTACCGACCCCATGACGCGGGGCAGCCACACGATCGTCATCACCGGTCAGAACCGGCGTGGCGGGACGGCGATCAAGCGCGTTGATGTCGTGATTCCGTAGTTGTAAGAAATCGGCTGGCGCGGCTCTGGCGGCGCTCGCGAATACCCTGAGAGGAAAGCACTTCGTGAATAAAAACGGCTATAGCATGCGGTCGGTTTTCAGCCTGTTCTCCTCCGACCTGGCCATTGACCTTGGGAACCGCCAACACGCTGGTCTTTGCGCGCGGCAAAGGCATCGTCGTCAACGAACCCTCGATCGTCGCCATCAACAAGAACACCGGCGAAGTCGTCGCCGTCGGCCGCGAAGCCAAGGAAATGCTCGGCCGCACGCCCGGCAACGTCGTCGCCATCAAACCGATGAAGGACGGCGTGATCGCCGATTTCAAGGTGACCGAAAAAATGCTCACCTACTTCATCCAGAAGGCGCACAACCGCCGCGTTCTCGTTCATCCCAGAATCGTCATCGGAGTTCCCAGCGAAATCACGCCGGTTGAAAAGCGCGCCGTGCAGGATTCCGCCTATCGCGCGCGAGCCAGCGAAGTGTATCTCGTCGAGCAAGCCATGGCTGCGGCCATCGGCGCCGGCTTGCCGATCGAGGAGCCTTCCGGAAACATGGTCGTGGATATCGGCGGCGGGACCACGGACATCGCCGTAATTTCCATGAGCGGAATCGTCTACTCGCGCTCCGTGCGCGTCGCCGGAAATGAAATGGACGAATCCGTCATGCATTACCTGAAGCGCAAGTACAACCTTCTCGTCGGCGAACGCACCGCCGAACAAATCAAGATCGAAATCGGCTCCGCATATCCGCTGGAAAAGCCGATGACCCTCGAAGTCAAAGGGCGCAACCTGATCGAAGGCGTACCGCGAACCGTCACGATTGACGACAGCGAAATCCGCGAAGCGCTCTCCGAAAATATTTCGACAATCGTCAATGCCATTCGCGTGGCATTGGAACGCACGCCTCCCGAGCTTTCAGCCGATATCAGCGACCGCGGCATCGTGCTCACCGGCGGCGGCGCTCTGATTAAGAATCTCGATAAGCGCATCCGCGAGGAAACCGGCTTGCCCGTTTCCATCGCCGACGATCCGCTGGCTTCCGTCGTGCTCGGCACGGGAAAAATGCTCAGCGATTTCCGGCTGCTGCGCCTGTGTTTCAATCGATTGAGCGAGAACGGTGGAAGCGCGGGGTTTTAACCCCGCGAAGAGTCGCGCTCCCCTCAGGGGCTTTAGCCCCGGGGATTACGGGTTTCTAAGATCGAGCCTCTAGCATGATCGAATCAACCTTTCGCCAACGTCCGTCTTCCTGCTCGGCGCCCTCGTGCTGGCGCAAGTTCTGCTGCTCGCTTTCCAGATCAAGCGCGACCACGACGTGCGGCTGATCCGCTACTGGACTGCGGCGGTGTTGATGCCTTTCGAACGCGGCGGCACCGACGCCATTTCGCACACCGGCGGCATTTGGTCCGACTACATCAGCCTGCGCGGCACTCGCGCGGAGAACGCACGACTGCGCGCCGAGCTGGACCAGTTGCGTCTGCGCAATCGCGACCTCGAGGGGCAGGTGGGTGAAGCTCAGCGCCTCAGCCTCCTGCTGAATTTCCACGAAGCTCATCCGGATACGCCGATGCTCGCGGCACAAGTGATCGGCGCCAGCGCCGACCCGGCCTCGCACACGCTTTTCCTGAATCGCGGCGACCGCGATCACGTGCGCCGCAATCAGGCGGTCATCACTCCCGATGGCATCGTCGGAAAAATCGTGGAGGTGTTTCCCGGCCACCTCGCAAGTGCTTCTTATCAATGACAAGGATAGCGGCGCCGGCGCTCTGCTGGCCGACACGCGAACGCACGGCGTCGTCAAGGGCAGCGGCGATCCGGATCCGCGGCTGGATTACGTGGTGAACGACGAGCCTGTCCACGCAGGCGAAATGATTCTTACTTCCGGTGAGGACCGCATCTTTCCCAAGGATCTGCTGATCGGCACAGTTTCAATGGCGAACCAGGGAAATCCGTTTCAAGTGATTCATGTTCGTCCCGCTGCGCGTCTGGACCGGCTGGAAGACGTGCTGATCCTGCTCACGCCGCAGGAACTGAAGAAAGCCAACGATTCCGCCGACGCGACCGCCCCTGCTTCGCCCGCACCCGGAATTGTGCAAAAAGAAACCGCGCCCAGCCCGCCGCGACGCCCAAACCGGCCGCCGCATCTCCCGGAACGCAAGCTCCGGCCCTCCGCGCCGCCCGCTCCCAAAAATTGAAAAATGTCCTACATGCTCAATCCCGGAGCGCATTCCGAATCGAATGTCGAGGTCCACAAGTATTACGGCGGCACCGTACTCGTCACGGCGTTTTTAGCGCTGGTTATTCAGGCATTCCTGCATAAGTACGGTCGCTGGTCGGAGCTGGTTGATCTGCCGCTGCTGGTGACAATCTATTTCGGAGTAAGTCGCCGGAATCCGGTCACGGGCATGTTTCTGGGCGGCGCAATCGGCATCTTGCAGGACGCGCTCAGCCACGACAATCCCATCGGTTTGTTCGGCATCGCGAAGACTATCATCGGCTACCTCGCGTCAACCGTCGGCGCGAGAATCGACACGCAGCATCCCGTCAGCCGGCTGCTCCTGATATTTATTTTCTTCCACTTCCATCAGGTCATCTTCGCCATAACGGAACGCGTGCTGCTGAACCATCCCGAGCCGTTCTTCACGCTGCGCCTGCTGCTGAATTCCGTCGTCACCGCGGCGTTCGGCGTCGTCCTCTTCGCCATTCTTGATCGTCTCCGCAGGTCCTAGCGAGACCTGCGCCTCCCGATCGCGGCCACAAGTCATCCAAGCGAATTATTTCCCTAGCGTTCGGAAGATCCAGAACAGAGTTCCGTGACGGCGCGGAAGTGAGTAGCGCCGGCTTGCCCTGAAAGTCTCGAAGGGCGTCTCGCCGGCGTTTTTGATTTTTCCGTAGGGGCACGACATATCGTGCCCGGCGCAGATCCTTGGCGTCCCGCGGCCATTCGGCACGCGCCCACAGCCCGGGGCATTTGTTCCGCGCCTGCCCCGGAAGGCGTCCAGAAATCGAAAGCCAGCCATCCGGTCTGGAACATCGCATTGACGGAAAGGACATAGGCGGCTTGCGGGCCGCACATGCGGGGTGTTAGCGTGAACAGTCCGGGTCCCAAATCGGCTTTGGCTGGGATTCGCCTCAGTTTCAATCCTTTTGGGGACGGGGAGCAGGACATCCGGGCCGAATACGGCACGCCGCGCAGGAGTTTAGTTGCCATCGTGGAATGTTAACGACCAGAGAATTCCGCAGGGGCGCCTGGCCCTGTTTTCCTACCTTTCCGCGACGATGATCGTCTGTCTGCTGGTCGGGTTCTGGAAGTTGCAGGTCATGCAGTCCGAGCATTTTTCCGACTTGGCCGAGAAGAACGGTATCCGCTCCATTGCCATCATCGCTCCGCGCGGAGCCATGCTCGATCGCGACGGCCGCGTCCTGGTGGATAGCTATCCTTCCTTCAGCATTTTGCTGCTGCGCGACAATCCGAAGCTGCTCGAGAAGAACCTCCCGCAGATCGAAGAAGGTCTCGGCATCGCGAAAGAAGATTTGGATCAGCAGCTCGACGCCGCGAAGACCGAACCAAAATTCCTGCCGCTGATCATCAAGCCCGAGGCTAGCGAGGCGGACATCGCGTTCGTGGATTCGCACCGCGCCGATCTTCCGGTGCTCGACCTGATGATGGTCCAGCGCCGCCGCTACCCGCACGCTGAGATGCTCGCGAACACCATCGGCTACGTCGGTGAAGTTTCCGTGCAGGACATGGAAAAGAATCCCGACCGCTACCGGCCTGGAGACATCGTCGGTAAAGCCGGACTCGAAAAGGAATACAACGATCAGATCGTGGGCACCGACGGGATGCGCCGCGTTGTCGTCAACAGCGTCGGAAAAGTAATGCGCACGCTCGACAACGTTGAGGCGATTCCCGGAAAGCCCATACAGCTTACGATTGACGAGGATCTTGCAGGAGATCGCCGAAGCGGATTTCGCGAACAAAGAAGGCGCTCTCATCGCCATGGATGCCCGCACCGGTGAAGTCCTGGCGATGGTCAGCCGGCCGACCTTCAACCCCAACGATTTCGCCGTGCGCATTGCCAATCAGGAATGGGCGCAGCTCAATACCGATCCGAAAACGCCGCTGCTCAATCGCGCGATTCAGGCGCAGCTTGCTCCGGGTTCCGTTTTCAAGGTCGTGATGGCCACGGCTATGCTTGAATCCAAAGCCATACCGGCGAACTACACGGTCAATTGCCCCGGTTATGCGACTTTCTACGGCCGCGTATTTCATTGCGATCATGCCCACGGTTCGGTGGATCTCCACAAAGGCATCGTCGCTTCCTGCGACGTCTACTTCTACAACGTCGGCAAACAACTCGGAATCGACCGCATAGATCAATACGCCACGCGGCCTCGGCCTCGGCCGCCGCACCGGAATTGATCTGCCGAGCGAAGAACCCGGGCTAATGCCGTCGGAAGATTGGGTCGAGCGCGTGGACCATCACAAATGGTATCCGGGCTCCACGATCTCCGTGTCCATCGGACAAGGCGCCGTGATGGTCACGCCGATTCAGCTCGCGCGCATGATCGCCGCCGTCGCCAATGGCGGCACTTTGATTCCTCCGCACCTGATGAAAAACGCCACGGACCTGAAATCCCAATCTTTCCCTCTGTCCGATGACACCGTCCAACAGGTAACCGACGGTATGTGGGGTGTCGTCAACGAGCCCGATGGCACCACTTCCGGCCAGGTCAAGCTGCAGAACATCGACTTTTCCGGCAAGACCGGCACCGCTCAAGTCGAAGGCTTCGAGCTGCAAAATAAGCTCGGCAAGAAATTAAAAGAAAACGGTTGGTTCGTCGGTTATGCGCCGCGGCGCAATCCGGAAATTGTTGTGGCGGCTCTCGTTCAGGCTGGCGGTTGGGGCAGCACTTCGGCCGCGCCCATTGTTCGCGATGTCGTGAAAGCTTACTACGATAAAAAAACTGGCCATCTGCCGCAGCCTTCGACAGCTGATAACTTGCCGCCGTCCGCCGCAGTGCATCCCGTCGGAATAAACTCCGGAGCGGAACAGCGATGAAAGATCGTCCGCGCGTTCAGGATTTCGACTGGCCGCTTCTCGCCATCGCCGGAACCATCAGCGCCCTCGGTGTGCTCGAAATTTATTCTTCCACGCACGCCAGCGCGATGGCCGGGATGCAATGGAAGCAGCTCATGTGGATCGGGATCGGAATTGTGGGCATGTTTCTGATCTCGCGCATTGACTATCACACCCTGATGGATCAGGCGCCCGCGTTGTATCTGGTCGGCGTGGCGGGCCTGCTCGTTGTTCTTCTGATCGGATTTTCGCGGCTGGGGGCCAAGCGCTGGATCTCGCTCGGCGGCCTGATGAATTTGCAAGTGTCGGAAATAATGAAGTTGATTATAATCATCGTGCTTGCGCGTTACTTCGCGGAAGTGCGCACGGATCGCTTGACGCTGGCCGATCTGCTCAAGATTGGCGTTTTGACTCTGATTCCCGTAGGCTTGATCTTGAAGCAGCCGGATTTGGGAACCGCGATGGTGTTGGTTCCCGTTGCAGTGGTCGGAGCGTTTTTCGCCGGCATTCAATGGAAGCACGCGGCGATCGGCTTGGTCATCATTGCGCTGCTTGTCCCGCTGGGCTGGAATATGCGGCGGCATCTGAAGCCGTACCAGCAGCAGCGTATTCAGACGTTTCTTCATCCGGAAGAAGACCAGCGCGGCGCGGGCTACCAGATTTTGCAGTCCGAAATCGCCGTCGGCTCCGGGGGCTTCTGGGGAAAAGGTTTCGGCAAAGGCAGCCAGAACCAATTGGGCTTTGTGCCCGTCCGCTATTCGGACTTTATTTTGGCGGCGCTGGCTGAGGAGCAAGGTTTCATTGGCGTTTGTGTCGTTTTGCTGTTGTACTTGGGCCTGATTTTGCGGCTGGTGGACAACGCGCAGAAAGCGAAAGATCGTGCCGGGATGTACGTCGTGATGGGAGTTACCGCGATCCTGGGCTTCCACGTTCTGGTCAACGCTTCGATGGTGATCGGATATATGCCGGTCACCGGCATTCCACTGCCGCTGATGAGCTATGGAGGGTCGGCAACGGCCTTCGTATTTTTGGCTTTGGGACTCGTGATGAACGTCCGCATGCGGCGTTTCGTCAACTGAACCCCGGCTGTTAAAGCCAACAAAATTTTCAGCAGTCCCCGCGCCCCGTTTGTTCGGGACCGGAATTTCAAATTTTGAATTGAGGAATGCATCGGGTGAGGAAATCGATCCAAGAACGCGATCGCTCTTTCCTGGACGGCCCGCCGTGGCAGGTAAAAGGCACAGCCTTCCCCCACGCCCGCCGGGCGCTCCGCGCGCATACGTGCGCCGGTGCCCTCCGATGCGCCATGAGGAGTATCAATGTCGAAGGAAATGGTTATATCGGCGAACCCGCACGAGACGCGGGTCGCCATTATGGAAGAAGGTCTGCTTTGTGAGTATTACGTTGAGAGGGAAAAAGAATTTGCGCTAGTCGGAAGCATTTACAAAGGACGTGTGACACGCGTGCTGCCAGGCATGCAGTCGTCCTTTGTGGAGATCGGCCTCGATAGCGACGCCTTCCTGTACGTCACCGACTTCCTCGAAGGGATCGAGGAGCTCGACGAGCACATCGCAACCGACGTCAAGAAATCCGCGGCGCCGGATCAAGCCGCGCAGAGATTTGTCGCGCCAAGCGCGGCATTGCCCCTCGTCGAATTCGCAGACGCCGCGCCCGCCGCCGAATGATTCGTCGCGCGGAATACGAGTCATCGCCCATCGAGCCAGGAAATGCCGCCGTGAGTCCGTCCACGCCGCGGCCCGACCAACACATCGAATCCATCGCACGCGAGCCCATCAGCGTCGCACGACCGCGGCCGCTTCGACAATCGCAACAGCAGGCCGGGCCGCGATTTCGGTCGCCGCGGCGGTAGTGGTGGTAGGCCTGGACGCGGCGGACGTTTTGGCCGTCGCGGTGGCAGCGGCGGCGGAAGTGGCGGAAGCGGTGGACGCGGCGGCGACCGGCGCTTTGGCCGCGAGCTTCCCTCATCCAAGTACGCTTCGCCCGGCGCGTTTGAAAATACGCCGAGCGATCCGGGAGCACCGGAAGGACACGTTTCGATAATTCTCCCGGGAGAATCTCTCGCGAAATATCGCGACAAGCCTGCAGGCGAATCCATCCCTGTTTCATCCGAAGACACAACGCGAATCACCGCGCCGGACGAGCCCACGGACTTCGCGGCCAGCGCGCCGGCTGCAGCTCCCGTCGTCGAACACCAGCCCGAGCAAGTGCACGAATCCGCCTGCGCCGCGCGCATTTGAACCTCGGCGCGAATTTCATCCCGAGCCTCGCACGGAAGCCCCTCGATCGTTTTCGACCGGCCTCGAGCCATTGCCCGGCGAGTCGCTTTCGAAATGGAAGAATCGTGAGCCTGTCGTGCCGGGCGATACTCCCGTCGAGCAGCACGTGGAAGCAGCGGCGCCATCTGCGCCGCCTCAAGAAAGAGCGCATGAGCCCGAGCCTCCGGTCGAGCACGACGAGCCCGAAATTCACGCGGCGCGAATCCGCACACGAAGACCACTCGACGCCCGAGCTGAGCCCGGAAGAAGCGGCAGTGTTGGCCGAGCATGTCGCTGATGCACAGGCAGAGGAAGCCGAGCGCGACGGCGGAAGAAAGAGGCTTTGCCGCCGAAGATGCCGCCGCAGCGAGCGCACGATGCCGCCGAAGGCGAAGATAGCGACGAATTGCACGAAGCTGCGGCTCGAAGCGGAAGAGCACGAACTTGAGGAAGAAGAAGCCGACGCCGAAACGGAAGGCATGATTGCTCCGCCCTCCGAGCTCGATCACGAACACGAGCATGAGCACGACCATGAACAAGCGCCGGAAACAATTTCAGCCGAAGGCGAATCGCAGATTCCCGGAGAGAATGCTCCTGCGCAGGCAGCAGCAGCCGTGGAAGGCTCAGGTCCGCGACGATTTTCGCGCGCGGATGCAAAATCCCGCACGCCGCGGAGGACGCGATCGCGGACGTCGCGACGACCGCGGACGCCGCCCGCAGCACGGACGCAGCGGCGGCCACGGCCATCATCAGTTCGGCGCCGCGCCGCCCGCAGCTCATCGCGGACATGCTGAAGCAGGGCCAGGAAATCATCGTCCAGATCGCCAAGGAACCGCTGGGCAAGAAGGGCGCGCGCATCACCAGCCACGTCGCTCTCCCGGGCCGCTTCCTCGTTTACATGCCCACGCTCGACCATACCGGCGTCTCGCGCAAGATCGCTTCGGCCGAGGAGCGCGCGCGCCTGCGTCATCTGGTGAACGACGCGAAGGGCAGCGCGGGCGGAGGCTTCATCGTCCGCACCGCCGCTGGAGCCGCTGCGCCGGAAGAAGTTCGCGCCGACGTCGAATTCCTCACGCGCACCTGGTCGGAAATCAAGTCGCGCTCGGAGCAGAAAAAAGCTCCGTCGCTTCTGCACCGCGATCTCAATCTCGTTCAGCGATTGCTGCGCGACCACATGAGCTCCGACTACACCGCGATCTGGGTTGATTCCGAGGAGGAGTACACGAAAGTCGTGGACTTCATGAGCCGCTTCCAGCCGGCCCTGGTGAGCCGCGTGAAGCTCTACACCAAGGAAAAGCCGGTCTTCGAGGAATTCGGCATCCAGCAGGAAATTGACAAGGGTCTGCGGCCGAAGGTCTGGCTGAAATCCGGCGGCTACATCGTCATCAACCACACCGAAGCGCTCGTCGCCATTGACGTCAACACCGGAAAATTCGTCGGCAAGGGCTCGAACCGCCTGGAAGATACGATCGTCCGCACCAACGCCGAAGCCGCGAAGGAAATCGTCCGCCAGATGCGCCTGCGCGATCTCGGCGGCATCATCGTGATCGACTTCATTGATATGGAGGAGCGCCGCAACCGCGACAAAGTCATGGCCGCGCTCGAAGACGCGCTTCGCGGCGACCGCGCTCCGTCAAAGGTTCTCCGCTTCAACGAATTCGGCCTCGTCGCCATCACCCGCAAGCGCACCAAGCAGGCGCTCGAGCGCATGCTTTCCCAGCCGTGCCCGTATTGCACCGGCTCGGGCATGGTGAAATCCATCCCCACGCTGTGCTACGAAATTCAGACCGAGGCGCACAAAATGGCCCCGGAGTTGAGTTCCGGCAGCATCACCCTGCGCGTCCATCCCGAAATCGGCAAAGCCCTCAAGACGCGCGAGTCTTCGCTGATTGACGAGCTCGAGCAATGGACGAAGAAGACCGTGATCATCCAGGCCGATCCCACGCTGCACTGGGAGCAGTACGACATCTACTTGAGCAATCCGACCCGGATCGTCACACTGAGGAGGACGTAATGGTTTTTTTCCCTCCGAATGTGCTAGCGGGTGGCCCAACTTCGAGCTATCAGATTTTACGGGTGCCCCATGCTCGGTTCTTGAGCGTGGGGCCTTTGCTTTCTGATTTACTTTCCTTGCCGCAGAATCTCCAGAAAATACAGGGTACTGGTTCTTGTACTTTTATTGCCCTTTCGTACAGGCGCGCAAGAAAACCCCGCGTGCTAGCGTGCTGACGAAGTCAGCAAGTGTGAAAGCGACTGCATTGCGCGACGCCGGTCGTCGCCGCTCTCGCCGGCCGAGAGCGTACCGCTCTTTGAAAATTTGATATGCAGTCCCGGTGAAAGCGTGGGCCTTAAGGCCCACCAAACACCTTCGCCGTATTATAGCTTCAGCCATGGGACCCTGCGTGACGCCACCGCTCACCAATCACACAATTAAGTGACACACCATGCAAAGTAAGTTCTCGCGTAAATGACTGAAAACAAAGAAAAGCGGCACTCACAAAGTGACACACTCTTGCGGGGGACAAGTCGCAACTCGGTCGGCACGAGTCACCGGTCACGACTCACAAATCACGATTTTCTAATCGACACACTGGCGATTAGAAATGCCTCCAACCGATTGAAAACAAAGCGCGGCGCTCCGTTCTAATCGACACAGATCCGACCCTCCATCAGGATCTCTAGCTGCTGAAGCGCTGCTCTTTGAACGGATCGCCGTACATGTTGTAGCCGTTTTCTTCCCAGAAGCCCGGCGCGTCCTGCGCCATGAATTCCAGGCCGCGAACCCATTTCACGCTTTTCCACGCGTAAAGGTTCGGTACGACCAGCCGCACGGGATAACCATGATCGGCGGGAAGCGGCTCGCCATTGTGCTTCAGCGCGAAAAGAGTTGCCGGGCGCATCAGATCTTCGAGCGGCACATTCGACGTGTAGCCCTGCTCGGCGACCACCATCACATATTTCGCTTCCGGCTTCGCGCCCGCCAGTTTCATCACCTCGGCGAACGGCACGCCTTCCCACCGCACATCGAACCGGCTCCAGCGCGTCACGCAGTGCATGTCGGCGGTGACTGTCTTTCATGGGCAGACTGCGTGAATTCGTCCCACGTCAGTCGCACCGGTTTCTCGACCAGGCCCGCAATCCGGAAATCCCACGTCCGCGGATCGAAGCGCGGCACCGTGCCCTCGTGCAGCACCGGCCATTTCAGCGTAGCCGATTGCCCCGGCGGCAACCGTCCAGCCTCGCGCATCGCCCGTTCCAGCTGCTTTCGCTCGGTATGCTCGTCAAACATCATTTCCCTTCTCCGGCGAATTCGCCTGCCGTTTGCATCATTCTACACCGCCTCTTGTCCGCCCAGGCTCGCTGTCCAATCCAAAACGGTTTCGTAGGGGCACGATATATCGTGCCCGGCAAACATTCTTGGCAACCTCCTCCACTAAGCTCGCGCCATGTGGAGTGCGGCGGCTTGCCGCCGCTGCTGACGCGCGGGCTCGCCCGCACGTGCTGCGAAGCCGAGCAGAAGCGACGCTTGCGGTTCGATCCACGATCTAAACGGGAGCAAATCCCGTGTGCTATCATGGCGCGTTCGAAATCATCACAACATCACATAAGGAGCATCCTTTGGCCGCGCGCATTCTCAATGGCAACGCAATTCGAGACCAAATTTATTCCGAGCTGCAGGCGGAAATCGCCGCGCTCGCGAGCGAGGGGATTCGCCCCGGCCTGGCGGCCGTGCGCGTGGGGGACGATCCTGCGTCGAAGCTCTACGTGAACAGCAAAATCGCGGCGTGCGAAAAACTGGGTCTCGGCAGCTTCCACATCACTCCGCCCGCCACGACCACCACCGACGAATTGCTCGCCATCGTCAACGAGCTGAACAATCGCGACGACGTGGACGGAATTCTGGTGCAGATGCCGCTGCCCAAGCAGATTGACTCCAAGAAAATTCTCGACGCGGTGATCCCCGCGAAAGACGTGGACGGCTTTCATCCCGTCAACGTCGGCCATCTCGTCGCCGGACGCCCCGGCGCTGGTCGCCTGCACGCCCGCCGGCGTGATGGAAATTCTGCGCCGCAGCAACATTCCGATCGAAGGCGCGAACGCCGTGGTCATCGGTCGCAGCGACATCGTCGGCAAGCCGCAGGCGCTGCTGCTGCTGCACGCGAACGCCACGGTCACGATCTGCCATTCCAAGAGCAAAGATCTGCCGGGCATCGCGCGCCGCGCGGACATCATCGTCGCGGCCATCGGCAAAGCGGCGATGGTCACGCCGGATTTCGTTCGCCCCGGCGCCACGGTGATTGACGTGGGCCAGATCGTCGTCAAGGATCGCCGCCGAAGCCGAGCGCATCTTCGCGAACTTTCCCGCGAAGCTCGAATCGTTCCGCACGAAGGGCTCGATTCTCGCCGGCGACGTTCATCCCGACGTCATCGAAGTCGCCGGCGCGTACACGCCGGTTCCCGGCGGCGTCGGACCGCTCACCATCGCCATGCTGATGAGCAACACGGTGAAAGCCGCGCGCATGCGCCGCGGCTCGCGCGCTCCTGTGGCCGCGTCTTCCCGCCCCTGATGCTGCGCGTCGGCCTCACTGGCGGCATTGCTTCCGGAAAATCCACCGTAGCTGCGCTCCTGCGCGATCTCGAATATCCGGTGCTCGATGCCGATTCCATCGCTCGCGAGCTGCTCGAACTCGGCCAGGACGCTTACAACGAAGTCGTCCGCGAGTTCGGCGAAGCAGTTCTCAGCAGGGGCGGCGCGGTGGACCGCCCGAAGCTCGGCGCGATTGTTTTTTCCGACGCGCAGAAGCGCGCTCGCCTCAACCAAATCCTCCATCCCCGCATCCAGGAAGTGGTGGCCAGATGGTTCGCGGCGCTCGATCGCCCTGGCGGTCCCGACATGGCCTTCGAGGACGCGGCGCTGATTCTCGAAGCCGGCGCGAAGAAGAATCTCGACCGCGTCGTCGTTTGCTGGTGCCTTCCGGAGCAGCAGCTTGAGCGCCTGCAGCAACGCGGCCTTTCGGTGGAGGAAGCGAAGCTGCGCATCGCGGCGCAGATGCCGATCGACGAAAAGCGGCGGCTCGCGGATGAAGTGATCGACTGCTCCCGCACCATGGAAGAAACGCAGCGGCAGGTGAAGCTGGTTCTTGAAAAACTGAAACAGGCGGCCGCCTCCGGAAGAAACATTTCCTGACGCGGCTTCGTATTTATCGGTAGAAGGAAATAAGAGAAATGGCAAACACTCGGAAATCACGGACGCGCGGTCCGACTCCTGGCCATCGGGCTGATTATCGGTTTCGTCGCATGGTTGGCGGGGTCCCGCTACGGCCAGCACAGTCCCGGATCCGTTCACGCCCTTACCGCGGATCTGCCGGCGGATGAAAAGCCAATCACCCTCGATGCCACTGAGGCGGAGAACGTCCGCATCTACAAACAGGCTTCGCCGGCGGTCGCGAACATCGTCACGCGCGCGGTTCAGTACGATTTCTTCATGGATCCCGTGCCGGTGGAAGGCGCCGGCTCCGGATTCGTGATTGATACCGACGGCCACTTATTGACGAACTATCACGTCGTCCAGGGCGCGGAAACCATCGAGGTCACGCTCGGCGATCAGTCGCGTTACAAAGCCAAGCTGATCGGCGCGGACACGCGCAACGATATCGCGCTCCTCAAAATCGATCCGAATGGCAAGAAAATCGCGACGCTTTCGCTCGGTGATTCGCGAAATCTTCTGGTGGGCCAGCGCGTGCTCGCGATTGGCAATCCGTTCGGATTTCAAAGCACGCTCACGACTGGAGTAGTCAGCTCGCTCGGCCGCACCGTTCAAACCAGCGAAAGCACGTTCATTGACGAAGCGATCCAGACCGATGCCGCCATCAATCGCGGAAATTCCGGCGGCCCGCTGCTGAATAGCCGCGGAGAAGTGATCGGAATCAATAGCGCCATCTATGCACCCACGGGCAATTCTGTCGGAATCGGATTCGCGATTCCCATCAACACAGCGCGCCGCGCGGCTCAGGACCTGATTTCAACAGGCCATGTCCGCCGCGCGACACTCGGCGCCGAAGGCCGCGCGATCTGGCCCGCGCTCGCCGATGCACTGCACCTTGGCGTCGAGCAGGGAATTCTGATCGAGCGTGTTGTTCCTGGCGGCCCCGCAGCGCAGGCCGGCATTCGCGGCGGCACGCGTTCGGTGCTGGCTGGCTTGCAGGAATTGAGCGTCGGCGGCGATGTGCTCGTCGCGGTCAATGGGAAAGAGCTGGCGAGCCAGATGGATCTGAATCTTCTGCTGAACCGCGCGTGGCCCGGCGACGTCATCACGCTGACGATCGTTCGCAATGGCAAGAAAATGGATGTTCAGGTGAAGCTCGGCGACGGCTAGGTTCGCTTTTCGCGCCACTCGTCCCGTACGAGGTCGCGTTCGTCGTCACTTAGATCGAACCACGATTCGGCCAAGTCGCGGACGCGCTCGAGCGCGGCCTGCATTTCATCCTGCTTTGATTTCATCATCTCGCTATCCGCATTCGTGGGCACGCGAATTGCCGGCGCTACGAACATCACCGCACGCGAGAATGGATACGGAACCTGAAACAGATCCCACGATTTCTGGAACGTGTGCGCGTACTCGAGGGCGATGTAGAACACCGAAATCGGCCTGCCAGTCCTGCGCGCCAGGATTATCGGCCCCGGTTTCGCCACGTAGCGCGGTCCGCGCGGCCCGTCAATCGTGAACCCGACGTGGCGACCGGCTTCCAGGCTTTGCGCCATCGCCGCAAGCCCTTCCACCGCGCCGCGCGAAGAGCTGCCCTGCGCCGTTCCAAATCCCAGGCGCTCGATCACACGCCGCGTCCACTGCCCGTCAAAGTTCACCGTGTTCAGGACCACGATTCCACGCTTTCTCCAAATCCATGCAGCCGAAAGAATGCAGCGATGCCAAAATGCGCCGATTCCCGGCTCGCCCTCGGAGCGAATCTGTATAGCATTGTGCACGCCGATCACTTCCACTCGCAGCGTGGGACCCAACAGCCGAATCACCCAGTAGGCCGCCCAGGCTATCACCGGGATTTGCATCCTCCGCCATCGCGAGAGGTGCGGCATTTGGATGCCTACGGCCTTCGCGGCGGGCGTGGAGGCTGCGGATTTCGAGGCGTCGTTCACTGCGGTATAGTATAAGGCGGTCTCGATGTGCCCCCGGTTCCAATTCGCGCCGCGCGCCACACGTGTCTCTTGGTCCGCGCGCCTTCTGCTGCTTGGTTCTCTCGCCGGAATAATTCTGCTTTGCCCGCTGGCGGCGCGCGCACAGGATTCGCCCTTCGGCGCCATCGGGCGAGTCGAAGGCCAGGATATTTCCTGCGAAAACGGAACGCTGGCGAACGGCGGATCTGCATCGGCCGGACCCAGCTTGCCAGTCTTGAACGGCACCGTCGTGACCGTGCATTCCGGGCAGGCGCTCCTGACGCTCTTTGCAGGCGGCCAAGTGGACGTGTGCGGCCCCGCCAAGTTCACGGTTTTGTTGTCGGGTGACGCCATCACCCTCGCGCTCAATTTTGGCCGCGTGCGATTGGAATTGCCCGCGAACACCGTGTTGCGAATTTTCACGCCCACGATTATCGGCACGCCGATAGATATCGGCGGCGGATCGCGCGATGTGACCGTGGGCCTGAGCTTGGACGATTCGCTCTGCGTCCGCGCGACCAGCGGCGCAATTCAGTTAGAACATCAATTCACAGGCGAAAAATTGATTGTCCCGCAGGCCGGAGAGTTTTTCCTGAATGCGGGCAGACTCCTGCCCGTCGCCGGGACGCCCGGAAGCTGCCAGTGCAATGCGTCAGCGCCGAGTCCGCCGATGCCCACTGCCGCGCCGTCGCCCGACTACGCGATAGCCGTAATTCCGCAGCCAGCTCCGCCACCCGTTACGGCGCCTGCGCCGGCTACAACCGAGACGAATCCGGCCGTGCCGACGACCGCGCCGCCGCCGGACTCCGCGGTCGTTGTGATTCCGCGCCCAACTCCGCAACCTGCTCCGGAGCCTGCGCCCGTAGCAGCAGAGACGCCTCCCGAACCCGCGCCAAAGCCGAACATCGAATTCGGCATGCTCGCGGAAGCGAACGAAGCGCATCCGGTTGTTCCTCCCGCGAAAAACTCCGGGGCGGCCGGGCCGCCCGGTCCAATGCCTGTCTACACGGCCGTTCTCCCGCCGCTCAGTTTCATGGCGGGTTCGCCAACCCGACCGCCCGATCCGGCCGAGGACATCGTCCTGCTGGTCCGCGAGGCGCAGGTCTCGCCCGATTGGGAATTCTCGGGCCATGTGGTTGCCCCGGAATTCGCGCAAGCCATGCAGCACGCTTTGGGAGAGAAACCGACGACGCAGGCGCAACCAGCGGCAGCTAATTCACCCGCGGCAGCGCCGGCAAAAAAGAAGGTCGGCTTCTGGGCTTCGCTGAAGAGGGCGTTTGGCGGCGGCGATCGAAATTGAGCTTGGCCGAACCTTATCGACTTTTCGTTCAGGTAAAGCGAAATGGAAAAGTTGAAACCGGTGTATTCGACGCGAACGTAAACTGACGCCGCGGATCCTTCGACCAGCAAAAAATCTTGACGCCCCCTGAGGATGACGGGCCGTCACATTCCTTCGTAGTTTGGCCCGCCGCCGCCTTCGGGCGGAACCCATTGAATAATCTGGTAGGGATCGGCGATATCGCAGGTCTTGCAGTGGACGCAGTTCGCGGCATTGATTTTCAGTTTCGGCCCGTCCTTGTCGTTCACCATTTCATAGACCGCCGCCGGGCAAAAATACTGGCACGGGTTTCCGAATTCGCGGACGCAGCGGTCCCCGCAGATATTAGGTTCGAGAATGATCAAATGACTCGGCTGGTCTTCCTCGTGGCGCGTCCCGGAATGATAGACATCCGTCAGCCGGTCGAACGTCAACTTTCCGTCGCCCTTATACCTCGTTGATTGATCCACCAACGTGCGGTCGCGGTGAAGATTTTCGTACTCCTTGTAACCAGCCTCGCAGCGCATCGGATCCACTAGCCCGCGCCCGCCGCTGACGAATTGCAAACCCGCATTCACCAGCCCTTTCCACAAACCGCCGTGAAATCCCTGGTGAAAATTCCGCACGCCCCACAATTCCTTCTTCAGCCAGCTCGCGTCAATCTTCGCCTGATACGCGGATAGCTTGGCGGCGGACGTATCTCCTGCGCAAAGCGCCTCGTAAATCGCTTTCGCGGCCAGCATGCCGCTTTTGATCGCCGTGTGAATTCCCTTCAGGCGCTGCGAATTCAGCAGGCTCGCGGAATCGCCAACGATCAGCCCGCCATCCACATAGTTGCGCGGCATCGAATACCAGCCGCCGTAAGGGACCGTCTTCGCGCCATAGCGGACGAGCTTTCCGTCGGCCAGAATCCTCTTTATGAACGGATGCGTCTTGAATTTCTGAAACGCCTCGTGCGGATCGAAAAGCGGATTCTTGTATTCCAGGCTAACGATCATTCCCAGCGACACACGATTGTCGCGCAGCCCGTAAATCCAGCCTCCGCCGTAAAGATCCGAAGTAAGCGGCCAGCCAAGCATGTGCGCCACGAAGCCCGTCTCGATCCGTCCCGGCTGCACGTCCCACAATTCCTTGATGCCGATGCCGTACACCTGCGGATTCAGGCCGTCGAGTTTCAGCCGGCTTACCATATCTTTCGTCAGCGATCCGCGCGGCCCCTCCGCCAGCACGGTGATTTTCGCGCGAAGTTCGTAGCCCGGCGTGAAGTTGTCTTTCGGCTTGCCGCTTTTGTCCACGCCCTTGTCTTCGGTCAGGACGCCGGCGATTCCATTTTTCTCGTAGAGCAGTTCCCTGCCGGCGAACTGCGTGAACAGATTGACGCCCTTTTTCTCGACCAGGCCGCCGAGCCATTTCACGAGCTTGTTCAGCGAGACGACGTAGTTTCCGTGGTTTTGCAGCGGCGGAGGCGTGATCGGCAGCTTGAACGAACTCTTCTCCGTGAAGTAATACGCAGCGTCGCCCGTCACCGGAGTATCGAGCGGCGCGGTCTTCTCGAAATCAGGAACCAGCTCGCGCAACCCTCGCGGGTCCATGATCGCGCCTGAAAGCTGGTGCGCTCCAATTTCACGGGCCTTCTCGAGCACATAGATATTTTCAGCGGAAAGCGGAGGGGATTTCTTCGCAGCGGTGTGCTGCTCGATCAGGTTGGAAAGATGCAGCGCGCAGGAAAGGCCAGCAGGTCCCGCGCCGATAATCAGGACGTCCGCTTCGAGTTTTTCGCGCTCGATCGCCACGCCAGAATCTTAGCAGAACCGGCGACTACTTTGACGCGAGCGAGACGCAGGAGTCTTCGTACTTGCCCGACCCCATCCCGCCCTCGGGAAAGATGCCGTGCTCGGAAATCCACTCGAAGGACTTGTCGAACACGTCCTTCGTGTACGGCTCGAAGACCAGGCGTTCGCCGGGACCCCAGCGGCGCGTGTCCATCACGTCGTGGAAGCGAACGGGAAATTCCCTCTTATAGTAATGCGTGTAAAGATCGGGACGGAGATCGATGTCGCGCTGGGCGTTTCGCAGCGCGCGGAAATATTTCTTCACGTCTTCCATATCCGGCTCACGCGTAATCAGCGAGGCCATCATGAAAGTCGTATCAATGATCTTGCGGAAGCCCAGCTGCTCCAGAAAATAGTACGGCCCGCTAAATAGCGACGCGGCCGGCACTTTCCGGTCAATCAGCAGCTCCATCCGGCTGAACAGCAGCCCATCGGAGAACGAGAGTTTGATGTCCTCCGGCTTGAGATATTGTTCCAGCGCCTGAATGGCCGAGTAGTGACTGCCGGACTGATATCCCACTGAAATGGGCACGCCCGCGAGTTCCGCGGGACCGTGAATGGGCGATTCGGGTGCCACGAATATTCCGGCGGGCGATACCGAATACGCGTCGGCGTAAAGTTTGCCGTGGCCCACGGACGCAGAAACGTTCACCGTCCAGTGACAGGCGCAGCCTATATCCGAGCCGCGTCCCTTTTCAAATGTCTGGAAGGCGCCGACCTTCTCACCCAGTTGGTGGCTCTTGCCTTCGGTCGAGCCGAGCGCCTCGTGGAACTCATACTCCAGCCCCTCGGCCGCGAAGTAGCCCCTCTCCTCCGCAACCCATTCCTGCAGCCGCATGTGCGGCGCGATCGTAAACTTCGTCATGAATGCCCCCTGGAGTTGCGCTCTGTCGTCGGAGGCAATTATATCACTCGCAAACGCCGAGTTGAAGACGGGAGGTCAGGACTGGCCTAAGGAATCGTCGCTGCGATTTGGGTCGAATAGCTTCCCTCCACGCCGCCCGATCCCACTGCGGTGACAACGTAGAAGTATTCCAGCCCGGCCTGCACCGACGTATCCGTGTATTGCAGCGCCGAAATCGCCGCGGAATTCAGCTTCGTATACGGACCGCCGGACACGGTTGACCGGTAAGCGTTGTATCCGACCACTCCGGAGGTCGTGCTCGCTACCCAACCGAGTTTCACGGAATGTCCCGTGGACGCAACGCCCGTACCCGAAACCGCGATCTTAGTCGGAGAGTTTGCCGCGTTGCTCGTCAGGCTTATGCTGCCCGTGACGCTCCCCGCCTTCAGGGGCGCGAATTTCATGCTTACCGTAGCCGTCTGCCCCGGATTCAGGATCGTGCCGTTCGCCACCCCGCTGGCGCTGACGCCGGCTCCAGAAAATGTAAGCCCGGAAATCGTCACGCTCGAATTTCCCGTGTTAGTTAGAAGCACGCTCCCCGAACCGCTCGATCCCACATTCACGTTGCCAAAATTCCAGCTGCCCACGCTGGCGGAAATCGAACGCGTGCCCATCACGCCCGTTCCGCTCACTGCTACCTTCACCGTCGAAAACGTGCTCGCAATCAAAATAAAACCGGTCACGGCGCCGCCGCTTTTGGGTGAGAAGGCCACATTAAACGTCGCAGTCTTACCGGCCAACAAAGTCAGAGGTAAGGTCAGTCCCGAGATTGTGAATCCGGCTCCGGCGGAAACGGTCGCGGCGGATATCACCGCGCTGGCACTGCCGATATTAGCCAATCGTATCGTCTGCGAATTGCTGACTCCAACGGGCACGCTTCCAAAACTCGCGCTTGCCGGATTCGCCGAGAGCCCTGCATTGACTCCCGTTCCGCTCACTGAAAGAACGGCATGGCTGTTTGCGGCATTGCTGAAAATATTGAGGCTCCCGGTCGCAGGCCCCACGAACATCGGCTTGAATGCGACGTTCAGCGTCACGCTTCTCGCCGGAGCGAGCGTGAGTGGCGTTTTTAGTCCCACGATGGCGAACTGGGTTGCGAAGAGACCTTCGCCATAAAGCAGGGCGGCGCTCTTCCCGGAGTTCGTCAAAGTGACCGCGATCGTGGCGCTGCCGTCCACGGCGACGTTGCCAAAGTTGACCCTCGCAGGATTGAAGGTGAGGTTTGCCTGCGCGATTGCGCCCGGCGCTGCAAGCGACAGGCCGACAACAAATAGAAGTGCGCCGAACAGAAAACCGCGCAACCGGTTGGGCAAGCAGAAGGATTTTTTTTCGGAAACCCAAAAAGAGCAATGCGCCAACTTCGGATCCCGGGGCCCGTGAAATTTCATATCCTCCACAGCCTATGCAACTGCGGCGCATCATATCTACGGGACCGAGGTCCACATCGGGGACAGGTGTGCCGCTCGTAAGCAGGGACAGGAGTACGCTGGCCCCCGGGGACAGGAAACATTGGTCCCTACCCGACCGAAAGATGCGCGAAGACGTCGTACTGAATCAGTCTCTCGTCGAGGCGAAACCGTGCGGTCATCACCGTTCGCGGAAGCGACCGACAGCGTTGGCGGGATACTGCGCGTAGGATATACTGACCAACCTCGGCCTTGTGCGCGGCACCTTGAAGTCCGCGCACTGGGCGCGTGGGGTAATTCCATCTGCACAATTTCAGGTACGGGGTCCATTGTCCAAGCAGACATCGGTGCATTCAGAGGACTCAACGAAAGCCAATCCCAGCTTAGCCGCTCGCACAAGTGCTCGAAGTGTTGCGGTGGTCGGAGGTTCGGCTGCGGGATTGTTCACGGCGTCGCTGCTCGCGCGCCGGGGCGTGGACGTCCGCATACTCGAGCGCATCGAGGCTCTCGAGCCTGAGGCGCGGACGCTGATCGTGACCGATCGCATGCGCGCCTTGCTGGCGGGTGCCGCCGAAGGCAGCGTCGTCAACGAGATTCGCCGTTTCGAGCTTTTCACTGACGGCCGCGCCGCCACGATTTCCCTGCAGAAGCCGGACCTGATCGTCGAGCGGCGTAGGCTAATACAAAATCTTGCCGGGGAGGCCCAGAAGGCCGGCGCCAAGCTCGAAATGGGTACAAGATTTCACGCGCTCGAAGCCAACGGCAATGGCTTACGGGTCGAAATCGAACGCTGTGCCAATGGAAGCCGCGAGGAGATTCACGCCGACGCCGTCGTCGGCGGCGATGGCGCTGCTAGCCGCGTCGCACGCGCAGCCGGATGGGCGCCGATCGAAACCGTGCCGCTTTTGCAGGCGATCGTTCCTCTCCCCAAGGACATGGCGCCAGATACCGTGCGCGTATGGTTCGTCCCGCAGGACACGCCCTACTTCTACTGGCTGATTCCGGAATCGCCCACGCAGGGTGCGCTCGGTGTGATCGGCGAAACCGGCCCCGAGACGAAGCGCTGCCTCGAACAATTTCTCGAAAAGCGCAGTTTTGACCCCATCGAATTTCAGGGAGCGCGCATTCCCGTATACAAGCGTTGGATTCCAGTGCGGCGAAAAGTAGGCACCGGGTCCGTCTATTTGGTGGGAGACGCCGCCGCACAGGTTAAGGTGTCTACCGTGGGCGGAATCGTCACCGGATTTCGCGGCGCGCTCGGGGTCGCCGAAGCGATTCTGAACGGCGGCGCGAGCCGCGAGCTGCGCACTCTGCGGCGCGAGCTCGATTTTCACTTGCTCCTCCGCCGCTCGCTGCACCACTTCCAGCAATCCGACTATAGCCATCTGGTGGACCTGCTGAACGATCCCGCCAAGGAATCTCTGGGCAAGTATTCCCGCGATGAAGCATGGAAGATGCTCTGGCGAGTCTGCTTGCGCCAGCCGCGACTGTTACTCCTGGGCCTGCGCGGACTGCTGATGCGCAATCGGTCATTCGATGAACCTCGCTTTGCTCCAGACGCGGCCGATTAGGCGCGCGTCGTAGACTTCGATGCCGCAAAAGCATTCCTTCCGAAACATTGCGCTGATCATCGCACTGCTGGTCTGCCTCGCGGGCGTGTTTGCCTTTCGCGGAGCAGGCCGCTGGCTCGTGCGCGAAGATTCGCTCGGACCGGCCGAGGCGATCGTCGTCTTGAGCGGCAGCATGCCTGCTCGAGCCGAGGAAGCCGGCAGGATTTTTGGCCTGGGCTACGCGCATGAAGTATGGGTGAGCCGCCCTGCATCGCCGGCCGCCGAACTGGACGGAATGGGAATCCAATATCTCGGCGAGGAGGATTTCAATCGCGCGGTCTTGATTCATGAACGCGTGCCCGAAACTGACATCAGTATTTTCCCGACACCGATTGTGAATACCGAACAGGAGATCGAGGAAATTATTGGCCAGATGCGGCGCGAGCGAATCACAAGCGTAATGATCGTCACCTCACCGCAACATACGCGACGCGTACGGGCGCTCTGGCGGAAATTGGCAGGAAACGATTTGCGATTGATTGTACGCGGTGCGCCGCAAGACCCGTTTGACGCTAATCACTGGTGGCGCAACACGCACGACGCACTTTCAGTGGTGCGAGAAACCCTGGGATTGTTGAACGCTTGGCTGGGACTTCCCGTGCGGCCGGAATCTTAAGCGCGATACTCGCGGGACGTATCCGGCTATTCTTTCGTAGCCATTGGCATGGCGGCGCTTTCCAGAATTTTCCAATGGTCCCACTCTGATTTCCGCGTCAGATCGCACGAGCGAAGCTGCCATTCGATATCCAAATCGTCGTCCTGATGAAAGTAAAACGCCTGCCAGGAATTTCCGTTGACGCTTTGAACGCCGCCGCCGGAATTCCCTCCGCCGTTGTTCGCGGCTTCCGCGGGATCGTGGCTGCGAAACTCCGCTAACCTTGCGATATCCAGAGGTACGCGAAAGAAGATTACCTCGCCATCGTCGGTTCCGGCCCCGTGCCGATCGCCAGAAGTTCGTTGCGCGGAGAACAAAAGGCGACCGCGCAGTTCCAGTGAATTCGCGCGCAAACGCAACTCAAGCGACGGAGGCCGTTCGGCCGATAGCCCTGGCCGCGCGAGCGCTAGTTCCCAGAGCGAAATCGCATCGCCGCCCTTGAATGGATCGGAATAAATATCGAGCGCCCGCGACCTCCATCCTGCCGCTTTGCCGTCGGGCAGCACTTCGCTGATCGTCGCGACGGTGTGACTGCGCCAGCGCTCCAGTTTCACCGCGCCGACGAAGCTCCCGTGCTCCCTGACGAACTTCAGATCGTCTTCGCTCAGGTGAACCGAGTCGCGCCAGAAACGATCGCCGAGCCGGAAAGAAAAACTAAACGCCTGCTCCAGCGGAACCGGCGTGGCCTCGCCGAGTCTGCGCCGCCATTCCGGGTCGGCCATTTCTTCGAGGCTCTGCACGCGTTCGGAAAGTCGCCGGATCGTCCAGCTCTGCTGGCGCAATAACCGCTGCCAATAATGCGCAAGCACGTAGAATACGAAAATGACGATTACGGCGATACCCAGCGCCGGCCAGAGAATTTCCATTCCGACTGCCCCCGGAAACTCGTCAAGAATCAAACGCAGCGGACTTCCGATGCGGCGGATTCTACTACCGAATTCTCTCCGCGCCTACGCCTGGCCGGCAAGGCGCGAAGACGAACCGCGCGCGAAATCGTTCGATACTGGCGGACAAACTCGACGGAATCGAATGCGCCAGATGCATCACGCTAAACGCAATTTGGTGTGGGCCTGAACGGTGGTCCCCCCTCGCGAATTAGAGTGAATTGTTAACCTGTGAAAAGGAAGATCCGCTGGACGATTTACTTCACTTTTTGACGAGCGGCAGAGTGGCTCTCAGCGTCGTGCCGCGGCGGCTGGAATCGAATTCGAGCGTTCCGCCGAGTTCTTTGGCGCGTTCACGCATGCTCGCAATTCCCACGCCCGATGTTTTTAAGATCCCGTTTTCGGATTTCCAGACACTGGCGGGAAGGCCTTTGCCCTTGTCGCTGATCTGCAGAATCACCTGGCTGGACGTCACCCCGATCTGCACGTGCGCGGATTTGCTGCCGGAATGGTGGTGCACGTTGGTCAGGGCTTCTTGCGCGATGCGAAAAAGCGTAAGTTCCGATGCGTCCGCCAGGCGCGGCATCCGCGCAGGCAGGGCTAGCGTCACGCGGATTTCGCTGCGCTTGCTGAAGCCATCAATGAACCAGCGCATCGCCGACGCCAGCCCGGCATCCTCCAGCAGCGGCGGATGAAGCAAATAGGAAATCGTCCGAATTTCGCGAATGCTCTCGTCCGCCAGGTTTCTGCTTTCCGCTAGCGTCGCCAGAATTTTGGGATCGGATTTCTGCAGCATCCGGTTCAGCTGGTTCATATTCATCATCAGTCCAGCAAGCGATTGCGCGGTGCTGTCGTGAAGTTCGCGCGCCACGCGCCTCCGCTCTTCATCCTGCACGCGCATCAGCCGCGCGGACATCACGCCCGATCGCGATGCCGCAAGTTCCGCCTCTCTCCGCTCGGTCTCGTCCTGAATCGAAAGCAGAATCAACGGCGGCCCGCCTTTCGGGCTCCGAAATTGGTGAGCTTGAAGGAGCATGGTCTTGCGGCCGATAACCGGGAAATCGTGCTCAAACTCGAAATTCGAGAGGGGCGCGTCGAGGGTAAGAACCTTGTCGAGCATCGAATGAAGTCGCGGGATATTCCATTGCCCGTTTCCGAGATCGTAGATGAGATTCCCCAAGGTGGACTTGGGCGTCGCGTGAAAGGTCTTGTAAAACGAGCGATTGGCGGAAACGACGTGCAGTCCGGAGTCAAGCACAACCAAAGATTCCTGGACGGTCTCGATGACGGCTTCGGCGTACTGGCGCGCGTCTTCGATCGCGTCGCTGGCCCGCTGAAGAGCGGTGATGTCCACAAGAGCCACGACGGCGCCGTCGATTCTTCCCTCGACCACACGATACGGATGAATTCTCAACGAATACGATTTGCCGTTGAGGTCATGGATTTGATGTTCGCTGGTTTTTCCCGACTCCATGGCTTTCGCGCTCGCATTCCTCAATTCCGGAATCGTTGCGCTAAGGCGCATATCGCTCACGGGCCGCCCGATGTCGCTGGGCATCAGATTAAACAGGCTTTCCGCAGCTGGAGAAAATCGTCGAATTCGAAGGTCTTTTCCCAGAATCAGCACAGGAATCTCCAGGCTGATGAAAGAGATTGGTCAGATCGGTATTGAGCTGGCTGAGCTCGGAATGCCGGTGCTCAAGTTCGTCGTTCAGCGTTGTCAATTCCTCGTTGGACGATTGCAGTTCTTCCTTCGCCGTTTCCATTTCTTCGTTGATGCTCTGCAATTCCTCGTTGCGCGAGAGGATTTCCTCATTCGCGGATTGGAGCTCCTCGTTGGTCGTTTCCTGGCCTCGGATGATTTCGTCCATTCGGGCTCGCGTTTGTTCGAGTTCGCGTTGCGTTCGCGCATTGGCCTGGCGCTGAGCCGCTAGCGATCCTGTCTTGGCCTCTTTCTCCGCCGATGCCGGAGCGACGAGCTGAGTTTGTTTCTCCGCACTGTCTTCAAACACAACCCAGTAGTTGCGATTGTCGCCAGAGCGGGCGGGCAACGGAATGACCTCGATGGCGGCATCTCTCGTTTTTCCGTTTGTCGCCACGGGAATACGCTCTCTCCGAACGGCACCGCCTGTTTTTCTGGCTTTGTGGATGGCAGTGCGGATCTCCCATACCAGACTCTCGCGGGCCATCTTTGCGAGACTCAGGCTCGCCGGGCCAGCAGCCGGGTCCAGAAACGCGGAAGTTCGTCCACTGAATTGCAGGATCTCCAAATCTGAATTGACCAGAACCGCGGCAGGGCCATGCTTCGCCAATAGCACACTCTCGGCGCCGGTGGACTTCGCGGGCGGCTCTTCAGCTCTTGCCGACAGCGATTGATTGCGACTGACGTGTGCGTCGCGGTCCGCGGATCTTCGTTCAAATGCCAAACGGCTTGCCCCTGGTTTTCGCGCATAAATGCGGTAGCTGCGATCCACGGGCTTAAAAAGCGCCGAATGCGAGGTGATGGTCTCGGCTCTTCCCAGCAGCAGGAGGCCGGTCGGTTTCAGCGCATAGTGGAAAATTGGAATCACACGGTTCTGCAACTCGGGTCCCAAATAAATCAGCACGTTACGACAGCTGATCGAGGTCCAACCGCGAAAAGGGAGGATCCTGGAACACGTTTTGTTTCGCGAATACGCATCTTTCGCGGATGTCTTTCCTGATCTGGTATCCGCGATCGAGCTTTACGAAGAATCGCTTCAATCGCCCAGGAGAAACGTCCTTGAGCTGGTTGGACGTATACACACCCAAGCGCGCCTTTTCGAGCGAGGGTTCGTTCACATCCGTTCCGAAGACTTGAATGGTGACGCTGTCCGATTCGTCCTTCATGCATTCCAGCAGACAGATCGTTAGGGAATAGACCTCCTCACCCGTGGCGCAGCCCGGGACCCAGATCCGCATCGGAGCAGCGGGCTGGCGCGTCTTCAGAATCTCTGGAAACACTTTCTTTTTCAGAATCTCGAACGCGGGAGCATCACGAAAAAAACCGGTGACGTGAATCAGAATGTCTTCATGAAGCGCGCCGGCTTCGTCTGGATGGCTAGCCAGAAATTTCGCATATTCCATGAAGATTCCGGCTCTTATGCAACACCATCCGGCGGCGAATGCGCCGGACAATGGTGCCGCTCTTGTACTGCGTGAAGTCGGAGCCGGTGCTCGAACGAAGCAGGTTCAGAATTCCCCGCAGCACGTCTCCGATCGATGGTTTCCTCCACGGGTCGCGCGAGCGACGCGAACCACATAGGGATGGCGTGCAATCTGGATCAGCTTTTCGCCGATCTGCGCGGGCGGCAGGACGAAATCCGTGCGTCCGGTGGCAATCGCGGCGTGGGGCATGCCGTCGTATTTCGCGGATTCTTCGCTCTGCGCAAAAGCGATTCCGCCTCTGGCCTTGATGGCCTGCAGTCCGAGGGCGCCATCCGATCCGGTACCCGATAGCACGACGCCGATGGCGCGGTGAGCCTCCTCCTTAGCCAGCGATTCCATGAACCGGTCAACGGGCATATGCAGCCCATGATTCTCGTCGCGCGGCTTCAGCAGCAGCCTGCGTCTGCCGTAGACAAGGTCCTTGCCGGGCGGAATTACATACACATGGTTAGCTTCGACGGGCGTCGCTTTGGCGACCTCGGACACCGGCATCTTGCTGACGCGGGAAAGTAAAGTAACGAGCGAACTATCGTGTTTCGGGGCGAGATGCTTGATCAGGACAATCGCGATTCCGCTCTTCGCGGGAATACGCGAAAGAAGCTGGGTTACGGCTTCCAGGCCTCCCGCTGAGGCACCGACCGCAACGAGCGGGAAACATCGCTCGGGCCGAGCGGAGGCGTCGACTCTTCATGCGGCGAGCATGCTGGGATCTGCGCTTGGCTTTCATCCGAAATTAATGGAACTCCTTCACCCTGCGCGTTTAAATCGGACATTCCATCCTTACAGGAATCAGTTTCCGCGCACGGACGGTACTTTGATTTCAAACCAGCGGGGATTGCCGAGGCTGACAATCTGCCGAAGTAATCCGCAGGTCAAGTCAGGGATATTACGTAGGGAAAATCCCTATACTCCCTTTCCAAAGCCGGTTACATGCGCGCCCGCTTCGACGCAAAATGACCGGGCCAGCATTCCCGCTAAGGGCATTCCCAATGCTAGGCCTTAAGGTCAACGAAATTGTGACGGATAGCGTAGTGAACAAGGTGAACGAGGGAGGGCGCCTGAAGCTTTAGCATTAGTCTGGACCGATACGTTTCGACCGTTTTTACGCTGATTTCAAGAATCGGCGAGATTTCCCTGTTCGATTTGCCTTCCGCTAAAAGCCTGAGGACCTGCTGCTCGCGGGCGGAAAGAATGACGCCAGTCCGACACGCGTTGGTGAATCCAAAACGGTGCGTTGCATTCGAATGGAGTCTTCGGCTGAACCCGCGTGGGCGTTCCTGATTGGGAGGGACTGAGGCGGGATCAGAGGAACCTTGCGATGCGGAATCTGCCTTCAACTCCATTACCATAATCCCGACCTCGATTACCCGCCGACGCTTGTCAACCAGAGGGTAATAGTACGAAAGCCAGTTCAAGATTGGGTCTGGCCGTGTGAGCAATCGTCCGGATCGCTTAAGATTCGGCAACAGCTGCCCGGTGGAAAAGACGTGTTCGAGTAACGGTTCGGCTATTTTGGTGACCGCGCCTTCGAGCACTTCGTGCATGGACTTTCCAGGATGGGCTTCTACTGGCAAATTGGTGAATTCCGCCAAAGCACGATTTACGGCCCTATAGCGCAATCGCCTGTCGCAGACGGCGACGGCGACCTTAAAATTATCGAATGCTGGTAAGAGATACTCGACGGGGAATCCAGTTAGATTGAGACTGCTTGAATTCAGGGATAGAGCCGGCGGCGGCGTCCGAAGTTGCATATCGTCTCCTAGCTCAACCAGCCATTCGCCGTCCATACGCCGAAGTCGGCAACCTAATTCATGGCGAATGACCCGAGCCGAAAAGGCTTACTTTTCGAGCCACAATTCTCCGAACAGCTCCCGCTCCGCGACGCGGATGCTTCGGGACGGGTTTTAAGCCTATTTAAGAGGCGCAGCGTATACCAATTAGTGATCATCCTTGCAACCTAAATTCGCGCTGCTTGGTTCTACTCCCAGCGAGAGCCGCCGTTGGCCCACAGGTGTTGCTGCAGTTTCGATCGAGCAATGGAACCAGCTGAATCCAGCGGAGTCCGTGCGGGCGGCGATATCGCGGAATCATCCGCGAGCGTGGAAGGTATCCCAAGAAGAAGCGGCTGGACTGGCAGCATGGTGCATCGCGGCGACGCGCGCCACGGGACTGATGATTGCGCGGCGCCATGTGACGCCGGCGAGTCCCGTGACAGAAGCGCGGACAGCGGCGGAGGAAAGTTTCCACTCGGACGGGCGCGTTCTTATGCACGTGCTGAAATCCAGCGCTGCAAGGGGCGCAAATTAAGAACGGCTATTTCGTTGCAGTAGCGGCGGTGATCTTCAAAGTGTACAAAGCCGTGCCACCCGGAAGCGCTTCGCGAAATTGCGCGCTCTGCGATTCGCCAGGGTCCAAGGTGAGCGAAGGAATCACGCCGTGGTTGTTCGCCAGCAAGGTGCTGTCGGCGCCCACGTACGACGTCTCGTATTGGATGTTACTGTAGCTATAGACCTGCGAAAGATTCCGCAACTCGACCGACCACACCGCAGCGCCGCTTGAGTCCTTGTCCATCTTGCGGCTGACCACGCGGAGATCCTTGGCGGCGTCGGAAGTTACCTGCGCGGGCGCAGCCGTCGAGGCCGCAGGCGTTGCATTTTGTGCGCCGTCCTTCCTGCCCATGAAGAAAACCCCGCGCCGATGATGATCGCGATCACCACCGCGATGCCGACCCATTTACCAGTGCCGCTCTGTTCACCTTTGGTTTCAGGAGTTTCAAACATATGACGTCCCCCCATTTAGCGGAAGTTAGCACGATGGGCTTGCGGGTTCAACAGAATCCGGATTGGCGGCGCGGATGGCCGAGCCGGCCACTGCCAAGCATTTGTGCCAGGCACGGCATGCCGTGCCCCTACTTAACCAGGGGAGAATAGGCAGCACTTTGCCAGGCGTCGACGCCGGGCACAGCATGCTGTGTCCCTACGAAACCGTCGGAGGGAGCGCGAGCCGCGGCAGCGTGAAGTAAGTGTTTTGGGAATCCTCGGAGGCTGAGTATCATCAACACTCCCAAATCACGGTGCTGCGGCGAACGCCGGTTCAGCAAGTCGAGGAGACACGATGGCAACGATGAAGGCGGTACGAGTGCACGAATACGGCGGCCCCGAAGTCCTCAAGTACGAAGATGCGCCACGCCCGCAGGCGGGTCCGGACGAGGTGCTGATTCGCGTGCACGCGTTCGAGCGTGAATCCGGTGGATTGGAAGGTGCGCGCCGGATACCTGCAGCAAATGATGAAATACAAAATGCCGATGATTCCGGGATGGGACGTTTCAGGCGTGGTCGAAGCCGTCGGCGCTGGCGCCGCGCGGTTGAAGGCCGGCGATGCGGTGTACGCCCTCTGTGATATTTCCAGGGACGGGACCTACGCTGACTACGTGGTCGTGAAGGAAGCCGTCGTCGCTCTAAAGCCGAAATCCATTGACCACACGACCGCTGCGGCAATTCCTCTGGCGGCGCTGACGGCGTGGCAGGCGCTTAACGACGGGGCGAAGCTCGCCGCGGGCCAGACCCTGCTGATTCACGGCGCTGCGGGAGGTGTGGGCACATTCGCGGTGCAGTTCGCGAAGATGAAGGGTGCGCGCGCGATCGCAACGGCGTCGAAAAAGAACCACGAATTTCTGCGCTCGCTTGGGGCCGACGAGACGATTGATTACAACACTACAAAATTTGAAGACGTAGTACACGGCGTGGATGCCGTCCTCGATACGATTACCGGCGAAACCATGGAGCGCTCCTGGCAAGTGTTGAAAAAGGACGGGGTCTTGGTCTCCATCCTCGAACCGCCGTCACCGGAGAAGGCCGCCGCGCATGGCGTGCGCTGCCACCACACATTCGTGCAGGGAAATATGGAGCAGCTGAACGAAATTACAAAGCTCGTGGACGCGGGAAAACTGAAGATCATTATCGAGAAAGTTTTCCCGCTCGCCGAAGCGCGCGCTGCGCAGGAATCCAACGCGACCGGCCACACGCGCGGCAAAATTGCCCTCCGCGTAGTCTGACGAATCGCACGATGGAACTCCTGGGTTATGTGGGGAGCGTGGCGGCGGTGTGCACCACGGGCGCCTTCGTTCCGCAGATCCTGAAAATTTGAAGGCAAGGCGGCGGGGATCTTTCCTACCCAATGCTGTTCCTTTACCTCACTGGCATACTTCTCTGGCTAGCTTATGGTTTGATGCTGCATGCGGCGGCGATTATCTGGGCCAATGCTGCAACGGCGCTGCTGGGGAGCATGGCTCTGGTGCTCAAGGCTACCCACACTCGGCGGTAGCGCTCTGAGCCCTGCGAAACAACCACGATCTTGCCGATGTGTCGCGACTGGCGTACCTTCTCGTGGTAAGGGGCGTGCCACTCAGGCTCAAACTTCGCGCCGGGGATAAATGCGCGTTCGCGAGTTCCCTTTCGAAAACTACCCGGAGGCAAAAGATATGGCGTCGGCGCCTCAAGCTGCCCCGACATCGAAAGCGATGACTTGGGCTGGACGAATTATTAGCGGCATCACGGTGTTGTTTCTGATTTTCGACGGCGTCACGAAGGTGATGAAAGTGCCGCAGGTAATGGCGGCGAGCGCCAAAATGGGTTACCCCGCGAGCGCCATTGTGGGAACCGGGATCACATTGCTTATTTGCGTGGCGCTGTACGTGATTCCGCAGACGTCAATTTTTGGCGCGATTCTGCTGACAGGATATCTGGGCGGCGCCGTGGCGACGCATGTTTTTGTCCGCGATCCTGTGTTCGATACCGTATTCCCCATTATTTTCGGCGTGCTGGTTTGGGGAGGGCTGTTCCTGCGTGACGGACAACTGCGCGGGCTGATTCCACTTCGGCGTTAACTCGCCCAGCTGCGGCTGACTTAGTTCGACCGGTTTTGCGCGAGGATTCTCGATTGGGATAAGATGGACGCCGGGGCGAGACTTGGGAGGACCGAGCCATGAGCAAAGTACGCGTACTGGTTGGCACGCACAAGGGCGCGTTCGTTCTGACGTCGGACGGGAAGCGCGAGAAGTGGGATGTCAGCGGCCCGCACTTCGCGGGCTGGGAGATTTATCACCTGAAGGGATCGCCGGCCGATCCCAATCGGCTTTATGCCTCGCAAACCAGCGGCTGGTTCGGGCAGATCATCCAGCGCTCGAGCGACGGCGGCAAGACGTGGGAGACTCCCGGCGGCGGGCTGAAGCCAGCGCCCGGCGGCATGCCCACGGGCGAGAGCAATAAATTCGTCTACGACACTTCCGCCGCGACCGGCAAGCCGCTCACCACGCATCAATGGTACGACGGCACGCAGCACCCCTGGGAGTTCAAGCGCGTGTGGCATCTGGAGCCTTCGCTCACCGATCCGGACACGGTTTACGCCGGCGTGGAAGACGCGGCGCTGTTTCGCACGACCGACGGCGCCAAGTCCTGGCAGGAACTTGCCGGATTGCGCGGCCACGGCACCGGACCGAAGTGGCAGCCGGGCGCCGGTGGCATGTGCCTGCACACCATCATTCTCGATCCAGCGAATCCGAAGCGGATCTTCATCGCCATTTCGGCCGCGGGCGCGTTCCGCACCGACGACGGCGGCGCGACGTGGACGCCCGATCAACCGCGGGCTGCGATCCGAACACATTCCCGACCCGACCGCCGAGGTCGGCCACTGCGTTCACCACATCGCGATGCATCCCAAGCGTCCCGGCGTGCTCTTCATGCAGAAGCACTGGGACGTGATGCGCAGCGACAACGCCGGCGACCAGTGGCGCGAGGTCAGCGGAAATTTGCCGACCGACTTCGGGTTCGTGATTGACGTTCACGCGCACGAGCCGGAAACGATTTACGTGGTCCCCATCAAGAGCGACTCGGAGCATTTCCCGCTCGAAGGCAAGCTGCAGCGTCTACCGCAGCCGCAGCGGCGGAAACGAGTGGGAGCCGCTCACGAAAGGTCTGCCGCAGCGCGATTGCTACGTCAACGTGCTGCGCGACGCGATGGCCGTGGACACGCTCGATTCCTGCGGCGTCTATTTCGGCACCACCGGCGGGCAGGTGTACGCCTCGACCGATGCCGGAGACAACTGGTCGCCCATCGTCAGCGATCTTCCCGCGGTGTTTTCCGTCGAGGTGCAGACGCTGCCATGATTCAGGTCGTGCTTCCGGCGCATCTGCGGACGCTGGCGCACGTCGGCAGCGAGATTTCGATCGAGGTCGCGGGCCCGGTCACGCTGCGCTCGGTCCTCGACGCGCTCGAGGCAACGCTATCCGATGCTGCGCGGGACGATTCGCGACCACGTCACGCTACGAGCGCCGCCCGTTCTTGCGTTTTTTCGCCTGCCAGGAAGATCTGTCGCACGAACCGCCCGACGCTCCGCTGCCTGAGGCGGTTTCGTCCGGCAAAGAGCCATTCATGATCATCGGCGCCATCGCCGGCGGTTAGTCTCGGGCCTTTATTGCTGTTGTAACTAATTTGTCATCCCGAACCCAGCCGCGCCTTTCGCGGATGGCGTGAGGGACCTGCTTATTGCCTTTGCGCTTCTGCCGTTTCCTTCGCCCCTACTCTTTGCGTTCTAGTTCCCCGAGAGCTATATTCAGCGCAAAATTGGAGTGCTTGGCAATGGACAAGACCTATTGGGTCTACATCCTCGCGAGCCGGTCCCGAAATTTGTACACAGGCATAACTGGCAACCTGCTACGTCGGCTCACGCAACATCGTCTTGGGTTCCCGCCGGGGTTTACGTCGAAATACAAGATTTTCCGATTCGTACGCTACGAAGCGTTCACGGACGTTCGCTCTGCGATTGGCCGGGAGAAGGAAATCAAGGCATGGCGCCGGGAGAAAAAGATTCGACTGATTGAAGCGCAGAATCCTACTTGGGACGATCTAACCGAGAGATGGCTTGCGAACTGGGAGAAGCGGGTGCCTGAGAAGATTAGGTCTGGCTACTGAGAAAAAGGCTCAGGGCAAAGCAGGTCCCTCACACTCGGCCAAAATGCGGCCGGGTTCGGGATGACAACTTAGAGCTTAGAGACGGCAAAAACAGACTTAGGGCTAAAGTCACGAGCAAAAACGGATTTCTCGGCCGCGTTGCGGTTTGCCGCTACGAAATAGATCCCTCGGCCGCGTTGCGGCCTCGGGATGACGATGCTGGTCGCATCGTCACTTGCATACGTCTGCTCGATTGGGATATAACCGCGCGCGGCTGCAAAAAAAACGAAACGGCACTTGCCTGCCGGGCGTCACAACTCAGCAGAAGCGACCGCGATTCCCTTGGGGGCTGGCTGATGAAAACATATTGTTTGGCACTACTGGTGTTGCTTGCAGGAGCGATTGCGCCCGTGTTGCGCGCGCAGGATGAGGCTCCTGCTCCGCCTCCGGCGCGGGCACCCGCAGGCACTCCTCCGGCAGCAGGCGGCGCGGCCACCGCGCGGCCCGCGCAGCAACCCGGAGCCCCGCCTCCCGGAGCGTTCGCATTGGGACCTCTGCCGCACGGCACGGTAAAGGATTACAAACCGGTCACCGCCGAGATGCTCCTGAACCCGAGCCCGGACGACTGGCTGCAGTTCAGCCGCACCTACGACGCGCAGCGCTACAGCCCGCTGAAGCAGATCAACAAGAAAAATGTCGGCCAGCTTCATATTGCATGGGTAAAGGGCCTGCCCTCCGGAACCACGGAAACGATTCCGCTGGTGCACGACGGCATTATTTATACGATCGCGCCCGGTTCGGACGTGATGGCCATTGACGGCACCAACGGAGACATCATCTGGGAGTACAAGCGCACCTACAAGAATCCGCAGGTGGGTTCGACCGAGCGCACCAAGGCCCTCGCAATCTATAAGGACATGATTTATTACACGGCGCCCGATGGCTACGTGGTGGCGCTCGACGCGACCACCGGAAAAGTCCGCTGGGAAACTTTCAAGACCGACACGCAGAATACGTCCGGCGCAATCGTGGTCGAAGGCAAAGTGATTTCGGGCGGCACGTGCGGCAAGGGCCGCGACAGCTGCTTCATCGAAGCGGATGACGCGGACACCGGGAAAGAAATCTGGCGATTTCACAATGTGGCAGGGCCGGACGATCCCGGCTACGCCTCGTGGAACGGCGCCGACAACAAGGATTTCACAGCGTCCACGTGGGGAATGCCCGGCAATTACGACCCGGTTCGCAAGGTGATCTACTGGGGCATTGCGAATCCTTCGCCATATGAGCGATTGGCGCGACATGGCGGCAATCCTGACGGAGTTTCGCGGACAGCTCCAGCCGATCTATACAGTAATTGCACGGTCGCGCTCGATCCCGAGACAGGAAAGCTGATCTGGTATTACCAGCATCTGCCGGCCGACGATTGGGATACGGATCACACGCACGAACGCACATTGCTGACCACAACGTTTAATCCCGATCCGAAAGCGGTGAAGTGGTACAACACCGAAGTTCCGCGGGGCTCGAAACATGATATCGCCGCGATGGTCGGCGAGAGCGGCATCATGTTCGTGCTCGATCGCAACGACGGAAAATTCCTGTGGGCCGAGCCCGTGCCGGTGGACGCGCCGAACCTCGCGATTTCAAACATTGACGGCAAAACCGGGGCGACGACTATCAATTATGACGTGGTGATGAAGAAGCCGGGCGATCGCCACGTAATATGCTACTGGAACGGCCGCAGTTATTGGCCCACCGCCTACGATCCTGAAACGAATTCGCTTTATACCAGCTACGTTGACAACTGCCTGGACATGACCGGAACGACCACCAGCGGAAACCGGCACGGAATCCTGCGCGAAGGCTCTGACATCAACGCCATCGCCGGGCTGGCAAAGATCAATCTCTCAACCGGCGAGATGTTGAAGTTCGATGTACAGAACGCGCCCGGCACCGGCGCCTTGCTGGCCACCGCCGGAGGATTGATCTTCCACGGAGACATCAATCGCAGATTCCGCGCGTTCGATGCCGCCACGGGCAAGAAACTTTGGGAATCGATTCTCGGAGGGCCGATTTCCGTCAGCACCGTCACGTATGCGGCCGGCGGAAAGCAGTACATCATGGTGATCACCGGAGACAATCTCGCGGAGCCTACGCTCAGCCGCCAGAGCGGCGTCAGCCTGACCAGCGGGCACAACGCGATTTATACGTTCGCGCTGAATTAGAGGGCGGGTGCGGCGTCTCAGACGCGTTTGGATGGCGAGACGCTGTGCGCGCCTGCAGCGAGACTTGCTGCAAGAGAAGCAGCGCAAAGGAAGGCGCTGCGCGCGAGTCTTATGGCGGAGCTGAAGCTCCGACCCCCTAAACTGCGCTGCTGGTGAATGGACTGCGAGTGCCCAGCATCTGCGCCGGGCGTAGTCCGCCGCGGCGACCCCTACGAAGTCGTTGCTCCGCGACACGCTGTTGCGGGTCTTCCGCCTAACACTCTTGCTGGGTGTTGCAGCACGTCCCGGCAAGCCGGGACGGCAGACAGCGGCGGCAAGCCGCCGCACTCCACATAGGCTGAGGCAGATCGCGAACCGTGCGCCCGGGATCCGCGCCGGGCGTAGTCCGCCACGGCGGACCCCTACGAAGTCGTTGCTCCGCGACACGCTGTTGCGGGTCTTCCGCCTAACACTCTTGCTGGGTGTTGCAGCACGTCCCGGCAAGCCGGGACGGCAGACAGCGGCGGCAAGCCGCCGCACTCCACATAGGCTGAGGCAGATCGCGAACCGTGCGCCCGGGATCCGCGCCGGGCACGGCATGCCGTGCCCCTACGAAACCACCTTCATTGCGCGCTATTTGCTCGCCGCAGAGCTTAGGCCGAAAAGCTTGACGGCGTTTTCCTTCAGAATCAGCGGGCGCACTTCGTCCTTGAACGCTACTTTCGCGAAGTCGGCCATCCAGCGGTCCGGCGTGATCAGCGGATAGTCCGATCCGAAGAGCACCTTGGTCTTCAGCAGCGAATTCGAATACTGCACCAGATTCGGCGAGAAATATTTCGGCGACCAGCCCGAAAGATCGATATAAACCTCGGGCTTGTGCAGGCAAATCGAGATTGCTTCGTCCTGCCACGGGAACGACGGGTGCGCCATGATGATGGGCATCGTCGGGAAATCCACGGCGACGTCGTCAATGTACATCGGATTGCCGTACTTCAGTCGGATCCCGCCGCCGCCGGGCATGCCCGTGCCGATTCCGCTGTGGCCGGTATGGAACAGCACCGGCAGCTGCGCTTCGGCAAAAAGTTCATAGAGCGGATACGCGATGCGGTCGCTGGGGAAAAACCCCTGGATGGGCGGATGGAGTTTGAGTCCGCGAACCTGTCCAGTGGCTAGCAGGCGCTTCGCCTCGGCCACGCCTTCGGCGCCGCGCGTGGGGTCAATGCTGATGAAGGCCATCATGATGTCGGAATTCGCGGCGGCGAATTCGAGCACGGATTCGTTGGACACTTGCGGGCGGCCCGAAAGCTTTTCCTGCACGGTAAATACGACGCAGCCGATATTTCGCGAGCGGTAGTAGTCCGCCATTCCCTGGCGGCCGCGCGCCGCGCCTTCGCCGAAATATTTCTTCGCGGCTTCGTCCGCCGCGGTTCCTTCGCCTTCGTGCTCGATATGCACGTGCACGTCAATCGCGGTCAGGCGATCCGCATCCATGCGCTTTTCATTTCCCATTCACGGCCCCCATTTCAGTTCGATTGGTCAGCAGAAGCGGTTCAACTTGGCGTGTGATTATCCGTTTTTTCGGGGCATTCCTCAACTGATGATCCGACCAGGACCATCATCCTGAGACGAACACACCTTGTTTGCCGAAGGATTCCTCTTCGGTGCACGGCAGGCGCGCCCCGAACAAAGAGAACACTGAGGCAGGGCTAAGCGGATTTCACTGTGGGCGGGTGGTTTTCCCAGGCGTTGCTGAGGCGGCGGATGGTTTCTCGGAGGCGGACAGCGAGGTCCACGACGGTTTGGAGGCGCTGAGTATCCGCGGCGGAGAGGCGCTCAGCATGAGCGAGAAGCATTTCGGCATTGCCGAGGATTCCGGTGAGCGGGTTATTGATTTCGTGGCGGAAAATCGAGCGGATTTCGCCGGGCAAGTCGGACCACGCCAGCGCCGGGTCGGATTTCGCTTTTTCGGCGCGGCGCATTCTGCGCTCGATCAGGCTGGCGGCGGTGGTGACGAAATCTCCGGCGCGCGCCACGAATTCCACTTCTCCCGCAGCTACGAACGGGGCGATTTCCGCCTGCCGCTCCAAAGGCGCCAGCACGATCACCGGCGCCAGCGCTGTTAATTGTGCGAGTGATTCGGCAAGCGGCGCGCCTTGCAGCAACTCGCAATCGAATAGAATCACTTGCGGACAAGCACGGCTGGCCAGCACGTGCAACTGCATCAAGCTCGAAGCGGTGGCCACGCGGCCTGCCTTGGCGGAGCGCTCGACCTGGTCGGCGAGGCGCTGCGCGACGGACTCGTCGGCGATGCCAAGCAACGGGCTATTGTAGGGCACGATCATGGCTCGTTTTACGCCGCTTTCCATATCGGTCAAGTCCTTGAGCTCGCGATGCGGCCTTTTGCCGCGGCGGCGGTCTTATCTTTCGCGGATCGATTCCGCCCGGCGGCGAGCAGACGGTTTACGGCCAGCTTCAATTCCTCAACCAGGAACGGCTTGGCGAGATAGGGCAAACCATTCGGCTCGAGAAACTGGATGGTGCGCGGCGCGAGCATGTCGCCGGTGGTGAAAAGAATCTTCTCGCGGATCGGACTGCCGGCGCGGACAAGCGCGTCGTAAAATGCAGGCCCGTCGAGGCGCGGCATGCGCACGTCGCAAATTACGAGATCGTAGCGGCTGCGGGAAAGGAGCGTGAGTCCTTCCTGGCTGTCGAGAACGGCTTCGGCGTGGTGACCCTCTTCCCGGAGAACGTCCACGATGAGCTGCGCGACGGTTGGTTCGTCCTCGACCACGAGAATGCGGCCCGCCGAAACGGATCCGGGGCGATCGGCATGGGGAGACAACACCGCGCCACGATCCGCCGCGGGCACGGCAAGCACGGGCAACTCCACCAGGAATTTGACGCCCGCGCGAGGCTGATTTTCAAAAGTTACTTCTCCGCCGTGCTGCTGCACGATACCGTACACGATCGAGAGGCCGAGCCCGGTGCCTACTCCCGCCGGCTTCGTGGTGAAGAATGGCTCGAAAATGCGCGACGCGATGACCGGAGGAATGCCGGGACCGTCGTCCGAAACCTCGAGCAGGATTCGGCCAGGCGTCTGCGAACCCGACTTGTAGGCCGAATGGCTGGTGCGGATGCGGACGCGCCCCTGGCCGCGCTCCTCGAGCAGAGCTTGTTCGGCGTTGACCAGGAGGTTCAGGACGACCTGCTGAAGTTGGTATGGATCCGCCATCGTGTGAGGCAGCTTCGAATCCAGCTCGGATTCCACGTGAATGTTTTCGACCTTGAGTTCGTAGCTGCGTAGCGCGAGCGTTCGCTCGACAATTTCGTTCAAGTCCACGCGTGTGCGCTCGGGCTTATTTTCACGCGCGAAATAGAGGAGGTTTTTCACGATGCGCCGAGCGCGCTCCGCCTGCTGATAAACTTTTTTGGCTTCGGAGAGTTGAGATTGTCCAAGCCCGTGGCCGAGCAAGAGCTGCGCGTAGCCCATGATCGCAGTGAGCGGATTGTTGAGCTCGTGGGCGATTCCGGAGACGAGCTGGCCGAGGGCCGCCATTTTTTCGGCCTGCAATAGTTTGGATTGAATCTGGCGTTCGCCGGTGACGTCGGAATAGAGCTCGGACCATCCCACGGAGCGGCCTTCGGAATCGAGCACCGGGCGCGAAAATCGTTCGATCACGCGCTTCACCGGACGCGTCAATTCCAATTCATCGTGCCGAGGCTCTCCCGCGCCGGCGGCGTAGGATTTCCAGGGCGCAAGAAACGCACCGGGATCATGAAAGCGCTTGCCGATCAATTCCTCGAGCTCTTCGAAATTGGCGGATTCGCCCACTTGCCGGGCGACGAGACCGAAAAGCTGCCCAAAGCGCGCATTGGAGAAACGAATGCGGCCGGAGGGATCCACGAGGACGACGCCGACTTGAACGGAATCGAGAACGCTGCGAAGTTCGGCGTCCAGCTGGCGCCATTTGGCGTCCGCGCGCTGGACGATCGAACCCTCCTCCATGCAAAGAAGGAGATTGTGAGAGCCGGGCAGGATCGAACGCAGCACGATGCCGAACCGGGAAACCGCTCGAGAGCGACGCGTCCAAACTTTGCGCGCGCGCGGATGAAACGGGGTCGGCCCAGAAGGACGCGAGCTTCTCCGGGGGCGTTCCAGCCAGAAAATCACCCAGAGCGGCGCGGGGATTGATGGCGCCTTTGAAGCGAAGCAAATCGCGGGCGCGGGGATTGGCTCGTTGGATCATGCCCGAAGGATCGATGATGACGAGCGCCTCGCCGCTGGAGTCGAAGACGGCGTTGAATGCGCCGTCGGCGGCGAGCGGTGGCGACGGATGCAAAGAAGTGTGAACGCCGGGATGCCGAAGCTGGTTGGGCGAGTCTGTCATGTCGAGTAGAGCAGTCCTGTGCGCTTGTTTCATCGCGTCATTTACCAGCGGCCTTGCACGATCCAGTAACTGGACAGAAGCGCGAGACCGATTGCGGTCGCGTATTCGGCACTGCGACGCAGGGCGGCAGTCCATAGGCTCCGTTGGCTGTGGTTTGACGCGCGACGCATGCGTTGTGCATTGCATGAGCTTGACCAAGTTGTCGTGTTGGGCGAAACGGTTGGTTTTCAATACGTTGAGAGAAAACGCGGAAACAAGATATGAGGTTCATTTCCCGGTTCGACCCGGACGAAGGCGGGGAGTTCCCTGTCTAGGAATGGCATGGAAGAGGCGCGACGGAGGTTTAGCCGATGTGGCAGCTCCGTGCGAGAAGGGTGCGCCAAGGATTTCTTCCGGGCATCGCGCTGCTGCGCACGCCTGAACCGGGAGTGGAATGGAGCGTGGTCGCCAAGGATTTCCGCCAGGCACGGCATGCCGCGCCCCTACGAGAACTTACTCGGACGGCCAGCAGTGCTAGATGGCCGACGCTGCGCGAAACTGTTTGCCACACATAGGCAGGTCTCAGTTGGGTTGGGCGTTCGAGGCGGCTTCGTATTGCTTGAGCTTGCGGTACAGCGTGGTTTTGCCGATGCCGAGAAGGCGGGCGGCGGCTAGCTTGTCGCCGCCGGCCTCGCGCAGGGCGCGCAAAATCGCGCGGCGCTCGAGTTCGTCGAGGGGCAGAAGCTCGTCGGTTTGCGGCATGCGTTCGTTCGCCACGTACTGGAGGTTGGAAGGCAAATCACCGACGTGCAGCATGGAGCCGGAACCCAGGGCTACGGCGCGTTCGACGGCGTTTTCAAGTTCGCGAACATTGCCCGGCCAGTCGTAGCGCGATCAGGCGGGCCATGGCGTCTTCGGAAATCGTGTGCACGTTGCCATTGGTGTCGCCGAATTTCTCGAGGAACGAATTCACGAGGATCGGGATGTCGCTTTTGCGCTCGCGCAGCGGCGGCAATTTGATCTGCACCACGTTCAGACGGAAGAAGAGATCCTGGCGGAATTGACCCTGGCGCACGGCGCACGTCGAGATCGCGATTCGTGGCGGCGATAATGCGCGTGGCGATGGAAATGCGATCGTTCGAGCCCACGGGCTTCACTTCCTTTTCCTGCAAGGCGCGCAGAAGCTTGGCCTGCAAGTCCACGGGCAGGTCGCCGATTTCGTCGAGGAAGAGCGTGCCGTTGCCGGCCGACTCCATCAGTCCTGTCTTGGACTGCATGGCTCCGGTAAAGGCGCCTTTCACGTAGCCGAACAGCTCGGATTCGATCAGCGTGGGAACCAGCGAGGAGCAATCCACGGGAACAAACGGATTCTTGCGCCGCGTGCCCGAAAAATGAATCGAGCGCGCGACAAGCTCCTTGCCCGTGCCGCTTTCGCCGAGAATCAGGACGGGATAATTGTGCTGGCTGACCTTCTCGATCAGCCGGTAGACGCGCTGCATCTTGGGCGAAACACCGATCAGACCGCCGAAGCCGGGACGCGTGCGAAGTTGCTCGCGCAGAATCCGATTTTCCTGGTCAACTTCGAGCGACCGGACGACGCGATCGAGCTTGGCGCGAAGCTCGGAAATATGAAACGGCTTGGTGACGTAGTCGGCGGCTCCATTCCGGGTGGCTTCGACGGCGCTCTCGATCGTGCCGTATTGCGTGAGCACGATCACCGCGGTTTGCGGATAGGTCTCCCGAATGCGTTTGAGCAGCTCCAATCCGCCCAGTTGCGGAACGCGCAAGTCGGTGATCACGACATCAATGCCGGACTGCTCGAGGATTTCCGTGGCTTGCTCGGTGGTGGAGGCGGTGCGAGCGCGCCAGCCGGAATCGGCCACTACATCGCGGCAAAGGTTCCGTGAAGCATCCTCATCATCCACAATTAGGACGGAAACGGCTGTTGGCCGTTCGGGCGACGACGAAGTTTCTGTTCCACTTTCGGACATGCTGCGCTCCCCTTTCGAATTTCCTTCGAGGAGAATGCAAAGCGAATACCAATCTGCTTATAGCGCGCCACTGCTGAAACTAAATGAGTTACATGCGAGACAGAAGGCACAGTAGAGCGGAATCTAGTTCCGAAATGAAACTAATGGCAAGATCGCAAAACTACGCGAGGACGATAAGGCTCGACTACTCAATCGAATGCAACTATGGGAACCGTATAAACCCCGATTTGGAACTGCGGAGTCAATTGCGTCTATAATCGGGCGGTTCGGAGGTGGTCTGGATCTCCCAGCGATTCGGGCCACCTTGCAGGGCATGGATACATCTGAGTAACGGACAGTTCGATCGCTTTCTTTCCAATAGAAGGCGCCAAGCTAAATTTCAAAAGGAGAAGCGAATGAAACGCGAGACTATGCTTCCGGCTATGGCAGCTCTGTTGACCCTCATACTTGCTGCAATTTTACCGGGATATGCACAAGATCAATCAGCAGGCGGGAGAAGCTCTGCTGCACCAAATGAAGTATCTCAGGGAACGCGTTTTTTGGTCGGGCTGCAGGATATTCTGAGCACGAAAGATTCGAAGAAGGGCGACCTTTTCACCGGGCGGACACTCGTACCACTGATCAGCGCTGACGGAACAGGATTGGCAGCGGGCGCCGAAGTTCGCGGGCACGTAGACAAGGTCGAATCGGCGGGCAAGACGGGACGCGCGCGAATGTGGCTGGCCTTCGACGACATCAAGACCCCCGACGGGTGGATGCCGCTGGTCGCCATGGTGGACGACGTCCCGGGTATCCATTCCGTTCGCGTGGACTTCAACCGCGAGGGTGAAATCGAAGCGAGCACGACCAAGCGGCAGGAAGCGATACAGGCCGCAGCCGAGGGCGCGCTCGTCGGGGCCGCACCGGGCGTGATCTCCAAGAACGAAAAGGATGCAGCCATGGGCGCTGCGGCTGCAGCAGCCGCGGCATATATGGTTGCGGCCGGCCTGGGACAAGAGGTGACGCTCGAGAAAAGCACCAAGCTCGAACTGATCCTCGAACGGCCGCTGCTCTTTCCCCGAAGCTGATTCAGACTTGAACGTGTGCGGCGTCTCCGATGAGGACGGCGCCGCACACACCTTCATTCAACGCACCGATTTCCCTCCTTGCCCGCCACGCTTGCTTGGAAATCACGCAGACTGCTGGTAGATTCGAATTCTCGATGGCCACCGACCCTACATCCCTGCAACGCATCCTGATCGTTGAAGACGAGGACAACGCCCGCAAGGGCTACGAAGCTCTGCTGCGCAAGTGGAATTGCGAAGTGCTGGGCGTGCCGAGCGGCGAGGACGCGCTCGCGAAGATCTCGGAGTTCAACCCGCAGGTGATTCTCGCCGACGTCGAGCTGCCGGGCATGAACGGCCTGGAACTGCTGCGTCATCTGGGCGAAGAAATTCAGCGGATTCCGGTGATCATCATCACGGGACGCGGCAGCGACGAGCGCGTGGTGCAGGCGATCGAAGCCGGCGCATTCTGGTACATCGAGAAGCCGCTGAAGCCGCCGGTGCTGCGGGCGCTGCTGGACCGCGCGCTGGGGCGCGTGCGCGACCAGCAGGCGGTCGCGGCGCTGACGCGGCAATTGCGCGAAGCGGGAAAGCTCGGAACTCTGGTCGGATCGTCCAGCGCGATGCAGGAAGTGATGCGGCAGGTTGAGATGGTGGCGCCGTCGACCGCGTCCGTGCTGATCACCGGCGAAACAGGATCCGGAAAAGAGATGGTGGCGCGCTCGATTCATATGCTTTCGCCGCGCGCCGACCGGCCGTTCGTGGCGATCAATTGCTCGGCAATCCCCGAATCGTTGATGGAGAGCGAAATTTTCGGCCATGAGAAGGGCGCGTTCACGGGCGCGGCCGAGCGGCGCATCGGCTGCTTCGAACTGGCGCACGGCGGCACGCTGCTGCTGGACGAAATTGGCGAGATGCCCGCGCCCACGCAGGCGAAACTGCTTGCGCGTGCTCGAAGATCACCAGATCCGGCGCCTGGGCAGCAAAGTGGAAACGCCGGTGGATGTGCGCGTGCTCGCGGCCACGAACAAGAATCCCGAACAGGCCGTCGCCAGCGGGCATTTGCGCCAGGATCTTTATTTTCGGCTCAACGTGTTTCACATCCATCTGCCGCCGCTGCGCGAGCACAAGGAAGATCTGCCGCTGCTGGTCGAGCACTTGCTTGCGGACATATCCGAAAAACACGGCAAGAAAGTTTCCGGCGCGAGCGCGGACGCGATGGACCTTTTCAAGTCCTATCCCTGGCCGGGAAACGTGCGCGAACTTCGCAACGTGCTCGAACGCGCGGCCATCGCCTCGGACCGCGGAACCATCGGACGGCAGCACCTTCCTCCGGATTTTGGACATGCGCCCGGCCGTGGCGGGCGACGGACTGGGCGGGATTCGCTTCCCGATCGGAACCACCGTGGACGACGCCGAACGCGAGCTGATCATTCAGACGCTCGCGGCCACGAGCCAGAACAAGACGCGCGCCGCGGAACTTCTCGGCATCAGCCTGAAGACACTCCACAACAAGCTGAAAGAGTACGAGGCGGGGCGGAGCAATGCGTCTCAGCCTGAAAACTAAAATCACGCTGGCTACGTCGTTTCTGGTGCTGGTCGTCGTGGTTGTGGCATCGAGCCTGTATCTCGGGCGACTGATGCGCCAGACGTTGCGCCAGGCGAACGACACGTCGACCTTCGTCGCACAGCAGATCTACGGGGCGTGCGGCGATGCGCTGAAGGACGCTGCCGAGCGCGGAGAGTCCCCTGCTTCGCTCGATCCTGCCGACCTGCGAAAGTATGTCCGCCACGCGTTCGACAGCAGCAGCACGCTGAATTCGCTGATCGAATCGGATGTGGGAATTTCGCCGACGATCTACGAAATCACGATCACGGACGCGGACGGCACCGTGCTCGTGTCGAGCGACGCCTCCAAGCGCGATGAGAAAGTCGCGCCCCGCCCGCCGCTCAGCTCGCTGGTGCGTGCCCGGTTTTTCGAGCAGATGCGCGAGCTCTACGGGCCGCCGCAGATCTATGATTTCTCGATCGGCTTCCAGCTGGGGACAGCAGCCTTTCGGCGATATTCGCGTGGGTCTTTCGTCGGCACTGCTGCGCGATCAAATTTCGCCGAGCCTGATATCGGCCGGATATTGGGTGCTGGGGTTGGTTCTGCTTTCGACTTTGGCCGCGCTGCTGGTGAGCACGATCGTTCTGGCGCCGATCGGGCGCATTTCCGAGCAGCTGGACCGCATCTCGGCGGGCCAATTTGATGCCGAGCCTGTAGTCGGGCAAGGCGACGAACTGGGCGCGGTCAGCACGAAGATCGTCGGAATTGGAAAGCAGCTGCGCGACGTGCGCGAGATCTTCAGCACACTGCGCGAAAATCTCGACCAGGTGATGGGCGGGCTCGAGGATGGGCTGCTGCTTTTCAACGGACAGGGCCGCGCCGTGCTGGTCAGTCCGTCCACCGAAAGATTTCTGGGAGGGCGGTCGGAGGAACTGCGAGGCCGCCGCGTGGCGGAGATTTTTCCGGCGTCGCATCCGCTTCGCGGCGTGCTGCAAATCGAAGGCGATCAGATCGAGCCGACCGAAGGCAAGGAAGTGACGCTCGATGGCAGCGACGGTCCGCAGCGCATCGGCGTGAGCGTGCAGGTGATTCGCGAGCATGGCACGCGCATGGGCACGCTGGTCACGCTGCGCGACGTGGAGTCGCTCGAGCGCATCGGCAACCAGCTTCAGGTTTCCGAGCGGCTGGCGGCCCTGGCGCGCGTGACCGCCGGCGTGGCGCACGAAGTGAAGAATCCGCTGAATTCGATGCGGCTGTGGCTGGAAGTTCTGAAGGTGAACATGCCCGTGGAGCCCGAGCCGCAGCAAGCGGTGAAGATGCTGGATAGCGAAATCGACCGGCTGGACCGCGCTGTGAAAACATTCCTGAATTTCACGAGGCCCGTGGAACTCAATCTGGAGGAGACGGATCTGCGCCCGCTGCTGGAGGAAATCATGGATGCGGCGCGGCCGTCGATCACGCAGGCGGGCCTGGAGCTGCGCGCTGAGTTGCCGACCGATTGTCCGCCCGTGCTGGTGGACCGCCAGCTGATTCATCAGGCGGTCCTGAACCTGCTCGTCAATGCCAGCGAGTTCACCGACCGCGGGCGGCAGAATTACGCTTAGCCTGCGCCGCAGCGGCGATTTTGCCGTAATTAGTCGTGGAAGACTCCGGCAGAGGAATCTCGACCGGCGATCAGAAGAAGATCTTTCAACTCTTCTTCACGACGCGCCCGGGAGGCAGCGGCATCGGGCTGGCGAACACGTTTCGGTTTGTACAGTTGCACAATGGCCAGATAGAATTCGAATCCGAAACCGGGCGCGGCACGACGTTCCGCGTGAAATTGCCGTTGGCGCGATTCATGGACGCGCCCGCCGGAAGATCCGGCGACGCTGGACCGGCCCATCGTGGCGGAAAAGCGATAAATGCCCAACCGACTGAAAGACGCACGAATCGCGATGGCGCTCCTAACCTGCACGATCTCGTTTGCATCGGTCGGATGCGCGAAGAAGACCGTGCATGCCGCGGCGCCGGTAGCAGCCGCGCCTGCGCCGGCTGCAGCAGAGCGACCCATGAACACGGCGCCGGACACTGACGCTTCACCTCCGACCGAAGTCGTCGCGGCGCCTCCGGCGCTGCCGACGACCGCTGCTCCGCCTCCAGCGCCTGTGACGATATCGCCTCCGAAACCCGCAGCGCCGCGGCGGCCAACCGAAGACCAGCCCGACAGCTGAAGCGGAACAGCCCGCTCATCCGCCGGCGCCGCAAATTTCTCCGCAGCTTTCGCCGACCGATCAGGCGACCTATCAGCGCAAGACCGTAGACGACGCAGCCGTTGCCGAGAAAAATCTGCAGGAAACCAGCGGCAAAGCAATTGAATGCCGCTCAGATGGATCTGGTCGGAAAAATTCGCAGCTTCCTTTCGCAGTCGCGCGATGCCAGCAAGGATGGCGACTGGGTGCGAGCGCAAAATCTGGCTCAAAAGGCCCGGTTGCTGTCTGACGAGCTGGTTCAATTCGTTTTAGGATGGAGCGCGGTTCGCTTTGAGCGACGATTTATGTGATTCACCCTATTGGCTCCGCGCACGGTTTGTGGTAATTGTTACTTCCATGTGAACGTTTCACCAACCGGAGGGAATGAATGCCGAGTACAAGCCAGGACTTACGGCAGACCCTGTTGGCAAGAGATCCGGAATTTCGAAACCTCGCTGAAGAACATTCCCGATGTGAATCCCAGCTGGAGCAGATTCTGAAGTCTTCCTATGTCAATTCGGAAAATTTGATACAGGAAGTAGAGCTGAAAAAGCTGAAGCTGCGATTACGGGACCGCATGGAATTGATTCTCGCACGTCATCAGCAGATGGTCAGTCACTAGGGCTGAGAGGCGCGCGCACTTCTGTCGTACAATACACGTGCATTCGAACAGGATACGCATTCGAGGCGAAGGCAACGAATACACTGCCGCAGCTTGTTGCATCATCGAGTTTGACGGAATGAGCCAAAACTCCTCCCCTCTCCATGGTTAAGGAAGCGTACAAATTTGCGATCCCGCCGCTGGTCGTGGGCGCGGCGTGCTTGATTCCGGGCTGGAAATGCGCCGCCGGAGTCCTGATTTTTCTGGGGCTTTTCGTGTTTTATTTCTTTCGCGATCCCGAACGCAAAATTCCATCCGAGCCCGGAACAGTTGTCTCGCCTGCCGATGGCCGCGTCGTCGTAATCGTCGACGAAATGCTCGATTCCACGATGGGCCACCGCATCAGCATTTTTCTTTCCATCTGGAACGTTCACGTTCAGCGGGCGCCGGTCGCAGGGCGCATCGCGGATGTGGTGTATCGCCCGGGAAAATTTTACGCGGCGTTTCGCTCGGCTGCCTCGGTCGAAAACGAGCAAAACATCATCTATATTCATACGCCACAAGGCCAGTTGGTCTTCAAACAAATCGCCGGAGCCATCGCGCGACGCGTGCTATGCTGGAAACGCGAAGGCGAAACTGTGGCCCTTGGCGAGCGCGTCGGACTGATTCGATTCGGATCGCGCGTGGACATCTGGCTGCCCATGGAAGCCGAAGTGACGGTCAAAAAAGGGCAGATGGTCAAGGGCGGCGAAAGCATCCTGGCGAAATGGAATTCAACCACCTAGATCCGATCGGCAACGAGGAAGAACCTCGGCGACTTTTCCGCAATCACCGCCTCCGCCGCGGCATCTATATCCTCCCCAGTGTGTTCACTGTGGCCAACCTGCTGTGCGGCTACTACGCCATACTCGCGACACTTGACGGCCGGACGGCGGATTTTGATAACGCCGCTCGGGCAATTGGCATCGCCATCGTTTTCGATTCGCTGGATGGACGCGTGGCGCGAGCCATGGGCACGAACAGCGAGTTCGGAAAGCAATTTGACTCGCTCGCCGACATCATCAGCTTTGGTATCGCACCAGCGTTTCTCGCCTATGCATGGGGCGTGCGCACGCTGGCAGCTGCCGCCGCACCCGAGCAGATGCACCTCACCCAGCTTGGATGGCTGATTGGTTTTGTTTATCTGGGTTGCTGCGCCTGGCGTCTGGCGCGATTCAATATCCAAGGCATGGCACCGGGCGGGAACCGCTACTTCGTGGGGATGCCAACTCCCGCGGCGGCCGGCATGATTGCGGCAACGGTTCACCTATTCAAGAGCCCCATTTCGGACGGGCGGGTCTCGGTGCTCTGGCTAGGACTGATTATTGTGCTGGGACTTTTGATGTCGAGCACCGTGCGTTATTCGAGCTTCAAAGACATTGAATGGGCTCGCCGTCGGCCTTCGCTGGTCGTGGTGGTGCTCGTGCTGCTGCTCGGCGCGGTCGTGTTATTTTCTGAAGCCACGCTCATGCTGATCGCCAGCGCCTACCTGGTTAGCGGCATCACGATGTACGTGGTGCGTTCCGTGCGACACCGTCTCGCTTCGCATCACGCCTAAGTCATGCCCTCCGGGCGTTCAAAACAAACTCGTGTTGCGATCGTGGGCGCCTCCTCGCTCCGCGGCAAAGAACTGAGGCAGGTTCTCGAAGACCGCAATTTCCCCGCGAGTGATTTCGTTCTGCTAGATGAAAGCGTCGTGGCCGGAACTTTGACGGAAGCGGCCGGCGAGCCCACGTTCATCCGGGCGCTTGACCAGGAAAGTTTCGAAGGTGCGGAGTTCGCGTTCTTTGCAGGCACGGCCCGCGACGCCGAACAAAACTGGAAAGTAGCTCAGCGGTCCGGCGCAACCGTGATTGATCTTACAGGCGCACTCGCTGGTCCAGGCCACGGATCCGGCGCGAACGCGTGGATTCCATCGCTCGGCTCCGTGCTGCCAGCGCGGGTCAACTCTAAGGGAAATGGCACTCCCCCGCCTGCGTCGGGGCCCGCTTCCTATGTGTCACCCTCCGCTCCGGTGATTCTCGCGTGCACGGTGGCTGCGGGACTGAGCAACTTTCAGGCGCAGCGAATTTCCGTGCTCCTGTTCCCGCCCGTTTCCGAGCGCGAAGAAGCGGGCGTGGAAGAGCTCGAAAAACAGACAACCGGACTTCTTGTGTTTCACGAAATTGCCAAGCCGGTGTTCGATGCGCAGGTCGCGTTCAATCTTCTGGCGAGTTACGGGCCGGCGTCCAAACCGCGTCTTGCGGATATGCGCGCCTCGATCGCGCGCGATGTGGCAGCGTATCTCAACGGACGCGCTCCCGTGCCTGCAATTCAATTGGTGCAGAGCGCCAGTATTTTACGGGTATGCTTTCGCGGCATATGCGGATTTCGGAGCACCCGTCGCGCCGGAGCAACTTCACGGGGCATTCGCGAATCTGGGAGTCAAGGTTGCGGCGCCGGACGACACACCGCCGAGCAACATCAGCGTGGCGGGCGAAGAAGGGATTCATCTCGCGCGGGTCGAGGCCGACCCAAATGTTGCAGGCGGCGCGTGGTTCTGGGGCGTGGCCGACAATTTGCGGCTCGCGGCGACAAATGCGGTGCGCATCGCGGAGGAATTGGTTGCGAGTCCGATCAATTAAGGTAAGTCGCGCAGGGCGCAGGATGGCGCTGTGGCTCGCCGTGCTTGTCGCGCCTCTGGCCGCCACGGGCTGCGGGTATCACGTGGCAGGGCACGCTTCGCAACTGCCGTCCGGCTGGACAGACATCGCCGTTCCGGCGTTCAAGAACGATACAACTACCTACCGCATCGAACAGCGAATGACCGAAGCGGTGATCCGCGAGTTCATTACGCGCACGAAGTACCGAGTGGTGCAGGACCAGAAATCGGCCGACGGCACTCTGCACGGCGAAATCCTTTCGATTGAAACGGACCCGGTGCTCTTTCAAGCGACCACAGGCGAAGTGACTACCATGCTCGTCATCGTGCATACGAAGGTCGAGCTGATTGACAACAAAACGGAAAAGGTCGTCTACAAGAATGACGACATGGTTTTCCGGGACGAATATCAGATTTCGACGGACGTGAAGTCGTTCTTCCAGGAAGAGGATCCGGCACTCGACAGAATGTCCCGCGATCTCGCGTCGCATCTTGTTGCAAACGTGCTGGAGAATTTCTAATGGCTGGCGTTTCTCCCGACAAGCTGATCGAGCGCCTGGCAAGCGGCAAGCCGATCGCTGCCGTGGTTCTGCTGGGCACCGATCACTATTTGCGCGAGATGTGCCGCAACAAAATCATCGACGCGTGCGTCCCGGAATCCGCGAGGGATTGGGCTGTGGCGCGACTTTCCGCGCGCGATGCGGGATGGGACGAGATTCTGGGGCGCGCGCAGACTCTTCCGATGATGGCGCCGCGCCAGGTGCTGGTCGTCGAGGAGGCCGAGTCCGTTGAAAAGCTTGGCGAAAAAGCTCGCGACGAAGTTCTCGCGATGCTGGGCAGCTATTTCGAATCGCCCGCGCCGTTTACCGTGCTGGTGCTCGAGGCTGCGGCGCTCGATGGGCGGCAGCGATTTTTCAAACTGCTGAGCGAGAAAGCGCTGATCGCGGAGTTGACCATCGGCCCCGAATCCGCCGCGGCATTGGCGGCGCAGATGGCGAAAGACCTGGGCGCCGAAATCGATCGCGAAGCCGCGGCGATGCTTGCGGATATTTTGAATGGCGCGCCTTCGCGGATGCGCATCGAACTCGAAAAGCTGGCGGCGTACACGCAGGGTCGCGGCCCGATCTCGGCGCCTGATGTCGAAGCTTTGGTCGTGGCCGCGCGGAAGAATACGGTCTGGCAGCTCACCGAAATGTTGGCGAGCCGAAAGCGCGCGGCGGCGTTCGCGTTTCTGGATAATCTGCTTCGAGAGGGCGAGCAGCCGGCCGGGATTGTGGGCGCGCTCGCGTGGATGTACCGCAAGCTGATCGAAGCGCGCGATTTGCCGGCTCAGACGAACGGCTATCAGGCGGCGCGTCAATTGGGAATGCGGCCCGAGGCAGCCGAGACAGCTGTGCGCCAAGCGCACCGGATTCCGAAGAAGGATTTGCTGGCTGGTCTTGCTGCGCTTGGCCGAAGCCGACAGCCAGTTGAAATCCGCGAACCCGAATCCGCGGGCGATGATGGAGTTCCTGATCGCTCGGCTCACTTCCTCTACAGCCTAGTGCGCCGAGTCCGGCTTTCTCGAAATAAAAAAGGCGCCCCGATTTCGGAGCGCCTCTTAGAAAAACTATACGGCCTGGAAAGCTACTTCTTCGCTTTGACAGCATTCAACGCCAGGGCCAGCCGCGATTTGTAGCGATTGGCGGTGTTCTCGGAAAGCGTGCGCTTGCGGATCGCCTTGTCGAGCTCGGAGTAGCGTTTCCGAAGCAAGCTTGGCCGCGCCGGCAGCATCGGCCGAGCCGAGCGCTGCGCGCATCCGGCGCATCGCCGTGCGGACTCGCGTGCGATTCATGCGATTGACCGCGGCGCGCCGCTCCGTCTGGCGGATATTCTTCAGTACCGATTTCGTCTTCTTCTTGTGCTTGACCGGATTACCCTGAGCCATTCATTACTCCTTCGTATTTGATTTCGGATGATCCAGAGTATCCGAGCCGTGCAGCCCTGTCAATTTTGGAGCAGCGGATTTAGGCCCTTGCGCCTTGCAAATGGGAGGCCGCAGAGCATACGCTGAATGTCCCGCTGGCGATCGGCGGTCGATGCAATGTCGAAGAAAAAACCGCAAACAAAGATAGCGCCAAGCGACACAGGGGCGGGCTGCCTCTATGTGGTCTCAACGCCCATCGGCAATCTCGAGGATATCTCGCTGCGCGCGTTGCGCATACTGAAAGAAGCGGACGTGATCGCCTGCGAAGACACGCGGCAGACGCTGAAGCTTCTCGCGCACTTCGACATTCCCAAGCGGCTGGTCAGTTACCACGAACACAATGAAATCACGCGCGCTCCGGAAATCGTGATCGAGCTGGAGCAAGGCGCGAAGGTGGCGCTGGTGAGCGACGCGGGCACGCCAGCCATTTCCGATCCCGGCTATCGCCTGGTGAGCCTGTGCCTGCGGCACGGAATTCAGGTTGTTCCGGTGCCGGGAGCATCGGCGCTTGTCGCAGCGCTGGCGGCTTCCGGAATGCCCATCGAGGAATTCGTGTTTGCCGGCTTCTTGCCTTCACGCCCAACCGAGCGGCGCAAGAAGCTGCGCGAGCTGGCAACAGAGGTGCGAACGCTTGCGCTTTATGAGGCGCCGCACCGCCTGCTCGACACGCTCGAGGACGCGCTTGAAATTCTCGGCAACCGGCCAGCTGTGATCGCGCGCGAAGTGACGAAGCTGTATGAGGAATTTGTGCGCGGGCACATCGAGGACCTGGTCGCAGCGGCGCGCAAAAAAGCGCCCCGCGGAGAAATCACGCTGCTCATTGGTCCGCCCGACGGACAGGCGCAGCACGCGGCCGATGCCGCGAATCCTCGAAACGCAGTTCCCCTCGCGCGACACGTGGATGAAATCATGAAAGAGCGCGACGTGGATCGCAAGACGGCGCTCAAGCAAGCGGCGCGCGAGCGCGGCCTGACCAAGCGCGAGGCCTACAAGCAGCTTTTGATTACACGCGACGAATAATCCCACCCGCTGAGTTTTCAATCGCACAAAATTCCACTTGACAACCTTTCCGCTTAGCGTTACATGTTGTAACGCTACAATGCATAACACATACAAAAAGCGCCCAAAAGGGCTCGGCGAAGTCGAACAGACGGTAATGGATTACGTGTGGGCTCACGGCCCGTGCACGGCGGAATCGTGCCGGGAGGCCCTGGCGCCAACGCGCCCGATGAAGGATTCGACGGTGCGGACAGTTCTGCGGAGGCTTGAGCAAAAGGGTTTCGTCGCGCACGAAATCGAAGGCCGCACGTTCGTCTATCGCGCGGCAGAGGCGCGGCAGAACGTCGCTCTACGCGCCGTGAAAAGCATTATTGATCGCTTCTGCGGCGGGTCAGCAGAAGAGCTGGTCGTGGGCATGGTCAACAGCGCCGTGATCGACCGCGATCTTCTTGACCGGCTCGCGCGCAAGGTGGCACAGGGAAAGATTGGCGAGAAATCGGAGTCCGGGTCCCGGAATCGCTCCGGGAAGAAGGGGAGCTAACGATGCCGCCGGTGGTGAGTCACGTCAGTGCAAGCTTTTTGATGGCCCTAGCAAATGCGGCGACGCGTTCGCTCGTGCTTGGATGCATGGTAGCCGCCGCGATCGGAACATTTCAGGTCAAAAACGCGCGAATCAAGCTTCTTCTCTGGAAGGGAGTATTGCTCGCGGCCCTCGCGATGCCTTTGCTGACCTTCTTTGCTCCAGCGATCCAGGTTGCTGTGCCGTTGCCAAATTTTCAGAAGCGAGGAGCAAGAACCGAAGACACAATAACCCAGCCAGCTGTTCCTCACGAGACTGCGCCCCAAATGCCCGCGAAGAGACCCCCTCGGGCGGGTAAGCAGATGAAGCTGGAGACCGCGGATAGCCCAACGCTGCCGTGGCAACCTGCAGCCTCCTACTCCTCCGCCGCGCGCCGTGAGATTCCGTGGCCGCTTCTCGCCGTTTGCGCCTATCTGGCGATCGGGCTGGGCTTCCTTGCGCGCGTATTTGTCGGCATGCGGTTCGGAAAACATCTCGTGCGTGCAGCGATACCGGTCGACGACAGTGACGCACTGCAAATTCTCTCAACGACATCGAGCGCGACGGGACTGCGCGCGCCTCCACGAATTGCGGAAGCGGACATCATTTCCGTGCCTGTGGTGATTGGTGTGAGCGACCCGGCGATCCTGCTTCCTTCGAATTGGCGTGAATGGGATGACGACGAGCTCGCGGCGGTGCTGGCGCACGAAGTCTCTCACGTGGAACGGCATGACGCGCTGACGCAGCGTCTGGCGCTGATTCATCGCGCGATTTTCTGGTTCAGCCCACTGGCGTGGTGGCTGGAGCGCCATCTGGCAGCGCTCGCGGAGCAGGCGAGCGACGATGCGGCGCTTGCCGGCGGCGCGGACCGCACGCGCTACGCGGAAACACTGCTTGGATTTTTCGCGGAGCTCGAAGCCGGGCCGGAGCGCGTCTGGTGGCAGGGAGTTTCGATGGCCAAAGCGGGGCAAGCGGAACAAAGAGTGGAACGAATCCTTGCATGGAGGGGTGCGATGTCGAATCGATTGAAGAAATCTTTGGTAGTACTTCTGGTGGCAGTTGTGGCGCCGGTTGTCGTGCTGACCGCAGCCGTGCATCCGGCGACCTACGATATTCAGGCCCCGCCCGCTCCGGCAGCGCCACCGACTCCGGCCGCGCCTCAAGCCGCCCTGAGCCCGAGCTCCGAATACACCGCAGCGCCGGCAACGGCGTCAGAAGCGGATCCTGCGCAAGCTCCAGAACCGCCATCGGATCAAGTTTCCCCGGATGTCATCGTCGCGGTTCCACCGATCCACATACCCGCGATTCACATTCCGGCCATTCCGGCGATTAACATTCCGCCCATCCCGCCAATGGCATTTGCGATGTCGGGAAATTGGAATTCCTTCAGAGCTTTTCAGGGCGGTTACATTGTGGGCCGCTACAACGATTGGGGCCCGCGCTTCGTGATCGTCACGAAGGATTCGGACGAAATGACCATGTCCGGCGACCGCGATGATGCAGATCACGCTAGATCGCTGCGGAGCAAGATTTCGGGCGAGTTCATCTGGTTCGAACGCGACCACAAATCCTACGTCATCTCAGATCAAGCCACCGTCGATCGCGCGAAAGCGTTCTGGGCGCCCCAGGAAAAACTGTCCAAGGAGCAGGAAGAGCTGGGAAAGCAGCAGGAAGCGCTCGGGCAACAGCAAGAGAAAGCGGCGCAGCAAATGGAAGAGACGAAGCTGAAGATTCCCGACCTGACTGCCGAGATGCAGAAACTGGAAACGGAAATGAAGCAGCTGAGTGCTAACGGCGGGACGATGGAGCAACTCGGAAACCTGCAGGGTGAGCTCGGCGAACTGCAATCCCGAATCGGAGAAGTTCAATCAGGCGCGGGCCGGGATCGAGGCGCCTGGGGACGAGAACAGGGCGAGTGGGGCCGGAAAATGGGCGAGCTCGGCCGCCGGCAGGGCGAACTCGGCCGTCAACAGGCGCAGCTCGCGCGCGAGGCTTCGCGTCAAATGCAGGAGCTGCTCGACGACGCGGTTGCCAAGGGATTGGCGAAGCCGGAGTAGTTCAACGAGCGCGATTTAGAGCTGCGACGCGGTATTGAGGGTAGGCGCGAAAAAAGCGTCCACGCGATCGAGGATTTCGGCGGTCGTGTGGGCGTGATGGACCTGCTGGCGAAGTTCGCCGCCGTTGCGCACGCCGTGCGTGAACAGAGTGGCGAACTGCTTCATCTTGCCGATGGCGTCGGGCATTTCGGCGGCGATCAGGCTCTGAAAATATCCCGAAAGCAGCCGGTAGCGATCGGCTTCCGTGGGTTCGTCGAAGCGGCCTGTGGCGATGAAATCCGCGATCTGCCGGAAAATCCAGGGATTGGAAGACGCGGTCCTGCCGATCATCACCGCGTCGCATCCGGTTTCTGCGATCATGCGCACCGCGTCCTGCGGCGAGCGAATATCGCCATTGCCGATCACGGGAATGCGCACGGCCTGCTTCACCGCGCGAATAATATTCCAATCCGCTGAGCCCGCGTAGCCCTGCATGCGCGTGCGCGGATGCACGGCGATGGCCTCGATGCCGATGTCCTCGGCCATGCGAGCCACATCCACTGCGACGATGTTATTTTCGTCCCAGCCGGAGCGAATCTTGATCGTCAGCGGGATGCGCACCGCGGCGCGCACCGCGCGGAACAATTTATCGAGATGCGGCAGGTCGCGCAGCAGGCCCGAGCCGCCGCACTTGACGACTTTTTTCACCGGGCAGCCGAGGTTGATGTCGGCCTGATCGAAGCCGAGATCTTCGATCAAAGCGGCGGCCGAAGCCATCACTTTGGGATCGGAGCCGAAAATCTGGCCGGCAATGGGATGCTCGTCCTCGTCGAAATAAAGATAGCGCAGCGTGCGCGCCGAATTTGCGCGACATCCCTTCGGCGCTGGTGAACTCGGTCATGATCAGACCGCACGCGCCGAGCGAGCGGATCACGCGGCGAAAGACCGTGTCCGTAACTCCGGCCATGGGGGCGAGGATCGTCGCCGGGCGAATCGTCAAATCTCGAATTTTCATTTCGACGGGGAACATTTAGTCGGATCCTGCAACCGGATGAGGAGCGATCTCGGGCCGCCTATCGCTTTCACCTGCCGATGAAACGGCAGCGCCTGCAGCGGCGCGACGAACCGCGGTTCCATTTCCGAGCTGTGCGAGCAAAGCTTCCTTCGAACCTCCGAAGAAATTCTCGAGAACTTGACCCAGGGCTTGTGCGCGGGCATCTTCGGCGCTCAGCCGCGGCCGGTAGATATACGCGCGGCCGGACTTCACGCGCTCGACGATTCCCTTCCGTGCAAGGCGGTCCATGATCGTCATGATGGTGGTATAGGCGCGCGGGCGGCGCGGCGGCGAGCAGGTCGCGAATCTCGCGGACCGTGCCTTCGCCAATGGGCCAGAGAGTATTCATGCAATCGAGCTCGAGCGGCGCGAGATCGAGCAGCGAACGGCGCGGCGATGGAGTTTTATCAGTCATATCCCGGCACTATCCCTTTGGCGGCGCTTTCGGAGCGCTCGTCCGCCAAGAAGTTATCTTTACGAAGCAGCGAGCGGCGCAGCGAAGGATTGCGCTCCGTCCACAGTTCCGCGGACGCGCTTCCGGTTCGCCTGCTCGAGCGATTTGCGCATGCCCGCCATTTTCGAATCAATATCGTCAATGAAATTCAGCGCGACGGCCTCGGGAATCTGAGGCAGCGAAGGCGAGCCGAATTCATACGAGCCGTGATGGCTCAGAATCATGTGTTGGACCAGCACGGCGAGCGGAGCGGGAAATCCCGCAATCGCTTTGATTTTCTCGCGCACCATTCCCGCCCCGATGGTGATGTGGCCGAGCAGACGGCCCGCGTCGGAATAGTCGATTCCGCGCGCGTAGCGCAATTCGTCTATTTTTCCAATGTCGTGCAGCACTACTCCGGTGAGCAGCAGGTCCGGATCGAGCTCGGGATAATGCGCCGAAACGGCCGCCGCGAGTCCCATCAAGCTCACGACGTGTTCGAGCAAGCCGCCGAGATACGCATGGTGCATGGTCATGGCCGCAGGCGCGCGCTTGAGGCGAGGGGCGATTTCCGGATCATCCACAACGCTTGTGAGCAGTTTCTGGAGCCACGGATTCTTCATCGCGGCGATAGCGGTACGCAGATCGGCGTAGAGCTTTTCGACGTCGTACTTCGTATGCGGAAGAAAATCGCCGAGATCATACTCGCGCTCAGCCGCCGGAATAATCTGCTCGAGCGTCAACTCCTTCGAGCCGTTGTAAAGCTTCACGCGGCCGCGGATGCGGATCACGTCGTCGCGCTCGAATGTCTTCGCGATAACTTCGAAGTTGTCCCACATCTTCGCGGAGATGGAGCCGGTGCGGTCGCCGAGGCTAAGCTCCAGCCAGGATTTGCCGCTGCGCGCGGACGTGCGAATCTCTTTTTCGCGGACGAGGAAGAGCGATGCGACCATCTGGCCGTCGGCGAGGTCGCTGACGCAAGGAGACTTCATCAGCCATTGGCTTTCGGCAACGGCAGCTTCTTCTTTTGCTTCTTTTTGTCTGCGGCGTCGGGAGTGGGAGCAACTTCTTGAATCACCGTCGCGCCCGGCTACAGCAGCGGAGTCCGTGTAGCCAGGCTTCACGAGAACGTAGCTTTCTTCGCGCAGCTGGGCGAGATAAGTGCGCATCGCAGGGTCCATCTTCTCGCGGTACAGAATATTAGTGATTTCGCCGTCAACCTTATCCAGCGGCTGCAATCCGGCTTGAAAATGGTCGAGCACCTTCAGGATTTCGAATCCTGTCTTCGTCTGAATCACGTCCGTGAACTGGTTCTTTTCCATGCGTGAAGACAGCATCTTCGAGTTGCTTGGAGAGCTGGCCGCGCTCGAACTCACCCAAAGCGCCGTTGTCCTGGGCCGTCGAACCTTCGGAATATCGCTTCACGAGCTGATCGAAATCCTCGCCCTTCACGAGACGATTGTGGAGGTCCTCCGCCCGGGTGCGAACGGCGGCAATTTCCTCCGGGCTTTTTCCATCCGTGCTCAGGAAAAGCTCCGCGAGCGACACCTGTTCGTGGCGGTTGAATTCTTGTTTGTGGGCTTCGTAGTAGGCCTTCACTTCGTCGCTGCCAATATTCATGCGTCCGCCCACTTCGCGGCGAATCACTTCCTGGGTCAAGAGACTGTTCCGCATCTGCGTTTTATAGTCTTCCCAGACGACTCCCTGCGACTCGACGGCCTTTTCGAGGTCTTCGAGGCTGGTCAGATTGTTCTGTTTGCGGACTTCGTCCAGCCGCTTGATCAGATCGGTCTCGACGGAGACCTCCATATCCTTGGCGCGCTCGATCAGGAGCTGCTGGTCAATCATGTCGCGCAGCAGATTCTTTTGGTGGTCAGCCAATGAGGCCTGAATCTGCATCTGGGAGCAGTTTTGGCAATCCTGCGCAACTTCTTGCTGTAAGCCGGCGGCGGCCTTCTGATAGTCCGATAGCGTGATGATGTTGGTTGTTCACGCGAGCGACGATTTCCTCGACGACAGTGCCCTTCGTCTGGGCACGGGCTCCCGCAGGGGCCAGAAGGAAAGCGCTGCACAGTGCCAAAGTTGCAAGACATACGGCGGTTCGGTTTTTCATAGTGTTCACTCCCGAAAAGTTTATCCCTACGATTGTAGTTGTAGCAACACGTTTCTCACAGCGTCCGTGGCCGAACCCTTGGCCGACTTCCAGGCGATCCACAGGACGCCCGAAGGGTCCAGGCGCATGTCGCGGCGCTTGTGGATCAACTTGACGATCCGCTCCGGACCGAGAGGAGTGTCGTCATAGAACTTGATGGCGATCTGGTCGCCGCGGCGGTCCACCGTCGCAACCAGCAGCTTTTCCGCCAGCGCTTTCAGCACAGCGTATTCGAGCAGGTTCGTGACCGCGGGCGGCGGAGGGCCGAAGCGGTCGTCGAGTTCACGTGCGACTTCGACGCGCTCGGCTTCGGATGAGACGCTCGCGATGCGCTTATAAATGCGCAGGCGAAGATTTTCGCTCTCGATATATTCCGGCGGGATACGAATCTCCTGGCCCAGATTCAGCGTGGCGCGGCGCTCGGGCGTAACCGCCTCGCCCTTCCGTTCGGCGACGGCGCGCTCCATCATCTGGCAATACATATCGAAGCCGACAGCTTCGATGTGCCCGTGCTGCTCGCTGCCCAGCAGGTTTCCCGCCCCGCGCAATTCGAGGTCGAGCGCGGCGATGCGAAATCCGGCGCCCAGATCGCTGAATTCCTTGAGTGCGGCTAGGCGCTGGCGCGCGATCGACGTCAGAGTTCCCTCGGTTGGAACCAGCAAGTAGGCGTAGGCGCGCTGGTTCGAGCGGCCGACGCGTCCGCGAAGCTGGTAAAGCTCGGAAAGCCCCATGCGATCGGCGCGATTGATGAGGATCGTGTTCGCGCGGGGAATGTCGAGGCCATTCTCGATGATCGTGGTGGAGACGAGAACATCCGCTTCGTTGCGGATGAATTTCAGCATCACTTTTTCGAGCTCGGCCTCGCGCATCTGGCCGTGTCCGACGACCACGCGCGCGCGCGGAACCAGCCGCTGCACCATGCTGGCGAGCGACGCGATGGATTCGACGCGGTTGTGCACGAAGAACACCTGGCCTTCCCGCGCCAATTCCTCCTCGATCGACGCGCTGGACCAGAGTTTCGCTGAAAGGCGAGACAGAGGTTTGAATCGCGAGCCGATCCTTCGGCGGCGTCTCGATCACGCTCATATCGCGCAGGCCGACGAGCGACATGTGGAGCGTGCGCGGGATGGGAGTGGCCGACATGGTCAGCACATCCACGTTCTTGCGCATCTCCTTCAGGCGCTCTTTGTGCGCCACGCCGAAGCGCTGCTCTTCGTCCACGACGAGCAAGCCGAGATCGTGAAACTTCACGTCCTTGGAAAGCAGCCGGTGCGTGCCGATGACCACGTCCATCTTTCCGGCTTCCAATTCTTCTAGAGTTTTCTTCTGTTCTTTGTCGGTGCGAAACCGGCTGAGCATTTCGATGCGCATCGGAAACGCCGCGAAACGGCGGCGGAATGTTTCCAGATGCTGAAACGCCAGCACCGTGGTGGGCGCGAGCACCGCTACCTGCTTACCGTCCGCAAGAGCCTTGAACGCGGCGCGCATGGCAACTTCCGTCTTGCCGTAGCCGACATCGCCGCAAAGCAGGCGGTCCATCGGCAGAGCCGATTCCATGTCGCGCTTCACATCTTCGATGGCGCGCTGCTGGTCCGGGGTTTCCTGGAACTCGAAGGCGTCCTCGAATTCGCGCTGCCAATTGGTGTCTGGCGGAAACGCATGTCCGGGCGCGGTCTTGCGCTCGGCATACAGGGCAAGGAGCTGTTCCGCCATGTCGGTGACGGACTTGCGCACGCGCGTCTTGCGCGCTTCCCAAACAGTGGTGCCGAGACGGTCGAGGGTCGGCTCCACGCCGCCGAGCGATTGATATTTCTGGATGAGGTCGATGCGCGCGAGCGGAACGTAGAGTTTCGCGTCGTCCGCATAACGCAGAAACATGAATTCGCCGGTGGCGCCTTCGACGACTACCTGGCGCAAGCCTTCGAATTGGCCGATGCCGTGATCCACGTGAACGACGTAGTCGCCCGGCTTGAGGTCGGAGAAATCGCTGAAGAAGCTAGCCGTCTTCTGGCCGCGCGCGCGGGCGCTGCGGAGGAAGCGTTTCAAACAGGTCGGCGTCGCCGTAGATGGCGAGCTGCGCCTCGGGAAATACGACGCCTTCGCTGAGCGGCGCTTTGACAAGCACCATCGCCGGAGCGCTGCTGCCGCTCGACTCTTCAGCCAGGCGCGTGACCGTGACGTTTTCTTCGAGCTCACCCAAGCGGTAGGGCATTTCATATTCGTGGCAGATGTCGGCGAAGCGCTCGAGTTCTCCGGTGGTCGCCGCGGACACCATTACGTGTTCGCCTGCGCCCAGGCGACTGCGGACTTCGGCCATGAAAGCCGCGACGTTGCCGTGATAGCGCGTGGTGGGCTGCGTTTGGACGGCGAACGGAGTGACGCCTTCCTGCGCGAGGCCCAGATGCTCGATCGCCAGAGCGCGGGAATAGCTGGAGCGCGAGCGACCACTCCTCTTCATTGAAAATGTAGCGGTGTGGAGGCTCGGCGAGCGGGTCCTCGACTTCGTCGAAGGCTTCGCGCGAGACGCGCGCGATATTTTTCCACGGCGGCATCGAGAAGCGAAGGCTCATCCAGGACTACGAGTGGATCCGCAGCGAGATCGAACAGCACGCCGGGACGTTCTTCGGGTGGCATCTCGCGAAATTCCCAGCCGGCGTAAAAACCAGCGGGCGCGGCATCGTCTTCTCGGCCAGACCCGGATCCGACGCGCTGCCGCTCAAGCACTTCGGCATGGCGCTGGAGTTCGACGAGAGGAAGCAAAGCGGCGCGCTCGACAGGATTGGTGGAACGCTGCGTATTGGGATCGAACGCGCGAATGGATTCGATGGTGTCGCCCAGCAGCTCGATGCGCACGGGCTGCGGCGTCTCGGGCGAAAACACGTCAATGATGCCGCCGCGAACGGCATATTGCCCGGGCATCTCGCAGGTGACGTGCTTTTCGTAACCGGCCGCCATGAGAAAGCCGATGAGATCTTCGTGGGGGATGGATTCGTCGCGCGCGATGACTCGGGCCAGTCCTGGATAAAACGAGCGCTCGCGCATTCGCCACAGCGCGGCCTGTACTGGCGCGATCAGCACGTCGGCCTCGCCTGTTGCAAGGCGCCAGAGAGCGACGGCGCGGTCCTCGGAAATTTCCGCGTGCGGGGAACGATTTTCGTACGGCAACACGTCGTGCGCTGGAAAATGCGCCACGCGGCGTCCGGGCTTCCCGGTGACGGCGGTGTAAAACCAGCGAACCGGTTCGAGCAGAGCTTCGGCGCGCTGATTCGATTCCACCAGAAGAATGGTGGGCCGCCCAAGCTCGGAAAAAACCAGCGGGACCAGCAGCGCCTTCGCCGAATCGGTGAGACCTGCGAGGCGAACTTCACCTCCAACGCGGCGCAGCTTGTCGCAGGCTTCCTCGACAGCAGGCCGGCGGGCGATTCGCGCGAGAAGCTCGGAAACGAGAGGGAGAATCATACTCGACGCTCTAGGATGCGTTCGATGAGGCGAGAGGTTGAATAGCCGGGCTCGAGCGGAATGCGCACAACTTTGCATCCCAGCGCCTCGAGCTCAGCGCATTCGCGATGCGAGGATTGATCGGAACCACCGCTTCCGCCGAGCACGATGACATCGGGCAACAGCGCGCGAGGAATTCGTGCGGCGATGCGCCTTCGAATTCAACTACGCAGGCGACGGCGGAAAGCGCGGCCAGGATTTCGGCGCGCTCGAGCGGAGGGAATGACTGGGCGGAGGGGAGCTGTGCTTGGCCGAGCCGTTGCCCGGAGTTAATCGTGCGCGTGGCGGCTGCGTCGCTCTCAATCGCTACGATCAGGACGTCGCCGAGCGACCGCGCGTGTTCGAGGAGACGAATATGGCCGGGATGCAACAGGTCGAAACAGCCGCTCGCGCACACTACTCCCTTCCCGGCGCGCTTCCACTGGCCCCGGAGGGAAATCAGCTCACTTTGCGAAACGACTTGTCCCAAACGCCTGCCTGTCAGCCTGCTCCCGAGGGAACAGCAGAAGTGTCAATTCTATCATGTGACCGCATCTCCCTGCCGGTGCGCCGCCTGCGATGCGGGAGGCTCATTCTGTACTGTCGAGTGAAGAGGGTTGTCTTTCAAGATCGGCGCGCGGCTGCGGGCGAGATTTTCGATGCTATAATTTCTGGCAGATTCAGAGTGGGTGTGTTTTCGCAGATCGTATCCGAGTGACAATAGGATCGTACCAAGGGCCATGAAAGACATCGCCATAGTTGGAGGCGGACCCGCCGGCGCACTTTGCGGCGAACGCCTCGCGAGCCAGGGTTTTCACGTCACCATCTTCGATGAGCGCCTTGCGTGGGAAAAACCATGCGGCGGCGGCCTCACGCATAAGGCAATCCAGGCATACCCTTTCCTTCTCGACGGACCTCAACCGAAGAAGATTGTGCGCATGGCGGAGCTGATTTCAGGCGGCGACCACCGCGTGCGATTCGAGATGGGCCATCCGATCGTGATCTACGCCCGCAAGGTGTTGAATGGGCTGCTGCTCGATCGCGCCGTGGCGGCGGGATGCACGACGGTTTGTTCGCGCGTGACAAGCGTGAATACGGACGGCGCGCAGGTGCGGCTGATGGCCGGCGGCGAAGAACACCGGTCGGACTTCGTGGTGCTCGCGGCCGGAGCGCGCAACCAACTGCTGCCGGAAACGACGGCGCTTGGCGCGCTGGATCTGGAAATGACGCTCGGCTACTTCGTGCCCACCGAAGAAGACATCATCAAGGTGAAATTCCTGAAGGAGTTCGAAGGATACTTGTGGTCGTTTCCGCGCGCCGATCATCTTTCCGTCGGCATCTGCGCGAAGATGGGCCAGAACCCGACGCAGCAGCTCCGGCGTCATCTCGACGAATTCGTTAAGGAAGAAAATATTTGCATGGACGGCGCGCAATTCTACAGCCACGTGCTGCCTTCGCCCGAAGCGAAGACGATACGCGCCCGGCGCATCGTGGGCAAGAATTGGGCCATGGCGGGCGACGCTGCGGCGTGCGTGGATCCGCTAACGGGCGAGGGACTTTATTACGCGCTGCGTTCGGGTGATTTGCTCGCGCAGGCGCTGATGGAAGGCCAGCCACAGGCTTATCCCGAGAGGTTGCGTGCGGCCTTCTCCGCCGACCTGGAATTCGCGGCGAACATCGCGCGGAGAATTTTTCGCGGCACTTTTTTGGGGGAAGCGGTCACCACCCGGATGGTGCAGCTGCTAAAACATTCGCCGGCAGCCCGCGCTCTGATTGGCGAAGTCTTCAGCGGCTCGCAAGAATATCGCGGCCTGAAACAACGGCTGTGGAACCAGGTCGGGACTACGATTTTGGAATTTGCGCGGAGCTTTCTGGTTCCGCGCGCGATCTTTAACAGGCCGCGCCAGGTACGCCGGGAGCCGTTGCCGTGAAAACACGAAAAGCCAAGCGCGGCCCTCGCGAGTCAAAGCGTGTAACGAAGCGCGCTGTAAAGTCGGCGGCCGCGCGGCCCGAGCAGCGTCCACGTATCGGGCTCGAAGCGACCACGGAACGCGTGGTGCAACTCGAGCACACCATTCAAGTGGTCAATCCGAATCTTCCAGCTGTGTTTTCGACGCCGTCGATGATCGGGTTGATGGAGCATGCGACAGTAATGGCCATCATGTCGGAATTGCCGCCCGGCGCTATATCAGTGGGGACACGAATTGAAGTGGATCACCTGAAGGCCGTCGGGCCCGGCGCAACCGTTCGTGCCTGGGCGAAGTTCGTGAAATACCAAGGACGCTTTCTCGTGTTCGAGGTGGAGGCGCGATCTGGCGAACACTTGATCGGACGCGGGCGCGTGTTTCGCGCAATCGTCCACCCGGGAGAGCATGGCGCAAAAGCTCAGGCCCGGGTTCAGCAGTAAACTCCCGCTATTTTTTCTCCGAAATCTGCACCGACGCCTCCGTAGATTCCCATGCCAGACGCAGCGTGCACGTGCCGCCGCCCTGATCGAAGGCAATCATGAAATTCTCCATCGGCGAATCCAGCTTCGACAATTTCATCGGCATTCGCGCGAAGTCATACGATTCACCGGGATACGGGACGCCCCACTCACCGGTTTGCTTGCTGATGATCAGCGTCCAGGCATTCGCCGTAGGCAGCGCAAAAAGCGTATAAGCGCCAGCTGGCACCGTCTTGCCTCCGACGTTCATGTCGGTATCAATTACGAGTGTGGTGGCTTCGTTCGCTCCGGCGCGCCACGGTTCGCCAAAAGGCACCAGGCCGCCGAAAATCTTGCGGCCCTTCATCCTCGGACTCGAATAGTCAATGTGGATCGTCTTGCCGTCGGTAAATTTGCAATCGGCCTTCGCGGGCGGACTCGCGACAGCGCCTCCCGTTTGAGCGCGGCTCGGCACGGAAAACGCGGCGACGAACACGACCAGAGTGCAAACCGCAACAAAGTTTGTTCGCATGATTTCTCCTCAGACTGAGATGGCCGTTACTTTAGACGCATCCCGAAGGCGATTTGATACGCCGGCGAGAGCGGCCCATTAGTGCGTGGCCGGAGCAGGCGCAGGCGGCTTTGCTGGAAATGCAGCACCAGCGCTGATGTTCAAAAGTCCGTCAATACCCAGATTCGGATAGAGCGCCTTCATCTTGGATTTGAATTCGTCCGAGGTCTCGGAGGAAGACTGCGCTTCATCGGAATCCTGCATGTATTTCTTCATGAACGCGAGAACCGATGCATCGTTCGGCGCGCCGGCAATCTGATGTCCGGGAATCACGATTTCAGGCTTTAAAGCTGCCATCTGATCAATCGTCGCCATCCAATCTTTCTTTTGAGTCGCGGACATCGGCGCGTACACAAAATGCGCGCCGCTGAAAAGCGTGTCGCCGCCCACGATGGCTTTGAGCGATGGAATCCAGACGAAGGAATTGTCTCCCGCGCTATCACCCTGCAGCGGACCGAAGACCTGGAGAGTTTCGCCCTCGAGTGTCAGAGTGTTTCCTGCGAGCGCGTCCGGAATGATTGGCGCGGACGGTATATTGTCGCCATACTGCGGTTTCCATGCATTTACGCGGTTCTGCCAGCTCGCCTTGATTCCGTCCACCACTTTCGGCAGCGCCACAAATTTGGCGTTTGGAAACGCCTGCCGAAGCACGACCAGGCCGAAATAATGATCGGGATGCGGATGCGTGACGTAAACGGTGGTCAGATTTTTCCTGGTCTCGAGGATCGCAGCTACCACGCGATGCGCGTCGCTCAGGCGGAACTGCGCGTCAATCAGAATCGCGTCTTTGTCGCCATAGATCAGCGTGGAATTCACTGAAATTCCGTCCGGCGGAGAAGTGATGACGACTAAGTGCAGCTGAGAAGCGGCCGCCGGCACGGAACTTGCGACCAATAAGAGCAAGATGGCGAGCAATCGTTCAATCTTCACGTTTTCCTCCGGTGGAAAGTCGGCGTTGGGCGCATCTTACAGCGGTTGGCGGATTGTGTCACTTGGCGGACGAATCGAGCGACGATGCCACGGTTTCGAATTCATTCGTTTCCACAAGACGCCGAATCCAGGCGAGCAAGAGAAGCAACGCAGCCAGCGCAGTAAACCAGATCACGGTCACGAGGTGCACAACCCAGCCCGCAGCCTTTCCGATTCTTGCCAATAGAAACGGCAGGAAGTTGAATGCTGTGATGTGCGCATAGTCCCACGGATCGTATGTCATGGAATCATTCGTCAAACCCCACTGGTCCATTTTCCCCAGAGTGAATGCGACGATATTTTTCATGCGCAGGCCCACAACAAATGTCGGGTGGCCGAGCGTGTCCATCTGATAGATCTCGAGCGGGCACCAAAACATCACCGACGCGACCTGGACCAGAACGCTGGCCACGATGAGCGCGATTCCGATTGCCCAAACCGCTCTGCCGATCTCCTCGCGATGGCGCATCAGCATCGGCACGGAAATGAACGCGACTAACTGCGCCGCTGTCGAAACGTACCGATCGCCCCACGCGAAGTCTCCGCTCCAAACTGTGAATGTGGCGTAGAAGCAGATGTATGCAATCAAGAGCGCTCCAAAAGCGATCAGGTATGCGCGGATCTCGGGCCGAAAGCGCCTCCACACCACCGCACAAAGCACCACTGCCAACACGAGGAGTGGATCGAACAGAAAGATGGATTTTTCCGGCGCGAACAGCGCACCGAAGAATCCCACGTGGAACGGAGTTTCGAACGGATACGCCGTGGGTAGAGCGGGGTTCAACATTTTCTGTTCGCGAGCAAACACGCCCATGTACGTGGTGAAGAACGATCCGAAGCGCCAATATTGGTACAGGCGATCGAGCAGAATGAAGATCGCGTACACAGGCAGCGCCGTCTTCAAGTAGCGGGCAAATCGAGAACGCAGCTCCGGCTCGCGCACGCCAGAGAACCAGGACACCAGCACGAGAAAAAGAAACACCGCCAGCAGATCCAGCCCAGTCGTCAGGCGGGTGAGCAAGTTTGCGCCGAGTGCGAGCGAGCCGATCAGCAACGCGCGGCGGTCGCCGCTGCGAAGCCATTCGTATTGAAACGCGAGTCCCGTGAGAGTGAGCAGCAGAATGTAATTGTTCTCCATCATGTTCTGCGTGTAATGGAGAAACGTGGTGCAGAAAATCAGCGCCAGCACTCCCGCGATTTGCTGGTTCACGCTGAAACCAAAAAGCCCCAGCAAGCGGAAGCAAATCAGCGCGCCCAGGACGCAGATCAAAATATTCGTGCTGTAACTTACGAAGATGTCGCGCACGGTAGGGTCCGCGTCGTAGTCGTCAAATGCGGCAGTCGTTCGATGTAGGTGCCGATGACGTCGGCGGGAAGCATAAGCAGGGATTGGCCGATGCCGTACCAGCCGTAGAGTCTTGCCGTTTCGGCCATGAATCCCGAATTCGGGGTAGTCCTTGGGATCGACGGGTGGCTCGGAAGTCCAGAACGAGTGCGTGGCTTGCAGGCGATGCGTCGTGTCGCTCGATCCAAGTTCGCCGGACTGCACAACGAACGCCGCAAAAAATGCGGCGAGGCCCACGAGAAATACGGGATTGCGAAACAGGCGGCGGAGACGGGCGGTCATCGTGGCTGGCGCATGCTAGTTCACGCCCGCGCAGGATTCAAGCAATCCGAATTCGTCAGGCAATTCCCGAATTCGGCGCGCCTCGCCACGAAGACGCGCGGCTGCGGTGGCAGCCGCGAAGCGCATCAACAGTTAATCAGACAGCGTTTCCGCAAAGTTCCGGTTACTGCGGTTTGTGATCCGACTCCGGTTTCGCGTCCGGCGATTTGGCCGGACGCGAGCCCCGCTGCTGTGAACCGCCGTCTTGCGAAGAAGGCTGGCTCCTCGAAGGACGGTTTGATGGTGTCGTCCTGGTTTGCCCCGGTGTTGCCGTTCGATCCGAGGGCTGACGGGTCGAGTCACCGGGCTTGGTCGGCTGCGCACTCGGACCGCCTGGAGCAGCTGGGCGCGCCGGCCGAGTGGTGCCAGGTGTGGTCGGCTGCGCTGACGGACCGCCCGGAGACGTCGGTCTCGATGGCCTCGTCGTGCCAGGCGTGGACGGCGTGCCAGGTTTCGTCGGCTGCGCTTCCGGACCGCCGGGAGAGGTCGGTCTGGTCGGCCTCGTCGAACCTGGCGTGCCAGGCTGACCCGGCTGGCCAGGCCTCGTCGGCCTTGTCGTACCTGGCGTGGTCGGTGTCTCCGGCTTCGTCGGCTGCGTGGTTGGCCGCCCCGGCGTGGTCGGTCTGTCGGCCTCGGCGTTGCTGGCGTTCCCGGAGTGCCGGGCCTGCCCGGCCTGGTCGGTTGCGCGGGCGGGCGGGTTCCGGGTCGAGTTCCCGGGGCGACCCGGGAGTGGTCGAGGCGACGGACGATACGGCGGCCGATAGTTCGGCGGCCGATAGCCCCAATTTCCGCCGTATCCCGGCCGATTGGCCCAGACTATAGGTCGCGGACGGTACCAGATATGAGGAGGATGATAGGGATTTCCCCAACCGCCCCAGTAGCCATGGTTGTAATAGGCGCGACGCGCTCCCCAATTCCATCCCCAGCCGCTCCATCCCCAAGGCTGGTCCACCACGAGCAGCGGTCCAATACCAATTCCCACGCCGAAAGTAATCAATGGAGACGATACGACCACTGTGGGGCGAACGTAAACGATCGTCGGATCGTATTGCGGGATATAGACGATTTGCGGGCTCGCCGGCTGGATCACATAGATCGTCTGGCCTGCCGATGGTTGCTGCACTTCCACCTGCTGCTGCTCGTTGGAACGCAGGTTCCCCGCATCGTAAGCCTGGGAACGCAAACGCTGAATCGAGGCGCTTACCGCTCCCTGGTCAGCCGAAAACGCCGTCCCGATCGCGGCGTAGTCGTCCACGTGATCCGCCATCATCTGCAACACTTGCGGAAAATTTACGAGCGCGATAAACGCGGGATCGAAACCCTGTTTCGAAGCTGCATCGGTGAGCGCAGTGCCGCTCAGATCGGGGTTTTGTCCCAACCATGCGTCCACGTCGAGGATTTCCTGCGGATTCGTCGACGCCGTAGTGATCTGGGAGAGCAGAGAGTCAGGATAAAGCGCCACGGGGGCCAGTAACTGGTCCAGCTCCTCGGCCGTCGGCACAGCGTCTTGCGCCGAGGCCACCGTGCCGCAGCACTGCACAAAGAACAGCGCGACCAGAAACGAAATAGCAACTGACTTCATTGTTTGTCTCATAAATCCACCTCGATCAGGGATTCTTGGAAGTGTTTACCGGAGACTTTTTATTGAGCTGGCGCAGTAACAATTTCGCGGACGGAGGCGCCGCTGCCGCGCCTTCGAAGACGATCTCTTGCGCGTTTACATCTTTCCCATATAGGGCTTTGTTAGCATCATTGTCGGGGCGAAGAGTCGAACCTGCGAGCGAAATACCTGCGAATAGTCCGCGTGAGCGAGAATAGGAAAGAATCTCCGCGCGCAGTGTTACGTCGGTCTCTGCTGACGCGGTCCGTCCCACCGGACCGGCAGCGGCGGAGACATCACCTCCAATCTTCACTTTGCTGCTGAGAATGCTGCGCGCCGATCGGGGGCTCATCAGGAGCAGCACGAAGTCGGTCGCTTGGCCGCCCAACTGCAAGCCGAAGCTGCCGCCTTCAAGCGCCATCATACTGGGCGCCCCCCAATGGCCTTCGAAATTCTTACCGCCGCGGCACGTCATCACACCCCGGCCGTAGCTCCCACCAATTCCGATGGCAAATTTAAGTACGGAAGGAAGAACGACCACACAATCCGCTTTGTCGATTACACTCTTCGGAATGTCGTCGGGAATGTTCAAAATTTCCTGCATGACCCGTCCGGCATTCGCGACGCGATCTTGTTCCTTCTGTTGTCCAAGAGCGGACGAGCTAACGGTCATGGAAAGAACCACTGCAAACCAGAGTTTTTTCATTTCGTCACCTCGACAAAAATGTCCAACCGTTCCCTTGCGACGACCGCCGCCGGGTACGATCGAAAGTGAGAGACATTTCAAAACCCAGGGTCGGGATCCCTTTGGATGTTTTGCGTTTCGGAGAATATCACGATTGATGTCAATCGGCACGCCCATGCGACCCCACGAACGGTCTCATACGAGACATTGGTACATACCTCTGGAGGTTCTGATTTGCCAATGATCTCCCTCGTGCTATTTGAACCTCAAACATAAATCCGCAATCCAAGACGCTGGTTGCCGCCAGCCCCAAAAGTGGCCTAAGATATTCGCACGCCGGAGTGGCGGAATGGCAGACGCGGCGGACTCAAAATCCGTTGGTCGCAAGGCCGTGTGGGTTCGACTCCCTCCTCCGGCACCAGAAATCCTTCTATCTCTTGCTTCTTATTGAGAACCTGCCACAGGATGCATTTCCACGGCGGTGTGAAATAGGATTTTCCCGTGACGCACCACGAACGCATCAGTCCCCGCGATTGAGCCCGGCTTTCCTGGATTCATTACCCAGTGTTCGTATCCCACGTCACCGTCGGCAGTGACCTTCATTTCGAAAACCGGAGCGGGAGCTTTGCTACTGCCGCTTGCGAAAAACGATTCGAATAGACGGCGCAGCGCCGGTTTTCCCTGCACGGTTTGCTTCGGCGCAATAAAGACCGCGTCGTCGGCATAATCGCTCAAGACGCCTTCCAAATCGTGCTGCGTGAAGGCTGCGATGTGATGAGTGACCACCTGCTCGGGCGTTCGCGCGTCCGGCGCGTCCGGCGCGTTCTGCGCGCGCATTGAGAAGACGCAAAGAACTACCAGGACTGCGTTTACGAGGCAGGCTTTCTTCATCGTTGGCTCCGTTCGGCACGAAAACGCACTTAGCTACTACGTGCCCACGCGCAGCGAGCGCGTGAGGTTCTTCAGGGTCGCGACCGCGGAGAATGCAGCCAGCTGCGACGTACGCGGATTCGATTTCGACGGCACGTTTTCGACTCGTCACCGTGAGCTTACCAAATTCGCCGTGAATGCGGATCTCATGCACGTTCTCGGTCCCGCCCGGCACAGCCACAATTCGCACACGGACAGGAATTGAAAGATCAAGAGCGAGACGCAGCGATGCAGCCACGTTGGAGGTCGTAGGAAAGGCGCGCGCGGCCTCTTCAGCCGTGCCTTCGAAGATGACGGCCTCCTCCTTGAATCCTTCGAGCTGCAGGCCGCGATCAACCACGTATTTCGAGCCTTGAAGCGCCGCGATCGGCTTTCGGCTCGTCAGCTGCGCCATTTCGATGCGGCCGATGGATGCGGACTTGATTCCGTCGAGCCCGGCGATGGCGCCTGACGGAACGTAGATCGTGCATTTTTTGTCGCGGGCTTCGCGAAACCATTCTTCCCTGCCGAGCAGACCTCCCACGCTCATGATCAGCATGTCACGGCCGCGCGCGAGCGCCTTGGGTACAAACTCCGGCAGCGCTGCCTGGCTCGCCGCTTCAACAGCCAAATCGCAGCGCTCGATCATGTCGTCCACGGTAACCACGGGCGGGTGACCGAAAAGCTCCCTCGAAAGAGATTCGGCGCGCGAGCCGTCCTGGTCGGCCACTGCGACAAGCTCTGCATCCAATTGTCGTTGATCGAGAGCCGTGGCGATCACGCGGCCGATGGCTCCGACGCCTAGTATTCCGATTTTGAGCATTTCTCCGGGCCTCTATGCCAGCTCAAGCATGCGATCGATAGCACGCTTCGCTCTGTGCGCGATTTCTGCCGGCACGGTAATTTGCGGCGTCAGCGTCTCGAGCGACAGAATCACCTTGTCGAGCGTAATCGTTTTCATGAAAGAGCAGATCGCGTTGGGATTCACGGGATGAAACGTCTTCTCGGGATATTTCTTGTTGAGCTGATGCATGATACCCATTTCGGTTCCCACGGCAAACTCCTCAGCCGAGGATTCCCCGATGTGCCGGAGCATTCCTTCGGTGGAAAGAAAAAACGTGCGGTCCTGCGGCAGCGTGCCGTCAAGAGCCTTGGACATGCACGAACTCACGCAGCCGCACTCGGGATGCAGCAGCAGCTCGATATCGGGATGCTGATCCATGATTTCGACAACTTGCTCCGGGCGAATCGTCTTGTGGACGTGGCAATAGCCGGGATACGCGACGATGTTGCTGCGTCCGGTCTGGCGCGCGACAACCTCCGCCAGGAATTTATCGGGCAGGAACAAAATCGTGCGGTCGGCGGGAATTGCGCGGACCACCTTTGCGGCGTTCGCCGACGTGCAGCAATAGTCGCTCTCGGCTTTCACAGCGGCAGACGTATTGATGTAGGAGACGACCACAGCGTCGGGCAGCTTCGCTTTCCACTTCCGCAGCTCCTCGGGAGTGATCGAAGCGGCGAGCGAACAGCCGGCGCGCAGATCCGGCAGCAGAACGATTTTATCGGGCAGCAGAATCGCGGCCGTTTCCGCCATGAAATGCACGCCGCAGAAAACGATGACGTCGGCGTTAGTTTTCGCTGCAGCCTGCGAAAGCTTCAGCGAATCGGCTACGGCATCGGCAACTTCCTGAACTTCGGGCCGCTGATAATGATGCGCGAGCAGAATAGCGTTGCGCTCCGCGCAAAGCGCGCGGACGCGCTCCTGCTTGCGACGAATTTCGTGCGGAGAATCCTCCACGTTCTCGATGATCGGAAGGCTGTAGCGTCCTTCAAAACTTTCCGGAGCAACTACTTCTGGCATGACGGGTTTCCTCTTTCGATGGAGTTATGAAATTCTCTGGCAAATATCGAGCGCGCGGGCTGAATGCGTTAGGGCGCCGATGGAAATCGCGTCCACGCCACAAGCGGCATACGCTTCCACGTTTGCTTCCGAAATGCCGCCGCTGGCCTCGATCAGCGTGTGATCCCACAACTCTTCGCGGCGCAGCATGTCGAGAATCGCGCCGATTTCATCAGGTGACATGTTGTCGAGCATCAGCAGGCACGGGTATTGCTCGGCCATCTCTTTCTGCAGACGACGAAAAGTTTGTGCCGCCGCGCGCGCCGCGGATTCGCCGCGCACCTCGACCTCGATGAACGCTGATTCCGCGCGAAGCCGCCACGCCCTTTCGATCGCCACTGGTGCGGCGTCCTCTTCGCGGGATGCAAGAAGGGCGAGATGATTGTTCTTAATGACGATCGCGTCGCTCAGGCCGAGACGATGCGTGCCGCCGTTCCCGAGATGCAGGGCGCGCTTATCGAGCAGGCCCCACGGCGTTTTTCGCGTGCCTGTAATTCGCGTAGTCGGCGAGCGCCGGCTTATGCGTTCCTGCAGGCAGCGCGATGCCGTGGCAATGCCACTCATTCTCTGTAAGAGATTCAGGCCGACGCGCTCAAGCGAAAGCAGCTTTGACTCGTCACCTTCAGCTCGCAGGAGGATATCGCCCGACTTGATAGCGTCGCCGTCCTGCTTTTCGAACGCGACTTCGACTTCGTGCGCGCGCATCAAGAAGGCAAACTCCTCGAGTCCCGCAGCGACTCCGCCCTCGCGCGCGATGATCGCAGCCGAAGCGAAGCGGTCTTTCGTTTCGAGAGCCTTTGCCGTTAAGTCTTCCAGGCCTAAATCAGTTTGCACGAGTGATTCCGTGATTGTGTGAACGGCACAGCTATACGAGGGATTATCGAGCGTGAGGCTACCACCTCGAAATAGGGCTTGCTCGATTCGCTGTTCGCGCGTGGAATTCATCTCAGGCGCCAATTCTCGGAAACTACTTCAGAAGAAAATCGCGTGCGCGAAGCTGCGCTTTGGCGCGAGAAATCATCTCCGGCCGCGATGCCTCGATCGTGTGAAGATGCACGCCACCGGTAAGCGACGACAGCAGCGACGCGTGAGAAGACCTCACGTGCTTAAGAAAATCTTGCAGGTCCGCCCGCGATTCGATCATGAGCGAACCCCGCAGCTCGCCATAAAGCGGATGCTCGACGATTACGTCCAGGACCTTGACGCCGTGATCGACCAAAATTTGAAGTTCCTCTTCCGTCCGCTCGGGAGCGTGCCGGCAGGCCAGAATCGCCCGGTGTCCTCGTTCGCGCCCCTCAGGCAAGCGATAGCCTCGCGGTGTGGCCACGATGTCTTCGCCGCCCGCTCGTAGGATCGCAACGTCCTGCACAAGCGATTGTCGGCTGACGCGGAAATGTTTCGCGAGTTCCCCACCGCGAATGGGTCCTCCATGGGTTCGCATCCATGCCACGATCTGCTGGCGGCGACGATCGCCTGAATCCGGCTGTGCCCCCGGCGAGAGTTTTGTTCTCAGCGACCTGTTGGTTGTCTTCATAACTCTACTGTCTTGTCAGATATCTAGTCTAATGTCAAGTTGGCGAGTTGGTGGGACTGGCGCCCTAATGAAAGGTTACTCCGGTGGTATCGGACTTGCATTTTCTCTCCGCTGCGCAGCAGGATGGGGGATAGTGGATGAGGTCGCCAGAAAGGCTGGGGTTTTATGGCGCAGGCTGGACAACGAAGAAGCGCTCGCGTGCTGATGGACGTCCCCATCGTGATTCGGGGCGAATCCTCGAATCAGCAAGCATTCCGCGAGGAAACGTTTACGGTGACGGTGAGCGCGCACGGCGCGCTTTTGATGCTCGCGTCAGAAGTGGTTCTCGGCCAAAAGATCGTAGTCATGAATACGTTAAACCGCGATGAGCGCGAATGCCGGATCGCTTACCGAGGACCGCTGCACGCAGGGCTTTCGCAGGTCGCCGTCGAGTTCATTCAGCCTTCACCGGAATTCTGGCCCGTCAGCCCAGTGCCTGCGGATTGGAATAAATCTTAGGAAAACGCATAAGGCTACGAAGCGTTGAGTTCGGCGAGCCAGGAATCCAGGACTTTGAATTGATCGGCGGGCGTATCCAGGAACGCGATCCCCATACCCATTCCTTCCTGAGTGTAGATGATCTTTCCGGGCGAAGTGAACGTGCCCCGATCGCGCAAAATACGGACTTGGATTACCGTTTGTGTCGGCAACGTGTTGAGTACATCCACGTAACAACCTTTAAGACTTACTTCGGATATGCGCCCAGAAATATGGAGTCCGCTCACAGGTTCGACAACGTCGCTCTGCGCGATCAGTCCGTAACGCGGCACCGACCGCTGGTTGCGGTAGGACACTCCCGGATCGTTTGTCGAACCGCCGGAATCGCCCATCGTCTCGCTCCTGCTCTTAGGATAAGCGTGCCACAGCTTTCAGCGCTATTGCGCGGCTTTGATGTCACGTGACGCGAAAGCGAAAACATGCCTCAGAACGAGATTGATAATCGTTTCGATAAGGGTTCCAAGTCGTTTAAATAGTGAGCCAATTTGAGAGAATAAATCCAATTTGGCAAAACCTTTTTATTTTCGAATGCATACATAAGTTGCAGTGAGGTTACGGCAACTGCTTTCAATTGCAAGCAGTCGAGTACTATGAGCGAATTTTCGCTGCACAGTTCTTCAATCAGAGGTAACTTCGGCTCCTTATTCCGGTCGCTGTCGAGGTGCGGATTTCGTCCCACTGGTCTCCCGGCGGATTTCCACCGACCGAGACGCTCGGCTGACACCGTCGTCGGCCCACTTGGCCATTCCGACGACTTATTGAATACGTACCTACAGTGAAAACAGTGCTTGGCTCGAACACAAACGACCTCAAACCTGTTGCTTCGGGGCCCGGAAAGCCTTATGGTTCTACATAGTAGAGACGGTACTTAGCCACGTTTCACTTCGGAACAGTCCAACGGTGCCATCAATGAGGCCAGGGGAACAGCTTCGGGAACTTCGCAATCGGCTCGGCGTTACGACACGCGAAGTAGAAGAATTCAGCCGTACAATCGCTGAAGATCGCCAGAACGAAGAATTCTACATTTCGAACGCCTGGCTGACTCAGCTCGAGAACAAGAACTCAATCCCAAGCATCTACAAGCTTTACAGCCTCAGCGTGATCTACCGGACGAAATTCAACGATTTGCTGACGATTTTTGGAATAGACCTGGGCGCGACCTCGCGCTACCAGCTCGCCTTGCCATTGCAGAATACGCACCTGACGGCGTTTGAAGCTCTGGATCCGGAAAAGGGCGTTACGTTCCCGGTGCGCTTCGACAAGAGCTTCAGCCTCGACTCTACCAGCTTGATTTCACGCATGGTCGAGGTGTGGGGCGAGGTTCCCATCGCACTGATCCAGAAGCTCGATGTGCGGCACTGCCAATATGGCTACATCGGAGTCGAGGACTATTCGATGTATCCGCTGCTTCGGCCCGGGTCATTCGTCCAAATTGACAGCCATTCCAACCGGACCCAGGCGGCAGAATGGCGCACGGAATTCGATCGCCCGATCTATTTCATTGAGCTGCGGGACGGTTACGCATGCTCTTGGTGTGAGATTCGCGGGTCCCAAATTACGCTGATTCCGCACCCACTTTCAGGCTGCACGATCAGGCAGTTTGCTTATCCGTCCGAGGCGGAAATCGTGGGGCAGGTAACCGGCGTGGCTATGCGCTTAGTCCCACAGGGCGCGGATTCAGACGAGACTCCAAAATTGCCAAAGCGATCTTGAAGCTCGAAAAGAGAAATTGCGCAGCTAGCGGATCACTTTCCACCGGCACAGCCACTCGATAGGGTTCGAGTCCCCTCCAGGCAGTCAGGAAATCAGCCGGGCTGGTGTGCGTGGAAGCCATGTACGCTTCCATTTGAACGACCAGTTCCTCGAGCGAACATCCCACCAACTGACGAAATGCCTCGCGGTGGCAATCGGCCATCGCCTCGCACGCAACCTCCTGGCCGAAGCGGGAGGCCAGACCATCGTGATAGTAGAGGCCTGTGTTGTAATCACGCATGGAAGCCAGGTAAATCAGCCTATCCAGGGGCCTTGGGAACTCCGATAAGGAGCGCCGGCGCAGATCGTCTGCGGCCTGTTGAACGTCCATTCGCCTTGGGAGGGAAGCCACGGTGACGTATCTCTACGGCCGCGCGGCTCTGGCTACGCGATCACCGACTCCACTGGCATAAACGGGGGTCAGGAAAGCGAGAGACTCCTCGGAAACTTTGCAGACTCGCACTGCGGCAGCAGCGGTGGAGCCCACCATTCGGGGCACTGCATAGGGCCCACGAAAATATAGAAAAACCTGCAATGCGCGGCATTCAAGTAGTAGAGCCGCGAAACTCATGGCGAGCGATAGCTCGGTCCGCAGGCTCAGGCGCGCGTAAAACCTCGCAGAGCCGAGATGAAAACTCCGCAGGCTCAGCACCTGCTGTCGAACTCGGCTTACCCAGGACAGCGCCACTTTCTTTCTCTCTTCCAGGAAGAGCTCGCGAATTTCCTTCGAGGCTTCGGAATCAACGTAGTCCAAGTCCTGGCGCGCGAAGATACGGCCCACAAGCTCCGCCGGCAGCAGGCCCGCCTGCAGGGTGTTGAGCGCCTGCTTCGCCTGCACCAACGCGCCAGAGCCCCCCTCGGCGCGCCGACTCCTGCGCGCGAAGGAATAGAGAGAAGCTAGGAGCAGCGCTCCGATTACCAGGAATGAAATCAGTTGAATCACGGTCGATTCACCTTAACCAGCTGTGTATTTGCAGCTCCTACCATGTCGCGTGTCCTAGCTACCAAAACGTCGTAGTCTGCTTCCACCCCAATCTTCCTATCCGGGACCGGATTGGGGCAATAGGACCAAAGGGCTACGAGCCATATACCTAAGGCAGCCAGGTACGATACCTGCTGAATCAAGCTCCAAGCCGACTCGAAGCGAATGCCAATGTAAGCCTGCAAAGCGAAAGTGACAAGCATTGTCGCGATACATTGCCCGTAACCGAAGATCATCCCTTTTAGATTTCTTCCCATCGGGATACCGTAGTAGGAAATCAGCTGTAGCAGGCCGACAAGAAGGATTGCCTGAACCGTTAGGAAGTCGCGCTGCAAGCGCACATAGAACTGGTGTGCGACCGCCCCGCTAGGTGAAATAACCGGGTACAGGACAGCAAAACAGAAGGATCCCCCCAAGATAGCAAAACCGCCGATCCTTGCAAATTTGTCGACACCGGCGTATGACGAAAGAACGCGGCGAGATATCTCTAGAACCAGCCCGCATCCGAGAAAAAGGACCAAAAAGCCTGGGTACCAGACCCATTTTTCATACAGCGCTGGCCTAAACGCGTATGCGAGATACAACAAACCGTCGGAGAGGAACAAGCTCAGAACGTATATGTAGAAGCTCGGATACCGTGAAAAGAGCTTCGCGCGGACGGCCCTGTATAAAATCAGCGCCTCCAAAAATATACCGCACCACCAGATTATCAAAGTCAGCATAGAGAAACACCCGCCCGCATCGAGTTAAATGCTAGCATAAAAAAGCTTGGGAGAAGCTGGAGATTCTCCCCTGCTTGCTGAACAATAACTCGTTATTCCTGAGCCTCTATGCTGAAAACTCCGGTAGGGGCACCCCTCCTCTACACGATGTGCCCGCCACCACCACTGCTGCCGGGAGGCATCGGATGCGTCCCTTGGAAGTGCCCGCCACCACCACTGCTGCCGGGAGGCATCGGATGCGTTCCTTGGAAGTGTCCTCCACCGCCGCTGCTGCCGGGAGGCATCGGATGCGTTCCTTGGAAGTGTCCTCCACCGCCGCTGCTGCCGGGAGGCATCGGATGCGTTCCTTGGAACGCAGCCTGCTGTGAGGCGGAAGTAGGGATGCTGCCGGTCGCCATCATCGCTACTGCCGCCAGTGCAATGGTAAGCAACCACATCGAATTCCTGAGTTTCATGTGTTTCCTCCTATGAGTTGTGATGGAGCCCAAAACGGCAGGTTAAAGATAGTCAGCATGGGCGGTAGGTGGGTAGCAGACCCGATTCGCTTGGACGGCAACGCAAAATAGCGATGACACTAAAGTTAATAGCCTGTGTATTCGGGTAGCTCGCGGCTCCAAAGTTTGACAAACCCGCAAATGGCCGAGCCCTCTACCTGTTTCCATCCAGTCGCCTAAATACAGCTAACGAGATTGGAACCTCTGCGGAACATACTTATGGAGTTCACCCCGGAATCGCGGTACTAAAGGTACTTAGGCAATGTGTGTCGGTGATCATGATGGTTGAGACGGTTTCCTCTCCAAAAGCTGAGCGAATTCCGCCGGACGCGTTCCGCGAACACTTGCGGAAGCTGGACCGTCGCCAGTGGTGGCTCTGGTCCTCCACGGTCCTGGTCCTGGTTCTGCTGACGATTGCGGTCGCTTCGTTTGCCTTTCCCGCGATGCTGAGCATCGAGGCGGTAACGTATTCTTTTTATCTCAACCAGGCTGTGCGGGCGCTAGTCGGAATCGTGCTCCTCTTCAGCGTCTACGTGGTTTACCAGCAAACGATGCTCGTGCGGATGCGGAATCAACTGTCGGACCAGATCCAGTCCCTCGCCAGGGTCGAGAGCCTTACCGACGAAGTTTACAAACTTGCCGCGCTCGATCAATTGACCGGTCTTTACAATCGCCGCTCGGGAGAGCAGCGACTGGCCGAAGAAATCAGCCGCGCCGTCCGCCACGAGCGTCCGTTGACCGTTTTGCTGATTGATCTCGATGGGCTGAAGCAGATTAACGACCGCCTCGGACATGCTGCGGGCGATCTGGTCTTGAAGAGTTTCTCCGACCGCTTGCGCAGGGCGATACGCGGTTCCGATCTCGCCGTGCGGCTCGGCGGCGACGAATTCATGGTGCTGCTGCCGGAATGTCGCGCTGAAGAAGTGAAACACGTCCTGAATCGTCTCGAAGGGCTGGAAGTTCAATACGAGGGCACCAACATTCCCTGCAAATTCTCTCGCGGTTGGACCGATTACAAGCCGGGCGAAACCGCCGAAGAACTGATGCGGCGCGGCGACGTGGCTCTCTACGAGAACAAACGCGCAGGCAAGAAATCCACCGATCCTTCACCGTCCACGTCCGTTCCGCAACCAACGTTGTGAAGTAATCTCCCGAACGAAAAATTCGTCCCAAATGACGCGCACCATGGCGTTTCTGTTGAGATGCGCCTCCGCTTGCTGCTCCAGCCTTCACGTTGCGGTATCATGATCGAGGAAGCCATGCACCCTGGCCATGGCGAAACGCTGTCGATTGCGACGAGTTACCTTGAAGGCTCCGTGAGACTGAGGTGAAATGGCCATGAAGTTACGCGCAGACAGATTTGCAAACGCCGGGCTCGGTTCGGAACTCTTGAAGCCGCTGTTGCTTGCCTTTGCCGCCGTGGTCCTTTCGAGCGCAGTTCTCGCGGGAATCGCCCTCGGCGACACGCTCGAATTAAAGACCGGACAGATCGTGCAGGGCAGATTTATTGGCGGATCGTCGATGAACATACGGTTCGCGGTGGACGGCAAGGAACAAATATTCGCGACCAAGGACGTTCTGAATCTCGGCTTCAGCGACATGGGCGACGCATCCAATGCGCCCGCAGAGTCCGCAGTACCACCCGCAGCACCGGCTCCGGCTGTCGAGCCCGTGGCCTCGGCGCCACCTCCGGCAAACGATCCGGCGCCAGACAATACTTCAACGACTGACAATCCCCCACCCCAAGCGGACTCAGAAACGCCAAACTCTCCCGCAGCCGACTCAACTTCGCAGCAGCCTCCACAGCAAGGCGCACAGCAGAACTCGCAACAGGCCGGACGGCCGATGCAAGCTGTGACGATTCCATCCGGTACTTCGCTGCTGATTCGCATGATCGACGGGGTGGATTCCGCAACCAATAGAGTCAGCGATCCATTTCATGCCAGCCTTGAAAGCGCTCTGGTGGTGGGCAACACCATCGTCGCGCCAAAGGGCGCCGACGTGTACGGAATGCTCGCGCGAGCAAAAGAAGCTGGGAAAATTTCGGGCTCGTCGCAATTGACGCTAGAGCTTACTGGCATACGAATCAATGGCAACGTGGTGCCGATTGACTCGACAACCTACGATGTCGCGGGAAAAGGGCGCGGCGGGCAGAGCGCCGCGCGCATTGGCGGAGGCGCCGTCGCGGGCGCCGTGATCGGCGGAATCATCGGAGGCGGAAAAGGCGCGGCCATCGGCGCGACATTGGGCGCGGGCGGCGGCGCGGCGGTTCAGGTGATGACGCACGGTGAGCAAGTGCGCATTCCGAGCGAGACACTGCTGGAATTCACGACTGAAAACGACGTTACCGCGCTCGTCCCTGACACCTCGAATTAAAAGCAAACGGGGATGTTCCTGACAGGAACACCTGCCCTTTAATCTTCTTGCGCCCCCCGGAGGTGACTCGTAAGATACCGCCTGTTGTAGAAAGAGATACCATGCCCAAAGAAAAACCGAAGGTGAATATCGGCGAGGTCATTCGGTCCTACCGAAGCGACCGAGGCCTGTCGCAAGGCGACATCGAACGTCGCACCGGACTCCTCCGCTGCTATCTGTCGCGCGTGGAGAATGGCCACACCGTTCCGTCGCTGGAAACGCTCGCGAAGATCGCCGAGGCAATGGAAATCAGCCTCGCGGATTTTTTCCCGGGCACGGACACTCCCCAGGACCGCGAAACGCGCAAGATGCTGGGCGAGCTGTCCGAAGAAGAGATCCGCTTTCTCGCGGATATCAAGCGATATTCCACCAGCCTCTCGGACGACGATAAGAGGCTCGTTCTGGCCATGATTCGTAAAATGGCTACTATCGTTCCGCCCGTGCGCAACAACAAGTCCGTTGGCGTCGCACACCGCGCGGAAATGTAGATTCCCGGCTCCCGATTTTTATTCCGAGCGATCCTTCGAGGTGTTCCTGCGTGCTCGGCTTATTCTCTGCGTCCCCCTGCCTTTCGACAGGCGGCGAGGTTCGCGGTGAATCGTAAAGTATTCTCTGTGCCCTCTGTGCCTTCTCCGTGTCCTCTGTGGTAAATCTTTCGGTTTTCTCTGCGTTCTCTGCGTCTCTGCGGTGCAGTCTGCGGTTTTCTCGTTGTCTCCCGAAATCACACCACAACGGAACGCCACTAGCGCCTGCGTTCGCCGATTCGCTACAATAGAGCCACGATGCTCCGGAAACGGCACAACACGGTAGGCGTGAAGGTCGGCAAGATCCAGGTCGGCGGCGGCGCGCCGGTGGTCGTGCAGTCCATGACCAATACGGACACCGCGGACGTAGCCACCACCACGCAACAGTGCCTGGAGCTTGCGCAGGCCGGCTCCGAACTCGTTCGCGTCACGGTGAACATGCCGGAAGCGGCCGCGGCGTTCCCCGAAATCAAGAAACGCCTGCTCGATGCAGGCTGCGACGTTCCCATCATCGGCGATTTTCACTACAACGGCCACGTCCTGCTGACGAAATATCCCGATTGCGCCCGCGCACTCGATAAATACCGCATCAATCCCGGCAATGTCGGCCACGGCCAGCGGCGCGATGAGCAGTTCGCGACCATCTGCAAAGTCGCTCGCGACAATGGCAAGCCCGTGCGCATCGGCGTGAATGGCGGCTCGCTCAATCAAGAACTGGTCATGCTGAAGATGCAGGAAAACACCGACAAAGACCTCGGCAAGACTTCCGAAGACATCATCAACGAGTGCATGGTGCTCTCTGCGTTGCAGTCAACCGAACTCGCGCTCGAATGCGGATTGCGCAAAGACCAGATCATCATTTCCTGCAAAGTTTCGCGGCCCGGAGACTTGATCGCGATCTACCGCGATCTCGCCGAAAAGACCGACCAGCCGCTGCATCTCGGCTTGACCGAAGCGGGCATGGGCGCCAAGGGCCTCGTTTGGTCCGCCGCGTCGATGGGAATTTTGCTCGACGAAGGAATTGGCGACACGGTTCGCGTTTCGCTCACGCCGCGGCCCGGCGGCGATCGCCGCGACGAAGTCTATGCGGCGTGCGAACTGCTGCAGTCGCTCGGCCTGCGCACATTCGCGCCCAGCGTGACGGCTTGTCCCGGTTGCGGACGCACCACCAGTTCCACGTTCCAGGAGCTTGCCGAAAGCATTCAGGACTACATCCGCGACAAAATGCCGGAATGGAAGCGGCATTACGAAGGCGTCGAGGAAATGAAGCTCGCGGTGATGGGCTGCATCGTCAACGGCCCCGGCGAATCAAAGGCCTCCAACATCGGCATCAGTCTGCCTGGCACGGGCGAGGCGCCGCGCTGCCCCGTCTACATTGACGGCCAAAAATTCACGACGCTCGAAGGAACCTACGAAGAGTTGTCCGCCGCGTTTCAAAAGCTGGTGAACGATTACATCTCGACAAAATACGCGCGCCGCGAAACACCTCTACCCGCGAGCGTCGTCCCTGCCGTCGCTGCACCCGCAAAGCCGTCCCTTCGCGTTATCGCCTAATCCGTTCACATCGTCGCTTCTGTTTTCGTAGGGGCACGATATATCGTGCCCGGCAAACCTTCTTGGCAACCCGCTCACCATTCGCGACGGTTCTGAGGCGGCCATTTTCTGTCGTGCCCCATTCTCCTTTTCCTGCCCGATGCCAGATGCGAATACGAAAGTCCACACAACCTCACCCTTGCGTCCCGCACCGTGCGGCATAAGATATTCTTGTAGTTCCGCCGCGTTTCATAGAGAGCGGCCGAAAGGAGAATCGGATGGACGTCGGTCGGGGCTGCGCGTCTAAATTCGACGTTGAAAAATCGCCGATTCTCGCCTCAACAAACCGACACACCATGCTAGGTAATTTTCGGTGTAACTCGCTGAAAACAAAAGATGGCGACCTGCACAAAGTGACACACTTTTCGCGACTCGCGAAATCGCCAGAAAACGGCCGGCGACGATGAATAATTCAACAACTTCCGTCCCGCGCGCCTCCCAGCCACCTCGCGATTGGCGCCGCGGGTTCTGGAGCCTCATCGTCACGCAGTTTCAGACGGGCTTCAATGACAACGGGCTGAAGTACCTCGTCATTTACCTGATTATCGGAATGAATCTCCCGCAGGCGCGACGAGACAGCCTGGTGCCGATCGTCGGCGCGCTCTTCGCGATTCCTTTCATTCTCTTTTCGATGACCGGCGGCTATTTCGCCGATCGCTACAGCAAGCGCAGCGTCACCATCGGGACGAAGTTCCTCGAAATTGGCGTGATGGCATTTTTCATCGTGGGGCTCGCCATGCGCAGCCTGCCGATGGAATGCGCGGGAGTATTTCTGATCAGCACGGAGGGCGCGCTGTTTGGCCCGTCGAAATATGGCCTGCTGCCCGAATTGCTCCCGGAGAAACGGCTCTCCTGGGGCAACGGCATCATGGAGTTCGGCACATTCCTCGCGGGCATCGGTGGCACGGTCGCTGCGGGCGAACTCGCGGAGCGCTATCAGCGGACGCGAAATCGTCGCCGGTTTTCTGCTGCTGGCTTGTTCCCTCGTCGGGCTGGTCACGAGCCTCGGAATTTCCAGAATCCCCGCGGCCGACCCGACGAAGAAATTCCGCTGGAATCCACTGGGCGATTTCCTCACCCAAATGAAGACGATCCTTGCCGATCGCGTTCTCGGCTGGGCGGTCCTCGGCAATACCTATCTTTTTTTCCTCGCGGCGCTGTTGCAGCTGGCGATCGTGATCTACGGCCACGACGTTCTGCGGATTGACGAGACGCACATCACGTATTTGCAGGCTGCGGTTGCGATCGGCATCGGGCTGGGCAGCGTCGCGGCCGGGTATCTTTCCGGCGGCAAAATCGAATACGGCTTGATTCCCCTCGGCGCCGTGGGAATGACGGTTTTTGGCGCGCTGCTTTACAACCCCGGTCACACGCTCGTGACCGCGGGAATACATCTGGCTTTTCTAGGAATTTCGGGCGGGCTGTTCGCGGTGCCGCTCAACGCGCTGATCCAGCATCGGCCCAAACCGGAACAAAAAGGCGGCGTGATCGCCGCAGCAAATCTGGTCTCATTCATCGGAATCGCGCTCGCGTCGGGCGTCTATCCAATCATCACCAACGTGTTTCACCAGACGGCCGCGGGCATTTTCCTCGATGGCGCGATTCTTACGCTGGTCACCACGGCCTATTCAATCTACCTGCTGCCGGATTCGCTGGTGCGATTCGTGCTTTGGGCGGCGACGCACTCGATCTATCGCATCCGCGTGGAGGGACGCGAAAACATTCCAGAATCCGGCGGCGCGCTTTTCGTCTCGAATCACATGTCGTTCGTTGACGCGCTCCTGCTGATCGCTTCGACGGACCGCTCCATCCGCTTCCTGATGTTCAAGGGCATCTACGATCTTCCCTACGTGAAGCCGTTTCGCGAAAATGATTCGCGCGATTCCGATTTCCTCCGAGCTGCGGCCGCGCGAAATGCTTCAGTCGCTTGCGCGAAGCCACCAACGCGATCAAGAACGGCGAAGTCGTCTGCATCTTCGCCGAAGGGCAGATCACGCGCATCGGACAGTTGCTTCCGTTCCGCCGCGGCATGGAGCGCATCATGAAAGGCGTTGACGCGCCGATCATTCCGGTAAATCTCGACGGCGTGTGGGGCAGCATTTTCAGCTTCGAGCGCGGGCGCTTCATCTGGAAGCTGCCGCGCTCGATTCCCTATCCCGTTACGGTAAGCTTTGGCAAGCCGATGCCGTCCGCGACGCCGCCCTTCGAAGTGCGCCGCGCGGTCCAGGAATTGCAGACCGAGGCTTACCGTCACCGCCGGAAGCGCATGCGGACGCTGCACCGCTCGCTGATTCACACCGCGCATCGCCATCCGTTCCGATTCGCGATGGGAGACAAGCGGCGTCCGCGAATGAAATGGGGCGGCGCGCTGCTCAGCGCGATTTTTCTGGCGCGCCGGCTGCGCAGCACCTGGGCTGGCCAGGAAATGGTCGGCATCCTGCTGCCGCCTTCCGTTCCGGGCGCGCTCGTGAATTTCGCGGCCACGCTTGCCGGGAAAAGTCCCGGTGAATTTGAACTACACGACTTCGGACGAATCGCTCGCTTCGTGCGCCGCGCAGTGCAAACTCGAGACCGTCATCACCACCAAGCAGCTGCTCGATAGAATTCCTCTGAAGGTTCCGGGGAAAACGATCCTGCTCGAAGAAGTGGCGGCGGGCCACGGCTTCGGCGAACGGCTGGTCGCGCTGTTGCTGTGGTTTCTGCCGGGCGGAATGCTCGAGCGAAATCTGAGCGGCGGAAAGAACAAGACGCTGGACGATCTTGCGACGATTATTTTTTCGAGCGGCAGCACGGGCGAGCCCAAGGGAGTGATGCTCACTCATTGCAACATCCGATCGAATATCGACCAGGTGGGGCAGATGTTCATGTTCGACGGCAAAGACTGTCTGCTCGGCGTGCTGCCATTTTTTCATTCGTTCGGCTTTACGATCACGCTGTGGCTGCCGGCGGCGCTTGGGCGTGAGCGTCGTGTACCACCCGAGCCCGCTCGATCTTGCCGCGATCAGCGAAATCGTGCGCGACTATCGCGTCACTTTCCTGATGTCCACGCCGACTTTCTTGCAGGCGTACGCGCGGCGCTGTTCGCCCGAGGATTTCGGCAGCCTGGAATACGTCGTCGTCGGCGCGGAGAAACTTGCCGGAGCGTCTCGCGCTGGCCTTCGAGGATCGCTTCGGCATACGCCCGCTCGAAGGGTATGGCGCCACGGAATGCGCGCCGGTTGTTTCCGTGAATACGCACGATTTTCGCGCTCCCGGATTTCGGCAGGTCGGCGCGAAACGCGGTCGCATCGGCCATCCGCTTCCGGGCGTCAGCGTGCGAATCGTTGACCCGGACACGCGCGAGCCGGTCGCGGCCGGTGCGCCGGGATTGCTGCTGGTGCGCGGGCCCAACGTAATGCTGGGTTATCTCGGCAAGCCCGAGAAAACCGCGGAGGTTTTGCAGGATGGCTGGTACGTCACAGGCGACATCGCCGCGGAAGATGAAGACGGATTTCTGACGATCACGGACCGTCTGAGCCGATTCAGCAAAATCGGCGGCGAAATGGTGCCGCATATCAAAGTGGAAGAACAGTTGCACGAACTCGCGGGCGCCACTGACCAGCGATTCGTCGTCACCGCCGTGCCCGACGGGAAAAAGGGCGAGCGGCTGGTCGTCCTGCACACGCTTCCGCCGGACGAATTGAAGTCCGTGATCGAGCGGCTCGGCGAATCGGGCCTGCCGAATCTGTGGACGCCGCGCCCGAATCAATTTTTCTTCGTCGAGGAATTGCCGCATCTCGGCACCGGCAAGCTCGACCTCCGCCGGATAAAGGAGATGGCTCTCCAATTCTCGCCTGCGGATAAGGAGTCATAAACCGACGCGCCCGACAGCCAGAATTCGCACTTCGCCCGCGCTGGAAAACCATTCAACTTTACTTTTCGCCGTTCGCTAATTTACTCTTGATTCACTCTTCGCTCTCATTTAATATTCCGGACGCTGGAGAGAATCGGCATGATCATATTTGACAAACACAATTCGTTGCCATGGCAAGCGCGACAGACGCTGCGCCGGGATTGTGGCCGATTTAGCTCCGGTCCCGCGAAATAGCTATCTCCTTGCAGCTCAATCGCTTCCCAGAGCAACTAACTGAGCTTTTTGAGCCGTTCCATATTCACTGCGCGCTTTTTTCCCATGCGCGCGAACCTTGACGCTATTCGCGCCAATTAGAAAGGTGATGCCATGGGCATCCACGTGAGAAACGGTACGCCGGTGCATGGTCCGTCGCTGTGTGACTCATGTTCGAGAGCTCACATCGCGAAGGGGTACCGCGCGACTGAGGTGTTGGTGATCTGCGATGCGCTCTATCGAGATCATCCAGTGCACTTTCCTGTACGGGAATGCACGCATTTTCTGGATAAGAATCGCCGGGACCTCGAAGAGATGGAAGAAATCGCCTGGCTTGTCGAAACTGCCGGAACAAAGCGCAAAGCTGGATTCGCGCGCACAGGCGAAGTTACGGACAGAGCTCGCGAGATCGAGTTGACTCTCAATGACCACGACTAATCGAGGGTTGCTGTCGACGGAAACGCGACAGCGTTCAAGTTCTCGAACGTCCAGGCCGGGGTATACCTCTCGGTGCAGGGATTCACAGCGCGCGACGCAACAGGTGCTAGCCAGTCGCGTTGCTGAAGTCCCGCCTCGGCCCGGCGCTCGGGAAGATTTCGGTTGTCGGGCGCGGATCGAGATTCGCGGCCTCCGACGAAAATAAAAGGGCGTCTCTCGATGAGAGAGACGCCTCGAGCCTAAACAACACTTAACTATCGCAATTAGAAAATGCCGATTTTGATGTGCAGGAATTTCTTCGGGTTCTGCCGGAAATCGCCGACGAGCAATCGCAGATCGCCGGTGAGGCCGGTCATGTTGTCGTAGAGGGCTGGGTCGGTGAAGAATTTCCCCATGGTGCCCTGACCGGAATTGAGTTTCGCGGAGGCGTCACGGACGTTCGCGGTGGCTTCGCGCATGTTCGCGAAGAGCGTGTCGTCGGTGACGAGTTTGCCGAGCGTGCCTTTGCCGTCGCGCACGTCTCCGAGGAGCGCGTTGCTTTTCTCGGCAACTCCTTTGATGCTGTCGTACGCGCTGGGATCGTAGACCAATTTGCCGATCGTGCCTTTCTGATCGCGAACCGCCCCGAGTACGTCGTCAGCCTTGCCAATAGCCGAATCGACCTTCGTGTAGAGCGCGTCGGATGACACAAGCTTGCCGAGGCTACCTTGCCCCTGCTGGATCGAGGTGGCTACAGCGTCAAGCTTGCCCGCTGTGTCGTTCAGGTGGTTGTAGAGCGAAGGATCGTTCATGAGCTTCCCGAGCGTGCCATTGCCCTTCTGAATCTGGCTGACGATGGCGCGCAAATCGTTCGAGAGAGCGCCGAGGTTCGACATCAGCTCCGCGCCGCGCTCAACCATCTGCTTCATCGCGGCTTCCTCGGCTCCAGGCACGACGCCATTGTCCGGGATCGCGGAACCGGTGAGCCCGCGCGAGATGGTCACGTAGCGATCGCCGAGCAAACCCTGAGTGACGAGGCTCGCGGACGAGTCGGTGCGTATCTGTTGCTGATATTTCTTGTCGATCCGCAGGACCATTTTTATGCCGTGCATGCGATCTTCAGGATGGGGAGTCAGCTCAACTGACTGAACGCTGCCGATCTGGACGCCATCGAGGTCCACCGGCGCGCCGGCCTGCACGCCCTCGACTTCGGGCAGATAGGTGATTAGCCGATACTTTGGACCGAGGATGTTTCCACCGGTCACAAAGAAGATCGCCACGAGCACGATGACCAGTGCCGCGAGCACGAACAGTCCCACTCGCATTTCCGTCCACGTCAGTTGCTTTCGTTGAGCCATTGCCTTCCCTCCTCAGAGATCCCGACTGCTATTCCGCGGAAGCCAGAAACTTCTTCAGATATTCGTCGGACGAGTGCAGCATTTCGTCGGCCGGACCCTCGAAATAAATCTTCCCTTCACGCAGGACGATAATATTGGTCGGTGCGGTATCACTGTGCTCCGCCTGCAAAGCTGCGTGCGCCGCATTACCATTTCGCGGCACCACGCGATCGCTCGCCTGGTCGAAGCGGTAATTGGCAAGTCCAAACGCGTCCTGCACACGATGGGTGGCGACCAGCGACGTGACGCCTTGCAAGTCACGCCCGCGCAAGATCAACGTGATAATTGTTTGCGAAGTTACAGGATCCAGTCCCGCAGTCGGCGAGTCGTAAAATACCAGCGGAGGTTTATCTACCAGCGCGCGAGCGATCGAAACGCGGCGTCGCATGCCTCCGGAAAGCTCAGCGGGATATTTCTCGATGGCGGGTTCCATCTCGACAAAGTGCAACGCTTCGCGAACTTGCCCGTCGACTTGCTCATCTGGGACTTTTTCCTCGCGCAGTCGGAACGCGACATTCTCCGCGACGGTCATCGAATCGAAAAGCGCGCCTTCCTGAAACACGAACCCAAGATGACGACGAAAATCGAGCAGCTCGTCTTCGGTCATCTCGGCAATATTGTGGCCCATCACCCATATGCGCCCGGAATCGGGTTGCAAAAGGCCGGCGGCCATTTTCATGATCAGGGTTTTGCCCGACCCGCTTTCGCCGAGGAAGACCTTGGTTTCTCCGGGCATCAGATCAAAGGAAACTCCCTGGAGAACATCGCCTTCATCAAATCCAACGCGGACGTCCTTAAAAGCCAGGAGGGGTTCGCCCGGCACAAGGGTACTGATTTCGCGCATCGGCGACGCGCGGGACAGGTCCACCATGCCGCGATTATAAATGGAAAACGCAACGATTCGCAGGGATGGTTTGGCCGCTCGGGGAATCGCGGGCGGCTGGCGTCCTAGTTGAAGGTGTGCAGGAAAAGCTTGGAGATGAAGAAATCCGAAATGAGCACCGCAATGGAAGAAATGACGACGGCGGTGGTCGTCGCCCGGCCGACTCCTGCTGTGCCGCCCTTCACTCGCAACCCTTGGTAGCAGCCCACCGTGGAAATGATGAACCCGAAAACAATCGGCTTGACCATTCCCTGAGTAACGTCCGCCAGCGCGAGAGCATGAACCGCGCGAGTCCAGAATTGCACGGCGCCCAGACGGAGCGTGAAATACGCCACGATGAACCCGCCGCCGAGGCCGCAGAAGTCAGCCAGAGCCACGAGTAGCGGCAGCATGCATACGGTAGCTACAACGCGAGGCGTCATCAATTTGCGAATCGGATCGGTGCCGAGAGCGCGCATCGCGTCCACTTGTTCCGTGACGACCATCGAGCCGAGCTCCGAAGCCATACCGGAGGCGTTCCGGCCCGCGACGAGCAGCGCCGTAATCGTGGGGCCAAGTTCGCGGACCAGGGCAAGCGCGACGCCATCGCCAGTGAGCGCAGCCATCCCAAAGCGCTGAAGCTGGGACGCGGTATTGAGCACGAGAACTCCGCCGATGGAAACAGCGGCAGTGGCGACAATGAATATGGAACCCACGCCGACTGAATCCATTTGCTCGAGCGTGTCCGCCCAATATTGCGGAGGCGAGAAAAGATTGACGACGGACTGCAGGGACAGCAGCCAATAATCCTGGACGGCGAAGACGTACTTCTTGAGCGAATCGCCGACGAGTGAGGGCAGAGATGGGGCTTCGGTGGTATCTGGCATCGTGTGCGAAGCGGCTGCCGTGGTCCAGCCGAGTCTTCGAGAGCGTAACGTCCGCTGCACGGCGCGTCAAGCAAACATCCGCGCGAGTAGCGAGCTGGATTGCGATCGGTGCGGACGACGTGCAACTTCGCAGGGTCAATGTCGATGAACCACTTGTCGCGTGATACGGCTTATCTGGAGCGAGAGGCAGTTGTGATAAATTCGGGCAAGGAAGCCATGCGCTTCAGCGGTTTGGCTACGGAGTCCCACGAGAATAACCGATGACCTTATTCCGCCGTTCCATCGTTCTCGCGTTCGCTCTCGCTTTGGCGAATGTGCCTTCGCTCGCGCAAGGCAAACCCAGCGAGTCGGACATTCCGGCTAACTTCAAGGCGCCTACGTCGGACTACAACTACGTCAAACGCGTCGAGATGATCCCGATGCGCGATGGCGTGAAACTGTATACGGTGATTGTGACGCCCAAAGGCGCCAGGCGCGCTCCGATATTGTTGACGCGTACTCCCTACAACGCCAAAGACCGTGCTGCACGGTCGGAATCTCCCCACATGCTGGACGAGCTCCCCTTGAGCGACGAGGTGTTCGTCAGAGCCGGTTACATCCGCGTATTCCAGGATGTCCGCGGCAAATATGGCTCCGAAGGCGCTTACATCATGACGCCTCCTCCGATTGGCCCGCTGAACAGCAGCGGAATCGACGACACGACCGACGCGTACGACACAATCGACTGGCTCGTAAAGAATTTGCCCGAGTCCAACGGCAGGGTGGGCATGATCGGTTCTTCTTACGAAGGCTTTACAGTTGTGATGGCGCTGATCCATCCGCATCCGGCGCTCAAGGTGGCGGCTCCCGAGAGTCCGATGGTTGACGGTTGGATGGGGGACGACTGGTTCCACTACGGCGCGTTTCGCCAACCTAATCTCGACTACATCATGGACCAGACGTCGGTGCTTGGTTCGGCTCCAGACATACCGCGCGAAGGGCATGACGATTACACGAATTTTCTCAGGAAGGGCTCGGCTGGGGATTTTGCGCGCGCCGCTGGTTTGGATCAGATGCCATTCTGGAAAAGGACGGAGGAAAATCCAGCCTATGATGGTTTCTGGCAGGGGCAGGCTCTCGACAAGATCATGGCCTCGCTTCCTCTGAACATTCCGGTGATGTGGTTGCAGGGCCTGTGGGACCAGGAAGATATGTGGGGAGCGATCCACTGTTATGCGGCCGTCGAACCAAAGGACGCTAATAACGACAAGAATTTTCTGGCGATGGGACCTTGGCGGCACAGTCAAATCAACGGCGATGGCTATTCGCTCGGGCCACTGCTTTGGGACGGAAACACGGCGCTGCAGGTTCGCCGCGATGTGCTGCTTCCATTTTTCAATCAATACCTGATGGACAACGCGCCGAAGGCCAATACTCCGCCGGTGCTGATTTACAACACCGGTGAGAATCACTGGGATCACTTCCAGTCTTGGCCTCTTAGCTGCGATCAGGGCTGTCCCAACCAATCGCGGGGACTCTATCTAACGTCGGAGGGCGGTTTGTCTTTTGATATCCCGGATGCTGCGACGCCGAAATTCGATGAGTACGTTTCCGATCCGTCGAAACCCATACCGTACAGAGCGAGGCCGGTGGTTGACTCAGACGGCGACGCATGGAGGCACTGGCTGGTGGACGATCAGCGATTCGTCGATGGCCGTCCTGACGTGCTTACATATGTTACGGAACCCCTCACTGCGCCCCTGCGGGTGAGCGGTGCGCCTGAGGTAAATCTCTACGCCTCGACCACCGGCAGCGACAGCGATTGGGTCGTGAAGCTGATCGACGTGTATCCCGACACGGTTCCTTCGCAACCAGGGATGGGCGGGTACGAGCTAGCGGTCTCGCTGGACATTTTTCGCGGGCGGTATCGCACGAGCTTTGAACATCCCGCTGCGATTACACCGAATCAGCCGCTGCTTTACCGGTTCGCCATTCCGACGGTGAACCACGTCTTCTTGCCCGGGCATCGGATTATGGTCCAAGTGCAATCGAGCTTGTTCCCTCTGTACGACCGCAATCCGCAGACGTTTGTGCCGAACATTTTTGATGCAAAGCCCGAGGATTATCAGAAGGCAACACAGCGCATCTGGCATACCCGAGGAAATGCCAGTTTCATTGACTTGCCGGTTGCGCCTTAGCCGAATCGGTACGGGACGCTTTTCCATTTGGGCTGTTCAAACTGATCCGCTTTCTTGCTCCGAACCAGGCGCAAGCGGCGATTCCCGTTGCACATCGCAGATCGCGCGGCCTTTACGGGCGCGAGTGCGTCCGGTAGAATCCTTCGTCTGTCCTGAAAGGCAAGGAATCAGAAAACATGTTGCGATTTGTCACCGCCGGAGAGTCCCACGGGCAGGCGCTCGTCGCGTGGATTTCCGGCTTGCCTGCCGGCATACCGGTGGACCTCGATTTCATCGGGCGGGAACTGCACCGACGGCAATTAGGGTATGGGCGCGGCGGACGGCAGCGGATCGAAAAGGACCAGGCCGACTTCCTGGCCGGAGTGCGCCACGGAAAGACGATCGGCGCGCCCATTGCGCTGCGCATCGAAAACCGCGACTGGAAAAACTGGGAGAAGGCCATGCCGGTCGAGGACAGCGAGGGCGCGGACGACGCGCAGCGCCGCTTGACGGCGCCTCGCCCCGGCCACGCGGACCTGGCGGGCGCGCAAAAGTTCAATTTTCACGACGCGCGGTATGTGCTCGAGCGCGCATCCGCTCGCGAAACCGCTGCGCGCGTCGCGCTGGGAGCGCTGGCCAAATCGCTGCTGCGCGAGTTCGGCGTCACAATCCTGAGCCACACGATTGCTGTGGGCCACGTCCGAGTGGAACGCGCGGCCACTTGGGAAGAAATTGTGGCGATCTGCGAGAATCTGGAATCGCCGCTGCGCTGCGTTGACCCGGCCACGGAAGCACGAATGAAAGCGGAAGTGGATCACGTGCTGCGCGCCGGCGATTCCGTCGGAGGAATTTTCGAAGTCGTCGCGCGCGGGCTCCCTCCCGGGCTTGGAACCCACGTGCAATGGGACGAAAAGCTCGACGCCAAACTGGCTCAGGCGATTATGTCCATTCAGGCCGTAAAAGCCGTTGAGATGGGCACGGGCGTCACGAATTCGGGAAGTTACGGCTCGGAAGTGCAGGACGAGATCAGCTATGACGCGACGCGGAAGCGATTTGACCGGTCGTCGAATCGCGCCGGCGGTCTCGAAGGCGGCATCACAAACGGACAGGACGTGGTGGTACGCGGGTATCTGAAACCGATTTCAACATTGCGCCGCGCGCTGCAGACCGCCGACATGAACACCAAAGAAACGATCAAGGCGGCGTACGAGCGTTCGGACGTGTGCGTGGTTCCGGCGGGCGGCGTGGCCGGCGAGGCCATGGTGGCGCTCATTCTGGCGGGCGCGTTTCTGGAGAAATTCGGCGGGGATTCGCTGGAAGAGACTCGCAGGAATTTCGACGGATATCAGCGGCAACTGGATAATTTTTAGGAAACTCGTTCCAGAAAGCTTGGCGAGAAAAAGCGCGATGATCCATCCCATTGTGAAATACGGCGATCCGGTGCTCGAAACGCCTGCAAAGCGAGTCGAGAAATTTGACGCGGAGTTGCAGACGCTGGTCGCGGACATGTTCGAATCCATGTACGCGGCGAATGGCGTGGGGCTGGCGGCGCCGCAGATCGGAACCGGTCGCCGTTTGGCCGTGATTGACGTCAGCAACGGGAAAAATGAGGAAGCCAAAATCGTCTGCGCGAATCCGGAAATCATTCATGCCGAAGGCGAGCAGCGCGAGGAAGAAGGCTGCCTTTCGGTGCCGGGATTTCGCGGACATGTCGCGCGGCCGCAGTACGTGACGGTGCGCGCGCAGGATGCCTCGGGCAAAGAATTTGAAATGCGCGGCGAAGGATTGCTGGCGCGCGCGTTCTGCCACGAGATTGACCACCTCAACGGAGTTCTATTCATCACACACCTCAGCATGCTGAAGCGGGACATGATCAAGCGGAAAATCCGCAAATTGAAAAAAGCCGGCGACTGGTAGGCGCGCCTGTGGCGCTACGAATCGTCTTTTGCGGCACGCCCGCTTTCGCCGTTCCATCCTTGCAGCGATTGATCGCCGAACCGGATTTCGAGATTGCCGGCGTGGTAACGCAGCCGGACCGACCTCACGGTCGGGGCCAGAAACTTCGCGGATCGCCCGTCAAAGATGCGGCTGTCACCGCCGGGATTTCCGTTTACCAGCCCGAGAAAATCAAATCGGACGAAGCCTACGAATATTTTCGGCGGCTTGCGCCGGACGCGGTTGTCATCATTGCCTACGGGCAAATTATTTCGCAGCGCTTGATTGATATTCCGCGGCTCGGTTGGATCAATCTGCACGGATCGCTGCTACCGAAATATCGCGGCGCCGCGCCAATCAATTGGGCGATTGCGAATGGCGAGAAGCTTACCGGCCTCACGACAATGGTGATCGATGCGGGGCTCGACACCGGGCCGATGCTGCTGAAATACCAGACCGGAATCGGCGCGGACGAAACGGCGCCGGAGCTGACTGCCCAGCTCGCCGAAGCGGGCGCGCCGTTGATCGTGGAGACGCTTCGGAAACTAGATCGTGGCGAGGTCGCGCCCGTGGCGCAGGACAGTTCTCAGGCTTCGCTCGCGCCAATTCTCAAGAAGGACGACGGGCGAATCGATTGGTGGTTGAGCGCGTTCAAAATATACAATCGCATCCGCGGCCTGCAACCGTGGCCCGGCGCGTCCACGACCTTTCGCGGAAAAAGCTGCCAGATTTGGGGCAAGCCGCTCAAGCCGATCTCGGCGGGCGGCACACCCGGCATGATTCTGCCGACCAAGGAAGACGGATTGCTCGTAATCTGTGGCGCCAGCACCGTCTTGCGCGTGGAACACGTCCAACTCGAAGGCCGCAACCGCGTCACTGACGCCGAGTTTATGAGCGGCGCGCGCATCGAGCCCGGCGAGCGCTTCGGCACTTAGAGCAGCGTAATGCCAGTCTCAATTTCCAGACAAATTGCATTCGAGGTCTTGCGGAGCGTCGAAGCAGAGGGCGCCTACGCGAGCGACTTGCTGCACGCCGAACTGAAATCGAGCGTGAAGGCGACGGATGCGGCACTGGCGACCGAGATCACGATGGGCGTCCTGCGCTGGCGGCGCCTGCTGGATTTTCTACTCGATCGCACGTTGAAAAAACCAGTCGAGCGCCTCGATCTGCCTGTCGCGATCGCGCTTCGAATGGGCGCGTACCAGCTGCGGTTCCTCGAGAAGATTCCGGCACGCGCGGCCGTGAATGAGTCAGTCGAGCTGGTGAAGGCGGCGCGAAAAACGTCAGCGGCATCGCTCGTAAATGCAGTTCTACGGAAGATGGCAGCGGACGCGAGGTCACCCGTTGAGAATTATCTGCCGCCCAATATTTCGACTGCCGAGCGCCTTGGGATTGTCCATTCGCATCCGACGTGGATGGTCGAGCGGTGGCTATCGCAGCTGGGCGAGACGGCCACGATTGAGTTGCTCGAAGCAAACAATCGCGCGCCGCGGCTGAGTTGCGCGCTGCACGATTCCGAAAGGCGCGACGAAGTAATCCGCGGGCTCGAGGCGGCCGGCATGCACGTGGAACCCGGGCAACTATTGAACGCGGCATTCGGCGTCAGTGGTGGCAGCCCGGTCCGCGCGGAAGCGTTCCGTGCGGGCCGGATTTCGATTCAGGATGAGGCTTCTCAGGCCATACCGCTGCTTCTCGGTGTTCGCGCCGGAGATCGCGTACTTGATTTGTGCGCTGCGCCTGGGGGCAAAACGCCCGCGCTCATAAGGGCCGCCGGGAACAAGGGAGTGGTGGTGGCATCGGACCGTCACGCGCACCGCTTGCGGGCGATGCAAGCACAGTTCAAGCGGCTCCGCCTCGATGGCGTGCAATTAATCGAACTCGACGCAGCGCAAACGCTTCCATTCCGCGTCGAATTCGAGCGCATTCTCGTGGACGCTCCATGTTCCGGTACAGGCACACTCGCGCGACATCCGGAAATTCGATGGAGGCTGCGTCCCGAGCAGCTGGCGGCATCGCACGAACAACAATCCAAAATGCTAAGGGTGGCGCTCGCTCATCTTGCGCGCGGTGGCAGGCTCGTCTATTCGACGTGCTCGATCGAGCCCGAAGAAAACGAGGACGTCATCGCGGAGGTTTTGGCGGATACACCATCCATCCGGCGCGTTCCTGCAGGCGATGTCGCCCGGACTCTCGAGGCATATCTTTCGGCGAGTGTGGAGTCTTCAGCCCTTCTTACTGAAGGCGGGTATTTCCGAACCTCGCCTTCAGTACATCGTACGGACGGATTCTTCGCGGCTCTACTCGAAAAAATTTAGACGCGACTGGATTCCATTCGTTTTTCCGTCGAGCCCATCTCCTGTAGTCTGGCCATCATCTTGCTTTCATAGCGCCTGGACGCTTGCTCAGCTGGGGTTATTGGGTGAGGCGTTTGTTGAGAAGCAAAGCCTTTAGGGGGAGAGTCCATGAAACAATCTGTCCGAATATTCGGATATGTATGTGTTTTCGGATTTTTGCTGTTGTGCGCCGACGTGGCACTAGCCCAAGACGCAACGGGCCGGGTGGTCGGCACCGTCTCCGACCAACAAGGCGCGGCGGTGCCGGGCGCCAAAGTGACCGTGACGAATGCGGCTACGCATCTGAGCACCACAACCTCGACTCGCGAGGACGGCACGTTTGAAGTTGTCAACCTGCCGATCGGCTCCTACAGCGTGGAAGTGGAGCATCAGGGGTTCAACAGGTTGGCCACGCAACCGAATCGACTGGAGATCAACCAGTCGCTTCGATTCGACATTACGCTGACGCTCGGTGCCGTCAACCAGACGATTACCGTGGAATCGCAAACAACGCGCGTGGAGACCCAGAATTCAACCGTAGGCGCGACAGTGTCTGGCGAAGCGATTCAGGCAGCGCCGCTGAACGGTCGGAACGTTCTCGACCTCGCGAAACTCCAGCCCGGCGTTACAGAATCAAATCCCGATAATACAGGTGCGGGAACCTACAGCATCTCGGGAGGGCGGACGGATTCCGTTACTTTCCTGATGGACGGCTCGCTGAACAACGATCTGCTCGATAACGGGGTCGTCTTCAATCCAAATCCGGAGACGATCGCGGAATTCCGGATTCTGGAAAGCAACTACTCGGCCGAGTACGGACGCAACGGCGGCGGAATCATCACGGAAGTAACCAAGTCCGGCACGAACCAGTGGCACGGCAGCGCGTACGACTATCTGCGCAATGGAGACCTCAACGCGAATTCATTTTTCAACCACCTGAATGAGATCGAGCGCGATCCGCTTCGTCGCAATCAATACGGCGCCAGCTTTGGCGGCCCAATTTCCGTTCCGCGCGTAGTCGACGGCAGGAATCGGTTCTTTTTCTTTGTCGCTTACCAGGGACAAAAACAAACAGATCTCACAACGCCGCTTTTCTCGAAGGTCAACGTTCTGACGACCGCGCAGACGGCTTGCATTACGAATCCTGCGGCGGGATGCGATTTTTCCGATGATTCGGGAGTGGTCGCGTTCACGGAAGCAAATCCGTTCTTTCAAGCGCCCGGCAAGCCCGCGGGGTTTCTGAACCCGGCCGCGCTCAATCCCGTTTCCGTGAACTACATTACGAATGGACTCATGCCGGTAGCCGATTCGGGAGTGCTGACTCCGACGAGTTCGGCGATTGACAATCGCAACGAGCTGACGATGCGATTCGATTTCCAAGTGACGCAGAAAGACCAGATCACGGCCACGCTCGGAGGGCAACGCAATCCCACTCTGGATCCTTTCGTTACCGCGTCCAATTTTGTTCCCTGGGCCGATGTGCCCGGTTTTTCCTTGAACACGAAAGTCAATGATTATTTCCTGAATCTCGGTTACACGCACATCTTTTCGACGAACCTTCTCAATGAAGTGCGGTTTTCGACGCAGCGCTTCTCCGAGGACCAGGCTCATCCTGTGGGCCCCAACCAGGCCTTCACGGCCGATGCGTTGGGGTTCACCAATCTGACGCCCGACAATCCTACCGGACCACCACTGGTGGGCATTAACGCCGAATCCACGACGGTCGGCTACACGTTCTCCGGCCCGACTTCGCTCGTCAACAACACGTTTGGAGTCTCCGACACGCTGACCTGGATACGCGGAGCGCACACCTGGAAAATGGGCTTTGGCGTTTCCGCGTACCAGAACAACCAGCTCTTTGATTTCATCACCAACGGCCTGTACGACTTCGACGGGACAATAACGGGGAACGGGTTTGCCGATTTCCTGCTGGGAGCGGCGAGTGACTACGTCCAGGGCGCAGCTGCACCGTCGAACATCCGCACGAAATCCTGGTACGGATTCTTCCAGGATGAGTGGCACCTTACGAAGAAATTCACTTTAAACTTGGGCCTGCGATACGAGTACAACTCACCGAAACTGGATACCCTGGGACGTACCTTCTCCGTCGTTCCCGGGGACGTTTCCACGCGGTTCCAAGGCGCACCGGTCGGCGTCGTCTTCCCCGGCGACAAAGGCGCACCCCGCGGAGCGAATTTCCCCGATCGCAACGACTGGGCGCCGCGAATCGGCTTCGCGTGGAATCCCGACGGGCACGGAAAGACGAGCATTCGCGGAGGCTTCGGAATTTTCTACGACATCCTGAAGGCCGAAGACAATTTCCAGTTCAACGGCCAGCCGCCGTATTTCAGCCTGGCGAACTTCAACTTCCCGCAGACGCTCACCGGCAATAACTGCAGTGCGTCGAACGAGTCCGCCTCGACGATCACATATTTTTCCGATCCGTTCGGCTCAACATGCAACGTCAACACGTTTCCGTCGGTCGCGCGGCTTTCTGGTCCCGAGTATTTCTCGACGCCAGGATCGATTCCATTCGGCCCGCAATTGTTCTTCGTCGATCCGCACCTGCACACGCCGTACACGTATCAATACAATCTGAGCGTGCAGCATGAAATCGTGCCGACTCTCGTCTTCGAATTGAATTATCTGGGCAGCAGTTCGCACGGGCTCACCGCGCTTCAGGATGTCAATCCGTTCATCCTTGGCAGCACCGATCACGTGCTTAATCTGACTCCCGGCAACAGTACGTGTCAGGATGATTTCGGCAACACGACCTCCGGTGCATCGCCCGACGCCACATGCAGCCTGGGCGCGCTTACGGAATTTAGAAATATTGTCGACGCGAACTACAACGCTTTGACGGCCAGCCTCGAGAAGCAGGTCGGAAATACGAAGCTCGGCAACGTGTACTTCACGCTCGGCTACACCTACGGCCATAGCATTGACAACGCTTCGGGCTTCCGTCAGCGGAGCGAACAGGTTCCCTCGTATAATCCCGAGCTTCTTCGCGGTTCGAGCGATACCGATGTCCGCCATCGGATCACGTTCAGCGGCGCATGGGATCTTCCGTTTGACCGCATGTGGCAGTCGGGACCGAAACGGCTAACACAAGGATGGACGCTTTTCCCGATCGTTACCTGGCGGAGCGGCTTCCCGCTGGATATCTTCGCTAACCTGCCCGATACCGGCTCTTTCGAAGAAGGGCCCTCTGGCGCCGGCGACTCAATTGTCGCCAATGCCAACGTGATCGGCTCCACAAAAACATTGAATCCAAGGTCGAACGGACTGTTCTATTTCAATCCGGCGAGTTTTACGAACAATCAGAGCACGGACAACGATCCAACCGATCCGGGCCTGTGCAGCGAGCTTTCGACGGAGCCAGCCGGGACGTTCCCGTCCGATACGCAAGCGACGCTGTGCCCGTCACTGCGCACCTACGGATCGTTCCGCCGGAACTCCTTGACCGGGCCGAGCCTGATCAATTTCGACATGTCTATTTCGAAGACAACGACGATCACGGAGAGGCTGAAGCTCGAAATCCGCGGAGACTTCTTCAACATCCTCAACCACTCGGAGTTCGAGAATCCGGACACGAACATCCTCGACCAGGGCGGCTTCGGTTTCGGGCAAATCTTGAACACCTTTACGTCCGAGGATCATCCAACTGGCCGCGCGATTTAGCTTTTAGTCGCACGGCTCGTGCTCATCCGGCCAGTCGTGCTAGGCTCATCGCAGAAGGGGTGAGCGAATGGTGCTGCGAGAGCGCCTGCAATGGATTTTCAGGATGGCGGTGTTGCTGTTCATTCTGTCGTCCGTCGCATTTTTGAGCGCACTGACGGCGATGCGTTTCGCTGTCCAGGGTCGTGAAGTGGCCATGCCGGATATAGTCGGCAAGGGAGCCGTGCCGGCGCAGCAGATTTTGCACGGGCGCGGCGTGGGCATGAAGGTTGAAGATCGCATCTTCAGCAATCTTCCCCTGGACACGGTCGTGCGCCAGAGTCCGCCGCCGAACGTCCGCGTGAAGACCGGGCAGAGCGCGCACGTGGTCCTCAGCCTTGGCCCTCAGAAGGTAACCATTCCGCAGTTGCAGGACCGCAGCTTGCGCGCGGCGCAGGTGGAGCTTCTCCGTGGTGGAATGCAGCTAGGCGAAGTTTCCAGCGCCTACCTGCCCGGAGGCGGGGCGGACACCGTGACCGAGCAGGATCCCGCGCCGGGAAATACGGAAGTCACGGGCCCGCACGTGGATCTGCTGGTTTCGCTCGGCCCTCGGCCGGCCGCCTACGTGATGCCTGAGCTTACAGGCTTGCCGATCGGAGAGGCGCAATCGAAATTAGGCTCCGCAGGACTTAGGCTCTCGAAGCTCACGCCGGAGCCCGCTTCTGATTCGGCCGCTGGGACGGTTGTGGGCCAGACGCCGGCGCGCGGCCAGCGCGTGGATTCGAGTTCGACCATCGAATTGCAGGTTGCCGAGTAGCGATCCCGCCCGCGCCCCCGGTTTCGGGCTGTGCTAGAATCCCCGGGTCTCCATGGCATACGCAAAAATCGAAATCGCGCCGTCCATTCTAGCCTCGAATTTCGCCAAGCTGGGCGAGGACGTGCGCGCCGTGGAAGAGGGCGGAGCGGATGTAATCCACGTGGACGTGATGGACGGCCATTTCGTGCCCAACCTGTCAATTGGGGTGCCAGTCGTGGCGTCGCTGCACAAGGCAACCCGCCTGCCACTCGATGTGCATCTGATGATCGAACGGCCCGAAGAATACATCGAGCGATTTGTGAAAGCCGGCGCCAACCGCGTTCTGATTCATCAGGAAGCGACGGTGCACCTGGATCGCGCACTCACGATGATTCGGGAGCTTGGCGCGCAAGCAGGCGTGGCAATTAACCCGGCGACGCCGGTGGCGACTCTTACGGACGTCTTTGATAAAGTGGATACGGTTCTGGTGATGTCGGTGAATCCGGGCTTCGGGGGCCAAAAATTTATCCCCGGGGCGATTGAAAAAATTCGGCAGTTGAATCAGTGGCGCTCGCGCTATAATGGCGCCTTCCGGATTGAGGTCGACGGCGGCGTGGATGCGGAAAACACGGCCGAGTTGGCGCAGGCCGGAGCAAACACGTTCGTCGCTGGGACTTCGATCTTCCACACCCCCGATCCGGCAGCAGCTGTGCGGCAAATTCGTAAACTCGCAACCGAAGCCTTGAGTCAGCGGGTTTGAGAAAGCGTGTGGGTCGAGCGATTATGATAAAGCGTCATCTCCTGATTGCCGGTATTGCCGTCTCGCTTGCCGGATCCATGTGCGTCACCGCCTACGGCCAGAAAAAGCCCAGGATCACCAAGGTCAAGCCGACGCCCGTGAAAAAGGACGATACGGCGCAGATCGACCGAACCCGACAAGGTCCTTTACGACCGGGCGATGCTGGCCATCAAGCACTCCAAGTACACCGAGGGACGCCTCGACTTTCAAACCCTGATCAACACTTATCCGGACAGCGAGTATCTCGCCAAGGCGAAGCTCGGCGTCGCCGATTCCTTCTACAAAGAAGGCGGCACGACCAGCCTGACGCAGTCCATCGAGGAGTATAAAAACTTCATCGTCTTTTTCCCGTTTCTCGACGAAGCTGCCTACGCCCAAATGCAAGTGGGCATGGCGCATTACAAATTGATGGAAAAGGCGGATCGCGACAACAGCCACGCCGAGGCGGCCGAAGATGAATTCCGGACCTTCCTGCTGAAGTATCCTCAGAGCCCGTTCGTGCCCCAGGCCGAACAGAGCATGCGCAACGTGCAGGAAGTTCTGGCCGCGGGGGAATTTGGGATTGCGCAGTTCTATTACGTCAAGAAGGACTACCGAGCGTCGGCGGCTCGTTTGGTGGAAGTCACCGGACGATATCCTCTTTTTAGCCAGGGCGACGACGCACTCTGGATGCTGGGAGAAGTTTATCTGCGCGCCAAACAAGCCTCGAAGAACGAAGATGACAAGAACCACTGGGCCGATCTCGCAGCCAAGTGTTATGAACGCATCGTTCAGGACTATCCGTCATCGAGTCTGGTGGGCGGCTCCAAACAACGCCTGAAGGCGATGAACCTTCCCATTCCTGCTCCAAGTCCCGACGCAATCCAGCGGATGAAGCAACAACAGCTCTATGCAAAACAGCACCGCGAGTTGCCTTTTTTAAGGCTCCCGTTGGATATGGTTAAGAGCAGTCCCGACGTGTCCGCTGCGGCACACTCCGGGGCGCCTAACCTAAATCCCCCCGACGATACAGTATCCGCGATGGAAGTCTTGCGTGAGGGCGCCGCCGGGCCTTCGTTCTCCGTGCGTGCGGTGGGACCCGATGCGCCAAAGTCGAACGTTGGAACCGCGGATTCCGAGTCGGTCGTAACGGACTCTCCGGACGCGGCCACTCCTGCGCCGGCTGCGGCCGCTCCGACCACGGCTGCCGGGGTTCAGATTGTCGATACGCCCGGTGCGGTCGGCACCTCTACCGAACCCGCAGCGACTGACCGAACTGCGCCTGCTGCCGAGCCGGTAACGGCTGGGGAGTCGTCGTCTTCGACAACAAATCCGCCAGCGGAAGCGGCAGCGACTGCGAATTCCGCGGCGTCAAGTTCGTCGTCCACACCAGCACCTGCGGGCGCAGCAGCTGTTGCCTCAACAACAGAAACGCAGCAGGCACAGACTGCGGCGTCGGGAACGACTCCGGCTGCTGCTGGGTCGTCGAGTTCGTCCACGACGACCACGCCAGCTGCAGCCGATAAGAGCGATCCCAGCACGGAATCCACCAGCAAGAAAAAGAAGGGGCTGCACAAACTAATTCCCTTCTAAATCTGCCGTTTCACGCCTGCCCTCGAGAAGCGAAAACTTCGAAGTAACTCGCCACGATTACCGAACCTGCAAAAATCAGGATTCCCGCGACTTCGGTTTGCGCTTTCTGAAACCCGCGCAGAGCACGCGCCCGGATTCCGCGTCGATATTGTGGCGCTTGAGTTAGGCGAGGAGTCCTTCATGCGACGCATTTTCTTGCGGTCAGGGTTTGGGGCGAGATTGCAGGGCCATTGCAACCAGCGCGGCCATGAGCACAGCCGGGAAAAGCTGGCCCATGACGGCCTCGGCGATCGAAAGCGAGCGAGCGTAGCTTGTGAGGGGAGTCACGTCGCCAAAGCCGACGGTGGTGAGAGTGGAAAAACTGAAATAGGTAAGCTTCGAGGAGAGTTCGTCGATATTTGCCGGCGGGGACACGAAATGGAACGAGCCAGCCCGCATATATTCAACGAATTCAAAAGCGGAAGCCCAAGCCATGCCGAGAAGAAGATAGGCGCAAAGCCCGCCTTGAATGCGGCTCCAGGTAATTGGGCCTTGGCGAAACATCAGGAGCAAGACAATGCGGCAATACAGAAGCAGTGTGACCGTTGCGAGAAAGCTGGCGAACTGGTGAAGCGGCGCCAGCGAATAGAACCGTGCGGCTGTTAAAACAATCGCGCTGGCGATGACGGCGACGATCACCAGTATCTTGCTGAGGCGGCTCTGCTCAATCGTCAAGGCTCCGGAAATCATCAGGGTAACCATCGCCAGATCGAAAAAAATTCGCCCGACGATGCCAGCTTTACCGAAGGGGGCGATAGCGAAGATTAGGACGACGAGCGAGATAGTTACAAGCGTGAGTCCGATGTCTCCAGACCAGAACTCGGTCGAGTGCAGGTTAAGGATTGCAAAGTGGGGATCCTGCGGCTCGCGCGCCATGCGGGATTATAACCACGACGTTGCATGAGCCAAGGGTAAAATTGCAGATCGCATGAGCCTGTGGATAGATCGGGGCGCCTGGACTGCAACGAGTGCACCCAGAACACCGCTCCCGGGCTCGATTGGGCAAGGCTGTCTCAGTTTGAGAGTTGGGCCAAATGGCAAGTGACGGCAAACACTAGTTCTTAGCCGTTTTCATTGGGTTTTTGTCAGGTTTCTATCGCCAAGGGGCCTGTTTACCCCCTGCTAACAACTGTAGCACGCCTGTACTTCGAGTTCGTTGACGCTCCCTTCCGGTAATGCTGCAATAGGTGTAGTCAAAGGCAGGCGCGGTGCCGTTTGGACGCGCCTCCAGGGGATCCCAGTGCCCAAGATTTTGGTCGCCGACGATAACGCCAATATTCAGAAAATGGTCGTGCTGGCGTTTGAAGAGCGCGGCATCCAAGTTGTCACGGTTGGGAATGGCGAAGCGGCCGTGCGCCGCATGCCCGACCTGAATCCCGATCTGGTTCTCGCCGATATCTTCATGCCGGTCCGCAACGGCTATGAAGTCTGCGAATTCGTCAAAAAAGACGAACGCTTTTCGCACGTCCCCGTCATTTTGCTGGTAGGCGCGTTCGATCCGCTGGATGAAAAAGAAGCGCGACGCGTGGGCGCCGATGGCGTCCTGAAAAAGCCCTTCGTTCCTCCTGACCCGCTGATCGCAATGGTGATGTCCGCGCTCGAAAAGAATCCCAAGGTTGTCGCGGAGATGGCCAAAGCCAGAGGAAGCAAAGGAACACCCGCCGGAAGCCGTGGCCCAACTCGAGATTCCTGCGAGAGCTGAACCCAAGCCGCTGCCCGATTTCCCAGAACCCACTGCCGAGGAAGCCGCGATGGTCTATGGCTTCGGCAAAGGCGTGCGCGCACTGGACGACGAACAAACCGAAGCCGCAGGCCGCGAGCCAAGCCTCCTGTCGCCGAAGTCGACGAAGCTGACGAAGACGATTTCGACGGCGCATCAACCTCAAGCGACTGGCGCCGCAACGCGATGGATTTCGAAGTTCCGGCTGAATCCGGCGAACATGCCGGCGTTTTCCTCGGACGATAACTTAGAGCCATCCACGTTCCCCTCGGAGAGCGACTATCCTCCGCGGCACATTCGCATGCCCGAACCTGTGGAAGAGAGCGAACCGGTCGTGCAAGACCAGGCTCCCGTGGACCGCTTTTCCGGAAACTGCGATCGAGGAATCCAGGGTCGAGGAACCTCCGTTATCCGAAATTTTCAGCGCGCCGGCTGAGATGAATGCGCCGATCGTGTCTGCGGAATCTGAAATCGAGCCCGGGCTGCAACAAGCTCCCGTCGATTGAATCGGAATCCGAGCCGAGCTCTGCGCCTGCCGCTGCTCACTGGATGGACGCTCTCGCGCCCACGCAGTCCGAACACACCGGCGGCGGCTGGATGAATTCTCTTTCCGTGCAATCTCCCGATAGCACCAGCGGTCCCGTATCCTGCGGACGAACCTGCTGAGTCACATGAGCAGGCTTCGTCGCCAATTGAATCGGCAATCGAATCACCTGTTGAATCGGCCGTCGAATCAATCGACGCTCGCGCCGAAGAACACACGGCAATCGAACTCCCGGAAGCTCAGAGATTGTTCCCGGTCTCGCACGCAATTCAAGAAGAGCCGCCGTTCGCGGACACGGTTATGGCAAGCGAGCCGGCTGATTCCTGGTTTGCGCCTGCTCCATCCGTTTTCGAACCCGTTTCCGATCCAGTCTCGGCGCCTGTAGCCGTCGCTGCTTCGCAGCCTGATCAGGATCTCGAGATTGATTCGGTCGAAACCCAATCTTCATTCGCCCGCGCGATCCAGGCTTGGTGGAATCGCCGGCTGTGCACGTCACTCCTGAACCGCTGCTCGTGGATAGCGAGGAATCGCACGGACCTTCGGAGTACGGCTCGCGTCCGCAGCACGTTTCTCCGTTGCACTCTTTCTTCGCGCCGTCGTCTGGAGATCCGGTTGTCGAGCAGCCAATGGCGACAGAATCGTCTCCCGCGTGGGGAGAAGCCTCGATGCCGTCATTTGAAACTCCGTCGAGCGACGCAAGCGAACGTATTCCGACCGGCCCGCCGCCAAACCGCGAATCGCTGGCTGGAATTCCATTCCTGATGCCTCCGCCGGATTTTAGCGCGCAGACTTCGGAGTCCGCCGCAGCGGACCGTGACACCGTGGATGAGGTTGTTCGCAAAGTACTCGCAAGACTCGAACCGCAAATTCACGACTCTGCTCTCGCGAGGCGTGTTAAAACCGCTGGTCGAAAACCTCCTCCAAAGCGAACTCGCCAAAAAGGGAAAATGACGATCCTTGATCAGGATCGTCATCCCGAGGCCGCATCGCGGCCGAGGGATCTCTCCATTACGCACTCGCTCGACGCGTAATCCGCTCGCAGACCTCGATCCAATCTTGCCGCTCCATTTGACGCAGTCCGCGCCCGCCGCTTATCATTGATTGTTCGCCTCAGCACGAAATTCAAGACCACAAGGAATTCATGCCCCGGGAAATCCCCAAGGCCTACGAGCCGCAGGAGATCGAAGAGCGCTGGGCCAAGGCCTGGTTCGACGAGAAACTGTTCCGCGCCGAAAATTCCGCCGACGGCCCCGTGTTTTCGATCGCGCTGCCGCCTCCCAATATCACCGGCTCGATCCACATCGGCCACATGCTCGAGCACACGCAGATTGACATGCTCGTCCGCTGGCATCGCATGCGCGGCCATCGCACGCTGTGGCTGCCCGGCATGGACCACGCCGGAATTGCCACGCAGTTCGTCGTGGAACGCCAGCTCGCCAAGGAAAAAATCCGCCGCCAGGATCTGGGCCGCGAGGAATTCGAGCGGCGCGTCTGGCAATGGAAGACCGAAAGCGGCGGCGCGATCAAGGAGCAGATGATTCGCCTCGGCGCTTCGTGCGATTGGACGCGCGAACGATTCACGCTCGAGCCCGCGCTATATCGCGCGGTGATCGAAGCTTTTCTGCGGCTCTATCGCGAAGGGCTGATCTATCGCGGCCGCTACATGGTCAATTGGTGCCCGCGCTGCCAGACGGCCATCAGCGATCTCGAAGTCGTCCACATCGAGCGCCCGGGCAAGCTCTGGCACCTGCGCTATCCCGTGGTCGGATCGAAGGAATTTCTCGTCGTCGCGACCACGCGTCCCGAAACGATGCTCGGCGATACCGCCGTTGCCGTCCATCCGGAGGACGAACGCTACCAGCGCTTCATCGGCAAGACCGTGATGCTGCCGCTGATGGACCGCGAGATTCCGGTGATCGCGGACACGTACGTTGACCGCGAATTCGGCACCGGCGTCGTGAAAATCACGCCCGCGCACGATCCGAACGACTTCGAGGTCGGCAAGCGCCACAACCTGCCGGAAATCGACGTGATGACCAACGACGGCCACATGAGCGCGGCCGCGGGCAAATACGCCGGGCTCGACCGCTTCGAAGCGCGCGCGCGCATCGTCAGCGATCTCGAAGCGCTCGGCCTGCTCGAAAAAATCGAAGACATCTCGCACGCCGTCGGCGTCTGCGACCGCTGCAAATCCGAAGTCGAGCCGCGAATTTCCACGCAGTGGTTCATGAAGATGAAGCCGCTTGCTGAGCCGGCAAAGGAAGCGGTGCGTCGACGGCTTGATCGAAGTCGTGCCCGACAATCAGCGCACGATCCTGCTCAACTGGCTGGACAACATTCGCGACTGGTGCATTTCGCGCCAGCTCTGGTGGGGCCATCGCATTCCCATCTGGCACTGCGCGGATTGCAAAGAGATGGTCCCCGCGACCGATTCGCGCGTCGAAATTTTCGAGGGCCACGCGCGCGCCGCTGGCATTCCCACGAAGTGCCCGAAATGCGGCGGCGCAAAGCTCACGCAGGATACGGACGTCCTCGACACATGGTTCAGCTCTTCCCTCTGGCCATTCTCTACGCTCGGCTGGCCGGACGACACGCCGGACCTGCGCACGTTTCTACCCCACGAGCCTGCTGATCAGCGGCTACGACATCCTGTTTTTCTGGGACGTCCGCATGATCATGATGGGCCTGCATCTCACGGGCGGCGCGACGGCAAAAGACCGCGTTCCCTTCCAGCGCCTCTACCTGCATTCGCTCGTGCGCACCTCCGAAGGCGCCAAGATGTCGAAGACAAAAGGCACGGGCGTTGATCCGCTGCAATTGACGCAGCAATACGGCACCGACGCGCTGCGTTACATGCTCGCGAGCATGGCCGCTCCCGGCACGGACATCATCCTGAGCGACGACCGCATCCTGGGCGCGCGCGCCTTCGCGAACAAAATCTGGAATGCCGCGCGCTTTCTTTTCGTGAACCTCGAAAAAGTCGAAGCGAGCGGCCTTACGCTCGAAGAACTCGCCGCGCCGGAAATTCGCGCCAAAGCTCCGTACCCGGTGAAGGGCGAAGGAGCGCTCGCGCACCGCTGGATTTTTTCGCGCCTGGCGGCCGTGACGGCGCAGGTCAACGACTGCGCTCGAAAACTTCCGCTTTCACGAAGCCTGCCAGACGATCTACCAATTTTTCTGGGGCGATTTCTGCGACTGGTACATCGAGTGGGTGAAGCCGCAACTGGCCGACCCTGACCGCGAAGTCGCAGTCGCCGCATGGCGCAATATTTTCGCGGCGCTGGATAACGCGCTGCGCCTGCTCCATCCGGCGATGCCCTTCCTCACCGAAGAGCTTTGGCACAAGCTGCCGCAGCCCGCGGGCGCGCGCTCCATCGCGCTCGATAAATTCCCCGAACCGCTCCCTAATTGGGCGGACGCCGGTTCCGACGACGCCATGGCCCGGCTTGCAGGAAATCGTCATCGCGGCGCGCAATATTCGCGCCGAGATGAAGCTCGACCCGAAAAAGAGAATCGCGGCGGAATTCTGGACGACTGGTCCGATGCTCAAGAACCTCGTTAGAGAAAATATGGATCCGCTCATGCGTTTGGCGGCGCTCTCCGAACTGCAGATTTCAGCCGTCCACCTGGATCCAACCGGAGCGGCGATTCGCTCGACCTCGGCGTTTGATTTGCGCATCGCCTATGGCGACACGATCGACAAACCCGCCGAGATCGCGCGCCTGAAGAAAGAAATCGAGCGCCTAGAAAAAGATATCGAATCGAAACAAAAGCGTCTCGCCGACGACAATTTCACCAGCAAGGCCCCCGGGAAGGTCGTCGACGACCTGCGCGCGACCATGATGGAACGCCAGATCGAACACAAAAAGTTGCAAGATCGCCTCGACCAACTCTCCTAATCGCCAGCAGTTTTTCGGTAGGGGAACGATATATCGTGCCCGGCACTAGTGCTTGGCGAGTCGCAGCCCACTCGCCTCGCCCGCCCGCCGACGCAAGTTCCGTAGGGGCGTAGCACCGCTACGCCCGGCAAATTCCTTGGCACCAGTTCGCCTATCAATCTCCGGTTTCAGATTCAAATGTAGCCGCAGGTCTGCCTTGTTCCCAACGTGGGCGTCGAGTATCCTCGGTGGTTTCCACCCATGGCCACGAAGCGAATGGCGAATCTCCCGGGCACCACCGACCGGCGCATTGACGCGCTGCTCACTCTGCTCGCCGAAAATTCGACCATCGTCATCAGCGGCGCCAAGATCGCGAAAGAGATCGGCGTCACGCGCCAGCAGGTTTGGCGCTGGATCGAAAAATTGCGCGCCGTCGGCGTAAAGGTCAAGGGTCATGCGCGCTCCGGCTACCACATCGAGCGCATGCCGGACATTCTGGCCCCGCAGATGTTGAGCCATCGCCTTTACGGCACGCCCTTCGCCCGCCGCATCTACCATTTCTTCAAAACCGATTCCACGAACTCGGTCGCAATGCGTCTGGGCGAAGCAGGCGAGCCACACGGCGCTGTCGTCCTCGCCGAGGAGCAAACGGCCGGCCGGGGCCGCGCGGGCCGATCTTGGGCATCGGAGAAATCGTCCGGAATATATTGCAGCGTGCTGCTGCGTCCGCCGATTCCGCCCGCGCATGCGCCGCTTCTAACGCTGGTCGCCGGCCTCGCCGCGCGCGACGCTGCCGCCGAAGACCTCGACACCCTTCCCGACATTCGCTGGCCCAACGACTTGATGATCCGCCACGCAAACAACGGCGGGCGCAACGGCAGCCGGAAATTCTGCGGCATCCTCACCGAAATGCACGCCGAGCCAGACCGCGTGCATTATGCTGTCATCGGCATCGGCATGAACGTCAACCAGACGAAAATGCCCGAGGGGATCGAGGATGTCGCGACCTCGCTCCGCATGGAAACGGACAAGTTTCATTCGCGCCTCGATCTTCTGATCCGGTTGCTGCGCCACCTCGACCGCTACTACAATCAATTCCTCGCCGAGGGCGCGCGGCCGATCCTCCGGCGGTTCGCTCAGGTCTCCAGTTATTTCGAGGGCAAGCGCGTGCGCATCACCACAGCAACCGAAACCTTCACTGGCGTCACAGCCGGGCTTGAGCCCAGCGGCGTGCTGCGCGTGACGCGCGACGACGGGCGCGGCACGGAACCAGTGCTTTCCGGCGACGTGACGGAGGCTTCCTGATGCTTCTGGCGCTCGACGTCGGCAACTCGAACACGGTGCTGGGCGTCTTTCGCGAGAAACGACTCGTCGCCAACTGGCGCCTCACCACCGCGCGCGATCAAACCATCGACGAATACGGCATTCTCACGCGTGACCTTTTCACGCTGGCCAAATTAAAGCCCGACGAAATCGGCGGCGTGATCATCAGTTCGGTTGTCCCGCCGCTGAACTCGACGCTCGCCGGAATGGCGGACCATTATTTCGGCCGCAAGGCCCTGTTCGTCGAGCCGGGGGTTAAGACAGGAATGGCCGTGCTCGTCGATAATCCTCTTGAGGTGGGCGCGGACCGCATCGTGAACGGCGTCGCGGCGTTTCAAAAATACGGCGGCCCGTGCATCGTGGTGGATTTCGGCACGGCCACCACAATCGACGTCATTTCCGCGCGTTGCGAATATCTCGGCGGCACGATCATTCCCGGAATCGGTATCTCGGCGGATGCACTCTTCGGCCGAGCCGCGCGGCTCTTCCGCGTCGAAATCAAGGATCCTGGGAAAATTATTGGCCGCAACACCGTCGAGCAGATGCAGGCTGGCCTCTATTACGGTGCGATAGATTCAGTAGACGGTGTTCTTTCGCGCACCAAGGCGGAATTCGGCTCGGAAGCCAAGGTCATCGCCACGGGCGGCTTCGCCAAACTCGTCGCCGGCGGCTCGAAACACATCCAGCACACCGACGAATTCCTCACCCTCGATGGACTGCGTATCATCTGGGAACGCAACCAGCCCGGCGCAAAATCCTGAGCGCTGGCTCAATGGAACCCTTCAACTACTTTAATTATTTCACCGAAATCGAGGAGCATTTCTGGCGCAAGCGCGGCGCGCATCTGCTGGTGTCTCCGCTCGATTGGGCCATCGTCGAAACGTGGCAGAAGGCAGGGATCCCCCTTAACGCCGTGCTCAAAGGAATAGACCGCGCGTTTGAAAGCTGGAGCCGTTCGCGGCGTGCCGCCGGCGGGCGGCAATTGAAGAGCCTCGCGTATTGCGTGGACGCCGTGCTCGATGCCGCTGCCGAAGCATCAGGAGGCAACCGCCGGTACGGGCCCGGAAATTGCAGCGTCGCGGCCTGCCACCGAACCTTTTTCACGCGTCGAACTGAAGGGATATCTCGAGCGTAACGCCGCGCGCCTGCGAGCCTCCGCTGAAAAGCATCGAGCCGGGCACTCCGCCATCGCGTCGCGCATGGAAGACACGGCCAAACGAATCGACGAAGCGTTGCCGCTCGTGGATTCGCCCGCCGCGCTCGATCTGGAAGATCTCGAGCGCCGCCTCACAATTCTCGAAGAAAAGCTCACCGCCGCGCTTTCCGCCGATGCCGACGAAGAGGCGCTCCTCGCGATCCGTCGCGAAATGGACCGCTCGCTGGCCCCTTACCGGCGTAAGATGTCTGCGGAGCAATTAGCGCAGCTCGAGCGGCAGTACACGCAGAAGCGGCTGTTCGAGCAGTTCGGTGTCCCGCGTTTGAGCCTCTTCTACCTCACGTGATCGCCGGGTAATTCCGCCGTTCTGCGGTTTAGTTGCGGCCTGTACCGTGGTCCAGTTTCTGTACTTCGTACTTTTACGATCTATTCCGTCGCTGCGCAACTGTGCTAGCGTTTTTGCAGAGCCATGAATCACAAACGACAATTCGGCGCCGGCGAAAGCAACGGTAAGAGCCGTTGTCGCCATTTTCTAATCGACACACTGGCGATTAGAAATCGGTCTAAGTCGTTGCAAACACAAGGTCCGACCACATGTCTAATCGACACAGATCCGTGGGGCAATAGCCGCGTGGAAATTACTATCGAAAAGCTAATTTATGGCGGCGAGGGCCTGGCGCATCATGATGGCTCGACCGTGTTCGTGCCCTTTGTGCTTCCGGCGGAGCGCGTCACCGCCGCGCCTGTCGAGCAGAAAAAGAAATTCATTCGCGCGCGCTTGGAGCGCCTGCTCGAACCTTCGCCTGACCGCGCGGCCGCGCGATGCCCGCATTTTGGCGTTTGCGGCGGCTGCGATTACCAGCACATCCCCTACGAATCGCAGCTCGCATACAAAACCGAAATCCTGCGCGAGACGCTCCGTCGAATCGGACGCATTGAATGGCCGGGCGAGATCACAACTCACGCTTCGCCGCCCTGGGCCTATCGCAATCGCGCGCAATGGAAAGTTCGTCCGCTCGGCGAAGATGGCGCGGGCGGCATGGGCATCGGATATTTTCGCGCGAACTCGACCGCGCTATGCGCAGTGGAGGATTGCGCGATTCTGTCACCGCTCCTGCTGAAAACTCTTCTCGCGCTTCGCGCCGGCGCTGCAGCAGGTATGCTTCCTCGCGAGTTGCGCGAAATCGAGGCGTTTGCAGGCGGCGACGATTCCAAACTCCTCATCACCGCAACTTTCGCCGGCTTTCCTCCCCGTCGCCCAGGAATTGGTGGACAAGCTTCGCGGGATTTTGCCGGAGATCGAAAGCCTGCTTTTCCACGATCCCACTCGCGAACGCATGGAACTCGACGGCCCTGGTTTCGTTGAATGCGAAGCGGCGGGCTCGACATACCGCGTGGGCCACTTCTCGTTTTTTCAGGTGAATCGCTTTCTCGCCGGCGAGCTTGCGCGCGTAGTCGCGGAGAATGAATCGGACGGGCGGCTGGCGTTCGATCTGTTCGCTGGCGTGGGATTATTTTCCGTGCCGCTGGCGAAGCATTTCGCGCGCGTGATCGCTGTGGAATCGAATCCTGCGGCGGCGCGCGACTTGGAAGCGAATACTTCCGGCCGGGTCGCCCGCAGCGGTCGAGTGATCGAAGTGCGGTCTTCGGACGTCGAGCAATTTCTCACGAAATTGAAAGAACATCCGGAGCTGGTCGTGCTCGATCCCCCGCGGGCCGGCTTGACGCCGGGAATCGTCAAGCAGCTCTCGCGCATGGCGCCCGCCCGCATCACCTACGTTTCCTGCGATCCGCCCACGCTTGCGCGCGATCTCGGCGCATTCGCCAAATCCGGCTACGACATTTCAGGCGTTCACCTGTTCGATCTCTTCCCCCAAACATTTCACATGGAGACGGTGGTAAGCCTCCGCCGGCGTCCGTGAAACTTCCCGTGCTGTGGCTCGTGACGGCGTTCGCGGCCGGAATCGGGCTTGCAGCACGATGGCCGGGCTCGCTCCGTCTGTGGATTGCCGCAGCATCGCTGGCGATTCTGATTTCCGGGCTCTTGTTGTGGCGGAAGCAGCGTTGGCCGGCCTGGATACTTGCTCTGGTCGCGTGGATCGCTCTCGGCGCGCTCGCTACCGGCGTTGAGCGCGCCGCCATTCCCGCAAATCACGTCTACGCGCCTGGTCGCCGCCGGCCGCCTCGACACAAACGATCCGCTGCGTTGGCGCGGACGCCTGCGCGAAGACCCGATGGCGCTTCCGTGGGGACGCCGTTTCGACATAGACCTCGAACAAGTGGAACAGAGCGGCGAAGCAGTGCCGGTCAACGGCGGCCTGCGCGTGAATCTGTATGGCGAAGCGCATGCGGCCGACGCACTTCAAAGCTTGCGTGCAGGCGATCGCGTGGAAGCGCTTGTGAAGGCGCGGCCGCCGCGCAATTTCCTCGATCCCGGCGCGTTCGATTTGCGCGGCTTTCTCGCACGCCAGAAAATCGATTTGACCGGCTCGCTCCGCAGCGGCGAACTGCTGCAATTAGTTGACCGTCCGCGGCCTACTTTTTTGCAGCGGCTGGCGCGCGCACGCGGCGCGTTGCTCGTCCGGCTCGATTCTCTCTTTCCCGGTCAGCCCGCGCGCGCGGCGGTATTGCGGGCCATGCTGCTCGGCGACCGCAGCTTCGTGGATTCCGAAGTCGTCACCGCGTTTCAGAAAACTGCCGCGTACCACGTACTGGTCGTGGCGGGACTGCACGTCGGCGCGCTCGTGGTGTTCCTTTTCTGGATTTGCCGCGGTCTGCAGCTGCCGCATCGGCGTGACCACTGCTCGTCACTCTTGCCGTGCTCGCCGTCTACGTGGGAGTAGTGCAGGACCGCCCGCCGATTCTGGGGCCGCGCTGATGGCCGCGTTTTATTTGTGCGCGCGTCCGCTGTTCCGGCGCGTCGAACTGCTGAATACGATTGCGCTCGCGGCGCTCGTGCTGCTTCTCTGGAAACCGTCTTCTCTCACGGACTCGAGCTTTCAGCTTTCCTTCCTCGCGGCGAGCGTGATCGCCGGGCTCGCGCTGCCCTGGATGAGCCGCACAAGCGCTCCGTATCGCAACGGGCTCCGGCATTTGGGCGATGTGACGCGCGACGGTGCTCATCCGCCGAAAATCGCGCAATTCCGCATCGAAATGCGCGCTGCCGCTCGTTGGTTCGCCGCGCGATTGCCGCCGCGGCTCGCGTCACGCGCCGGCCAGCTATTGACGCTGCCCATTCGCGCGGGGCTGCGCCTGTGGGAAATCGTACTGCTTTCGGCGGTGATCCAATGGGGAATGATGCCGCTGCTGGCGCGGGATTTTCACCGCGTGAGTCTGGCGGGTCCGCTCAGCAATATTCCGGCGGTATTTTGACGGGCATCATCGTGCCGCTCGGATTTCTCTCCCTGCTTCTTACTTTCGTATGGACAAGACTCGCGGTGGCGATCGCAAAAGTCGCTCGGATTTTGCTCGGGATTGCTGCTCGCGACGATTGATTGGTTCAGCCGCTTGCCGCGCGTTTCCTACCGCATTCCCGATCCGCCGTTCTGGTTGATAGTTCTATTTTTCGCGGCGTTGATTGTTCTCGCGGCAGCGGCGCGCGCAGCTGCGGCGCGTGCGAACGGGCCGGCATCGCGAGGCGTCAGACTCCCGCCGCCGATCGCGGCTGCGGAGTGGGTATCTGCTTTCGTACTGCTTGCGCTGACCGTTCTTGTCGCGTCACACCCGTTTGCGCCACACCTCGCGCGCGGCCGTCTCGAAGTGAGCGTGCTCGACGTGGGCCAGGGCGATTCGATTTTCGCGGCTTTTCCCGACGGACGCACGATGCTGATTGATGGCGGCGGCCTCGCCGGCTCGGAATGGGTCGGCGGATATCGCTCAGGAACGGATGTCGGCGAAGAAGTTGTTTCGCCGTATCTTTGGTCGCGAGGCCTTAAGCGTCTCGACGTGGTCGCGCTGACGCATGCGGACCACGACCACATGGACGGCTTGACGCGCTGTGCTGGCAAATTTTCAAGTCGGCGAACTATGGATTGGGCGCGATGACGAGCGACCCGCCTTCCAGCGTTTACTTGCCCAGGCGCGCTCGCGCGGGATTCCCGTTGTGCGCAAAACGCAGGGCGCTTGAAACCGATTGGGATGGCTCTTACGCCGACGTGCTCTGGCCGCCTACCACCAGCGATGACGAAAGGGCGAACGCCGAACGACGCGTCGCTCGTTTTGAGGCTCACCGACGGCCAGGTTCATCTGCTGCTGACGGGTGACATCGAGAAACACACCGAAGAAAAGCTCGTCGAGGAACATGCACCGCTCGCGGCGGATTTCCTGAAAGTAGCACACCATGGCAGCAAGACGTCTTCGACGGAAGGATTTATCGCTGCCGTTGCTCCGCGCTTCGCCGTTGTGTCGGTTGGCGAATCGAACCCGTTCGGGCATCCCTCGGAAAGCGTGGTCGAGCGTTTCGAACAGCACGGCGTGCGATTATTGCGCACCGATCGCGACGGTGCCATCACTGCGCTCACGGACGGCACAAACCTCTCGGTGCGCACTTACGTCGAGCGGTGATTTGGCGACAAATCCCGCGACTCATTCAGCTCACACGTTGCAAAAGAGGCCAGGCTGGCCCCAAGTACTATTGCTGGTCTCGTCGGCGGCAGGCATTATTACGATTCGAACTGCACAACAAACCATGCCAACATTACTAGACGGCGCGAAAACGGATCCGACGCAGGAAGAAATTGATGACGAGAGCCGACGTATCCGGCGATTGCGCATTCTAGTTCAGCTCACCGTGGAAACCATCGCGGAAGGCGGCCTCACAGCCGAGGAAGCTTCGGGAATGATCGCCGCTACGAAGCGCGTGGCACTGGAAATGTTTCCGGGCAAGGAACGCGCGTTCGATTTGATTTACAGGCCGCAGTTTCAGCGGGTGATGCACGCCGTTTACAGACTGCAGTAGCCCTCCGGATCAGTAACCAAACCGCATTCGAATCCACATCCTCAGCCACACGATTCCGAGTCCCGCAATCGTTCCCAGCAGCGCCTGATATTCGCGATTCCGCCGGTACTGCGGCCATGAAAACGCAGTTCTTGCTCGCATTTTGCGTGCGACGTCGAGCCTTTGGGTGCGCGAAAACCCGGGAAGAAGAGCGGCGTACGCACGGCATATTCCTCAAATGCCGGGCCGAAGCGTTTCAGCAAGTCCGCCTCTTCGTTGCGAATCACGGCGTAATAGAAAACCGCGAAGTAGATGCCCACGATGAGCCCGGCCCACAAGGAATCTCCCGCGACGATGAATCCGGCCGCCAAAAACGCGCTGCCGAAGTAGAGCGGGTTTCGCGTCAGCGCGTAAGGACCTGATGTCGCAAGCTCTTCGTCCTTCCGGAGATGGCCCGAAGCAAGTCCGCGAACCAGCAGTCCGAACGCAGCGACCATTCCTCCGATCATAATCGAACGCGGGATCGGCCGGGCGAGCAACAGAAACACCGCCGCGACCGGATACCCGAGCCGGACCCGCCAGCGCATCCAGAATTTTCTCGACTGCTTGATTTGCAGGGACCGCGAATCAGTCATCAATGCCCCGGCGGAGGCGCGCGACGAGTATCGCTCGTCGAGTGCGGCGACCGATTGCCGACGACGGCGACTCGAATGCCAAGCATCGCCGCAAGTTCGGCATCGCGCGCGGCATTGATCGTGCGATCAGCGCCGCGGGCGTGCACCTCGGGCTGAAATTCGCGCAGCAGCGGCTCGACCTCGGCTTCGTCGAAGACGATCACGTAATCCACGGCCGCGAGCGCGGCGACGAGCGCGGTACGCGCGCGCTCGGTGAGTATCGGCCGGCCCTCACCTTTCAGTTTTCTGGCGCTCGCGTCGGAATGAATCGCCACCACAAGCAGATCGCCCTCGTCGCGTGCTGCGCGAAGATAGCGGATATGGCCCGCGTGGAGGAGGTCAAACACGCCATGTGCGAAGACGATCTTGCGCCCCGAGCGGCGATGCTCTTCGAGCACATCGTGCAGACCGCCGCGGGAAAGGATTTTGTCGCGCGTATCCATTAAGTGTTGAGCACCGCCGGGCAGGTTGGCGACGCCGCGCCGAAAAGTATCACACGCACCCCGATTGCCGCAAACCAGCGCGGCGCGTCTAAAATTGCAGCTCGATTTCAAGCCGCCGATTCATCGCCGGGATCGAAAGCGGGATTCCGCGATCGCCAGCACGGCCTGCCAGAAATCTTGCTCGCGAGCGATCTGCAGCGAGATGCGACAGTAGTAAAGATCCAGCGCAGGCAACGGGGCTTTCGACAAATTGAAGATGTCCTTCTCCGTGCAGATGATTGCGTTCGCGCCCGCTGCGCGGGCTTCGGCCTCAATTGCCTTCACATCCTGCTCGCTGTAGCGGTGGTGGTCGGGAAACACCCTATAGCCGACGATATCCAGTCTCCACTCGCTTAGGTTCGCGCGGAACCCAGCGGGATTGCCGATGCCGCTGAACGCGAAAAGCTTGCGAGAGGATGCTTCCGCATATTCCGTCCCGGGAAATTCGCCGCGAAACGCGCGAACGGATTCGAGATGGGCGCGCGCGTAGAAAATTGGCGCGACCGAATGGCGGCGAACGGCGGCCTCGACAGCCGGGGCGTCGTCGCTTCGCGTGATAACAATCACGTCAGCGCGCGACAGCGCTGACGGCGGCTCGCGTAGGCGGCCCGCAGGCAGCAGATGGCCGCCCCCGAAAGGATTCGTCGCGTCAATCAGCACGATATCCACGTCGCGGGCCAATTGCAGATGTTGAAATCCGTCGTCGAGAACGAACGACTCGACGCCGCGCTTGGCGAGTTCGCTGCCGCGCGCAAAGCGATCTGCGCCGACTCCCAGCGCAACGCGTTCGCCCAGGCGCGCTCGCAGCAGTTGCACTTCGTCGCTGGTCGAAGCGGCCGCATCGCCTTCGCCGCGATATCCCCGCGTAAGAATGCCTGTAGCTTTTGCCTTCGACGAGCAAACTCTGCGCGATCCAGAGAACCATCGGCGTCTTGCCCGTGCCTCCGGTGGTCAGGTTGCCCACGCTGATGACCATGCCGTCGAGACGGCGCTGCCGCAGGATTCCCTTGCGGTAGGCGCGCGCCCGCAGACGTGTGACGGCGCCATAGGGCAGCGTCAGCGGCCACAGCAGCGATTCGACAAGCGTCACGCGGGCCTCTCCCGCTCGCGAAGAACGGCGGCGATGCGCTCGAGCGACCGCGCCGTGGCGCCGCGATTGCGTTCCGAGAGCTCGCGCGCGGCCTTGCCCATGCGCTCGCGGAGGGCATTGTCTTCGATCAGCTGCACCCAAACTTTTCCGAGCTGGTGGCCGCTCGTGACCTCGACGCCCGCCTTCGCCGCAAGGAACTGCGCGGCCATGTCGCGAAAGTTTTCCATGGATCGGCCGAAAACGGGCGGCTTCGAGAACCACGCGGCTCAAGAATATTGTGGCCGCCCGCGGGAACCAGCGAGCCGCCCACGAAAACCGCGTCCGCGAGCGAGTAGAGCCCCGCGAGTTCGCCGATGGAATCAAGCACCAGCACATCCGCATTTTCGTCCAGCGGCTTCGCCGCGTCCACACAGCTGCGGCGCACCACGTTCCAACCGCCCGCAGCGGCAATATCCGCGGCCGCATCGAACCGGTCCGGCTTGCGCGGCGCAAGGATCAGCAGCGCGTGACGCCACTGCCGCTGCACGATGTCGTAGGCGGCAATCACGGCTTCTTCTTCTTCTGCCACGACGCTGCCGGCCACAAACACGGGCCAGCGCTCCTGCGCGCGAATTTGACCTTCCAGCCACGCACCGAACTCGCTCGCGAGCCGGAGGCTCGGCATCGTATTTCAGGTTTCCCGTCACTTCGACACGCTCTTCGGCCGCGCCCATTTCGCGCAGCCGCGCGGCGTCCTCGGGCGTCTGCGCGAGAAAGAGTTCAGCGTCCTGCAACGTGCGCTTGAAAAATTCGCCGACCAGAAATTCCCAACGCTTGAACCTGGCGAACGATTTTTCCGAGATGCGCGCGTTGGCGAAAATCACGGGCACGCTCAGACGCCGGGCTTCGCGCAGGAAATTCGGCCAGATCTCGGTTTCCATCACGATCACAAGCGCTGGACGAATGGATTGCAACGCGCGACGCACCGGCACGACCCAGTCGAGCGGGAAATAGAAAATGCCATCTACGGTTTGCAGTCGTTCGCGCGCCAGCCGCTGGCCCGTCTCGGTGGTCGTCGAGACGAAAACCTTGCGTCCCGGAAAGCGCCGCTGCAAGCCTTCCGCGAGCGGCTTTGCAGCGAGCACTTCGCCAACCGACACGGCATGAATCCAGATCGCGCCGGCGCGGGGACCATCGGTCGCCGCGAGCTGCGGCGCGCGAGATAATTTCCTGCGGCACGCTGCCCATGCGCTCCCACAGTGCGCTCGACGGCTCGCCGCGACGCCACCCTCGCAGCGCGTAGTACGGCGCGAGAAAGAGCATGCCGACGGCGGTGAGGATGCGATAAAAAAAGTACATGGGTAGGCGAAGCGGCATTATAGCCCGATCAGCGGGGATTGCAGTCTGAGGCAGAATGGCGCAGGATTTCGGCGGTCCGCCTAGGTACGCGCTTTGCGCATGCTTTTCGGCCAAATGCCGTTCTTGCCTGGCGATAGAATGCCGTTCGGATCGAGCGCGTCCTTCATGGTTTCATGCAGGCGGAGCAATGCGTGGTCGTTGAAGGAGTACGTCGCAGCGATGTCACCCATGAATGTGGTGTGCGTGCGGTATTCTCCCCAGCCGTGATCCGCCGAAATCTTGATCAGGCGCCTGTAAATTTCGCGGGTCTTGCGATTCTTTTCGACGTCCTGCTCGATCGGAAAAAGATAAATGATCACAAACGCCCGCGCGAAAAATGAGAAAACCGGAAAGGCCGCCGCGGCGCCGCCGGGAGAGCCCAGGTCCCGGTAAACCTGCTCGAAAACCTGCTGGGATTCGAGGACGCCTTCTCCGGTCATGGGGATGATGGGCGAAAAACCCAAATGACCCTGGCCGTGCGGGCCGAGTATCGAAAACGTTTGCAGGCTCGGAATTCCGAAGGGGACCGTGTCCAATATTTTCGCCACTTGATCGGGACTGAGCGGGAAGCGGTGCGAAGCGCCGTCGCGAAATCTCACGCCCGGAATCGAAGAGAATTTTTCTTGCGCGATATTCCCACTGCGCGGCGACGACTTTGGCGGGTCCGTAGAAAGGAAGAGAAACGCTCCAGTAGGGAATATTCTTTCGCGCAGCATAGTCGTCCAGACCCTGCTTGTCAGCGCTCGCGCGAAGAGCGGTCAATTCCGCGTCAGGCCGCGCGAAGGAAAGAGGGCTGGTCACCAGAGTGGTGGCCTGGACGGTTCCGGAATTCATCAAATACGCGAAGATTTCGACGAGCTGAAAAATGTCGTCGTGTTTGGATACCGTCACGGTTCCGGAGAGATAAGCCTCCGGTTCCGGCATCAGCCAAATTCCCATCTTCGTGACGATGCCGAGGCTGGATTGCGAAAAGATTCCGTCAACGTAGGGACCGAAGCCATATTTATATTGCTGCCAGGTTTTTGAATTCGGCAGCGCGCCCATGCCCGTGCGCACCACGTCGCCATTGGCAAGCACCACTTCCATGCCGCAATGGCAATCGAAGTGGTCGCGCATCGGCGTATATCCGCCGCCGCGCTCGAGTGAATTGCCGATGGGGCTGCCCCAGACCGGGATCGGGCGGATCGATCCAGACTTTCAGGCCCTTTTCCTGAATGTAGCGATAGAGATCGAAATAGCTGACGCCGGGCTCGACCAGCGCATAGTGATTCTTGTCGTTGACCTCGAGCACGCGGTTCATGCGCTTGAGATCAAGCACGAGGCTGCCGCCCAGAAGCGGCGCCGAACCGCCATAGCCCAGATTCTGCCGGTCGAAATCGTCCACAGTGGGATTTTGTATTTGTTCGCGATTCGGACGACAGCCTGCACCTGCTCGACGCCGTCCGGAGCGACTGCGGCGGACGGAATCGGCTCTTCGTCTTCGTGCCAAAGCGGCGAATAGGCATCGCGATAAAGGTTCACGTCCTCATCGGAGGTGAACACCCACTCTTTGCCGATGGCCGCCTCGAACTGCTTGATCGCTTCGGCGAAGTTGGCCTGGCTGACGCCGGGAGGAAGTCTCATCCGTGGCTCCATTTTGCGTTTGTTGAGGCGAGAGGGCTGGGACATTGCAGGTGTCGAGTGACCGTTTTCGCTAAGCCCTCGCCTTGCGCATGCGTTTCGGCCAGATGCCTTGTTTGCCGGGCGACAGGATACCGTTGGGATCAAGCGCGTCCTTGATGGTTTCGTGAAAATGCCACAGCGCATGGTTGTTGTAGGAGTAGACGCTTGCGACGTCGTCCATGTAAGCGATGTGAGTGCGGTATTCGCCCCAGCCGTGCTCGGCGGAGACTTTGATCAACCGCCGGAATACTTCGCGGTTGCGCTTATTGAATTCGACATCGTGCATGATGGGAAAGCCGAACAAGAAAACGAACGCGCGCGGGAAGAAAGCCCAAGGCAGCGAGATGAATTGATTTTGTGGCGGCACGCCCATCTCGTGGTACACGTCGCCAAACGCCTTGAGAGCTTCGAAAACGGCCTCGCCCGATAGAGGGATGATCGGCGAAAAATCCATGTGGCCCTGCGTCTTGCCGAGAAACCCGAAGACTTGAAGATTGGGAATGCCCAGAGATTGTCGCAGGACGTCGTCCGAGTCCTTGAGTTTCACAGGAAAGCGATACGAACGGCCTTCTTTGAAAGTAGCGCCGGGAATCGCCGAGAATTTTTCTTTTGTAAATTCCCATTGAAGATCCACGACCTTGGCCGGTCCGTAGAAATGCAGCTCGGCGCTCCAGTACGGAATGTTCTGTTCGCGGCCGATCCGCTCCAACTCCGCCACGGAAATGTCGCCGGGCAGATCGACGACTCCGCCGCCTTTCGAGACGCGATAGGTAAGCAGCGGGCTATCAAGCGCCATCGTTCCCTGCACGATTTGGGAATTGTAGAGGTAGGCAAGGATCTCGACGAACGGGACGAGATCGTCGTGGCGTGCAACCATCACCGTGCCGTCGCGGTAAGCTTCGGGTTCGGGCAGCAGCCAGACACCCATCTTCGTGACGATGCCGAAATTCGATTGCGAGAACATGCCGTCCACGTACGGACCAAAACCGTAGCGATATTGCTGCCAGGTTTTCGAGCCCGGCATCGCGCCCATGCCCGTGCGCATCAGTTCGCCATCCGGCAGCACGACTTCCAGTCCGCAAACGGTGGCGAAATGGTCGTGCAACGGACCGCGGCCTCCGCCACGTTCCAGAGAATTGCCGACCGGGCTGCCCCACCCAGGATCAGGCGGATCGATCCAGACTCTCAGCTTGTGTTCTTGAATGTAATTGTAGAGATCGAAGTAGCTGACGCCGGGTTCGACGAGCGCGTACGCATTGGTCTCGTTAACCTCGAGAATCCTGTTCATGCGCTTCAGATCGAGGACCACGCTGCCCGAAAGACGCGGCGCCGAACCGCCGTACGCCAGATTCTTGCCCGTCGAGATCGTCCAGAGCGGAATCTTGTACGTATTGGCGATTTTCACGATCGCCTGCACCTGTTCGAGTCCGTCGGGCGCAACCGCAGCAGATGGAACTGAATCTTCGGCCTCATGCCAGAATGGAGAAAACGAGTCGCGATAGAGCTCCACGTCCTCGTCGCTTGTGAAAATCCAATCCTTGCCGACGACCGTCTCAAATTGCTTCAGCGCAGCGGCGAAATCGCTCTCGCTCACTCCCGGCGGAACTCTCATGCCTTTTTCTCTCGCAAGTGCTTCGGCCAAATGCCGTAACGGCCCGCCGAAAGTATCCCGTTGGGATCGATCGCATCTTTTACGGTTTCGTGAAAATGCAGCAATGCGTGGTTGTTGAACGAATATGTATCCATCACTGAAGCCTGATGTGCGGGAGCCGTGCGGTATTCGCCCCAGCCGTGTTCTGCAGCGATCTGCACGAGCCGATCGAACGACGCGCGATTTTTCTTGTTCGTTTCGGCGTCGTGCGTGATTGGAAAACCAAAAAGGTAGATGAAACCTCTCTCCCAGTAGCAGGTGGGCAGGCTGAAGGGCGGAACGGGTAAGTTCAGTTCCTTAGCGGCGTCAATAAACACCCGATTCGCTTCAAAGATTGCCTCGCCCGTTCTCGGGATGATCGGCGAGAACCAGATGTGCCCATTTCCCGGCGCTGGATTGGTCTCCGACCGCGCGCCGATCGAAAACATTCTCAAGCTGGGTATTCCGAACTGCGGCAAGTTGACCTTTTCCTGCTGCTCCGCGGTCAGCGGCATCTTGTACGCCTGGCCGTCCACGAACTTTGCGCCCGGAATGGCGGAAAACTTTTCCTTCGCGAATTCCCAGTTCGCGGCATTGGCCTCGGCTGCGCCATAGAAGCTCAGCGTGCAGCTGAAGAAGCCAATTCCCTTTTTCTGCGCGTAGGCGTCCAGGTCGTCCAGCGTACTCGCGATCGGCTTTGCGAGCAGCGCCGTAAGCTCCGCATCGGGCGGCGGGCCGCCGGGGCCGAATGGGCCGCCCCGGCTCAGCAAAGGGCTGCCCAGAAACGGCATGCCCGTCGTACAGTTCGTGTTCTCCAGCCAATTGAGAATGTCGATCATCGGCATCAAATCGCCGTGCTTCGGGACCATCACGGTTCCGGAAAGATACGCGTCCGGCTGAGGCAGTAGCCAGAATCCCATTTTCGTGATCACGCCGAAGTTGGATTGCGAAAACATTCCGTCAATCCACGGTCCGAATCCCGACTTGTACTGCTGCCAGGTTTGCGCGCCAGGCATCGCACCCATTCCCGTGCGCATCACTTCGCCATTCGCCAGCACCACTTCCATTCCGCAGTGGGAATCGAAATGGTTGCGATACAGCGCCGTCAAGTACCCGCCGCCACGATCGAGAGAATTGCCGATCGGGCTGCCCCAACCGGGATCGGGAACGTCAACCCACAGCTTGAGTCCTTTTTCCTGAATGTAGCGATACAGGTCAAAGTAGCTGACTCCCGGCTCAACGAGCGCGTACGCGTTGGGTTCGTTGACCTCAAGAATCCGGTTCATGCGCTTCAAGTCCAAAACCACGCTGCCCGAATATGTGGGCGCGGAGCCGCCATATCCCAGATCTTTTCCCGTGGAGACTGGATAAATCGGAATCTTGAAGTGGTTCGCGATCCGGACGACCTTCTGCACCTGCTCGACATTATCCGGAGCAACGGCCGCCGACGCGACCAACTCGTCCGCCTCTCCCCAGAACGGCGAGTAGGCATCGCGATAGAGCGCCACGTCTTCGTCGCTTGTGAACACCCACTCCTTGCCCACCGCTTCTTCAAATTGTTTGATCGCTTCAGCAAAATCGCCGGCGCTCACACCTGGCGGAATTTTCATCGCGCGCTCCCGTCTTGGCTGATACGAAATCTCGTTATCACGCTCTTGCCTTCCTCATCGCTTTCGGCCAAATGCCGCACTTGCCCGCGGCCAGAATGCCGTTGGGGTCGAGCGCGTCTTTTATGGTTTCGTGCAGCCGCCGCAGCGCGTGATCGTTGAACGAGTACGCATCCGAAATGTCGCCCATGAACGCCGTATGCGTCCGGTATTCGCCCCAGCCGCGCTCCGCCGACGTTTTCACCAACCGCTTGAATATCTCCCGGTTTCTCTGATTCTTTGCCACATCGTGCTCGATCGGGAAAAAGTAGATGATCACGAATGCTCTCGCGAAAAACGACCAGACTGGAAACGACGCCGAGACGCCTTCGGACCCGCTCAGGTCCTTGAACACCTGATCAAACACCTGCTGCGCCTCAAGCACCGATTCGCCCGTCATCGGGATGATTGGCGAGAACCACATGTGCCCCTGGCTGCGCGGGCCGCCGACTTGGAATGTCTGCAGGCTGGGCACGCCAAACGGCACAGGGTTCCTGATTGCCGCCAGCTGATCGGCGTCCAGAGGGAAGCGGTACGACGCGCCATCCTGAAATTTCGACTCCGGGAATCACCGAAAATTTCTCTCGCGCGTATTCCCATTGCGCCGCTACAACTTTCGCCGACCCGTAGAAAGGCAGCGACACGCTCCAGTACGCGATGTTCTTCCGCGCGGCGTAGTCCTCTAGATCCTTCGTCGAACCACTGGCGCGTAGGGTGGCCAGTTCAGGATCGCGCCCGAACGCCAGAGGGCTTACTACTGTGGTCGTCGCCTGCACGGTTCCGGAGTTCAGCAGATTCGCGAAAACCTCGACCATGGCGAACAGATCATCGTGCTTCGAAACCATCACGTTTCCCGAAAGAAACGCCTCCGGCTGCGGAAAGAGCCAGAAACCCATCTTGGTCACGACGCCGAAATTGGATTGCGAAAAAATGCCATCCACGTAAGGGCCAAAGCCATATTTATATTGCTGCCAGGTCTTCGCATTGGGCAGCGCGCCCATGCCCGTGCGCACCACGTCGCCATTGGCCAGCACCACTTCCATGCCGCAATGGCAATCGAAATGGTCGCGCATCGGCGTATAGCCTCCGCCGCGTTCGAGCGCATTGCCAACCAGGCTGCCCCATCCGGGATCGGGCGGATCAATCCAAACCTTGAGGCCCTTTTCCTGAATGTACTTGTACAGATCAAAATAGCTGACGCCCGGTTCGACCAGCGCGTAGTGGTTCTTGTCGTTCACTTCCAGAACCCGGTTCATCCGCTTCAGGTCCAGCACTACACTGCCGCCCAGTAGCGGCGCCGATCCGCCGTAACCGAGGTTCTTGCCCGTCGAAATTGTCCACAGGGGAATCTTGTACCGGTTGGCGATTTTGACGACCGCCTGCACCTGCTCGACTCCATCTGGAGCTATCGCCGCCGAGGGAATCGGCTCTTCCTTTTCATGCCAGAAAGGCGAATACGAATCGCGATAGAGATCCACATCCTCATCGGACGTGAATACCCACTCCTTGCCGATTGCTCCCTGAAACTGCTTGATGGCGTCGGAAAAATCGCCGGGGCTCACGCCGGGCGGGACTCTCATGCCACGCTCCTGCTTGCTATTCACCGAATGAAACAGGTTTGCCTGATGCTACGGTTTGTTGTTGCGCGTCAAATACGCCGCTATCGCGTCCAAATCCGCGTCGCTGATTTCCGTCTTCCGGAAGATGGGCATGATCGGAAATTCCATTCCGCACATATTGTTTGATCAGCGCCTGCGTCAAATCCGTGCGCTTGGCGAGCAGCGCCGGCACCGCGCCCTTATATTTCGCCTGCAGCGCGAGCGTGCCCGGTTTCCCGACGCCCTCGCCGTGGCACATCGAGCAGTAATTGTGATACTGCACGTATCCGCGCGGTTCGCCCTGGCTCGTGCGTCGTTGTCGTTGTCCACGAGGGAGATCTCGACACCGCCTCTTGCGCGGGCAGCGCCTTCGCCGCGAAGACAAATGCGAGCGCGACAACCAGAAAGGCTCCCAGCTTTTTCATGACTTTGCCTCCCGTCACGTGCTTCGGCCAGATGCCGTATCGGCCGGCGGAAAGAATTCCGTTGGGGTCAATCGCGTCCTTGACCGTTTCGTGAAAATGCAACAGCGCGTGATTGTTGAACGAATAGGTGTTCATGATCGCGTCCTGAAACGCCGGCGGCAGTGCGATATTCGCCCCAGCCGTGATCGGCAGCCACTTGAATTAGCTTCTTGAACGACGCGAGGTTTTTCTTGTTCGTCTCGACGTCTTTAACAACCGGAAAAGCGAAAATGAAAGATGAACGCGCGCTCCCAATAAGTCGACGGGAGATTGAAATTGAGGAACGGCAGCCCAAATTCCTTGGCGGCCTGCGCAAACACGCGATTCGCTTCGAAGATCGCCTCGCCCGTTCTGCGGAATGATCGGCGAGAACCACATGTGCCCGGTCGCTGGGCTCCGGGTTCATTGCCGAACGCGCACCGATGGAGAACATCGCCAGGCTCGGAATGCCGAACTGCGGCTTGTGAACTTTTTCTCGCTGCTCGGCGGTCAGCGGGAGCTTGTACGATTCTCCGTCCTCGAATTTCGCGCCGGGAATGGCGGAGAATTTCTCCTTCGCAAACGCCCAGTTCGCGGCGTTGGCCTTTGGCGGCGCCATAAAAGCTCAGCTTGCAGCTCCAGTAGCCGACGCCCTTCTTCTGCAGCGTAGTCATCCAGTTCCGGCGACATATTGCCGCCGGCCTTGGCAACCAGTGCCGTGAGCTCCGGATCCTGCGGGCGGTCAAATGGAGACGAGCCCTGATCGAACCGCGCCGCGAACTCGGAAAGCATCGGAATGCCCAGCAGCGGGCTCGCGAGGTCAGGCATGCCGTTCGTGACGCGCGTGTTTTCCAGGTAATTCAGAATATTGACGAGAGGGATCAGATCGTCGTGACGGAATACGGTCACCGTGCCTGAGAGATAGGCGTCCGGCTCCGGCATCAGCCAGAATCCCATTTTCGTCACCACGCCGAAATTCGACTGCGAAAACATCCCGTCAATCCACGGGCCGAATCCGGACTTGTACTCCTGCCACGTTTGCGCGCCCGGCAGCGCGCCCATGCCCGTGCGCATCATTTCGCCATTCGCCAGCACCACTTCCATTCCGCAGTGCGAATCGAAATGGTTGCGGTACTGCGGCATCAGGTATCCGCCGCCGCGATCGAGAGCATTGCCGATCGGGACTGCCCCAGCCCGGATCGGGAACGTCCACCCAGAGCTTCAGCCCCTTTTCCTGAATGTAACGGTAGAGATCGAAGTAGCTGACGCCGGGCTCAACCAGCGCATATGCATTGCGCTCGTTAACCTCGAGAATCCGATTCATGCGCTTCAGGTCGAGCACCACGCTGCCGGAAAGCACCGGAGCCGATCCGCCGTAGCCGAGATTTTTCCCCGTCGAAACCGGATAAATCGGAATTTTGTAGCGATTCGCGATCTTGACGACCGCCTGCACCTGCTCCACGCCATCCGGCGCCACGGCTGCCGACGCCACAAGCTCGTTCGGCTCTCCCATCAGCGGTGAATAGGCGTCGCGATAGAGAGCGACATCTTCGTCGCTGGTGAAAACCCATTCCTTGCCGACAGCTTCTTCAAACTGCTTGATCGCTTCGGCGAAGTCGCTCGCACTCACGCCCGGCGGGACTTTCATTGCATGCTCCTCATTACCATCGGATCAGCTTTTCTTCCCACGCACGCCGCGCGCAACCGTTAAGGCTTGTTGTTCCTCGTCAAATACGCCGCGATAGCGTCCAAATCCGCGTCGCTCACTTCCGTCTTCCGGAACATCGGCATGAACAGCACGCCGTGGCGCACGAACGTCTTGATCGCCGGCGCCGTCAAGTCCGTGCGCTCTTCAAGCACGGCGGGCTTTTGCCCCCGTGCCGCCAGCGAGTCGGTGCCGGGCTTGCCCAGTCCGGTTCCGTGGCATGGAAAGCACCACTTGTCGTAAACCTTGTGCCCTTTTTCGATCTGCTGCTGATCCGGCGCGGCAAGAGCCGGCACCGTCATAATCAGGCTGAGCGCCACAACCAATCCCACTCTCGCATTTTTCATGCTGATGCCTTTCTCATGCTTTTTGGCCAAATGCCGCATTTACCTGGGGACAAAATTCCATTCGGATCCAACGCGTCCTTCACCGTTTCGTGAAAACGCCGCAGCGCGTGATTGTTGAAGGAATAAGTATCCATCACTGTTTCCATGAAAGCTGTGTGTGTGCGGTATTCGCCCCAGCCATGTTCGGCCGCCACTCTGATCAAGCGCTTGAAGTTTTCCCGATTTTTCTTGTTTTTCTCCACATCGTGTTCGATGGGAAATCCGAAAAGCACCAGAAAGCAGCGGGGATAATTGGATGCAGGTCCGAGGAAGAACAATGGCCCGGTAGACATACCCATTTCCTTATAAGCGTCGGTGAAGACCTGTTGCGCTTCCAGCACAGCCTCGCCCGTCATCGGCACAATCGGCGAAAACCATACGTGCCCTTCGCTGCGCGTCCCGCCCACACCAAAAACGGAAAGGCTCGGTATGCCGACTGCCACCGAATTTTGGAATTGCGGCAAGTCCTTGGGATCAACCGGGAAGCGATGCAATCGGACCTTCCTTAAACGTGACTCCTTCAATTCCAGCAAACTTTTCCTTCGCGTATTCCCATTGCGCCGCCACCACTTTGGCCGGTCCGTAAAACGGCAGCTCGATGCTCCAGTAGCCCATGTTCTTTTCCTGAAGGTAATGCTCCAGGTCCTGCGTCGAAGGGCCGCCTGGTTTCGCGCGCAGCGCCGCAAGCTCCGCATCCGCGCGCAGAAAATTCAAAGGACTGGCCACGCTCGTGGTTCCGAGAACGATACTCGAATTCATCAGGTACGCCAGGCCGGCGACGAGCGGAACCAGGTCATCGCGTTTCGGAACCGACACCGTGCCCGTCAGATACGCTTCGGGCTCGGGGAACAGCCAGAATCCCATCTTCGTCACAATCCCCAAGCTCGATTGCGAAAACATGCCGTTCACGTACGGGCCGAAGCCATATTTGTATTGCTGCCAGGTTTTCGATCCGGGCAGAGCGCCCATTCCGGTACGCATCACCTCGCCATTCGGCAGGACGACTTCCATCCCGCATTGCGCGTCGAAGTGGTCGCGCATCGGCGTTCGCCCGCCGCCGCGATCAACCGCATTGCCGATCAAGCTGCCCCAGCCGGGATCAGCGGGATCAATCCACACTTTCAGATTGTTATCCTGAATGTAGCGATAAAGATCGAAATAGCTGACGCCGGGCTCAACCAGCGCGTAGTGGTTCTTGTCATTTATTTCCAGAACGCGATTCATCCGCTTCAGGTCCAGCACCACACTGCCGCCGAGCAGCGGTGCCGACCCGCCGTATCCAAGGTTCTTGCCCGTTGAAATCGTCCACAGCGGAATCTTGTACCGGTTGGCAATTTTGACGACCGCCTGCACCTGCTCGACTCCGTCGGGAGCGACCGCCGCGGAAGGAATCGGCTCTTCGTTTTCGTGCCAGAAGGGAGAATAGGAGTCGCGGTAGAGGTCCACATCCTCGTCGGAAGTAAATACCCACTCTTTGCCGAGCGCGTCCTCAAATTGCTTGATCGCGTCGGCAAAATCCGCGCTGCTTACGCCAGGGGGAAGCCGCATCACACACTCCTCGCCAATTTACGAGCGCGAAAACTTTCGCGCCGCAGCGACCGGAGCAATCACCCAGGAAACCAGGTGCTCCGGATCATCCGCATGCTTCGCCGTCGGTGTGACCACGGTCATTTTGGAAGCTTGCGCCCGGCTCGCTGGGCAGCGCGTCAGCAAACTTGCGGTTCGGCTGCTCCAGTCCGGCCCGCTTGAACTCAGATTCACCGCTTCGCGCAACATTCGCTCGGAGCCAGTCAGCTCATGCTCCATGTAGCCGTTCGCGCGGTACGTGTGATCGGCGCGGTACACGACGCGCATGCCATGATCCCAGGCCAGCCTCTCGAGGCAGAAAAGCGGGCCGTGTTCCGTCAGGCCGGCAATCCCAACCGGCTCTTTCTTCCAGCGCGCGTCGAGATCGTGGAACCACAGATCGGTGATGTCGCCCTTAATCGCATAAACAGGAGCGCCCAGTCTTTTCACTTCGCCGGCGAACGCGCGGCTCGACGCAAATCTCTCGTCGTAAATCACTTTGTAGAGCTGAGTGGGCGTGGATTCATTCGCGCGGCCGGAAATCGCCGGCGCCAATCCAGCTCGCGCCGAGATCGGCAATGCCAGAGCTGCCACACCAATCTGAAGGAATTCTCTTCGGCTCGCCATAGGATGATCTCCTCCTAATCCAAGGGGCTGCGACGGGGGCAAGTTTGCACGCAGGCCACAAAGTGTCAAGGAAAATGTGGGCGCTGAAAGATCAAGCGGATCCAGGTTATGTTGGTTAGTAGTTCACCACTCAAGGGCGGCGATGAACTACTTGTACGGCAATCTTGCTTATCGAGAGTAAGCGCCCTGCGGCCGGAATCCCTTCCGCGATCTCGCCGCAAATTCCGAGGCTTTCCTGCTCAAACCGCAACCAAGTGGCCGAGGAGTGTCATCAGGACGAAAGCAAAAATCTCAGCGGACTCAATGTGCTCAAGGTCGTAAGAACCCTGCACAACTCCTGGCGCTATTTCGCGATATCGAATGTGCATTTCCCGTGCGCCCGGTTCAGACTCTATCGGGAAAAGATTCTTCTGAACGCTTGAAAAGATATTCCTGTCTTCTGAAAGATAGGTGACTGTCGCCGTTTTCGATTTATCAGGATCGAAATTGAATGCCAGTCCGAGCGCCTGATTGTCAGGCATGATCTGACTATCCTTTCCTGCGAAGGGCGACGTCGCGTCTGTTGACGACCCTCTCTTATCGTAATGCCGCACGGCCCAGAACGCGGCGTGGCTATTTACGTATTTCCACTCAGGCAGGCTTTGGGGCAGAGCCCTTGCGCCGCGTTGACCATTTATTCTCTTGAGAACCTCTCGTAGATACTCTTCATTCGTCGCTGCGACGGCGATGTTGGGCTTCGGGAATGCGATGAAAGTCGTCCGTATATTTTCTTCTGACTTTTCCTGAAATGCCGTTACCTGTTGCCCTTCCATTCGTTCGGCTCTAAGAGCGATTTTCGAAGAGTCCTTTAGGAATGAATCCGCGCGTGCAGCGACGTCTTCCGCGAAAATCGCTACGTCACATCCTTCAAACGGTCCTTCACCAATGCCAGAGGGACCACGGAACTTTCTCGAGCCTTCGAGGGCGAAGAGCAACTTCTCGTCCTTAAAATACTTGACCACAGCTCCCTGCCCGACCCCGAAAAGTCTCACAGGAATAGTCTTGAATACGTCCTCTATTTCGCTCGAATCCCCGCCGTCAGGCTTGGCGTCTCCCGCCGGATTCAAATTGGGCATAAGAAATGGGCCGTTTGCCGCCGTCACAGTCTCCGTATCAGCAGGAAGCCACGAAAGGGCCTGCTCGACGAGTTGCGAAGGCACGGTGGTCGCGAACGGCGACTGCAGATCTGGTTGCCTTTGCGACGAGTCCGGCCGCGAATTGACAGCGTCACTATCGCCTGTGCAATTTTCAGCGCATCGCGTCGAACTCCCCGCTTCCGGCACCTGATATAATTCGACGATCGAGCCAGACTTAACGGCCAACAGCTTGCCTTCCGGCGAAAGTGCCAGTCCACCCCAGCCGAACCGTGTATCCCCTTCCGGCGTGTCGAAGTTTGGGCTGGAACTGTAGTGTGGCGTGACGCTGATTGTCAGAATTGGTTCGTCGGCATCCAAGCCAAACACACGCGCAAGCAATGTCTCAGAATCTTTGTTTTGACCCGAACCCCAGTGCCGCGTCGGCACAGCGAATCTTCCGCCGTTTCGCGATGCCACGACCGGACCATCCGCCTGTTCTAATCCGAGATCAAATTGGTGGAGGATCTTGCCTCCAGTCGAAATGACAAAGAGCTTGCCCACGCCTCCGCACTGAAACATCGCGACCGTTTCTTTATTGACGAAACTCCAGTCACCGCAGAGCCATTCTCTACCCGCAACCAATGGCTTCGCCGTTGTGTCTGGCGTCCTTATCGAAATCGATTGCGGCGTCATCGAGGCAATTTCGTCGCCCCACAGAATCTGGTTCGTTTGCGGAACAGATGTCCAGGACTTGAGTATCGTCAAGCCGTCGGTTTCAAGTAGATCGAATTGCTCGGTCCACTGGCCTGCCACCCTTCGCGTATCCCCGAGCAAAACCGTTTCCCCCGATGGACTTGCGATTTCTGCGACCTCACCTCGCGAGGAATATTGTGCGACAACCTTGAAATCAGGCGAGTACAACAAAAGCGTGTTTCCAACTCCGACAACAAACCGTCCCTTTGTAGCGGGAACGAAGAACGTGTACAGGTTCGTACCAGCGACTAACGGCCAGTCAAGCTTCTTGATGAATTCGCCCGTCTGGGAATTCAGAAACACCGCCACGAGCCGGAAAGGATCGGACGACGAAGGATTGACCGGGCCGGATACGGCGCCGGACGGATCGTCATGTACCACAAAAAATGCGGCGACTACACTCGCATCTGTGAAAACTACCCCCTGCTTGTAAGTCCAGGTTCCCCCTGTATCTTCCGGCCCCAGGTAAATTGGTGGCCTGCCCTGATAACCAAATTTAGTTAGATCAATTTCCCACAGCCGTTGAGGTGGCTTCGTAGCGGCGGCCGCATTCGAAAAGCCGGCTGGGAGCGGATGGTTGAGAGTCGCCGCGAGAATGATTCCAAGGAGTCCAATCCTCAAGATGGAGCGTACATTTGCGCTCATAATTCGCGGACCCTCATGGGTCAATTGTTTATAAACTTTGGTTAGGTACTCCTTATATAACGCATTGAACCAGAATGGAATATCCGATCGCGCGCCCTCGGGGTGACTGATCGAATGAGAACTTGTGATCCCGCGAGATTAGTTGGTCCCATGATTAATTAGAGTGCTGACTTGACAAGCACCCGGGACAGCACCCCGATTTTTCAGACTAACGCTCCGCCCTTCATTTCGTGACGCGTCGATTCTCAAATCCCCAATTCGCGCTATAGTGGCGGCCGTGAACCGCGCACAACTTGCCATAGTTCTGCGGCATCCGACATTCAGATTATGATCCGATCTTCCACGCGAATCCTTTCACTCCTTGCGGGCGCGTTGCTGGTGTGCGCAAACGCCTTCGCGCAGACGAACTCGACCTCGGGCAAGACCGCCCCTCCTGCGAACCAACCTTCCGCTTCGCTGCCGGCGGATAAGCATGAAGGTCTGACGGTCTCGGTCAATTCATACACCGAAGTCGATCGCGCCAAGGAAAAGTTCGGCAAGGCGAATCCGCTCACGGTTGGCATCCTTCCAGTCGAGGTCTTTCTCCACAACGAGACGATGCAGCCCATGCGCATTGACATCGGCACGATCCAGCTGTCCGTTCAGTTTCCTGGCGGGAAGCATCAGGATGTGGATTCGATCCCCGCCAAGGAAGTGGCTTCGGCCGTGGCCCATCCCAATGGCCCGCCGAATCCGCAAGCGCGCCGTTTCCCTGTCGGGATCGGCTCCATCTCGGACAAGAAAACCGATAAGATGTTGGACACTTTGGGTCCTCTTGCGCTCGACGCGGATATTGTTCCGCCCATGGCCACGATCCACGGGTTCGTGTTTTTCGATTTGAACGGCGACCTTACGCTCGCCGCCAACGCCAGCCTCTACGTTCCGGACGTCACATCCATCCCATCCAATAAGGCGCTGATGTTCTTCGAAGTTCCCTTGGGCAAGTGACTATGCCACGGCCACCTCGCAACCTCTGGGACCCGGCGCGGTTTGCCTCCAGCTTACCCGGCGGGTATCATGGTTATTCGATGCCTCAGCCCTTGCGCAAACTCTGTCTCGCGCTTCTGGTGGTGTTTTTGGCCGCTGGCCGCGTTCCCGCCCGCGCCTCGGATGACCCTGCAACATTTCCTCTGAGTGACGTAAAGCCCGGCCTGAAGGGCGTCGCCTATACGATCTTTGAGGGCGATCAGGTTGAAAAGGTGGACCTCGAAGTTATCGGCGTTCTTCACAACGCCGTCGGTCCGAAGCTGGATATTATTTTGGTGCGGCTGCTCGGCGACAAAGTGCAGCAAACCGGCGTCGTCGCCGGGATGAGCGGCAGCCCCGTTTATTTCGACGGCAAACTGGCCGGCGCGCTGTCTCTCAAGCTCGGAAACTTTACGAAGGAAGCGATCGGCGGCGTTACGCCCATTGGCGACATGCTCGAGATTGAGCAAGGTCCCGCCGCGGCGTCTGGAACCGCAGTGGCTGAAGTATCGCCGCGCGTCGCGGTGCCCGACGAATTTGCTATGCGCGCGGCCGCAGGCGTCGGGCCAATTCCTTGTGCCGATCGAGACTCCACTCGTTACCTCCGGGCTGTATCCCGAGACTCTCGCGCGCTTCGGCAAGGACTTCGCCGCGTGGGGCATGACCGCGATGGCCGGCGGCAACGCCGCGCCTTCGCCCGATGACGCAAAGCTCAAGCCCGGAGACATGGTGGGAATCGATTTGATCCAGGGCGATCTTTCGATCAGCTCGGGCTGCACCGTCACCACCGTGGTCGGAAATCAGCATACTCGCTTGCGGCCATCCGCTGTTTGGATTTGGCGCGGTTCAGATGCCGCTTTCCCGAGCGCACGTGATCATGACGCTCGCGTCCGCCGCTTCCTCTACCAAAATCATCAGCACCGGCGCGACGATCGGCACACTCACGCAGGACCGCCAGACTGCAATGATGGGCACGCTGGGCGCGGGTCCGCCGATGATTCCGCTCGACGTGACGCTCGACACTCCCTCCGAGCAAAAGAAATATCATTTCGAGGTGATCGAGAGCCCGCAATTGACTCCGACGCTCGTTGCCACTGCCGCGTTACAACGGCATCGTCGGCAGCCCCGCATACGGCGAGGGCTCCACTCTGCAAATGGACGGCACGATCGACCTGAAGGGACACACGTCCGTGCAGCTCCAGGATCTTTTCTCGCCCAACCGATCAGGGCACCCCCGCGGCATTCTACGTCGCAACCGAAGTGTTGGCCGATTTCGCGCGAATCTATTCGAATCCTTACGAGCTGCCGAAAATCGAAAAAATTGATCTGCACGTGAAGGCACTCGCCGAGCGACGCTGGGCCACGATTGACAATGCATGGGTCGAGCGCAGCGAAGTGCGGCCCGGAGAGTCGGTCGCGGTGAAAGTACTGCTGCGGCCCTATCGCGGCGCGCCGTTCATTCAGGAGATTCCCGTCACGATTCCCGACGCAGACCACGCGCGGCACGCTGCAACTCGTCGTCAGCGGCGCGGACTTTCTGAATCGCAACGTGCAATCCCTCGCGGCCACTTCGCAGGGACAGCTTCCCGGCCTGGAAGAGCTGATTCAGCTGACCAATCGCGAGCGCCACAACGACCGCCTGTACGCCACTCTGCTTCAGTCCACTCCCACGATGCTCGTCGAAGACAAGGAAATGCCGAACGTGCCCGCTCTCGGCGATCAACGTCATCGACCAGCGTCAGAATCCCGGGAACGCCAGGCTGCTCTTGCAGTCCACGGCGGGTGAATGGTCGGTCGAAATGCATCAGGTTATTGCGGGCCAGCGCATGCTGACGATCACTGTGAAGTGAGCCCCCGTCCAAAAGGAGCTCTTCGTTGATGATGCGGCGAAAGAATATCGTGTGCCTGCTGGCGATTGCGATCCTGTTGCCGGTCACCGCGCTCGCCGAACACACGCGCTATTGGCGGCAAACCGATTTCTCCGAATTCCAGAAAGGCACCGCCAAAGGAGTTGCCGTTCGCAGCGACGGAAAGCTTCGCCCCGCGCCGAAATTCGATTCATTCGCCGATCCGAATCTCGCATACGTATGGGCGCTGCGCTTGAATTCGCACGGCCAGCTCTATGCGGCCGGCGGTTCCGACGCCAAGGTTCTGCGATTCGACGATGCCGGCAAGCCCACGACCGTTTTCGAGTCCTCGGAACTTGCCGCGCAAGCGATTGCGTTCGACTCCGCGGACAATCTATACGTCGGCACGTCACCGGACGGAAAGGTCTATCAGGTCACTCCCGACGGACACAAAAGCGTCTTCTTCGAGCCCAAGACAAAATACATCTGGGCGCTGGCGGTTGATCCGCAAGGCGCGCTCTACGTAGCCACCGGGGATACCGGCGAGGTTTTCGTCGTCACGCCGGATGGCAAGGGCCAGCTTTTCTATCAGAGCCGCGAGCGTCACGCTCGATCGCTTGCATTCGATTCCAAGGGCAATCTCTTGATCGGCACGGAGCCTGACGGCCTCGTCGTGCGCGTGGAAATCACGCGAAAAATTCCGAAGGCCGCTCCCGAGGCAGGCACTTCTTTCGTCGTCTACGAGACGAACAAGGCCGAAGTGACTTCGCTCGTCACCGACGCGGACGGAAACATCTACGCGGCCTCCATCGGCGATAAATCGCGCTCGCCGGGAATTCCCCGCATTCCGCAAGGCCTTGCGCCTCAGACGACCACTACCACCGTCACGGGTGCGGGCGGCGCTATCATTTCGCAGGTGCAGCCAAACCAGCCGCAATCAACGATTCTCTTCCCGTTTCCCGGCATCGCAACGACAGGCGGCGCAGAAGTTGTGAAAATCGCGCCGGACGGTTCCCCGCAAACACTCTGGACGTCGCGCGAAGATCTCGTGCTCGCCATGGGACTTTCTCCGACCGGTAAGACTTCTGCTTGGAACCGGTGACAACGGAACGCTGATCGAACTGGAAGGCAACGATGTCTATTCGAGCATCGCGAAAACCGCGTCGGAGCAGGTGACGAGCCTGGTGGCTGGTCCTGCCGGTAAAGTTTTCGTCGCCACCGCCAATCCCGGAAAAATCTTTTCGCTCGGCCCCGGATCGGAGCCAAACGGCAGTTTCGAATCCGACGCCTTCGACGCCAAGATCTTTTCGCGCTGGGGTCGGCTGACCTGGTGGGGAGACAATGGCGCGGCGCAGGGCAAAGTGGAGTTTTACGTTCGCTCCGGCAACACATCGACTCCCGAAGACAATTGGAGCCCATGGGCGGGGCCGTACAAGACTTCCTCCGGCGAGGCGGTGACCTGCCCGCCCGCGCGATTCGTGCAATGGAAAGCGGTTTTCCTCGATACCGACCAGGGATTGCCGCCCAGTATTTCCTGGGTCAGCCTGGCGTACCAGCCGAAGAACGTCGCGCCCGTCGTTGACGATATCGTCGTCGAAGATTCCGGAATCCGCGCCGCCGGATTTCCCATGCAGCCGGCCGGCCCGGGCAATGCCGCTCCCGCGCAGCTAAAATTTCCGCGCACTCCCGGAGCGAATTCCGCCGATGCAGATGCAGAGCATGGATGCATCCGCAAGCAGCTCCAAGAACGAGCCGCCTCCGCAGGGTTTCCAGCAGAGGGGTTTTCAAAGCGTGCTCTGGAGCGCGCACGACGACAACGACGACGATCTCGTGTTCACGATTTATTTCCGCGGTGAGTCCGAGCAAAACTGGCGCGTGCTGAAGGACAAGCTGACGCAGCGTTACTATTCCTGGGACACCGCATCCATGCCGGATGGCGCCTATTATTTGAAGATCGTCGCGTCCGATTCGCCGTCGAATCCCGCCGACCAATCGCTGTGGGGCGCGCGCGAAAGCGATCGCTGGATGGTCGGCAATACGCCGCCGCGCATCGAGAATCTGCGCGCCGGGTCGGGCCTGCTCAATACCAAGGCTTCGTTCGACGCGGTTGCCGCATCGAGCTCGATTGCGCGCGCGCAATACAGCATTGACGCAGGCGATTGGCAGCTGATTTTCCCCACTGCGGTGCTTTCGGATTCGCCGAAAGAAAGCTACTTCATGCAACTTCCCGGACTTCCTCCCGGCGAACATACTCTCGCCGTGCAGGTCGCCGACGATTTCAACAACACGACCACGGCGAAAACCACATTCACCGTTCAGCCGCGCGCGCAAGGAAGCAAGTAGGCGCTCGGACAGCGGATTCCTTCAGTTCGCCCAGTTGCGCGCCACCACCACGGGCTCGAAACGCTCTACTGTCGCGCCGATCCCCCGGACACCTCGCCGATCGGTCTCCTCATCCACGTGAACCACTCGCGCGCTGCAGCGCACCTGCTCTGGACCGCGTCCCGTCAGTTCCCGCGGCAGCGTAAAGTACATCTCCAGTGGCTCGCCCACATGCAGTTTCTCGCGCGACGTAAAATAGACTCCGCGTTCCGATATATTCAGCGCTTCGCCTTCCAGCGTGGCGGCGCGAGCCAGCAGCTTCGATTCCCGCATTCCGTAGCTGGCGGCGATTTCCTCCGCCTGGGCTCTTGCCCGTTCGTCACCACGCGAAAACGCAGCGGGACCACACATGCCTTCCGGGGCGAGGTACGGCGTTCTCTGCCTGACATGATGTCCTCCTGAGGACCGTTAATCTGCAAGTTATGGAGTACTGCCGGAAGGGGTTTATCGAGAATGTCACCGGCTCCGGAGCCGGTCAACATTCTTAATGTTCGCCGGTCGCGAAGTTGCCAGCGGCCTGCCGATGCCTACTGGCCGTCGGGACGCCAGTCGGTGGCCGGGAAATTGATCTTCCAGAAACCGGGGAAGGGGCGTCGAATTCGATCGGGATGTGAAATCCTTCGGCTGTCTCGCGCGATGGGCGCGCAACTTTGCAATCCACGCGCTGCTTCGTGCTGCCATGTTCGAGCACCAGGCGCGTTTCGACCGGAAGATTCTGTTTCATCACCACAACCGCGCCCTGTGGGGTCACGCTCAGAGTCGCTGCATCAAGCGTGGTGGCCTTGCCCTGCAATGCCACATGAATATTGGCGCGAATACGCAGCAGCACACGCTGGCCGCGCTTGCGCTCCTGATTCGCGATAGGGGCTTTCACGGGCGCTTGCGGCGCTGCTGATTTTGCTGGCTGTGCGATCGGATTGGCGGGAACAGCGTTTTGTTTGGCTTGCGTTGTGGATGGTTTTCTTACCGTGACGTTTAGCGTCGTAATTTTCAAAGTTCCACCCCCCAGAAATTGAGATCGGCCGTCAGAAGTTCCACTCCCAGGTCCCAGCCGTCGGATCGTTGCGTTCCCTTCCACACCACCACGCCGTTCGCCGTCTCTCGTGTAGCCAGATTCGTCACTCGCACTCGTTCCCGAACGCCAATTTCTCGCGGGCTCACCAGCAGGCAGCCGTAATTATTCACCACGCGCGTAAATCCGGCTTCGAAACGCAAAGGACCGCCGGTTCCTCTCCACTCGATGGTGACCGGGACTCTTGAATTCATGCGAGGTCCACGCCGCTTGCTTCTCATGCGAATGTCTCTGGGCAGGTCTTGCGTGAAAAGCATACTGATATAGATCTCCTGAGGGATTCAGCGAAAACCGGGGCTCGGAACTCCCGGCTTCCGGAAGTCGCGTTCATCCGTACAAAAGGTATGCTAGGCAGGCTGAGTCGGGCGGTCAATGGTACGTAGAGACAGGCCTTTTCGCTGGCCGGAAGTACAAGCGAAAGTATTAGTCCCGAAATTGTACGAAAGAAGTATTCGCCGGCCGGCAGGTCAGTCCGCGGAAGCGGGGCCATCCGCGAGATGCGGCTTCCTGATTCCCGCGATTCTTCCGAAGCGGCGCTCGAGCCAGCTCTGGAATGTATCCATGTATGTGTAAAACACGGGAGTCAGATAGAGGGTCACGAGCTGCGAGAAAATCAGGCCGCCGCAAACCGCCACGCCCAGCGCCCGCCGCGAATTCGCCCCAGCGCCCGTGCCCAGAGCAATCGGCAGACGTTCCCATCAACGCGGCCATCGTGGTCATCATGATCGGCCGGAACCGCACCAGGCAGCCTTGATACACAGCCTCGGCAGCCGTCGTGTTTCCTTCGCGTTCGCGCGCAATCGCGAAGTCCACCATCATGATGGCGTTCTTCTTCACGATGCCGATCAGCATGATCACGCCGACGAAGCCATAAAGATCGAGGCCAAACCCAAAAATCTGCAGTGACAGCAGCGCGCCAAATGCCGCCGACGGCAAACCGGAAAGAATCGTGAGCGGATGGATGAAGCTCTCGTAAAGAATGCCGAGCACCAGATAGATCACCAGGATCGCAATCAACAGCAGGATTCCAAGCCCGGATCAGCGACGACTCGAATGCCTGCGCGTTACCTTGGAACTGCGACGTGATCGAGGCGGCAGGGATCGCGCCAAATCGTTCACCTGCGTTCACGGCTTCGCCGATGCTGATGCCCGGTTTCAGGTTGAACGAAATCGTCACCGCCGGAAGCTGGCCCAGGTGATTCACGCTCAGCGGGCCGAGGCTCGTGCTCAGACTCGCCACGGCGTTCAATGGAACCAGAGTGCCCGTGCTCGACCGCACGTAAAGCAGCGACAGAGCCGTTGGATCCTTCTGATACTGGTCTTCCAGCTCCATCACCACCCAGAATTCGTCGTTCGGCGCGTAGATCGTGGAAATTTGCCGCTGGCCGTACGCCGTGTACAGCGCGTCTTCAACTTGTGCCGCGGTCACGCCCAGCGCGGACGCCTTGTCGCGATCGATGTTGACGTTCACCTGCGGGTTGCTGATCTGCAGATCGCTGGTCACGTCCTGCAGCGCCGGCAGCGCCGCCATCTTCTGCTCGAAGTCCGTCGCCACTCGGTACAGTTCTTCGGTATCGGGACTTTGCAGCGTCACCTGATACGGACTATTCGTAACCTGTCCGCCGATCTGAATCGGGGGAGGATTCCGCAGATACACCGAAATGCCGGGAATCCCTTGTAAGTTTCTCCGCGGAGCTCCTGAATCACTTCGTTGATGTCCGGGTGATGCATGAAAAGCGGCGAGATCGCGCGCAGCGTGCTTCCTACCACCGGCGCTCTGGCCGTACTTCGCGTTGCAGCCGCAACATCGCTGGGCTGGGAACCTTCGGCCGCTCGTTGGGGGGCAAAAGATGCATGAAGATAAAGCCTGAATTGCTGCTGCCGCCCACCGTGCCCGAGGCTCGAAAAGAAACCCTTCCGGTTCGGATCGGCCATCAGGATTTTATTCAGCTGCATGCTGGTGCTTCTTCATTTCGTCGAACGAGATTCCTTGCGCCGCCCAGCGTGTATCCGTTCATGTTGTTGGCGTCCACCTCAGGCAAGAAATCCCTTCGGGATCGTCACGAACTGCCAGCTGTGATCGCGAGAATGATTCCGGAAGCCACCATCACGAACACGCGATGGCGCAGCGCCCACTGCAGCGACACGTCGTACCGTCTCAGCAGGCGCTCGAAGAATCGCTCCAGCGACATATAGACGCGGCCGTGTTTTTGGTTGTGCTGGGGCTGAATGAAGCGGCTGCACAAGCATCGGCGTCAGCGTCAGCGAAACGAATCCGGAAACCAGCACGGCCATCATGATGACCACCGAGAATTCGTGCAGCAGCCGCCCGATGATCCCGCCCATGAAAAGCACCGGAATGAACACGGCCGCAAGCGACAAGCGTCATCGAAACGATCGTGAATCCGATTTCCTTCGAGCCTTTGAGCGCCGCCTCCATCGCGTCTTCGCCCATCTCCATGTGCCGCACGATGTTTTCAAGCATCACGATCGCATCGTCCACCACGAATCCCACCGATAGCGTCAGCGCCATCAGCGACAGATTGTCCACCGTGTAGTCGAGCAGATACATCACCGCAAAGGTGCCGACGATAGACATCGGAAGCGCGATGCTCGGGATCACCGTCGCCGAAAGATTCCGAAGGAAAAGGAAAATCACCAGTACGACCAGGCAAATCGCCAGAAACAGCGTGAACTTTACGTCGTTCACCGATTCCTGAATCAGCGCGGACCGGTCGTAAATTTCCGTCATCTGGATCGAGGGCGGCAGGATCGCCTGGAACTGCGGCAGAATCTTCCGAACGCCTTCCACCACTTCCACGGTATTCGTTCCCGGCTGCCGCTGAATTGCCAGAATCACAGCGTGTTCGTCGTTGTAGTAATTCGAAATCTTGTCGTTCTGCACGCTGTCAATCACGTTACCCAGTTCGTCCAGCCGGACAGGCGAGCCATTCCGGTAGGCGACGATCAGCGGTCGGTAAAGCGACGCGCGCGTCAGCTGTCCATTCGCCTGCACCGCGAACGCCTGGTGCGTCGCCGTAGAGCGTGCCTGTCGGCAGATTCACGTTCGCGTTCTGTACCGCCGTATTTACTTCGTCGATTCCAATTTGCCGCGCCGCCAGCGCTTGCGGGTCCAGCTGAATCCGGACCGCATATTTTTGCGCACCGAACACCTGCACCTGCGCCACGCCCTTCACCATCGAAATCCGCTGTGCCAGCAGCGTCTCGGCGTACTGGTCCACCGTGTAGAGCGGCAGCGTATGCGAACTCAGCGCCATGAAATAGAACGGGCTGGTCCGCTGGATTCACTTTCTGAAACGTCGGAGGGCTCGGCATGTTCGGCGGAAGCTGGCCCTGCCACGCGCGAGATGGCCGCCTGCACGTCCTGCGCGGCGCCGTCAATATTGCGGCTCAGATCGAATTGCAGAGTGATGCTCGTGCTCCCGAGCGTGCTCGTCGAGGTCATCGAGTCGATGCCGGCGATCGTCGAGAATTGTTTTTCCATCGGCGTCGCCACGGCCGCGGCCATCGTGTCCGGGTTCGCGCCGGGCAGATTCGCCGACACTTGAATCGTGGGGAAATCCACATTGGGCAGGTCGCTCACGGCCAGCGAGCGGTAGCCGAGAATGCCGAACAACAGAATTGCCGCCATGACCAGCGTGGTCATGATCGGTCGGCGAATAAATGGTTCAGCGATCGTCATTGAATGTGTCTCAGCTGCCCGCAGGCGTGCTGACGACTTCCACTTTCATGTCGGGAATCAGCCGCATCTGCCCATCGGTCACCACCGTTTCACCCGGCTGTATTCCGCTCGAGATCACCGCGTCCCCGCCGACCGTGCGCGCCACCTTCACCGGCCGCTGCTCCACCGTCGAATCCGATTTTACGACGTAAATGAAATCACCTTTCGTTCCGGTCTGCACCGCCTGCGAAGGAACCACCGTCGCGTTTTCGTCCTGCGCCAGGCGCAGCAGCACCGTGGAAAATTGGCCGGGCCACAACCGGTGATCGGTGTTGTCGAATTGCGCCTTCAGCTTGATCGTCCCCGTCGTGTTGTCCACGGTGTTATCGACAAACGTGAGCGTGCCCGTTTCCGATCCCGTGTCCCCGTAAGGAGTCGCTTCCACATGCAGCGGCCCCTTCGCCATGAATTTCTCGACCGGCGCGAAATACTGTTCCGGCACGGAGAAATCCACGAAGATCGGCGATATCTGGTTGATCACGATCAATATCGGCACGTCGTTCTGCTTCACGATATTTCCCGGATAGACCTGGATCGCGCCCAGTGCGCCCGTCGGTCGGCGCGTAAATCTTGCAGTAGTCCACTTGAAGCTGCGCGGCCTGCACGGCGGCTTCGTCCGCGCGGACCGCGGCTTGCTGCGCGTCAGCGTTGGCCTGCATCTGGTCAAGCTGTTCCTTTGCCGCCACACCTGCCTTGTATAGCGCCGCGTAGCGGTCGGCCTCGGTCCGATTGAGTTCCGCTTGCGCCTTGTCGCGCGCGAGCGTCGCCTGGGCTTGCAGCAGCGCTGCCTCAAATGGCCGCGCATCCAGCGTGAAAAGCAAATCGCCCTTCTTAACGAACTGCCCTTCCTTCACATGGATTTCATTCAAGACCGCGTTCACTTGCGCCTTGATCGAAACGTTCGTGAACGCCTCGGCCGATCCAATCGCCGTCAGATCAACGGGAACGGTTTTCTGTATGGCCTTGGCGACGACCACGCGCGCCGCAAACATCGGCGCCGTGTGCACCGTTTTCGTCGTGCAGCCTGCCAGCAGCGCCAGCGTAGTGAGCGTGAGGATGAGCGTAGATCGGTGGCTAGGATTGCTATTCATTGATAGTGGTGTCCCTATCTTCCGTAAAGTGCCCGTTCAATCTACTAGCGCGACACACGCACAACCGGCGAGACGCACCCGCCCCGGCTTGTCAGGATCGCGCGGAAATAACGTCAACGAATGACGCCCTCTCCCAACCGTCAGGGTCCCCATCGACAGTTTTCCCGAGGCGCTGCGTACTACGAAGCCCTAAACAATTAGACGCGCGACCCTCCTGCGAAGTTTCGCGCAAGTCCCGGCTTTTCAGCCTTCGGCAGCCTTATCCAGGAACCACAGAACCCGCCCCGTCGGCTGGATCATCCCTGCGGGGTACTGGCTGGGCTTCGAGTCCGGCTCGTTCCGAAGCGCCGCGATAATCTCGCGTTTATCCTCGCCGCAAACCAGAAAGAACGTGTTTCGGGCTTGGTTCAGCACCACAGGCGTCAGCGTCAGCCTCTGCGGAGGCTTGGCCGGGGCCTCGACTGCAGAGACCCACCGCTGCTTTTCCTCCAGCGCCGGCGATCCCGGGAACAGGGACGCCGTATGCCCCTCGACTCCCAGCCCCAGCAGTTGCACGTCCAAGGCCGGCGGTGCCGAGCCAAAGAACTTCCGCAGTTCCGCGTCGTATGCGTCCGCCGCGTTTTCAGGTGTCGCGAATTTCTCCGGTCCCGGCATCGGATGCACGTTCGCCGCCGGAATCGGCACATGTTCGATCAAGGTTTCCCTCGCCATCCGGTAATTGCTCAACGGATCTATGCGCGGCACGAATCGCTCGTCGCCCCAAAATAGATGTACTTTGTCCCACTGCGTGCCAGCTCCCTCGCCCTCCGCATGTGCCCACAGCTCGTACATTTTCGCGGGAGTATGTCCGCCGGCCAACGCAATCGCGAATACTCCCCTCTCTTTGATCGCCTCGCGCATCGAGCGCAGCAATTCCCCAAGCGCGGCTCGGCTCACTGCTTCGAGATCGGGAAATACTCGCGTGTCCATCTTCATGATTTAGTAGCGGCGCCACTGCCTTGAGAGCCGCCGTTACTTCGCCTTTTGCACCGCGTGGCCGCCAAATTCGTTGCGCATCATGGCCAGAAGTTTGTTGGCAAAAGGCTCGGGATCCTGCGAACGAAACCTCACGTCGAGCGCTCCGTTCAGCGTCGGAAGCGGAACGCCGAGGTCGATTCCTTCCTTCGCGGTCCAGCGGCCCTCGCCCGAATCCGTCACATACGCTCCAATTCCTTCGAGCGTCGGGTTCTTTGTCAGCGCATCCACCGTTAGGTCGAGCAACCACGAACGCACCACGCTCCCGTACTGCCAAATCTTCCCAATCTGCAGCAGATCGAGCCCGAATTCCTTTTTGTGCCGGAATAGATCGAGTCCCTCTGCATACGCCTGCATGATTCCATACTCAATTCCGTTGTGAACCATCTTCACAAAATGTCCCGCGCCCGCCGGTCCCACGCGTCCCCAGCCTTTGTCGGGCCCGGGCGCGAGCGTCTTGAAAATCGGCGAAAGCTTATTCACCAGGTCGGCGTCGCCGCCGATCATCATGCTGTAACCTTCGGTCAGCCCCCAAATTCCGCCGCTCGTGCCGCAATCCACATAATTCATTTTCTTCTGCGCCAGCCCATCGGCACGCCGCATCGAGTCTTTGTAATAAGAATTCCCGCCGTCAATGATCGTGTCGCCCGCCGCCATATGCGGCGTCAATTGATCGATAGTCTGGTCCACCGGCGCGCCGGACGGAACCATCAGCCAGATCACCCGCGGCGCCTTGAGCTGCGCGATCAACTTCTCGAGCGTATCTGCGCCCGCCGCGCCCTTTTCGACAACGCGGCTCACCGCCGCCGGGTCTCGGTCGAGTCCGACTACGCAATGTCCGCCGCGCACCAGCCGCTCCGTCATGAACGCGCCCATCTTCCCCAGCCCAATTAATCCTAGTTCCATGCTCGTTCCTCCTTGGAAGCAGTCATCCTAAGAAGCATGTTGAGAATCCGATAGTCTTTGTGGGTCGCGGCTTAAGCCGCGACATCAACCCTGTGCAATGAGACCGGCTTTAGCCGCTGAAGTTCCGCCCCGGTGATGTATCCGCCCATGCCGCCTAGGCAAGCACGCTGTCATTCCGAGCAGGGCGAGAAATCTCTCTTCGCTTTCGACTCGGACACAAACGGAAGGGCGGGGTAGAACTTGTGCCAAGCGCAGCCGAGAGAACCCCGCCCTAATACATTCCGCGCGGAGCGCCTACCTTTGCGCTGTGTTTATCGCAGCATGTATTCGCGTACCGTTTCCCCCGTCGCTCACCTTCCCTACGCCGTTACTCCCAATCCCGCCAATTCCCCGCGCAACTGCGCCACATCCTTGAACTGAATCGTGCGCATTCCCATTTCCTTCGCGCATTCCAGATTCAATCCGCGGTCGTCAATCAATACGCACTCCGCCGGATCGCGCTGCGTGATTTTCAGCGCCAAGCTGTAGATTCCGCGGTCCGGCTTCCGCACTCCCAAATAGCACGAGCTGAAAAACGCGCCAAAGCAATCCCGCAGTTGGAATGTTCGTATGCGGTATTCGTTGATTTCGAGCGACTCGTTGTTCAGCGCCGCATGCGTTTGCCGCCGCGTCTTCGCCAGTTGCCTCAGAAATTCGAGCGCTTCGGGCAGCGCCTGCGACTGCTCAAACATAAACTGCTTAAATGAATCGGGCGTGAACGGCCGGTCGCGGTAGAAAACCGTGCGCTGCAAATACTCGTCCAGCGTCGCGTCGCCGCATTCGAAGGCGTGAAGCATCAGCTCGTGCCGGTCCTCGAAATCCGCCCAGTCGAGATGAAATTTCTCCACGGCTTTTTGCCGCGACCCGCGGTCCCACCCGTTCGTCAGGATGACGCCGCCGTTGTCCCAGAAAAGTGTCGTGACTTCCGCCATGAATCCTCGCGCGGCTCGGGCAATCGAGCCGGCGCGCCTTTCGCAATGAAGAAAATCCTGCGCCGCTATTATCCTCGATACCGCTTCCACCGCAGAAGCACAATTCTCGGTAGCCTTCGTCTTTACGGGCTTGGAATTTTGGCTCCAAAATGAAACCAGGAGCCCCGTGCCCACTTGCTTCTCAGAAGCACATTGCTCGGGAATTCAGCGACGCCACCGACCCCGCCTTCGATCAAAGCGCCGTAGGTGCGACACGTTTGTGCTCGACTCCCCTTCAGTCCTGGGATGCGCGCCTGACAATCTTCGGGCGTCGCGCCCGCATCAAATCCTTAGGATGCCGCCCTCAACAAAGCCGCTGACAATCCTCACCATCGGCCATTCCACGCGGCCGATTGCCGAATTTATCGAGCTTCTGCAATCGAATGGTGTTGCGCAGGTAATTGATATTCGCACCATTCCGAAATCGCGCCACAATCCGCAATTCAATTCCGATGCACTGGCTTCGTCGCTTCACGCTGCACACATCAGCTATGTCCACATCAAAGATCTCGGCGGCCTTCGTCACCCGCGTAAGGACTCGATCAACCGCGGCTGGCGCAACGCGAGTTTCCGCGGCTATGCGGACTACATGCAAACCGAAGAATTCGCGTCCGCCCTCGCCCGCGCGATCACACTTGCCGAAGAACGCCCTACTGCCCTGATGTGCGCCGAGGCCGTTCCGTGGCGCTGCCATCGCTCGCTCGTCGCCGACGCTCTCTTGGTTCGCGGCATCCTCGTCCTCGAAATCGTTAGCGCCGCCGAACCCAAAGAACATGCGCTCACGCTCTTCGCCCGCGTCGCCGGCACGCACATCACCTATCCCGGCGATCAACCTTCATTACTCGACTCAGCCTGACCTCATTCGGTCGTGGGCATGCTGTCGTGCGTTTAGCGAATTGCCACGTCCCCGAAGCGCAATTCTCGACCGATCACCTGTATAATCGCGCCAACTATGGCGCTCGCCAACGGCTCCCGTCTCGGCTCTTATGAAGTCCTCGCCGCTATCGGCGCGGGAGGAATGGGTGAGGTGTATCGCGCCCGGGATTCGAAGCTGGGGCGCGACGTCGCGCTGAAAGTATTGCCCGACGCATTCGCTAACGATGCCGACCGAATGGCGCGTTTCCAACGCGAGGCCAAGCTGCTCGCTTCGCTGAATCACACCAACATAGCAGCGATTCACGGGTTGGAAGACTCCGGCAAAATTCACGCGCTCGTAATGGAATTGGTCGAGGGGCCGACGTTGGCCGATCGTATCAGGCTCGGTCCGATTCCGATGGATGAGGCTCTGCAAATCGCGAAGCAAATTGCAGATGCCCTCGAATATGCGCACGAGCACGGTGTCGTGCATCGCGATTTGAAACCGGCCAACATAAAAGTTACGAACGACGATGCGGTCAAAGTTCTCGACTTTGGCTTGGCGAAGGCAATCGAAGGAGATGCGGAGACTGCGGACGCAGCCAATTCGCCGACGATGAGCCGGATGGCGACACTGGCGGGCGTTCTGCTGGGGACGGCGGCGTACATGTCGCCCGAGCAGGCGAAGGGCAAACCGGTCGATCGCCGCGCGGACATATGGGCGTTCGGTTGCGTGTTGTACGAGATGCTGACCGGCAAGATGGCGTTTCGGGGCGACACGGTCACCGACACGCTGGCAGCCGTAATCAAGGAGGACCCGGACTGGGCGCGGCTTCCGGCAACGACTCCTGTCCGCGTTCGCCTGCTTTTGCAGCGGTGCCTGCAGAAGGATCCGAAGCAACGATTGCGCGACATCGGCGATGCACGCATCTCGCTCGACGAAGTTCTCTCCGGCGCACCGGATGCGACCTCGACCGTCGCCTCTTCACCCGGTTCCCGCCGCCTGTGGCTCGTCGTTGCGATCGCGGCCGTTCCCGTTCTCGTCGCCGCTTTCTTCTCATATCTTTTTTTCCGCCCTAAGCCGCTCGCAGCGGTCGACGAGGTCCGCTTCCAGATTTCTTTGCCCGAGAAAACAACCTTTACCGGAGGCGCTCCCATCGTTTCGCCCGACGGCCGCAAGCTCGCCTTCATCCTTACGGGCGCCGATGGCAAGAGCCGCCTCTGGATCCGCTCCCTCGACACCCTCGACGCGCATCCTCTCGAAGGCACCGAAGGTGCCAATGGCTGGCCATTCTGGTCGCCGGACAGCAAGTCAATCGCGTTCGCGGCAACCGGAAAATTATTGAAGGTAGAAATTTCCGGAGGTCCCCCGCTGGAGCTTTGTACCGTTGGCCTGGTTCTCGGCGGAACTTGGACCTCTGACCACAGAATTATTTTTTCCCCGGCCGGACCGCTCATGGAAATTCCCGAATCGGGCGGTACACCCTCTCCCACCGGCACGAATCGAAGCGGAGCTTTCCCCGCGGTTCTTCCGGATGGCAGGCACTTGGTATTCTCGGTAGGGCCGCCGGGATCGCCAGGGAGCGGACTCTACGTCGGCCTAATCAATCTCAAGCCGGGAGAGAATCCGCCGAAGAAACTATTTCCCGATGCCTCAGCTTCCTCCTACTTTGTTCCTTCGGGAGATCCGGCCTTTGGGTATCTGCTGTTCTTGCGCGCCGGTGCCACCAATACATCGGGTGGAACGGTCATGGCTGCCACTTTGGATTTGCACACGTGGGGTGTGGTTGGCGAACCTGTTCCGATCGCGGAAGGCGTATCCAGCTTCTCCGCGTCCTCCACCGGTGTCCTGGTTTACGGAGGAGGTACCCCTAATGTTACCGGCCCGACTCGCGGAAACATCTATGGCCGCCTTAACTGGTTTGATCGCCAGGGCAAAATCCTGGGAACATTTGGAGATCCGGGCCTGTACCGTACTTTGGCCATTTCACCTGACGGCAAGCGCGTCGCCTTCGAACGCGCTGATTCCCAGAATCAGATCAATCGGAATCTTTGGCTGTATGACATCGACCGCGGCGTCACTTCGCGCTTTACATTCGGCTCCGCCTGGGATGCAGCGCCGGCCTGGTCGCCCGACGGTAGCCAGATCGCATTCACCTCCAACCGTTCGGGCTCTTTCGATCTTTACGTAAAGCCCTCGAACCTTGCTGGCGACGAGCAACTCGGTTTCAAGTCCCCGGAACCCAAGGTCATGTCGTCCTGGTCGTCCGACGGCCGCTTTCTCCTCTATTATTTGGCCATTCCGCCCAGCCAAATCTGGGCGCTTTCGCTCGCCGACCGCAAGCCCTTCGTGGTGGTGCGCTCTGATTTCAACGAAGCGATCGGACGGTTTTCGCCGGACAATCGCTGGATCACCTACGAGTCCAACGAATCTGGAAAAGATGAAATCTACGTGCGGCCTTTCGATCCCTCCGGCGGCTCCTCGCCATCAGGCGCAACTTCGGTCTCGGGCAAATGGATGGTGTCGAAGGGCGGCGGAAACAACCCACTCTGGCGTCGCGATGGCAAGGAACTGTTCTACCTTTCTTCCGATGGCTTCGCGATGGCAGTTGATGTAACAACGAGCGGCGTGTTTCAGGCGGGAATTCCGAAACAACTGTTCAAAGTCCCGCCGGGCGTCCTGTTCTGGGACGTGGCCCCGGATGGCAAGCGCTTCGTGATGCCCGCGCCTCTCGCTTCCGGCGCGGAGTCGTCTTTCACCGTCGTCCTGAACTGGCAGGCGGCGCTGAAGAAGTAACCAGAAAAGCCAACCTCACGTTCTCTCCTTAGAAAACGGTTCCTGCACCGGCAACGCCTGCTGATTGACCTAGTGCGGCGGCGGAACATCGGCGTCTCCTCTGCTAGGCGGCTTTTTCATTACGAATGCCAGGGGAATTAAGCACGCCACGATGACTGCGAGCGTCGCCACCACATCTTTGAACGCTAGCGCGGCCGCCTGCTGTTGAACCATCATTTCAAGCCGCACGTATGCCTGTTGAGTCGCTTGCGCGGCGCTCATTCCCTGGCCGCGGAGTGTAGCCGTCATGCCGCTCAGGATCCCGCGAAAGACCGGATTGCCGTTCTGCATGTGCCCCGTCAAATAGTTCTGCCGAGCTTGCGTGCTTCGGGTTACGAATGTGCTCACCAAAGCGATCCCGACGCTGCCCCCGATGTTTCGAACGAAATTCATCATGCTTGAAACCTGGTTATTCTTTTCGCGCGGTATTCCTTCATAGCAAAGCACGTTTGACGGAATGAAAATAAACGCAAGACCAGCCACTTGATACGTGCGGAGCATCGCCGCCGTCCCGAAATCGATCGCCAGACTCAGATGCGTCGCCATGTGATAAAGGCCGAGCGACGGTGGCGCCGTACCCGAAAGCCAATAAATAGCGCGCGTCCATCTTTCCGCTAAGAAATCCGGACATGGGCATGGTTAACATCATCAGGAAACCGCCGAGCGCCATGCATTCTCCCGCCTGCGTGGCTGTATAGCCGAGCAGGTTTTGCAGAAACTCCGGTAGAAGCACGGTCGTTCCATAGAGAACCGAGCCGAGGATGACCATCGAAAGCATGGCCGTGGCAAAATTTCGCCGCTTCAAAAGCTTCAGTTCCACAATTGGATGCGGATGCCGCCATTCCCATATCACCCAGAAAGTTAAAAGCGCTACCGATGCAACGCAACCAGCCACGATCAAGTGCGATCCGAACCAATCCAACTCTTGCCCCTTGTCCATCACCATTTGCAGGCAGCCGATGCCCAGAGCCACGAGTCCGAGGCCTGTGTAGTCAATGCCACCTTTTTTCGCTTTTATCTGTTCGTCGCGCAGGTACGGTGGATCTTCAACGAACTTGTAAGTCAGAAAGAGCGAAATAATGCTGATCGGTACGTTGATGTAGAAAATCCAGCGCCAGCTGAAGTTGTCGGTGATCCATCCGCCCAGTGTCGGACCGATCGCCGGCGCCAGAACCACAGCCATCGCATAAATTGAAAATGCCATTCCCCGCTGCTGCGGCGTGAAACGTGTCCGCCAGAATGGATTGTTCGCTCGGTTGCAGGCCTCCCCCTCCGACTCCCTGAAGAACGCGAAAGAACACCAGCATTCCAAGAGTCGGCGCCAAGCCGCATAGAAAGCTGCTGCCCGCAAAGAGCATCACGCAGAACATGTAGTAGCGCTTTCGCCCGAATTCGCGTCGCGAGCCACGCGCTGATCGGCAATATGATGCCGTTTGAGACCAAATAGCTCGTCAGCACCCACGTGGATTCGTTCGTGCTGGCCCCAAAACTTCCCGCGATGTGGGGTAGCGCGATGTTGGCGATGGAAGTGTCCAGCACCTCCATAAAAGTCGCGAGGGTAACAATGAACGCGATAAGCCAGGGGTTATACCGCGGGCGCCAGGATGCGTGGTCTATGACGGCTGTTGCGGATGCCATAAATGGATGTTGTATTCTGCTGAGGTCCTCACTAATATACATGCATGTATGTATGCTGTAAAGACCGTGGAGACGTGCTCGCATGAATCAAGCACTACCTCATCGTTCGAGCGCGCCTCTTCCCCGCGGGACAAAAGCCACTGCTTCCCGGCAACAGGCGCGCACGGATGCGACCCGCAGAAAACTTCTGGTCGCCGCGGAAAGAATCTTTGCCCGCGATGGATTTGAGGCCGCCCGACTGGAAGATATCGCCTCGCTCGCTGGTTACACGCGCGGCGCCTTCTACGCGAACTTCCAAAGCAAGGAAGATATTTTCTTTGCGCTGCTCGAGCGCTGGGTCGGACGGCGCATCTCCCAAGTGGACGCGCTCCTCGCCCAGCGGGAAAGTCCCGCAAAACTCTTGCGAGCGCTGCGTGAGCACTACGCGCAGATCATGCAGGATCGCCGCCTCGCGCTCCTTTCGCTCGAATTCAAGCTTTTTGCCATACGCCATCCCGAAGCGCACGCGCGCCTGCGCGCGCGCCAGCGGCGTCTGCGCGTTTCCGGCGGCGATCTGGTGCGCCGCATCGCGCGGCTGGCGGGACGCACGCTTCCGATTTCCTGCACCGCCGCCGCCACCGGATTTGGCGCGCTATCGAGCGCGCTTTCGCTCGAACATCTCGTGGATCACACCATGGTGTCCGATCAGGATATCCGCCACTTGCTCGGAGTTTTCTTCGACGCGGTCCTTGGAGCCAAACCCACGCGGTAATTCCCGTGCGGTCGCGGTCAATGCGTCCCGCAGCGGCTCTCGTCCGATTCCTGATTCTGTGGCAAAGTAGAAACCAATGGCCCTTCCCGGGAAACCCAATCTCGCCGGACGTGTCGCGTTCACCTATCCAGCTTTTGTGCTCTATCAGCTCGCGCGATTCTGCATCGTGCTGGCGACCGAGATGCAGGCCGTCGCCATCGGCTGGCAGGTTTACGAAATCACGAAGCGTCCGCTCGATCTCGGCCTCGTGGGCCTCTCGCAATTCCTTCCCGGGGTTCTTCTTTTTCTCGTGTCCGGATACACCGCCGATCGCTTCGATCGCCGCAGAGTTCTCACCTGGGCTACGCGGCATTCGCGATGTGCTCGGGCCTGCTGCTCGCAATTTCGCTTCGCGAGCCCCACACCGCTTATCCGCTTTACGCTGTGAGTGTGCTCGTCGGAATCGTGCGTTCGTTCAACGCGCCTGCCAGCCGCGCGATTCTTCCGCTGCTCGTTCCCGAGGAACATTTCAGCAGCGCGTTCGCGTGGGGCGCGACGATTATGCAGACCGCGACGATTTTGGGGCCGGCGGTCGGCGGCGTCATCTACGCGCTATTTCGCGGGCCGTCGGCTGTGTACGCCGGAGCGATGATTACGGCCGCGGCGCGCGGCCATTTCGATGCTCGGCGTGAAGCCGCAATTTCGTCCGCGGCCGCGCGAATCGTTCAGCTGGCGAACGGTTGCCGCGGGAATGCATTACATCTGGCAAGAAAAGCTGGTGCTCGGATCCATTTCACTCGATATGTTCGCGGTGCTGCTCGGCGGCGCGGTGTGGCTGCTGCCGGCGTTCGCGAGCGACATTCTGAAGATTGGCCCGTGGGGACTGGGCCTTTTGCGGTGCGCACCTGCAATCGGCGCGACGGCGATGGCGGTGCTGCTCGCTTACCGGCCGATGCGAAGCCGCATCGGAGTGAAGATGTTGTGGTGCGTCGTGGGATTCGGCGTGGCCACGATTCTATTCGGGATTTCGCACAGTCTGGCGCTGTCCATGATCGCGCTGATTCTGGTTGGCGCGACGGACATGGTCAGCGTGGTGGTTCGCGGCGTCCTGATTCAGCTTGCGACGCCGAATGAAATGCGCGGGCGCGTCAATGCCGTGGACATGATTTTTATCGGCACGTCGAACGAGCTCGGCGGGTTCGAATCCGGCCTGACGGCTGCGTGGCTCGGACTGGTGCCGGCCATCATCATTGGCGGAGTCGGCGCGATCGCCGTCACTGCGCTATGGGCGTGGATGTTTCCCGCACTGCGCAACGCCGACAAGCTTCCGTCCGTCGAAAGCGAGCGAAAGATCGTCGTACCGCTCGACTAGCCTTTAGGTAGCGCTGGCTTTTTTCTCCGGTGGAGCGACAGCGCCCGTGTACACGTGAGCGCGCTTCCAGGGCTGCACGGTGGTGCCGCCGCTGATGCGGCCCTGCGTCATCGGGGCGAAGAAAACGTACGGGTGAGCGTCGTCGAGCGCGCTCGCGTCGTTAATTTTCTTGCGAAGTTCCGTGGGAATTTCAAATTCGATGGCGCCAAGATTGTCGTCGAGTTGCGCGACTTTGGTGGCGCCGAGAATTACGGACGTGATGCCGGGCTGAGTGGCGGCCCAGTTGAGCGCAACTTGCGCTGGCGTCTTGCTGATTTGCTTCGCCACGTCGAGGAAGGCGTCGAGCACGCGCCAATTACGTTCGGTAAATCTGTTGAAGATATTGTTCGGTCCGGTCAGGCGGCCTTCGCCTTTGCCGGTGTTGCCCTCGCGCTTGTACTTGCCGCTGAGGAATCCTCCGCCGATCGCGACCCCAGGGGCAGATGCCGATGCCAAGCTCCTGCGCGGCGGGAATGTGCTCGCGTTCGATGGTGCGCTCGATCAGCGAATATTCGTGCTGCAGAGTGGCGATGCGCTCCTTGCCTTCTTTTTCGGCGATGGTTTGCGCGCGCGCAACATACCAAGCCGGGCGAATCGGACAGACCGTAGTAGCGGATTTTCCCTTCGCGGATCAGGTCGGAGAGCGTCGAGACGACTTCTTCGACTGGCGTGACGATATCCCACGCGTGCAGGTAATAAAGATCCACGTAATCCATTTTCAGGCGACGCAGCGAGGCTTCGAGCGCGCGATAAATATTCTTGCGGCCGTTGCCGCCGGAATTCGGATTGCCGGGCGACGCGTTGAACGTAAACTTCGTGGCGATAACCATGCGGTCGCGCAAATTGGCGTCGCCGACAAATTTTCCGACCAGCTCTTCGCTGTGGCCGTTGGTGTAGGCGTCGGCAGTATCAATGAAATTGCCGCCCGCTTCGAGGTAGCGATCGAACATCTGCTTGGACGTGGTTTCGTCCGCGCCCCATCCCCACTCGGTGCCGAAAGTCATCGCGCCGAAGCAGAGCGGGCTGACGCGCAGCCCTGTGCGGCCGAGCGTGACGTAGTCATTCAATCTCATATGATTCCTCCTGAAAGGGTATCCGATGCGGGCCGCGAGCGGCGAGATTCGGGAAGTTTAACCCAGTGGCTAGTGACCCTTCGACCGGGCTCAGGACAAGCGAGTGGCTGGTGGCTAGAGACTCTGGAGCGGCTCGGCGAACCTCTAAAATCGGCTCATTTTCGGGAGATTCACTCCGCGTTTTGTAGGTCACTTTGTAAGGGTGCCCATCGTTTGTTTTCAATGACTTACGCGTGAAATTACTTTGCATGGTGTGTCGAGTAATTTGACGCAGCGAGAGGCACAAAATGGCGCCAGTTTGGAGCGCATTCGCGCCCTTATTGCACGCGATGACGGACAAAACACGGGATTCACCGCAGAGATGCAGAGTGCGCACCCATCGCCAAGAACGCTCAGGGCAGGGAGAAAGCCCGAACATTTTCGCGAGCGAGCGCACTTCCGGCGACATATTCCGGGGACTGCTTTCTGCGCCGATGCTGATCATGCTTTTCACGCGACTATCTTAGTACACGGGAGTGGCATTGCAAGCGCGGGCGTCTGTGGACTCTTGGAAGCTGTGATTTCAATTTGGAAGCGGACCTTCTAATTCCGAACCCGACGCCCGAGGCGATGTGGCCATAACTACCAGACTTCAAGCCTGCATTGCACGGTGTTTGCATCCTCCCGCTCTGCTAGCTGGAGAAGTGAACTACTAGCCGGATACTTGTCCGGGGCGAGCGTTAATGGGGACGTGGAATCATCCGAACCTTAAGCTCAATTCAGTTCGGTCCCAGAAGGGATTTGACTTCTGCTTCGACGACGCTTGTGTACTCAAAGCCGATGATTTTCTGGCGAAGAATATCCTCTCGGTCGTAGATGAACGTCGTTGGCAGTCCCTGGAGGCCGCCAAACTGGTCAGTGATGCCGGGTGATGCAATCGCCAGAGGGTAGTGAACGCCCGCTTCTTCAGCGAAACGGAGCGGGTCCTCGGTATCCATCATCATGGTGGCTTTGAATCCGACGACCGCAAATCCGCGCGAGCCGTAATGGTCCAAAAGCTTTTGATACCCCGGCATTTCTTTCTTGCATGGCTGGCACCACGTAGCCCAGAAATCCACGAGCACCACTTTTCCTCGAAGCTCCGCCGACGAGAACACATTTCCTTTGAGGTCCTTGACCGAAAAATCGGGCAAGCGCGAACCAAGTTGACCCGCGTTCCAGGCTGCTTTGGTTTCAACTATGCTCGCCGGATGTTTGGAGCATCCGGCGAGCATAGTTATGAAAATGCCGAGAGCCAGGATCAGCAGCGATTTCTCTCGATGTGTTTTCATTTATTCCTTCTTCTGAACTTCCAGGACTAGCAGTCTCAAGGCAACCGGTGGCTGCCCCTTTTTCTGCTTGTCGGCTTTCGTGTATAACTGCCCGCGAACAGTTACTTCGGTTCCGGAATCGACAAGCGCATCGAGCTGTTTGGACAAATTATTCGGCGAAATCGCGAACGAGCGATTGGGTTCCACACGAATGCTGAGCTCTCCATTCGCGAGCCGTGTGACTTTTCCGGAGGCGGTCATCTCCATCTCTGCGACCGTTACGCCGCTGTCGTAGGTTGCTTTCAGGAGCTGCGTGGGATCGGTTTGGCCATCCTCCTTGGGAATGACCTCGACTGTGCCGTCTTTCAGACTGACCACGGCTTTTTGAACGCCAGACTGGCGTTCGAGGTGTTGTTGCACCCCGAAGGCTCAAAAGTTTCAAGTCATACCTTCGACGCGCATTTCGATGTGCTTGATCTGCGCTTGCGCGCCTGATGCGAAAAAAGCGCCAAACATCAAAATTACCGCGAGCTTCTTATTCATCGGTTTCTCCTTTGTCTAGAAATGAAGTCTGAACTGCTGTGTGATTCCGAAACTGATGTGCCGCCGCACGGGCATGAATGCGGCGCCCGAGGAATGCGCCACGTCCCAATCCATTCCCGCCCACACGTGCATTCCCGGGCGCACGCCGACATACGTGGTAACGCCGGCCAGCAGCACGTCACCGCCGCTGCCTTTTTGGTTCACGCCGGAAATGTTGTCATCCTGGGAATGCAGCCAGGTCAGCGCCGGGCCGATGAACCACTCGCGTGCGGCATTCGTAGATTCATAAGGCCGGTAAGAAAGCCAGAAACGCGATTCGATATCGCTGCCCAGGCGCGTGGATTGCGTTCCCGTGGTCCGGAGCAGCGAGCGGAATTGCTCATCCGCCACCAGGCGCCTGATGTTGAAGAGGCCCGTGTAGGTGAAGTCTGCTGCAAGGTAGAAATCGGTCGAGCCCGAACCCGACTGCAGGCCGGCCGGTAGGCGATTTCCGTTTGCGTCCATCAAATCCGTTCGGCCAGTCGGAATTTTAGGGCCGAACACAGCGGACGCCTGCGTGGTGCCGCGCTTTGAATCTTTGCGGAGGAAGCGATACTTCACCAATACCATGGTGTCGCCGAGGCCCGTACCGCCCGAACCCGGTGATGCACCCGATCCCGCGAAATCAAAGTGGTTCGTGACGATGGGCGCGAGCACGGTCAAATCGAAGTTGCGGAAAAATCCCCAGGTAAAATTGATATCACCCTCATGGGCGAATGTCGGACGCGCCGTGGAGGGAATGACTTCGGGCGATGCGGAAAAGGGCCCGCGAGTCGTGAAGATCGAGTTGTAGGATAGGAACGCGCCGCCGGGAAATAGCGGCGCGGCAGTTTCCGGCGAAGGGCCTTGCGCCCTGAGTGGCGCAGGATCCGACGTGAGAATCAATAAGAAGACGAAGAAAACGCGACACGACAGCTTTACCTTTGGCAATTTCACGAATCTCCCCTCCGAACAGACTTAGGCGCACCAAATGCGCACGAGTGCGTACCGAAAAAAGATGGTCTACGGGCAGAGTTCTAGATTCGCAGCGGAGAAGAGGACGAAGTTTGTAATAAGGCGGGCGGTGCGTGGTACTGCACGACGATGAGATCAGCGCCCACGCGCTTCGGCGCATGTGCACCAAGCGCCGGAAGTACGGAATGCACGAGCGAGGAGACGGTGATCTTGTTCACCGAAGCTGATTGCACGAAAGGCGAATGAGTCGAAGGCATCGTTTCGCAGCAGTTCTTGCCGTGACTATGCGGAGAGCAGGGCATCGTCTTGCAGCACTGCATCGCTTGTTCGGCCGAGACGATATCCGAGCAGTCGATCGCGTACGTCGCGAGTGCGACCACAATTGCCGCCAACAGAGCTTTCTTGACGAAGCGCATCCTAAGATCAAGGTAGAGTTGATTGAGGTTGAAAGTCAAGCGTGTCCGAAGGCAGGCGGCGGAAGGGACACGCAGAAAAACGCAAATGCGACGAATGCTGACGCTTTCAACTGGCGCATGGGCCTCACCTCGATCGGGCAACTGGATTGGGCAGTCTTTTGGAGAGCGGGCACATCATACGCGCTTCCTCGAGCGGACAGCCCGCGACAAGTCCGCATTGAATTGCCGAATTTCAAGAGCGTCAATTCCGTGGATTTGTGGCGAAGATGGAGAGCTCGGGGGTGAAGCCGCGGTCGTCCATTTCGAGGATGGCTTTGACCATGTGGGCGATGTCTTCGGCGCGGAGCTTGGTGGGATTTTCTTTTTGCTCGAAGCCGGCGACGACGGAGAAATTCGTGAGAACTTCGCTGGGATTGACGAGCATGACGCGGACGTTATGTTTGCGGAGCTCGTCGCGCCAGCATTCCGTCATCCCGCGAAGCGCAAACTTGCTGGCATAGTACGCGGTGCCGTTTGCAGCGCCTTTCAGTCCGGCGGTCGAGGAGATGTTGACGATGTTGCCGCGCTGCCGCGCGACGAAGTGCCTGGCGGCGCCGCGGGCCATGAGCATCGCTCCGGTGACATTGGTGGCGAAGACGGCTTCGAAGCTGGCGAGGTCGAAATCCACGAGGTTCTTGAAAACGCCGAAGCCGGCGTTGTTGACGAGAATATCGAGATCGCCGAATTTTTCCAGGACTTCGCGGTAGGTGCGGTCGACGTCGGCTTCCTTCGTAACGTCCGCATGAATGGCGTGCACGCCGAGCGAGCTTGCGGCTTCCGCGAGGCGGCGCTCGTCGCGTCCGGTGATTGCGACGCGCGCGCCGCTGGCCGCAAGAGATTGGGCGACGGCGCGTCCGATGCCGCTGCTGCCGCCGGTGATCAACGCCACCGCGTTTCGCAAGTTCATTTTGCCTCCCCGGGAGATTCAGAATGCGGATGATTGTACTCCACGCACATCGCGAAGGCAGAGAAAGGCGGAGTGCTTACCACAGAGTTCACGGAGAAGGCACAGAGAGCACAGAGGAACATCTACCGCACCCTTCGCCACGTCGCTCAGGGCAGGAAGGACGCAGAGGAAGACACTGCAACGGAGAGCGGCATAGTAAAGACAAAAGTCCCGCCTTTCGCTGCAGAAAGGATGGTGCACCCAGCAAGTTCGGGCGATTAGGGATTCTGTGGTGGAGTTTGCGGCGGCGCGGTTGGAGGCGGCGGAGCCTGGGGCTGCGGATCCTGAGGCGTGGGGACGAGGCGCACGGTGCTTCTAAATCGCCGGTAATTTGAATAGCGAACCGACATGCGAATGTGGACACCGCCCGAGCGGAAGTTCAGCACGTCGTCGGAGTGCGTGTAGGTGGGGAACCAGAAGTGGCCCTCGATATTTTCGCGGTAGGTTTCGAAACGAGGAAATACGTTTTCATTGTTTCCCTTCCGGATGTCAGGCACGGCTTTCCCGAAAGTCTTCACGACTTCGAGGTCCTTGTCGTCCAGCCAGATGCGTCCCTGAAAATAACGCTGATTCTTTTCGATTTTCTTCGGGGCGACGTCGAACACGTAGGCGTTTATTTCGTCCACTTGTTCGCGGCCGATGTAGGTGACGTCGTACTTGAGCAGCTGATCGGTGGTGAGGACGAAGGGCTGAACATTTCTGAGATCGTCGAGATCCTGCTCGGAGAGAGATATGCGCTCGAGCGTCGGCGGAGGGGCGCTGGTGACAACCTCGTAGCGCTTGCCCGCCGGCGTAAAGGTGATGTCGCTGGTCATGCGATATTCGCCGTCCGGCTCGCCATCGGCGTCAATTGTCTGGATGACGAAAGTCTGGATGTATGTGAAGTTTTCGCGTTCGGTTTTGAACTCGACTTCGTGCTGCGCGAACTGCTGAATAATCTGGTCCGCTGGTATCGAGGGTGGTTCTTTCGAGATACCAGAGGAGCGATGCACGACGTCCGGAGAATTCGGCGGCCGCGCGGCGCCTGGCGACTTTGGCGCAGACGGCTTTGACTCGGGCGGTGTGACCGGCTCGTATTGCGGAGTCGCGCCGGGCATTGGGCCGACTTCCTGTCCGCGACAAGGGAAAGCCGACAATGCACCCGCGAACAGGAGGCAAGCGATCGGAAGAACTCGCGCTCTGCAGTTCGTTTGTTCCGCTGAGATTTCGCACCGCACTTTCTGATTTTCTTTCCGGCACCTGATGCCGTCAAACAGTATAGGAGCTTCCCGGCGGGACAGAGGTTGCTTTTCCGCGGCGGCCCAGGCTGCGGGTGGATTTTTTCGCGGCGGCGTTCGCAGGCTCGCGATTTTGGAGTATCCTCCTGTCGCGTAGCGATACGAATTCAAGCACAGGAGGCACATCGTGAACTCGAGATGGACAAATGGGCGAGCATTTGGAATCGCGGCTATCGCGGTTTTGAGTTTGGCGTCGGTAAGCAGCGCGTTTGCGCAGGCGAAGGGCGAGGATTCGGCGGCGCGGCTGCGGAAGGTGGAAGATCGGCAAGCGATCGAGCAGCTGCTGATGGGAGATTATCCCAGGGCGCTGGACTCGACCGACTGGAAGGCGTACTCGGCGCTATTTACGAAGGACGGCACGCTGATTATGAACGGCGGAAAAACGAAGGAAACGGGCCCCGCGGCGATTGAGAAATTTTTCGCCACGGCGCCATTCGCACAGCCTCCGGCTGCGTCGGCGACGCCTTCGCCATGCCCGCTGCCGCCCGGCGTGCACAGGTTCATGCACGTGGTGACCAATTTGTCGCTGCACATTGATGGAGACACGGCAACGGATCAGGCCTATTGGGAAACCATTGGCACGACGGACTGCAAGTCCGTGGTTGAGGGCGCGGGACATTACGAGGACACGCTGAAGCGCGAGAACGGGCAGTGGAGATTTTATTCGCGCGAGATTTTCGATGATCTTCCGCCGCGAGCTCCAGCGCCTCCCGCGAAACCATAGCGGTCAGCGAAACTTAAAGGCGAGAAAGCCGGCCAGACGCGGGCGTTACGAGAACCGTTGGCCGGCGGCAAACGAGTTGGATGGGCGGCGCATCGCCAAGCACTCGCGCCGGGCACGGCATGCCGTGCCCCTACGAAGAAACGGCGACGACGCGACGAATGGGCAGCATCGCGCCAAGCATTTGCGCCGGGCACAGCCCGCCAGCAATCGGCGCGGCGAGCATGCTGTGCTCCTACGATTGCAGATGGCAAATACGAAAACGTAGGGCTACATCGAGATGCCTGAAATTAAAATCAACGGGTACGTCACGTACTACGAGGACGACGACTTCACGGAACCGTGGAAGCCGCGCCAGACGATTCTGATCCAGCACGGATTTGGGCGGACGTCGCAATTCTGGCGGCAGTGGGTGCCGATGCTAGCTGGCGATTACCGCGTGGTCCGGCGCGATCTGCGCGGGCACGGCGGATCGGGAGATCCGGGCGCGAGCGATCCGTGGACGTTTGACGGACTCGTGCGGGATTTTTCCGCATTCTGCGAAGCGCTCGATCTGAAGGACGTTCATCTGCTGGGAGAATCCACGGGCGGGATGCTCGCGATCGGATTCGCGGCGACGCATCCGGCGCGGGTGCGGTCACTCACGTTGTGCGGCACGCCGATGACGATCGGTCCCGCGGAGCAGAAGTTTCTCGCGCTGGGACACGACACTTGGCAGGGCGCGTTGATGGAAATGGGCTCGGAGGGATGGGCGCGGAAACTGCTGTCGCAGCCTGGGACTGCGCCGCGCGGCGATCCGGCGCGAACGGAATGGTCCATAAAGCAATTCGGGCGCTCGTCCGCGGCATCACTCGCCGGATACAGCCGCGTGATTTCGACGACGGACGTTACGCCGCTGCTGCCGCAGGTAAAGGTTCCGGCGCTCGTGCTCGCTCCCACGCGAAGTGCTGCGACGCCGATGTCCGAGCAGGAGCGGATCGCGGCAACTTTGCCGCGCGCGGATCTGGTTCGCATCGCAGGCGAGGGACACGAGATCTATATTGACCGGCCCGAGGAATGCGTGTCCGCACTGCGTAGCTTCCTCGCACAATTCAGCTGAGCATCACGGAAGTTAACTCCAAGAGAATGCTTGCTGCGGGTGAACCTGCGCATTGGAAGGCGCTGCGCGCCAGCGTTTTATGTCGCGGCTAAAGCCGCGACCTACAAACCCTCACACCCGTCACATCCTGCCACTGCTAATCGCAGCGATCTACAAACGCTCGACTCCCGCTACGTCCTGCCACGGCCAACCGCAGCTGCCCGCAAGTCCGCCACGCATCAGGAACTGATGCGATGGAGGCAGCGATTCTTGAAAGGAACTGCGCGCCAGCGTTTTATGTCGCGGCTAAAGCCGCGACCCGCAAACCCTCGGCACGCGCTACCTTGCGCCGTGGTAAGCCACAGCGAGGCATAAATTCGCCGCGCGCACGACTTCATACCGTGGCCGCTGCAGCGATCTGCAAACCGAGCGGCAACGAAGGCTCTGTGTCTCCGCGCCGAAAGAAAGATTCCTCGTCGCTGCGCTCCTCGGAATGACAAGCGAAGAGAACGCGAGTGACGGAGCTTGTCAGGACAGGTGGAATTGGACGGTGACGTTGAGGCGGATCGAAACTGCCTGCCCGTCCAGGAATGTTGGCTCGTATTTTCTTTCCGACACGGCCTTCATTGCCGAACCGAGGAGCAATGGCGGCCCGCTGATCACGCGCACCTGAGTGACGTTTCCCTGCTCGTCTATGATTGCATCAAGGATGACAGTGCCTTCTACATGGGCCGTTCTTGCAATCGGCGAATACACAACCGGCGGAGCTGACAACAGACGCGGCTCTTTCATTCCCGAGCTGATGCGAATCGGTCCCTTGGGCCTGACGGCAGCGGGCGGTGGTGGAGGTGGCGCGCCAAGCGACGCTCCGAGAACGTCACCCGTACCACCGGCTACCCCCCCTGCCATATCTGAAATCGCAGGCGCAGACGAGCCGATGTCGGAAGCCGTCTCGACTATTTTCTTCGGAATGATGGTGGGCGCGGTGAGCAGGGGATGCAGAGAAGTTTGCTTGGGCACAACCGCTTGCGCGTGAACCACCGGAGGGGACGGAGCGGCGGGCGGGGGCGGCGCGATCAGCATGGTCTTCTCGAACTGGTGCAGGTCGATCGCCTGGGTAAGAAATAGCGGCACGAGCACGAGAGTGCCGACGATTGCAGCCTGCAATGCCAACGCGAGACCGGCTTGCGCCGCGCGCTTGCTGCGAGATCGGGAATCTTCCTCGATGATCGCACTGGAGAACATGCCGCGATTGCCGGACGCAATGAGAGGCGAAGTCGGAAGCGTGCGGTGAGGCTTTGGATCGAGACCCAAATTGCGCTGCTGAAGTGCACCTTGATTGATCGCTGACATTTTCATCTCCTTTTCGAGTGGAACCGCAACGGCCATGGGGCTTCGTCGGAATCTCAGTCGAGATCCAAATTGAGCCCACAGCGCCATCACTTTGCAAAAGCGATGGGAACAACCGTCTCCACGTGGAAAAGCAAGATGAAGCAAGTACACTTTAAAATCTTAGACAGTTTGCAGATTCAGCCTGAAAACCACAAACTCAAATAACGAATCGGTGTGATTGAAGGCGATGATATCGGCGTACGGCGCAGATTTGCGGGCGGTTATGGGGCGGAATTTGATCGAAACGACGGAAATTAAAATTCAATTAATGTTGGATGGGCGGCGCGTTGCCAAGCATGTGCGCCGGGCACGGCATGCCGTGCTCCTACGAGGAATAAACAGGGGAGAATTCGTATCGGCCTTCAGGCCGGCGGTTTGTCACATTCGCCTGTGAGAAGGCGCCCACCTGAAGGTGGCCGCTACGAAACATTTGCTGGATCGGCTGCATTGCGGCAAGCATGTGCGCCGGGCACGATATATCGTGCCTCTACGAAGCGACTGCAACAGCGAGGCGAATGGGCAGCATCGCGCCAAGCATCTTGCGCCGGGCACAGCGTGCTGTGCCCCTACGAAAAACACCATGAGCGCGCATGCGTTTCGCGAAGTTGGGCGCGGGCGATTGACAGGTGCGGATGTGCGGCATATCGTTCAGTTGCGCGAAGCGGAGCCGGAGTGCAGCGGAGTTGCGAGTAGCTCCCAATGGCTGATCTCCCCACGAAGCCGAGTTCCGCGGCCACCTCGGCCGAGCTGAGCGGAACGATCGAAGGGCGCTTCCTGATTCTCAATCTGCTCGGCGCAGGCGGCATGGGAGAAGTGTATCGAGCCGAAGACACGCGACTGAAGCGGATGGTGGCGCTGAAACGGATTGCGCCGTCAATCCGCAAGAACCAAACCGACCGGCGGCGCCTGTTGCAGGAAGCGGAATGCGCCTCGCGATTGAACGATCCCCACATCGCGGCCATCTTCGACATATTTGAATCAGGCGACGACATTTTCCTGGTCATGGAGTACGTCGAAGGGCAGACGCTGCGTCGCCGTCTGGAACAGCCGCTCTCCCTTGCCGAGTTCCTCCGGATTGCCGAACAGTGCGCTTCGGCGCTGGCCGCCGCGCATAAGGGTGGCGTGCAGCATCGCGACATCAAACCCGAAAACCTAATGTTGAATCGCGAGGGCGAGCTGAAGGTTCTCGACTTCGGCCTGGCGCGGACGCTGCTGAGGGAAGACGGAACCACATTGGAATCCGCGGAGACCGCGAACTTCGCCGGCACGTTTGCTTACATGGCTCCGGAGGCGCTGCAGGAGCAGGTGACGGACGCGCGAGCGGATATTTTTTCGCTGGGAGTTGTGTTTTACGAGGCGCTCGGCAAGCGGCATCCATTTAAAGCGCGTAGCGCGGGGTTTTTGGAAACATACGAGCGGATACTGCACGAGGAACCGACGCCGCTGCGGCAATCGAATGCGGAAGTGCCTGCAGAGCTGGAACGAATCGTCGGGAAAATGCTGGCCAAGAATCCAGCCGACCGATATTCGTCAGCGGCCGATCTGTTGACCGATTTACGAGCGCTGCGCCAATCGCCAACGGCAGCGATCGTCGCACCGAGTCGCGTGCGATCGAAACGATTTATTCGAGCAGCAGTCGGCATTCCCCTGGCGATCGTCGTGGTTTTGGCGATGATTGCGCTGATTCCTTCCGCGCGGCAACAAGTGAAATCGTGGTTGGGAATCGACAGTATTCCCAAGCAAAAACAACTGGCGGTGCTGGAGTTTCAGGCGGTGGACGAAAGTCCTGAAGAAAAATCTTTCACGGCCGGATTGACGGATACCGTAACAACGAAACTCACGCAGCTTACTGGAGATCGCTCGCTGCAGGTGGTGCCGGCGCGAGATTTGCGAGAGCGCCACGTCACCACCGCGGAGCAGGCGCGGCGAGACTTCGGCGTGAATCTGGTTCTCGAAGGCAGCCTGCACAAATCGGGCGACCAAGTGCGCGTGAACTACGCGCTGGTGGATGCGCGAACCCGGCGGCAACTGCGGGCTCAGAGTGTGACGCTCGCGGCATCGGACCCGTTTGCGGTGCAGGATCAGATCGTGAACGGAGCGGTGGACATGCTGCAGCTACAAATTGCGCCCGCCGAGCGCGAGGCGCTGCGGCCGCACGGCACGCAAGTCCCCGGCGCCTACACGCTCTACCTGCAGGGAAAAGGGTACCTGGAGGATTACGACAAGCCCGACAACATTGATACAGCCGTGAACCTTTTTCAGCAGGCGCTCCAACTGGATCCGACGTACGCGCTGGCTTATGCGAGCCTGGGCGACGCGTATTGGAAGAAATATCTCCACACCAAGGATGTTCGCTTGATCGAAAGTACGCGCGCACCTTGCGACCAGGCTCTGCATCTGGATGAGACACTTTCGGCTGCGCACGAATGCCTGGGGACGGTTGCGGCTGGCACGGGACATTACGAAGAAGCGGTGAAAGAGTTCGAGCGAGCGCTCAATTCCGAACCGACGAACAATGACGCGTATACGGGTCTGGCTCATGCATACGAGCTGCTGGGCAAGCCGGCGGACGCGGAGAAGACGTACCGCCGAGCCATCGATCTGCGGCCGCAATACTGGGCCGGATACAATTCGATGGGAGCGTTTTATTTCCGCCAGATGGAATATCCGAAAGCGGCAGAGATGTTCAGCAAGGTTGTGGCGCTCGTGCCGGATAGCTTTCACGGATATGACAATCTGGGAGCGGCTTATCTTGGAGAAGGAAAGTATTCCGAAGCGATTGACACGTTTAAACAATCGATTTCGCTCCGTCCGACGGCATACGCGTATTCAAATATCGGAACGGCGTATTTCTATATGCACCGGTTCGATGACGCGGCGACAAATTACGAGCAGTCATTAAAGCTCGAAGGAGAAGACTTCGAGGTCTGGTGGAACGTGGGCGAGGCGTATTACTGGAGTCCCTCGAAAAAAACTCAAGCCGAGCATGCCTTCCGGCAATGCATTTCGCTCGGCGACCAACAGCTGCATGTGGATCCGCGGGACGTGGAGGCGATGGGTATCGTCGCGGTGTGCCACGCGATGCTGAACGATCGCAAGGCGGCGCTGGATTTACTTCAGAGGGCGTTCGCGGTGGGCCCGCCGGACGCTGACTTGAGCTTCAAAGCCGCCATTGTGTACACTCAGCTTCACGACGAGGACCGAGCCCTGCAGCGATTGGCCGAATCCCTCGCTGCCGGCTATCCCGCAAAGCTGGCAAGTGACACGCCGGTTTTCGAACAATTTCGCAGTAATGCCCGGGTCCAGGAGATGTTTCGGTCAAAATGACGACTGAAAAAGGAGAGGCCATGCCAGCACAACCAGACATGGGCGAGGAACGCGTGAAGAGGATAGAAATCACGCTCGACGGTAACGGAAAGCCTCAGCTCGCCAAGGATCAGGTCTGCGTAGAGATTGACAGATCCAAGGATGAAGAAGTGCTCTGGGTTTTCAACGGGTCGTTTCGGATTGATTTTAAGGACGTTTCGCCGTTCTACGAAGATCAATTCAACGAGAGATTCCGCCAGAGCGGGCTCGTTCGTCGTGGAGTGCTGCCGAGCCGCGTTCGCGTGTACGAGTACTCGATCGAGATAAATGGCAAAACGCTCGACCCTCAGATCAAAATCTTTTCCTGATTGAATCGAATTCCGCCGCGGATAGGGGCGGCGTTGACGGGCGTTTGCGCCGGGAACAGCACGCCAGAAAACGGCGCGGTGAGCATGCCATGGCCCTGCGAAGAAACGGCAACACCGGGGCAGATGGCTAACGTCGCGCCAAGGATCTGCGCCGGGCACCGCCGGAAATATTGGCGGACTGTGCCCCTACGAAGAAAAGGCAACACCGAGGCAGCGTGGCGCTAGTTCTTGGGCTTGCCTGGATGTGCGTCCGGTAGCTCGAAGACCCAGATGGCTGCGCCGTGGTCAGGCGGATTTTGAATTTCGGGAACCAAGGCCGGGAAAGTCTGGGTAATCGCGCCGCCCGAACCGACAACGACGCCGAGATATTCCTTGCCGCCGACACTGAACGTGATGGGACAGGAATCCGGGACGTCGTTCATCCGAATCTTCCAGAGCTCGGCGCCCGTCGCGTCATCGTACGCGTGCAGAAAGCGATCGAACGAGCCTTCGAAGACGACTCCTCCGGCGGTGTCGAGCGTGCAGGTAGTGTCCGGGGCGCGGTGGTGGTCAATCCACAGCGCCTTTCCCGTCTGAAGGTTGAAAGCTTCGATGCGTCCCAGGTTTCCATCCTTATCATCGGGCCGCATGCGGATGGACCAGTTGTAGCCGGAGGAAAGATTTCCGCGTTGGTCTGCCGGAGCGGGAATCATGTCCATGCAGGTTTCGGTCATTTCGGTATAGACGATTCTTGAATCCGGATTGTAGGAGCCGGCGATCCATTCGCGGCCGCCGCCGGGATGGGGGCAGATGGTGTGCGGCTTGCCGTCGCCGACGACCCCTTCGGGAGTGAGCGTCTTCTCGCCGGTCTTCGGATCAATCGACGCGATGACGTTCTGAATGCCCATGTCTTGGGACCAGAGATACTTTCCGGTGGCGGCGTCGAGGGCTTCGTAGATACCCATTTTGCCGGAAGTCACGATCATCTTCTTGCCTGCGTCTTCACCGGGCAGACGCATGATCTGCTGCTCGAAGGCCCAGTCGAGATCCCACTGGTCGTTGTGAACGTGCTGGAAATACCAGACGAGCTTGCCGGTATCGGGATTGAACGCGAGCGTGCAATCGGTGAACAGGCCGTCGTTTGAGACTCCCGGCTTGTCCAAGCGATGCAGCACCGGGCCGGTGTCATACGTCTGGCCGACGCCGAAGAACGCGAGATTGAGCTGCGGATCGTAGCTGCCGGTGGTCCAAACGGAAGCGCCGTTGCGTTTTTCGTTTGGAAGATCGTTCCAGCTGTCGCCGGGTTCGCCGGACTGCGCGATGGTGTGGAAGCGCCACGCTTCCTTACCGGTTTCTGCGTCGAGGGCGACAATCAGGTTTCCACCTTGCGCCTGACCCGCGAGACCCATCATCACTTTGCCTTTCGCGACGAGCGGACCGCCGGTGGTTTGATATCCCTTGGTGTAATCGGCGAGCGCCGAATCCCACACAACGTCGCCGGTCTTCACGTCGAGCGCGACGATGTGATCGTCCGAGGTGGGCACGTAGAGGCGATTGCCATAGAGCGCGATGTTGCGCTTCACGGCGAGGCGCGCGTCGTTGGGGAGCTGGCGCGAATATTGCCACAGCAGATCGCCGGTGACGGCGTTGAGCGCCTGAACTTTGTCGCCATAGCTATCGACGAACAGGACGCCATCGTGCTCGAGCGGAGTGGCTTCATTCTGTCCGTTGGGCAGCGACCAGGCCCACGCGACGCGCAGATCGCTGACGTTGGCTTTGTTGATTTGCTTGAGCGGGCTGAAGCCGAAATCGTCGTAGGTGCGGCGCCAGAGGAGCCAATCGCCCGGCGGCGGATTATCGAGCAGCGCGTCCGTGACCCGCGAAATCTTATCGAGCGGATTCGGGAGCACGACCGGCGTCATCGGAGGAGCGAGCGGTGACAGCGGCATCATGGACGCAGGGCGTTGGGTGGCGCGAGCGCGGAATGGCCACGGCGGCGAGTGCGTTTGTGTCCGTGGGGAGATCTTTGTCGCCGGGCTGCGCGCCGTTGGTCTGCAGGATAAAGGCCACGAGCTGCGCAGTTGTGTCGGCGCCGAGCGAGCCGGGAGCCGAGGGCGGCATTTTCGTTGAGATGAAAGTGAAAAGCGCACCGACATTTTGCCCGCCCCAGTTGAGATTGAACGCGGCGCCACGCAGCGAGCTGGCGAATTCGCTGCCGCCGAGACTGGTGCCATGGCAACTGGCGCAGTTTTTCGCGTAGGCGTCTTTTCCCAGCGCGGCTTGCGCGGCGGTATACGTGGCGACGTTGCGACTGTTGTCGATCTGCATGCTCTGTGCGCGGAGCGGCGATGTTCCGCACACTGCTGCCAATGTGCCGACCGCGATGCAACAGCCAAACCCTGTAAGACGAATGGATTTTCTGCGCGACTTCATGCTGGCCCCCGGTAGGTTTCGCCGTGCATTGAACCACTATCGAATTGAGAAGACTAGGAAAAATGTTGAGAGCGGCTTAGGGCTCACCGCAGAGACGCAGAGAACGCAGAGAAATCACAGAGAAAGTCTTACCACAGAGGACGCGGAGCATGCACAGAGGGCACAGAGGAAGCGCTAAAACGCATCACGGCGACGAATGCTCCGGAGCGCGCGGCGCGAAGTCTATTGCGAGGCTGGCTGGCTTTCGGCGAGCAGGGCTTCTACGCGCGCGGTGATTTCTGCTTTCAGCTGGCCGTTGAAGTCGCCGCTGGCGGGGCTGGCGAAACCCGCATGAATGCTTTTCACCAGGCCGTCGCGCCCGATGAATACCGTGGTCGGCCAGGAATTCAAATTGACGAGCTGCGGAATTTTCTTGTTCACGTCTTCGGGATCGCCGGCGACGAGGACCGTGTATCCGATTCCATAGTGGTAGATGAACCAGCGCAGCCGATTCATCTCGCCGAACTGCTCGGCCTCTTCAAAATCGAGAGCGACGATCTCGAGGCCGCGATCGCGGTAGGTGCGATAGAGCTGGGCAAGGAACGGCGCTTCGTCGTGGCAATTGGGGCACCAGCTTCCGGTGATGTTGACGAGAATAACTTTGCCGCGGAAACGTGCGTCATTACTGGAGATCATGCGTCCGGCGAGATCGGGAAAGCTGAACTGAAACGGCGCGTTCGGATCGGCGACGTGCGTGTGCTGCGCGGGATCGGTAGGCTCGGGCAAACCCTTGGCGCGCGCGTCGGCTGGACGATAGGCGGGCAATTCCCTCTTGCCGTTGTAGTCGTTCAACGTGATGCCAAGGCTGCCATCCGGTTTTGGCGCCGCCTCGATCACGTACGGGCGCTCGCCGGAAAAATGGCTGAGGACGAATTTGCCGTCGCGATAGCGTCCCGTGAGCGTGCCGGTATCGCCATCCACGCGCAAAATCGCGGCGGAAACGTCCGCGCCGGATCTGGCGCACGATAAAACGCCACGCCGATTCTCCCTTGGGACTCTTCACTTCAATTTCCCACAGGCCGCGCAATCGAAGGAACGCTGCCCGCCGGCGGGTCCGGCTCGGGAACAAATCGCTTCGCTTGAAAAGGCAGAGTGCTGCGCGCCTCGGGGCCGAACTTGCCTTCGATCGTGCCGGTCAACTCGCCGCCCTGGATGGCCGCATTCATTCTTTCCGCGTATTGGTCGAAGTTGAGGACGAGCGCGTCGCGCACCTGGCGTCCGCTGGTGGAAGTGACCCGTTCATCGCCATTGATGAACGCGCCCTCGAGCTTGTTTCCCTTGCCCGAAATATCAATGCGGAAAGGAATGGTCATGCCGTCCACGACGACGGTGCCTTCCCATTTTCCCTCGACGGATTGCGCGCAGTCGCGAATGCTCGAAGGCAAACAAAGCTAGAAGAGCCAGTGAGACGAGCGCGATGCGAGATGCGGCTTTCATGTGCGTCCTCATTATTCTTCAGCTTCTGCGGCGAAATTATATCAGCAACCGCAATTAGCGGCGCGGCGCCGGATCCGGGCCTTGGGCTGAGCGCATCTTCCAGGCGATTTGCCGCAACATGCCGAGCCAGATGACGGCGTCGCGCGCGGGCAGATTCAGGCGGCGGACCAGGCGGCGAATTCTCTGATCCGAATCGGCGACGCGGCGAAGCTCCAGAAAACCACTCAGGTGCAACGCGTCGAGGAGCATCGTGGTGATGCGTTCCATTTCCGCGGCGGACGCGAGCGGAAGTTTTTCGGGCTGGCGCGGAGTTTTCGCCTTCCCGTCGCGAATCAATTCGTAGAGACAGACCGCGACGGCCTGACCCAGATTCATCGAGATATTCGCGTCCACGGTGGGCACGCGCATCAGCCAGTGGCAATGGCTGAGGTCGTCATTCGAGAGGCCGAATTTCTCGGACCCGAACAGAAGCGCGACGCAATTCGATCCGAGGCGCTTGCGAATCAAGCGAGCGCCCTCTTCGAGGCGGCGGAGCGGCTGATGCAAAGTGCGATGGCGGACTGCCGTGGTTCCGACGACGAGCGTGCAATCGGCGACTGCTTCGGCGACGGTCTTGAATTGTTCGGCGCTCGCGAGCAGGTCCGAGGCGCCGACGGCGGAACGCGCCTCGCGAAATGCGGGCTGGTAGGAATTCACGATGCGCAAGTTGCGGAAGCCGAAATTGCTCATGGCTCGCGCGGCCGCCCCGATATTGAGCGGGTTGCGCGAGGAGACCAGAACGACGCGCAGGCGGTCGAGTTGAGCGGCGGTTGGCAAGCGCGCGCTATTCTAGCAGGCTCACGCAAAAGCTACGGCAGCGCCGACAACATGGATATCTTGACGGGCGTCGGAGGAACGTGGAATCATTCCGCTTCCACTAGCAATTTCAAGCGGGGGTGAACCATGGCAACACAACTGGCGGCAGCGTACGCGGAGTTGGGACTTTTCATCGGCGGCGAATGGCTTGGGCGCCGAAGGACGGAATACTTCGCCGGTGCTCAATCCGGCGACCGAGGAAGTGATCGGGCATCTTCCGCATGCGTCGAAGGCCGATCTGGATCGCGCGCTCGCGGAGGCGGACCGAGGATTCAAGCTGTGGCGCGCGATTTTTCCGGACGCGCGCGGCAAGATCCTGAAGCGCACGGCGGAACTGATGCGCGAGCGCGCGGAAGAAATCGCGCGGATCGCGACGACCGAATCGGGCAAATCCATTCACGAGACGCGCGTCGAGCTGCAGATGTCCGCGAATATATTTCGAATGGTTCGCTGAAGAGGGACGCCGCGCCTACGGACGCGTGCTGCCGCAGCGCGCGCCGGGGACTCGCCTTGCCATCGTGAAGGAACCGGTGGGGCCGGTCGCGGCATTTGCACCGTGGAATTTTCCGATTGGCAATCCCGCGCGCAAGATCGGCGCGGCGCTGGGAGCGGGATGTTCGTGCATCCTGAAGCCTGCCGAGGAAACGCCGGCGTCCGCGCTCGCCGTGGCGCGTTGCCTGGTGGATGCAGGACTGCCGGCCGGCGTGCTGTCCGTCGTATTCGGAGTGCCCTCGGAAATTTCCACGCACTTGCTGGCGTCGCCCATCATTCGCAAAATTTCGTTCACCGGCTCGATTCCTGTCGGCAAGCAATTGATGAAGCTGGCCGCGGAAGGCATGAAGCGCACGACGATGGAGCTGGGTGGGCACGCGCCCGTGCTGGTGTTCGACGATGTGGACGTCGAAAAAGTGCTCGACGCGTGCGCGATGGCGAAATATCGCAACGCGGGCCAGGTGTGCGTGTCTCCCACGCGATTCTACGTGCACGAGAAAATCTACAACCGCTTTGTGGAGGGTTTTGCGGCGCGCGCGAAGGCCGTGCCGGTGGGCGACGGGATCGAGGAGAAAAACAGAATGGGTCCGCTGGTGCACGCGCGGCGGCTGGCGGCGATCGAGTCGTTGATCGAGGACGCCAAAAGCTCCGGCGCAAAGGTGCAAGCGGGCGGCACGCGGCTGAAAAGCCCGGGATATTTCTATGCGCCCACGGTTTTGTCCGACGTGCCGAACAAGGCGCGCATCATGAACGAAGAACCGTTCGGGCCCGTGGCGGTGATCAATTCCTTTTCCGACTACGACAGCGTGATCCGGGAGGCGAATCGCCTGCCCTACGGGCTGGCGGCATTTGCGTTCACGGATTCCGCGCACCGGGCGAAGCTTGGTCGGCGAACAGCTCGAAGCGGGAATGGTGGGCGTGAACACGTTCGCGATTTCCGTGCCGGAGTCGCCGTTCGGCGGCGTGAAGGAAAGCGGGCATGGCTCCGAGGAAGGCATCGAGGGGCTGGAGGCGTGCCTCGTGACGAAATTTATCAGCGAGGCTTAGGCGGAACGGATTCGGCGACGGGAGCAATGATGACCGAGGACGAAAAACTGCAGGCGCTTGAAAAGCGCGTGGACGAATTGACGTACAAGCTGGGAGCGGTGCAAGACGAGCTGGCGATCCGTAAGCTGCAGCACACTTATGGCTACTTTATTGACAAGTGCTTGTATGACGAGGCGGTGGACCTGTTCTCCGAACGCGGCGAGACATATTTTCTGGGCGGCGTCTTCAAGGGGAAGGCGGGCGTCCGGCGGCTTTACGGCGGAATTTTGCGCAATAAATTTTCGCCAGGGAAAAACGGACCGACGCCCGGGCTGATGCTCGACCATCTGACGCTGCAAGATGTGATTGATGTGGCGCCGGATCGCTTGTCGGCCAAGGCGCGATTTCGATGTTTCATGCAGGGCGGAAGCCACGAAAGCGTCACGCAGATTTTTCCGGCGTTCTGGGAAGGCGGAGTTTACGAGAACACGTATCTGAAGGAAGATGGCGTCTGGAAAATCGGCGTGTTGAATTACAACGTCTTCTATTACGCGCCCTACGATCAGGGCTGGGGCAAGGTCAAGGCCGGGTACGCCGTCCCCACATACTCGGTTACGTTTCCGCAAGACCCGCTCGGGCCCGACGAACTCACCACAAAGCAGACGAGTATTTGGCCGGAAACCAGCGTGCTGCCCTTCCATTACCCGCATCCGGTGACGGGGAAACCGATTCAGTGACCGCGGCAACCGGACCGGGCGACAAAAACTCCAAGCCAATTGCACTCGCAGGCGAAGTCGCGATCGTAACGGGCTCCGGCCGCGGGTTCGGCCGGGCGATCGCGCTGGGCCTGGCCGCGGCAGGCGCGGCGGTGACAGTTACGGCGCGGTCGAAGAATCAGCTGGATGAAACCGTTGCGCTAGTCGAGCGGGCGGGCGGACGCGCATTTGCGGTTGCTGGCGATGTGACGAATCGCAAAGATGTGGCGCGCGTCGTCGAGGCAGCCGAAAAGAAGTTCGGCCCGACAACGGTGATGGTGAACAACGCTGGAGTCACCGGCCCGTACGGCCCGGCGTGGGTAGTGGATCCCGACGACTGGTGGGATGCACAGGCGGTGATCGTCCGCGGCACTTTGCTTTTCATGCACGCGGTGATACCGGGAATGGTGGCGCGGCGCGAAGGCACGGTGATCAATGTATCGGCGCTCGGCGGGCAATGGTTCGCACCGAAGCTGACGGGATACGCCGTGGCGAAGTCGAGCCAGATACGACTGTCGGAGCATGCGGCGGCGGAAGCGAAAGAATTCGGCGTAAGCGTGTTCTCGATCGAGCCGGGCACCGTGTACACGGACATGACCGAGGGCACGATCAATTCCCCTGATGCGCAGAAGTGGGTGCCGCACATGGTCGAATACCTGAAGAATCTGAAAGCGACCACCGATCCCGGGCCGGGACTCGCGCGATGTGCGGAGATGTGCGCGCTGCTTGCGTCCGGGCGCTACGCCGGGCTTTCGGGACGCTTCCTGCTGCCCGGCGACGATTTCGATAAGCTACTGCTCGAGCCGCCGCCGAAACCGGGTTCTGCGCTGATTCCGCGACAACCGGAACGCGCACGGTGAGCCGCCGCGCTAACCAGCCTAAAGACCTCGGAGGGTTATTGTCATCTTCAGATAAACCGCTGCCGGCTTCCTCGATTTTGACTCTTTCGTCGCTAACTAAGGTTCTCACATTAGCCTGCGATGATGTTCTCCGCGAGCTGGCGAACGTTCCATCTGAGCATTGGAACGAGAGCGTTTTCCGGTTCTTCATTGTTCGGCAACTGTTGAAAATTCCAGATATCGATTGCCGCAGCGAGTGGAACCGTGTTGACCTTGTTATTCAGAGCCCTCGCGGTGCAACCTTACTCGAGCTCAAATTCTTCACATCACAACCACTGAGGGATCAAGCAGGAAAGACCATCCGGATGAAGGGGCGACCCAGCCCTAAGAACTACGGTGAGTACGAAAACGCGCTCAAGAAACTCCGAAGTGCTCGCGAGGCCAAATGGATACGTTTCTGCGATGGTGTCGCCTCCGCACATCTTCTCTTGGCTTACATAGACCCGGTGATGACGAACAAGCCGACATATGGGTCGCACTACGATTCCATAGCCGCGGGCGATGGATTTGCGTCCGTCCACACGATTCTGGAGCGAGTTCCAGTGGCTATCGAATCTTGTCTCACCTGTAAGCTCATTACAGTTCAGGCGGAGGATGCGGTCTGACTTTCGCGTTCGCATATCGACTGCATTGACAGGTTCGCCGCGAAGGTGATACGAGATTACGTGTCCGGCAACGGACGCAAGATTGAGGGGTGAGGCCAAAATGACTACGAAATTTCCGGATACATTTGACTACGCCGGTTTCAATGCGCCGATGCGCACCGAGTGCGACATCTACGATCTGGTCGTCGAGGGAAATCTGCCAAAGGAGATCGACGGCACGTGGTACCGGACGATTCCCGACCCGCAGTATCCGCCGATGCTCGGCCACGACACGTATCTGAGCGGCGACGGCATGATCAGCGCGTTCAAATTCGAAAATGGCCACGTGGACTTCAAGATGAAGTACATCATGACCGACCGCTTGAAAGCGGACCGCAAGGCGCGCCGCGGGCTTTTCGGCCTCTACCGCAATCCGTACACGGACGATCCCAGCGTGAAGGGCGTCAACCGGTGCGCGAACAACACGACGCCGATTTTCCACGGCGGCAAGCTGCTGACCCTCAAAGAAGACGGCCTCGCGGTGGAAGTTCATCCCGAGACGCTCGAAACAATCGGCGTGTTCAACTATCGCGGCAAGCTGAAGAGCCAGACCATGACCGCGCACACGCGGCTCGATAACGAAACGCAGGACCTCCACTTTTTCGGCTACGAGGCCAGAGGCCTGGCGACGCGTGATGTGTCCTACTGCGTGGCAGACAAGGAAGGTCAGCTGGTCAGCGAAGAATGGTTTCAGGTGCCGTACGTGTCGCTCATGCACGATTTCGCGGTAACGAAAGAGCACGTGATCTTCCCGGTGTTTCCGACAACGGCCGACCTCGACCGCATGAAGGCCGGCGGCACGCACTGGGTTTTCGAGCCGAATCGCGAAGCCTACGTCGGCATCATGCCGCGCGATGGCCACACCAGCGACATGCGCTGGTTCAAGCCATCCCGCGTGCTCCGCGTTTCATTTCATGAACGCGTACACCGAAGGCAAATTCGTCCATCTTGATTTCGGCATCGGCAAATACGCGCCATTCCCGTTCATTCAGGAAGCGTCGCACATTCATCCGACCGCCGAGGATTTCGCGTACGGCCGCGTGGTGCGCTGGAGTTTTGATATGTCGAAGCCCGGCGAAAAATTCGAGGAGTACAAACTCGCTCCTTCCGGGCGATTTCCCGCGCATCGCGAATAAAGACCACATGAAGGATTACTCCGTCGGATATTACGAGCGCTTCGATCCCCAGGCTGGGGCGCCGATCGTCGCGGGGCCCGTGGGCGCCGGGTTCAACACACTCAGCCGCCTGGAAATCAAGAGCGGCAAGCTGAAATCCTGGCAGCCGACGCGGCCCATAACGATTCAGGAGGAAGTTCACATTCCTTCGAAAATCCCGGGCCACGAGGGCTATCTCGCGCTGGTCGCCGACCTGCACGACACTCAGCTGTCGGACGTGCTGGTCTTCGAAGCCGAGCATCTCGACAAGGGACCGATCGCGACGATGCACCTTCCGTTGCGCCTGCGAAATCAGGTGCACGGCAATTGGGTGACGGCGGAAGAGCTGCAGTAGCATCTCGCAATCGCGCTAACAATCGACAATTCGGATTCGGGTTTCATCCGCGGCAAGGAGCCAGATGGCGCGAGAGACTGAGTTCTACGGCTGGAAGCTGCTTGCGGTCTTCTGGATAATTCTCTTCGCAAACTTCGCGTTCCCGCTTTACGGCGCGAGCGTGGTCAACACCTACATGGCCGAGGCCCTGCACTGGGACCGCACGCAGCTCGGCACCGCCTACGCCATTTATCCAGCTCATGATCGGAGCGCCCGCTCCGCTGGTCGCAATCCTGATCGCAAGAAAGGCGTGCGATTCACCGCCGCGCTGGGCTGCTGCGTGGTCGTGGCCGGAGCGCTGCTGATGTCGTTCGTGGTGCACACCAGCCTGCAGGTCGATCTCGTCTATGGCGTGATGATCGCCCTCGGCGCAATGACTGGCGGAGTGCTCGTGGCGCAAACGGGCATCAATCGCTGGTTCAGCAAGCACAAGGGACTCGCAATCACGCTCGTGCACACCGGCGGAACGCTGGGAGGATTCGCAGCGGCGCGCGTGCTCGACAAAGTGATTCGCACGTTCAACGGAAACTGGCGCGCAGGATGGTGGCTGATGGCCGGCCTGAGCGCAGTATGCGCTGTCCTCTCCATGTTGTTCGTTCGCGAGAGTCCGGCCGATTTGGGCCAGTTCCCCGATGGCGTCGTGCCAGATAATCGCGCAACTGACCGCGCTATGGCAGCTGCGACGGCGCGCGTGCGAACACGTGGCGTGTACAAGACCAACGAAGAATGGACGTTTAGCGAAGCTGTGCGCACTCCCGCGCTCTGGCTCTACGTGATCTCGCTTCTCGGCTTCAGCTGCGGCTATCCACTTTATTTGGCTCACGGTGTGTCGCATTTGAAAGATCTCGGCTTCACGGCCACCGAGGCCGCCTCGTCGATTTCGATCATGTTGCTGTGCGCGCTGTTCGGAACGCTGCTCTTCGCGGCGGTCGCTGATCGCATCGAGCCGCGGCTGGTCTGGTCTGTCGCGTCTGTGGTTTTCGCGATTGGCATGCTGCTCGCGATGCGCGCCAGCGGCTCAGCCGGTTTGTATCTCTACGCGATCCTCATGGGCGCGTCGTTCGGCACTTCGTTTTCCGCCATGATGGTTTTCCCCGCAAATTATTACGGCGTGAAGGCCTACCCGTCGGTAATCTCGACAGTAATGGTCGTAGGCACGGTAGCAGGCGCCGCAGGCGCAGCGCTCTCGGGCATCGTCTTCGATCGGTACGGCAGCTATGCGCCGGTGTTCTATTTCGTTGCAGGAATGTCGCTCCTCGCGGCAATTCTGCTGCTGTTCGCGGTTCCTCCGGTTCACAAACGCAACCCCGCAATCACGCCAGCTGGCGCGGCGGCGATTTAGCGATATGGCGAGAGAGCTCGAGGGCCAGGTAGCGATTGTCACCGGCGCCGGTCGGGGAATCGGCAAAGGCATTGCCTTGCGATTCGCCGCGGCGGGCGCGGCTGTCGCGCTCACGTCTAGAAATAAAGCGCAGCTCGATCAAGTACTCGGTGAAATCGAAGCAAGCGGCGGGCGCGGCGTGGCCGTCGCGGGTGACGTGACGAAACGGGAGGACGTCTTCCGCGTCGTGAAAACCGCAACTGAAAAGCTCGGCGGCATTACGGTGCTGGTGAACAACGCCGGAGTCGCCGGCCCGTACGGCCCGATTGGAATTGTGGACCCCGACGACTGGTGGGCGGCGCAGGAAGTCCACGTCCGCGCGCCGCTGCTGTTCATGAGCGCCGTTCTGCCGGGCATGATCGAGCGTCGCGCCGGGCGAATCATCAATATCTCATCGCCGCGCTGCCACATGCTCACTCCGAGCCTGTCGGCTTACAGTCTCGGCAAAGCCGCGCAGAACCGTCTCGCCGAACTGGTGGCTAACGAGGTGAAAGAGTACGGGGTGACGGTGTTCGCGCTCGATCCCGGCTCGATCATGACGGAAATGGCCGACGAGACGATGAGCAATCCGGACGCGCAGCGCTGGGTTCCGAAAATGGTCGAGCGCCTGAATCAGATGAAAGGCAAAATCGGGCCGCAGGATGGGATGCAATGGTGCACGGACCGATGTCTCGCGCTGGCCTCTGGCCGGTACGACGCGCTTTCCGGCCGCTACATTGACCGCACCGACGTTCCCGAGGAAATGCTGGAGCAGCCGCCTCCAAAGCCACCGCGAACAAATCCATAATGCAATTGGGAGAATGACACTATGAGAAAACTCGATATCTTCACGCACATCTGGCCGAAGAAATTTCACGAATTGCTCCTGAAAACCACCGGCCAGATGAAGGACATGCACCGGCGCAGCGAAGCGGTGCCGATGATGACGAACCTCGATCGGCGCTTCGAGGTGATGGACATGTTCGACGAGTACCAGCAGATTCTTTCGCTCGCGTCTCCTCCACCGGACGTCGCGGGTGACCGCGCAGCCTGGCGCGAACTCTCGCGCATCGGCAGCGATGGCATGGCCGAACTCTGTCAAAAATATCCGGAGCGTTTTCCCAGCTTCATAGCGTCGGTGGCGATGCGCGATCCGGAAGGCGCGGTGGAAGAGGCTCGCCGCGCGGTGAAGGATCTTGGCGCGTGCGGCATTCAGATTTATTCGAACGTGAACGGCAAGCCGCTCGATGCGCCCGAATTTCGTCCTGTATTCAAGGCGATGGAAAGCCTCGGAAAGCCGATCTGGATTCATCCGGCGCGCACCGCGAAATTCCCTGATTATCAGACCGAGGAGCTGTCCCTCTACGAAATCTGGTGGACGTTTGGCTGGCCTTACGAATCGAGCGCGGCGCAGGCGCGGATCGTCTTTTCGAAGATGCTCGACGAGATGCCAAATCTGAAGATCATCATTCATCACGCGGGGGGCATGACGCCATTCTTCGAAGGTCGCGTCGGTGCAGGATGGGATCAGCTTGGCGCGCGTACGTCAAACGTGGACTACAAGCCGCTGCTGAAAGAGCTGAAGAAGCGCCCGCTCGACTATTTCAAGATGTTCTATGTGGATACGGCGACGTTTGGCTCGAAAGCGGCGCTGGTCTGCGCACTTAGTTTCTACGGAATCGATCACGTGCTATTCGCTTCGGATGCGCCGTTCGATCCGGAAGGCGGTCCAATGTACATTCGCGAAACGCTGCGCGTTATTGACGAGCTCGATATTTCCAAAGAGGAGCGCGAGAAGATTTATTACAAGAACGCGTGCGCGCTGCTCGGCATTAGATAGTCCACCAGAGAAGTGGACGAAGCTGACTATGGCGTGAATTGGCTGAGCGAGAATTTGCCGCACGGCAACGTGCTAACGCGCTCCCGCAGCGGTTTTGCTTTTTCAGTATCCACCTTCGCGACATACGCCACCGAGTAGTTTTCCGGAGAGCACGGCCACGGATTCGCTCCGTTCACCTTTTGCGTAATCTTCGGCAAGACCTCGTCCAAAGCGTCCGCGTCCGCGTAGCGGTAGAGCAAAGATGCAAGCCTTCCTTCAATGACCCAGTCATTGGTCGCGACAAAGTGGTCCGCGATCTGATGCTCCTCGCTGGCGAGAACCTTATCCGGGAGCATACCCAGCGTGATTCCGTTGTACCTGGGACGAGGCCGCAGGATTTCAGCGATGACGGCTGGACGCGCACTATCGGGATCAAGTTCGTACCAACGATCGAGGGCGGATCCCGAAAGTTGAAGGTGCTCGTAGCCGGGCGAAGCGTTTGACGGGCCAGGATAGTCAACGTATTCCAGCGCGATCTTTTGCAGGGTGGGAAGCCATTGGGGACTTTTCACTGTCTCCCACTTCATGCCCAGCCACCAGTTTTTCTGGTCGAGCGAAAGCTGATCGAAATTCGAAATTAAGGTAGCGACAAGCTGCTGGTGGGCTTCTCCCTCGTCGGTCGGCGGCTCTGAGCTGAGCAGCGTGTCCGCGCTGATCGCCAAAGCGTGACCCCGTTTGATCGGAAGCGCCTGCAAAAGCATGGATCGCCCATCAGCCATATTTGACGCCATTGCCAGCTGCAGAATTTTCGCGTCATTCTCGGCCGTCAACGGAATTAGCACCATCGCCCGCAGGAACATCCCGGTCACCGCAAAGTCGGGATCGAGAAGCAAACGATGCATTTCTTGAAGACCCACCTCTTTGTTCGGCGAACCGATGAGACCCAACATGCATTGCCAATCGACTTGATTCTCGTCACCGCGGAGATGCCGCGCCATTTCTCGAGCGGCGTCCGGCGAACCCAGGTAACGCAACTCGGTCGCCGCAGCAAGTCTTCCCTCGCTCGACATCGAATACTTGGGTGGTGGGCTCGCATCAAAATCTGCGAGAATTCGTTTCAGCTGCGACTCCTCCCAGGCCGGGTCGGGCGCAACGATCTGAAGATCAAGACCGTTGGACACTATCTCGTGTTGCCCACCATGAGAAAAGGTTTCAACCCGACTGCTGCCAACTCGCGAGGACTTCACGATGAGGCGATAGCTACCCGGTTTATCGAATCGCACCCACTCGTTTAGATTGAGGTGAACTATGTAGGGTTTGGGCGAGAGGAACTGAAAATTTGTTAGGCCGCCCATCATAAGCATCCCCGACGATTTGAAGTACACAGCCAACGGGTCGGAAGTGCCGTCGGCAGGCTCGACATGAAAGCTTTCGTAAGACATCCTGCCGCTGCGATCGTACGTCGCCATGTTTATTTGGTAGCGCTTGTCGTCTTTGGCCGTGAACGCCAAATCGAGCGGGATCAACTCACCCTGGCGGTAGGTGGATTTCGGTGTCGAGACCCGCAGCTGCGCCCCGTCGTCGGTCGATGAACTTGCCACAGCGGCCTGTTGTTGAGCCGTGGTAACCACCGCATAAGACATGCAAGCGTGAGCGCGAACAAAACAGAAACGGTCGAGATCGCATCGCCGACCGAAGAAGCAGCGGCTCGAATTGGATCGACTGGAGCATCTCATTCCTCCGATCCGTGGCTTGCACAAGGTGTCGGAATTCTGCGCCCTAGGATGCCGCAAGTCGAGATTGGGTTCCCTGCCGCGCACCAATGGTGTGCTACATCGTAGATTCTTGGGAGAGGCCCAAATTCCGCCCTCTCGTTGGTGAGGAGGTTCCAATCCGCAAACGTTGCTCGGCATACGCCAGGCGTCAAAAATAAACAAGCGCCGCGGGAGGACTCTGTCGTCCATCCAGCGGCGCTTGTCTTTGTACATGTTCGACGGCCTTGAAGCGCGGCCCGCTACTGCTTTAGATATTTCTCGATGGCCGCGATCACTTCGGGCGAATCCGGCGTTACCGCTGATTCGAATCGCTGTACTACGTTGCCATTACGATCCACGAGGAACTTGGTGAAGTTCCACTTGATGTCGCCGGCGACCGCGGGGTTCGCGTCCTTGGTGAGGTAGGTGTAAAGCGGCGCCTGATCGTCGCCCTTCACCGAAATCTTTCCGTACACCGGGAAAGTGACGTTGTACTTTCCAGTGCAGAATTTCGCGATCTCTTCGTTGGTGCCAGGTTCCTGGCCGCCGAAATTATTCGCGGGGAAACCGATGATCACGAAGCCCTGGTCCTTGTACTTCTCGTAGGTGGCCTCGAGCGCCGTATATTGCGGCGTGAATCCGCAGCGGCTCGCCACGTTGACGACCAAAACGACCTTGCCCTTATAGCTCGATAGCGGCGCCGCCGTGCCGTTCAGCAGCGGAAGCGTGAAATCATAGATATTCGATGCTGCGTACAAGCTTGCTGCCGTCATAAGAACCATCACCCCCACGAACAGATAGCCGAGCAATCCGGCCTTGCGCGAATTCGTCTTCATAAGTCTCCAGTCGGAATCAGCGAGTCGTCGAAATCCCGCCAGGCGGGACTTGCAGTCTCAAAGTTCACGTGCTTGATAAGGATAAGCTGACCACCGGGCCCGGTCAAGGTTGCGCAGCGACTGACTGTCGGCATCGGGCACATTTCACACAATCCACTGAGTCCAATCGGGTTGGAGAGAATCCAATATGCTATAGTCGGTCCTTAGAGATTCCGTAGCACTTGAGATTCAGAACGGGTGAAGGAGAAACGATGTTTCCTGAAGAGATGGTTGTCGGAATGCGCGAAGAACTGACGCGAGTAGGATTTCGCGAAATGCGGACAGCGGCGGACGTGGATTCCGTGTTGAAACAGGAAAAGGGCACGGTGCTCGTGGTCGTTAATTCCGTCTGCGGATGCGCGGCTGGCAAGGCGCGTCCTGCGATCGCCAAGGCGCTCTCCAACAAAGCGCGGCCGGAAGTTCTGACGACAGTTTTCGCAGGCCAGGATTTGGAAGCCACGAAGCAGGCGCGAAGCTATTTCACCGGGTATGCGCCGTCATCTCCCTCGATCGCCCTGCTGCGCGACGGCAAGCTCGAGTTCATGATGGAGAGGCGCGACATCGAGAGCAGCGATCCATTTACAATCGCCGCAGCTCTTGCGCGTGCGTTTGATCGAATCTGCGCCCCCGCAGCAGCACCAGCGAACCAATAGCGCGCCAGCTACAAGCCATCTCATAAAGAGGGGGGCGCCGCAAAGGCGGTTCCTCAGGGGCTAAGGCCTAATCTTCTTGAGCTTTCTTGTCGGAGTTGAAGCTCCGACCCCCTAAAAAAGCGATTCATGAGACGACTTCTAACCAGGCCATCCTGCAGTTGGCTGCTCCTTCCAGAAACTCGTGAATAAAAGTCTGGTAAGGCTTCCGCTGCGATTACTCGCCGATTGGACGTGATTCGGCTTTAGTGCCCCCCGGCCAGCCCGTGCCGCGCATGTAGCTCTGCGGACCCTCGAACACGGCTTCGACTCGACTGATCTTACCATCCACGAATTTGAAGATCTCCGTATTGAGGATTTCGTTCGGGTACCGCATGCCTTCCGGGTAAGGAACGGAACGGCCGTCAAGAGTCCAGCTCTCGACGTTGCCGCGCCGCATAAAGTCAAAAGTGGCGAACACAATCTGCCGCTTGGTGTCCACGATCGGGAAATGGGCGTCCTCATAACCGGTAATGAACGTGTAGGATTTTTGGTCAAGCTGCTTCGCACAGCCCAAACCCAAGACAAAGAAACTGGGTGGAGACGGAGCTCCGTTGGCAGGCGGAGACTTTATAATAGGGATTGGCGGATTGTCATGCGGCCCAAGCGCCGAAAGGGTGCCATTTTCAAGCCGAATACAGGATTCCGCAAACGGCGCCAGGTCCCCGTTGTGGAAGGCGACCGCGCGCATATAGCCCAGCGCCGCCTTCTTTAGTGCCTCGCGCGAAATCCGCGTCGGTTCAGGCTCCACGCGGTTCATCGTCTCCATCCACGTCGGGTCCTTCGGCGGCATATTCACGGTGCCCTGCGCGTGACGATCAACGACGGTTTCGATTTCGGTGATCTTCCGATTGACCACCTTCAAGCGCACGGCGAGGAAATCGGGATAAGGCATTTCCTGATTTTCCATTATGGAAAGATAGGTCGCGATTCCGCCAGTCTCAGGGTCGTAAACGTCGTGGCGATACTTACCGTACGAATTGAACGTCACCCACAGCGCTTCACCGAGGGAAATCTGGGCGCCATTTTCAGTGTAGCGGTAGTGCGCCGCCACTGGCACAAGCAATGGATCGTGTTTCGAGAGCGCACCCAGATAGGTGTCCATGACGCCTTTGAGACAGGGCTCGTCGCATTTGTCGGCCGTCTGCGCCGCTTGGGCCGCCGTGCCATGAGCGCACGCGATGAAAGCCAGGCTCAGCGCCAATATTCCCGCGGAATAGCCAATAAGAGACTTCAAACGAAATGCCTGTGTTCGGACCGTGTGCATTGTTTCCTCGCTAGCTTAGAGAGCCGTCATTGATCGTTCGAGATTTCGGCGAGGGAAAGGAAACTACTGTTTGTTGCGGTTGCGGAATGCCAATTCATCGAGAACCTGTCCGCTGGGAAGAGTCAACGAGATGAAAAGGCCGCCCTTTTCACCGCTCCGCAGCGGCCAGATAATGACGGAGATCTTGTCGCCGGGCTTCAAGCTAGTTGATTTCCATCCCTGCCGGGAAAGGTTGTTGGGACTATTCAACTCGATGCTCCACTTGTCGGTACTACCGCTTTCATTCGAGACGTCGAGCTCGATCCAACTGTGGGGATTGGTCCATTGGAAATCTTCCACCACGCCGACGATCGTCGTTTCTTTCGAGCGGTCGAACATCGCAAACGAATGATGCGCGGAGGCAGCGCCCGCAACCAGGAGGAGAAGCGCGCCCAAGCACGCGATCCGTGATTTCTTCATTGTGGCTCCCAAAACAATGAATGCCGCCCCAAAATCCTACTTACCCGCAGCGCCGTACACGTGGCTTGCATAAAGTACTATAATGCCCGCCGGAATTTGAAGTTTTGTTTCATGCGCAATGGCTGGCGTCCTTCGTCGCAAGGTCTTCGCTCGGAATGGGCGACGCGCCGCTGGTGAAATGGAGCGAGCATGAGATTTTCTCCCGCAATAATTATCGTTTTAGCCGCCTCCGCGAACTTTGTGACTACGTGCCAGGCGCAGGCAGCGCAACAGCCTGCCAAGACTTTTGCCGTAGCTAGAAATGCGAATACGGCGTCTCTCGCTTCATTGCCGGACTGGGCTGGAATCTGGACGTTTGACTTTCCCACTCCGGGCGGCGCTCCGCCCGAGCAACCGGCACTGACTGCAGCGTCAGCTGCGGAGTTGAAGACCATGGAAGCCGCTGAAGCTAAGAACGAAGAACCGGCGACCGAAAGCGCCAACTGCTTACCGCCGGGCATGCCGACCATTATGTTTCAACCTTACGATGTCGAATTCCTGTTCACGCCAGGGCGCGTGACGATTATTCAGGAAGCATACATGCAAGTGCGGCGCGTGTTTACGGACGGCCGAGGCCATCCGGCGGATGTCGATCCCACGTTCAACGGCCACTCCATTGGGCATTGGGAAGGCGATACTCTGGTGGTGGACACTGTCGGCCTGGGGCACAAAACTCCGCTTGGATTCAATCGCCTTCAGCACGGCCCGAATCTCCACGTGGTCGAGCGGATTCGTCTGACCGCTCCCGACGCGATGGAGGATCGAATGACTTTGACTGATCCAGAGGTACTCGCAAAACCATGGCATCTCGTCAGGACGTACACGCGTCACCGGGATCTGGATCAATTGGAATTCATCTGCGAGGAAAACAACCGCAATCCGATCGGCCAGGACGGAAAGGTTTCGACTATCCTCCGCCATTAGCCTTGAGTTGGTGCGAGGCTAAGGAAAATACACCGGAACTTGCGACGCGGCCCACCCGGAAGCAATTGCTAAAAACTGTTGCCAAGCGGTTGCACGCTGTGCGTCAATATCCCTCCATGTCCCGCGCGATTAATAAGTGGCGCTCCACAACCGGCTTCACTTGAACGTCTTCCCTCTAAGCGACCGTCGGCCGTTTACCAATTCCATTTAGTCCTAACCGAAATTCAATCGGAGTCCTTCCATCGGAGCAATCTATGGAGGATTCGCTTGAACTTTCATCAGCCCCTTTGTCATGGGGTCTTTCTTTAAGCGTTGCGAGTACAAAAACCATAAGGAGGATATATGCGAGTATTAGCAACTTGCTTGATGGCATTGGTCCTTTTTGCCGGAAGCTCGGCGAAAGCAGCAGGAGATAACGATAAAGACGCGGCGGCGCCTGCGGCCACTACGCCTGCAGCAACCACTGCCACTGCAGTGGCCGCATCTGCTGCGACAACGGCAGCCGCAACGCCCGCGGCTCCGGCGAATGCGTCCGAGGCGAGAGTAGAAAGCGAGTTGCAACAGCTTCGGGACCTGCTCGAAGCCCAGGGAAAGCAATTCCAGGAGCAGAACGAACTGCTGAAGGAGCAACTGAAGGGGCAGGAGGAGAAAACACGGGCCCTGGAAGAACAGCTCAACGCGGTAAGCGGGGCCGGAGGCGGTTCAGCCGCGGCGTCTGTAGCCGCAGTACCCGTGGCCATCGGACCAGCCCCCGGGTTGGTATCCGGCTCGGCAACCAGCGGCGCTGCATTGACCTCGACAAACTCAGCTTCAGGCGACGATCAGGACGGGCCGGTCTCTCTGCACTTTAAGGGGGTGACGCTCACACCAGGTGGATTCATGGAAGGGGCTGCTGTGTGGCGCCAAAAAGGTCTAAGCGCCGACATGGTGACACCTTTCAACACGATCCCCTTTCCGGGTGCGTCCCAGTCTCAACTTTCGGAATACAACGTCAGCGGGCGACAGTCGCGTATCAGCATGCTGGTTGAAGGAAAACTTAGCCACGCGAAGATCGGCGGCTATTACGAAACGGATTTCCTGGGCACCGGCATCACGTCGAATTACACGGAAAGCAACAGCTACGTCCTCCGCCAACGGCAATTCTGGGGACAAGCGGCCTTCGATAACGGTTGGACATTCACCGGCGGTCAGATGTGGAGTTTGATTGCGGAAACCAGACATGGCGTTGACAACCGTAGCGAGGCGTTGCCGATGGTTATTGACGGGCAATACCACGTCGGCTACAGCTGGGCGCGACAACCAGGTTTCCGAGTTTCCAAGGATTTTGGAAATAAGCTCTGGCTCGCGTTCGCTGTAGAAAATGCGGAGACGACTCTCACCGAACATGGCGGGAACGCTAACTTCCTCGTCGGCCAATTCGGGGGCAGCGGAGGACTTCTCAATCCCGTTGCGAATTATGCCTTTACGACCGCGCCGGATTTCGTCTTCAAAGCAGCGTGGGAACCCGGCTGGGGACACTATGAAGTCTTCGGCGTGGTGAGCACGTTCCGCGACCGCGTCTTCCCGTGCGAGCCGGTTGAGGCCGGCACGCCATGCCTCGGCGGTGTGACAGCCGGCGGCACGGCTCTGGGCGCCTTCAACGACCATCGCGCTGGTGGCGGCATCGGAGCAAATGCCCGCGTGCCCCTATTCAACAAGAAGGTTGATGCCGCGTTGCACTTCCTTGGTGGCGATGGCATCGGCCGTTATGGCTCAGCGACCCTAGCGGACGTGACGGTGCGTCCCGATGGCACGCTGGCTCCGATTCGCAACTTCCAAGCGCTCGGCTCGCTCGAGTTTCACGCTACGCCAAAACTGGACATCTACGCCTATGTTGGCGGCGAATATGATGCCCGGACGGCCTACGTTAAGTCCGGCACAGTTCCGAACGAGGGCTACGGCGCGATCGGCTTCCCGAACTTCGGTTGCTTCACCGAGGCTCCACCAGGTTCTGCAACCTCGACGGCAACAGGCGTTGGTGGAGCTGCGGGATTTGTTCCCGGATCGCTAGCGAATTGCACGGGCGATACGCGAAACATCATCGAGGGAACTCTTGGATTCTGGTATCGCTTCTACAAGGGTCCGAGAGGCACGGTTCAGTGGGGAGAACAATACTCCTACATCGATCGCAACACGTGGTCGGGCGCAGGAGCTACTGCCGGCACGTTCGCCGCACCACATGGTGTCGAAAACATGGTGATGACGTCGTTCCGGTATTATTTGCCCTAGCACACATGAAGACGGGGAGGCGGTTTGTCCGCCTCCCTGCCTTGCATTTCAATCACGTCTCAGTTGTGGATCGTTAGGTCCCGCGAAGCTTTCGGGCCGCCGCCGCGAGTACGTGCAACTTCGCGAACGCTACCGGCGAGTCCGCGACCGGTCGTTCCGCGAAAGTGCCGAAGCCGCAGTCCGGATTAAGAAAAATGCGGTCCGCGGATATAAGTTGCGTGAGTTCGCGCACGCGCTGCACGACTTCCTCCGAATCTTCAACCTGTGCGGTGCGCGGATTCACAACTCCATATCCAATTTGAGATTCGTCCCGCAACGCGGCGAGCGCTTGTGGTGAACCGGCACGGGGCGTGGCGTACTCCAGAACGAACTGATCGAGCTTCATGCGCTTGAGGTAGGGCATCAATCCGTCGTAGGGACCGGACAGCAACACGTCTTCGTTGCGGCTCCAATTGCCGCGACAAACGTGCACGCAGAGGATCGGACCTCGAACACCCTCGACGACGCGATTGATCAAGCTTACGGCGCGTTCGAGTTCACCTTCGGGGCTTGAACTTGCCGCGAGGGCGGCGCACATAAATGTCCGCGTGGCGGACCTGCCGGCTAGCAGGAGTTCGCTTAACACAGGCTCATCGAACTGCACCATATCCACGCCGGCGCTCGCCAGTTCCTGCAACTCTTCGCGCAGGACCGCGACGATATCGTCACCAAGACTATCGCCATTGGGATATATGGAATCGGAGAGTCCTTTGACCCATGTCGATCGGCTCAGAAGATAAGGCCCGGGCAGCGTGACCTTAATCGCTTTTCGCGTGTGCTGCCGTAGGAATCGATAGTCTTCCATGACGAGCGATTGTCGGCGCCGGACTTTTCCGACGACGACAGGATTCCTGATCGCGAACGCGGGAACGTCCAGGGCATTGAGAAGGTTTTCGAAGGCGGCTTTGTCCTCAACGTAGTCGAGCAGTTGGGCCAAAGTCATCAGTCGGATTCCTTCGAGGCGGTCGGCGATGAAAGAATAGAAGTTGTCGCGCCGCTGTTCGCCGTCGGTGATCACGTCGACGCCCGCGTCCTCCTGATACTTGATGGCGAGCAGCGTCGCCTGATCCTGGAGGTCGGCCAGCGCCGGAGACTTTCGCTTCATGGCTTCGAGCAACCATGGCGGCCGCGGCCAACTGCCCACAACGGTCACGGGATATTGAAAGCCGAGGTTCATTGCCTACGCCTTTCGAATCTCTGCGCCGAAGGAAACGGAATTCTGAAATGTCTGAATCACGGGCGAGCGGCGTACTGTGTCCGCAAGCAATTCCTCGAGCGCTTGCGAATCAGCATCGGTGTCCACATAGACGACCGTTCGCACGTCCGTTAGCCCTGGATGTCCGGAATCTTGCAACCCGAGATAAACGAGAATGTCTTGCGCGCGCGCTTGCAGCGACACTTCCAAATTGCGGACGGCAATCCCCCGCTGGGATGCGCGCCATTGAAATCCCACGGCGAGACAGGCGCCGAGCGAGCCCAGAAGATACTCGATCGCGCTAATGGCTTGATCGGCGGTGTCGAAACTAGCGGGCTGCCCGACAACGAACGAATGGTTGCGCACGAATACCTGCGCCTCCATCCCTCCGTTGCCGCGGACGCGGGCGCGCCACACGTAATTCCGAGCCTGATCGAGATCCTGGCGGAATGCGCTGTCCGCGGATTTCTTGCGGATGAAATAACTGGTCGAGCCAGATTCACCGGGACTGATGGCGAGCATGTCGTGTCCCACCAGGCGGCACCAAGCCGGCAGATCCTCCTTCACGCTGGTCTCGCGGCTGCGCACCTCCAGCACGCCACCGGGCACGAGAGGGCTCATCGCGTTGCGGATGATCAGCAAAAGGCCGCTGCCGCAATCGAGGTCACCCCCGTCGCAAATCGCGTCCGGCACGGGATCGGGCCCAGCCGTCATGCTTGGCTCCCGGCGCGAATCAGTAGGAAACGCAAGGGCTGCCGCCACTCAAAAACTCGACCAGCTTGGCGCCACCTACAATCGTCGCCCCGGCAATCAGCTTATCCTCACCCAACGCGCGTTTCTTGAAACACGGAGAGCAGACGTAGATCTTGCCGCCCGCTTTCACAAAGTTGTCCATCAGTTCCTTTAGTGGAGAAAACCCTGCCTCGTGAATATCGTCGGCGTAGCCCTTCTGCGAAAGGCGCACGCCTTCGATGCTGAGAAACACCATCGTGTCCTTATCGGAAGCTACCGCGGCATTGGCCACCACGAATCCGACGGTGGCTTTATCGGTGTTGTCCTTGGAACAGGTAAGGCTGACACAAAAGCTGCCTGGCATAGTTCCTCCTTATGAAATGTGAAATTCAGTTTTCGCGCCGACGAATCAGATACACGGGATGCTGCGCCGAGACCAACGAATGTCCCGTGAGGCGGCACCACGCTGGCAAGTCCTCTTCGGCGCCGGGATCTAGAGCGCGCAATTCGAAAACCTGGCCCGGCACGAGGCTTTTCATCCGCCCGGCGAGCTCGATCAGTAACTCGCCACATCCAAGTTCTCCAGCGTCCCACTTTTCACTCATCAACCATCACGCTCGAGCGTCCCGTCGCGCGCCTCCGGCTACGGAGTGAGCGCCTTGTAGGTAAATTCGCGCGTCCAGCCGGTAAATTGCTTGCCGTCCACTTCGACGTACATTTTCGGGAGCGAATTCACTGGGCCGTCGTTCTGCGGTGGTTGCATGATCAGATCGCGCCCCACCGACCAGACCACGCGCCGGTCGTCAATGTTGCCGAAGTAGTAGTCAACTTTGCTTGGGTCGAGTCCGTGATAGCCCGTTGCGGTCGTCAGCTCGACCAACTTCTTGTTCTTGTCGGTGAGGGGAAATTCCTTACCATAAATATTGGCCAGCGACACGTCGAGCGGAATCCATCCAAGATTGGGCGCGTAGAATTCGATCCAGCAATGGTAACTGGCGTCCACTTGAATGCCGTCCAGCGTGGGCTTCATCAGCGAACCGTAAATCATGCGGGTGGGAAGGCCGGCCGCCATCGAGAGGGACGCAAATAAGGAATGGAAGTCAGTGCAATTGCCCGTCTTTGTGCGCAGGCAATATTCCGTGCTCCCGACTGGTGAGGCCTTCAGATGGTCAGGATCCTTGACCCAGTAGTCGATGTTCTGGAGCGTCCAATCGTAGATTTTTCGGGCCTGCAACACCGGATTCTTTTCGTCGCCGACGATCTGGGCCGCGAACTTTTTGATGTCGTCATTCACCACGACGTAGGTGGTGGGATGGAGATAGAGCGCCAGCGCGTTACGCTCCGAATCAGTAAGCGGACGAGTTTGACCCGCGTCTACTGTATTTTTCATTTCGGTGCGCTTCAGATCGAACGTCTCGGTGATCGTAATCTGGTGCGGCGCGGGCGCGCGAACCTCCACGTACCCGACCCTATTGCCCCAGGAGTCCCAATCGTAATGAACGGGATAATCAGTGGCGGCGTTGAAATTCGTGATCACGGAGAATGCATCTTCCTGCGGAACCGCGAACCAAACGCGCACCGTTTGCGCGCCCTGGGGAACCTTCACGGTCAGGACATTCTTGATGCTAAAGGCGGCTCGTTCCGGCCGCGCGGTTTTCGGTACGCCTCCCGCGGAGGCCGTCAGGCAGCCTCCGAGGACCAGTAGAGACAAGATTCGATAGTGAAAAGCTCTTCGCAGCATGGAATAAATCCTCCCTTACTTTCCGGGCTGAGGTTCTAATTGGACTTGGGAAACGGCCAACGGTCGCTTATAGGGAGGAGACTCAAGTGAAGCCCGATGAGGATTGCCGTAAATGTCTACCCGCGAACATACCGCGCCATTGACGCACAGAATGGAAACCGTTGGCAAGGATTTTTGCACCGCTGCGATCGGCGATTGTGTCGCGGCCCGTTAGCTTCTCGCTCGCAGCCGGTTTCCTTCCACGCAGCACGATCCCGTCCATGCGATAGAATGGCAGCACGATGGATGAACGGTTCTATCGCGCGACGATGAAGATCGGCGGCGGGACGCTGCTCGGGCGTCTCGCGTTTTCATTTCTGGTGATCTGCTCGATCGGGCTGGGTGCGGCGATCGGGCTGCTGTTCGTTTACTCGAGCGATTTGCCCGAAATTCACGCGCTGGAAAATTATCGCCCGGTTATCGTAACCGAACTTTACGCCGACGACGGGCAATCCATCGGCACATTCGCTCTCCAGCGGCGAATCCTGGTCACCTACAACCAGATTCCAACCATCCTGCGCGACGCGATCACTACGACCGAAGACCAACACTTCGAGCAGCACTGGGGCGTGGATTTTCCGCGCGTGCTCGAGGCTGCATGGCGCGACGTGGTGAGCCATCGCGCCGCCGAAGGCGCCAGCACGCTGACGATGCAGCTCGCCGGCGGCCTTTTCCTGAATCGCTCCGACCGCAGCCTGCACCGGAAGCTGCAGGAGACGATGCTCGCGCTGCAGATCGAGCGGCATTACACGAAAGACCAAATTTTCACGATGTACTGCAACCAGATCTATCTGGGAGCGGGAAACTACGGATTCGAGGCGGCGTCGGAATATTATTTCAGCAAGCCGATCGGCCAGCTGACGCTGGCCGAAGCCGCGACGCTCGCCGCCATCATTCGCGGGCCGATCTATTCGCCGATCATTCACCCGGAGCGCGCGCGTGCACGGCGAAATCTGGTGCTGTCGCTGCTGGCGCATAGCGGCAAGATTACTCAGGCGGTCGCCGACAGCACGGCAAAACTGCCGCTCGGTCTCCACGTCCAATCGCTCCGCAACGATCTAGCGCCGTATTTCGTCGAAGAGATTCGGCAATATCTCGAGCACACATATGGCACGGCAGCCGTCCACGAACAGGGCCTGCGCGCCTATACGACTCTGAACGTGGCAATGCAGAAAGCGGCGGATCAGGCCGTTCGCGACGGGCTGCACGAGTACGATCGTCGCCACGGATGGCGCGGCAACCTTCCGAACATTCTTCGCGACAATCTCGGCACGCTCGACAACTACCAGAACGACGATTGGAAGGGCGTGATCCAAAAAGGCGATTACGTAACCGGGCTGGTGACGTCCGTGCAGCCGACGTTCGCCTACATCAAGATCGGCCCCTACCGCGCGTTGCTAACGCCCGCCGATTTCTCGTGGACCGCGCATAAATCCGCTGCGGAAATTCTGAAGCCGGGAGATCTGGTCACCGTGCAAATCAAGGTGCTGAACGGCACGGCGGCGGAGGTCGAGCTCGAGCAAGTGCCCGTGGCGCAGGCGGCGCTGATCGCGATTGATAACGCGACCGGCGAAATCAAAGCCATGGTCGGCGGATACGATTTCGAGGATTCGAAATTCGATCGCGCGACGCAGGCGATGCGTCAGACCGGAAGTTCGTTTAAGGTGTACGTCTATGCCGAAGCGCTCGCCCAAGGCGCGTCGCCATTTGATACGGTCGTCGACGAACCGATCACGTTTCATACCGGCAGTGAGAATTATTCGCCGCGCAACTACGATGAGAAATTCGAGGGGCGCATCACACTACGCCGCGCCCTCGCCGATTCGCGCAACGTACCGGCCGTGCGCCTGCTGGATAAAGTAGGCATCGAAAATACGGTTGAGCTGGCGCGGAAATTCGGCCTGACCAGCCCGCTGCCGCCGGTTCTGCCGCTCGCGCTCGGCGCCGCCGACTTGACGCTGATCGAGCACACGTCCGCATTCACGGTATTCCCAGATGATGGTATCCACATCGAGCCGCATTACCTGCGACGCGTGACGTCCTACGATGGCGCGGTGATGGAAGAATTACGGCCGAACGTCACCGACGTGATTCCGCCGGAAGTGGCGCGCACGATGGTGGCGATGCTCGAAGACGTGGTGCAATTTGGCACTGGAGTTCGCGCGAAAGAAATCGGCCGTCCATCGGGTGGCAAGACGGGGACGACCAACGATTTCACGGACGCCTGGTACATCGGCTTCACTCCGCAAATCACCACCGGCGTGTGGGTCGGCAACGACGCGCACGTCACGCTAGGCAAGAAAGAGACTGGCGCGCGCGCTGCACTTCCCATCTGGATCCAGTTTATGGAGCAGGGCATGCAGGGGATGCCGGTGGAAAATTTCCAGAATGTCGTACCGCTCGAGAAAATGGCGGGAGCGCATCCGGTGCAGGTGGACACGCCCGATACCGCGCCTCCCGCTGATGCTGCCGAGCAAGGACTGGCAGCGGCGCCCGCTACCGAGCCGGCGCCGTCACAACCGGCTCCTCAAAAACGGTCCATTGCGCCGCAACCTCAGACCGCAGCCCCTGCGCAATCTCACTAAATAATCTCGTTCGGCGGCTACTCGCGAAACGGATCCCAGCCGCGGGGGACAAGGCGCTTGCTTTGGCCGTCCGCACTGACGAGAGTGATTCCCTTTCCGCGTTCGATTTCACCAATGGCGGAGATCTCCGCAAAACCCGGGGCGCTTCGTAGCCGACTAACTATCTTGCGCGGCACGGTGAAGAGCAGCTCGTAGTCCTCGCCGCCGTGCAAAGCCATCTGCATCGGATTGAGGCGCAGCTTTAGAAGCGGTCCGGTTCGCGTAGAGGGCAGCTTTACGCACGGAATGCGCTCGGCCACGAGTCGCGCGCCCACTCCGCTTGCTATGCACAGCCGCGCGAGGTCAGTTGAAAGCCCGTCCGAGATGTCCATCATGGCCGAAGCGATTTTGTGCCGCGCGAGCCAAGCACCCAGCTCGATTCGAATTTTGGGGTAGAGGTGCGGCTGCAACAGTCGAGATCGGCTTCGCAGCATCCTGGCCAGCGCACCGGGACCGACGCTCTTGGCCAGCTCGAGGCCCAGTTGGGCGCGCCCTAGTCTGCCGCTCACATATAGGATTTCGCCCGGCCGCGCGCCCGAGCGCGTCACCGCCAAACCGCGAGCTACTTCTCCGAAGACGGTGATGCTGATCGAGACCGTCGCGCTCTTCGTCGTGTCTCCTCCCGCTAGGCGCATGCCCAGCAGCCGCGCCGCGCGCCCCATGCCTCGCAGGAACTCGTCGAGCCATTTCCCGGTGAGCCGGGCCGGCAGTGCAAGCGTCAGCAAGAAGAGACGCGGCTTGGCTCCCATCGCGGCGAGGTCGCTGGCAGCGCGAACCAGCGACTTATAGCCGACGGAATCCGGCGGATAGCTCTTCGCCTGGAAATGGACTCCGTCGATAAACGCGTCACAGCTGAGGACCCATTCGGTGTCTCTTCTGGGCGCCAAAACAGCTGCGTCGTCGCCGATTCCCAAGCGCAGCTCGCCCCTACGGGCGACTCCCCAAATGGACGGCACGGCCCTCGCTATCCGTTCGATCAGTTGGACTTCGCGATCCAACCCTGTCCCTCCGTACAGTTGTCAGGTGCACGCTTATTACGCTAGAATTTCGGGTAGGCGAACCCCGAATTATAGAGCGCTCGAAGTCAAGAAGCGAATTTGGGCGCCTGTGGAAAACGGAAGATCGGGGTTGACGTCGCCTGGCACGGTGACTACAATCTGGCGGGTTTCGGACCAGGGCTCTCGGTTCAGACTCACGATCAGCGCAGTTCTGAGGAACACGGCTAACCGCGGCAAGGGGCGTGCGGCCAAGCCGGCCGTAGTAAGAATCACTCGGACGAAAATAAAACGATGAAGGGCAAGTCTTCCTACACGTTTTTTATTGCTTCCAACGCCTCGGGCGGCATGAGACGGGTGCGTCTGCCGTGGTACGTCCTGCATGCGGTGGCAGTTCTGGCTGTTGTGGGAGGAATTACCGTTGCCGCGGGCATGGGTTCCTACTCGCGCATGCTCTGGAAGGCGACGAATTATAATTCCCTGCGCCGCCAGCAAGACAGCCTGAAACAGCAGTACGTCCAGCTCCAAACCGAAGTAAAAGACACCAATCAGCGCCTCAATTCCCTGCAATCGCTGGCCGGCGAAGTGGCCATGGCCTACGGCATCACCCGATTCCGCCAGACCCCCTTTGGCTTGACCGATTCCACTCCCGAGCCGGATGAGGATTTCCAGAATTCCGTGGACGAGTTCAGCTACCTGCAGAAGAACGCGACGGCCGTGGCGATGTCGAGCGCCGGAATGCGGCTCCTGCCGGCGGCACAGTTGAGCAGCCTGGGAATCGTGCCGTCACTCTGGCCTGTGATCGGGCAGATTACCGGACACTTCGGCGAGCGGCTTGACCCATTCAGCGGTGAGGGCGCGTTCCACGCTGGGTTGGACATCGCGTCGCGCTACGGAGATGAAGTCCGAGCCACCGCGGACGGCGTGATACAGGAAGTTGACCAGCGCGCGGGGTACGGCCGCTTGGTCGTGATTGACCACGGCTTTGGCGTGACCACGTGGTACGGCCATCTTTCGGGCTTCAATGTCCAAGGCGGCATGCACGTGAAGTCTGGCGACGTGATCGGCTACGAAGGTGACAGCGGCCGCTCGACCGGCCCGCACCTGCACTACGAAGTCCGCATCTACAACACGCCGGTGAATCCGTGGCGTTACCTCCGCAATGTTTCCCCTACCGCGACCTCTGCAACAACGACTGCTTCTGCACCGGTGCCCACAACGATCGGCGATTAATTCCTCCCGGCGCCAATAAGAAGACCCACTGCATTGAAATGCCGCTGATTGTCGGCTAAAGTCGATTTCTCTTCATCGGCCGGCCCGCGCCTATCGGCGACAAATGATATTCAACACCTGGGACTACTACCTTCTCTTCCTGATCCCGAGCGCCATTCTTTGCCGCGCGGCCAGCCCGCGACTGCGCCCTTGGGTGATTTTCACGAGCGGCGGCCTTTTCTTCACGTATTTTTCCTATATGCAGTTTGGCGGAATCGCCGGAGCCGCGTGCCTGGCAATTTTTCTCTGGGAGACGCTAGTCAGCCGTTTCTACAAGCCATCGTCATGGATTTGCTGGTTCGGCGTGACGCAGACGGTTCTCTTCCTGGTTCTCTTCAAGTATCGCAATTTTCTGACGGGGCTTTTCTGGCACGACCCGGCGCACAATCCTTTCTACTGGAAAGACGCGTTTCTGCCATTGGGCATTTCTTTCTTTACATTTGAGTTCGTTCACTACGCGGTGGATCGGTACAGGAACAAGGCTGACGAAGGCTCGGCCACCGAATATCTCGCGTTCATACTTTTTTTTCCGACGATGGTGGCGGGCCCGATCAAGCGCTATCAGGATTTTCTGCCGAAGCTACGAAGCATTTCGCGGGAATGGGTGGTGGACTGGCAGCGCGGGCTCACGCGAATCCTCACAGGGCTCGTCAAGAAATTCGCGGTCGCCGACGTCCTCACCGCCTACACAAACCACCTGAATTGGATGGACATTAGCGTCGCGCAAAGGGCTATTCTGCCCCTTTGGTTATTCGCTTACGGCATCAAGATTTATGCGGACTTCTCAGCGTATTCGGATATCGCCATCGGATCGGCGCGCCTGTTCGGAATTCGCGTGCCGGAAAATTTCGACTGGCCCTATCTCCGGACCAACATCACCGATTTCTGGCGGCACTGGCACATGTCGCTCACAAACTGGCTGATTGACTACATCTATATCCCGCTGGGCGGCTCGCGCGGGCGCAGCGGGCAAGTCTACGCGAACATTCTGGTGACCATGCTGGTCAGCGGCATCTGGCACGGCGCCGGAGTCAACTTCATCGTGTGGGGATTGGTGCACGGCGTCATGCTGGTGATCCGGCGCGGCTGGCGACGAATTCGTCCCATGCCCGCGACGCCACCCCTGTGGTCGCAAATGGGCTCGTGGCTGCTGACGTACGTTTGCGTGAATCTGGCCTGGGCTTTCTTTTGCATGGATGTGCATACCGCGCTGTTCTTTTTCCGGAGGCTCTTGATTGGATAACGCGATGACAACTTTCGATTGGATCAAGCATGCGTTCGACTATGTCGGCGGCGCGCAGGACGACCCGCCTCCCGGCTTTCCCATCCAGCTCGGCCACTGGTTTTTCTGGGCCATGTGGTGGGGAGCCATGGCGCTGGCCATCTATGCTTTCTCCGGCCAAAGCTCGAAATTCATCTACATCGATTTCTAGGTGGAAGGTTTCCAGGTGAAAGCGTGGGCCTTAAGGCCCACGAAAAAGCATCTCGGAGGACGTGGGCTTTAGCCCCGGGAAGATCTACAAATTGAAAGCACCGAAGTACATATTCATACTCGCTCTTGCCGGGATCTTACTGGCGCTGATCGCGCTCGATCGAGAAGTTGCGCGCTCATCGCAGAACACCACCCCTCGCGCGCTCATGGCTCGCACCCGCGCTTCGACCGGCGCGCAAGCCGTGGCGCTGGGGAATTCCCTGATCGGCGTCGGATTCAACGAATCTTCGTTTGACGACGGAATGGCGCTCGCCAAACAAGACGGCTCGATCAACCTCGGCATGGGCGGTTCGAGCGCGGTCGAGCAATTGCTGATGCTTCGCTACGCGCTGCAGCAGGGCATGCGTCCTCGCGTGGTCGTCTTCGGCTTTTTCGATTTTCAGCTGACTCATCCGCTCGAATACGCCACGCGCGATCTGATCGGAAATCGCGCCATGCTCTACTACATGGAGCCCGAATACGCGCGCGCGTTCTACCATCTTTCGCTGCACGATCGCGCCGAATTCGAAATCATGCGGCACTTCGAAATGTTCGTGGACCGCGGTGACGGTATGGCAGCGCGTCGAAGTTGTTCCGGCGAGGGCTGGCGCAGCAGGGAATGCCGCCCGAAAAAGCCAACTCCATGGGGCGAGCGGTTGATTTCGCCATGCTCGAATATCCCAGCGCGCCCGAGTTCATCGCCGAATGCGGTCGCGCGAGTCGCAACCCTTTGATTCCCTCCGTGCGCGAAATCGCGCTGCAAGCCGCCGCGTCGGGAAGCAAAGTTTATTTCGTCGAAATGCCTATGCCACCGGAACACGTGCAAATGTTTTACGACCAGCCGGAGTGGGCAGGCTATCGCGCGCATTTGCAGGAGATGCTGGGCGGACTTGGCGCGACATACATCGACGCCAGCCATTGGATTCCGGAAGAAACCGCGTATGCCGATCCGCTTCACTTGACTTACGAGGGAGGCCAGCAGTTTAGCCAACGTCTGGGGGAATATCTCCGCAGCATTGCGCCGCCCCGACAGGAAAACTAATCCGCGTGCGTGACCGAAGGAACTGATTCTGCGTGCTGCAATGGCCGGGTGGGTTTACGGTGAAGCAGGAAGGCGCCAATCGTTACAGCTAGCGCCAGTGGAAGGAATTTCAGGCCATCGCGAATCAGCGCACCGGGTCCGACTTGCTCGGCCGGCCCAATGCCGCACCCGCAATTAATCTCAAGACCCTTGTGGTACGCCCACCCGATCGCCGTCATAAATCCCAAAAATGCCACGATCGAGAGAACCGACGAAAATCGAAGCCCTATGCCGCTCAGCAGCCACAATCCGAGGAACAATTCAAAAAATGGCAACACGTGCGCAATCGCATTCACCCCCCAAGGCGGCAGCATCTGGTAGGAGTCCACTTGCATTGCGAACAGCGTGAGGGATGTCCTGACGGACGCAACAGATAACGGCATGGAAAGCTGCGGCTTTACTTTCGCATATCCTGCGATCAAGAAAATGGACGCGAGCAGGACTCGCCCGATGATCAGAAGAACTCTTCCCCATCTGCGGCGTGCTTCGTTGCTCATCGTAGTGCGTTCACGCGGAGAAGATTCATCTATTGGCTTAGGAGCGAATCGAAAAATTGTTTCAGGATCGGCCACGAAACGCTGCCGGACCCTGCCGGCAGATGGTTGCCCTTGTATGTGATTACGTAGGTCGGCGTTGCTTGCACTGGAATCTTGTTCCCCAGCGCTCGATCCTGATCGATGAAGGCATCGAGCGAACACGCCTGGCCGGTCTGGCCGCCCAGCGCGAATGCCGCCGGTTTCACCGTCGCGGTGCCGGGCATTTCGCAGCCATGCATCTGGCTTAGCACGCGCTTGAAATCCGCGGGTGACATCGCCCCGGAAACGTATTTTTCAATGTTGCCGTCGGCTGCCCAGGCGTTCTGGTTATCATATAGAGTTGCTTCTACAACTTGAAATTGTCCCACGCGCGCCGATGCGTTCAGCCAGCGAGCGGCCTCATAACCGTACTTGTGCATCGGCAGCGGAAAATCGCGGTGAACCAGGTACACTTTCCCAGCCGCGACGTAATCCTGGATCATCGGACGCAGAGTCGTCTCGAATAGATTCCGGCACGACGGGCATTCATAATCGCTGAAAACTTCCATCGTAATCGGGGCGCTGCTCGATCCGTAGGACTTTACGGGCGCGCCAAGCGCAGCCGCAGGTCTTGCAGCGGCGGGCTTCTTCGCGGCCGTCGGTTTCGCGGCCGTTGTCGATTTTGCCGCAGGCGGCGCGGTCGCGCTTTGCGCAGCGGCAATCGTCGCAATGCCCAGCCCCAAGAATAAGAGTGCCAATACAGCGGGCGCTACGCCTGGCAATTTGGCGCACCACGACCGCGAAGCAGTTCCCTGCAATACGTTCCGTACTTGAATCACTTCCGCCTCCCCCAAGCTTGTAAGAAAATCCGTGTTCTATTGTAGCGCGAAATCCACCGGTGACGAGCACGCGTTGCCAGCTGAACGCAGCCTGCGGCTTCAATCCGTAGGATGCGAACTCCATCGTTTGGGTTCCCCGAGGCATTGGAGGCATCCTCCACGAACGGGCATCGTCATGTCCCATGCCGCCAGCTGGCTTCAGAGCTGCGCCGTAAGTCCAATAAAAACATTGCACTAAAGACGCATAAGAATGTTGACAATGACGCGCTCAACATGTATTATTGCCGTGCTTTCAGCGCAGGCTTCTCTACACGAAGCCAGTCGACGCCAATAGGAGCGAATTCGATGAGTAAGATCATAGGCATTGATTTGGGCACGACCAACTCGGTCGTAGCCGTCATGCAGGGCGGAGAGCCCGTCGTTATTCCCAACCAGGAAGGAGCGCGCACGACCCCATCGGTTGTGGCGATTACCAAGTCCGGAGAACGTCTCGTAGGCCAGGTCGCGAAGCGCCAGGCCATTACGAACCCGGAAAATACTGTGTATTCGATCAAGCGATTTATGGGCCGCCGCTACGACGAAGTGCAGGAAGAAACGAAGCGCGTGCCCTATAAAGTCACCAAGGGTCCGCACGATGACGCGCGCGTGGACATTTCCGGCAAGTCCTACACCCCGCCGGAAATCTCCGCCATGATTCTGCAAAAACTGAAGAACGCCGCGGAAGATTTCCTCGGCGAAAAGGTGACCAAGGCCGTTATCACCGTGCCGGCATATTTCAACGACAGCCAGCGGCAAGCCACCAAGCAGGCGGGCGAGATCGCTGGCCTCGAAGTGCTGCGCATCATCAATGAGCCGACAGCCGCGGCCCTCGCGTACGGTCTCGACAAGAAAAAAGAAGAGACCATCGCCGTGTACGACCTTGGCGGTGGCACGTTCGATATTTCGGACCTCGAAGTGGGCGAAGGCGTCGTCGAAGTGAAATCGACGAACGGCGACACACACCTCGGCGGAGACGATATTGACCAGCGGATCGTCGAGTGGATGGTCGGGGAATTCAAGCGCGATCAGGGCATTGACGTCGGCAAGGATCGCATGGCGATTCAGCGCCTGAAGGAAGCGGCCGAAAAAGCCAAAATCGAGCTTTCGCAATTGCAGGAAACGGAAATCAATCTTCCCTTCCTGACTGCGGACGCCTCCGGGCCAAAGCACATGCAGACGAAGCTGACCCGCGCGAAGCTCGAGCAATTGATGGAAGACCTGCTCCAGCGGACCGTCGGCCCGGTGAAACAGGCGCTAACTGATGCGGGACTGACGCCGGAAAAAATCGACGAAGTCGTCATGGTCGGCGGCTCGACTCGCATTCCGCGAGTGATCGAAATCGTAAAAGGCCTCTTCAACGGGAAAGAACCTCACAAGGGCGTCAACCCGGATGAAGTGGTCGCGGTGGGCGCTGCGATTCAGGGTGGCGTACTCGGCGGCGAAGTGAAAGACATTTTGCTGCTGGACGTGACTCCGCTTTCGCTTGGTGTGGAAACGCTTGGCGGCGTGATGACAGTGCTCATCCCGCGCAATACGACGATCCCGACGCGGAAGTCCGAAACATTTTCCACCGCTGCGGATAGCCAGACCTCGGTTGAGATTCACGTGCTGCAAGGCGAGCGGCCAGTGGCCAGCGGCAACCGCTCGCTCGGAAAATTCCATCTGATCGGAATTCCTCCGGCGCCACGCGGCATGCCGCAAATCGAAGTCACGTTTGACATCGACGCGAACGGCATCTTGAACGTCTCGGCGAAGGACAACGCGACGAACAAGGAACAGAAAATCACGATCACCGCTTCGACCGGCCTCAGCAAGGAAGAAGCCGAGCGCATGAAGAAGGAAGCCGACGAGCACGCCTCCGAAGACAAGACGCGCCTGTCGGAAGTCGAAGCGCGTAACAAGCTGGACAGCCTGATTTATCAGGGTGAAAAGCTGGTGAAGGAAAACCGTGACAAGCTGGCTGAAGCGGACGTCAAGGCCGCTGAGGCAGCGATCGAGCAGGCCCAGGCCGCGCTGAAGGAAGGCGGATCGGAGAAGCTGAACGCCGCGTCCGATAGCCTGACAAAGGCGCTCAGTCGCATCGGCGAAGCAATGTACAAGGCACAACAGAGCGCTGCTGGCGCGGCAGGTGCGGCCGGCGGCGGGGCACCCGGAGCTGATGGTGCCGCGGCCGGAGGCCACCAAACGCCTCCGCAGGGCGGCGATGTGGTGGATGCAGAATTCGTCGATGTGGACGAATCGAAGAAGCCGAATTGAAATCCCGCAAAGCGGGATTTCATCCTGAGGGCCGACGGTGTCGGCCCGAAGGATCTGTTTTTCGGTCGCAAAGCGGGATTTCACCCTTCGAGCCGGCGGTGCCGGCTCGAAGGGTCTGTTCTTCAGCCGCAAAGAGAGGTTTCAGCCTTTGGGCCGACTAAGTCGGCCCCGAGGAACTTTCTTTAATTCACATTCTCTCTCATTGCCAGAATGCCAACCACACCCAAAACCGACTACTACGAGCTGCTAGGCGTCCCGCGCAAAGCTGCGGTGAAAGACATCCGCGCGGCATACCGGAAGCTCGCTCGCAAATATCATCCCGACCTGAATCCCGGCGACAAATCCGCAGAGGAAAAATTCAAACAGATTCAGGAAGCCTACGAGGTTCTTTCCGAGACGAAAAAACGGCAGATGTACGACCAGTTTGGATTCAACGTTCCCGGCGCGGGCGGCGGACCAGGTCCGGGCGCAGGATATGGCGGCGCGTCGCCCGAAGATATTCACTTCGATTTCGGGGGCTTTGATTTTGGTGGCGCCGGAGGCGCGGGCGCACAAGGCGCTGGCGCCGGTGGAACGAGTTTCAAGGATCTCTTCAGCCAGTTTTTCCGCGGCGCCACAGCCGCGCAATCAGGACACGAGCGCGAGCCCGGCAGTGACCTCGAATACCAGGTCGAGATCACATTTGCGGAAGCGATGCGCGGCACGGTGAAGAAGCTGAGCTTTACGCGTCTGGATGTTTGCAATGCTTGCCACGGAACAGGCGCCACGCCGGGCGACGAAAAAATCTGCCCTACATGCGGCGGCTCCGGCCATGTGACGCAGGTGAGCGGAAAGATGCGGTTTCAAGTTACTTGCTCGCGCTGCGGCGGCAGTGGACGCCAGCATACGATGTGCCGCAATTGCAATGGAGAAGGACGTGTGCAGCGCGTCGAAACGCTCGATGTGCGCATCCCTCCCGGCGCGCAGACTGGTTCGCGCGTGCGCGTGGCCGGCCGCGGCAATGCAGGTGTGCAAGGCGGCCCGCCGGGCGACCTCTACATCATCACGAAAGTGTCGCCGCATCCATTTTTCGACCGTCGCGGCGACGACCTCTACACCGTCGTCCCGATCACGGTGAGCGAAGCCTCGCTTGGCGCCAAGGTCGAAGTCCCCACAATTGATGGCCGTGCGCAGGTGCGCATTCCTCCGGGAACAGATAGCGGCAAGAAACTCCGCCTGCGAGAGAAGGGCGCGCCATCCGCGCGTCAGGCTGGCAAACGCGGCGACCAGATCGTGGAAGTGCAGATCGTGGTGCCGAAACCGGAAGATGAGCGCGTGCGCAATCTATTGAAGGAACTCGACAAGATCGAGCATGAAGACCCGCGCAAGGATATTTTCGCGCGCGCGACAGTCTGAAGATCGAAAAGGAAACGACGATGGCAACGCGGCCCAGGAAAAAAGCGAAAGCCGGCTACATGATCAGCGCCGTCGCCGAACTTTACCAGCTTCATCCGCAGACGCTGCGCCTCTACGAACGCGTCGGCCTGCTGAAACCGTCGCGTTCCCAGGGCAACACGCGGCTCTATACCGATTCCGACCTCGAGCGCCTCGAGGTGATCCTGAACCTCACGCGCGAGCTGGGCGTCAATCTTGCGGGCATCGAAATCATCCTCAACATGCGCGACAAAATGGGCGAGATGCAATCGCAGATGGAAGCCTTCATCAAATTTGTGCGCAACGAGGTGGCGCGCGATTTCATCGCGGGCGCCGAGCGCCCCTCCCGCAACGCCATCGTCCGCGCCGCTCCCCGCCACGCCTTTCGCGTTGAGAAATGACAATCCGATAAGGATTGTCATCCCGAGGCCGCATCACGGCCGAGGGATCTCTCTTGAATTTCTCGGCGTGTCCGCCAGAAGCAATTCGTTCCGATCGCCGAATTCCACAGGCTCACCAATTTGCACAGGCACGCGTCCGCTTGCGCTCCACACTTAGCCCGCATATGCTTCTTTCATGGCGCGAGCAGATTGCCCCGTTTGCCAGGGCAGCGGCTGGAAAGTTGTCGAGCGAACCACTAAGGGCGCGCAGGCGCTTGCCGCGGATCGTTCCGGCTCTGCCGCGGGCGAACCGAAAATGGTGTGGGCGGTTCCGTGCGATTGCACTACCGCCGACCGCGCCGGCCATGTGCTCGGTCGGTCGCGCGTTCCCGAACGCTATCGCCACTGCGATTTCGATAACTACGAAGCCGACAACGAAATCGAGAACGTCTCGCGCGAACAGCTCGCCGCATGGAATCGCAGCCTCGCGCAGGCGAAGCTGGTCGTCCAGCGCTTCGCCGCGGAATTTCCCGGTGGGCAATGAGAACGGCCTGCTGCTGATGGGCCCGTGCGGCGTTGGCAAGACGCATCTCGCCGTCGCGGCGCTCAAGGAAATTGTTCTTCGCGGGCACAGCGGACTTTTTTACGACTACCGCGAGCTGCTCAAGGAAATTCAGGATAGCTACAACGCCGAAAACCAGGCCACCGAAATGAGCGTCCTCGAACCGGTGCTGCAGGCGGAGATTTTAGTGCTCGACGATATCGGTTCCAGCAAGCCATCGCTTTGGGCGCTCGAAACCGTCGGACACATCCTGAATACGCGCTACAACGAAAAGCGCGTCACGCTGCTCACCACGAATTTTCTCGACTCGGATATCGCGGCGAACGGCGCTGCTCCGGCGCCCAGTCCGCGCGTCGTGGGAATGCGCGCGCCCACGATCGAGGACTCGCTCACCGAGCGCGTCGGCAAGCGCATTCGCTCCCGCCTCTACGAAATGTGCCGCACCGTCGAAATTTCCGCCCCCGATTACCGCAAGGAAATCCGCAACATGAGCCGCGGCCGCGCGTAGACGCGTGGGCGCGCACAATGTGAAACATCTAAGTTTGTCGATCCGAAACGACTACATCCGTAGTGATCCTCCGATTTGCTTCCCTTCCTTCGTAAAGGATAGACTTCTCATTGAGTTCTCCGACCTCCACGGCCTAACGGAGAGAAATCCGATGGTCCGGAGGCGATGCCCTCGCAATTCGAGGGATGAGGGTTCGGGTGGAAACGCCCGTGCCTCCCTGTGGTGAGGCCGCGATGAGCGGTCGAACCCACCGTGTTTGGAAAGGGGGATGTCTGGCGCATGAAAGTGCCGCGCCAGGCGTGTCGCCCAATTCCAAACATGGATTTGGGCTTTTTTTATGACAATCCGATAAGGATTGTTATCCCGAGGCCGCAACGCGGCCGAGGGATCTCTCTTCGGGCACTAGGAGCTTAGCTGCCATAGCAATGCCGCTAACCGACAAATTCGGCCGCCAGATCACGGACCTGCGCATCTCGGTCACCGACCGCTGCAATTTTCGCTGCGTCTATTGCCGCTCCGCTGATCCGGAAACTCACATGCCCGCGGGAGACCTGCTCACGTGGGACGAATACGAGCGGCTGGCGCGCATTCTGGTCGGCATGGGCATCCGCAAAGTTCGCGTCACGGGTGGCGAGCCGCTGGTTCGCCCCGGCGTCGAGGACTTCATCGCGCGCCTGAAAGCGCTCGGCGTGCAGGACCTCTCGATGACCACGAACGGCCATTTGCTGGCCGAGCGCTGCGACCGGCTCGTTGCGGCCGGGCTGAATCGCATCAACATCAGCCTCGATTCGCTGGACCGCGACAAATTTGAGCGCATCACGCGCACAAAAACTTTCGATCAAGTGATCGCCGGGATTGACGCGGCGCAAGCCTCGCCGTTGCGGCCGGTCAAAGTGAACGCCGTGCTCGTCCGCGGAATTAATGACGACGAGGTTGAAGCGTTCGCCGCGTTCGCGCGCGACCGCAATCTGATCATGCGCTTCATCGAATTCATGCCGCTCGATGCCGACCGCGCGTGGACGCGCGAAATGGTCGTCACCGGCGCCGAAGTGCAAGATCGCATCTCGGCGCGCTGGCCGATGGTGCCGGTGGTTCACGAGCGCAGCGAAACCGCGCGCAAATTCCGGTTCGCCGACGGTCGCGGCGAAATCGGCCTGATCTCTCCCGTCTCGCAGCCCTTCTGCGGACATTGCTCGCGCCTGCGACTGACCGCCGATGGTAAGCTCCGGACGTGCCTTTTCAGCAAGGAAGACCACGATTTGAGCTTCCTGCTGCGGGGCGGCGCGACCGATCGCGAAATCGGCGACGAAATTCACGCCATCGTCGCACAGAAGGAAAAAGGGCACGGCATCAACGAGCCGGGCTTTGTGCCGCCTTCGCGCACCATGGTTTCGATCGGCGGGTGACAATCCGACCAGGATTGTCATCCCGAGGCCGCATCGAGGCTGAGGGATCTGCTGTTCTCATTAAGTGAAACAATGGCTGACGAAGAATCCAAATTATTCTCTCTCCGCGACGCGGAACGCCTGCGCGCCCAACTCGAACCAATCCTGATCGAGGCAATCGAAGCGCGCCGCAAACTCGCCGAGCTGGAAGAACAGCTCGCCCAGCTGACCGAGCGCGTGCAGCAGTCCGGCGGCCTGATGGTTTCCCATGAGAAAGCCGCGAAGCAGCGCCTGGAACGCAATCGCCTCGCCGAAGCAATCCAGTCGGCAGCTGGAGCAAATTCATGCCACCGGCTGCGTCGTGAAAGATATCGAAGTCGGCCTGCTGGATTTTCCCGCGCGCATCAATGGCGAGGCCGTGTATCTCTGCTGGCGGCTCGGCGAAGATCGCATCCGCTTCTACCACAACCAGGACGAGGGCTTTTCAGGCCGAAAGCCAATTGATCCGCGCGACGCCGATTACCGCAATCCCATCCAGTAGCCACGCTTGATCCGCGCCGGTCCCGCTCACGAAACCGCGCATTGTGCGTCCAAACCGTGAAATGATTCGAATTCTTTTCGCCTCAGCTAGGAGATGCTTCACTTGAAGAATTTGATGAGAACATTTCTGCTAGCGACGTTGCTCTCGATTTGCCTCGTGGCGTTACCTCCCGGTCTGATGGCTCGCCCGCAGGCGGCGACTCCACCCGATCGCAGCTGGATCACGACGAGCAACTCGTACACCGACCTGCTGCTGGAGGTGCTGAAAAAGCATTCGCCTGAATCAGCCTCCGCCCAAGGCCTTGCCGAGTACGACGACAAAATATCGCAACCTACGAAGCAGGATGAAGACGCGCGGATTGCAGAAACGAAAACCGTGCAGGCCAAACTCACGCGCGCACTCGCGACGGAGCACGACAGGAACGTGCAGCAGGACCTCACGATTCTCTTGCACAGCATCCAGCTCACTTTGAAGCGTCATGATTTTGCGGAAGCCCATCAGGTCCCCTATGAGAACGCGAGCGAAGACGTATTTCAGGGCCTGCGGATTCTGCTGGATGATCAGGTAGCTCCGGGCCGGCGCCAGGCTGCGTTGGTGCGGCTGCGAAAATACGCGGGACTGGAGCCTGGCTACAAGCCGTACACCGAAATCCTCAAGCAGCGCGCGGAAGAGCAAATCGCCAAACCGAACATGATTTTCCCCGCGAAGCTGGAGATTGATACCGAGCTTTCGCGCAATCAGAACTATCTCGACGGCATCCCCGCGCTATTCAAGCAGTACGGCTTGACGGGATGGGAGGATTCGTTTGCAAAACTCAAAACGGAGTTGACCGGCTACGACTCCTGGGTGAAATCCGAACTTCTTCCGAAGGCGCGCACCGATTTCCGCCTTCCTCCGGAAGAGTATGCGCTGAATCTGGAGGGCTATGGCATAGACATCCCCATCGCGCAGCTCGCACAGATGGCCCATCACGAGTTCAAGGTTTACCAGGCCCAGATGCAAATAATTGCCACGCAAATCGCGCGCCAACACGGATGGCCTGATGCGGACTATCGCACCGTCAGCCGGAGGCTCAAGCAGGATCAGTTGACGGGCGACGCGATTCTGCCGTTTTACAAAAAGCGCCTGGCGGAAATCGAAGCAATCATCGTAAAGCACAACCTCGTGACGCTTCCCGACCGCCCCGCGCGCATCCGCATCGCCACGCCCGCGGAGAGCTCCGCGCAGCCCGCGCCGCATATGTTGCCTCCTCCTCTGTTGAACAATACTGGCGAGCAGGGCGAATTCGTGCTTCCGCTGAACATGCCGCCCACGGCGGGCGTTGCGAAGCTCGAGAAGATCGACGACTTCACCTACGACGCCGCATCGTGGACGATCATTGCGCACGAAGCGCGCCCGGGGCACGAGTTGCAGTTCGATTCGATGGTCGAGCACGGCGTATCGCGAGCGAGGGCGCTCTACGCATTCAACAGCACCAACGTGGAGGGCTGGGGACTCTACGCCGAACACATCACCAAACCTTACATGCCGCTCGAAGGCCAGCTGATATCGCTGCAAATGCGCATGCAGCGCGCGGCCCGCGCGTTTCTCGATCCCGAACTTCAATCCGGCAAAATCAAGCCGGAGAACGCGATGCACGTGCTGACGGAGGACGTCAACCTGAGCGTGCCGTTCGCAAAGCAGGAAGTGGAACGCTATACCTTCCGCTCGCCCGGCCAGGCTAATTCATATTTCTACGGCTATACGCGCCTGCTACAGCTTCGAAAAGACACGGAAGCGGCCCTCGGCAAGAAATTCAACCAAAAGAAATTCCACGACTTCATCCTCGCGCAGGGCCTGCTCCCGCCAAATCTAATGCGCCAGGCGGTCATGCAGGACTTTGTCCCAGCGCAAAAAGGCAACTAGCGCCTGATTTCGGTTTTCTTCGAATCGCTTTAAGGCAATCGCTCCTCGTTGTAGAGCCGCCTGGTATGCACGATTGCCGCTGTGATGGCCATCCCTATCATCGCGACGGTCCCGATCGCACCGCCAATATCGAACAGCAAAAACCCGTGGCCAAACAGGCTCACCCGAGGAAAAAACAAAATCGTGAAATTTCCGAGCGCCAGCAAGATCCGGATCTCCGTCGGACCGAATAAGCCGCGCGACAGGCGAAAATCAGAAAGCGTATACGCTGCCAGGTACGTTTCAATCGAAAGTATCAGAAACGCCGTCAACATCCCGGCCGCAACCTGCCAGTGCAGGTATCCCGAGACCGCCAGGCCCGCCATCAGAAAGAGCGCGCCAAACGTATCAATCACGTGATCCACATAGAAGCCGTAGCGTGGCCGAAGCCGGTTTCGATAACGCGCGAGCGTACCGTCCAGGCTATCGCCCAGCCAGTTGACGCCAATGAAAAACGTGGCGCCGAATAGACCGAATGGGCTCCAACGGGCCAGCGCGTAACACACTCCCGCCAAAAACTGCGCCGCGAAACCGAGCGCGGTGAGTTGGTCGGGCCCAATCCAATCGGGCGTCCGTCGTGCGAGCCACGCGAGCGCCTTTCGCTCTAGCGGCGCCGTGATTGCCTCCTGCACCCGCACTGCCTCGCGGAACTCTGGTGCCGGGGATTCAAGAGTTCTGACGCTTGCCGTCATCTTTCACTCCTTTGCGTTTCGATTTGATCAGTGTTCTGTTTGCATGGAATGTTCGAGCCGCATCCGCGCGGCCACCGCATCGCGCGTCGCGCTCAATGTCGCCTTTAGCGATTCTGCGGGAATCTCGCGCACGAGCGGCGCGATCAGCCATCCCAGTCCCGTGGGAACGTTTCGTGTAAGCGAAATCGCCTCGCATTGGACGATCACGCCGTCAGTCGCCTGCACGAATTTCCAATAGGAATTCAATCGCCAGAGGTAACCGTGGCTTTCCGCATCGGCAACCGCATGTTCACGCGGGCTGCCGGCATCGGCGATCTCCGAAATCCGCACGCTGCGCGACACGCTGTGCTGGTGCGCCTCATCGAGGCGGCCGTAATGCACTTGATATTCGGAGCCCAACACAACCGTCACGACTTTCTGATCGCGGGTGCGCAACGAAATGTGGAAATCATCGCCCTCGCGCGAGATTAGGCGGGAGGTCACCACCTCCGGCGCGTAGCTGCGCGTCAGATGGTCGTAGTCCTGCACGACCGCAAGGACCTGAGTGACCGTTGCGTTGGGAATGAATACGGTACCGACCCAGTGATGAATCAATCCGCCAGGAACTGTCGCAGGCGTAGGTCCGCTCTGTTCGACCAGCACTTCGCCTCCGCGGAACGCTGCCTCTCGTCCGGAAGTGGCGGCGGGCGGCAGGACAACGAACGATTCAACGGCGCTTTCCTCTCTCCGGATTCGCTCTTCCGCCTTGGCGACGTAGTCGTCGAAAGCCTTCGCCGTCTCCGCGGACGGCGCCACGCCAGCCGGAATTGCCGCGGTCACAGCCAGCAGTGCGATCGTCGCAATCACAAATCGCCTCCGTTCGCGCGCGAGAATGCACCCACGCGGCCGCGACAGGCAATGCACCCGACCTCCATTGCGTATCAATTCCGTGTCGTTCAATTAGTGTCGGCAAATGAGATACTTAGCGGGTAACATCGAGCGCGAGATGCGCGCACAATTCCACGCCGGTCGGCGAAATGGCTAAGAATTCTCCGGGAAGGTTTTACCGCTTCGGCGCTTTTGAGGCAGACGAGAAGACGGGCGAGGTGCGCAAGCAGGGCCGACGCCTGGCTGTTCAGGGCCAGCCCTTGCAAGTGCTGCTGATGCTTCTAAACCGCCCGGGCGAGTTGGTCACCCGCACTGAAATTCAACAGGCGCTGTGGTCAGATGGCACCTTTGTCGATTTCGATCACGGCCTCAATACCGCGATTAATAAAATTCGCGAAGCGCTGGGCGATTCCGCTGCGAATCCTCAATTCGTGGAAACGCTGGCCAAGCGCGGCTACCGTTTCATAGCGGAGGTCGAGGTGCAGGGCAGTGCAATCCCTCGCGGCGGCAGTGGCAGCCCCGCCCGGCCCCAGCAGGCTCAACTGGACGCCGCCCCGCAGATTGCCTCTGCGCCCGGTTTCGCGCAGGGTCTGCTGACTCACCCCGACGAGACACCGGCCGCGCCGCATCTGGTCGTGCGGTCGCTGCTTTTGCTGCTGCAGGTGATGTATCTCTGCTTCTACATCGTAGCGCTCGCTCGGCTGAAGAACGTCGAGCACGTGGTCAGCGAGGCTGTCGCGCAATATTCCTGGATAGTCGCCCTGGTAATCGTCACCGCCGCGGTAGGAATCCCGATCCGTCTCTATCTGGTTTCCGGCGCGGCATTCCGTCCGCCTGGCTTGCGCCGGAATTTCCTGAAGCTCTTTCCGGCAATCTTTCTCCTCGACATGCTCTGGGCCCTGGCGCCGTTCCTGCTCGTGGGCAAAATTGGATTCGGCCTCGCGCTCGGCGCAACCGCCGCGCTCCTGTACTCGCCATTTGCGCAACGCTCGCTAATCTTGATGGGCGCCGCGGATTCGCCACACACCCCGATGTCGCCGCGCCCATCGGTCTGACTACGTTGCCACTATCATCTGTTTGCGGCGCGTTTCCGGTTCTGCTACCAATGCCGCCTCACAATGATCGTATCGCCACAACCATCGCGTCCCTTTTGCTGGTTCTAGTAGGACAGTTACAGGACCTGTCCTTTTTCCCGTAGTTCCCCGCCTTTCATTTCGCCGAGTTCCTGCTAATGTGGTTATGCAAGTGAACATGAAACGAAAATGATGAACGAAAGTAACAGTCTAAAATTGCGGCGGCCGCGCGCGCTCACAGCAGAATCGCTCCACAGCGCAATGCCCCCGCGCGCCTGTTCACGAGTCACGAATCACGAGTCACAAGTCACGGCCTGCGCCGGGCGAGTCACGCGAATTAAGTGTCACACCATGCAAAGTAATTCTCAGCGTATCTCGTTGAAAACAAACGATCGGCACCCACACAAAGTGACACACTTTTTCAGGGGGCCGCGCGATGCCTGATGCCCCCGAAAACCGGCTGAAGAATTCCGCGAGCCCGTATTTGCGGTCGGCCGCACACCAGCCGATTGACTGGAACGAATGGGGCGACGAGGCCTTCGCGAAAGCGCGCGCCGAAGGAAAGCCGGTTCTGCTCGATATCGGCGCGGTGTGGTGCCACTGGTGCCACGTGATTGACCGCGAAAGCTACGAGAATCCCGAAATCGCCGCGATGATCAACAACCTCTTTATCCCAGTAAAAGTTGACCGCGACGAACGGCCCGACGTGGATGCGCGCTATCAATCCGCCGTCAGCGCCATTTCCGGACAGGGCGGCTGGCCGCTCACGGCGTTCCTCACGCCAGACGGTAAACCATTCTTCGGCGGCACCTATTTCCCTCCCGACGACGCCGGCGGCAGGCCCGGGTTCAAGCGCATCCTGCTCGCGATTTCAGAAGCATTCAAAGCGCGCCGCACTGAGGTGGATAAATCCGCGGACGCGCTTGCCGAGGCCGTCGCCAAGGCGGAAGTGTTTCACGGCGCGCGCGGTGTCTTCGATGCGCGCGTCGTTGACACCGTAATCGATTCGGCGCAAAAGCAATTTGACGAGACGCACGGCGGCTTCGGCCACGCGCCGAAATTTCCGCACGCAGGGCACCGTGGATTTGTTGCTCGAGCGCTACCAATCCACGCGCGATCCGCAGTTGCTGCACATCGCCGAACGCACACTCGAAGGCATGGCGCTGGGCGGTGTCTACGATCAGGTGGGCGGCGGATTTCATCGTTACTCGGTGGACGAGCGCTGGTGCGTCCCGCACTTCGAGAAAATGACGTACGACAATTCCGAGCTGCTGAGGAATTTTCTCCACGGCTATCAGGTAACGGGAAAACCGCTTTTCCGCGAAACAGCCGAAGGAATCATCGCATGGGTCGGCGAGGTTCTTTCCGATCCCAAGCGCGGCGGATTTTATTCGAGCCAGGACGCCGACCAGACTCTCGACGACGATGGCGATTATTTCACGTGGACGCAGCAGGAGGTCCGCGCCGTGCTGACGCCGGATGAAGCGCGCGTCGCGGAACCCTACTACGACATCGCCCCGCACGGCGAGATGCACCACAATTCGGAGAAGAACGTGCTATGGATCGGAGCGAGCATCGAAGCGCTGGCAAAAAACCTGGGGATGGACGAAGCGAACGCGCGCATTCTGCTGGCGCGCGCAAAGGGTAAGCTGCTCGCCGCGCGCCGGGAGCGGAAGCCCACTCCCACAATTGACCAAACGCTTTATGTCGGATGGAACGCGATGTTTATCTCCGCGTATCTGGAAGCTGCGAGCGTCCTCGACCGGCCCGATTGCCGCGAATTCGCGCTCAAGACGCTCGAGCGCCTCCTTGCCGAAGCATGGGATGAATCGAAGGGTTTTCTGCATCGCATCGGCGGCCCGCGTCTGGAAGGTTCGCTGGACGATCAGGTATTCGCCGTCGCGGCGCTGCTCGATGCGTATGAGGCGACGCTCGACCGCCGTTATTTCGACATTGCGGAGCGCGCGATGCATCTCGCCGTCGAGCGGTACGGCGATTCCGATGGCGGCGGATTCTTCGACCGCGCGAAGGATGCCGCGCCGATGGGCGGCCTCGACGTCCGCCGCAAGCCGCTGCAGGATTCGCCCACGCCAGGAGCGAATTCCGTCGCGGCGATTGTGCTCGACCGGCTACACGGCTTTACCGATGAACGTGCTTACCGTGAGTGGGCAGAGAAAACTTTGGAAGCATTCGTGGGCCTCGTCCCACAGTACGGACTTTTCACCGCGACTTACGGACTCGCCGCGCTGTTACACGCGCGCCATCCGCTGCAGGTGATCGTGACTGGCGCGGCGGGTGAGCCCAAAGCCGCCAGTCTCGAAAAAGCGGCCCATGAGATTTATCGCTACGGAAAGGTGATCCTGCGCGTGACACCGGAACGATTGACAACGGCCGCGCTGCCCGCGGTCCTTTGCGAAACCTTGCCACATATAGACGCGAATTTGGCCCAAGCGTTCGTTTGCGTCGAGACAACCTGTTATCCGCCGGTTTCGGAGCCAACCGAGTTGGCCAAGCTAATCGTTGAGGTGGCTGGCGGCGCCAAGCGTCGCGCGTGAGCGAAATGGACCATGCGCACGAGTAGATGGCGCCTCCGTCCTCGGGCGAACTCGTCTTGGTTCACGAAGAGGTGGCTGAATCGGCTATGGCGCTGGGGCCGTCGAGCGTGAAAACAAGTTTGGCGCCAGTTCCCTGGTTCAAGACGAGATACTGACCCGGCGATAGCGCGGCCAATCGTTGGATGCGCGCCTTCGCGTCCTCAAGAGTTTCTGCCGATTCACACCAACGCACGCCGCCATCGGCCTCCATTCGGAAAAGGTCGAATCGGGCGGTCATGATTGACCCCGACGCTCACTGATCGCTCTCGTTCGTATAAGCCTAGTTGCTGGGTCGTTCTGCTTACTATTGCGACCCGCTTTGGTTTCACTTTCCTCGCGGGATTGCTTCTCAATGATTTGTTGGACGATCTCGAGCGGAACTTGCTCGAAATGCGTTGTCGGTCTCAGCATCGAACCTCCTTCCCGTCACATAAAAGCTAACAGGCGAGAATTCATACGGGTCATATCTTTTGGAAAGCGCCCGGCGGCTCTTTGCGAGACTGGACGGTGGTTTAGCGGCGACCGAGTTTTCCTATCGTCGCCGCCCGCGCCCAAAGCCTCTTCTGTACGCCGCATATTTTTACTTGCAGGGCTCGATACGATGAGATACGATAACGTCAGTTTTGTTTAGCCTATTCCAGCAAGGAGGGCAGTATGGGCAGCCGTCAAACCAAAGTCGTACCATTGCACTTCAAGACAATGGTGCAGGCAGATGTCCCGCAAGGTCGGAATGGAAAGCACAAGCTGATCGTCACTACGATCCTGAAGGATCTCGACACGCTGAAAGAGGGTGCCGCGATCAAGGTCCCACTGGCGGATTTGGCGGCGTCAAAAGAGAAGATTCGTTCCGCGCTGAATCGCGCAACACGGAAACAGGGACGACGGGTTGCGACGGCGACCGACGCCACTTACCTGTATGTGTGGAATGTAAGCTGGTAGCGAGACTAGCCGTGGACGGAAATAAACGCGCCTCGGCAGAGTGTCAACTCTGCCGAGGCGAGGTCGAGAAGCCCAGCTTCAATTAGTGGAAGTTGCCTTCTTGTCCTTGATCTGAATTTCATTCACGACTTGCGTCACGTTCGGAACAGCAGCGGCCACGCTTTCAACGCGAGAGCGTTTGGCTTCCGAATTGACGTCCCCGGTCAGCGTGACAACGCCATTTTTCACGTCGAACTTGACCGATTTGTTCAGCCTGTTTTGGATAAGCGCGGCGTCGAGATTCTTCTCGATCCCGTCATCCAGGTCCGAGTTCACCGCCTTGGCGGCGCTCGCGTCACCAGGAGGAAGGACGGCGATCTGATCCGAGACGACCTGCGGGCCGGCAATGGATTTCGCGATTGATTCGGCCTGAGCCTTGTCGCCATCGGCCGTTACCGTGCCGCCGAGTGTCAGCACACCTTTGTCTCGGTCATCGCTCACCGTGACGTCCTTGTATCCGGACTGGTTAAGCGACTGACGAACGGTGTCGGAAACGTCAGGCGATTTGCTCGGCGCCGTGGAACATCCGGCGAGCACCGTAATCCCGAAAAGCAGCAACGTGCTGAGAACCGTTCCTAGAACCTTCATATTTCCCCCCAGGTTTGCTTTTGATTTCCACAAGAATTGCCACAATCAAAAATCTATCGCGTGTGTCCTTTGCAGTTTGCATGTTCGCACCGGCAGTCGATGTCCGGCGTCTTTTCCATTGCCTCACACGCCTCGCTGCAATACTTCCCTTCCGTCACCGTGCAACTGCACACAGGGTGTGCGCATTTCTCGCCTTTGGAAGACATTTGAATCTCCTCTCACGAATGGAGTTGGGCGCAGTCCAGCTATCAGCTGGATTTAGCGCCGGCGCTTTGTGCGGGCCTTCGCGACTGAGACGGTCCTCGTGATTTTCCGTGCAACCCGAGTCTTCAAGGCTTTCCGTCGTCGCTGAACGGTCTTCGGCACCTTACTGATCTTCCCTGCGATCGTGCCCAATGCCGAACCGATGGTCTCGGCCACGCGGACCAGCGTGTCTTTTTCCATGCTGCCAGTGTGCCCATGCGACTTGGTATTCATTCCATCCTCCGTTTTGAATGCGGCTCGATTTTTCCCAGCCGCCGATCAATTCACTAGGCAGTTTTTGCTTTGGTGAAGGCCTGCTCGCCGGCATTTGTGACGTCCATCACGCGCTCGGCCGCATCGCTCACGGCTTGCCTTGCGCGCTTGGTGAACCTTTTGCCCGTGTTTGCAACCTCATCCATCGCGTCCCTTGCGCCTTCCGCAAGATATTCGCGGGTTTCCTCGCCGGATTTCGGCGCGAACAGAACGCCCAGAGCAGCTCCGATTCCGAGGCCAACCGCAAAACCAACCATCGCGTGTGGCAATCTGACGTCTTTCATGGCTTCCCTCCCGTTAAAATCGTCGTGTTGATTGTTCGCAGATCTCTTGTGGCTCATGTGTCTTCACCTGATTTCCACAAACACGATAAGCCGGGGGCTACTAAGCGGCCATACCTGAAAGCACTCAGATTAGCCGGAATAGTCTGGCAGACGTCCAAATAGACGGGGAGCTTGGCGACGGCACTCACGATTCCGGTGCACCCAGTTGGGTAAGCAAATACGTCCAAACAAGTTGTAAGGATCATTCAATTTGGTACGAGGCTGGCGAAATTTGCGGTTTTCGAGATAGGATGGCGCGAGTCAATTGCGCAGGCGTGGTGCTGGGTGGAGAAAAGTTAGGGGGATGGTTCTTCCATGAAAGTTAACAGACGAAGGCTATTATCGCTGCTGGGCATGTCTCCAGCGCTTTTGGCGGGCTCGTCGACGCTGGCGGAGCAGAAGAAAAAAGAGAGCACGCGGACAGTGGCGACCAGAAATTGACGGCGGTCAGTCCCAAAGGCACTCCGCCGGCCGTGCATCTCTTTTTGCCATGGCTCCGCGCGCCAGCTCCCTCGACGGGAAAACCATTTACGTGGTTGACGCGACGAGTTTCGACGGAAGCGCGACACTCCTGAAAAATATGCAGGCTTGGTTTCAACAAAATATGCCTGGCGTCAAGACCGTCTTCCGAACGAAGGCTGGGGTATACGCCGAGGATGATCCAAAGCTCTGGGCGGAAATCAAGGCAAACGCCTACGCCACCGTCATGGCCATTGGGCATTGAGGAGGCTGCGCCCCAGCGACCGTGAGTCACTGCGTAACGATGGAAAAGATGGGCGTCCCCGCAATCCCGATGTGCACGAAGGCCTACACGGAATTGGCGAACCTTACCGCGGCAAGGGAAGGTATGCCGCACTTGCGTCAAGTGTTCACTCCGCATCCTGTGGGCGGCAAGACGGAAAAGGAACTCGCGGCGTATCTCATAAATCCCGACCCGGTATCGCATATACAGATCATGAAGGAGATCGTTGACGACCTGACCACGCCGCTTGTCGGCGGACGAACAGAAGACCGGGATGCAATCGATCCCGGCAGGACCGGCAACCTACGGTCCGGATACCGTGGATAACCTGCAAGAAATCTTCATGAACAACGGAATGACGGATTACATGCCGATCATCATTCCGACGGAAGAAAAAGTACAAGCGATGCTGAAGGGGACGAGCCACAGTCCGGACGAAGTGCTCAGAACGGCGCAGCAAGGCGTGGGCTATACGTCCGCGCGGTGGGCGTACACGGTGAGGCAGGTCGCCGTGAACGCGGTGATGGCGGGATGCCGCCCGGAGTATTTTCCGGTGGTGCTTGCCATGGCGTCCGTGGGCTCATTAGGGCTTTTCGGTTCGACGACGTCGTCCAGCACGCGCGCTCGTGATCAACGGGCCCATCCGCGACAAGCTCAACATGAATTACGGTCTCGGCGCGCTCAGCCCCTTCGCGCAGTCGAATGCTGCGATTGGGCGAACGTGGACGTCTTATGGGCAAGAACCTAAGCAACGCGCGGCATTCCGGGCGACACGTATCAAGGTGGGCAGGGGAACCAGCTGGACTACAACAACTGCATTATTGCGGAGGACGAGAAGAGCAGCCCGTGGACTCCGCTTCACGTTCAGTTCGGATTCAAACCCGAGGAAAACGTGGTCAGTATTTTCGACGGTCCGGACGTCCGCCAGGGTCATGGCGCGAAGGGCGCGGCGAGCGGAGCCCGCGATGTTCGATGAACAGATCAGCTTCATGTTCCAATCCATGGTCGGCGGATCGGGCGCGCTGGTGATTTGCGATCCGCTGGTGGCAAGGCGTCTGGTGGATCAGGGATACGACACCAAGGAAAAGCTCATTGACTGGCTGTGGAAGAATACGATGCGCACGGCGAAGGATTTTCGGGAGTCCTTCCTGGCCCCATTTCATTTGTATCCGCTCGCGCTGCAGGGAAGAGAACCCTATGCCACCTGGTATAAGGTTCCGGAAGACACGCTGATCCCTTTTTTCCCAAGTGCCAAGGACATTAACCTGGTTGTTTGCGGCGGCCAGGCCAATGCATTTTTCCAGGTGGCGAATATGCGGCACGGCAGAAGCGCGTCAATCGACAAGTGGATGTAGGCGGACTCGGCGATTATTTTCATTCCGAAAATAATTGGGAATGCGAAGGGCGGGGGGTGTTGTGTGGGTGGAATGAAATGTTTGCGACTTGCCGCTTTTGTTTTCGTGGCATGCACTCTGATTTTGATTCTGTTCTCCGCTTCACAGGCCGCGGGCCAGGAAAGTGAGCCCTCGCCCCCATCTCAGACAGCGCCGAAGGTCCCGCCTGTCGTCGATATTGCACAAGGTAAAAATCTGTTTGATACGAACTGCTCCACGTGTCACGGCGTGGATGCGCGCGGTGAAGACGGTCCCGACCTTCGCGGAGTTCCGGCCGCGCTAGGAGACGGCGCCGTGGCAAATATCATCCGGCGAGGAATTCCCGGCACGGCAATGGTGGGGTTCTACAACATCACCGACGCAGGTGCGGCAAACATCGTGGCTTACCTGCACACGCTCGCCACGAACGTCGATTCCGGGACGTCGTCCGGCAATCCCCAAAAAGGCGCGGCTCTGTTCCAGTCGAGCGGCTGTTCCGCGTGTCACATGATCGCCGGACAGGGCGGCAGCATCGGACCCGAATTGACGCGCATCGGCTCAACGCGCGGCCCCACCGGCCTGAAGCAGAGACTGCTCGATCCCGCCGCGAACCTGCCCAAGTTGGGTGGCGGGGGAATGATGGGCAACAGTTGGACTGCATATGCGATGTACCGTGCGGTCGAAAAGGACGGGCACGTAGTGGAAGGGATTCGCATGAGCGAGGACTCGTTTACGATTACCCTGAAGGATGCGACCGGGAAATTCCACGGACTCCGGAAGCCCGATCTGCGTTCTCTCGAAAGAGAGCCCGGCAAGAGCATCATGCCAAGCTTCAAAGACACCCTGACCGCGGAACAGTTGGACGACCTCGTGGCTTATCTCCTGACTCTGAAGGGCACACGATGAAAACCTGCCTGTGTGCGCTCGCCTTTGCCGCTTCCCTTTTCCTGGCTCCCTCGCAATTGTGTGCGCAGGATGTGACTTACGATCAGTTGCTGCATGCCGATCGCACCCCACAAAACTGGCTGATGTACGGCGGCGATTATAGTTCGCAGCGGTTTTCAAGGCTTGCGCAGATCAACCATGAAACCGTTCACAGCCTCAGGGCGGCCTGGATCTACCAGCCCAACCCGCCGGTCCAGCCGATGGAATCGTCTCCGGTTGTCGTGGACGGAATCATGTACCTCACCGAGCCGCTTGGCACGGTGACCGCTCTCGATGCACGCCTGGGCACCGAGATCTGGAGTTGGACGCCTCAACTCCCCGCAAAGCTGTTCACCATCGGGGTGCATCGTTCGAATCGCGGAGTCGCGGTCTTCGAGAATATGGTGTACGTCGAAACGCTCGATGCCTACCTGTATGCTCTGGACGCCACAAGTGGCGCCGTGAAGTGGAAAGTCCACGTGGACGAAAACGGTGAAGGATACGCGATGACGGCCGCTCCTCGCGTGCTGGATGGAAAAGTCATCGTTGGAATTTCCGGAGGAGACGTTGGAATTCGGGGATTCCTCGACGCCTACGATGCGAAAACGGGAAAGCGGCTCTGGCGTTGCTTCACCATTCCAGCTGCGGGCGAGCCGGGATCGGAGACATGGGGCAAGGACATGACCGGAACGGGCGGCGGAGGCACTTGGGGCAACGGCTCGTACGATCCGGAACTTAACCTGTTGTATTGGGGCACCGGAAATCCCGCTCCCGATTACAACGGCAGCAATCGCGCAGGCGACAATCTGTATACCAATTCCGTGCTAGCCATCGATCCCGACACGGGAAAGATGAAATGGTATTTCCAATTCACGCCACACGACACGCACGACTGGGATGCGATTCAGATTCCCGTGCTGTTCGATGCGCCGATTGACGGCAAACCCAGAAAGCTCCTGGCGTTCGCGAACCGCAATGGATTTTATTACGTGCTCGACCGCGTGACGGGCAAGTTCATAACCGGCGTTCCCTTCGTGAAGCAAACCTGGGCCAAGGGCCTCGACGAAAACGGACGTCCGATCATGTTGCCCAATACGGAGCCGACGCCGAAGGGGCAATTGATCTATCCCGATGGCCACGGCGGCACGAATTGGAACAGCCCGTCGTACAGCCCTTTGACGAAACTGTTCTACGTATCGGCCCGCGAAACCGGCGCCTATTCCGTCTCGGGCGAACCGAAAGTGGACTTTCCAAGCTTCGGCGGCGGGGGACGAATCAACCTTTCCGGGGATGAAGTCTACGGCGCGATTCGCGCCCTGGAAGCAACGACCGGCAAGCTGAAGTGGGAGTACAAGATGCTCGCTCCAGCGGAGACCAACACGCTGGCGACGGCGGGCGGTCTCGTCTTCGCCGTAAGCAACGAAGGCAATTTCTTCGCGCTCGACGCTGCCAGTGGCAAGTTGCTATGGGAATTTACGGTCGGCGGAGCCAATGCCGAATCGAATCTCATCACATATGAAGTGGATGGCAAACAGTACGTGATCGGAGCCTCCGGCAATTGCTTCGTGGCTTTTAGTTTGCCCGATCTGCATTCGTCGAGTGGTGTATCGCCTGCGCAGCCCGCAAAATGACCTTTCGCCAAGCGCGCCAAAGGATTTGACGCGCGGCAGAGCCGATGCGATAATTTCTCGCCTTTGTTCGTCCGTTGAAGCGTGTGCCGCAGCGGCGGACTGCACGCCGGAAATCGCAAACAACAACCAGGAGATTGGCCGCAGTACCTTTCCTTTACCGTGGAAATCGCACACCAGCTCGGCAAACTGTTCCTCGGTGCTCTGCCGACTGTCATTGTCGTTCTGCTTTTCTATTTTTTCCTGCGCTGGGCATTCTTCGGGCCGATTCAGAAAGCCATGGCGGAGCGCAGCGCCCGCATTGAAGGCGCGCGCGCGGAGGCTGCGGCCGCCGAAGCCGGCGCCCGGCAGGAGCTGGATTCCTACCATGATGCGCTGCGCAAGGCGCGCGCGGAAATCTATGCCGAGCAGGAACTGGCGCGGCAGGCAGCGAACGACAATCGAGCCAAGCTCCTGAAAGCCATGCGCACGCGCGCGCAGGAAGACGTGAACGCGGCCAAGAAGAGAATCGCGGCGGAGCTTGCTACTGCTCGAGCGCAAGTGGAAAGCGAAACGCCCGCTCTGGCCGCGCAGATCGCGCGCGCCATACTCGACAGACCATCGTCGTTGCAGGGCGGTTCGGGCAGGGGTTCCGCAAGATGACGCGCGGCGCGCGAAATTCAGCGCAGTCCCTGGCGCGTTTCGGTTCATTGTTTCTACTCGCCGCCGCGCCCGCGTTCGCCGAAGAAGCCAAGCAATCACCCGCTGACGCGCCCGTCGGACAGGTATTCCGCTGGATCAATTTCGCTATCGTTCTGGGCCTGCTGATCTATGGCTTCCGCAAGGCGCTCCCCTATTTCCACACGCACGCGGAAGAAATCTCCCAGAAGATCGCCGAAGGCGCACGTGCCCGCGAAGCCGCGGAAAAACGACGCAGCGAAGCGCAGGCTAAGCTGGCGAACATCGGCACGGACGTCGCCGAAATGCGTCTGGAAGCGAAGCGGGCGGCAGCGTTGGAAGCTGAACGCGTTCGCGGATTGGCACGGGCCGAGGCGGATACGATCGAGCGCGCCGCGCAGGCGGAAATCGCCGCGACGGAACGCGCCGCGCGCCTGGAACTGAAGACCCTGGCCGCGCGAATGGCAATCGAGCGTGCCGAGGTGCTGCTGCGGCAGGAGCTGAAACCAAAGGTTCAAACGGAGCGCTTCCTGGAGCTTGTCGTCGCCTTGTCTGTGCTCGTCGCGCGTCAGGGTACCGAGACCGAAGGAAGCGTGAATTGAACGGCGCGCTTTCATCCCGGTATGCAGCGGCGCTGGCGGATGTGGCGCTGGAACAGAAGAGCGCGGACCGCGTGAAGCGCGATCTTGCCTCCTTTGTGGATGCATACGATTCCTCGGCCGACCTCAGAAATTCGCTCGAAAGTCCCGCGGTCGGGCGCGAAGCAAAACTGCAGATTGTCCAGAAGATCGCGGCGCGCATGGACCTGGCGCCGGCCGGTCCGCAATTTCGTCTGCGTGCTGGTGGACAATCGCCGCACGGAAATGTTGCGTGAGATCCAGCAGGCGTTCCTTGTAGAACTGAATGCGCGGCTCGGCATCGCCGAAGCCGATGTAACTTCGTCGCAGGTATTGAGCGCCGAGGAACGAAAGCAACTTGTCGCGATGCTCGAAAAGAAAACGGGCAAGAAAATCGAAGCGCGCTTCCACGAGGACCAATCACTCGTGGGCGGCGCCGTCGTGCGCGTCGGCTCAACCGTCTACGACGGTTCGGTGCGCGAGCAATTGACCCGGCTGCGCGAGCAGCTGGAAGCGGAATAGGAGCCACGGATGGCGAATATCAAGGCAGACGAAATTACAAAGATACTGCGCGAGCAGATCGAGAACTTATCAGCAGACGGTCGCGGTCGAGGAAGTCGGCTCGGTGATCTCCGTCGGTGACGGCATCGCGCGCGTTCACGGCCTGGACCGCTGCATGTCCGGCGAAATGCTGGAATTCCCGCACGGCGTGTTCGGCATCGCGCTGAACCTGGAAGAGGATCAGGTCGGCACGGTGCTGCTCGGCGACTACACCCAAATTCGCGAAGGCGACACGGTGAAGCGCACGAACAGGATTATGTCCGTGCCGGTCGGCGAGGCAATGGTCGGCCGCGTGGTCGATCCGCTCGGGCAGCCGCTCGACGGCAAAGGCCCGGTGCAGACGGACCAGCGCAATCCGCTCGAACGCATCGCTCCCGGCGTCGTCGATCGCCAGCCGGTGCGCGAGCCGCTGCAGACCGGCATCAAGGCCATCGACTCGATGATTCCGATCGGCCGCGGCCAGCGCGAATTGATCATCGGCGACCGCCAGACCGGCAAGACCGCCATCATTCTCGACACGATTTTGAATCAAAAGGGCGGCGACATGATTTGCATCTACTGCGCGATCGGGCAAAAGCGCTCGACCATCGCGCAGGTGGTGAAGACGCTGACGGATCACGGCGCGATGGATTACAGCATCGTCGTCGCGGCCTCGGCCAGCGAACCCGCAACGATGCAATACATCGCGCCCTTCGCCGCCTCCGCCATGGGCGAATATTTCCGCGATACCAAGCGCCACGCCATCTGCTTCTACGACGATCTTTCGAAGCACGCGCAGTCGTACCGCGAAATTTCGCTTCTGTTGCGACGGCCGCCCGGCCGCGAAGCGTTCCCGGGAGACGTGTTCTTCCTGCACTCGCGCTTGCTGGAACGCGCGGCGAAATTGAACGACAAGCTGGGCGCCGGCTCGCTGACGGCGCTGCCCGTGATCGAAACGCAGGCCGGCGACGTCTCGGCCTACATTCCGACGAACGTGATTTCGATCACCGACGGCCAGATTTATCTGGAAGCGGATCTTTTCAACACCGGCATTCGCCCCGCGATCAACGCGGGCATTTCCGTAAGCCGCGTCGGCGGCAACGCGCAGATCAAGGCCATGCGGCAGGTGGCCGGCACGCTGCGGCTGGACATGGCGCAGTACCGCGAACTCGCGGCCTTCGCGCAGTTCGGCTCCGATCAGCTGGATAAGGCGACGCAAGCGCAGCTGGCGCGCGGCCAGCGCCTGGTGGAAATCCTGAAGCAGGATCAGTACCAGCCGCTGCCGGTCGAAAAGCAGGTCCTGCTGATTTTTGCCGGCGCTAACAGATACCTCGACGACATCGCCGTCACCGAATGCGGGCGATTCGAACGCGAGCTGTATCCGTTTATCGAGGCGAACTACGGCGGCGTTCTGAAGAACATCCGCGAGAAAAAGGCCCTCGACGATGCATTGCGGGCGGAAATGAAGACCGCGCTCGATGCATTCAAGGAACGATTCTTGCAATCCGCCGGAGCGGCCGCGGCGGCCAACTAAAGCCCGCTAAGCTTCTTTCATGCCCACACTTCTCGATTATCGGCGCCGCATTCGCTCGGTGAAGAGCACGCAGCAGATCACCCGCGCGATGAAGTTTATTGCCGCGGCGAAGCTGCGCCGCGCGCAGGAAGGCGTGTTTGCCGCGCGTCCCTACGCCAGCGAGATTTTGCGCGTGATGCGCTCGGCCGCGGCCCGCATGGAGTCCGCGGCGCATCCGCTGCTCGAGCGGCGCCCCGAAGAGAAAATACTGGTGGTGGTCCTGACGGGCGACCGCAGCCTGGCCGGGGCGTTCAACACCAACGTGATTCGCCGCGCGATCCTGTTTATTCATGAGAATTCGACCAAGAAGTCGCAAGTGATTGCCATCGGCAAGAAGGGCCGGGACACGTTGCGCAAGCGCGGCTGGTCGATCGCCGGCGAGTATCTGAATGTATCGAACAAAGTCGACTTTCCCATCGCAAAGGAAATCGCGGGGAAGATCGCGGAAATGTACGCAGCTCGCGAAGTGGACGCCGTTTACGCCGTCTACAACGAATTCAAGAACGTGATGGTGCAGAAACTGCGCGCCGCGAAGTTGCTGCCGATCGACCCGTCAGTCCTCGATTCCGACGCGAAGGAGGAATCGGGCGCATCCAGCGGCGTTCGCGACGAGCACGGGGATTCGCTGCCCACGACCTTTCCGCCTCCGGGAAATCGCAGCTCGTGGATTACATCTACGAGGAGCCCGTCGAGGAAATTTTCAGCGGCCTGGTGCCCCGCTATTTGGAAGCGGAAGTTTATCGCATCCTTTTGGAATCGGCGGCAGCAGAACACGCCGCGCGCATGACGGCCATGGATTCCGCCACGCGAAACGCCTCGGACCTGATCGATTCGCTGACGCTCGACATGAACAAGATTCGCCAGGCGGGCATCACGAAGGAACTGATCGAAATTGTCAGCGGAGCGGCATCGGCAAAATCGTAACTCGTGACTTGTGATTCGTGACTCGTGAAAATCAAGAGCTTTACCGAGTTGACGGTATGGCAGAGATCGCACGAACTGACGCTGGCGGTGTACAAATTAACCGGAGGGTTTCCGCGGTCGGAGCGGTTTGGCATGGTTTCGCAGTTGCGGCGCGCGTCGGCTTCCGTGCCCGCAAACATTGCGCAGGGATTCGGAAGGCGGACAACGCGCGAGCTCCTGCGCTCGTTGCAGATTTCGGCAGGCGAGATGGAGGAGGTTCGATACTTTTTGATATTAAGCCGCGATCTCGGGTACATTGAGGTGCCTAAGTTTGAAGCGGCGTCCGTGCTTTGCGATTCGGTGGGCCAACTCATTAATGCGCTCGGCCGGTCTCTGAAGCAGCGGAATGAAATCGCATAGTTTTTTTCCACGAGTTACGAATCACGATTCACGAGTCACAGATTTGAGGAGACATTCAGAATGGCAACGGACAAGAACAAGATCGGCCACGTGACTGAAGTCATCGGCCCCGTAGTGGACGTGCAGTTCGAGGAAGGCCACCTGCCGCTGATTCACAACGCGGTGCGCATCAGAGCGAGGGATTCGACGTTCCCGAGCCGCTCGACATCATCGCGGAAGTGGAGCAGCACCTGGGCGAAGGCCGCGTCCGCTGCGTGGCGATGAAGCCCACCGAAGGACTGGTGCGCGGCATGAAGGCGGAGGATCTGGGCGAGCCGATCTCGGTGCCCGTCGGCCGCGGGACGCTGGGCCGCGTGCTGAACGTGCTGGGCGAGCCGGTGGACGGTCTGGGCCCGGTGAAGACAGAAAAGCGCTACCCGATTCACCGCCCGGCGCCGTCGCTCGAAGACCAGTCCACCACCCTGGAAATGTTCGAGACGGGCATCAAGGTCGTGGATCTGATCGAGCCTTACCTGAAGGGCGGCAAGATCGGACTGTTCGGCGGCGCGGGCGTGGGCAAGACCGTGCTGATTCAGGAGCTGATCCACAACGTCGCGATGAAGCACGGCGGCGTGTCGGTGTTCGCCGGCGTCGGCGAGCGCACGCGCGAAGGAAACGACCTCTGGCTCGAAATCCAGGAGTCGGGCGTCATCGTTCCCGGCAATTCGGAAAAATCGCGTTGCGCGCTGATCTACGGGCAGATGACGGAACCGCCCGGCGCGCGTCTGCGCGTGGGATTGACCGGCCTGACCGTCGCGGAATATTTCCGCGACGAAGAACATCTCGACGTGCTGCTCTTCATCGACAATATTTTCCGCTTCGTGCAGGCGGGATCGGAAGTATCGGCGCTGCTCGGCCGCATGCCTTCCGCCGTGGGTTACCAGCCGAACCTCAACACCGAAATCGGCGAGCTGCAGGAGCGCATCACTTCGACCAAGCACGGCTCGATCACGTCCGTGCAGGCGATTTACGTGCCCGCGGACGATTACACCGATCCCGCGCCGGCCGGCGACGTTCACGCACCTGGACGCCACCACGAACCTGAGCCGGCAAATCGTCGAGCGCGGCATTTATCCCGCGGTCGATCCGCTGGCGAGCTTCTCGCGCATTCTCGATCCGCGCATCCTGGGCGAGGAGCACTACGCCGTGGCGCGCGCCGTGAAGTCCGTGCTGCAGCGCTACAAGGAACTGCAGGACATCATCGCCATTCTCGGAATCGAAGAACTTTCCGACGACGACAAGCAGACCGTGGCGCGCGCGCGCAAGATCGAAAAATTCCTTTCGCAGCCGTTCTTCGTCGCCGCGCAGTTCACCGGCCTCGAAGGCAAATACGTGAAGATCGAAGACACCATTCGCGGCTTCAAGGAAATCGTCGAAGGAAAGCACGACGACCTGCCGGAGCAGGCGTTCTACATGGTGGGCAGAATCGAAGAAGCGCGCGAGAAGGCGGAGAAGATGGCGGCGACCGCGTAGTTTCCGCGCGCCGAGCCCGAATCGAACCCATGGCTACGTTACCCGAAGCGATCGAACTGCAAATCGTCACGCCGCAGCGGCACGTGCTGCAGGAGACCGTGCAGTCGGTCGAGATACCCGGCAAGGAAGGCTATCTCGGCGTTCTGCCGGGGCACGCTCCGCTGATCACGGAACTTGGCGTCGGAATCCTGGCGTATCGCGAGGGCTCCGAGAACCACTTCCTCACCGTCATCAACGGCTATGCCGAAGTGCTGCCGGACCGCGTGATCGTCCTCGCTGAAATTTCCGAGAAGGCCGAGGAAATTGACGTGGAGCGCAGCCGCGCGGCGCAGAATCGCGCGCAGGCCGAACTCGCCAAGGCCGGCGTGGGCAGCGACGAATGGCAGCGCGAGAAACTGGCGCTGGATCGCGCGCTGATTCGCATGCAGGCCGTGGCCCGAACCACCGGAACGCCGAGTGGCACGCAGCACTAATATGAATATGGCCGCACCTCGCCACGAGGATGTCCACATCTGGTTAACCCGCATCGAATCCCGGCCCTTCCCCCGACATCCAATAGCTGTCAGGATAATGGCAGCTTCTCTCTTGTTTTCATGACGGTGGGGAAACACGGAAATGGCTGAGCTTACGATCTATGGCACGAAGTGGTGCGGCGATTGTCGCCGCGCGAAGCAGTTTTTGCGCGAGCGCGGCGTCGCATTCCGAGAAGTGAATATTGACGAAACGCCGGACGCGGAAGAGCTTGTCCTGCGCGTAAACGACGGCCGCCGCAAGGTGCCTACCTTCGAACTCGACGGCCGCTTTTTCGCCTGCAGCCCGTTTGACCCCTACCAGCTCGCCGAAGAATTGAAAATTCCTCTGAATCCTGAATCGAAGAGCTAGACCAAGCCTGCGCCGCGAGTCATCACGCCAGCGACCCGCAGATCCGGCGTTAACGCGACCAGATCGGCGTCCGCGCCCACTGCGATAATTCCCTTCTTGCCCGCAAGGCCCAGCCGGCGCGCGGGGAGAACCGTTGCCATCCGCACCGCATCCTTCAGCGGCACGCCGAGCGCAACCAAATACCGCAGGGCGCGATCGAGAGTCAGCGTGCTGCCGGCAAGCTTCCCCTCCGAATTGCGCGCGACGCCATCCCTGACCGTGACCTCGAAATTCCCGAGGCGATAATTTCCGTCGGGCATTCCGGTCGCCGCGATGCCGTCGCTCACGAGCAGCACCGCGTCGAACCCTTTGCAGCCGAGCAGGACCTGGATCGTCGGTCCAGCCACGTGCACGCCATCGGCGATGATCTCGGCAGTCACTTCGGGGTCGGTGAGGATTGCGCCCACGACGCCGGGATCGCGATGACTGAAGGGCCGCATCGCGTTGAACATATGGACGGCGTGGCGCGCTCCGGCCTGAATCGCGGCCCGCGCTTGATCGTAGTCCGCGTCGGTGTGGCCGATAGCCGCGACGACTTTGGCCGCGACGGCGTATTCAATCAGCTCTCGCGCGCCGGGAATTTCAGGCGCGATGGTGACAATTTTCACGAGCCCATCCGCCGCGTCCAGAAACTGCTGAAGCACTTCGACCGACGGCCGCGCAATGGAGTCCGGCGGATGCACGCCGCGTCGCGCCTTGCTGATGAACGGCCCCTCGAGGTGAATGCCGACGAATTCGGCCGCGAGCTTGCCATTCTCTTCCGTCTCTTTCAGTTCCTCGTGGCTGCGAATGTAGCGCGCGATGCCTTCCAGGCTGTGGCACGTCTCCTCGATTGGCGCGGTAACCGTTGTCGCGACGAGCGATGTGGTGCCGTGGCGCGCGACCGTACTGGCAATGCGGTCGAGCGCCCGGGCGTTACCCTCCATCACGTCGTGGCCGCCTGCGCCGTGGATGTGCACGTCCACGAATCCCGGTACGACGGTCATCTCCGCGGCGACGTAATCCACTGCATCCGCGGGCACGCGGATTTCATCGCGATGTCCGATCGCGGCGATGCGGCCGCCTTCGACGACGATAATGGCGTCGTTGATCTCTTCGTCGGGCGTCAGGATCGTGCCGGCATGGATTACCGTGGTTCGCATGGTCTCCAGCTTTCCCAAGGGTTATCTAAGAATGCTACCGGAAGCTGGCCGCTAAATCACAGCCGAGCTTGCATCCGTGTGCTTCTTCGTTACAATCATGTGTCGCTCAAATTTGGAGGAGAATGGAATGGCATACGACAAGCGTTACGTGGCGCAGAAGCGCCAGCGGCGACGGCGCAAAACCGCCAAGGCGAAAGTGAAGCTCTACGAACAGGGAAAGCTTCCGCATGACAAGCTTCCCGCGCTGGCCAAGAAGTTTCTGACCCGCAAAATGCGGGCCCTCAGCAAAGCGGAATAACTTCGGCTAGAAAGAAAAAGGGCGTCCCGGTGAACCGGGACGCCCTTTTGTTTTATCGGCCGCCCCCGCCAGGGGAATGGCAGCCACCTAGTTTAGTTTCCGGAAGCCTGTGCGTGCGCTGCCCCAGCCTTCGGCGTGCTCAGGTATCCGACGATCTTATCCTTGCCGATCGAATTCACGACGAACTCGAGCGGTGCACGGCTGCCATTCGAAAAGAAGTACAGCGGCTCGTTCGCCGACAGGTTCTTCTTTTCGTGGAGCTGATCGTCCACGAAGATGCTGACCGAATACTGGCTCTTCTTCGTGTTGACGCCGCGGAGCTCGACCATCAGACTGCCCACCTTTTCGCGGGTGTTCTTCTTGTCGATGGTGAACTCGTAGTAGTCGCGTTCGCCCAGGCGGCGGAGTTCTTCGACTTCGTCATGATTCTTGGCGATCAGAGTTCCGAATTCACCTCGAGTCAGGTTCAGGCTGTTCTTTGTCGAGTCGAGGTCCGTCTTCACGCCGGTGACGTCCGTGCCCAACTTGTTGACGTCATCAACGCTCGCCTTCGTCGCCAACTGACCGTTCACATTGTTCGTGAGGTCCGTCAGTTGCTGCGCGTCTTCTTCCTTGATCTTCTTCGTCTGGGTACGGGCGCGACCGAGTTCGCCTTCCGTCAGCTTCATCTTATCGGTCACGACGCTGAGTTCGCCCTGAAGCTGCGCGTTGGTGTCTTCCGCCTTCGCGAGCCGCTGACTCATCACATCGTCGTTCTGCGTGAATTGCCGCGTCTGCGACGCCAGCGTTTGCTGAAGCGTGTTCGCGCGATTTGAAGCGGTCCAGCCCACACCGAGCGCTGCAAGCGACACAATGGCCAGCACCACGACAACAATCCCGATCCATCGCGGGGCGGCCCCTTCCTGTTCTACGATTACCGGCTTTTCATCAATCATTTTCGTTTCCTCCGTGGGAACCCCTTGCGGGAACTAATAAAAGCACGCGCGGAGCCAAATGGGCCGTTCTGGGTCTTTGCGGCTAAGTGCTTATACAGGAATATGATAGCGCATGGTTTCGGAGGACGGTACAGCCTGGAATGGAGGCTTACCCTGCAAATTTTACGCGGATTTAATGGTTTCTGCGCAGTAATAGAAAAGGTACTAATAAGGGCCCGGCGGCGAACTTGCGGGCTACACTGCCAGCCGTTTCGCCGCAGGTTTGCTGAATGTCTTCATAAAACATTTGCGCGATGCCGTTACCGCGTGATTGTCATGCTCTGCAGCCGCGCGATGCGGTCCGCAAGCGGCGGATGCGTGCTGAACATGTTGGCAAGGAATTGCCGGCCGGTCAGAGGCGCCACGATGCAGAGCGCCGCTGTAGACGGCGGAATATCCATCGGGATTCTCTGGTTGTAAGCGCCCAGCTTCTGGAGCGCACGAACCAAGCCCTGCGAATAACCGACCATCTGCGCGCCCGAAGCGTCCGCCTGGTATTCGCGCTGGCGCGAAATACCGAGCTGCAACAGCATGGCGGCCAGAGGTCCGAGGATAAGCATCAGTATCGCGGCGATTCCTCCACCTTCGCGATCGCGGCCACGTCCGCCTCCGAACCAGAATCCCATCCGCGCAATGAAAGTGACGGCTCCCGCAATCGTGGCGGCAATCGAGGACGTCAGGATGTCGTAGTTGCGCACATGCGATAGCTCGTGGGCAATCACGCCCTCAAGTTCTTCGTCGTCCATCAATTCCATCAAGCCCTGCGTAACTGCTACCGACGCGTGGCTCGGGTTGCGGCCGGTGGCGAAGGCATTCGGGGCCGACTGAGGGATCATATAGAGCTTCGGCACAGGCAGATTCGCCTTCGCGGCCAGCCGCTCCATCACCGCGTAGAGGCGCGGCGATTGCTCGCGGCTGATCGGCTGCGCGCCGCTCGACATCAGCGCGATCTTGTCCGAGAAAAAATACGCCGTGCCATTCATCACGATCGCAAAGCCAAGCGCGAGCGTCATGCCGTTGCGCCCACCGTAAGCGCCCCCGGCAAAGATCAGCAGCAGCGTTAGAGCCGTCAGCAGGAATGCAGTCTTAAATGTCTTCATGGCCGTTGTCCTCGGCGCCCGCTCAGGCAGCGCCTGCCTTTGCGCGTTCGTGTTTGAATTTCATCTCGCCCGTCTTCGAATCGGCGTCCACAACCACCGAGTCGCCGGGCTTCACTTCGCCATCCAGAATTTTCAGCGCCAGCGGATCCTGAATCAGCCGTTGGATGGCTCGCTTCATCGGTCGCGCGCCGTAGGCCGGATCGTATCCCTCGCGGAACAGCAGCGCCTTTGCTGCGGCCGTGAGCGTGAGCGCCACTTTCTTTTCCGCCACTCGCTTCATGAACGAGCTCATCTGCAAATCAATGATGCGCTCGATCTGGTCCTTGCCCAGCGGGCTGAACATCACGATATCATCGATACGGTTCAGGAACTCCGGACGGAAAGTTTCCCGCAGCGCGCTCATCGCTTCTTCGCGCGCCTTCTTCGGGTCCTTGCCTGCCAGTTCAAAGATCGCGGTCGAGCCGACGTTCGACGTCATGATGATCACCGCGTTGCGGAAATCTACCCTGCGGCCCTTGCCATCCGTTAGATGCCCGTCGTCCAGAATCTGCAGCAGCACGTTGAAGACGTCCGGATGCGCTTTCTCGATTTCGTCCAGCAGCACCACGCAGTACGGCCGGCGGCGCACCTGTTCGGTGAGTTGTCCACCCTCCTCATATCCCACGTATCCCGGAGGCGCGCCGATCATCCGCGCCACGGAATGCTTCTCCATGTATTCCGACATATCGAGGCGCACGATGGCGCGCTCATCGTCGAAAAGAAATTCTGCAAGCGCACGCGCGAGTTCCGTCTTGCCCACGCCGGTGGGCCCGAGAAACAAAAACGAACCAATCGGGCGATTCGGATCGCTGAGTCCAGAACGGCTGCGGCGAATCGCATTCGCGACACTCGCAAGCGCCGCATCCTGGCCGACGACGCGCTGTCGCAGCCGCTCCTCCATGTGAACGAGCTTCTGTACTTCGCCTTCGAGCAGCCGCCCCACGGGAATTCCGGTCCATTTGCTGACGATCTTCGCGATCTCTTCCTCGCCGACCTCTTCCTTGAGCATCGGATGGTCTTTCTGCATTTCGGCCAGATGGTCCTGCGCAGCCTTCAGCTCTTTTTCGGCGGCGGAAAGCTTCCCGTAGCGGATCTCGGCCACTTTTGAAAGCTCGCCCGCGCGCTCGAATCGCTGTTCTTCAGCCTTCAGCCGCTCGATCTCTTCCTTGTTCTTGCGGATTCGGCCGATGGCGTCTTTTTCGGTCTGCCAGTGCGCTTTCAAAGCCGTTGGATTGTTCGCGCAACGTGCCGAGTTCCTTCTCGAGCTGGGCTGTGCGCTCGCGCGAGTGCGCATCCGATTCCTTGCGCAGCGCCTGGCGCTCGATTTCGAGTTGCATGATGCGGCGCTCGATCAAATCGATTTCGGTCGGCAGCGAATCGATTTCCATGCGCAGGCCCGCGGCAGCTTCGTCCACCAGGTCAATCGCCTTGTCGGGTAGAAAACGGTCAGTGATATAGCGCTGCGACAGCATGGCTGCGGCGACAATCGCGGCGTCCTTGATGCGCACGCCGTGATGAACCTCATAGCGTTCCTTCAGACCGCGCAGAATCGCGATCGTATCCTCAATCGATGGCTCGCCAATCTGGACAGGCTGGAAACGGCGCTCAAGCGCAGGATCCTTCTCGATGTACTTGCGATATTCATTCAGCGTGGTCGCGCCGATGGCTCGCAGCTCTCCGCGCGCCAGCGCCGGCTTCAGCATGTTCGAGGCGTCCATCGAGCCTTCGGCCGCCCCTGCGCCAACCAGCGTGTGCAGCTCGTCAATGAAAAGAATGATCTGGCCCTCGGATTCGGTCACTTCCTTCAGCACGGCTTTGAGCCGGTCTTCAAACTCGCCGCGGTATTTCGCGCCGGCAATCAGCGCCGCCAGATCGAGCGCCACAATACGCTTCGGTTTCAGTACCTCCGGCACGTCGCCGGAAATAATCCGCTGCGCGAGGCCTTCGACGATGGCCGTCTTACCCACTCCCGGCTCGCCGATCAGCACCGGATTATTCTTCGTGCGCCGCGCGAGAATCTGCATCACGCGGCGGATTTCTTCGTCGCGCCCAATCACCGGATCGAGTTTCCCGCGGCGTGCAGCGTCCGTCAGGTCGCGAGCGTACTGCTCGATCGCGCGATAAGTGGATTCGGGGTTCTGGGATGTAACGCGATGGCTGCCGCGGATCGTGGTCATCGCTTGCAGGATGGCGTCGTGGCTCGCGCCGTGTCGCGCCAGCATCTGACCCGCGGGGTCACGGTCCGCGCCGGCAATCGCCGAGCAGAATGTGCTCCGTCGAGACATACTCGTCCTTCAGGCGCTGCGCTTCGTCAAATGCTTTCTCAAGGACAGTATTCGACGCGCGGCTAAGCGATTGTTCCGAGCCTCCGGTTACTTTCGGCAGTCGCTCGATCTGTTTTTCGATTTCGCTTCCGAGCGTGGTGGGAGACACTCCCAGCTTTTCGAGCAGCGGCGGCACGACGCCGTCGCCCTGAGCCGTCAAGCGCCCATAGCAGATGGAGCGGCTCGATTTGCTGCTGGCCCGAGCGCGCCGCCATTTCCTGAGCAGCCTGAAGCGCTTCTTGGCCCTTAACCGTCAATTTATCAAGTCGAAGCATGACAGAATTCTCTCACTTTTTTCGCAGTGCAGGACACGCGATCGCGAGAAATCACGCGTCCTCTTATATTTAGCGCATGCACATAATATTATCTTAGTGTCTAACAGTCAAGTACAATTACGCGATCTAATACCATTAAATGCATAGACTTAAGCTATTCCAAAACCTTAAATATCATGCACTTTAGGTAATGAGTCTCGGGCATGGTAAGCAGAATCGGATGGTCCTGCGCCTGAGTTCGCCTCTCGACTACCACAATATTCTTGCGAGCGTCATTCGCAGCTTCCGCCACGATCTGGAGGAACAGCGGCTCCGTGATGTGGTACGAGCACGAACAGGTCACCAGGTAACCGCCCGGCTTCAGGAGTTTCAGCGCCCGGAGATTGATCTCCTTGTATCCACGACGTGCCGCTGGGATGCTGTCGCGATTCTTGGCGAAAGCCGGCGGATCGAGAATGACCATTTGAAACCGGCGCCCAGCCTCGTCGTATTCCTTCAGCAGGTCGAAGGTGTTCCCTTCGCGGAAAGTGGCGTTCGAAATCGAGTTCAGCTGCTGATTTCGCCGAGCGGACACGACGGCCGTGGCAGCCATATCAATTCCCTCGACGTGCGCACACCGGTCCGCCACCGTCAGCGCAAATCCTCCCTGGTAGCTGAAACAGTCGAGCACATCTCCGGAAGCATACTTCCGCGCGGCCCAGTGATTTTCGCGCTGGTCGAGAAACGATCCGGTCTTCTGTCCTTTGGCCAAATCGCAAACGAAGTGACGCCATTTTCCTTCGCGAGCACTTCCGGAGGCACCTCGCCGTGAAGAACGCTGACGCGCTGATCGAGCCCCTCGAGCATCCGCACCTTGGGATCGTTTCTTTCGACCAAGCCCTTTGGCGAAAACTGCTCCACCAGGATTTCGACGAACAGGCTTTTCAAGCGGTCGCTGGATTGGCTAAGGGTCTGCAGGACAAAGTAATCGCCGTAGCGGTCAACGATCACCGACGGCAGCAGGTCGGCCTCACTGTAAACCATTCGGTAGGCGTCGGAGCTTTCGACCACCAACTCGCGGTACGCGGCAGCCCGTCGAATACGCGCCGCAAAAAATGCATGGTCAATGGGAACATCTTCGCGCGTAAGCAACCGGATCGAGATTTGCGACTTATCACTGTAAAAGGCGCGCCCGAGAAAGTTGCCGCGCTCGTCCGTAAGCCGCACCACCGCGCCCGGCTCCGCCTGGGCCGATCGAAGATCGCTGCGATAGACCCACAGGTGGCCTGAGCGAATGCGCTCAACGCCCCGCGGCGTGATCACCACAGATCCTTCTGTAACTAGTCTCGCGGTTGCCATAATTGGGAGCCCGGCCGATCTAAGTTCGCTGGCGTGCGCTCATTGACGATTCCACCAGTCTGTTCTTCGGCTCGACTGTAACCCATCTGATTATTCGGCGCTCAGGAGCCTGGCGTGCTCATCTTCCGTTTCTTGTGAAGTTTCAGCGCGGACGATCGCAACGTCTCGGGAACATTCTTGTTAGCCGTCAGTTTCACGAGATCGGTCGCCGTAAGTCGCGGAAAAAGATGGAGCGAGACGTCGAGAGGAGTCTTCGGGTTATTGGTGAGATTCCGCACAACCGTGTAATTTTTCATGAATGGGCGGGCCATCGAGATCGCGCGAAGGATTTCGCCGGTCAGATTGGTCATCGATGCGAAGGCTTCAACTTCGCTGTCGGTCAGCCGAGGCGACTGCAGCACGCACCGTTGCACCAGCTTGTTCGGATCTTTAATCAACAGCATCCGCTCCGTCTTTCCGCCTTTCAGCGCCAGCGTGAGGCGCTGGACCACATTCATGTGCGTGACCTTTTGCATGAGGGTCTCGCGCTTCACGGGGTCCGGCTCGACTTCCACCGCAGCCTCCGCGATTTCCGCGGTCGCGACAGCGCCTTTTTGCATGTCCCCGAGAAGATCGCGCTGCTCCGGATTCGCCCCAGGACAAGCCCCCACGGCGATGATGAGTCGCGGATCGGAGGTGAATCGCTCCATATTATCGAACAGCGATTGGATTCCAACCGGGGTCAGATAGTTTGCCAGGCGCGCGACGTGCGCCGTTGGGCAAGCGGTGCTCTTCGCCAGCGCATCGGCCACGCCCGCTTTCTCGCCCAGGTTATCGGTGCAGTAGGTGAAGAAACGCGCGTCGGTGTCTGGGCGCGCGGACGCTGCAAGAAAGGACTCAATCGGTTGCGTCAGCAGCGCGTTCTGCGCGCGGTCGGCAATCGTGGGATCGGCGTCCGCCGCTAGAACTGCGAGCAATTCCACGCGGTCCTCGGGAACAAGTTGAACGCCTCCGGAACAAATGGCCATCTTCTGCTCCGGCCGCGCATGGCCGGAACAAATCTGCGTGCGCAGTTCGGCGCTAATTGGATCCTCCCGTAACAGGCTTCAGATTGTTTCGCGTTAACGTAACGCTTCCAGGCCGGCCCGATGTTCCCATCGGGATGGTCTGGCCATTCAATTCGAGCGATACTGCGCTCGATTCACTCGACGTGATTTCGAAATTGTATTGGGCGTCGAACTGCTTCACGTCATCCGGCTGCACCGCGCCTTCGAATACGACCTTGCCATCCGCCATCACTTTCACATCGGCGGGTTTCGCGGCCCGCATCTTCAGAGCAAGACTGACGACCACCGGATCGCTCGCGGGCAGAGACGCGGATCCGCTGCCGGTAACTCCACGATTAGTGCCAGCACGGGCCGCCAAATAGCGCGCATGAATACGCGCACCGATATCGGCGCCGTAGCGATGGTATCCGGCGACTCCGCCCGCCACTACAAGAGCGACTGCCACGACCGCGCCTGCAGCCGGACGCCAATTCCGCGGCATTTGGCCATAACGCTGAGTGGCGACGTGAGTGTGCGCGTCGCTCGCCGTCCCCAGTGCGTATTCCGCGACCAGGCTATCCTCATCAAGCCCCAGAAAACGCGCAATCGAGCGGATGAAGCCGCGATTGAAAACCCCTCCAGGCAACTGATCCCATTGGTCTTTCTCAATGGCCTCCAGAAAACGCGTGCTGATACGCGTGGCAGCGGAGATCTCATCAAGAGAAACGCCGCGCATTTCACGTTCACGCCGAAGGTGTTCGCCGAAAGGTGTCGAAGACATCCGCAGGGACCAACAAAAATATAGGCGTCGGTTGGTGGAGTGTCAATGCTACCCGGGAACTAATGCTGGGCGGCTGGGCCATTGGTCATTCGGCAATTGAAATGGAATGCCCGTTGCGGCAGGCGAAAATGGTTCACTATAATGAAAATGTTGCCCCCTGAACCCCAAGACGCCAAGCCGCACAGCCCCGCCGAGCGATTGCGGCGAGCCGCGGACTCCAAGCCGTTCGACGGCGTGGAACGGCGTCGAAATCCGGATATCGAGCCGCTGATTCCGGAAACAACCGAGGTCAACGTTTTCCACGAACTCGGCAAGGCGCTCACCTCTTCTTTGCAGCTGGATCAGGTTCTGCGCACGATCATGGAAAAAATTAACGAGGTTCTGCGCCCCGACACCTGGTCGCTGCTCTTGATGGACCTCGATAAGCGCGAACTTTATTTCCAGATCGCAACAGGCGCGGGCGCCGATGCGCTGAAGGACGTGCGCATCAAGGTTGGGCAGGGACTCGCGGGCTGGGTGGCGGAATCCGGCGAAGCGGTGGTAGTCGCCGACACAAGTAAGGATTCCAGATTTTTCGGCCAAGTGGACGAAAAAACCAAAATGGCGACGCGTTCGATCGTCGCCGTGCCGGTGCGCTTCCGCGACCAGTGCCTCGGCGTGATCGAGCTGATTAATTGCATCGGCCCGGAAGGTTTCAGCGCGCGCGACCTCGCTCTGCTCGAGGCGCTCGCCGACTACGCCGCAATCGCCATCGAAAACGCGCGGCACGTCCAGCGCATTCACGAGCTCACGATCACGGACGATTGCACCAGCCTCTACAACGCGCGGCATTTGAATTTCATGCTCGATACGGAGATCTACCGCTCGCACCGCTACGCGTTTGAGTTTTCGCTGATCTTCATAGACCTCGACCGCTTCAAGATGGTGAACGACACGCACGGGCATCTGGTCGGCTCGAAGCTGCTTGCCGAAATTGGCGAGGCAATCAAAGAAAAGTGCCGGCTGATCGACCTGGCGTTCCGCTACGGTGGCGACGAATTCGTGGTCCTGCTGCCGCAAACTTCCAAGGAAAATGCGCTCGGCGTGGCGCACCGCCTGCATAAACTGATCCGCGAAACGGAGTGGCTGAAGGGCACCGGGACGCCTGTGCGCCTGACGGCCAGCGTCGGCGTGGCCGCATACCCAACCGACTCCCGCACCAAAGCGGAGCTTCTGCACCTCGCAGACGAAGCGATGTACCTCGTCAAGAACACTTCGCGCGACAGCGTCGCCGCCGCTGGCGTCGGCATGCTTCCCACTATCTAACGATGCGGCCGTCGCAGTTTTAGACTTCGGCTCCCCTCTACAGTTGTTGTTCCGCGAAAACCACTCGCCTATACTCGGCTTCTAACGTAACCAGGGAGATCCTTCATTGCGCAACCGGGAAGCCGCGCGCTACGCGCGCTGGGCGGCAATCACGGCAGGCCTGATCGCATTGGCCGTCGGCGGCGTGTATGCCAAGCGCGCCTTCCGGCAGGCACGCGCGAACCGAGATACGCACGTCGTCGTTCCCGTCACGGTGCAGCAGCAATCCGCGCAGTTCTCATTTTCGAAAGTCGAGCAGCAGCGAACAATTTTTACCGTTCGCGCGTCCCACGCCACGCAGTATAAGGACCAGAATCGCGCCGTCCTCGAGGACGTGTGGATCACCCTCTATGGCCGCGACGGCAGCCGCAACGACAATATTCACACCAGCGAATGCAGCTATGAGGGATCGCAAGACGTCCGCTGCAAGGGCGATGTAGAAATCGATCTCGCGAACGCGAATCCGACGGCCGCACAGACGGAGGGGCACGCGGGTGTGCTTTCCAGCGGCGCTCTCCACGTGAAAACCAGCAATCTTTCGTTTAATCGCAGCACGGGCGAAGCATCCACCCCCGCTCCTGTCGAATTTCATTTCCCCTCGGGTCAAGGACGCGGCGTTGGGGTGTCCTACAGCACCAGTGATTCGATCGTGCGCATCGAGCAAAGCGTCGAATTCGAGCTGAACGCTTCGGATCAGACCGGCGGCATGCCCGTGACCGCGACCGGGAGCAGCCTCGAAATCCGCCGCGCCGACCATACCGTCGTGCTCAAGGGGCCCGCGATGGTTAAGCAAGGAGTGCGGGAATTGTCCGCGGATGCTTTCTCGGTGGAACTCGACGCCGATTATCACGTGCGGCGCGCTATCGCCGAAGGACATCCGCAAATTCACTCCGTGGAAGGCGGAGGAAATATCTCCGTTTTAGCCGCACGATTTGAGGCCGTCCTGAATCCGGCCGGTTGGGTCGAGCATGTCGTCGCCGACGGTAATGTTTCCGGCACGCGCAAGACATGCTGCCGGCACGGACCGATTTTCCGCCGCGCGCACGCGAATTCGTCATGGTGCCGCAGAAAAATCTAATTCAGGACATGAATGCGACCGGCAGCGTAATGGCGGAATCGCATCAAGGCAGCGATTCGCATGTTTTGAAAACGGATGCGTTGCGAGTCACGTTTTCCACCGACTCCGGCAGCGGCCCGATCCGGCAAGCGGGGCGGCAAAGCCGATCAGCAAAGAATCGAGAGCGCCGAAACTCTCGCGCCCGCCACCATTGAATCCACAACCAGCAGCGACGTGACCACGCTTCGCGCGAAGAGATTTGTCGCGCAATTGGGACCCACCGGCCACATCGACAAACTACTCGGACACGGTGGCGTCGAGGTTCACCGGCAGATCGGCAAAGCCGCTCCTCAGGTGCTTTCGGCCGCCGAATTGATCGCCACGTTTGGCGCGCACGGAGATTGGGACACACTCGATCAACGCGGAAATGTCCGCTTTCAGCAGGCCGACCGCCAGGCGACCGCGAATCACGCCACAATCGTTCGCTCGACAGACTTGATCGCCATGGACGGATCTCCGGTAATTTCCGATGCGATGAGTCGCACGACTGCCGCAAATGTGGTGGTCAATCAGAAATCGGGAGAGTTGCACGCCATCGGTGGAGTGGTTTCCACGTATCTGCTGGCCGCGCAGGGAGATTCTCTCAGCCTGGGCTCCGGCACCGCTCATATTTCCGCGGACTCGCTTTCCGGCACAGTCGGCTCCAGTCATGTATTCGTCACTTACGCTGGACACGCCCGGCTCTGGCAGGGGGAATCGGTGCTCGATAGCGATCAGATCGAGGTGTGGCAGGACGACAAGAAGTTGCAGGCCACCGGACATGTGGTCGCGGTCTTCTCGCAGATTTCCGGCCCGTTTGCAGCCATGCCTGCCATACAAGTTGGCTCCAGGTCCGCCCCCCTTGCTCGCTCGAGTTCCGTGCCCGGTTCCAGCGCAGCTTCCGTGACAGGTTCGGGTGCAAGCTCAGGCCCCACTCTGTGGAAGGTCTTGGCTCCGAGCCTGACCTACTGGAGCGATCAGGGTAAAGCCCGTCTCGAAGGCGGAGTAATCGCCAGTTCCAATCAGGGCTCCCTTGATTCCCGCACCCTCGACCTGTTCCTCAGCCCAGCGACGGCCGCTGTGGGGACCGCCTCAGCGCCTGCGGTAGCACCAAAGCCATCCGGGGGCGTACCCGGAGGGCGGCAGCTCGAACGGGCTCTGGCTCAGGGTGGAGTAGTTGTCCGGCAGGGAGACCGCCGGGCCATGGCCGAGCAGGCGGAATACACTGCTGCGGACGGGAAATTCGTGCTTTCCGGCGGCGATCCCACGATTGCTGATGCCTCCAGCGACACAACCACGGGCCATTCGTTGACCTTCTTTGTAGCGAATGATACGATTTTGATTGATTCGCAGGAAGGTTCGCGCACACTGACTAAGCACCGGGTTGAGAAATGAACCGGCATGTTGAAACTCCAGGCCGCCGATCTGAGGAAGTCTTACCGAGGCCGGACGGTCGTTAATGACATTAATTTGGAGATTCAGCAGGGCGAAGTGGTTGGGCTGCTCGGGCCGAACGGCGCAGGAAAGACCACGACGTTCTACATCCTGGTCGGACTTGCGCGTCCGGACTACGGGCGTGTGATGCTGGACGGCGAGGATATCACCGACCTCCCCATGTATCTCCGGGCCCGCAGCGGCATCAGCTACCTCCCTCAGGAACCTTCGGTCTTTCGCAAACTGACTGTCGAAGAGAACCTGCTGGCTGTCTTGGAAACGCTTTCGGTCACCCCCGAACAGAGGCGCGACCGGGTCGAGGAGCTTTTGGCGCAAATGGGACTTGAGGGAATTCGGTACAGCCAGGCTCATGTGCTCTCCGGCGGCGAGCGCCGGCGCCTGGAAATCGCGCGCTCGCTGGTTCTTTCCCCCTCGTTCGTTCTGCTGGATGAGCCTTTCGCCGGAATCGATCCCCTCACGGTGGTGGACATCCAGAAGATCATCGGGGACTTGAGCCACGCCGGAATCGGCGTGCTGATGACGGACCACAACGTGCGCGACACGCTGGCCGTCACAAACCGCGCGTACATCATCAGCGAGGGAAAAATTCTGGCGGCTGGAACTCCCGCGGAACTTTCCGCCAACGCCGACGTTCGCCGCATCTATCTTGGAGAGGGCTTCAGGCTGAACTGACACCATGAACTGGCTCGCACCCAAATTGCATCTCCGGCTGGCGCAGAAGCAGATTCTGACGCCGGGCCTCGTCCAGATGGTCAGCGTGCTGGCGCTGAATCGTCTCGAACTGCGGGAGATGATCAATCAGGAGATCATGGCGAATCCGGTTCTGGAAGAGCTGGCCGACGATGGCGTCACCGCCGACAGCTACACCGACGAAGCTTTCCTGAAAAAAGAAACGGAAAAGGTTCCGGAAACTCCGGCGCCCAATCCATTCGACGAATTCGATTTCGGTTCCTTCTTTGGACAATACCTCGACACCGGCGCCGAGCGCGCGGCGGGCGGCGAGCACGAGGAAATCGAGAAGCCTTCGTTCGACAAGTTCCTCTCCTCACCCGCGAGCCTTACCGATCACCTCGCATGGCAATTGAGCGTCAGCATCTGCAGCGAAACGGTTCGCAAGATCGCGGAAGCGATCATCGGCAACCTCGATGAAAACGGCTACCTGACGGCGACGCTCGACGAAATCGCGCAATCCGGAAACTATTCGATGGAGGACGTGGAAGAAGCGCTGGCCGTGGTGCAGGAATTCGATCCGCCGGGCGTGGCCGCGCGCAATCTGGAAGAATGCCTGATCATGCAGGTGAAGTTGATTGACCCGCAGAATACGCTCGCGCAGCAGATCATCGCCGAGCATTTGAAGCTGCTGCAAAATAACCAGCTCAAGGAAGTCGCCCGCGCGCTGAATCGCCCGATCGAACTCGTCAAGCGCGCCGTGGATTTGATCAAGCGCCTCGATCCCAAGCCCGGCCTGCGCTACAACAAGATCGAGCCGCGCCTCGTCGAGCCCGACGTCCAGTTCCGCAAAGTGGACGGCGAATGGCAAGTCTTCATGAACGACGACGACGTGCCGCAGCTCCGCTTGAGCCCCACCTATCGCCGCTTGCTGGCGCGCGACGCCGCCGATCGCGACGTTCGCAACTACGTCAAGGAACGCTTCACCGCCGCCATCCAGTTGATGAAAAATATCGAGCAGCGAAAGCACACGATTCTGCGCGTCTGCAATTCGATTCTGCGCCGCCAGGGAGATTTTCTCGATTACGGTCCCGATCATCTGAAGCCCATGATGATCAAGGAAGTCGCCGAAGAAGTCGGCGTGCACCCCTCGACCGTCAGCCGCGCCGTCGCCAATAAATACGTTCACACGCCGCGCGGCGTGCTCGAATTGCGCAGCTTCTTCTCCGAATCGGTCAACGGGCCGCAGGGCGGCGAGATGTCGCTTTTATCTCTCAAGCGCCGCGTGAAGCAAATGATCGAAGAAGAAGATACGTCTCACCCGCTCACGGACGAACAAATCACCAAGAAACTGGGCGACGAAGGCATCCACGTAACCCGCCGCACCGTTGCGAAATATCGCGAAGATCTCCGCATCCCGAGCACGCATCGCCGCCGGGTAAAGGCGTAGCCGTTCTCCCGTGAAGCCCTCCGACCGGAAACGAACTGCACGCCAACTCGTAATCCTTACCGGGCTTTCCGGCTCGGGCAAAGCGATCCGTCCTGAACACTTTCGAGGATCTGGGCTTTTATTGCGTGGATAATCTGCCCGTCGCGCTGATTCCCACTTTCAGCGAGCTTTACGAAGGCGGCCGCGGCGAAGTGGAACGCGCGGCGTTGCTTGTGGACGCGCGCGAAGGCGCGCAGATCGACCAGCTCCCGGGAATTTATCGCAAGCTGAGCAGTGAACGCGCCGCGACGCTCGTCTTCATCGAGGCGAGCGACGCCGCTCTGCAACGCCGCTTCAGCGAAACCCGCCGCCCGCATCCGCTCGGCAAGGGAGGTTCCATCGCCGACGGAATTCGCGAAGAGCGCCGCCGCATGGCGCCGATCCGCCGCCTCGCCGATGTCATCATCGACACCACAAAATTCAACGTTCACGAGCTGCGCCAGTTCATCATCGATCGCTTTCAGAAGCCCGGGGCGCCGTCCGCTGCTGGTGTCCGTGGTCAGTTTCGGATTTCGCTATGGAATTCCCGCCGATGCGGATCTGGTTTTCGACGTGCGCTTTCTGCCGAACCCGCACTTCGTTCCGCGCCTCCGCCCCTTCAGCGGCAAAGACCCTCGCGTCGCGCGCTACATTCGCTCGTTCCCGCAGACGGGAGAATTTCTGCGCCGCATCGAAAGCCTCTTGGCGATATTTGATCCCGCACTACATTCGCGAAGGCAAAAGCTATCTGACGGTCGCGCTTGGCTGCACCGGCGGCCGGCACCGCTCCGTCGCGCTCGCGGAGAGTGATTCGGCGCGCCCTGCAGCGCAAGGGGTACGCGGCCAAGGTCGTGCACCGCGATCTGGATAAGACCAGTATCCTGATCTCGCGGTGGCACTGCGTTTTGCGATTACGGCTTGCAAGATTCCGGGGCGATGCATAGGCTAGGCAAGCTTCTCACCAGTAACTCGAATTTGACTACCGAATCCATGGACGGCATTCCGCGCGTGACCGCGCACGACGAGATCCGGCGGCTGCTGCGATACCTGCGGCCCTACGTGCCGCGCCTCGGCGCTTGGCATCTCTGCTCATCGCCGTCATGGGCGTCGTCGAGTTCCTGGTCGCGTTCGCGCTCCGCCCCGCGTTGGACGTGGTCTTGGATCCCGCATTCGACGGCTCAGGCGCTGACGCTGTTTCAGATTCCCGTACACGCACCACGTCGTTGACCTGCATTCCTTTGTGCCGCGCCATTTTCACAACGTATGGACCGTCTTCGCCGTTGCGCTCGTGCTGCTGACCATCGTCAAGGGCACTGCGGAGTACATCGGAAGCATTCTGATCCAGCACGTGGGCCTCTCCGGCGTCACCGACCTGCGCAACGAGGTTTACAGCCAGGTCGTCCAGCAGCCGATCGGCTTCTTCCAGCACAATCCGGTCGGCCGCGTGATGTCCGCGGTGATCAGCCGATATCGAGCAGATGCGCAGCGCCTTTTCGGACTGGTTCGCGGAATTCTTCCGCCAGATATTCGCCCTCATCGCGTTTGTCACCGTCCTGCTGGTCATCAACTGGCGCATGGCGCTCGGTTCCGCGATCTTGATCCCGCTGGTGGTCTGGCCGGTCAGCAAGTTCGGCCGACAAATCCGCCGTTCCTCGGAGAAGAGCCGCTCGCGCCTCGCGGATTTGAGCCAGATCCTGCAGGAAACGATCGCGGGAAATCGCGTCGTGAAAGCGTTCGGGATGGAAGGATTCGAAATTCGCAAGTTCCGCGAGGCCGCGCGCAATCTGCTTGCGCGAAAACATGCGCTGGATCCGGGCCTTCGCCGCCACTTCGCCGGTGATGGATCTTCTCGGCGCCGTCGTGATCGCCCTGGTGCTGCTCGTCGCGCGCGGCGAGATCAAGGCCGACCGCATGACGCGTCGGCTTATTTGTCGTCTTTCGCTTTCGCGTCTGTTCAAGGCCTACGAGCCCATCAAGCGCCTCGGCAATGTCTATCAGCTCTTCCTGCAGGCCGCCGGAACCTCCAAGCAGGTTTTTGCCTTCATCGACATGCCGCGAGAAGTCATGGACGCGCCCGGCGCGAAAGCGCTGCCGCCGTTCTCGCGAATCGATCGAGTTCGACCGCGCCAGCTTCGCCTACGACAGCGGCCCGCTGATCCTGAAAAATATCGACCTGAAAGTTCCCGCCGGCGCCGTGGTCGCGATCGTCGGCTCGAGCGGCGCGGGAAAAACCACGCTCGTAAATCTTCTGCCGCGCTTTCACGAAGTGACCACGGGCGCAATCGCGCATTGACGGCTACGGCGTGAACGAAGTGCACTCTTCGTTCCCTGCGCGAGCAGATGGCCATCGTCACGCAGGAAACGATTCTCTTCAACGACACGGTCCGGAACAATCTCTGCTACGGCCGCCCGGACATGCCGGACGAACAAAATAGTCGCCGCGGCCCAGGCCGCCATGGCCCACGATTTCATCATGCAGATGCCGCAGGGCTATCATACGGTGATCGGCGACCGCGGCCAGCGCCTGTCCGGCGGCCAGCGCCAGCGCCTGGCGATTGCGCGCGCGCTGCTGAAAGACGCGCCGATCCTGATCCTGGACGAAGCGACCTCCGAACTCGATTCCGAATCCGAGATGCTCGTGCAAAAGGCGCTCAACAATCTGATGACCGGCCGCACCGTTTTCGTCATCGCGCATCGCCTCTCGACCATTCGCCGCGCGGACATGATCGCCGTGCTCGACGACGGCGCGATTCGCGAGCGCGGCACGCACGAAGAACTTCTGGCGCGCAACGGAATCTACGCGCGCCTCTACGAAATGCAATTTCGCGACGCCGAGCCTGTCACGCGCGTCGCAGGTCTCGAGTAAAAATGTCCGGCGCAAAATCCCAGCTCGACCAATCCGCCCAAGGCCGCGTCGCAGAGCCCAGGTCCCTCAAGTCGATGACGGGCTACGCCCAGGCGCAGCCTCCGAAAATGGCGTCGGCCTTCGCGTCTCCGTGCGCAGCGTCAATCACCGCTTCCTCGATCTGCATCTGCGCGTGCCCGAGGGTTTCGAGCCGCTCGAGCCTCGCATCCGCCAAATCGTTCGCGAGCGCGTGCGTCGCGGCCATCTCGATGTCACGCTGCGCTACGAGCTCGCCGGGCCTGCAGCCGTCGCCGTGAATCAAGAAGTCGCGGCATCCTATCTGCGCGCCGTTGAAGATCTGCGCAAGCAATTCGGCGTGAAGACGGAACCGGATCTCGCCGCCATTCTGCGCTTGCCCGGCGTGATCGGCGCATCCGCCGGCCTGCTTCGCCCGACGACGATATCGCGCGCCTCGAATCAGCGGTCGCTCGCTGCCTCACGGAGGCGCTCGATAAGCTCGACGCATGCGCGAGCTGGAAGCGCAGCGCTCTGCTCGCCGACATGTCCGGCCGCCTCACCAGCATCGCGAGCCTCGCCGCCCGTGTCGCGAGTGCTCGCCGAACGCGCCCGCCCGGCATTCGCGCGCCGCCTCGAATTGCGATTGAAGGAATTGCTCGGCGAAGCCTCGATTGATCCTGCGCGCCTCGCGCAGGAAGCGGCGCTGGCCGCCGAGCGCAGCGATGTGTCCGAGGAACTGGCGCGCCTCGCGAGCCACGTGCGCCAGTTCGAGTCTCTGCTCGCCGGCGCATCCGACGTCGGCAAGAAACTCGACTTCCTGCTTCAGGAAATGCAGCGCGAAGCCAACACGCTTCTGTCCAAGACTCCCGGCAACGAAGCCGAAGGCCTGGAGATCACGGAGCTCGCGCTCGAAATCAAGTCCGAAATCGAAAAACTCCGCGAACAGGTGCAGAACATCGAATGAGCCAATCGGAACCACTGGTCCTGATCGTTTCCGGGCCTTCCGGTTCGGGCAAATCCACGCTGGTGCAGAAAGATTCTGGAGGTTCCCGGCACGATGCTGTCGGTTTCGTGCACCACGCGCCCGCCGCGCAAGACGGAAAGCGACGGCAAATGGTACAATTTCGTCTCCGAGGCTGAATTCCAGCGGAATGGTCGAGCGGGGCGAGTTTCTGGAATACGCGCAGGTTTTCGGAAAGAATTGGTACGGCACGCCGCGCAAGGCGCTGGACGAGGCGCTCGAGCAGAAAAAAGATCTGGTCCTCGAAATTGACGTCCAGGGCGCGTTGCAGGTAAAGCAGAAGCTGCCGGGAGCCATCGCGGTTTTCGTCATGCCGCCTTCGCGCGACGATCTCGAGACGTCGCATTCGGGAGCGCGGCCAGGATTCGGAAGACGAAATTCGGCGGCGGCTCGAACGCGCGCGGCAGGAAATGCTCAGCTATAGCAGTTACGATTTCGCCGTCGTCAATGACGATCTCGAACGCGCCGGCCGCGAAGTGCAGGCCATCGCTCTCGGCTCGCGCTGCCGGGTGGCTCGGACGGAAGAGCGAGATTCGAGAAATTTTGAAATCTTTTGGAGGTTGATTTGCACATGGCGGCACTCACAAGCATGCCGGAAAGCCAGTTTGCATACGTGGTCGTGGTCTCGCGTCGCGCTCGGCAGTTGATGATCGGCGGCCGCGCCGATGGTGGATAATCCGAGGTCGCGCAAGACTTCGCGCATCGCCGAAGAAGAGTTGCTGCTCGGACTGCTCGAATATTCCTTGCCCGATGTGCCCGAGGGCACGCAAGAAAAGGACGGCAAGCGCCGCAAGTAGCTGCGCGCGTGCGGTTTCGTAGGGCGCTGTTCACCCTGAGGTACGAAGGGTTGCTGCGCCCTCCTGAGCAACCATGAAAATCGCTCTCGGCGTTACCGGCGGAGTGGCGGCATATAAGGCCGCGGAGCTCGTCCGCCGCCTGCAGCAGGAAAAGCTCGACGTGCAGGTGGTGATGACGCGCTCCGCGCAGGAATTCATCACGCCGCTCACCTTCGCCGCGCTCACCGGGAAAAAAGTCATCACCGAAATGTTTGGCGCGGATGGCGCCGAACCCGCCAACGTCGAAAGCGCCATCGAGCACATCGCCGTCGCGCAGCGCATCGATCTTCTGCTCGTCGCGCCGGCCACCGCCGACATTCTCGCGCACTTCGCGCAAGGCATCGCGCGCGATTTTCTTTCCACGCTTTATCTCGCCACGAAAGCGCCCGTCGTCGTCGCTCCGGCGATGAACGTCAACATGTGGGAGCATCCCGCGACGCAGGAAAATCTGCAGAAGCTGCGCGCGCGCGGCGTTCACGTCGTCGATCCCGACGAAGGCTATCTCGCTTGCGGCATGACGGGCGCGGGCCGCCTCGCCGCTACCGAAGCCATCGTCGAAAAAGTTCGCGCCGTTCTCGGACTTCGCCGCGACCTCGAGGGCCAGACGATCGCTCGTCACCGCCGGCCCCACTCGCGAAGATCTCGATCCGGTCCGCTTCCTCACCAATCGCTCCTCCGGCAAAATGGGCTACGCGCTCGCGGAAGCCGCCGTTCGCCGCGGCGCGCATGTCGTGCTCGTCAGCGGCCCCACCGGACCTGCCCGTTCCCGAAGGCGTGGATTGGGTTCCCGTGCGCTCAACCGAAGAGATGCGCAGCGCCGTGCGCGAGCGCGCCGCTGATGCGAACATCGTAATCATGGCCGCCGCCGTCGCGGACTATCGACCCGCTGCCGCGCAATCGCAGAAAATCAAGCGCAGCGACGCAGGACCGCGGATAGCGAAGTTCGCGAATACGTCAAACAGCGCTTCACGGCCGCCGGGCAGTCGATGAAAAATAGCGAGCAGCCGAAGCACGCGAATCTCACGCTCGAGCTCGAACCCACGCCAGACATTCTCGCCGAGCTCGGTCGCGATTCCGCGCAGTCGGGCGGTCGCCGCGTCCTCGTCGGTTTTGCCGCCGAAACCGAACGCCTCGCCGAAAACGCCCGCGCCAAGCTCGCGCGCAAAGGCGCCGACATGATCGTCGCGAACGACGTGACGCAGGAAGGCGCCGGCTTCGACACCGACACCAACATCGTCACGCTGTTCCTCCGCGACGGCCGCGAGATTCCGCTCCCAAAGCTCATCGAAATTCGAAGTCGCCAACCGCATCCTCGACCAGGTCCTCGAAATCCAGAAGCGCTAAGCAGCGCCGAGACACTTTCCTAATCTCGAATCACAGTTCGCACACTCTGCACTTTTTAGGGGGTCGGAGCTTCAGCTCCGACATAACAACGCGGAAATTCAGGGGCTTTAGCCCCTGAGGGCAATCCGTCCGGATCCTTCTATTCACACTGGAGAACCGCCTCCCGCGGCTGCACGTTGACACCTTCCTGCGACTGAGCTAAAACCTCCAGCATGAAAAATACAAACGTCCTGCGTCTTGCCCTGTCGCTGCTCTTGTCCGCGCCGCTGGTAATCGCCGGCGCGCATCCCACTCAAGCCCAGCAAGCCAGCGCCAAGTCCTCCGACGCGGCCGCCATGGCTAAACCCGAATCGCTCGGCTTCTCCTCCGAGCGTCTCGAACGCCTCCACGCGCAGATGCAGCAGGAAGTCGATCAGAAGCAGCTCGCCGGCGTCGTCACGCTGCTCGCGCGCCACGGAAAAGTGGCCGAGCTTCGCGCCTATGGCAAGAAAGACCTCGCCAGCGGCGCTCCGATGACCACGGACACGATCTTCCGCATTTTCTCGATGACCAAACCCGTCACCGGCGTGGCCATGATGATGCTCTATGAAGAAGGCAAGTGGCTCCCCAAGGATCCCATCTCGAAATACATTCCCGAATTCGCGCACCTGAAAGTTTTCAAGGGCGTGGACGCGAACGGCAAAATGATTCTAGAGGATCCCGTTCATCCTCCCACCATGGGCGAGCTGATGACGCACACCGCCGGTTTCAGCTACGGCGTCTTCGGCGACGGCCCGGTGGACAAGACTCTATCAAAGCATCGGGCGTGATGCAGTCGAAATCTCTGCAGGACATGATCGACAAGCTCGCGAAAATTCCGCTGCTCTATCAGCCGGGCACGCGCTGGGTGTACAGCGTCTCGATGGACATTCAGGGCTACATCATTGAAAAGCTGACGGGCCAGACGCTTCCCCGATTTCCTGCAGAAGCGACATTTTCGCGCCGCTCGGCATGAAGGACACCGCGTTCTACGTCCCCAAGGAAAAGTGGAACCGCTTCGCCACGCTCTACGTGGACGGCCCGAACGGTGTCATCATTCCCGGCCCCAAAACCGCCGGGATTGGGCACCGACTTCACTTCGCAGCCCACAATGCCCTCAGGCGGGGGCGGTCTCGTCTTCAACCGCGCAGGATTATCTCCGCTTCGCGCAAATGCTGCTCAACGGCGGCGAACTCGATGGCGTGCGCATCCTCTCGCCGTCTAGCGTGCAGCTTATGTCCACCAACCATCTCGCCCCGAGCCTGATGACCGGCGAATTTTCCATCGGCCCCGAAGTAATGCGCCCCGGCATGGGCTGGGGCTACGACTGCGCCGTCTTCAACGATCCCGCGATGGCCAACGAGCCCGTCGGCAAAGGCACATTCTTCTGGTTCGGCGCTGCCGACACCTGGTTCTGGATCGATCCCACGAACGACCTCATCTTCATCGGCATGACCCAGCGAATGTTCGGCGGTACCGCGCCCAACGTCGAAGCCATCAGCCACCCGACCGTGTATCAAGCGCTCGTGAAGCCAAAATTGTAAAGGAGCAAGCGCACATGATGGCTTCGCCTCAACAGATTGAAGGCAGCGATTCCCCGGCGCCAGTTTCGATTCGTCGCGCTTTTCCAGCGGATGCGCAGGTCTGTGGCAAGATCTGCTACGAGGCATTCCTCACGATCGCCACGAAGCACGGTTTCCCGACGGATATTCCGTCTGCGGAACATGCCGCCGGTTTTCTCACAAGGTTGTTCGGACACCCACGCGTTTTCTGCGTCGTCGCGGAACAGAACGGCCAGATCGTTGGCAGCAACTGCATGGACGAGCGCACTGCAATCGCCGGCATCGGCCCGATCACCATAGACCCGGCCACGCAAGACCGGTCCGTGGGTCGCCGGCTGATGAAGGCGGCGCTCGACCGCGCCGAGGAACAAAGATTCGCCGGCGTTCGCCTCGTGCAGGCCGGATATCACATGCGCTCGCTGTCTCTCTACGCGAAACTCGGATTCGTCGTTCGCGAGCCTCTAGGCTGCATGTTTGGCTCGTCCGGCCGTCAGGAACCTCCGGGCTACCGCGTGCGTCCCGCTCAGGCACACGATCTCGCTGCCTGCAATTCGATCGCGTTTCGCGTCCACGGCCACGATCGCGGCGCCGAGCTCGCCGAAGCAATCCAATCAGGTTCGGCTCTGGTTGTCGAATCTCGGGGCCGCATCACCGGATACGCCACTTCCGTCTCTTTGTTTGGTCACTCCGTCGCCGAGTCGAATGAAGACATGCGGGCCCTGATTTCGGGCGCTCCGGAGATTCCGCCACCGGGCATTCTCGTCCCGATGCGAAATGCGTCGCTTTTCCGCTGGTGCCTCGATCGTGGCATGCGTACCATCGAACCCATGAATTTAATGACCATCGGTCTCTACAACGAGCCTGCGGGCGCGTACCTGCCGTCCGTTTTATTCTAAGGACGGCCGCGGAAAATATGAAAAACCTTCAAATCGAAGCGTGGCTCCGCTACGCCGAAGATCTCCGCCTCGGCCCCTATTACCGCGACCGCGCCGCGTCGCAACCTACCGCGTCTGATGTTCATGAGGCAGTTCCGCGTGCCCCATCCTTAGCGGAGCGAAGGGTGGGAACTCCGCCGCAAATATCCGGCCCCGCTGCAAATCCATCTCCGACCGTTGAAGCCGCAGCAGCACGCCGCGCTCCCGAGCCGCCGACTTCGGCCTCGCCCAAACCCGCGCCAGTCTTCATCCCGGCTGTCGCCAGCCCGTCGCTCTTCGAGGAAAAAATCGAAGGCGACTCGCTCGAACGCATCCGCGCCGACATCGGCCCGAATTGCACGCGCTGCAAGCTCCACAAAGCCCGCACAAACATCGTCTTCGGCGTCGGCAATCCGAAAGCCCAGCTCGTATTTCGTCGGCGAAGGCCCCGGCCGGGACGAAGACGCGCAAGGCGAGCCGTTCGTCGGCCGCGCCGGAAAACTACTCACGCAAATGATCGAGGCGATGGGCCTGCGCCGCCCGGACGTTTACATCTGCAACGTCGTCAAATGCCGCCCGCCCGAAAATCGCCTGCCGGAGCCTGACGAGATCGCGACGTGCTCGCCGTATCTTCTCCGCCAGCTCGGCGTGATTCAGCCGAAAGTGATTTGCTGCCTCGGCGCATGCTCCGCGCAGACCATGCTGCAAACCACGCAGGGCATCTCGAAATTCCGCGGCGAATGGTTCGACTACAAAGGCTCGAAATTAATCGCGACCTATCATCCCGCTTACCTGCTGCGCAATCCCGCGGCGAAGGGCGAAGTCTGGAAAGACTTGCAAAAGGTGATGGCCGTTCTCGGCCTTGAGCCCAAACGCCGCTGACGATCCGCTGTTCCTATTCTTTGTGCGTTCCCGTCGGGGTCCGCTTGATATGCATCGACGTTTGATATATCGTTGATATGTGAAGGATAGGGAAAGCATATGAAACGTGTCAGCCAATCCCTGAGCTTCTGTATGCGCCTTGCCAGAGCGCATGCGGCCTTGCTGCGGCGTTTTGACGGGCGTCTGGGCACGTTGCACGGGCTGAGCTTCGGCGATTTTCTCGTGTTGCTCCATCTCAGCCGTGCTCCGGGCGGAAAGTTGCGGCGAATCGACCTCGCCGGACAGATCGGCGTTACGGCTTCGGCGGTCACTCGCACGCTGATCCCCTTGGAAAAGATCGGACTTGTAACGCGGCAACGCGATCCGCACGACGCGCGCGTAGGTTATGCCGTGCTCACCAGGGCTGGATGGCGTTTGCTTGAGGACTCTCTGGAGTCGGCTGAACTGATCGGCCAGGATGCGATCCCCGCGGAGAATGTGCGGCGACTCAACGCGCTGTCCGAACTCCTCGCCCAGCTTGAAGTCAGCTGAAGAAAGCTGGAGACTAACGCCGTCGAATGTCAAGCGCCGTAGGTGCGACACATCCTGTGCGCGGTCCCAATTGCGCGAGACATAGCGAAGCCCTATAGGTCGAAGCGTGGCGCTTTCAGGCCCACAAAAAATCGGGCTTTAGCCCCGGCGACTACACTCCTACAATCTAGACACCCTTGGATATCCTCCTCGGAATATCGGCGGCTTTCGGCTGGGGTGTTGCGGATTTTTCCGCGCGCTTTGCCACGCGTCGCGTCGGCGCGTTCCGCACGCTCATGGTCATCCAGTTTTTCGGGTTTACGGCCCTCAGCGCTTATCTCTGGCTCACCGGAGGCTTCTCTCGCAGCTTCCCACCCGGCTGGACACCCTGGCTCTTCGCCGTCGATTGCCGGCGTGATCAATACCATGTCGGGGCTCTGTCTCTATCGCTCCTTCGAAGTCGGTGCCATCAGCATCGCCGGCCCGGTCTCCTCTTCCTATCCGGCGCTCACCGTCGCGCTCGCGATCGCAAGCGGCGAACGCATCCACGCCCTTCGCGGCGCCGGCCTCGCGCTGACCTTCATCGGAATGATTCTTGCCGCGCTCACTTTCGCGCCCGACGAAACCCACGCTCTCGACCCACACACGCATCACGCCCACGCGCATCTGTCAAAAGGCGCCGCTCTCGCCATCGTCGCCGCCATCGGCTACGGCGTTATGTTCTGGTGGCTGGGCTTTCACGTCGTCCCGCTCGTCGGCGGCGGCGTCTCCGTGTGGGTCATTCGCCTCACCACGCTCAGCACGCTGCTGCTGGTCGGCTTGCCCACCGGCAAAGCTCTTCCGCTCCCGCGCGGCAGCGTCTGGTGGCTGCTCCTCCTCACCGGCCTGACGGACACCTCCGCTTTCGTCGCCAATAACACCGGTCTCGGCTCCGGCCACGTCGCCGTCGTCAGCGTACTCGCGTCTCTCTACGGCGCCGTCACCGTTTTGCTCTCCTGGATTTTCCTGCGCGAACGCATGGACCGCAGCCAATGGTTCGGCATCTTCCTGATCTTCGTCGGAATCGTCCTCGTCAGCCTCTGACGATCCTAAAGATTTCAATGCAGCGCCTGCCCGCCGCAGGAGGGCCGCGGTCCTTTTAGCCTGAGCGACGAAGGGCAGGGCAGCACTCTTTCGCCCACTGATCTCGGCTCGATCCCGAAGGACGACTTCGTAGGGGCACAGTCCGCCAATAATTCAGGGCGGATGCCCGGGGCCGATGCTTGGCACGATCTCACCATTTCGCTTCGACCTGCCGTGGAAGGGTTCTACGGTGGAAGCACGGGGTTTCAACCCCGCGAAAAGCTTCGCCAGAAGAATCGGGCTTCAGCCCCGGCTCGTATCGCGCCTAACTCGTCATGCCTTGTCGCAGCAAGTGCTCGAATTGCATGCCCACCGCTGCGGCGCCCCTTCGCGCACCGACCGTAAATGGAAATTCATCGGGGCTGCTACACTATTGCGCTGCCATGCCCCCACGCTACTGCGAGGTCGCGCTCCCGGTCCCGCTGCGCTCGACGTTCACCTACGCCGTGCCCGCGTCCCTCGACGGCGAACCTCTCGTAGGCCGCCGCGTCGTCGTTCCCTTCGGCAGACGCGCGATGATCGGCGTGGGACTCTCGGAATCCGACGGCCCGCCGGACATCCCGCGCATAAAAGAAATCGCCGAGGTGATGGATTCTCTTCCCGCGCTCCCGCCAAAGCTCATCGAGCTGGGCCATTGGATCAGCCGCTACTATCTCGCGCCCGTCGGCGAAGCGTTCCGCGCGATGCTGCCGCCTGAAATCGAGCTGCGTCACGACCGCGAATACTCGCTCACTGATTCCGGTCGCGGCTATCTTCGCGATCTTGCCGCTGCGGAAGAAATCACGGACGTTGAAAGCGCCGAACTCACGCTGCTCCAACAGGTGGATAGCGCAGGTTCGCGTCCGCGCAAAAAACGAGTGAACGAAGCGGCCGCCGAAAAGCTCGTGCGCCTCGGCTATCTCGCCGCGCGCGATGTCCTGCGCCAACGCAAAACTCGCATGCAGCAAATCGTCGCGTGGCGCCCGGGAACCACGGAACTTCTTGCCGGCGACGCCGAAAAACGAATTCGCGAGATTCTCACCGCGACGCGCGGCCCGCTACCGCTAGCGCTGCTGCTGGAAAAGGCAAACGCCTCCCGCGCCGTCGCGCGCCGCCTCGAAAAAGCCGGCATGCTGGCCACGTGGGAAGAACCGCTCACGCCAGGCGAAGACCCGTGGGACACCGATTTCGTTCCGCCCGCAAACGTGCTGAACGCCGAGCAGAAAATAGCGCTCGCCGAAATCTGGCGCTGGCTTCTGGCGGGCGAATTTGCCGCGGGCCTGATCCACGGCGTTACCGGCAGCGGCAAGACGGAAGTCTATCTCGGCGCGATCGAAGCGGCGCTCTCGCGCGGCAAGACGGCCATCGTCCTCGTCCCCGAAATCGCGCTCACGCTGTGGGTCGGACGCCTGGTCCGCGCGCGATTTGGCGAAGGCGTGGCCGTGCTGCACAGCGGCCTGCCGGATATCGAGCGCGCCCGCGAATGGTGGCGCGTCCGGCGCGGAGAAGCGAGCGTCGTCGTCGGCACGCGCTCGGCCGTCTTCGCGCCGCTCGAAAATCTCGGCCTCATCATCGTGGACGAAGAACAGGAGTCGAGCTACAAGCAGGAAGAGACGCCGCGCTACAACGGCCGCGACACCGCCGTCTATCGCGCGCGCCTCGAAGGCGCGGCCGTGCTGCTCGGCTCGGCCACGCCGTCGCTCGAGACCTACCACAACGCGCGCGCCGGAAAATATCATCTGCTCAAGCTCACGTCCCGCGTCGAAAATCGCCCGCTCGCCGAAGTCCGCATCGTGGATCTGCGCGAGGATTTTCGCCGCCAGCATCGCGCCGCGCCGATTTCGGAAGCGCTTCGCGCCGCCATCGCTCTGCGCCTCGAGGAGCACACCCAAGCGATGGTGCTCATCAACCGCCGCGGCTATTCGTGGTCGTTGCTGTGCCGCAGTTGCGGCGCGATGGTTCAGTGCCAGAATTGCAGCATCGCGCTCACGTATCACAAGAGCCGCCAGCGCCTCGAATGCCACTACTGCGGCTATTCGCTCCGCCCGCCGAAGCAATGCCCGAAATGCCGCGCCGAGTACATGTATTTCGTGGGCGACGGCGCCGAGCGCGTGGACGAATATCTGCGCGAACAATTTCCCGCCGCCCGCATCGCGCGTCTCGACCGCGATACGGTGCGCACCAAGCGCGAATACCAGCAGGTGCTCGGCGCATTCGCAAAAGGAGAGCTGGACGTTCTCGTCGGCACGCAGATGGTGGCAAAGGGCCACGATTTCGAGCGCGTCACTCTCGTCGGCGTCGTCGCCGCCGATCTCGCCCTCGGCCGTCCGGATTTTCGCGCCGCCGAGCGCACGTTCCAGCTGCTCACGCAGGTCGCGGGCCGCGCGGGTCGCGGCGAGCTTGCGGGCGAAGTCCTCGTCGAAACGTATTATCCCGAGCACTACGCGATTCAATTTGCCGCGCAGCAGGACTACATTTCGTTCTACGAAAAGGAAGCGCATTTCCGGCGCGTCCTGCACTATCCGCCGTTCACCGCGCTGGCAACCGTCCTCGTCCGCGACCGCAAAGTCGAGAACGCAATTCGCTGGTCGCGCGCGCTCGCCGGCTATTTCGCGCCATTCGAAAAGCAGGGCGTGAAGATTCTCGGGCCCGCCGCTGCGCCGCTCGCACGCCTCCGCCGCGACTACCGCTTCCAATTCGTGCTGAAATCGCCGCACCGCTCCGCGCTCGGAAAAGCACTCGCGGGCGCGCTCGATTTCTGCGCCGCCAAGGAAATCCCCGAAACCGCCGTCATCGTCGACGTCGATCCCACGAATTTATCTTGATTGTGTTGCTGGGGAAGCTCTGTTCGAGCGCCGTGGGCGCGGCAGACGTTAGCCCAGCCCGGCAGGGCTGGGACGCGAGGGTGGAAGCGCGTGGATTTATCCACGCGAAACGAAACGACCGCGCGAAGCGCGGTCCGATGCGCTGATTCTCTCGCAGCAAGTCTTAGCGTTGCTCAACTGCCCTTCGGCTCCAGATTGCGGCTCCAGATTGCGGCTCCGACAAACAGCCGCAAACCTACTGAATCGTCACGGGCCACGGAGTGAAGCACAGCAGAAAAATCACCAGCGCGCCGAACGCCCACGCGCGCCGCGCCGGATCGAGCGGCTGCCACTGATCGTAAACCGGCGGATGGCGAAACCGCAGCGACAGGATCAGCAGAATAATTCCCCACGTCGCCCATCCGTGCCATGCCACAATTCCCAGTCGCAATCAGTCCCAGCGACACGATAAGTGAAATGCGCCCGTGCCGCGCGCTCGTCAGGCTGTACATGATGTGCCCGCCATCGAGCTGCCACGCCGGCAGCAGATTCAGCGCCGTCACCAGCAGTCCAATCGACGCGGCGCGCCCCACCGGATTCAGCAGCAGCCAGGTCACGTCAATATTCGGATGAAATAGCGCGCTGAGCATTCGAGTCAGCGGCGGATGCCCGAAAACGACCGCGGAAGCTTCCTCCGCGCCCGGCACGATTCTCGAAGTCGCCACTCCGTAAGCCAGCGCGGGCAGCGCGACCACAAATCCCGCGACGGGTCCCGCGAGCCCCACGTCAAAAAGCGCGCGGCGCGTGGTGATCGCCGACCGAATCCGGATGAACGCGCCAAACGTGCCGAACAGCGTCGGCGCGGGAATGAAGTACGGATAGCTCGCGTCGATTCCGTAAATCCTGCACGCGACGTAGTGCCCCATCTCGTGCGCGAACAGAATCAGCAGCAGCGTGAACGAAAATGGAATGCCAAGCTCCAGCAGCGCCGGATGCTGGAACGGCAGCAGCATCAGCGCGAACGGATTCTGGTAGCCGGAAAACGGCTCGCGGTTCTGCGCGTACGAAAGCCCGAACTCCGCGCCCACGGCGAGCGTGGAAACCACGGTCAGCAGAAAAAGAATCAGCGCCGGCCACAGCGGATCGCGCGGAGGCCGCGGCGGACGAAAGTTATCGCGGCGAAGGAAATTGTATGTCGAGGACTTCGACGGGCGTGCGCGTGTTTCCGTTGCCGTCGCTCATGTGCGTGCGCTCATGCGGTCGCTAAGGATTGGATGCGCCATTGCGGCAACCGATGCGCGATCGAAAATTTCTCGCGCGCGGCGACGGCAGCAGCATCTTCGCCAAGCCGGCCGCGCCAACCTTCAGGACTTTGCCGCAGGAGTTGCTGCCGCAGGGGTCGGGAGCGACTGAAGTTCCTTGCCTGGCTTGAAGCGCACGGCTTTGCCCGGCGGGATATTCACCTGTTGGCCGGTGCGCGGGTTGCGCCCGATGCCGGTCTTGCGCGGCTTCACGTTGAACACGCCGAAGCGGCGCAGTTCGATGCGTCGTCCGCGGCCCAGCGAATTTTTCATGGCCTCGAAAACGGTCTCAACCGCCTGCTCGGCCTTGGTGCGGGTAATATTCGTTTTCTGAACGATGGCGTTTACGATGTCGAGCTTGATCACGAATGCCTCCGGGAATCATCTACTTAGGCCGGAAACCTATGCTAGACAGGGGTTTGCGGGTTGTCAAGCACGACGCCCTGTAATACACTGCGCGCATTGCCATCGAGGAGGACTCGATGTCGGTGAAGTCGGACAAGTGGATTCGCAAGATGGCGCGCGAGCACGGGATGATCGAGCCTTTCGAGGACCGCCAGGTGCGCGACGGCGTGATCAGCTACGGCGTCTCGTCCTACGGCTACGACATGCGCGTCGCCGACGAGTTCCGCATCTTCACCAACGTGAATTCCACGATCGTGGACCCGAAGCATTTCGACCCGAACTCTTTCGTCGAGTTCCAGCGGCGCGGTTTGCATCGTGCCGCCCAATTCGTTTGCGCTCGCGCGGTCCGTGGAATTTTTCCGCATCCCGCGCAACGTGCTCACGCTCTGCGTCGGCAAATCCACGTACGCGCGCTGCGGAATCATCGTCAACGTGACGCCGTTCGAGCCCGAATGGGAAGGCTTCGTCACGCTCGAGATCAGCAACACCACGCCGCTCCCCGCCAAAATCTACGCCAACGAAGGACTCGCGCAGGTCGTCTTCTTCGAATCCGACGAGCAGTGCGAAGTCTCCTACAAGGACAAAAAAGGAAAGTACCAGTCGCAGCAAGGGATCGTCCTGCCGAAGATATAGCGCCTCGCCCCTGGATTTTTCGGGTGCCCCATCCTTTGCGAAGCAAAGGGTGGGGTCGTTGAGCTTTTCTAGATTTCGTAGCGCACGCCTTCAGGCGGGAAGCCTCGTCCTCGTCGCAGCCGCAAATCAAATGCAAACCTGGGTCACTCGCTGACTGAAATTAAGCGGCGCTTACCAGAATGCGCGCCTCCCTGCGCGAGCGAGGCTTGGGACGAATTACGATTTCGACGTCGCGGTCGAGCGCGGTGAGGAAATGCATCAATCGCTCCACGGAAAAGCCGTCCAAGCGATAATTTGCGAGCGCGGAAATCTTGGGCTGATTGATTTTCAGGCGACGGGCCGCCGCCGCTTGGGAAAGTTCCTGGCTCGCGATGATCTGATTGATCGCCACTGCGAGCCGGACCTTTGTCTGTCGCTCGTCCGCGTTCGGCAGACGCAGATCGGTGAAAACATTGCCCGAACTTGGAGTGATTTCCGATTTAGTTCTTCGCACTGGCATGTCGCACCTCGTAGTCTCGCTTGGCCATGAGGATTCGTTGTCTGATCAATTCCGTATCGACCCTCCGCGTCTTGATGCCGCTCGGCGATTTTTTCTGAAATGCGTGAAGTGCGTAAGCAGCGCCCTCAAACCGAACTGTGTAAACCGCACGGTATGTATCTCCCCGGTGATCTTCGACAACTTCGAATACGCCGGCACCTTCGCCCTTCCACGGTTTTGATTTGCGATGTTTGCCGCCAAACTGAGCCACGCTCAGCGCGACGCCGATTTCGTCTTTGACGGGCTCGGGAAAAGCGAGCAGGTCGCGTTTCGCCGAACCGACCCAGAATAGGGATTTTTCTCCCGTGGCCCGCTTTGCTCGTACCATGTAATTATCCTAGTATTGGGATATCCTCGTCAAGCGATATCGTGACGTAAGCCCGACTCGTTTTCTAGTGTGGAAACTACGTACGCGACTTGCCAAACACGCACCCTGAGATGTTCCGCGTGGCCTGAGGCATGGCGAGTGGGCCTTACCAGTCGACAAGTGAAATTACTGAGTGGCAGAAGCGCTAAAGGATGGGCCACCCGCCAAATCAATCCGAACTGTGCAAGATTTTTCTCCCGCGAATTTAGTCCGCGTGAACTTGCCGAAGCCCTCTTTATGTCGTGACCGAAATGTGCATCGAGTTCGCCACGTTCGTGAAGGCCGTGAACGGAACACTTTTGAAACCTTGATGTGCAGACGGCGGACCCGATGATCGACGAACAGATTTTCCGGGTGGCCTATCCTTTGCGCTGGCAAAGGGTGGGGCTTTTGAAGCCGCCCATTTCTCCAGCGCGAATCGAAAAAAGTCCACAGGCGCCGCTTGACACTTCCAAATTTCTTCCGTGCTAGCGTGAACCGAGGGCCTGCTCCGCCCGGAAAGGAAGAGACATGGACACATTCGGTTGGCGCGGCAACGTCAGTGCAAGAACGCGATTCGATTCGAATCCGGCGACGGCCACAAACGCCACGTTCAGCGCCGCAATTCCGCGTGCTTGCACGCCGCAACGCGAATCCGCGCACTCCGGTTTCACTGACGCAGGTAAACGCCATCTCACAGAACAACTGGGCGCGAATTCTCCCGCTCCGCGGCGTGAAATTACTCGACACACCATGCCGAGTAATTTCCCGCGTAACTCATTGAAAACAAACGATTGGCGCCCTCACAAAGTGACACACTTTTCGAGGGTCGAGCTTCGCGATCGCGAGAGGCGCGGTGCGTTTCTAATCGACACTCCGGCGATTAGAAACGGCCTTAATTCCAATCAATCGAACGCCCGAACCATTTCTAATCGACACAGATCGCGGTGTGTGCATCCCGGCTGCATCAGCGGGACGGAAGGGTCGAGTCGCCGCTCGGAAAGACGGAAAAATCAAATCTGCCGCGCTAAAGACCGCGGCGCTACATTGAAATCTCTTTCCACACCGCTCACGAATTTCGCTGCGTCACTGTGCCGTCCACCCTTCGACCGGCAGAAAACCATACCGCCGGTCTCAGGATCACGAACCTTATCGGTTCGTGACGGGATTCTTGTAGTGATACGGCGGGATGTAGACATCCGGATAGAGCTTGTAGATTTCCGTCGAGGGCTCGTCCGGCGGGAGGCCGGGAATTGGGCCGGGAGGCGGGTCGCCGCCCTGGTCCCACCCTTTGTAGTAATTTACGTAGTAGGTGAAGTAGGCATGGAGATTCTTGATTTTCCAGACGCCATTTTCCTTCACGTACTGGTTTTCGTAGATGGCGTCGCCCCACTGCGCGCGCTTTTCCAAAGTGCCCACCTGCATGTAGGCGCGGAAGCGTCCGCGGGCGTGCAGGCCGTCGGGATCAACGGTGACGATGGGCTGCAACTGCGAATGATTGAACAGCGTGCCGTACTTCAGATCTCCAAGGTGGTGCATATAAGCGCGCACGCGCTCCTTGCCTTTGTAGACGCCGCGCAGGCCGATTTCGACCGAGCCGTCGTCGGTGAAAAGGTCGGTGACTTCGTCCCACTTGGTTTTGTCCACGTAGTAGCCGTAGGCGTCCTGGAGATTGTTGATTGCGATGTAGTCCTGCGAATTCTGGATTTGCGGCGCGATTTGCGCGATCTGCGTTTTCAGCGCGGCGACGCTGCGACGTCGAGGTCTTTTCGTTGCTCGGCCGCGCCGGTGGAGACGATCCACAGGAGGCAAATCAGCGAAAGCGGAATCAGGATTTGAATGATTCGAATTTTCATTTTAGAGGCCTCCTGCGAATACCGGAGTACGAAACCGGGAAAAAGATTCACCGCAGAGACGCAGAGAGCGGTGGAAGAGCAAACCCGCAGCGAAATTCCCCACCCTCACAAACCGAGGATGGGGCACCCGGCCTCCTGCGAATGCGGAACAAAGGGCCAATTCCAAGGCACCCGCAAAATCCCCACCCTTCGTCCCGCAAAATCGTGCGGGACGAAGAATGGGGCACCCGAAGAACCAAGAAACAGAACCAAGAGCAGATCCCTCGGCGGGCACAATCCGCCCGCCTCGGGATGACGATGCTCGCCGCATCGTCACTTGCCGGTGACCGGATTCTTGTAGTGATAGGGCGGAACGAAGACATCCGGGATAGAGCTTGTAGGGTTCGGTCGTCGGCAGGTCCGGCGGCATGCCCGCGATCGGTCCCGGAGGCGGATTCCCGCCCTGATCCCAGCCCTTGTAGTAGTCCACGTAGTAGGTCATGTAGTAGTGCAGCTTCTTGATTTTCCACACGCCATCTTCCTTCACGTACTCGTTCTCGTAGGTTCCTTCCGCCCACTGCGCGCTTCGGTGCAGCGCGCCGAACTGCTCGAAGGCGCGCCAGCGGGCCTTGGCCGTCTTGCCGTCCGGCGCGACGTCAATCACGGGCTGGAGCTGCATGTGGTTGAAAAGCGTGCCGTATTTCAGCTCGGGAAGCGTGTGCAGATAGGCGCGCACGCGGTCCTGGCCAACCCACACGCCGCGCAAACCGATCTCGAGCGTGCCGTCCTTGGCGAAAAGGTCGGCGGTCTGGTCCCACTGGCATTTGTCCACGTAGTAGCCGTAGGCGCGCTGCAGATTCGCGATGGCGATGTAGTCCTGCGAGTTCTGCGCCTGCTTCGCGAGCAGCGCGACCTGGACCTTCAGCGCTTCCACTTCGGCCGCGACGTCTTTCTTGTCGCTGGCCGCTTGCGTGGCGCCGGAATTTTCAAAGGCTGGGCAGAAAAGCAAAATCGCGAGCACTGCCACGATTGTTCGAATTCTCATGGTGAGGATGCCTCCCGTATCATTCGCCGATTACCGGACCCTTCGTCGGGCAAATTGCGCCGCCCTCAGGATCCCGATCCTTATCGGATCGGGAGAGTACCAACGGGCGATGGCAGGCGCAAGGAGCACGTATGCGCCTCGCGAAGAGAGGTCCCTCACCCGGCCAAGAAACGAATGCGCCGGGTTCCCTTCGCCACATCACTCAGGGCAGGCAGGACGACAATCCTGGTCGGATTGTCGGTTATAGTATTTTCGCTCGGGGAGGTGCGTGATGGATGTTCACACGCGGCGTGAAATGTTGAAGACGGCGGTAGGTCTGGGAGTGGGCGCAGCAGCGGCGGACGCGCTTTCGGTTCGCGGCGCGCACGCGGACGGCTCGCGGCAACTTCTTCCCGGCGCCACGCCATTTTTCCCGGGATTCCGGCAGAGGCGAGTGGAAACTTCCGGCATCCAGATTAATTATGTGGTCGGCGGCAGCGGCCCACCCGTTTTGCTGCTGCATGGCTATCCGGAAAATCATTTGATGTGGCGCAAAATCGCGCCCGAGCTGGCGAAGACTCACACCGTTGTCGCGGCAGATCTGCGCGGCTATGGCGACAGCGGTAAGCCCGCGGGCGGCGGCGACCATTCCATGTATTCAAAGCGCGCGATGGCGCAGGATCAGGTCGAGGTGATGGGCAGCATGGGATTTTCGAGGTTCGCCGTGGTGGGCCACGACCGCGGAGGGCGCGTGGCGCATCGCATGGCGCGCGACCACCGCAACGCCGTCGCGAAAATCGCCGTGCTCGATATCGTGCCGACGTATACGCTCTACCATTCGGTGACGCGCGAATTCGCCACCGCTTACTACCACTGGTTTTTTCTGATTCAGCCCGCGCCGTTTCCCGAAACCCTGCTCGAAAACAGCGTGGAATTTTACATGAAGCGGTCGCTCGGCTCGTTTCCGCCGGACGTGATTGAAGAAGCGGTGTACGCGGAATACCTGCGCACATTCCGCGATCCGGCCGCGATTCATGCGAGCTGCGAGGACTATCGCGCTGGAGCTTCGATCGATCTGGAGCACGACGCGGCGGACCTGACGGATAAAATCTCGTGTCCGCTGCTGGTTCTGTGGGGTGAAAAAGGCCCGATGAACCATCTCTACGACGTGCTCGGTATCTGGAAAGGTCTGGGGACCAACGTAAGCGGGAAGGCGCTGCCTGCGGGACATTTTCTTGCGGAAGAAAGGCCGGGCGACGTCATCGCGGAGCTTACAAAATTCTTGAACGCGTGACGCCGCGCCGGATTTGAACTAAGAGAGATCCCTCACCCGGCTAAAAACCACAAGCGCCGGCTTCGGGATAACGATCCTGGTCGGATCGTCACTTTGCGACGATCGGCGAAACGTGGCCCCATTTGCCGGTATATACGAAGGAAGAAGCTTCCTTGCGTTCGCGCTTTCCGGTTTCGTTGTCGCGCAAACGTCCTTCGGGAAGAGTCATCGGATCGCCGGGATAGCCGAGCGCGATGCCCGCGACAGCTTCGTAATGTTCGGGAATGCCGAAAACTTCGCGCGCCTTATTGGGATCGATTCCGGCCATTTGATGGACTTGCAGGCCGAGCGATGTTGCCTCGAGCGAGAGATTGGCGGATGATTGGCCGACGTCGTGGAATGCGTGGCGATTCTGCGAGCCGTCGTGCGGCATTTTGTGCGAGGCCACGCTGATCGCGATCACGGGCGCATTCTTCGCCCAGCTCTGATTGAACTCCACGAACGTGCTTAGAACTTTATTGTAGTTTTCAGGATCGTCTTTCGTGCCGACGATGTAATGCCAGGGCTGGGCGTTGTAGGACGACGAAGCCCAGCGTGCTGCTTCGAACAGGCTGCGCAATTTTTCCTTCTCGACGGGTTTCGGGTCGAATGCGCGGGGGCTCCAGCGGTGGCTGATCAGATCGTGAATCGGCGCAGCGGACGGAGCGGGTCTCTTGTGGTCGGACATCAATCCTCCTTGGATGAGCGCATTATTATAACCGCAAATCATCCGAGGGAAGCAGCCAGAAGCGCCGCCAGGCTCTCGGCGCCGAACGCATTAGGCTAAATCGAACAGAAGAATTTCGGAGGACTCGCGAGCTTCGACGCGGATTTCGGATTCGTCGGAAATGGCCGCGCCATCGCCAGCCTTGAGCAGTTTCCCGTTCAACTTCACCGCGCCGCGGGCGATCTGCACCCACGCGTGGCGTCCTAGTGCGATCGAATGCTTTGCTTCAGTACCCTTGTCAAGGCGCGCGATATAGAGATTCGCGTCCTGACGGATCGTGACGGCCGCTTGCGGACCCGCGACCAGATGGAACTTGCCGCGGAGTTCAACGTCCGGAAACGCGAGCTGCTCGTAGCCAGGATCGAGGCCCTTGCGCTCGGGCAGCAGCCATATCTGCAGCAGATGAACCGAATCTTTCTTCGACGGATTGAATTCACTGTGCATCACGCCGCGGCCGGCAGTCATGTGCTGCAGCTCGCCGGGACGAATCACTCCGCTGCCGCCGGTATTGTCGCGATGTTCGAGAGCACCTTCAAGAATCCACGTGAGAATCTCCATGTCGCGATGCGGATGAGTGGGAAATCCGCCACCGGGCGCCACGACGTCTTCATTCATCACGCGCAGCGAACGAAACTGCGTGTGGTCCGGGTCATAATATTGATCGAATGAAAATGTGAAGCGCGAATCGAGCCAGGAAATCTTGTTGTGGCCGCGCTCTTCGGACGGACGGATTTCGATCATGGAGTCGCCTCTGGGTTGCTTTGCATTAGATGCAGCGAGCGGGATTGCGATGTGGCCGCTGATTCGAGAGGATCTCGTGGTCACCGGTCCACTTCGCGCTCGTCGCCGCGAGCTTCGGCAGCCGAGCCAGCCGGAGCTTCGGCGTTAGATTGGTTTCCAATCCAGCGCTTCTTTAGGCAAATTTTCTCCTTCAGGCGACACCAAAGCTGAAATTCATCATCCTATCATGCAGGAGTAAGCCCCCCCAACATGCGCGAACACCCAAAACGACCGGAATCGGATGATGTGGAAGGTTTTACACTTGCGCGGGTAACATGGTTTTCCTATAATCCCGTGGATTTCCGAATATCGCGCGTTTGTCCCGCAAGTAACGCGTTTGCGAGTCTGAACGGCCAGCCGAACAGAGGCCAAAATCCAGGAGGCAGGAAAGTGATCATGCGAAGGCATCTGAGCAGTCTGGCAATTATTTTCGCCGCGCTTGTCCTGACGTCTCTTGCTCCGCGGCCAGCGGCGGCACAGGCTGCTCCAGCTGCGCAGCAACCGACCTACACGCTTCCGGAATACAATGCCTTGCAGGCGGCCCAGGCGGAAAAAGATCCGACGGCTCGGCTAAAGCTGCTCGACGCCTTCGTCGCGCAATATCCAAATTCCACGCTGATGCAGTACATCGACCAGATGTACTACCAGACTTATTTCCAACTGAAGAACTACGCCAAGGCGATCGAATACACGGACAAACTCGTCGCGCTCGGCGATAAAGCCGATGTCGGATCGCGTGTCACGGCGATCCAGGCGCGCATGCAGCTCTTCGCTACGCCCGGCGCATTTGACGCGAAGGCTGCGGACGCCCACGATCAGCTGACCAAGCAGCGAGATGCAGCGCTGCTCGGCATCAAACTGCTTCCCGATCTGAAGAAATCCAACGCAAAGGTGACGGACGAACAAATCAAGGCAGTGCAATCCGCGCTGGAAGGCGCGGTGGGGGCGGCCGACGTACAGCTAAAGGATTATCCTGACGCCGAGGAAGCCTACAAAGCTCAGCTAGCGCTCAATCAGAGCGACGCGGTGGCCAGCTACCGCCTGGGGTTGGCCTATCTGCAATCGACTCCAGCGCAATCGCTCGACGGATTTTGGGCGCTGGCGCGCGCGGTTGATCTGAAGATTCCAGACACGGACAAGGTGAAGGATTATCTCCGCAAGACGATTGTCAACTACCAACAGCCGAATTGCGACAAGCTGGTGGACGCGCAATTGAATGAACTGCTGCAGCTCGCCGCGAATGCCCCCGACCGGCCCGCAACGTATTCGATTCCGAGCGCGGCGGACATCCAAAAGGTTGCGCAATCAAGCACGATCATCAGCGTGATCGGCGATTTGAGCGCGGGCGGTGACAAGGCGAAGCTGACATGGCTCGCGATCTGCGGCGCTGAATTTCCCGAGGTCATCGGCAAGATCATCGACGTGAACAAAGCGGACAATTTCGTGGATATCATGACGTTCACGAGCGCCAGCTCGGATGAGATTTCGGCGGCGACGACGGCGAACATGGACGTGAAAGTCTGGACGGCAGCTCCGCCAGCGGGCGCAGCTACCGGAACGATCACACCGCAGCCCGACGTAGTGCGAGTGCAAAAAGAAGACGAGATCCGCTTCTCTGGAACACTGGTGAGCTACGATCCTTCGCCTTTCCTGCTGCATTGGGATGGGGTGAAGGTTGACCCGACCACGATTCCCGAAAAGGGGGGCGCCAAGCGTCCTGCGCGGAAAGTCGCGCCAAAGTAGTAAGAAAAGAATTCTAAAGCAACACGGTTCGTGAATCGCGATGGCCGGTCCGGAAACGGGCCGGCTTTTTTTTCGCTACGAGAGAAAGACAAGACCTACCACAGAGGACACAGAGAAGGCACAGAGGGCACTGAGAAGGCGTAAGACTCACCGCACCCACGTCACTCAGGGCAGGGACCAAGGCTTACCACAGAGGACATGGAAAAGGCATCGAGCCACAGAGGAACCTTAGAAGCCTGATCGGATTGTCAGCGGCGGCGGATGGGTTGGTCCAGGTGATATTGGGTGATTTTGCGGCTCAGGGTATTGCGGTGGATTCCAAGGACCTTGGCGGCGCGGCACTGGTTACCCTTGGAGTGCTCCAGGACTCGCCGGATAAATTTCTTCTCGAACTCCGTCATGGCTTCTTCGAGCAAAATTCCGCGCTCGACCATCATTCCGACCAGCGATTCCAGTTGCTCTTTCACGTGTGCATGCTCCGCAGTGAAGCTCCGGGGACATTTCGCCGGGCTTAGTCGAGTGCGTGGCCGGTGATGCGTTGATAGGCTTCCCGATACTTTTCCTGCGTGCCTGAAACCACGTCCGGCGGCAGCGCCGGGGCAGGAGGCTGCTTGTTCCAGCCAATCTGTTCGAGATAATCGCGGACGTACTGCTTATCGAACGAAGGCTGGGCCTTGCCCGGCGAATACTGGCCCGCTGGCCAGAATCGCGAAGAATCCGGCGTCAGCGCTTCATCAATCCAGATGAGCTCATCGCCGCGCAGGCCGAATTCAAATTTCGTGTCGGCGATGATGATGCCGCGCTCAGCAGCGTGCTCGGCGGCGCGGCGGTAAATGGTGAGGCTCGACGTCGCGAAGGCGCTCGGCGAGGGGACGCCCGATGCTCGAAGCGGCCTCGTCGAAGGAAATATTTTCGTCGTGGCCGGTGGTGGCTTTGGTCGAAGGCGTGAAGATCGGCTCAGGCAGACGGTCGGACTCGCGCAGGCCCGCCGGCAGAGGAATCCCGCAGATCGCGCCCGTCTTCTGATAGTCCTTCCAGCCCGATCCGGAAATATATCCGCGCACGACGCATTCGATCGGGAATGGTTCTGTGCGGCGAACAAGCATCGCGCGCCCGGCAAGCGAATCGGCGTACGGAGCGAGCTCGCCAGTGAAATTTTTCGCCTCGATCACATGATGCGGGACGACGCCAGCCAGTTTCTCAAACCAGAAAAGCGAAAGCTGGGTGAGAACCCGTCCCTTATCGGGAATCGGCGTGGGAAGGACAACGTCAAACGCGGAAAGACGGTCGGTCGCGACGATCAGGAGGCGATCGCCGAGGTCGTAGATGTCGCGAACTTTGCCGCGTCCGAGAAGTTTGAGTCCCGGAAATTCTGTTTGCGAAATGACAGCGCTCATTTGTGGAAGATGCCACGAGTTTTGTATCCTCAGATCAGAGAGGGCGGTATTCTAGCGCAGGGCGAGGAGTTGTCAACCGGTAAGAAAATTGTGCGACGGACAGGAAATTCATAACACGAATTGACCGGCTATCGGGCGCCAAGGATTTCGGTCGGGCCGCGAGAGGAAAAATCCTTGTCGAATCGTCAGGCAGCGTTGCTAGCGGCCTGGCGGCTTCGGGAGCGGCAGCGGCGACGTCCTCTTCCCACTTCACGGAGACGAGCTTGGAGACGCCGGGCTCCTGCATGGTGACGCCGTAGAGCACCGATCCCATTTCCATGGTTTTGCGGTTGTGCGTGACGACGATGAACTGCGTCTGGCCGCACATTTCCGCGAGCATTCGGTTGAAGCGGCCGACGTTGGCTTCGTCGAGCGGCGCGTCCACTTCGTCGAGGATGCAGAAGGGACTCGGCTGATAGCGGAAGACGGCGATCAGCAGCGCCAGCGCCGTGAGCGCTTTTTCTCCGCCGGAGAGCAGCAGGATATTTTGCAGGCGCTTGCCGGGCGGCTGCGCGACGATGTCGATGCCGCATTCGCCCGAGCTATCGGGCTCGCTGAGGCGCATTTCGCCGTGGCCGCCGCCGAAGAGCGATTGGAACGCGATGGCGAACTGCGCGTTGATGAAGGTGAAGGCTTCTTCGAATTTCTGGCGCGACACTTGATCGAGCTCGTGAATGGTGAGCTGCGTATTCTGGATGGACTGCACGAGATCGTCGCGCTCGCGGCGCAGGAATTCCTCGCGCTGCTCGCATTCCTGGAATTCCTCGAGCGCCATCATGTTCACGGGGCCCATGGCTTCGACGCGCGCCTTCATCTCGTTGTAATTCGTTTCGGCGGCGACGAGTTCCTCGCCGACCAGAAGCTGCGATTCCTGGGCGATCAGTTCTTCGGGCTGCGCGTTCAGTTCGGCAACGCAGGTCTGGCGCAGGTAATCGCGGTCGGCGTCGTTGCGGGCCTTTTCGATCTGGCGCTGGCTGCGCTCGGCGCGAAGTTCGTCGAGCGACTGGCGGCGTGCCGCGGAGAGTTTCGTCAATCTGTCCCGTGCGCGACGCGCGCTTCGGTCCATTCGGTTTCGAGCGCGGCCTTGTTTTCTTCGCAGGCGCGCTTTCTCCGTGCGCAGATCCTCGCGCCTGCAGCGCGAGCTGCTCGCAGGAGGATTCGAGTCTCGGTTTTCTCGCTGGATAGCGCCGCGTGCTGCTGGCGAAGCGATTCCATGCGTTCGTTGGCCTGCGCAATTTCGCTCGAGAGACTTTGCTCGATGCCTTCGGCGCTCGCAAGGCGCTCGGCCATCGCGGCCAGCTCTTCGCGGCGAGCGACCACGCGCTCCTGCAATTCCTGGAAATCGCGGCGCAGGTCCGCGAGCTTTTCGGTGGCCTCGCGCGGCTTCGGCTTCGGCGGCGGCGCGGACGCGAACGGCTTCGGCGTGTTCGGAGCGAGCTTGCTCGGCGCGGGCGCGGGCGGCTTCGGCTTCGCGCGTGCAGGCGCGCGATTTCCTCGCGCTCGCCATCGAGCTGCAGATCCACGCGGAGGAATTCGCGGCGCGCTTCGTCGCGCTGGTGCGCGGCGGCGACGAGCGATTTTTCCGCTTCCATCTGCTGCGCGGCGGCGGCGGCAAGCTGCATTTCGCCGGCCGCAATTTCTTCTTCGAGGCGCGCAAGGTTCGTCTGCTGCTCGGCGGCGAGAACGCTCGAGCCGCGCGGTTTCGGATTCGTGCTGGCGAAGTTCGCGCTTGAGCGCGAGCGGGCCGGCGTCGCTCTTCGCGTCCGCCGGAAACCGTGCGGCCGTGATAGCAGGTGCCGTCGGGCGTGAGGAAATAGCTGTGCGGATTGTCGTGCGCCATCCGCTCGGCGATCGGCAATGGATTCGACGAGATAGGCGGTGCGAAGTTTTTTCAGGAAATACTTCGTGGCCGGGCCGAGCGGCTCGCGGAATTCGACGAGGCGGTCGAGCCGCGCGATGAAATTGCCGGGCATGGACGCGCCGTTTTCCATTTTGTCGACGTCAAGGGTGCGGGCCGAATCGACGAAGAACGTGGCGCGGCCGCCCACTTCCTCGCGCAGCAAAGCGAACGCCCGCGCGCGCCTGATCGAACGATTCGACGACGACGTATTCGAGTTCGTCGCGGAGAAACTGCTCGATCGCGGTTTCGTATTCTTCCTGCACTTCGGCGTAATCGGCGAGCAAGCCGAGGGCGCGGAAGCCGCGCGACGCGGCGTCGCCATTGGCGTTGAAAAGCTTCTGCACGGCGTCAGCGGTGTAGGCGCGCTCGCGCAGAATCTGTTCGATGGAAGCGTGGCGGGCGCGCTCGGCGGAAAGTTCCTGGCGGACCTGCTCGAGCTGCTGGCTGGTTTCCTGCTGCGTCTGGCGAAGGCCGGCGAGACGCGACTGCGCTTCGCGAACTGTTGCGCCAATCGATTGCGCGTGCTGCTCGGCTTGCGCGAACGCGGCGTCGGACGCGTCCACGCGCGACTGCGAGCGCGGCGCATTCCTGTTCGATGGCGCGCATGGCGGCGGAGCGCTGCTCTTCGGCGGCGGTATGGCGCGCGGCTGCTTCTTCCGCCTGCTGCGATTCGGCCTGCCCGCGCGCGGATTCCTCGACCAGCGTGCTGGCGAGGCGGCGAAGCTCTTCCATGCGCGATTCGAGCTGGCTCTGGCTCGGTGGAGCTGGTCGAAACGTGTTCGGTGGATTCGCGCAGGCGCGATTCGAGGCGATGTGTCTAGTGCGCGAAGCGCGGCGACGGACTCGCGTTGCGCGTCAATCCGCGCGGAGAGATCGGCGGCCTGGCGCACGGCCTGCTCGATTTCGAACGAGAGCTGCGATGCGCGGGATTCGAGCTGCGCGACCTGCTCGCGATTGAAGGTGATGCGATTTTCCGCGCGGTCGAGATCGAGAGCGGTTTGGCTGAGCAGGTTTTGCGTCTGGCGCAGCTCGGCGTCGAGATCGTAGGTGCGCGCGCTCAGGCGTTCCTGTTCGGATTCAAGCTCGTGCACGGAGCGGGATTCGCGCTCTTCGGCCGCGTCCATATCGCGGAGAAGTTTTTCCAGGCGCGCGGCTTCGATATCGAGATGCTCGGCGTTGCTGGCGAGCACGATGCGCAACAGGCCGCGCATCTGTTCGCGCAGCTCGGCGTAGCGCCGCGCCTTGGATGCCTGGCGCTTCAGCGAAGCGAGCTGCTTTTCGACTTCGACGAAGAATATCGTTGACGCGGGAAAGATTGATCTTCGAGGCTTCGAGCTTGGCTTCCGCGAGGCGCTTCTTGGTCTTGTACATCGTGATGCCGGCGGCTTCTTCGATGATCGCGCGGCGGTCCATGGGCTTGGAATTCAGGATCTGGCCGATGCGGCCCTGCTCGATGATGGCGTAGCTATCCGGGCCGAGGCCGATGCCCATGAAGATTTCCTGGACGTCGCGAAGGCGGGCCACGCGGCCATTGATCAGATATTCGCTTTGTCCGGAGCGATACAGGCGGCGACCGACGACGATTTCGCCGGGTTTTACCGTGATCGCGGGCTTTTCGGCGGCGCGCTTCTTCCAGTGCTTGCGGCCTCTTCGGTTTCTTCGGCTGGGAATTTCGTCGGCGGGCGCTTCCGCGACGATCTCCGCGCGAGTCGGCATGATGGATCGCCGGCGTCTGCGGCATCCACGGGCGCGTCAGGAGCTGGTTCCGATGCGCCATCGAGCACTTTCGCGACGGCGTCGGAAAGCTCCGGGTCGACGAGAGTGAGGGTGACTTCGGAAATGCCCATAGGCGGGCGCTTGGCGGTGCCGTTGAAGATGCAGTCGGACATGCGCTCGGCGCGGAGCATTTTGTGGCTCTGCTCGCCGAGAACCCAGGAGATGGCGTCCACCACGTTGGACTTGCCGCAGCCATTCGGCCCGACAATGCAGGTGATCCCGCTGCCGCTGAACGTGATCGGCGTCTTCTCGCAGAACGACTTGAAGCCCAGAAGTTCAACTTTACGAAGTTTTAGCACCCGGCCCCTCGCACGGTTCGCTCCCTGTGCGTCGAACGCAGAAGGAGGTTCAGTTTGATTTTTTGTCGGAGGTCTATCGAGACAAAAACGTTCGGAGGGTCGATATCGATGGCCCTACCGCCTGGCGCTTTCAGTTCGGCGGTTACGGGAATAGAAACTAGCATGGCGGGCGGGAGGTGTAAAGCGCGTTTCGACGATTGTGCGCTATTTCTTGAGCGGCTCGTTCTGACCTATACTTCCGGCGGACTTGCTTAGAGGCGGAGGCCACATGGCGGCGACACCGAAAGTGCTTCTCGATGGCTTGATTTTTCCCGGAAGGACCGCGCTGGCACGACGGCGCACTGTACTTTTCGGATATGCACGGCTCGGTGGTGTGGCGGCTGACGCCGGAGGGAAAGGCCAGCAAGGTCCAGGAGTTCACGGGGCACGTTTCCGGGCTGGGATGGCTGCCGGACGGAACCATGCTCGTGGTGTCCATGGATGACCGGCATCTGCTGCGGCTTACGCCGCACGGACCGGAGATAAGCGCCGACCTAAGCTCGCTGGTCGCGAACCCTATCAACGACATGGTGGTGGATCGCAAGGGCCGCGCCTACATCGGCGGGTTTGGCTTCAACCTTTTCAAGGGCGAGGCGCCGCGCACTACGGTGGTGCTCTGCGTGGCACCGGATGGTGGAGTGCGGATGGCCGCCGACGATCTTCACTTCCCGAACGGAATGGTGATTACGCCCGACGGAAGAACCCTGATTGTGGCCGAGACGCTGGCGGCGCGATTGACCGCGTTCGATGTGCAATCGGATGGAGCGCTGACTAACCGGCGCGTCTTCGCAGCGATCGAAGGACTCACGCCCGATGGAATCTGTCTCGACGCGGAGGGCGCTGTGTGGGTCGCGTGGCCGGGGAGCAACAAGATCATTCGCGTCAGGGACGGCGGAGAAATCGCGGACACGATCTTGCTGCCGGGTCGCCATTCGTATGCGTGCATGCTGGGCGGCGCGGACCGGCGCGATCTCTACATCTGCACGGCGATCGGCCACATGCCCGAAGACCTCGCGAAGGGACGCTCAGGAAAAATTGAAGTGGTTCGGGTGGACGTACCTGGCGCTGGGCTGCCCTAAAGCGGCATCGCTCGAAGCTCGCACCGAATATGGGCTCGCTAGCCCTGTTTGTCACCAGCCGCATGGCTGCGCGTCAGCTTCACGCGCCCGAACGGCTTCGCTGCGCCGTTGACCACGTTGTCCATGCGCCATTCCCAGGTGTCCGCTTTCGCGTCATAGACGAAGTCATTGTTAAAACTGACTGCGCCTTTATCGTCCTTGAAGAGGAACGGAAGCTCATTTTCCTTGGGATCCGCCACGCCGATCGACTGCGTCGACATGCCGCCATAAACATCCAGCCATACAGCAGCGTACTGCTTTGTGGGTTCGTTCCATGCAACGTAGATCGTGGCCTCATATTGCGGCAGGCCCTTGGCGTTCTTTTCGCGCGAAATTTCGTGAATGCGCAGGTAGTGATGGTCGAGAACCCACTCAGCGTCAACATCGTGGGTGGCAGCTTGGCCGGCAATAGTTCCTTGTAGCATCCACGTCCCAACCAGGTGGTCGAGCAGTGGAGACTTGACGGGCGGTTGTTGGGCCGCAGCCAGAGATGTTGCGCAAAGAACCAGCGCCAACAGAAGTTGTTTCCAATTGGGGTTCACAGACCAGATCCTCCTTGTGACGCCTCATACACTCAAATGCTCATCTCGTCCTAGTGATGCAGGTTCGCGGCGACGTAATCGCGCGCGGCGCGCAGCTCGGGGCGGTCGGCGTCTGGCGTTGAAATCGTGACGAGCTGGGCGTAGAACTTGCGTGCCTGCTGGGGATCCGAAGCTGCCTGGGCGGAACGCGCGGCGCCATAGACGGCGTCGAAGCGATTCGGATAGTCTTTCAAAACAGCCTGGTATTCCGTGAAAGCTTCCGAAGGCCGGTTAATCTCAAGGAAAAGATCGGCCAGCATCTCGCGGGCGGGCATGGCGATCGGCTCCTCGCGTTCGGATTCTTCGAGCTGCGCGGCGGCGCGCAAATCCGAGATAGCCTCGTCGGATTTCCCCTCAGCGAAGGCAATCCATCCGTCTACTTCGCGTTCCTCGACGCTTTCTCCGGGCGTAACTTTGTTGCCCTCCATCTTGTCGTGTTCATCCTGTGCCTTTGTGACCTCAGCGAGCTTTTGAGCGTTCGCTCGGGCGGCGCTAACGTCGCCGCTGCGCGCAGAACCAATCGCGCGCGCCCAGTAGGTTGGATCCTGCATCATGAGCCGCTCATTTGAAATCGGAAGAGACGCAGCTTCCTTCCAGCGGTGAAGCTCGATTGCATTTCGTGCCGCGAACAGAGATTGATGGTTGGCGATGCCTTCCGCCTTGGCACCGGGCACGCTCTTCAGTTCGTCAACAAGCTGCCGCGCTTTCGCTTCCTGCCCGCTTTGCAGGTAGGCGTAGTCGAGGAAATCCATGGGATGGAATTGGTAACTGGCGTCGCCCCGGTGCGCTTGCGTGGCTTCAGCCGCGGCGGCAATCGCCGCGATATTCGAATCAATCATTTCGGGCCAGAGTCCGAGCCGCCGGAAAATGTGCGAAGGCATGTGCGTCGCATGGGAGGAATCGGGAGCAATCTTCGCATACGCGCGAGCGGCGGGAAGGCCTTCGCGAGCAAGCTCCGGCGTATCGGCTGCATGAATCAGATAGTGAGCCACGCCCGGATTATTCGGCTGCCGCTCGAAGAGCGGATTCAGGATCGCGATGGCCTTCCTGCGATTCGCGAGGTCGTCCACACCGTCCTCCGCTAGAGCGACGAGCGAGAGCGCGTAGAACGCGCCGGCCTCAACGTCGCCGGGATTATCCGCGTAGAGCTTTTGCATCGCCGTGGAATACGCCTGCGTGCGATCGGTATGGGTCAGCTTCGAATCGTCCTGGTAAAACGCAGCGGCGGCGGCGATATATTCGCGTTCACGCGGAGTCTGCGCGCCTGGACTTCTGTGCCTGTTCCACATCTTGACGTCCTTCGATAATTGTGGCGGCACTTGGAAAATCCCAGAGCTGGTGATAGAGCGCCATGGCCTTTCCCCAATACGCCATCGCGCATTGCGCGTCGTGCTGCGCGGCATCGGAAAATACCTGGCCGGACTCCTCATATTGAAACGAATGCAGCAGGGCGAGGGCTTTTTCGATTGCTGGCTGCACTTCTGCCGAGCAGGAATTGGGGAAGTTTACTCTGCCGACTTGCAGGCCCGGCGCATGCGCCGCATGCGAACGAGCGAAAGCAGAGGGAACCGCCGCAAACACCAGGAGCAGCAACGGAAGGAATGAGCTCGTCCTGCGGAAATTAATGCGTCTCATGTGGCGACTCCTGGATCGCTTGTTGCCTGCGTAAGCCGGATCATAACAAATTCGTTCGACAAATCGTCACGGGACCATGTTCCACCGCGACGTGCCACGCGGATTATCATTACCGCTGTGGCGGGAACTGCACGATTTCATTTTCCGCCGGGATTTCCATTTCGTGCTTCGTCGCAACGTCACCAGGCGCTGCAACTTTACTCGTGGCCCCAAAGGAGGCGAAGGCATAGGGCAGACCTTCGCAGGCAAGCATGGAGCTGGCGTTACAGATATCGAAATGAAGGTGCGGCTCGCTGGAATTTCCAGAATTCCCGAGCAGACCGAGGATCTGGCCACGGTGAACACGATCGCCTACCTTCACGCGCGGCGAGCCAGGCTGCATGTGCGCGTAAAATGCGTAGAGGCCGCCGGCAATCTTCACGATGACGTGATTCCCGCCAATGGTTTCCAGGGTGATCGGGGGCAGTTCGCCCGGGATGTTCTGGGGAATTCCGTCTTTTACTTCCGTTACGACGCCATCGGCTACGGAGTGGATTTCTGAACCGTAAGCACGATAATTCTTGTTGTCTTTGGGATCGCCGTGGAAAGTTCTGCCATCGGGGTTGAGCTCTAACCAATCAATGGCGAAACGCTGCGAAAGGTAAGCGCGGCCATTCAGCGGGATCAGAGCGCGCCGGTGGATCGATGTGTTCGAAGGGCCATTGGCGGCCTTCCAGTTGTCGCCCGCGAGGGGCGGACCGATGACAACCACTGGTTTACGATCAACGGGCATCGCGGGAATTTCAGCGGTTATGTCGTCGGGGTAAGTGCCTAATTTTGCCCGAATGCGATGCGTGATGGACGCAGGAATGCTTTCGAGGGTGTTGACCGTGACCCACATGTAAACGACCGCTATCGAATCCGGGGTGAGTTTCGCGTTGTCCGCCACGCCAGCCTGGCCCGGGCGGACGACCATAGATTGAAGGTCGGCGCCGGTGAATTTTGCCAGCGATTTCGGCGAGGAGCCTTCAGTGATGACCTCGATGCCCGTTAGATCGCAGTCCCATTTGCTGAAATTAGAAACGTGAAGTTCGTAAGCGAGATGCCATTTCCCATCTGCCTTGAACGCAGTCGGCGCAATCGGGACGGTAATATCGAGCGGCAAGGCCTCGGGCTTTATTGCCGGGTCCGATGCCGCGCTTGCCTGTGGTGAGCCGATCGAGGCTTGACGGATCAATAAAAGTGGCTGCGGGGTGGGGGCAGCGGTTTGCGTCCAAGCGCCGATTATTTCCGCTCCGTCTTTGCGGAGCGCACCCTGGTACACACCACCGAGAACTTCCAATTCGAAATGGACGGCGTCTCCCTCGAGGGTGATATTGTTAAGCGGAAGCGTCGCGTTCTGGTCCACGCTATTCAGAGATCCCGCAAATTCACCGGTGCTGGTTTTGGAGATCGTCACGATCAGGCGGAGCTTCACCGCACCGCTTCCGAGCGTACCTGCCCATTTCCCTTCAAGTGATTTGACGGTCGACGACGCCTGCGCGCGGAGTCTCGCCGGAAAAACGGAGAGAAAGAATCCGACGGCAAACAGGATCACGACAGTTCGGCCAATGAATGATTTCGGAGTGGCAGTGAATGCGAACGTGCGCATGCAGGGCATCATTGGCGGCATTCTACTTCCAAACCAGAGCGGATGGTACACTTCCAGCCAGCTAACTCCATCGAAGAAGGCATGTGTGCTCTTTTGACCAGATTTTCCTGGGGCCGGCGTTCAAAATCTACGCGGAGACCCCGGCCCATATGGCTTCATTGCGGTTCAATAGTCCACGCAAAGTTTTGTCCGACCACAACCGCCCCAACTGGTTGATCGCGTCTTTTATGTTGATGTTTCACGCCGGAGCAATCGCGGCGCTCTTCTTCTTCACCTGGAACGCGCTGTTCGTCGCGATTTTCCTGTACTGGGTTTCGGCCAGTCTGGGACTCGGCATGTGCTACCACCGTCTCCTCACCCATCGCAGCTTCAAGACTCCCAAATGGTTTGAATACTTCCTGACGGTCTGCGCTGTCATCGCCGTAGAAGGGGGGCCGCTCCTTTGGGTGACCACGCACCGCATTCATCATCAATTCGCGGACAAGGAGGGTGACCCGCACTCTCCGCGCGACGGCAAGTGGTGGGCGCACGTCGGCTGGATCCTGGTGGGCAATGCTTTGCGGCAAGATGCTGCGACGCTCGATCGCTACGTCCCCGACCTGGCTGAGGACAAATTTCACACCTGGATTACGGTGTACCATTTCGTGCCGACGGTCGTCCTCGGAGTCGTGCTGTACTTTATCGGCGGTCTGCCCTTCCTGCTGTGGGGCATTTTCCTGCGCACCGTCGCAGGCCTGCACGCAACGTGGCTGGTCAATTCGGTCTCGCATATTTGGGGTACGCGCCGTTTCGAAACGCGAGACACGTCAACCAACAACTGGTGGGTGGCACTGCTGAGCTTCGGAGACGGGTGGCACAACAATCATCATGCCAATCCCGTTTTGGCTCGACACGGCTTGAAGTGGTACGAGATTGATTTCAACTGGTACACGATTTGGATTCTCGCGCAGCTCGGACTCGCGTCCGATATCTATGGACCGAAGCTACCCTCCCGCGCGCGCATGAGGGAACCCCTCGCTTCCGATCAAGCGATGGATTAAATTCCAACCAGGCAGAAATTCGGCGGCATCCCGCTTGCGAATCATAAAGCTACCCAGCCGTTGCGCTCGCATCAGCCGGCGATGTACCAGGGGACATTGATGAGCACGATTCGCGTGCTGCCGTGCAAGAGCGTGAGCGCGGCTTCCGGCACGTACGCTGCGGAGCTAAGTGCATCCAAACCGAAAATGGGGATCCCCAATGCAGCGCCGATTTGCTCCGCGCGCTCGTCGAGAGTGGCGAGTCGTTTACCGAGCACGATATCTAAAACAGACAAAATCCCTTCCCGATTGAGTACGATGGACGCATAGCGTAATTCGGAAGACGATTAATTGAACCCGCAAAGCGCGGCCGCGCGCCAGGACCGGAAATTTTCATCGAACCGTAATTTCACGTTCTTGGCGAAGGCGATTGGCAGAGGAATCCGGCGCGGCGGGATTGCGCGTTGACTTGCGGAAGGCCGCAGCCTAGCATGGCGCGAATAGGAGGTACGCTTGGACTCACCCAGCAGTCCGAGAGTGCGTCGAATACTGTCAAGCGCGGTGATTCTGGCCGCGATCCTGGCGCTGTCGTTCATGGGAATGCGGCCGCCGGCGCCGAAACCGGCGAGCGCACCGGCGACTGAGTTCTCGGCCGTTCGCGCGCTGGATACCCTTCATAGAGTTCTAAAAGATGACACTCCCCATCCCATCGGCAGCGCGGCGAACGACGCCGTGCGCGGCCGAATCCTGGACGAATTAACCAGCCTCGGATATCAACCACAGGTACAGGCCGCTTTTGTCTGCGCCCAATATGTGAACTGCGCGACAGCGAACAATGTGGTGGCGCGGCTCGATGGCACCGAAGGCGACCCGGATTCAAGTGACGCTGTTCTGCTCGCGGCGCACTATGATTCCGTTCCATCGGGCCCGGGCGATTCCGACGACGGCACGGGCGTGGCCGCCGTGCTCGAAATCGCGCGCGCGCTCAAATCACTTCCCGCGCCGCGGCACGCAATCATCCTGCTGGTTGACGACGGAGAAGAATCGGGCTTGCTCGGCGCGCACGCATTCGTTGACTCCAGCCCGCTGGCGAAAAACGTGCGCGCGGCGGTGAATCTCGACGCGCGCGGCACGTCCGGCCAGAGTTTGATGTTCGAGACCGGCAGCGCGAACGACTGGATGGTCCGGCTCTTCGCGCGGCACGCGGCGCATCCCGCGGCCACTTCGATTTTCTATGCCGTCTATCAGCTGCTTCCGAATGACACGGACTTCACCGTCTTCAAGGCCGCGGGATATCAAGGACTCAATTTCGCGTATGTCGGCGATGTGGTGCATTACCACACGCCGCTCGACAACTCGGCCAACGTGAATCTTGGCAGCCTGCAACATCACGGCGAAAATGCCCTGCCGTCCATCGTAGCGCTGGCGAATTCCGATCTCGCGAACCCGCCACAGCGGGAAGCAGTCTTTTTCGATCTATTCGGACGCTGGCTGATCCACTGGCCGGCGCGACGTACGCTAATATTCGCGTTGGCGGCGACGATTCTGCTGCTACTGCAGATTGGCTGGATGATTCGAAACAATCGCCTGACGCTGCGCGAATACCTATGGGGAATGGTCAACTGGCCGGTGAGCATGGTCGTGACGGGCTTGCTGGCGTTCATCGTGGCGCGGCTGGTCCATCTGGCTGGCGGAACGCCGGTGACCTGGGTTGCGTATCCGCTGCCGATCGAAGTCGCATTCTGGGCGCTGGCAGTCGCAGTGGTGACCACGCATGCCATCGTATTTGCCCGGCGTGCTGGATTCTGGGGACTTTGGGCCGGCGCATGGACTTGGTGGGCGCTGCTCGCCGTTGTGATTTCCTCGCAAACGCCCGGCTTCAGTTACATCCTGGTGATTCCAACAGGCGTAGCGGCTCTCGCGGGGTTACCGGCAACGCTGCGCCGAAGCGAAAAGTACGAGGCTTCTGCGGTGGCGTCAATTTTGCCGCTTGCGATCGTGGGGGTACTCGCGTTCACGCCGGCCCTGCTGCTTTACAGCGCGCTCGGCAACCCGGGTCTCCTTTACATCGCGCTCGTGGTCGGACTGATTTGCACGCCGATCGCGCCACTTTGCGCCGAACTGCGCGGAGTGCCGGGCTTGCGAGGACTGGCTGTTCCGTGGATTCCTATTTTGATTACGGCGCTCGCTCTGTTCGCGGCAGTAGTCGTGCCGGCCTATTCCGCGAAGGCGCCGGAGCGCTTGAATATCGAGTTCTCGCAGGACGCGGACACCGGAAACGCGCAATGGATCGTCCAGCCCAATTCCGGCCGCCTGCCAGAGGCGATCCGGCTCGCGGCCACTTTCCGTGCAACCGAGCACGGCGCTTTTCCGTGGGACACTCGGCCAGCGTTCGTGTCTGATGCGCCGCATCTGGACTTGGCTCCTCCGACTTTCACGATTCTGGAATCATCGCAAGCCGATGGACGGCGGAACTATCGGACGCTGTTGCGCTCGGAGCGCGGAGCGTCGTATGCGGGCGTATTTTTCCCGCCAGACGCGGGCGTAGAAAACGTGCGTATCGGCGGGCAGCCACTACCTCCGGCTACTCAGGGAATCCGCGGCCTCTTCAACGGCTGGGTGGCGTATGCCTGCCCGGCGATGCCCACGAGCGGCATCGAGATCAGTTTCTCAGTACCCCTGGGAAAAACCGTGGAGGTTTCGGCGGCGGATATGAGTTACAGCCTGCCGCGTGAGGGAACCTTCCTGCTGAATTCGCGTCCTCTGACTGCCACGCCATCTCAGAATGGCGACGTCACAATCGTCACCCGCCGTGTGCGGCTCCTTCCTTAGTCAAATTGATTTGACCACGCGCTCTTGAAAGTGAATGCGCCGATTTCTCCGACCTGCCGCGCGATCTCGCGGAAATTCGTTATGATGTTCGTTGCGCGTGAAGGGTGCTCGCGAGAATGAGTAACGCCAGGAATCCGCTGACTATCTCGTGGTGGGAGACGCCGCTTCGCTGGTGGGCGCTTCATTTCGGGCGGAAGCAAGGGCGAGTGCTGCTGATCTTGAGTATTCTGATCGGCGCGCTGACGGGCCTGGCGGTCGTAGCGTTCATAGTGCTCACCGAGCGGCTGGGCATGCGCCTGTACCCGGTGGGAAGCGCAGCGTGGCGGCGCATGTTGATTCCCGTAGCCGGGTCGCTGGGCATGGGCTACCTGCTATTCCGATATTTTCCGGACGCGAGGGGCAGCGGCGTGCCGCAGACAAAAGCGGCGCTGTATGCTCGCGATGGCGTCATCACATTGCGCACCGTGGTCGGAAAGTTTTTTTGCACCGCCGCGACGCTTGCCAGTGGCATCCCGCTGGGGCGCGAAGGACCTTCGGTACAAGTCGGTGCCGGCATCGCCTCGGTATTCGGACGACGCTTGGGGTTGCGCCCCGAAAATATAAAGGCGCTCATCCCGGTCGGCGCGGCTGCCGCGATCGCCGCCGCGTTTAATACACCACTGGCCGCCGTGGTATTCGCGCTCGAGGAAATCGTCGGCGACCTCAACGCACCTGTGCTTGGTTCCGTGGTGCTGGCGTCCGCGACCTCCTGGCTGGTCCTGCGATTATTTCTTGGCAACAGCCCTCTCTTCCAAGTGCCCCAATATCAGTTAGTGCATCCGACCGAGTTTCTTCTTTATGCCGTACTTGGGGTGATCGGCGGCTTCGTATCCGTGGCGTTTACCAAGCTTTTGCTCGGAATGCGGTTGTGGTTCCGAAATCTTCCGCGGTGGACGCGCTGGTTCCAGCCCGCAGCGGGCGGCGTGGTCGCGGGATTGATTGCGTGGCGTGTGCCGCAGGTGTTGGGCGTGGGCTACGGGTACGTCGGCGACGCGCTCAACAACAATATGGCGCTCAAACTCATGGCGCTGCTGGTGGTTTTCAAGCTCGTGGCAGTGACAACCAGCTATGCTTCGGGCAACGCAGGCGGCATTTTTGGTCCCGGCCTGTTTATTGGCGCCATGCTCGGAGGCACGGTGGGCAGCGTGGCGCACCACTTTTGGCCGGGTTATACCGCTGCTCCGGGAGCGTACGCGCTGGTGGGCATGGGCACTTTGTTCGCGGGAATTTTGCGCGCGCCGATGACGTCCGTGCTGATGATCTTCGAAACCACGCACGATTACGCCGTTATCGTCCCCCTGATGATTTCGAATATGGTGAGTTTCTTCATTTCCTCACGGCTGCAGCCGGAACCCATTTACGAGGCGCTGGCGAATCAGGATGGCATCCATTTGCCCAGCGAGGGAGCACGCCGGCGATACGGACAACAACAAGTGGCGCAGGTTATGCGCGCCGCAACCGAGATGCTTGCCGAGCAAATGACCGTGGCGGAGGCGTTCGAAAAGACGCGCGGAAGCCTGGTTCACGCATGGCCCGTGACGGACAGTCAAGGCGTAGCCGGAGTCGTCAGCCGAGCGCAAATCGAACAGGCTATAGCGAAGGACGAAACGAAAAAGCCGTTGAAGGACTTCCTTGATGAGCTCGACTTCCCACACGTCCACGCGGACCATCCGCTCTATGTGGCGCTCGAACGTATGGGCACGTCGAAACTGGATCTCCTGCCCGTGGTAAGCCGCGCAAACATTCAATACTTGCTGGGAGTCGTGGTCTTGCCCGATGTTCTCCAGGCCTACGGCGTCGAGCAACGCACTTCCGGCGATCGCGGTCCTTGAGCGCCTCAGAGAGAACGACGGCGCGTTTCTATTTCAGAATTCTTAGGAGGCTGCTGTAATCATCTGTCCACGCCGCACGGTTTTTAGCAGGCGCGAGAATTGTTCCCGCTTTTTCGATTCGCGATTGGCCCATAAATCCGGCGCGGTTGCCCACTAGAATCCACGACGCGGCGTAAACGCCTTTCTGGTGATCGTCCAGATTGCTGATCAATACAGCTTCTTTGTCGAACCACGTCGCCGCGGCGGATACGACCGGCTCCAAATCCAGATATTTATTCGAAATGTGAATGGCGAGCACGCCGTCCGGCTTCAAATGATGAAAATATAGATCGAATGCCTGGCGGGTAAGCAGATGGACGGGAATCGAATCGCCGGAGAATGCGTCCACCGCGAGTATGTCGAACGCCTGAGGAGATTCTCGCTCGAGTGATAATCGCGCGTCACCCAGGATAATGTCGATTCTTGCCTGGGAGTCGCGCAGATAACTGAATTCCTGGTTAGCGATTTGGACGTCGAGCGGATTGATCTCGTAAAACGAATACTGGTCGCCCGGCTGCCCATACGCCGCGATCGTGCCGGCGCCGAGACCAATCACGCCGAGGCGCAAAACGCTTCCGTCAGCGGCCGCTCTCAGCGCCACGCCAATTCCGGAGTCCGGGCCGTAATAGGTTGTGGGCCAGCGCTGGCGGTTCGGCGCCAGGAATTGCAGGCCATGATCGATCGTGCCGTTCATCAATCGGCGGTAACGCGCATCGACGTCCAGCGGCTCTGCGGCGCCGTCCTTTACGACGATCACGTTGGGGACGACTCCGTCCACTACCCGAAGCACGCCATAAAAATTCCGCACGGAGAGCCGCGAATCCTCGGACTGCTCCTTTGCGGTCGTGAAAAGGCTCGCTACGACCGCGATAACGAGTGCGACCACAATCAGCCATGCCGGTTGCCAGCGGAGAGGTGCGAATTTCGCTCTGCGGATCGCGGTAGTGCACCGCTAAGACCAGAATCGCGCAGAATCCCAGAGCGACCTGCAGTTCGTAATATCCGGAGAAAATACGCGGGGCGAGTAGCGCGACGAATGCAGCTCCCACGGCGCCGCCCACAGCGCACATCAAATAGAACGTCGTCAGGTGCGACGGGTCGGGCTTCAGCCGGGCAAGCTCGCCATGGCAAAACATGCAGCAAACAAAAAGACCGCAACAAAAAACGGGAAGCAGAACTTTGATGGGCAGGCCCGTTGAACGACGGCGCGAGAGCGTAGGCCATTGCGCCCAGCATCACGCCGAGCAGGCGCAGAGAAAAGGCCGCGGCGATACCAACCGCTGGCGTCGAAACACAAAATGAAACTGAGCAGATACAAACTGAGCGGCGCGATCCAGAGGAACGGAACCGATGCGACATTTTGCGTGATGTGGTTTGTGACAGCGAGCAAGCAGCGCCGAAGCGCAGGCGGCCAGCGCAATCCAAGTTACTTGCAGCTGCCAATCTGGCCGCGGCGTTGATTCCGACTCAGTGCTGGCTACAGCTTCGCTGCGAGAAAGAATTCCCACCGCCGCGCACAGCAATGCGACGTCCGCGTATGCCATGGACCAGCCGACCGCTTGATGCGAACTGGAAAACATGGGCTCGATCAGGATCGGGTAGCTCAGAAGTGCCAGCATGGACCCGACGTTGGAGAGCGCGTAGAAACGATACGGCACAGCGCCCACGCGCGTCCGCGTGTACCACGCCTGCAACAGCGGGCTGGTGGCGGACAAAAGAAAGTAGGGTAATCCCACCGTGACGCCGAGGAGCAAGAGAATATGGATCACCGGCGCATAGGGGCCCGTACGGCTTCCAGGAAGCCTTGGGCAAAATGGGCAGTGCCAGCAGGCTGGCGGCAAGGATCACCGCATGAATTCGGCCCTGAACTCGCGGCCGGAATCTTCGCGACAGCATATGCGCGTAGAAATAGCCGAGCAGCAGCACCAGCTGAAAAAACAGCAGGCAGACGATCCAAACCGCCGCGCCGCCTCCAAACCACGGCAGGATAATTTTGGCGATGAGCGGCTGTACTTGAAACAGAAGGAAGGCGCTCGAAAAAATCGCGACGCCGTAGAACAGTTTTGAGGGTGTGCGGGTGACTAAACTGGCGCTCATGAGCGCCGGTAGCATATCCCCAAAGGCTAAAGACTTACCACAGAGGACACGGAGTAGGCACAGAGACGCGCGGAGAAAATCGCGAGAACGCACCGCGGGGACGCAAAGAAAGCGCGGAGGAAGGTTTGCTGCGGGGCGAAGCGTCGGATACAATTACCGTTTTGCGCGTGGCACAAATATGATCCAGATACTCCTGCACAATACGCTGACGAACGACCTGCAGCCGCTCGACCCCGTTCACCCGGGCGAAGTGCGCATTTACACCTGCGGTCCCACGGTTTACGCCTCCGCGCACATCGGGAACTTCCGCACGTTCATGTTTCAGGACGTGCTGCGCCGGTTCCTGCGCTCGCAGGGCCTGCGCGTGCTGCAGGTGATGAACGTCACCGACGTGGACGACCGCATCATCCAATCGGCGGCCGCTGCCGGAATCGGCATCCGCGAGTACACCGATAAATACATTCGCGCGTTCCTCGAGGATATTGACGCGCTGCATATCCAGATGCCCGAAGAGCTGGTCCGCGCGACGGATCACATCGAAGACATGGTCGCGCTGATCGAGAAGCTGCAGGAAAAGGGCCTGACGTACAAGAGCGAAGGCTCGATCTATTTCCGCATCGCGAAATTTCCCGGCGTACGGAAGACTTTCCAAGATCGACGTGGCCGGGATGCAGGCGGGCGCGCGCGTGGACGTGGACCAGTACGAAAAAGACGACGCGCGCGATTTCGCGCTGTGGAAGGCGCCGAAACCGGGCGAGCATTTCTGGGAAACGCGCATCGGGCCGGGACGCCCCGGCTGGCACATCGAATGCTCCGCGATGGCCATGAAGTATCTCGGCGATACGCTGGATATTCACACCGGCGGCGTGGATCTCGCCTTCCCGCACCACGAAAACGAAATCGCGCAAAGCGAAGCCGCCACCGGGAAGCAATTCGTCCGCACATGGCTGCACGCCGAACATCTGATTATCGAAGGCCAGAAGATGTCGAAATCGCTCGGCAACTTCTATACGCTGCGCGATCTTTTCGCGCGCGGCCACAAGCCCTCCACGATCCGCTTTCTGCTGCTTTCAGTTCCCTATCGCCGCCAGCTGAATTTCACCGAAGAAGGCATCGTGCAGGCGCGAAACTCGACCGAGCGGCTGCGGAATTTCGTGACGCGGCTGAAGACCGCGCAGTTTCCAGCCGGCTCGAATCCGGAAACAGAAAAGCGCATCGAGAAAGCGGAGAACGATTTCGACGCCGGGCTCGCGGACGACATCAATACGGCCATGGCGCTGGCGGCGATTTTCGATCTGGTGCGCGACGTCAATACGGCGATGGATCGCGGCGCATTTCTGCAGCAGGACGCGCCGCGCGCCGTGGCCGCGATGGAAAAATTCGACGCCGTCCTGGCGCTGCTCGAAGATGACGACGATGCGAAGCTCGCCAAGCTCGGCTTTTCTCCACGAGAAGACGCGCATGCCTGCCAGCGGAAGTGGACGCGCTGATCGAAGAGCGCCTGGCGGCAAAGAAGCGCCGCGACTTCAAACGCGCCGACGAGATCCGGCAGAAACTCGCGGATTCTGGTATTCTATTGGAAGATGCGAAGGACGGAAGCGTCCGGTGGAAGTACAAATGAAATTCTCCTCAAAACACGCGCACTTGCTTCATAGCCAGCCCTCTCTGGACCGGCCGAATCTTTTCGGCGCAGCCTAATTTCCACTCCTGCAAGGATGTGCCCGGCACGCTGCGGCGGAAACCGCTTTGCGCGCACGGGGGCCAGTCCAATTCCGGGAGGAACACATGCAAGTCGCCGAGACGAAACTACCGCACCTCGTAACCGCTCTTCCGGGCCCTAAAGCGAAGCAGATTGTCGAGCGCGACCACGCCGTAGTCTCGCCATCCTACACGCGCGATTACCCGCTGGTCGCAAAGTCCGGCCGCGGCGCCATGGTCGAAGACGTGGACGGAAACACCTTTCTCGATTTCGCCGCGGGAATCGCCGTCGTCGCCACCGGGCATTGCCATCCGCAGGTCGTCGCCGCAATTCAGAAGCAAGCGGCTGAATTGATCCACATGTCCTGCACGGATTTTTACTACGAGGGCATGGTCGATACTCGCCGAAAAGCTCGCCGCGATCGCGCCGGGCAAGAGCCCGAAGCGCGTCTATTTCGGAAATTCGGGCACGGAGGCGGTTGAAGCCGCGATGAAGCTCGCGCGGTATCACACGAAGCGCGACAAGTTCATTGCGTTTCATGGCTGCTTTCACGGCCGCACGTTCGGCGCGCTATCTCTGACGGCGAGCAAGGCAGTCCAGCGAAAACATTTCGGCTCGCTGCTGGCGGGAGTATTTCACGCGCCTTATCCGAACACATATCGCGGGGCCTACGGCGTGCGTCCCGAAAATGCGTCGGCTGATGTGTCTGGCGTACATCGAGAACGAACTTTTCAAGCGGCTGTGCGATCCCTCTGATGTGGCGGCGATATTCATCGAGCCGATCCAGGGCGAAGGCGGATATCTGCCGGCTCCGGCAGAATTTCTGCAAGGGCTCGAGCGTCTCTGCCGCAAGCACGGCATTTTGCTCGTCGCGGATGAAGTGCAGTCGGGGATGGGCCGCACGGGCAAATGGTGGGCCGTGGATCACGCCGGAATCGAGCCGGACATTATCTGCACGGCAAAGGGAATCGCTTCGGGAATGCCGCTATGCGCCGTGATTGCGAAAGCGGAGGTAATGGATTGGAAGCCCGGCGCGCACGCGTCCACGTTTGGCGGCAATCCCGTCTCGATCGCCGCGTCGCTTGCGACCATCGGCGTGCTGGAGCAGATATGCGATTGCAAATGCCGCCAGCATGGGCGATTTTATCGTTCGCCAGACCGCTGACTGGCGCGAGCGGCACAAGAGCGTGGGCGAAATTCGCGGCAAGGGGCTGATGATCGGAATCGAATTCGTGCGCGATCAGAAAACAAAAGAGAAAGCGCCCGGAATTCGCGATCAGGTCATTGAAGCCGCTTACCGAAAGGGACTGCTGGTGCTCGGCGCGGGAGAAAATTCCCTGAGGCTCGCTCCCCCGCTGGTGATTGACGAGGAGCAGGCCGATTTTGCCGTGCGCACGCTCGATGCCTGCATCAGCGAGGCAGAGCGCTCGCTCTAGTTTCGGCAGGGGCGGATTGAGCGGATTCGCTCCTGCTCATTGACACGCTATTCGCACTGTGGAAACGCATATGTTTGCGCGAGTCATTTTCGCCGTCGTGGACTTCGCGGCCCGCAAGGGTCTCGCCGATAGCAATCCCGCGAACTCTCCCGATTCGTCTTCCAAGCAGCAAGCGCGCCGCACCGGCATTCGCGGCGAGACGTACGCCTACTGGTATCTTCGCCGCCACGGCTACGTGCTCGTCGCGAGGAATTACACTTCGCCGGGACTCAAGGGCGAGCTCGACATGGTCGGCTACGACGGGAAAGTGCTCGCATTCGTCGAGGTGAAGACGCGCGCGGTGAGCGAGCGGGAGCGGCCGACGCCCGAAGAAGCGGTGAACGCGGATAAGCGCCGCTTCATCGCGCGCATGGCACGGCAGTTTCTTCGCACGCGGCGAGCCGAATCCGCGCCCCACCGATTTGACGTACTCGCCATCGAAACTCGCGCCGGCACGCGGCCTGAAGTGCGCCTCCACAAGGGCGCGTTCGTTCCTGAAGCAACGTGACAAACGGCTTTTCCTTCCGGCGCGTGCACCTCGTAGTAGAATATTTCTCCAGAGTTCGCGTTTGAGCCTTCAGAATCGCGCGGAATCAAGGAGGCAAGGTTGCCGGAGCTTCGCAGAGACCCCATCACTGGCCGCTGGGTCATCATTTCCTCGGACCGGAATAGGCGCCCGTCGGATTTCGTGCGCGAGAGCGTTCAGATCAAGGGAGTGGGGGTTTGTCCGTTCTGTCCCGGAAACGAAGGAAAGACTCCGTCGGAAGTCCTTGCTTACGGACGCAACGGCAGCGGGAAGGACACGCCCGGATGGTCGCTGCGCGTGGTGCCCAATAAATTTCCGGCGCTCGGCATCGAAGGCGGCTTGGACCGCGAAGGCGACGGACTGTTTGACCGCATGAACGGCGTGGGCGCGCACGAGGTGATCGTCGAAACGCCCGACCATCAGCTCACGCTTGCGTCCATGCCGGAGAAGGCAGTCGAGGAAACCCTGTGGGCCTATCGCGATCGGATGCTCGATCTGAAAAACGACCGCCGCTTCCGCTACATTCTGCTTTTCAAGAACCACGGGGAGCCCGCCGGCGCATCGCTCGAGCATACGCACTCGCAATTGATCGCGTTGCCGATCGTGCCCAAGCGCGTGCGCGAGGAAGTGGACAGCTCCAAGCACTACTACGACGAAAAAGAGCGCTGCATTTTCTGCGACATGATCCGTCAGGAAATTGAAACCGAATCGCGCGTGATCCTGAACGACGATCACTTCATCGCGCTCGCCCCGTACGCGCCGCGGTTCCCGTTTGAGACTTGGATTCTGCCGCGACAGCACAGCTCGGCTTTCGAAAATATGCCCACGCCCTACTACGGCGCGCTCGCGAAAGTGCTGCGTAATTTCCTGGGGCGGCTGGATGCGGCGCTCGCGTTCCCGTCATACAACTTCGTGGTCCACACCTCGCCCATCGGCGAGGAAATCAACGATCATTACCACTGGCACATCGAGATGATGCCCAAACTGAGCAAAGTGGCGGGATTCGAATGGGGCACGGGCTTCTACATCAATCCAACGCCGCCGGAAGAAGCGGCGCGGTTCCTGCGCGACGCGACACCACGATAAGAAGGCGACGAGAAAATCATTCGTTACGATTGCTTTAGTTTTTTCCGCGCGGAAACGAAGAGTGTGATCGCGAGCGCCACGAACAGAATCACGCCGAGCCATCGTCTTTTGGCTGAGCTGGGGCATGAACGTGGGTCCGAACGCGAAACATTCCCGTGGGCCATGGCACGCGCAACACAACGGCGAGCCAGTGGGGCACGTGCTTGCTCAATTCCGGGTCCTGTAGAAGATTTATGATGATGGCAAGCAGCCCAAACACGCCGCCCGCTGCAATCAATCCGCTCGCATAAAGCGAACCCGGAGCTGACTTCACTCTCCGCGCCACTCTGCTTTTCCTGCCCGCGCTCGGCCAGCCAACGCACCAGACCTCCAGCGAACATCGCCATGGTAGTCGCGATGGAAATATAAGAGCCGACGGCAAACGGCAGCGAGCGGATCCCCAGCAGCTCGACTGCGATAACCAAAAATACACCGAGAAACACCAACCGCCACGGAAGCCGTTGATTCAAAATTCCGTTGATCACGGTTGCCATCAGCCGCGCTTGCGGCGCGGCGGCCTGAGCGCTGCCGATTCCCTGCACCCACTGGATTTCAATCTCGCCCGTGCCTGGATCGTAGAGATACTTTCCGTCCGGAATCACGCGCGAGCCGATCGCATTCACAAGCACGTACGTCTTGCCGTCGTGGATGTAATTGTTATCCTGGCGCTCGACGCCTTGAGGCAGATTGTTGATGTCTAGCGCGATCTGGATCGGTTTGAACTGCGCTAGGCCGACGTTCATCAAGATCAGCGTGCCGCCGATGGCAAACGACGAAACCATCACGCCAATCACCAGCGCGATCTGCTGCTACATGGGCGTCGCGCCGACGAGATAGCCCGTCTTCAAATCCTGCGACGTGGCTCCGGCAATCGCCGCGGCGATGCACACCACGCCGCCAATCGTGAGCGCCAGCACGGCATAAGCGCTCGCCGTCCAGTGCGCGACTAAAAACATCGCGCAGGTTGCCATCAGCGTCGCGATCGTCATGCCGCTGATTGGATTCGACGAGTTCCCGATCAGGCCGCTGATTCGCGATGCCACCGTCACGAACAAAAATCCGAAAACGATCACGAACAAGCGCGGCGATCAGATTCGCGAAAAGCTCCCGTCTGCGCGCCCGGAATCGGCTTGAATTTCAGCAGCGCCCAAACCATCACCATAATCACCACTGAGCCTATAACCACAAACCGCATCGAAAGATCGCGTTCAGTCCGGCTCGTCTCCGGTATCGACTGCGCGCTTCGCTCGCATGTCTTTCAATCCCGCCGTCAGCGCGCGAAATGATCGTCGGGCAGAGTTTTGATCAGCGTGATCAGGCCCGATGCCGCGACGGCTCCGGCGCCCATCGGGCGGATGTAGCTGGCCCACAACATGATCGGGCGACATCTGCGGGAATTGGCACGGTGCTCGGATAGAGCGCGCACGTTGGGCGCCAGCGAGCCAAAGAAACGAATCGCCGGCATCAGCACCAGCCAGGAAATCACGCCGCCGGCGAAAAGCGTTCCCGCAACGCGCGGCCCGATGATGTAGCCCGACCCCAGATATTCCGACGTGATCGCTGCGCGGAATGACGCGCCCGGCAGCCATGGCGGTTGATATTCCGGCTGGCTCGGCCACATCCCCAGCGTGTTCATGCAGAACGTGTACACGCCGCCAAGTCCGAGGCCCCAGAACACGCGCCCGGCAAACGATCCGCCGCGTTCTCCAGCGACGAGCACGTCGGCGCAAGCGGTGCCCTCGGGAAACGTGAGGTTGCCGTGCTCCTTCACGATCAGCTGCCGCCGCAGCGGAATCATGAACAGGACGCCCAGCGTGCCGCCGAGCAGCGCCAGGAAGAAAATGCGCCAGTATTCGGTGTTCAGCGAGTAGCCGAGGAAAATCAGCGCGGGCATGGTGAAGATCACGCCTGCGGCAGCCGATTCGCCGGCCGAGCCCGTAGTCTGCACGATGTTGTTTTCGAGAATCGTCGAGCGCCCGAATGCGCGCAGGATGCTGATCGAAAGGACGGCGATCGGGATGGAGGCGGAAACGGTGAGGCCCGCGCGCAGGCCGACATATACCGAGACCGCGCCGAATAGAATTCCAAACAGCGAGCCCAATACAATGGCGCGAAGGCTGAATTCGCGGACGCTCTCTTCCGCCTCCACATATGGGCGGAATTCGCCCGGCGGTGCGGTCGAACTCCAGAGCTTCGTAGCCACGCTTTGCCTCCCTTGTTATCTTGCCAACAGCCAGTGCGATCGCGCGCCTGCCATGGCGCAGCGGAGCGGGAAAGGTAGCACCGCATTCGCGCACAGGCAAGGCGGTTGCGCACATTTCGGCAGAGGCCGATTCCGGAATCGCGGCTCTAACGCGCGGACGCCTCGGCGATCACATCCGGACAATTGACGAAGGTTCGAAACCATAGTAAGGAACGCGCAGATCATGATTCAGTTGCGCAAAATCGTAGCCCTGATTTTTTGTGCGGCCCTGCCCGCATCGGCCGCCAGCGCGCGCCAAGAACAGTGGATCGAGGTGCGCAGCCCGCACTTCGTCATCATCAGCAACGCGAGCGAGGAACGGGCGCTGCAAATCGCCATACGTTTCGAACAGATTCGCGAGGTATTCCGGCAATCAGTGACGTTCGCGAGCACGGCGCCAAGTCCGGTTATAACCGTGTTTGCAGTTAAAGATGAGGATTCGCTCCGCCAGCTGCTGCCGGAATACTGGGAAAAGGGTCGCGCACATTCGACGGGAGTATTTTTCAGCTGGTTGAACTTATTTTACGCTGCGATTCAGCTGGATCCGCATGGCACACACGGCGACAAAATCTTCTACCACGAATATTATCACTCGCTCACGCTGCCATATTTTCCGAAACTGCCGGTGTGGCTGGCTGAAGGTCTGGCGGAATTTTTCGGCAATACCGAGATCGCGGACCGGCAAGCAACAATGGGACGTCCCGATGCATCGTTGATCGGCGAACTAAAGGCTGGACCGTCCATTCCGCTCGATGTGCTTTTCAACGTAGACCACAACTCGCCCTATTACACCGAACGGGACGAGAGCCCGCTGTTCTACGCCGAATCGTGGGCTCTTACGCACTATCTTTGGATGGGCGATAAGGGCGCGCACAAGCAGGCACTCGCGAGCTATCTTGCGGCGCTTGGCGACGGCACGAACGAAGAAGCCGCAGCCGAAGCAGCATTCGGAGATCTCAAAAAACTGTACGAAGCGTTATCCCTCTACATCAAAAACGATGAATTCCGCCAACTTGTGGTCCCTGCGCCGCCGAGAATCGATGACGCGAGCCTCAAGGCCCGCCCGCTTTCAGACGCCGAGGTGCTGGCTTACAAGGGAGGTTTTGCTGCCGTCCGCGGAAAAACCATGGACGCAATGCCGCTTCTCGAGAACGCCATTCGACTAAATCCGAATCTCGCGCTCGCTCAGCAATACCTCGGGTTTGCAGAATTCATGGAGGGAAAGCAGAAGGAAGCGCTAGCGACGACTTCACGAGCGATTGCGCTCGATGGACACGACGGTCTAACCCGTTATTTGCGCGCCTATCTGACGTTGAGCGGAAACGCGGCGATGACCGTCGATCCCGGCGTCGAGGAGGATCTGAGGCAGTCCATCGCAGCAAGCCCGGAGTTCGCTCCACCATATGGGCTGTTGGCTGTGTGCCTTTCGGCGCGCGATGTGAACCTTCCCGAGGCGCTTGCGTCCGCCGAAAAAGCGATTTCGCTCGAGCCGGGGACAGGCAGTTTTCAGCTCGACCTGGCGCAGGTATTGATCCATTTGAAACGATACGACGACGCACAGGCTGCCGCCATGCGCGCCCGAGTCGGTGCTAGCGCGCCCCAGGACCAGGCAGCAGCGGATCATTTCCTCGAATCGCTCAGCGATTTTCGACGGTCCATGGACACAAACGCCGAAGGTCATCCGGAGCCATAGCCACGAAATCTCTTCGCCATTTGTTTGCGTGGCCTTTCAGGTTAGCAACGCGACACAGTTGCTCAGTCCTGGATCCCGTGAATTGACAGGAAGCGGCACTTCGGGATAGCGTTGGACACACGTCACTACCTGTAAACTAGGCGCATGACAGTAGCGGGAATTGTCCGACCGCGGAACTGCCTGCAAGAGCGCAAGGAACGAGGAGCCTCGCATGAATCGAACCCTCACGACCATATATGCCGTTGCCATTCTCATTATCGCGTTCGCAGCTTGTCCGCGTGCCTCGCGGGCGGATGACTGGCTCGCGATTCCGCCCGAGGACCTTGTGCTGAAGGACAATCCGAAACAGCCCGGCGCTGACGCGATGATCCTATATCGAGAGCTCGATGACGACGCCTCGAAGTCCGGGTCTTCGGGCGATACGCTCGAGGAATATGTGAGGATCAAGATCTTCACGCAAGAAGGCGTCAAGGAAGGACACATCCAGATTGAATTCGTGAAGCAATTCCAGAACGTCGTCTACGTTACCGGGCGCACGATCAAACCGGACGGCACAATCGTGAAGTTTGACGGCCAAGTGCTCGAGACAACGGTGGTGAAATCGAGCGGTCTTAAGGTCCTGGCGAAAACGTTGACGCTGCCGGACGTTCAGCCAGGCTCAATCGTCGAGTATAAGTATCAACTGCAAGGAGAGCCGGGATGGGCCCATTCCCATGAATGGACCGTTTCACAACCTCTGTACACGCGTGAAGCCCATTTCATGTACAAGCCGGAAACGGCCTATGGTTCCAGCTTGCGTCCGATGGTCACGACGTACCTGCTTCCCCCCGATGCAGCGCCCAAATCACAGGCGAACGGCACTTACCTGATGCTGGTTCACGACATTCCCGCTATCGTCGAGGAACCTCTGATGCCTCCGAAGCGGCCGATCGAGTCGCGCGTTGCCTTTTACTATCAAAACCCAGATGCGCCGGCAGCGACGGACCCGTCGGACCGCTACTGGAATCACTACGCGAAAAGATGGGACGAAAATCTCGAGAAATTCATCGATAAGAAAAAAGCGCTCAGTGACGAAGTCTCCAAAATCGTCAGCCCAGGTGACGCTCCCGAGGTGAAGCTCCAAAAACTTTATGCGCGCGTGCAGCAGGTCCGCAATTTGACCTTCGAAGACTACAAAATGAAGAAGGAAAATAAGAGCGAGAACCTGAAAGACAACTCCAACGTAGAGGACGTTCTAAAGCACGACTACGCCTATGGTACGGACATTGATTATTTGTTCGTGGGACTGGCGCGCGCAGCGGGTTTCGATGCCACGGAGGTGTATGTGGCGCCGCGGAACGTCGGGATTTTCCTTCCCAAGCGCAACGAAGTAGCAGAATTGTCGGATGAATTCACATGGGTTCGCGCGGGTTCAAAAGAATACTATCTCGATCCCTCGGCTCGCTTTTATCCCTTCGGATTGCTGCCGTGGTACGAGACGGAAGCCGGCGGCATCCGAGTGGACAAGAACACGGCCACGATCGTAAACACGCCCGCTCCGGCGCCTTCTGACGCCACGCTGGCCCGCACGGCCGACCTTGAACTCAAGCCCGATGGTTCCATCTCAGGGACTGTCCGGTTGGACATCGAGGGACAAAGAGCAGCGTTGCTCCGGGAGGAGAAACGCAAAGAAGACGACACCGGCCGGACGAAAGATTTGGAAACTGAAATCAAGGCGTGGCTGCCGGCGAGCGCGACCTTCGAAATCACGAAAATATCGAACTGGGACAAGATTGACCAGCCCATTCAAGTCGAAGCGACTGTCAATATTCCATCCTTTGCCATGGGAGCGGCTCAACGCATGGTACTGCCGCTCGAGATGTTCCAAATGTCGCAGATGGCGGAATTTGCAACCGAGAAGCGCGTAAACGCGGTCTATTTTCACTATCCTTATGAGGAGACTGACGACATCAAGCTTCACTTGCCCGCCGGATACAAGGCGGAAAGCCTGCCGGCAGATCGTAAGGTCAATCTAGGCGCCGTGTCCTACGACATTTCTGCGGTGTCTGGCGACGGAACCGTGGAAGTGAAACGGCGCCTGGCCGTAAACAGCGTTTTGTTTACAAAAGAGGAGTATCCGACACTCCGCAGGTTCTTCGGAACGGTGAAAACAAATGACAATGCCCAGATGGTGCTTCAGAACGCGCAGTCTGCCCACAATTAGACTAGCGGCGCTGCTTGGGTTCGTCGCGGTGTCATATGTGTGCGTCGCGCCGCGAGCATCGGCGGCAGATAGCGCTCCTGACTGGCTGCGTGCCGCCGCGCAGCAAAAGCTTCCTGACTATGACAAAGATACCGTCGCGGTCATCCTGCTCGACGAAACGCAGACGACCGTCCACGACAACGGCGAGATCGACACCCTCCATCGCTGCGCGATTCGCTTGCTGCGCCCGGAAGCCCGCCGCGAGTATGGCAGGAAAGCCGTGCCTTTCGACAAAGATACGAAAATCTCGTATCTGAAAGCTTGGACGATTGAATCGAACGGACACGAAATCGCCGTCGGCGACAAGGACATCGTAGAGGTTGGCTTCCTTAGCGACATAGAATATAGGGATGTCAAACTAAAAGCGCTTCAATTCCCAGAGGCGAATCCGGGAAATGTGGTCGGTTACGAGTACGTTCAACGGGACCGGCCCTACGTTTTCGAGGACAATTGGTGGTTTCAGGACCCAGCGCCCGTGGTGACGGCGCGATTTGAACTTCAGCTTCCTCCGGGTTGGGAATTCAAGACAAGCTGGTTCAATTACGCAGATCAAAAGCCTCAAACACCTGCGCCCAATCAATACGTCTGGGAAATCAAGAATCTTCCGGGCGTGGAAATCGAGCCCGATATGCCCACTTGGAAAGCAGTGGCCGGTTGGGCTGGAGTGAAATATTTTCCTCGCGACGCGGCTATGCGCGCCAAGTCCTCGGGAACTTGGCAAGATATCGGCCTCTGGTATGACGGGTTGACCCAATCGAGCCGTGCGTCATCACCCGCGATCCAGCAGAAAGTGGCTGAGCTGACATCCGGAATTTCCGATCCGCTGCAGAAAATGCGCGTTCTGACCGATTACATGCAGAAGAATATTCGATACATGGCCGTGGAGATTGGAATCGGTGGTTTCCAACCTCATCCTGCTCCCGAGGTCTTTGCCCACCAGTTTGGTGATTGCAAGGACAAGGCGACGCTGCTGAGCGCCATGCTTCACGAGATTGGAATTGAGTCTTACTATATGGCGATTGATGACCGTCGCGGGGTTATCCATCCAGACTACCCGTCGATCTATATGAACCACATGATTTTGGCGATACGTCTTCCGGACGGCGTTCCCGATTCCGATTTATACGCAGTGGTAAACGATCCGAAACTCGGCAAGCTGCTGATCTTTGACCCCACGAACGAGCATGTCCCGCTCGGATATTTGCCGTGGTACTTGCAGCACAGTTACGGGCTCGTCATGGCGGTGGACGGAGGACATTTGATAGCGCTGCCTTTGCTGCCGCCGGCGACAAATCGATTGCTGCGCACGGCGCAGTTTAGTCTTACTCCGGCAGGTGATCTGACCGGACAAGTTCACGAACTCGAGTCGGGAGGACCTGCCGAACAAGAACGCGCCGAGTTTCTCGGGACACAGCCAGGAAAGCGCGCCGAGATCTTCGATCACTTTCTGGGAAACTCCCTCAACAATTTCACGCTGACGAGCGCGTCGCTCGGTAACTTAGACAAATACGACGAGAACTTTACGCTCGATTACAAATTTGTTTCACCGGGATATGCAAACGCCGCCGGTGATTTACTGTTTTTGCGGCCGCGGGTGGTCGGTGACAAGTATACGGGAACGCTGCGGCTCTTCGCGGAGCATAAGCCGCGGAAATATCCAATTCAATTCGAGGAAGCCACGCGACAGGATGACATCTTCGACATTACGCTTCCCGCAGGGTACGTCGTGGATGGGCTACCGAAACCGGTGCAGGTCGATTGCGACTATGCCAGCTACAAAAGCGAAACCAAAGTTGCGGACGGCGTCCTGCATTACAAACGAACGTTCGAGATCAAGGACGTGATGGTTCCCACGGAAAATCTTCTGGCGGTCCGGGATTTCCTGCAGCAAGTCGCCGCGGATCAGCAATCATCCGTGGTACTGCGCCGCGCGACTCCTTGATTCATTCGGGCGCTCTGACGGCGGGACAACAGGAATTCAGGATTTTCCGCTGAGGCGTTCGCGAACTGTGTCGCTGAGGACTTTGCCGTCCACGTTTTTTCCCTCAAGGCGCGCACGGGCGGCCTTCACCACGGCGCCCATTTGCTTCAGCGAGTCGGCGCCCGCTTCCGCTATGGCGTCTTCGACGGCGCGGTGAATTTCGGCGTCGCTCGGCGCCACGGGCAAATACTCCTCGATGATGGCGATTTCCTTTGTTTCCTTGTCGGCCAGATCCTTGCGGCCGCCCCTCGTGAACTGATCGACCGATTCGCGGCGCTGTTTAACAAGCGTCTGAAGTACTTGGAGCGATTCCATGTCGTCCAGCGCGCGCTTCTTGTCGATTTCCTTGTACTTCAGCGCGCTTTTGACCATGCGAAGCACGCTCAGCCGCAGCTCGTTCTTCTCCCTCATCGCCACGGTCAGATCTTTTTCGATGCGTTCGATATAGCTCATGCGTGCGTTTCTCCCGGCGCAAAATAGTAGCACACGCTTTGCGAGCGACGCGCGTAATTGACACGAGCGCGACCGCCCGATACCCTTGTGGCCCATGAAAATTATCATTGCCGACAAGATTAGCGAGCGCGGAATCGCGCTTCTGCGGGAAACAGGATGGGAAGTGGTGATGCCGGCGGCTGCGGCCGCTTCCGAGCGAGCTTGCGGACGCGGATGCCCTGATCATTCGCAGCGCGACCAAGGCCACCGCTGCGTTGCTCGAAAAAGCGCCGAAGCTCCGCGTGATCGGTCGCGCTGGCGTGGGCGTGGACAACGTGGACGTAGAAGCGGCCACGAAGCGTGGCGTACTGGTGATGAACACGCCGGGCGGAAATGCCGTCAGCGTGGCGGAGCATACGATCGCGCTGATGCTGGGTCTGGCGCGCGCGGTGCCTCAGGCAAACGCCTCGATTCAAGCCGGACGCTGGGAGAAATCCGCATTCTCCGGCACGGAGATGCGCGGAAAAACGCTCGGGCTGGTGGGCCTTGGCCGCGTGGGAACCGAAGTTGCGCGGCGCGCTCGCGGGCTTGAAATGAAAGTATTGGCGTACGATCCGTTCGTGACGCCGGCAGCCGCGCGCGAAGTGGAGGTCGAACTGCTTCCGCTTGACGAAGTGCTGCGAGCAGTCGGACGTGGTTTCGCTGCACACGTCGCTCAGCGGCGCGACCGAAAAAATGATCGACGCCGCGGCGATCGCAAAGATGAAGAAGGGCGCGCGCCTGATCAATTGCGCGCGCGGCGAGTTGATTGACGAAGTGGCTCTGGCCGAAGCGCTGAAGTCAGGCCATCTTGCCGGCGCGGCGGTGGACACGTTTGCGAGTCGAGCCGCCGAAGAATTCTCCGCTGGTCGGCTTGCCAAATGTGATCGCGACGCCGCACATCGCCGGGTCCACGGCCGAAGCGCAGGAAGAAGTAGGCACGGCCATCGCGCTGCAGGTGCGCGACTATCTCGCCGAAGGAATTATCCGCAACGCCGTCAACATGCCGGCGCTTTCGCCGGACCAATATCAACGGCTGCGGCCCTACCTGGATTTGGGCGAGCGCCTGGGCGCATTTGTCGCTCAAGCCGCTCCTTCGCGGAGTTTCACTCACATTCGTATCCGCTACGCGGGCGAGCCCGCCGAGCTCGGATCGCATATGATTCGCAGCGCTGTGCTCGTGGGCGCGTTGAACGCTGTGATCGACGAAAACGTGAATTTGGTCAGCGCTTCGGCGGAGGCCGCGTCACGCGGCATCGTGGTGGAAGAAACCACGCGACGGCGCGAGCGCGGATTCCCCAACACGATCGAAGTTGCCATCGCCGACGGCGGGCGCGATTTCGCGCTCGAAGGCACTGTCGGGCAGGACGGCTCGCCGCGAATTGTTTCGCTGGATGGAATGAGTCTGGAAGCGCCGCTCGAGGGCACGATGCTGCTCTCACGAAATGTGGACGTGCCGGGCGTGATCGGGCGAATCGGAACCGAACTCGGCAAGCTCGGCGTGAATATTGCGACGTTCGCCCTCGGCCGGCGCGCGCCTGGCGGAGGCGGCGAAGCGCTGGCGCTCGTTGGCCTCGATGGAAACGTGGACGCGTCGGTAGTGCAGCATGTTCGCGCGCTGCCGTCCGTCACCGACGTGCGACTCGTTCGACTTCCTGCTGCGCCGCAAGCTGCGGCCGCGCCTCGATAGCGGCTCCAAAAAAGTTAGAGGCGTCACCGGCCGGATGCGTCTCATTTCGGCGGCGGGCCCGCGCACGCTCAACCCAACTTGGTGCGAAGTAAATCCTCCACATCGCCCAGCTTGTCGCCCAATAAATTCATTTTGTGCGCCAAGCCCTGGATTTCGGATTCCGCGCGGCGGTTCACGTCGTAGTCAAGCTCGCCGCGGAGCCGATCCTTCGTGTCCTGGCGGTTCTGGCTCATCATGATGACGGGCGCCTGGATCGCCGCAAGCATCGAAAGGAACAGATTCAGCAGGATGAATGGATACGGATCCCACGCCGTCGCCCGCAGGAAAATGTTGATGCTCGCGTAGATCACGAGCACCGTCAGGAAGCTGATGATGAATGTCCACGATCCGCCGAAGCGAGCGACGTGGTCTGCGATGTTTTCACCGAACGTGGCGTCGTCCTCGATCACTTCGTTGGGATCGCGACTCGCGCGGACGCGCACGAGCTGCTGAGAGGCGTGGAATTGGCGGCCCAGCACCGTGAGCATATCCATGCCCGCCATCGGCTTGCGCTCCAGCAGGACGGAGATGTCGTGCCGGTCCACTTCCAGACAAACCGTTTCTTGCTGCGCGACGGCATTGGTCTGATGCGGGGTCTGCTCGAGCATGGAAGCGAAACCAAAGAACTCTCCATGCGCGGGCTGATCCACGAGCACTTCCTGATGATCTTCGTCTACCGTAGTGACCTCAACGGCCCCGGACACCACGACGTACGCCTGGCCACCCGGGTCGCCGATCTTGTAGATACGCTGACGGGGCGCGAATTTCCTCAGCTCGACTTGCCCGGCCAATACCGCCGTTTCTTCATCGTCCAGAAGAGCAAAAAGAGAGACTTGCCTGAGCACTTCCGGGTCGCATGCCATGGTTCACCTCGTCTCGTGGAAGTAGATCGAAATGGATCGGTACACCGTGCGTATTCTATATGGGAGTCGCTCTTTGCAGGAATTCGCGCGAGCGGCTACAATGCAATTGTGATCGTTTAGAAGCGAGAATGGCCTCTAGAAGCGTCAGAGCCGGCACATATGGACGTTGAAAAGATTATAGACAATGTCGTAGCGCGCTTCATCGGGACGAAACACGAGCGCGACGTCAAGCGCCTTCAGCCGCTCGTGGACGCGGTGAGCGCGCTCGAACCGCAAATGAAGCAGCTGTCCGACGAAGAGCTCGGTGCGAGCACCGCTGCACTGAAGGCCGAAGTGCAGGCGCGTCTCGAAGGTGTCGAACTGGACGATCCCGACTATAAAGAAAAGCTGCAGGAAGCGCTCGAACCAGCGATCGTGCCCGCGTTCGCTACGGCGCGCGAGGCGGGGCGCCGCACGATGGGCATGCGCCATTTTGACGTGCAGCTGATCGGCGCAATCGTGCTGCATCAGGGCAAAATCGCGGAGATGAAAACGGGCGAAGGCAAGACGCTCGTCGCCACCCTCGGCGCGTATCTGAATTCGCTCACCGGTAAGGGCGTGCACGTCGTGACCGTGAACGATTATCTGGCGCGGCGCGACGCCGAGTGGATGGGGCCGATCTTCAAGATCCTCGGGCTGACGGTCGGCGTAATCGTGAACGGCCTGGACGATGTGCAGCGCCGCGCCGCCTACGCCGCGGATATCACCTACGGAACGAATAACGAGTTCGGCTTCGACTATCTGCGCGACAACATGAAGTACGACCTGAAGGATTGCGTTCAGCGCGGCCACCACTTTGCGGTCGTGGACGAAGTGGACTCGATCCTGATTGATGAGGCCCGCACCCCGCTGATCATTTCCGGGCCTGCCGAGGAATCTACCGACAAGTACTACCGCATTGACAAGATGATTCCGAAGCTGATCCGCGACATCGATTACACGCTCGATGAAAAACTGCGAACGGCCACGCTGACCGAAGAAGGCGTGGCAAAGTGCGAGCGCCTGCTGAACCTGGGCAATCTCTACGACCCCGCGAACATGGAAATCATCCACCACGTCTATCAGGGGCTGCGCGCACACACGCTATTTGAAAAGGACGTGGATTACGTCGTGAAAGACGGCGAAATCGTGATCGTGGACGAATTCACCGGACGGCAGATGCCCGGTCGGCGCTGGTCGGACGGGTTGCATCAGGCGATCGAGGCCAAGGAATCCGTGAAAATCGAGCGCGAAAATCAGACGCTCGCTACCATTACGTTTCAGAATTATTTCCGGATGTACAAAAAACTTTCGGGCATGACCGGAACCGCCGAAACCGAGGCTCCGGAGTTCGACAAGATTTACAAGCTCGAAGTCGTCGCCATCCCGACGAACAGGAACCTCATCCGCATCGAGAATCCGGATGTGGTTTACCGCACTGAAAAAGAAAAGTACGAAGCCACCGTGAATGGAATCATCCAAGAGGATGGCACGAAGGCCGGCGGCATCCGGCAATACTATGAAAGCGGCCAGCCGGTGCTGGTTGGCAGCATCTCGATCGAGAAATCGGAAAAGATCGCCGAGTTGCTGATCAAACACAAGATCCCGCACCAGGTTTTGAACGCAAAGCAGCATGAGCGCGAGGCGAAGGTAATCTCGCAGGCCGGGCGCAAAGGCTCCGTAACGGTTTCCACGAACATGGCCGGCCGCGGGACCGATATTTTGCTCGGCGGCAACCCCGAAGCGATGACGCGCGAATACTGCTTGCGGGAAAAATTGGCGATCCCATATTTGCCGGCCGGGTCGGTAATCAGCGCCGCGCCCGGAACAGAAACGCCTGCACAGGCGGATGCGGCCCAGGCGGCTGCGACGGGAAACGGCACAGGGAAGGCTGAAATGGTGTTGTTCCAGCAGGAAGGGAATTTATTCCAGGTACCGCTCGAGGCATGGAAACCCCTCTACGATCAGTTTGCGGCGGAATGCAAAAAGGAACACGACGAAGTGGTGGCCATGGGCGGCCTGCATATCCTTGGCACCGAGCGCCACGAGGCGCGGCGCATCGACAATCAGCTTCGTGGGCGAGCCGGACGCCAGGGCGATCCGGGCTCATCGAGATTTTTCCTTTCGCTGGAGGACGACCTGCTCCGCATTTTCGGCGGCGAGCGCATGCAAGCCATCATGTTCCGGTTGGGAATGACCGAAGGCGTGCCCATCGAATCGCGGCTGATCAGCAAGCGGATCGAGAACGCGCAGAAGGCAGTCGAGGCGCAGAACTTCGAAGCCCGTAAACACCTGCTTGAGTACGACGATGTGATGAACAAGCAGCGCGAAACAATCTATTCGCTGCGCCGCTCGTTCCTGGAAGGCCGCGATCAGAAGGAATTCGTGATGGAGCGCGCCGAGGCTATCGTGAACGAGCTGGTTGAAACCTACTGCCCGCGCGAGCAGCACCCCGACCAATGGAACGTGACCCAGTTCGCGAACGAAATGCTGAACCAGTTCGGCTTGGACCTTAAGGCTGTCGGCGTTGACGTAGCCGAACTGGGCCATGACGAGCTCGCCGAGACGCTGCTCGAAAATACCAAGGCGCGCTACGAAGAAAAGGAGAACCTCTTCACTGCGGCGACTCTGCGATGGCTCGAACGCCACATCCTGCTCGATATCGTGGATGCCCAGTGGAAAGACCACCTGCTCACCCTCGACCACCTTAAAGAGGGCATCGGGCTGCGAGGCTATGGGCAGTTGGATCCCCTGGTCGAATTCAAGAAGGAAGCCTTTACCCTCTTCGACGAGTTAATGAACCGGATTGACACCGAGGCGGTGCGGTTCCTGTTCCTGATGCAGCCCGCCAAGCCCCAAGATGAGGCCAGACAGATCGAGCAGCGCCAGCGGCGGCAGCAGCAGAATCTGCAGTTCCAGGCCGGCCCAGCGCAGGCCGAGGCCCCCAAACCGGTCCGATCGGGCGCTAAAGTTGGCCGAAATGACCCGTGTCCGTGCGGCTCAGGGAAGAAGTACAAGAAGTGTCACGGTACTGCCGCCTGAGATTTTCGGAACAAACCTAGCAACCGAGTTCCACAAAGACATGTGCGGTACTACAGTGCATCTCATTTGTAAACAGTAACTTACATCGTTTATTGAACAGGCACACAACCCACGATCCTTGCTTGTCCCTGATTTCCTGGAATGGTACAAAAGAGGTCGGGGCATCTGGGTCGGCCGGGCTTGGACGGTTGGAGCCGATGGCCAGCTAAACATCCCTCTCGCGCCTGAATCGGGCACGAAAAATCAAAGCACAGGAGATTTAAATGAAAAGGTTGGCACTATTGTGTGGGGCCCTACTGCTGTTCTCGGGTATCGCATCGGCCCAGGACGACTCGCCGAAGGTTGAAGCCTTCGGAGGTTACTCGTACCTGCGCGTTAATCCGGGATCTGGCGCGCCCGGCGAAAACTTCAATGGCGGCAGCGGCTCATTGGCATACAACCTGACCCCGATGTTCGGGATTGTGGGCGATTTTGGCGGCTACCACTGGAGTCAGTCGGGTTTAGGTTTGGACACGAACGTCGTGTCGTATCTCTTCGGGCCCAAAGTTGCGTTGCGACACGGTCCGATCACCCCATTCGCCCAGGTTCTGTTCGGCGGGGCGCATGCATCATTTAGCGGGCTTAACGAATGCGATACTGCACGTTTACACCGCGAGGGTGATTGCCAGTCCTTCAACACCTCCGAGAACGCTTTTTCAATGGCGCTCGGCGGCGGCGTTGACTGGAACGCGACGACCCACATCGGCATTCGCTTGATCCAAGCGGAATACCTGCTGACGCGTTTCGGTGGGGACTCGCAGAACAACGCCCGCATTTCCACCGGCGTTGTTTTCCGCTTCTAATAGCCAAGCATTAGGAATTGAGCAGGTTGGGGCCGGCGGGCAACCGCTGGCCCCTTTTTTTGCGCGAGGCCTTCGTCTAATTCCCGACCACGAACATGTGCCCGTCGTTCTGCGTGTAAAGCTTCCCGTCAGGCCCGATGGATAGCGGCGTATATGCCGAGCCAACTGCCAGATTCAAAAAGAGATTTGCCGAGGGCGTGGTGAAAACCCCGGAGTGACCTTGCGGCAGCACGTAGAGGTTGCCGTCCTCGCTGGTCACATACACGTTCCCGTCCGCGTCCACCGCCGGCATATTGATACACCATTCGAATCCGTTCGGATTCGTGGTCGTACAGGTGAGGGTGCCATTAGCACTGCGGCTGCAGCTCTGGGTATTCGTACCTTGAAATTGCCATTCGATATTAAGGTTCGGGTCAAGCTGCGTGATGTAGTAAGGCCCTTGAGGAAGCGCCTGGCAGATCGAACTGCTCAGATTGCAGTAGAGTCCCGTGTCGTAGTGATTGTCCTTGAGGACGATCGAATACGTCCCGCCGTGGGAATACACGCCGGGTGTCGAATCCCAACCGAAATCGTATGCGCCAGTGAAAGTGCCAATCGAGTTGAATTTGAACATGTGCCCGCGGAAGCCGTTGTAGTTGGTGATCGCACCGAAAATCACAGAGCCGTCAGGGAGCGCCGTAGGAGAAGACGACGCTAGGTCAATCACAACTCCAGAGCCGGGAGCGTTCGTGGTGGGATCGACGCCAGGCGTCGCTCCTACTCGGCAAGCGTTCGGCGTGCTGTTCGTGGGACCGATCGGCACAATGGTTCCGCAACCATCATTCAGCAGGTGCTGCAAGGACGCTACCCATTTTGGGCCCGAGAAATCGGATTTCACGGCGACGAGATAAGCCTGCATGTTATCGAAATGGGCGCGGCTCACGGTAAAGATCGTCCCGTCGGCCGCCACCGCGGGCGCAATGTTCAGCCCCGCGCGTTGCGAACCGCATGTCACGGTCGCCGGAACCGCGCTAGTGGATGGCGGCCAGGGCAAAGTTCCGCCGCCGGAGAATTGTCCCGGACAGGTGGTCGCCGTGCCGGCGGGCGCTCCTGGAATTAGCGACGCAAAGGAAAGGACGCTGGTCGCATCGGCAGGGGTCACCTTTACCAGCCATGCTCCCTGTATGTCTTTCTGCCAGGGATCGCCCACGCTTGGATCGGCAAGTTCGATCGCGTTGTAGTAGATATTTCCCGCTGAATCGGCGGCTAGAGGTCCCGCCACATACATATCGGTCGCCGTGACGTTCATTCCCGAAAATGGATTGATCGGAGCTGCCGAAGTTCCGTCGGCTTGGTTGACCTTCCAGACCGTGCCGCCCGCGCCAGGCACGTAAATGAATCCGTTGGCGTCCACGGGATGAAACACGGGCTCCCAACCTCCCAGCCCCGAGCCGTTTGGCTCCGGCTTCCAGTCAGTGGCGAAAGTCCAGACGGATACGAGATTTCCAGCCAGCCAGCTGAATCTCACTTCGTTCCACTGCTCGGACGACCAGGTATTCGGTCCGCAGGCCGATCCAGTCGCCCATGCCCCAGCCGGGTTGCACGACTTGTAAGTCCCAGTCTTGGTCATCATATAGACATCGTTGCCGTCCGTAATCGGCGCCTGGTAATGGACTGTTAAATCTCCCTCCGATACGTTTTCCGCTTGCTCCTGAGCGACAAACGGGTCGTAAACGATGTCTGCAAGTTGGTTCACAGCGCCTTGACCAACAACGTTGACCATTCCGGTGTGCTGCGGGTCCGCCCCCCACTGCGGCCAGAAAGGAGTGTTCGAAGGCGCATTCACGACATTAAACGTGACCGTGATCGTCGCTGGTGCCTGCGCACCGGTTCCGGCGATCGTCACGTGACCTGTGTAGGGACCCACCGCCAGAGTTCCCAATGCAACGGACACGTTGACGGATTGAGGCGCCGTACCGTTTCCGGGTGTGACGATGAGCCATGGCTGATCGCCGGTAGCCGTAAACGAGAGCGTGCCACTGCCCGCGTTGGCTATATTCACAGGAGCGGGAACAGGCATGTAAGGAATGCCGAAGTTTGCGGCGAAGGAGAGAGTTGTCTGCGAAAGCTGGATGACCCGGACTCCTCCCTGGCTACCGCCCCCTCCTCCACATGCTGCAAAACCCATGCATGCCGTTAGCAGCACTACCGCGCAGATCCGGTTCATCGCTCCTCTTTCTCCAACTGAGCGCTCCACGTTTTCATTGTGGTCTCGCAAAAAAGATTGTAACCACAATTGTGTTGCATCTGACACCAATCTCGCCTTGGATACTTCCGCTGGTGCGGAAAAGTTATGGTAGTCTCTCTCGCACGGACCCCGGAAAAATCCATTTTTAGGTAATTGAGGTTGGCGATGAATACGGCTGTTCCTGGAAAGTGCCGAAGGTCAGCGTGTCCGAATTCGATTCCGACGGCTCTGGCCAACGAACGACTTTGCCTCGAGCATTTCCTCGACGACGCATTCCTGCGCACGGACCAAACTTTCGGCCGCTGCCGTGAAGGCAGCGCGATGAATCCCGCGGACATCGAATGGCTCCTCTCCGATGCGCTCGCGATCGTAAAAAATCTGGAAGAAAAGGCGAGCGACCCCCAGCCGCAGCATCGCGACCGGATGCTTGAGCTGCTGCTGAAGCTCGCGAACCTTCACGAGTATGTGGCGCACCATTCCGTGCGTCTCGAGCGGCCTGCGTAGCACCGCGACGACGGGCATTCCCTGCATGCGAAAGTGACAACACCCCAGAAGCGCCGCTATCTTGCATTTCCGCAGCAGCCCATTCAATCTGAAGGTGCGTTTCCGGATGCCCATCTTGATGGACGAAAAAAAAGTCGACCCTTTCAAACCCCAGCAACCTACCATCCCGGGGGTGTCGCCCAGCAACGTGAAAGCCAAGACGGAGACGCCCGTACCGCCTGAAAATGAAAATTCCGACACGCCGCAGGAAAAAGCGCCTCCCCCCATCAAGCTGATTGCGATTGCGGCAGTAGCTGCGGTCATCCTTCTTGCATTGCTAATCCATTGGGTTAGGAGCTCGACTCCGAAACCTGTGGACACTTCCGCTGATTCGACGAAATCAGCTTCCGCGGTGCCCGCAGCCAGAAGCGCGCCAAGCCTGCCGGTAGGGCCCGGTATCGTCGCTACCGCGGAGGAGATGGCAAAACCGTGGTCCGCAAAGCGTTTCATATATCGCAGTTTGATCTCAGGTAAAGACGAGCCCGCCATGGTGGTGCATTTGCCGCGCGGAGGCTACTGGGGATTCTCGCTGGTCGAGCCCTTCGGCAATTGCGAATTGGAATTCGTCACCGACCTCGACAAATTGAAAACCGAATACTCATTCCACGCCGACCACCCGATGGTTGGCGACCCGTGCAACCGCACCGTCTACGACTTGCTGAAGTACAGCGGCGGAGCGTCGAACGATGATCTGGTTCGCGGCTCTGATCGTTCAAGGATCCGGAATCCGGCCGCCGATGGCCATCGAGATTCGCGCGGAAGGCAAAAACATCGTCGCGGCGCGTGAAGAGTAGAGCTTCCTCAGGAACCCAACGCAATTTCCGCAGCAGAAAAATCCAAGAAACACAAACGCCACTGTCCCAGTTTCAACGAAACGGAACAATGGCGCCTGTGCGTTATTTTGCGCTTACGTCAGCCGGTCAGCTTCCTTGCGGCAAACCGGATTTGCCAACGATGGCGGCCCTAGTATCGGACGGCATTTAGTGGTCTGGTTGCATCGTAATGGAGTGAACTGCGACGCCCGAAGGAATTTGCCAGGCAGCAATAGTTCGGGGCCAGCAGGACGCCAGAAGGAGAAAGTAAGATGCGCGAGAGATCGATCCTCTCGATCGCGATGTTGGCCATCGCGCTCGCAATGGGATGCTCGAACAAGGCGAACGATGCGGCGCTCGTCACCGGCATCCAGTCGCAAATGTTTTCTGACCAGCTACTCAAAACCGCGAGCCTGAAGGTTACGTCCGATCATGGACGTGTGACGCTGAGCGGTACCGTCCCCAGCGACGCTGCACGCCTGGACGCGTTCAAGATCGCGATCATGACGCCCGGTGTGACCAAAGTGAATGACCAGATGACCCTCGAAGTCGCACCCTTACCCCAGGCAGCGGCCGCCGCTCCGCCGGCGCTAAAACATGACCGCGCGGCCCTGAAGGCAGACTCGCACAAGAAAAAGGAAGAGCAACAACCTCCGCCGGACGATGCGGATACCGCCTACAACGCCCCGGATGATCCGCCACCACCGCCCGCGGAAGCAATGGCTGCTGCACCGGCGGTACAACCGGATCCGGTTCCAGCGCCTGCAGCGGCGCCAGCAACGCCCCCGCCGCCGCAGCCCGTGCCGGTGCAAGTTGCAGCGAACACGACTCTAACGATCCGCATGATTGACGGCATCGATTCGTCGGTCAACCACGCCGGAGAAATCTTCCATGCGTCGCTCGACGCGCCCATCGTCGTGGACGATTCGGTAGTCGTTCCGCGCGGCGCCGATGTGTATGTGCGGCTGGCATCCGCCAACTCCGCCGGGAAATATTCCGGCAAGAGCGAACTGCGCCTCGAGCTCGTAAAGCTTGAATTTCACGGCCAGTCCTATTCGCTCGTAAGCAGCACCTATTCGCTGGCCGGCGACGCGCAAGGCAAGAGCACAGCCGAGAAAGTTGGCGGCGGAGCTGTGATTGGCGCAATCATCGGCGCGATTGCCGGCGGCGGAAGAGGCGCTGCGATCGGAGCGGGAGTCGGGGGCGCTGGCGGCGGAATTTATCAGGGCGCGACGGGCGGCAAGCAAGTAAGAATTCCGTCGGAGACAAAATTGGATTTTCAGCTGGGTCGGCCTTTGACGGTCAACGTAATGCCTCGATCCGCCGCGGCAACGCAGTAGGCGGAGCAACGCGAGCCATCCGGCGAAAAGCGGAGATCAATTCTCTCTCCGCTTTTTTCTGCATCTCTCTCTTTTGCCCCAAGATTCGACTGGTTGGAATATCCGCTGAATGCTAGGCTTGCCCCGCGTAGGCGGCGGCTGGTGACGATACTCTTTGTTCTCTCCCCGTAGGGCCCAAGAATGATATTTTAGCCGTGCAAATAATGGCTCGCACGCATCACGCCGCGCGTGCCGGGGGCTCGTTGCATGAGGCTTTTTGGTTTTCTACTCTTATTGGCCGGCTGGGGAATTGTCGTCAGCGCGCTCGCACTGATGACCAAAGACGCGCCACGAATTGCCTTCGTGCTGGCCGGCGTTGGTGTCGAAATTGTGGGGCTCGTGCTGGTAATCCGCGCTCATCCGATTCGGCGAGGCGTGCACGAGTGATCCCTGCGCCCACGCCCAGTATTCCCTATCCCGCGATGTTCCTCTGCCTCGCATTTATTTTTCTGGTGCCCTGCGCCGCCGCCGGGCTGGCGCTGATCAGCACCGGCCTTGGGCGTTCGCGCAGTGCGGCGCATTCGATGATGGCCTCCATGTGCGTTCTTGCCGTAGCGGCTCTCGCGTATTTTGTGTGCGGTTTTGCTTGGCAAGGATTCGCCGGAGGGCCGTCGCACGTAGCGTTAGTCGGCGGCAAAGAATGGAGCTGGATCGCGTCGGGGCAGTTTTTTCTGGGCCATCAGTCCCTCGATGGTTCACCAGCATCGCTTGCTGCGTTGCTCGGAATGTTCAGCGTTGGATTGGCCGCGCTCATACCTTTGGGCAGCGGAGCAGACCGTTGGAAGTTGGGCGCTTGCTGCGTTTCGACCGCCGTTTTCGCCGGATGGACGTATCCACTATTCGCGCACTGGGTGTGGGGAGGCGGATGGCTGTCGCAGCTCGGATCGAATTACGGGCTGGGGCGCGGATTTGTGGACACGGGAGGCGCTGCCACAATTCAAGTCGTTGGCGGATTGACGGCTCTCTCCATCGCGTGGATTCTAGGCGCTCGTCGCGGCAAATATACGCGCGACGGTCTCCCTACTGCGATTCCTGGCCACAACGGCGTACTCGTAATCCTCGGCTGTATTCTAGCGATGCTGGGCTGGCTGGGATTGAACTCCGCGGGCGCGATTCTCTATAACGGCGCCGAACCGGGACAATCCGTGCTGGTGGCGATCAACACAATTTTGTCCGCGGCGACGGCTGCGTTGGCAGCCGCCGCGATTACGCACGCCCGTTTCGGAAAGCCGGATGCATCGCTGACTGCCAATGGCTGGATCGGCGGACTCGCGGCCAGCAGCGGCGCTTGCGCGTTCGTCAGCCCCGGTCTGGCCGCGATGATTGGCCTTTTTGCCGGAGCGATCGTCACGTTTTCCGTGGAATGGTTCGAACTCCACATGTCGGTGGACGATCCGGGCGGTTCAATTTCAGCGCACGCGATGGGCGGCCTGTGGGGCGTGTTGTCCGTGGGATTGTTCGCCAGGATCCCCGCGATGGGCGGGGCCGACGCGCAGTCAGGCGGCGCTGCGGAACAGTGGCTCGCGCAGATAGTGGGCATTGCGACGCTAATAGGTTTCATTTTGCCTTTGACCTACGGGGTGAACTGGCTGCTCGACCGCCTGTACTCGCAACGCGTCGCTGCCGAGGGCGAACGGCAAGGTATGGACCTCTATGAATTGGGCGCCGGCGCCTATCCGGAGTTCATCGTCCACAACGACGAATTCACGGACAGATAGCGGCGGATCGCTACTTTCCATCGGCCGTTCGCAAACACTCGAATGCAAAAAGTTTGCAACCGCAATATTCGAGTAATATAAGCCGTGTGATGCGCTGGAGGTAACCGACGGCAAGTTTGAGCCGTCGAAGGAGTATACGGCTTTGGGCCGGGTGGGGACCAACCAATGAATAGACGAAAGCTGCTGTCACTGCTGGGAATGTCACCGGTACTTCTGACCGGTGAGACTTCACAAGCAAGTCAAACCAAGCGCGCAGCGCCGGCCGCCGACTCAGGCCCATTCAAGCTGACGACCGTCAATCCGAAAGGTATTCCGCCTGCCATACAATTAATTCCCATGGCGCCTCGCCTCGATTCGCTCGACGGCAAAACCGTGTATCTCGTGGACACTGGATTCCACGGCTCCGATTTGCTCCTCGCGCAGATCGCGGACTGGTTCAAGAGGAACATGCCGCAAGTCACGACCGTGTTCCGCAGAAAGGCCGGGCCTTACGCGGAGGACGATCCCACGCTATGGAAAGAAATTAAGGAAAAGGGCAACGCGGTCATCATGGCCACCGGCCATTGAAGCACCTGCACTCCAGCGACCGTCGGTCACTGCATAACTACTGAAAAGATGGGCATCCCGAGCGCCCCGATTGTCACCAAGGCGTTCAAGGATCTCGCGATCCTGAATGCGGCGAAGAGGGGAATGCCGCATGAGCGCATCTGCTTCACCCAGCATCCGGTGTGGGGCAAGACTCCCGAAGAATTGCGCGTGTACGTTGACGGGCAGGATCCCGTCAGCCAAAAGCCGTTTATGAAGGAAGTGGTGGACGCGCTCACCGTCCCGCTCAGCGATGACGACAAGAAATCGGGGATGGTCACGGTCTCTGTGGGCCCACCAACGTTCACCGACACCGCCGAGAATCTGCAGGAATTTTATCTCAACAATGGCTATACGGATTTCCTCCCCATCATTCTGCCGACCCAGGAAAAACTGGATGCAATGCTGAAGGGAACGAGCCACCATCCCGACGAAGTGATCGGCAAAATGGCGGCGGGTGCGTATCCGCCGTGGAGCTATACCGTACGGCACGTGGCTGCAAGCGCGGTGATGGCTGGCTGCAGACCGGAATATCTCCCGATATTACTGGCGATCGCATCCACGGGAATCGCTTCACTCTTCAGTTCGACGAACTCCTTCGCATTCTCGATGATTATCAACGGCCCGATTCGCGACAAGCTCGAGTTTAACTATGGGATCGGAGCGCTGGGGCCGTTCGCACAGGCAAACGCCACGATTGGCCGCGCCTGGACGATCATGTCGAAGAATCTCGGTAACGGTGGAATTCCCGGCGATACGTACCTGGGTTCGGTGGGCAACAACCTGAACTACAACAACGTCGTGATTGCGGAGAACGAAGAGGCAAGCCCGTGGGATCCCTTCCACGTTCAGCGCGGCTTCAAGAAAGAAGAAAACGTCGTCAGTTTGTTCCGCGGTTTGGGGGTCGTTCCAGGGCAGGTCGCCCGCGGCAGCAGCGTCAATACCAGCCCCATGTTCGATGCTCAGCTCAGCGACTTGTTTAGCACCTTCACCGGATTTTTCGGCGCGCTGGTGATTGCCGATCCGCTGGTTGCCGTGCGATTGCACGAACAAGGCTACAACACCAAGGAAAAGTTGATTGATTGGCTGTACAAGAATACGACGCAGACGGTGAAGGATTACAAAGGCCGGAATTTCGCATATTTGTTCGAATACCCGCAGGCCCTGAAGGGTGTCGAACCCTTCGCGACTTGGTACAAGCTTCCCGACGATGCGGTGATTCCGCACTTCCCCAGGCCAAGCAGCTTCAACGTTGTGGTCACTGGCGGACAAACGAACGCCTACCCGCAAGCCGCCAATATGAGCTACGGGATGAGCGTCTCGATTGATAAATGGATGTGACATTCCGACAAGGATTGTCATTCCGAGGGCACAACGTGACCCAGGGATCCGTTGGCGGCGACCCGTTTAGAGATTTCGGACATGGTTCTGAGGTGAAACCATGACAATCAATAGACGAAAGCTTCTATCGCTTCTGGGAATGTCTCCGGCGCTGCTTGCCGGATCTCGAGCAGACGCGCAGCAGTCCAAGTCGTCGAAGTCCGGAAAAGCCGCTGCCGTTGGCGACGCCCAATTCCAGGCTCTCAATCCCAAAGGTTCGCCGCCTCCTGTGCGCTTGATTCCCATGGCGCCCCGCCTCGACACCATTCACGGAAAGACGATTTATCTCGTCGACACCGGATTCATGAGCGGAGGCGTGCTCCTCCAGCAGATGCAGATCTGGTTCAGCAAAAACTATCCCGACGTCACCGTTGTATTCCGCAAAAAAGCCGGCCCCTACATGGAGGACGATCCACCGCTCTGGAAGGAAATCAAGGAAAAGGGCAACGCGGCCATAATGGCCATCGGCCATTGAAGCAGCTGCACCCCAGCGACCGTCGGTCACTGCATAACAGTTGAAAAAATGGGAATCCCATCCGTTCCCATGGCGACGAAGTCGTTCGCCGACCTCGCGAAATCGAATGCCTCGAAGCGTGGAATGCCGCATATTCGCGCCTGCTTCACCCCGCATCCAGTTTGGGGCAAGACTGCCGAACAGTTGATGGCGTACGTGGAGGGCAGCGATCCTGTCTCCGGCAAGCCGCTGATGAAAGAAATCATCGACGGCCTGACCGTGCCGCTCACCGCCGAAGACACAAAAACCGGAATGATGGATGTCAACGTCGGCCCTCCCCTCTACGGGCCGGACACTCTCGATAATCTGCAAACGCATTTGCTCAACAATGGAATGACCGATTTTCTGCCCGTGATTATCCCCACGCTCGAAAAAGTGGATGCGATGCTGAAGGGCACCAGCCATCATCCCGACGAAGTGGTCGGCAAGATGGCTGCGGGCGCGTTCGCCGCATGGACGTACACCGTAAGGCAGGTCGCGGTGAACGCGGTGATGGCCGGATGCGAGCCGGAATATTTTCCGGTGGTGCTGGCTGTCGCTTCGTCCGGAATGGCGGCGCTCGGCAGCTCGACTACCTCGTTCGCCTACTCCATGGTGATCAATGGGCCGATCCGCGACAAGCTCAACATGAATTACACCATCGGCGCGATGGGACCTTTCGCGCAACCCAATGCAACCATCGGTCGCGCCTGGACGCTCATCGGCAAAAATCTCGGCAACGGCGGAATTCCCGGCGACACGTATATGGGCTCGCATGGGCAACAACACGAACTACAACAACATCGTGATCGCCGAAAATGAAAAGGACAGCCTGTGGACCCCGTTCCACGTACAAAAGGGATTCAAGCCCGAAGAAAATGTCGTCAGCCTTTTCGCTGGTGAGGACATTCGCCAGGGCCATGGCGCGCGCGGCGCTGGCGTACTCGAAAATCCGATGTTCGACGATCAGATCAGCGACATTTTCCGCACGCTCACCAGCCAGTTCGACGCGCTGGTGATTTGCGATCCGCTCACCGTCAAGCGCCTTGTCGAGCAGGGTTACGACACGAAGGAAAAGCTGATGGATTGGCTGTGGAAAAATACGCTGCGCACCGCCAAGGACTACCGCGACTCCGCGTTCGTCTACACGTTCCATTATCCGCGCGCGCTTCGCGGCGAAGAACCTTACGCCACATGGTACAAATGCCCGGAAGGCACGCTGATTCCGTATTGGCCCAAGCCGGATAATATCGTTCTCGTCGTTGCCGGCGGCCAGACAAATCCCTTCTTCCAGGTCGGAAACCTGACCTATCGCGTAAGCGTCTCAATCGATAAGTGGATGTGACCGGGATCGGCTTGGCCGATTGCATTTGCGGGTGCACTTCTGGCGCCGCACTTGGGCTCTCGGCATTGATATAATATAGTTGGGTTTTCAGGGGGGTGAGAGCATGGGTATAAATCGGCGAAAATTACTGTCATTAATCGGAATGTCCCCAGCGATGTTGGCTGGTGCATCCGCGGCGGCGCAGGAAAAGGCAAAGAGTAAGACTGGAAGGCCCGGCGCGTCTGGCGAAGTAAAGCTTACCGCGCTCAATCCGCGCGGCATCCCGCCTCCCATCACGTTGATTCCGATGGCTCCGCGCCTCGCGACTTTGGATGGCAAAACCATTTATCTCGTTTCCGATGGGTTTCCCGGGCGCCGACCACTTCTTGGCTCAAGTCGGCGACTGGTTCAAGAAAAACATGCCGAACGTCACCACGGTTTACCGCCTGAAGGCCGGCGGATTCGCGGACGACGATCCGAAGCTGAACGCAGAGATCAAGGAGAAGGGCCAGGCCGTCATCATGGCCATTGGGCATTGAAGCACGTGCACTCCAGCGACCGTTGGTCACTGCATAGCGTACGAAAAGATGGGCATCCCGGCAGCTCCGATAGTGACGATCGCGTTTAAGGATCTCGCTCAAACAAACTGCGCAAAACGAGGCATGCCGCTCCAGCGAATTTCCTACACCCCTCATCCGGTGTGGGGCAAGACGGACGAGCAGATGTACGCCTACCTCGAAGGAAACGATCCGGTCCATAACGTACCGCTGATGAAAGAGATTGTGGACTCGCTAACGCGCCCTCCTTCCGCGGAAGAAATGAAAACCGGAACGGTCACTCCTCCGGTCGGCGCGCCTACTTTCACGGACACGGCGGATAACCTGCAGCAATATTTCCTCGACAATGGAATGACGGACACCATGCCGATCATCATTCCCACGCAGGAAAAAGTGGACGCCATGCTCAAGGCCACGAGCCACAAGCCCGATGAAGTGGTCGGCAAGATGACTCCGGCTCAAGGCGCTTTCCCCGCATGGTCATTCACCGTGCAGCAGTGCGCGGTTAACGCGGTGATGGCCGGCGCGCTGCCGGAATATTTTCCGACGATTCTGGCGATCGCTTCTACCGGAATTTCCGCGCTCTTCAGCTCGACCAACTCGCTGGTATCCGCGGCGGTAGTCAACGGTCCGATTCGCGACAAGCTCACCATGAATTACGGCATCGGCGCCATGGGCCCGTTCAACCAGCCGAACGCCACGCATCGGCCGCGCGTGGACGCTGATGTCCAGAAACCTCGACGGCGGCGGAATCTGCGGCGAGACGTACATGGGCTCGCAGGGAAACGTAATCAACTACAGCAACCTGCTCATTCCCGAAAATGAGAAGGACAGCCCCTGGCCTCCCTTCCACGTGCAGAAGGGTTTCAAGCCCGAAGAAAACGTAATCAGCTTCTTCTTCGGTTTCTGCATCACGCAAGGGCAGGGCGGCAAAGGCCTCGGCGTGAAACCGGTGCCGCTATATAACGTGGCGATGTCTGCGAACTGTTCGCCCTTCGCTTCGCTATTCGGCGCGCTTTTCCTCTTGGATCCGCTGGTCGCAAACGGGCTGGGCGACCTCGGTTTCAAGACGAAGGATTCCGTTACCGACTGGCTCCAGAAAAATACAACGGTCACGGTGAAGGACGTCAAATCCATGCTCTTCAGCGGCCTGCCGCGCGGCCCGGAGGCAGCGAACCTTAAGGACGACGACGTAATCCCGAAGTGGCAAAAGGCCGACGCTTTCAACCTCGTCGTGGTCGGCGGCCAGACTAACCCGTATCACCAGCTCGCGAACATGAGCTACCGGGTGAGCGTGTCCATCGACAAGTGGGCGTAATCAGCATCTGAAAAAATACGAGAGGGCCGCGCATAGCACGCCGTGCTCGGCTCTCTTTTCTTGCCATCCAACGGATTGCCCTATTGCCATGAGCAGATTCTGCATCCGCAGCTTCGGCGTGTCCCTCGACGGCTTTAGCGCCGGCCCCGATCAAGATCTCCAAAACCCTCTCGGCGTTGGCGGCGCCGCCTTATTCGACTGGGCATGGGCCACTCGTACATTTCGGCAGATGCACGGACAAGAGGGCGGCACGACCAGCGTAGACGATGACTTCGCGGCTCGTGGATTTCACAACATCGGAGCGTGGATCCTGGGCCGTAACATGTTCGGCCCGATCCGAGGGCCGTGGCCTGACGACAAGTGGAAGGGATGGTGGGGCGACACCCCGCCGTACCACACGCCCGTCTTCGTGCTCACCCACCACCCTCGCGAATCAATCACCATGAATGGAGGGACCACGTTTCACTTCGTCACGGACGGTATTCACGCCGCGCTCCAAAAAGCCACGGAAGCTGCTCAGGGACAGGATGTGCGGCTCGGCGGCGGAGTCGCCACAGTCCGGCAGTATCTTCAAGAGGGGCTCGTCGACGACATGCATCTTGCGATTTCGCCAGTGCTGCTCGGAGCGGGTGAGAATCTTTTCACTGGTATCGATTTGCCGAAGCTCGGCTACGAGCGCACCGAACACGTTCCCACGCAGAACGTAACTCACGTGTTCTTCACCAAACGAAAATAATTCGACGTGGATGGTTTCGAGCAGTCAAGGCGCTTCGGCGCCCACCAATCATCGATGACTACGGCAGCGTGAATGCGATGTAGGTGTTGCCGGCCGTCACAAAAATATACTGCTTGCCGTCCACTTCGTAACTGATCGGATTCGACCGCGCGTTGTGCCCCATATAAAATTGCCAAAGTGGTTTCCCGCTCAACGCATCGAGCGCGAAAAAGTTTCCTTCGTCGGTTCCGCTGAATACCAGGCCGCCCGCGGTTGAAAGCACGGGAACCCACGCTGGCGCCAGCAGCTTGAATTGCCATCGCAGTTTTCCCGTCGTCGCTTCGAGCGCGCGAATCGCGCCGTACGATTGCTCGCCGGCCAGCGCGCGAATTCCGCCGCCTCCCACGATTCCCTTCGGAGGTCCCGGTTCGATCTTTCCGGTGCCTTTGATGAAATAGGCGCCCGTCTCGTGGACGCTTACGTAGAAAAGCCCGGTCTGCGGGCTGTATGAAGGACTCGTCCAGTCAACGCCGCCGGTAATGCTCGGATAGACCAGCGTTCCGGCGCCCAGAGTCGGCTCTTGATTGGGCGCGGGTATCGGACGGCCGTTGGCATCCAGACCCTTCGCCCAGGTTTCCTTCACAAACGGCTGGCCCGTGATGAATTTCCCGGTCACGCGATCCAGCACGTAGTAAAAGCCATTGCGATTGGCAAAGCCGAGCAGCTTGCGCGGCTTCCCATCGATTGTGGCGTTAAACAAAATCGCAGGCTCGTCCGAATCCCAGTCGTGATCTTCATGCGGCGAAAATTGAAAATACCATTTCAGTTTTCCCGTGTCCGCATCGAGCGCCACCACGGAACACGTATAGAGATTGTCCCCGGGTCGTTGGTCGTCGTTGAAATCCGGCGCTGGATTTCCCGTGCCCCAGTAAACCAGGTTCAGCTCGGGATCGTAGGAGCCGTTGTTCCACGTGGTCGCGCCGGCGCTTTCGATTGCGCCATTGCCCCAGGTTTCCGCGCCCGGTTCTCCCGGCCGCGGAGTGGTCCAGAAACGCCAAAGTCTCTTGCCGGTTTTTGCGTCGTAGGCGTCGAGAAATCCGCGGACGGCCGCTTCGCTCCCCGCGCTGCCGATAATCACTTTGTCTTTGAGTGCGAGCGGCGGGCCCGTCATCGCGTATCCCATCGCGTTGTCGGCCACGTGCACGTTCCATCGGACCGCGCCAGTCTTCGCGTCGAGTGCGACCAGATGCGAATCGGCTGTACCCGATGAATACCGTGTCACCGAGTATCGCCACACCGCGGCTCGTTGCGTAAAGACCGATCGAGACAACGTGTTCGGGAAGAACCGCCGACCAACTCCACAATCTCAGTCCGGTGCGGACGTCCAAAGCCGTTACCGTGCCAGGCGGCTCGGTGATGTACATCACGCCGTCCACCACGATCGGAGATGACTCGAGATTCGAAGCCGGCTTGCTCGCCTGGTACATCCATGCCACTTTCAAATTCGATATGTTCTCGCGGTTGATTTGCTTGAGCGACGAATACTGCTGAGATGAATAGCTGCCAGCCGTACGTCAGCCAGCTTTGCGGCTCGCTTTGCGAGTGCAGGATCCGGTCGTAAGGCACATCCTGCGCGAGGGACCGCGCCGAGCTGCAAACAAGAAAAGCGGCAAGGATCAAGGCGTACTTGACGATTTTCATTGGTCCCCCTTCAAGCTCGCAAGGTATGCCACAAGATCGTCCACCTGCGCATCCGACAATTTCTCCTTGTAGCTGGGCATCACGCTCTTGCCCGGTTCCTTTTTGAATTCGCGCAGATCGCTTTTCTGGAACGAGTGAAACTTGCCGCTGACGTCCTTGATCACGATGCGGAATGAATCTTCCGTCACGCGCGTGCCGTCGAATGTTTTGCCGTCCTTAGTGACAATGTGGACGTACATGTAATCGAGGAGTCCGCCGGTTTCCAGGAACACGCGCGCTTGAGGCAAATCCGATCCGGGATAAAGCAGCGTCGTCTTCAGGTACCCGGGGCCGCGCACTTTGCCAACGGTAGTAAGTTCAGGCCCCGCGCCGCTGCCTTCACCCGAAATAATGTGGCACCCAGCGCAACCGCTCGCGTCGTACACCTCTTTACCTTTCGCCGCGTCACCCGTCACCGTGCCCGAGTCCTTGTGCGTCAGCGTAAGAAGGTAGGCGATCACCTGCTGAATTTGCGACGCATCCAGTTGCCCCGCAAAGGAAGGCATTCCGCCGCTCATTCCGTTCTTGATCACGTCAGCAACCGCGGGCGCGCCCAGCCGCATGGGAATTCCCTGGATATTCGGGACCCATCGCGCCTCCGCCATCGAGGCCGTGGCAGGTGGAACAGCGCGTCTCGAAAATTTGTTTGCCTTGATCGACGTCTGCAGGCGCCGGGTTAGCGATGGGCGCATCCTGTGCCGCGCGCGGAGACGCATGCGGCCCGACTCGAAGCCAATCCCCACAGCGGAATAATTAACGCGGCAATCCACATGCGGCGAATCGCATTCATGATCGTCCCCCCCGCGAACCCGATCGAACGCGCCGCTGACGGACGCGCTCTTGCTCACTGCTGGCCTGATACCGCACCAACGTCGGCGTAGTGTAACTCTGCGATGCAACACACGGAACACGAATTTGCCGTCATGCAGAGACAGAAAAGAGCGCTCCCAATCGTTTCCCAACTGTCTCACTTATATATGTTGACGAAGAATCGGCACTAATTGCATTCTGCGGGCCGCTTACCAAGCGAGGCATCATGTCGAATGAATATGCGTTCGAGATGGCGACGAGCTCCATCCGGTTCGGTTTTGGAGTCACGCGCGAAGTCGGCGCGGAATTGGCCGACCTGGGCAAGAAGCACGTGCTGGTCTTTACCGACCCCAACCTTCGCGCGCTGCCTCCCGTGACCGCCGTCCTCGAATCTCTGCAAGATCAGAAAATTCGCTTTTCAGTTTTCGATCGCGTCCTCGTGGAGCCTTCCGACGAATCCTTTCGCGAGGCGACTACTGCGGCCCAGTCCGAAGATTTCGACGCCTTCGTTGCCGTAGGCGGAGGTTCCACGATCGACACGGCTAAAGCGGCGAATTTGTATAGCTCTTATCCCGCCGATTTCCTGGATTACGTGAATCCACCAATCGGACGGGGCCTGCCAATTCCGGGCCCGCTGAAGACCTTGATCGCAATTCCAACCACGGCGGGAACCGGCAGCGAGACAACCGGCGTCGCGATTTTCGATTTCATCCAGATGAAGGCGAAAACCGGCATCGCTCATCGCCGTCTTCGGCCAACGCTCGGCCTCGTTGACCCGGAAAATACGCGAACGCTTCCCTCGGCCGTTGCCGCGGCTTCCGGGCTCGATGTCTTGAGCCACGCCGTTGAGTCGTATACCGCCATTCCTTTTCAGCAGCGCCCCCGGCCGGAGCGGCCGCTGCTTACGCCCGGCATATCAAGGCTCGAACCCGATTAGCGATTTGTGGAGTTTGGAAGCGCTTCGTCTTGTCGGAGCGTATTTGCGTCGCGCGGTCGCCGATCCAGGCGATGACGAAGCCCGCGCCAACATGCTGCTCGCCGCGTCGTATGCGGGCATCGGTTTTGGAAACGCGGGCGTGCATTTGCCGCATGGAATGTCCTACCCGGTAGCGGGCATGGTGCGAAATTATCGCCCGGCGGGATATTCAGCCGATCATCCCTTGGTGCCTCACGGCATATCCGTAATTCGTCAACGCGCCCGCCGTCTTCCGTTTCACTTCGTCGGCTTGTCCGGAACGCCATCTCAAGGCTGCGGAGCTTTTGGGCGCCAACGTATCCACTGCAAAACAGGAAGATGCCGGCAATATTCTCGCCGACCAGATCGTGAAATTGATGCGCGATTTGAAAGTGCCCAACGGCCTGCGCGAATTAGGCTACGAATCCGCGGACATCCCCGCTCTCGTCGAAGGCACTCTGCCGCAACATCGCGTGACGAAACTCTCCCCGCGGCCCGCCGGACCCGACGAACTCGCGCGCCTCTTCGAAGAGTCAATGACCAAATCTGGTAGCAGAGGCGTTTTCGCCCTCACGTTTTATTCAGTGAAATGGAGGTGGATGGTGGAAGCGAGTGAAGCACAAAACCGCCTTGCAAAATACAGGGGCGAATTGGATCACTTGAAAACTGCTGTGGATCTTGCGTTCGGCGAAAACGTGGCAAGCAACGTCGCAATGCCTGAAGATCGAGTCGTTTTTCCGCTTGGCGTGGCTTCGCGCGACCTGTTCGAGGAAATCCATTTTCTCGTGCACCACGGACTCGGAAAAACGCTGCGTTGCGCGCTTCTCGTACTCTCTATGAGTGCGTCGTGTTTGCTTCCTATATCAGTAAGCATCCCGAGTCATGGGGAGAGCTACGTTGATACGATGTATGCGCAGTGGGCAAATGTTCTGCGAAATGTTCCCGATGCGGTGCGGACCTTACCCGATGATGCACAATGAACTCGTGGCAAGAGTCCCGCGGTACGCTGTGGGCAAATTCGCACCGCTCGAGTGGAACGACGAAGGCAATACTTATAAGATGGCGTCTGATATCGGAATGCCTACGACGACTTCCACTCCCTCGCCTTTGGTTACACATCAATGTTCGTTCATCCCAGCGCCGTGTTTTTCCTGCGACGTCTGAGCCAGCCCTCGCCAGGCGGTCCAATGATAATCGGGACTGACTCACGATGATCGTGCAATGGCGCATGGCGATGCAAATCGCTCACGACTTGATTATCAATTCTATTCGACTGGCGATTGAAGATACTCACAATCCTCTGCGCTTCGGGAGAGCCTGGAGAGATGCGAGACCGATTTCTTGAATATCTGGGGTTACAAGCCTCACCTCAGTTAGTCGTGCGGGTAGCACACTTTGACTACATTCGCCCTCGTGCTCTTCCGTCACGCAGCAAATCGCAACGTGGCAACTCCCGATCACTCGTGACATTCTTGAAATTCTGCGGACGGTCTTCCCGCGCTTCAAAAATCGAAAAAGTACAGGTAGCACCAACGTTGAACGAACGGACAGTAGACGACCATCGACAATCTGCCAGCACTGCCAGCTGAGATTGGGTGAGAAATTTCACCGGCTCTCTCGGCGAGGGCCGAGCGCTCTTTGACAACTGAATATGAGAAGGACTCCGTGGCCCGCTGCCGTTCGGTCGCTGGATTTCGTAGGGGCGTAGCACCGCTACGCCCGGCAATGTTTCTTGGCAAGCCCGATACCATCGGTCCCGCCGCCCACCGGTTATGTAGCGGCTTACGCCGTCGCGATGAGCCGAAGGATCCTCGATCTCTATCCTTCGCTTGAAGGCGGAGCTTGAGTGTCTCGCGGTTTCCCAACGCCGTAGGCGCGACAAAAGACAGCCAAGCCCGTCAGGGCTGGGATATCAGTCAGCAGTTTCCCAAACACGGGAATTTAAGTTCTCTATCTTTTCCCAAAGCCGTAGGCGCGGCAGCAAGCTAGCCCAGCCCGTAAGGGCTGGGAAACCAGTCAGCCGTTTCCCGCAGCGCCGTAGGCGCGACACAATTCCGGAGTCACAAACTACCAGTCATGAGTCACAAATCACCGCAATTAAGTGACACACCATGCCGAGTAATTTTCACAAGCTTATTCACTTCACAAAAGCGGCAAGGGGGCGTATAAATGCTCCTGAAGCCGCAATACCCCCGGCCAAATCTAGAGCGGCTTCCTGAAAGGAAGTACGCCGTGACCGTAGCCATTGCCGCGATTTGTAAGATGCAGGGAGGAGCCGCTGTCATTGCGGCAGAAGACCACATGATTACTGCTGGAGACGTTGAATTTGAGCAGCCGCAACCGAAAATGTGGATGCAGGGACCACATGCTGTAGCTTTAATGTATGGAGACGCGGCGGCCCAAGCCGAAATCGCTTCGCGTTCAGCGATAGAGGTTACACAAAACCACATAAGCGACGTGGGAGAAATAGCGGAAGTGTACTACTCGAATCTCATGAATTACGTCAGACGCTTAGCAGAAGCAGATATACTTTCTCCGCTGGGTCTTACCGGAGAATCTTTTTTCAATCGGCAAGCATCTCTTGGCGCTGAAATCTCGGCGCAGATCATCACTCAACTGCAAGAATATTATCTCAGAAGTGGCCTGTACCGCAGTTTTGGAGGAGTTATCCTTATCGGTGCCGATGGAAACGGAACTCTAGGACACATCTATAAGATCGAATATGGGCGACGTGTAATGGTTGACAGAATCGGGTTTGCTGCGGCTGGAGCAGGACAGTGGCACGCCGAATCGCAATTCATGTTTTCCCGATATACCGCAGAATGGGATTTTCCGGAGGCGCTATCGCTACTCTTTACGGCTAAAAAGCGCGCAGAGGTGGCGCCAGGTGTGGGGGGAGAAACGGACATAGTTGTAGTCACCACAAACCCTCGAAATGTGATCCATCTCAACATGGATTCCCCTTGGGTGATTAAGCTGAATGAAATCTATAACGGCGGGAAACAACGTCATGACGAAGCAACGGCTTGGCAACATCAGGAAGTGCGCCGCTACGTCGAACCGTTGTTGAGTCAAAATCCTACTCCACCAACTCCGTCAACATCGGCACCCGCTATGCCACCTGCGGAGCCGTCAGTGCCTGAAACGTGAGAACCGGGGCTGTAACCATATGACGCAGAGTATCCATGAACAAATCGGAACGCTTCCGGCGATTGAACCGGAAAGCTCATTTCGGCGCAGATAGGATTGAAGATGCTTTGCGCTGACCCGATGCCACGCTACCCATGATGCCGCGCTTCAAGAGAGAGAACGCGGATTCAACGGTATTGGTGTAGATGTCACCCTTGACGTAGATGCTGGCGCTATGACGGATCGTCTTGTGCTTTCCCTGCGCCCGAGATGTTTTGCTGCTGCCTTTGCGTAGGCGATATGGCAATCGTCGGTGTACAGATGACTGTCCACATCTTCGCTCAAATTCTCGCGGATGATACTTCGCCAGAGTCCCGCCCCGCGCATCCTTGGCATGGAAGAAGCGGAGTTCGCCGCCGCGCTTGCGGATACCGACTACCACTTCTTTATTCCGCGCGAAGACGGACCGCGTGTCTTGTTGTCTTACCGCCAACATAGGTTTCGTCCATTTCGACTTTGCCGTCGAGCATGGGCTTTCGGCTTCGACCATCGCAGCGCGGATGCGGTGGCAGAGATACCATGCCGTTTTGTAGCTTCCGAGTCCGAGCGTGCGTTGAATCTGGCAAGCGCGACATGCCCTTCTTCGCTTCGCAGAGGAGCAGCGTCGCCATGAACCATTTGGTAAGCGGCAGGTGCGAGTCATTGAAGATCGTGCCAGCGGTGACGGTGAACTGGTAGTCGCACTGTTTGCAGTAGTAGAGCAGTCTTTTCGGTTTCGAGTTCCGACAGCCTGCCATGTTGCATCGCGGGCAGCGGACACCTTCCGGCCAGCGCAGACGGGTAAGCAATCTCGCGGCACTTTTCATCGGTAGGGAACATGGCGTTTATATCAACTAGATTCATCGGGAGCCTCGCATGGAAAAGGGTAGGAAAGAGATGCTGAAAAAGGTGCCAATGCGGAAATTGCTGGCATCCATCAAAAGGGACTTGCGGCACGCAATCAGGGCATCCGCCGCTGCGTGCTAAGCCAAAGAAGGATTGAAGGTTGTGTCTCACAAGAAAGAAGAATACGGGAAAGCCTAACTTTTGTCAAGTGAATAAGCGTGAATTTTCACCGTAACTCACTGAAAACACACGATGGGGACCCTAACAAAGTGACACACTTTTTCGAGGGGGCTGCCTCGCGCAATTTGTTGGGATCAACGCGGAATCGCGAGACGAAAATCTAGCTTTTCGCGGGCGCCGCGCCAACCGGCTGCGGCTCCGGCGGCGGCAGATTCTGCGGATGAACGAACGGCGCTGCCGGCGGAGGCTCCGGCGCTGCGATTTCCCAATCGCACTTTTCGCGGATGCACGCGCGGAAATTCCCCTGCTTGGTGCGCTTCTCGACCACGAACGGCGCGCCGCACTTCGGGCACGGCTCGGCAATCGGCTCGTGCGGCGATGTGAAATCGCAATCCGGATACCGGCTGCATCCGTAGAAAATCCGCCCGGCCCCTCGTCCCTTCGTGGTGCCGCGCCGGACAAACTCTCCCTCGTTGCACTTCGGGCATTTGATTCCCAGCGTGATCGGCCGCGTGTACTTGCATTTCGGATAATTCTGGCAGCCGATGAAATCTCCGAAGCGGCCCGCGCGGCGCAGCAGCACGCCTTCGTCCAGCGGGCACTTTTCGTCGAGGACCACGTCGGGCTGCAGAGCTTTTTTCGTTCCCGCCGCCAGCCGCCGCGTGGTCTTGCAATTCGGATAGCCGGTGCAGGCGAGAAACGTGCCGAAGCGGCCGCGCTTGATCGCCATTTCCTTCCCGCAATTGTCGCAATAAACTACGCCGCCTTCGCCTTCGCTGTCCGAATTTCCCACCTCGGCGATATCGCGAATGAAATCGCACTCCGGATAGCGGGAGCAACCCAGGAAAAATCCGTGGCGGCTGATGCGTTCCAGCAACTCGCCTTCGCCGCATTTCTCGCACTTCTGTCCCGGTCGGGATGCCCGCCTTGTAGGATTCCATCTTGTCGCTGGCTTTATCGAGGTCCACCGTGAAGCGGTCCCAGAATTCGCCCACCGCCGAGCGCCAGGTAAGCTTGCCCTCTTCGATTTCGTCGAGCTCGTCTTCCAGTCGCGCGGTGAAACCAACGTCGAAAATATCCTCGAACGCTTTCACCAGAAGATCGCTCACTTTTTCGCCCAGCATCGTGGGCGTGAAGCGGCCCTGATCCTTATTCACATATTCGCGCTCGACGATCGTCGAAATGATCGCGGCATACGTGGACGGCCGGCCGATTCCCTTTTCTTCGAGTTCCTTTACCAGCGTCGCTTCCGTGTATCGCGGCGGCGGCTCGGTAAAGTGCTGCTCGGGGCGAATCGTTTCCAGGCGCAGCTGCTCGCCTTCGCGAACCACGGGGAGCCGGTTGCCGGCGGCGTCGCCTTCGTCTTCCTTTTCTTCCTCGTCCTTCACGGCTTGGTACGCGGCGAGATAGCCTTCGAACTTCATCACCGATCCGGTCGCGCGGAACGTGTAGCCGTTGGCATCCACGTCAATCGAGGTTTGATCGAAAACCGCGGGAACCATCTGCGACGCCACGAAGCGCTGCCAAATCATCTGGTAGAGCTTGAACATATCGTCGTCGAGAAAGCGCCTCACGCTTTCCGGCGTGCGAGCAACATCGGTCGGACGAATCGCTTCGTGCGCTTCCTGCGCGTCTTTTTTCGACTTATAGAAAGTTCGGCTTTTCTGGCAGGTAGCTTTGGCCGTAGCTCGATCCGATGTGGTCGCGCACCTGGGCGATTGCGTCGGCGGAGACTTTCACCGAGTCCGTGCGCATGTAGGTGATCAGCGCGACCGAGCCTTCGTCTCCAAGCTCGACGCCTTCATAAAGTCGCTGCGCGAGCATCATCGTGCGCTTCGCCGTGTAGCGCAGGCGGTTGTAACCGGCCTGCTGAAGCTTAGAAGTCGTGAAGGGCGGCGGTGCGAACCGGCGCTTTTCTTTCTGCGCGACGCTCGCAACCTGCCAGATCGCATGATCAACCGCGGCGAGAATTCGCTGCGACTCGGCGTGGTCGGGGATCTCGATATCCTGGCCGTTGTATTTGATCAGCTTGGCTTCAAACGAAGGCGGCTGGCCGGCGCCGAGCAGCGCATGAATCGTCCAATATTCCTTGGGAATGAATGCGCGAACTTCGCGCTCGCGCTCGACGATCAGCCGCAGCGCCACGGTCTGCACGCGTCCGGCGGAAAGTCCGCGGCGAACCTTGTCCCACAGGATCGGCGAAACTTTGTAGCCCACCAGGCGATCGAGCACTCGCCGGGCTTGCTGCGCATTCACCAGATTTGCATTCACTTCCGTGGGATGCTCGAACGCGGCCTTGATGGCCTTCTGCGTGATCTCGTTGAACATCACGCGATAAATCTTCGGGGCCTTGCGGGTTTCGGCTTCCTGCTTCTTCGCCGGCTTCGCGCTGGCTTCGGATTTGTCGCCGTTTCCGTTTTCCTCGGCCGCTTCGGCGGCAACGGCTTCGGCCACAACCTTAGTGTACTTGCGCGGCTTGCTCAGGATTTCTGCCAAGTGAGCGCAAATCGCCTCGCCTTCGCGGTCCGGGTCACCTGCCAGATAGATGGCGTCGGCATTGACGGCGGCTCTTTGAAGGTCGCCGATCACCTTCAGCTTGGTCGGAATCACTTCGTAGGTCGGCTCGAAGATGTTCTCGGCAGTGACAACGATCGGCTTGACGGGCTTCTTTTCAGCGGCCTTGCTCTTGCCTTTACCCTTGGTCTTGCGCTTCGACTTCTTTTTGCCGTTTTGATCGCCGGGCAGAAGGATACCGATAGTCTTCTTCGGCAGGTCCATCACATGGCCGTAGGAAGCCTTCACGTTGTAGTTCCGGCCGAGATACTTATTGATGGTCTTGGCCTTGGCCGGCGACTCTACGATTACGAGTGATCTTGCCATCCGTATCTATGTTCCTTGTGGAGCTATTTTGCTTGAATACCCGGCGTCCGCACCCCGTGACGCCGGTCCTTCGGGCGCTCCCATCCTAACCTGCTGTACCTAAAGTTATTACAACAGGACTTTCAGGAATTGCTTACCAGGTAACTGGCGTATCACGCTCTTGAGCTCCATGTCAAACAGCGCCGCCAGCACTTCGGACGAAGTCAGGCCCGAATGTTCGACCAAATCGTCCACGTGCCGGGCCTCGTCCACGCTCAGAAGAGCATATAACGGCCTTTCAATGGGTGACAGGCTGCCCTCTACCAGCGCGGCCCGTTCCTCATGGGACGCGGATTCGACGGGCATCAACTCCGCGCGAACAGGCGTGGGGAGCTCCTCGACAACATCCTCCCATCCCGTAACCAGCTTTGCGCCCTGCTTAATCAGCTGGTTCGGCCCAAAGCTCGATGGTTGCGTCACATGCCCGGGGATCCCGAACACCTCGCGGCCGAACTCCATCGCCAGCCGCGCCGTGATTAGTGAGCCAGAATACTGCGCCGCCTCCACGACCACAACTCCCAGCGCCATGCCGGCGATAATCCGGTTCCGAATCGGGAAATTCTGTGGCGCTGGAAACGTCCCGATTGGAAATTCGCTGATGATTGCGCCGCGCTGCTCCATCTGCTCGAAAATCTTCTTGTTCTCCTTCGGGTAGACCACATCAATCCCGCAACCGAGGACGCCAATCGTCGCTCCCGTTGCCGAATTCAGGGCGCCTTTGTGAGCGCTGGCGTCGATTCCGCGAGCCAAGCCGCTCGAAATCACCAGCCCTCGGTCGGCCAGGTCCTTTGATATTCGCTCAGCCATTTGATTCCCGTAGGGGGTCGGACGTCGCGCGCCAACGACGGAAATCAGGTGCCGGCTTAGAAGTTCAACATTTCCGCGGACATAGAGCAGGGGCGGAGGGTCATAAATCTCTCTGAGCCGCGCTGGATACTCAGGTTCGTCCCATGTGAGCAAGCGGCAACCCGATGCCTGGACCTGCGCCAACTCCTTCGCCGCATCGCTCAGCGGCCGCCGGGAATGGAGGGCTTGCGCGACCGCAGCCGGCAGGCGCTGGCCCTCAAGTGCCGTCAACGAAGCATTGAAAATGGCGTCGGGGCTGCCGAATTCGCGCAGCAGCTTCCCGGCCGTGCGCGCGCCCAGGCCGGGCGTCAACGCCAGCGCCAGCCAACCTATATAATCGTCGGAATGCATCGAGAGGGAAATCCGCGAGCCAAGTTACGCAGCAGCTTCGTCGGAAGTCAATTACGGGTACTACTTAGATGGATGGTAGCTTCCGCGTTCGATGCCGGAGGCTGTCGACCGCTCTTCCCGTTGGCAGTTACACTGACGAATGCATCCAACCAAACGGAGGCCGCCATGGAGATCGGAACAAAGAAATGGCATGAAAGCCTTTCCGACATGGGTTGGGAAGTCCTGGCGTTAGCGGGGATGCTCCTGCAAGCGTCCGTGCTGGCGATAATTATCGGCGTCGTATACGCTTTGAACCACCGGGGTTAGGCGCCAAATCGAGCAAGATTGGCAACGCCAGAAAGCCGGAAGTCCAGACTGCCCCAGCCTGAAATTCCGCGATCATAGGTCCTTCGCAGGGTCTGAAAAGCTCGCCTGCCGGATGTGATAATATTGCCGCGTCCGAACCTAGGGTAGAGCCTTGAAGAAGCTGCGCGTCTCAATTGTCGAGTATCTCAACGCCGCACCACTCGTCTGGGGCTTTACCGACGGACCGCTCGCAGGCAAGTACGACCTCTCGTTCACTGTGCCGTCGCAATGCGCCGAAGAACTCCGCCGCGGCGATGCGGACCTCGGAATCATCCCCTCGATCGAATATCAGCGCATGGACGGCGTGGTCGCGCTGCCGGGAATGGCGATCGCATCCAAGCGCGAAGTTCGCAGCCTGTTAGTGGTGGCCAAGAAACCGATCGAAATGGCGAAGCGGATCGCGCTCGACACGAGTTCACGAAGCACGATCGGGCTTGTAAAACTGCTCGCTGCGGAACACTGGAAGATCGCGCCAGAATTTGTCGAGTCCGCTCCCGATCCTTCGGAGATGCTGCGCGAAGCGGACGCTGCGCTCCTGATCGGCGATCCCGCGCTACGCATTTCGCTCAAGATGGAAGCTCTGGCCGGAAAAGCGCCGAGCGGCGAACAATGTTGCCAGGGCGATCCCGACGAAATGCCCGTGCCGGGATTCGAGACGCTGTACGTCTACGACGTGATTCACCAGTGGCGCGAGATGACCGGCAAGCCCGCCGTGCTCGCGATCTGGGCAGGGCGCCGCGATGCCATCACGCCGGAAGTCCTGGCCGATTTCACTGCGTCCAAGCAGTACGGCCTTGAGCGAGTTCGCGAAATTTCCGAAGCCGCTTCGATCAAGCTCGATCTGCCGCCGCGGGCGCTCGAGCGCTATCTAACCGAAAACATTCACTTCGATCTGGACGCGGAAAATTTGGCGGGCCTTGAGCTTTACTTCGAGAAAGCCGCGGCGGCGGGATTGATCCCGCGCGACAAGCCGCTGGAATTCCCGCAGGCCGCCGCGCGTTCGACCGTGCGCCGGGGCGCCTGACGCGGAGCAATCACCCGATTTGCCTGAATTAATGCGAGAATGGGACACTCATGGGAATCAGTTCGCAGGAAGCTCTCGACCTTTTCAACTCCGATGACCTGATCGGCATCGGCATGGCGGCCAATGAAGTCCGCCGCAAGAAGACCGATCCTCGCGTCGCCACGTATCAGATTGACCGCAATATCAATTACACGAATTTCTGCACGGAATATTGCTCCTTCTGCGCGTTCTACCGGCCGCTGGGCGCGAAAGACGGTTATATCCTGCCGCTCGAATCGATCTACGAAAAAATCGAGGAGATGCTTCCGCTCGGTGGTACGGGCGTGCTGCTGCAGGGCGGCCTGCACCCGGACCTACAAATCGAATTTTACGAGAACATGCTGCGCTCGATTCACGAGCGATTTCCGCAGGTTCATCTGCACTGCTTTTCCGCGCCGGAAATCACTTGCATCGCGGAAGTTTCCGGGCTCTCAATTCGCGAAACGATCGTGCGCTTGCGCGAAGCTGGACTCATTTCCATTCCGGGCGGAGGCGCGGAAATTCTGGATGACGAAGTCCGCGGACGAATCGCTCGCCTGAAGTGCAAGTCAGAAGAATGGGAAACGGTGCATCGCGAGGCGCACAAGCTTGGCATGCGCACCACGGCGACGATGATGTTCGGCTGCGGCGAGGAGTACCACCACCGCGTGAATCACTTCGAAAAGATCCGCCAGATTCAGGAAGTGTCGGGCGGCTTCACCGCGTTCATTCCGTGGATTTTCGCGCCGGAAAATACGCCGCTCGGGAAAAAAGTGCCGGAAACAACCGCGTTCGATTACCTGAAGACGCTAGCCATCAGCCGGCTCTACCTTGACAATATTGACCATATTCAATCGAGCTGGCTAACTCCGGGAATCAAGGTCTGCCAGGTCGGCTTGCAATTCGGCGCGGACGATGTCGGCAGCATCCTGATCGAAGAGAATGTTGTATACGCCGCAGGCGTCCGCAATCGCACGAATGAAGAAGAGCTTCGCCGGATCATTTCGGACGCCGGCTACATGCCCGCACAGCGCGATACGCTATACACCTCGTATGTCTTGAAGTAGGCGTCTTTTCCGGGACACCCTGCAAAATTTGCTTCCATTGTTCGAAGTCGTTGCTAGCGTCCTGTGGCGAACTCCGCGGGGAGGGCGGTCGATGGCAACTTCCAAGAAGGGTGAGGGAACGTCAAAACCCCGCCGAAGCGCGATTGTAGCTGTGTTCGTTGCGAGATCGGGAATCACTGCTGCAAGAAACCGGACTGCGAGCACCCGACCTGGAAGGATATTTCTACTGCTGCGCGACGGCCAAAGCGGCCTGTGAACTAGTTCCCTTGCTGCCTTTCCTACGCTGTTCCTTTTTCATCCATTCGGCAAACAAGCTCTCGAATTCCTTCTGTGTATAAATCCCCTTGTGAATCAGCAGAGTGTTCATGGCGTAAACAGTCGCCATAAAGCGTTCATCCCTGGATGCTAGCTCGATTGCTTCATCAAAAGACATGCATCCCTCCTCACCGGCATATTGGCTGAAACAAGAACCATAACTGCGTGTCGCGGCTGCGTCAAATACATTGTGGCGTGGTGTGCCCGCCCTCTCCGGGCACGGGCGCCGCCGGTGATAAATCTACTCCTTCAATGGAAGGCGAATGTCCATTACGACTTCCGCGCCTTCAGGAAGATCTAGCGGCACGGTGGGCACGAGCACACCGTTCGCGTAACGGGCGCGAATTTGTCGGGGGCGTGCCGGCTGGCTCCGCTCGCTCGCCGCTGGCGAGGCGGCAGACGGTGACGCGTTCATGACCGGTCCGGAATCGAGTGCGACGTTCGCGAGCGCGTCCGCTTCGCTATTCTGCTCGCGGCGGACATGCTCGATCGCAAAATACTTCAGCTGACGCGAAAGAATCGAAGCGCGCTCGTGGAGCGGTTTCAAATCCGCGCTCTTTACCTTGTAGCGGCCCTGCATCTGACGAACCAGCAATTCGGAATCGCTTCGAATGCGCAGCGCGGAAATGCCGTGCGTGGTTGCGTAGTCGAGGGCGGCAAGCAGCGCGTAGTATTCCGCTACGTTGTTCGTATCGCGGCCGAATTTCTTCGCAAGTTCGAGAACCAGCTTACCCTCCGGATCGCGTATCACGACCGCATACGCGGCGGGGCCGGGATTGCCGCGCGAAGCACCGTCAATATTGGCGATGTGGACTCCGGCAGGCGGCGCCGCGGAATGAGCTTCGGAAAAAAGACGCGCGCTGCCCGGTGGAGAAGTTCTGGGTCCTCGCATGCGCCGCGGCCTCAGCTTTCGTGTGAAGTGGAGGCGGCAGCACTGGCCTGAGAGGCCGAGGCGGCAGCGGGCGCCGACGCTGCGTTCGACTCGATGTAGTAGATGATTCGCGTGCAGGTTTCGCAATGGAACATCTCGGCGCTGTCCGCCCGCCGCATTTCCTGGATCACGTGCGGGCGCACGATCATTCCGCACGCGGCGCATTTCTCGTTGCGAACTTCGGCAAGGGCCACGCCATTGTGTTTGCGCACGATCCGATCGTAATGGTCGAGAAGCTTCTCAGGGAATATCCGCGATGGCACGCGTGCGCTCGGCAGTCAGTTCCGCGAGGTCCTTTTCGGCCACGGCGCGATCGGCTTCGACGGTTGAGCGCTGCACGCGCTCGACGGCTTCCACATCCTTCAGCGCAATCTCGGACGCCTTGATCCGCCGATCGTACTCCTCGCTCGCGACCATCTGTTCGAGGAGCCGGTCTTCGGCCTTGGCAATCTGATCTTCGGCCATCTGCACTTCATGCTGAAGCGCGCGGTACGCCTCGTTCGTCTTGATTTGCGAGGTCTGGTCCCGATACTTGCGGACTTTATCTTTCCAGCTATCCACGTCGAGCTCGTACTTCTTCCGGTCTTTCACCGTGGCAAGCTGCGCAGCTTTGCTCGCATCGAGTTCCGCTTTGGAGGCCGCGACGCGCGCGTCCGAGTCGGCGAGTTTCTTGGGAAATTTGGCGAGCCGGGCGCGGACATCGGTCAGACGGATGTCCACATTTTGCAGGTCGAGGAGGGTCTGAAGGATCTTTTGCACAGCGGGGCCATTCTAGCACAGAGCCGGACGGCGCCTCGTTTCGCAGCCTTGCGGGACAGGCGGCCTCCGCGAAGACTAGGAGCGCAACACGCGTCTGTCTCCTTGTCGCAATGTGACGCCGTCGCGATCGAGCTTCTCTAATAAAGGGATCACCACACGCCGGCTGTTGCCGAGCATCTGGCGCAGATCGCTCGTAGTCGCGGGACCTTTCGCGCGAATGAATTGGCGAACCATTTCGGTCGCGCGTTTCAAATTGTCGATGGACATGGCAATTTCGGCGTTGATCTCAGCCACTTCTCCGGTCTGGATCAAGAATCGCAAGGCCTGCTGCGAGCCGGGATCCGGCGCAAGATCCTTTCGCGACGGGGGATCGAGCGCCTTCATCCGCCAGCGTCGCGCGAATCTTTGCGCCTGCTGCCTGAAGCTGGGGCGGCAAGACCGGCAGGTGAGAGGGCCGTCGAATCGCTGTGCCCGCCCGCACAAACTCGCTCCTGCACAAATCCGCGACTACCGCGTCAAAGAGATCGGCGACCGCCAATTCGTCATTGAGCGACGCGCGCAAATCGGTGAGCGGCAAACCGCTCTGTTCGGGATGCGCTCGATGTCGCGCGTCAATTGCCTCGGTTGCGCGGCGATGCAGCGCCTGCCAGCGGGCAGCGTCAACGATGAAATCTCCGGCAATGACAACAGAACCTGCGGCTGCCAACTGCCCGACGGCGGCGGAGATTTCAGCGGCACTGAAGCGCGACTTGAGGAGCAACTGGGATTTTCGTGTCGCGCCCTCGTACACGGCTTGCGATGCAACCAAGCGCGAAACGTCCGCGGGTGATTCTGCTCGCGCCATGAGAAATTGCATCCGCGCGTCGCGGCGAAAAAGCCTTCGGTCGCCGTCCGCGATCGAGAACGATTGCGCCGCCTAGCGTAGTGCGCTCGGCCCAATCGCGCACGATGAAGCGATCGCCAGCAAAGACGAACGCGGGCGCCTCCAGCCGAAGCTGAGCGACCGCATGTTCTCCGGCAGCCAATGTGCGGTCTTCGTGGAATGCAATGCGCGCCGCCACGTTTCCGCTCCCGTGATGAGCATGGACTCGAACGCCATCCTTGATCGCGATGAATTGCCCGCGGCGAAATTTCGATGCGCACGTCGAGAACGCTGCTGGGCCCGCCGAAATCATTCAGCGTGATCACGTCGCCGCGGTGAATATCCTCAACCGCATCCAGCGACAGATTCAGAGCCGTTCGCGAACCGGGTCCGCTTGCTTCCACATCGCGGCCATGCGATTGGATGTTACGAATGCGCGCCGTTTTCCCGGCCGGCTGGATCGTCACGGTTTGGCCGCGGCGCAGCGCGCCGCCGTTGAGCGTGCCGGTGACGACCGTGCCAATTCCCTGCAGCTTGAATACTCGATCCACAGACAGCCGCGGTTTGCCGATATCGGCCTGCGGCGGTGCATCCGCCAGTACGCGCGAGAGCGCTGCTTTCAATTCGTCGAGGCCGCGCCCGCTGACAACCGACGTTGGGACGATTGGCGCATCGGCAAACGGGGTCTCGCGCAATTTTTCGCGGATCGCGGCGATAGCGCCCTGCTCGTCCTGCGTGAGATCAATTTTCGTGAGCGCGACGACGGCGCGACTGACTCCAAGATAGGTGAGAATCTGCAGATGCTCTTCCGTTTGCGGCATCCAGCCATCGTCGGCCGCGACGACCAGCAGCGCCAAATCAATCGAGCCCACGCCCGCGACCATATTCTTCACGAAATCTTCGTGGCCCGGCACGTCAACGATCCCGAGCACGAGCGATGAAGATGCACTCGGCGGGATCGGGCAATTCCAGGTGCGCAAAACCGAGGTCAATCGTGATTCCGCGCAGCTGTTCTTCCGGCAGGCGGTCGGGATCGGTGCCGGTGAGCGCTTTGATCAGGGCGCTCTTGCCGTGATCCACATGCCCGGCCGTGGCGAGGATGAAATGTCGAGTGGCGGACATCAGAGCTAGCGGCACACCGCGCGAATGGCGGCGATTAATTCCGCGTCCTGGCGCGGAAAAATCGTGCGGAGGTCAAGTTTCAAAGTGCCGCGCGCGACATAGCCGATGACGGGCACGGCGTGATCGCGCAGGCGAGCGGCAAATTCCTGCGGCTTGATTGTGTTGATGCGCCAGATCGAGCGTGACCGATGCGATCGCGGAACGCGGCAGCGTTCCGCCGCCGATCTGCGCCTGGCCCGTCGCCCACGTTTGCTTTGACTGGCAGCCCGTCGAGCGCGGATTTGATTTTTTCGGCGCGCGAACGCAGTTCATCATTCGACGCGTGCAGCATCTCGAGGACCGGAATTCCCCGTTCTGTCGCGCATGTAAATATCGGCAGTCGCTTCGAGCGCCGAAAGAATCAGCTTGTCGCACCGCAGCGCACGGAAGAACGGATCGCGCTTGAGCGCGGCGATCAGTTTCGCTTTGCCGGCGATGATTCCCGCCTGCGGGCCGCCGAGCAGCTTGTCTCCGCTGAAGCAGACCAGATCGACGCCGCGGCCGATCACTTCCGCCGGCGTGGGCTCGTGCTCGAGGCCGGCGACTGTCTGCGTTTCGATCATGGCGCCGCTGCCGAGGTCCTCGACGAACGGCACTCGTTTCTTGCGCGCCAGCGCCGCGATCTCTTCGGCTGGCGCCGATTCGACGAAGCCGTCCATGAAGAAATTGCTGCGATGCACTTTCAGGATCAGCGCCGTCTCGCGGCTAATCGCGCGGGCGTAATCCCGCAGCGAGGTTTTGTTGGTCGTGCCCACTTCGCGCAGCCGCGCGCCGCTGGTTTCGAGAATGTCCGGAATCCGGAAACCGCCGCCGATCTGAATCAGTTCGCCGCGCGAAATGATGACTTCGTTTTTCCGAGCGCGGATGGCGCTTGCGCGTCGTCCGCCGCTCGCCGGCAGAAGTGCCGCAGGATCAAAACCAGCGCGGCAGCGTTGTTGTTGACGACCGTGGCTGCCTCCGCACCGCAGAGCGCCGCCAGACTCTGCTCCAGATAGGCCGCGCGACCGCCTCGCGTGCCGCCGCGTGAGACCGTATTCGAGATTGTTGTAGTTCGACCCGATGCTCGACAGCGCTTCGATGACGGCCGGGCCCAGCGGAGCGCGGCCAAAATTGGTGTGAATCAGAATGCCGGTGCCGTTGATGAGCGGCCGGATGCGAGAGGCGCGCAATTCGCGCAGCGCGCTCGCGCACGGAAGCAAGCACGGCGTCAAATGCGGGAATCGCTTTCTGCTTGCGAAGCGCCGCGAGTTCCCGGCGCACCACTCCGAGGACGATCGGGCGGGGCAAATCCAGTATCGCCGAGCGCCTGCAGGACTTTTTCAACGGCGGGAATCGCGCGGAGCTGAGACTGCTTCATGCACTGACCCGTATGCGCGGTTTGCTGGAGCGCACGATGCGGCCGATCACCGCGGCGCAGAGCGTGTGCGACTTTCTCGAGGCGCTTCAAAACGGCCTTCTGATTTTTCGGCGGCACGCACAGCAGCAGGCCGCCGCTGGTCTGCGCGTCCGTCAGCAAAGTCTTCTGGGCATCGCGTGACGCCGTCCCATTCAGTGAAATCGTTCGCGTAAGTGAGGTTGTCGCGGCTGCCGCCGGGAATGCAGTTCGCAGCGATCAAATCGAAGACTTCGTTGCTGATCGCAGGCACGCTGGCCGCGGAAATCTCCGCGCCCACTTTGCTGGACGCGCACATCGCGCCCAAATGGCTGAGCAGTCCGAAACCGGTCACGTCCACGGCGGCTCGCACGAGTCCGCGCTCGGCCACATCCGCGCCAACGGTATTGAGGCGCGTCATCGACGTCGATGGCTTTGCGTTCGAGCGCCGGCGTCGCCAGTCCACGCTTGATGCCCGTGGTGATGATGCCCGTGCCGAGCGGCTTTGTCAGGACGAGCAGGTCGCCCGGCCGCGCATTCGCGTTGGTCATCATGCGCCGCGGCGAAACCATGCCCGTGACGGCGTAACCGAAAATCGGCTCCGGAATTTTGATCGTGTGCCCGCCGATCAGAACGCACTTCGCTTCCTTAATTTTCTCGGCGCCGCCGCGCACGATTTCGATTCACCATTTCGAGCGGCACGATATCGGCTGGAATTCCCACGAGATTGAGCGCAGTGAGCGGGCGTCCGCCCATGGCGTATACGTCGGACAGCGCGTTCGTTGCGGCGATCTGCCCGTACCAGTACGGATCGTCCACGATCGGCGTGAAAAAATCCGTGGTCTGCACCAGAGCGCGATCGGCGCTCGAGGCGATAGACGCCGGCATCGTCTCCGGTGGCCGTGCCGACCAGCACATTGCGATCCTTCAGCATTGGCACCTGACGCAAAACTTCCGTCAGCGCCTGGCGGCTGAGCTTGGAGGCGCAGCCGGCGCAGGAAGACAGCGCCGTCAGCTTCAGCACTTGCTCAGTCGTCGCCATGCGCAATCACCATTTTCTCGAAACAGTACCGGACATCGAAAATTTGGCGGAGAGGGTAGGAATCGAACCTACCCCCCGGCACGAAGTGTCGGGGCAACGGTTTTGAAGACCGTGACGACCACCAGGCACGCATCACTCTCCAGTCGCGTCGCACTACATTCCTGATTTTACGACGGACGGATAATATACACCGCCGCGCGCCGCCACGGTATCCGGGAGGGTCAATCTCAATACGCAAGAGGGAAAGCGCAACGGGAAAAGAACGCGAAATCAGGGTTCGGCGCGAACTTCCATGCTCTGATCTACAACGTAATTCGTGCAGCCCGCCACCGCGGCCGAACAGCGCGCGATCACGCGAAAGCCTTCTGCCAGAAGGTTCAATCTCATATGTATAACCGTCGCGCCCCGACTTTTTCATGCTCATCTCGCCGCTTGACACCAGCTCGTCGAGGGAAGCGATCGAACTGTGTTCAGCCTGATAGGCGCGCTCAGCTTGCGCAATCGAGACCAGATCGTTTTTTACGCCGACGATATTGATGGTTTGGGCCGGAGTCGCCGCGCCCGTGGCCTGGGACTGCGTAAGATAGGTCCGGTAAACAAACAGCCCGACGACCGCGCCAACCAGCAGCACGATAATTCCGCCTATACTTCGCATGGGCGCCTCCTGAAGTCACCGATGTACCGGATAGCAACTATTTTCAATGGCACCACACCGGCATCCGCACCCGCAACATTCTGTTGCTCCCGCGTGCGAATCGGGAAACATCCGACCGAGCCTTATCAGGGCGGCACAATCGCCCACCGGTGCTACCTTTCGCTGCTGGAATGCGTCCAAGTAATAGGGCCAAAACACAAGTGGAGCGGCCCGAAGATTCTGAGGTTTGTTTGACACCCGCCAGCGCTCTCGTAATACTGGAGTGTTGATTTTCACCATTTGGGCGGTTCACTGAACTTTCCCCCGACCGATCGGAGCGATTCATGATGAGGGCGAACACGAGAAAATGGATTCGAGCGGCTGCGGCGACATTTCTCGCGATGGGTGTCTCCGCGCCGTCTCACCTTGCCGCTTGCCGCGCAGGAGCAGTCTTCCGCGGTTCGTCCCCCAAAGCTTAATTTCACAACTCACACGCTCGCGAACGGTCTTCAGGTGATATTGCTCGAGAACCACGAAGTCCCCGTGATCAATCTTCAGGTCTGGTATCACGTCGGCGGAAAAGACGAGCGCCCCGGCCACACGGGTTTCGCGCACCTTTTCGAGCACCTGATGTTCAAGGGCTCAGCGCACGTTGGAACAGACGAGCATTCGCGCATCATCGAAGCGGTCGGCGGATATGACAACGCTGAGACCGGCGACGACACGACGAATTTCTATCGAGACGTTTCCGAGCCAATATCTCGAACGCGTGATCTGGCTCGAGGCCGATCGCATGGGCAGCCTCAACGTGGACGAGGCGAATTTTAAATCCGAACGCAAGGTCGTCGAAGAGGAGCGCCGACTCCGCGTGGACAATCAGCCCTACGGCTCGATCGAGGAAGATCTCCGCGCCGTCGCATTCACGGTCCACGGATATCACCACACTCCCATCGGCAGCATCGCGGATCTCGACAAGGCCACGCTCGAAGACGTGCGCGCTTTCTTCAACACGTATTACAAGCCGAACAACGCGACGCTCGTGATCGTGGGCGATTTCGATTCCGATCAGGCGCTGGCGTGGACGCGAAAATACTTCGACGGCATTCCGGCGTCCGCCGGACCGATTCCGCGGCCCAATGCGCCCGAGCCTCCCCAAACCGCGGAGCGCGACGTCGCGAAGTCGTACTCGAACACGCCGCTGCCCGCCGTCGTGATCGGCTACAAGATTCCCGCGCGCTACTCGCCGGATTCGTATCCGCTCGATCTCGCGTCGAATATTCTGGCCGGCGGCGAAAGCAGCCGGCTCTATCAGGCGCTTGTGTACAAGGACCAGATCGCCGTGCAAGCCGCGGGGTTCGGCAATTTCAGCGAAGATCCCAATCTTTTCTGGGCCTACGCGATCATGAACCCTTCGCACAAACCTGAGGATGGCCAAAAAGCTGTCGTAGCGATCCTGGATGGGTTGAAAACTCAGCCGGTAGGCGCAAATGAATTGCAGAAAGCCAAAAACCAGGAAATCTCGGGTTTCATTCTCGGCCGCGATACGGACGAAGCAAAAAGCTCTCGCGCTCGCAGGCGCTGCGGTGATTGGCAAGAATCCGGATCTCGTCAACACCGATCTCGAACGATATCTGACGGTCACGTCAGACGACATCGAGCGCGTCGCAAAGGAATATTTCGTTCCGCAGCGAGCCACGATTTTGACGATCAAGCCCGCGGCGCCGGCTCAATAGGGCTGAAAGAGAAATTCGAGTCTCAGGAGCATTGATGAAGCGCGCAATCAAACGATGGGTTATTTTTCCGGCAGCATTCTTGCTCGTGGGAACGGTGGCGCTCGCTCAGCAGCCCTCGCAGCAAGCAACTCCGCCCATCGCTCCACAGGACCAGAAGAATGGCACAGGAGTCGTTCCTCCGGGCGTGAAGCTTGATCCCACAATGCCTGCTCCCGGCGCACCGACGCAATTCCATTTCCCGCAGGCAGCAACAAGAACCCTCGCGAACGGACTTCGCGTATTCGTCGTTACCGATCATAGCGAGCCGGCCGTGGCGGCACGGCTTGTGATGTTGTCCGCGGGCAGCATCAAGGACCCGCAAGGAGATGCCGGGCGTGGCGCAAATGACTGCGAACATGCTGACGCAAGGAACCGAAAAGCGCTCGGCGAAGGAAATCGCCGAAGCAATTGATTTCATCGGCGGCTCGCTCGAAGCCTCAGCGAGCAAGGATGCCACGCGATGTCAGCCTCGATGTCGTGAAGAAAGATTTGGCCACCGGGCTCGATCTGATGTCCGACGTGGTCCTGCATCCTGCATTCCGCGCCGAAGAACTCGACCGTCAGCGCCAGCAGCTTCTATCCGGCCTCACGGTGCAATATTCCGATCCGGATTTTCTGGCTTCAGCAGTCTTCAGCCGCGTCGTTTATGACGGCTCGCCCTACGGTTGGCCGGAGGAGGGGACGCCGGAAACCGTACAAGAAACTCGATTCCGCAGGTCCTCGCGAAATTTCACGATGCCAATTACGCTCCCAATCAATCGCTGCTGGCATTCGCCGGCGATATCACGCCCGAGGAAGCATTCGCTGCCGCCGAACAATATTTCGGCGGCTGGCCTAAACTCGACATCGCGGCCTCGGCTCCGCCGGCTCCCGAATCTGTTTCGGGCATGCACATCTGGCTGATCGATAAGCCCGACGCCGTGCAAACGCAAATTCGCGCCGGCAAGCTCGGCATTCGCCGCGGCGATCCCAACTACATTCCCGTCGCAGTGATGAATCGCATCTTTGGTGGCGGCTACAACAGCCGCCTCAACACGGAAGTCCGCGTGAAAAAGGGCCTCACCTATAGCGCGTATTCTTCATTTAATCCGCACTCGTCCGCCGGATCGTTTGCGGCTGGCACTTACACGCGCACCGAGGCGACAGTTGAAGCGGCGAAACTGGTTGTTGATCTGATCGCAAAAATGTCCACGGGCGACGTGACTCCGCAGGAGATGGATTTCGCGCGCGACTATCTCGCTGGAGTTTATCCCATTCAATCCGAGACAGCCGAGCAAGTGGCAAATCGCGTCCTAACCGCGGCCGCATTCGATCTGCCTGCGGGCTACAACAGCACGTATCCGGAGAAAATTCGTGCCGTCACGTCCGCGCAGGTACGCGACATGGCCATGCGTTATTTGAGCGCCAAGGATCTCGACCTCGTGTTCGCCGGTAACGTTAGCGCGTTTCGCGACGCCCTGAAGAAAGCGTTCCCCGACGCAAAGTACGAGGAAATTTCCTTCGACCAGGTGGATTTACTCGCCCCCGATTTGCGCAAGTCGAAGCAAGCGGCTGCCACGCACGCGTCGCTCGAACAAGGCAAGCAGATTATTCTTGCTGCGGCGCAAGCTGCCGGCGGCAACGCGCTCTCTTCGCTCGCCGCCCTGAAAATGACCGAGGACGGAAAAATCATGCGGCCGGATGGCGATGTCCCACGAAGCGTGAAGTGGCTCGTTTCCTACCCGGATCGCGCGCGCGGCGAGTTCAGCCTTTCCGGCAGAAATATCGTGCAGGTTTGCGACGGACATTCGGCTTGGGTGCAGATGGGAACAGAGACGCGCGATGCCACGCCGATGACGCGCGAATTTCTTCGCGCCATTGCTCTTTATGGCGGCGGCTGGGGCCTTTATAGGGGAGTGCTCGACGGCAAGATTTCGGATTCGGCGATCTGGGCGATCGGCGACGAGGAGATTGACGGCAAGAAAACCATCGGCGTGGCCGTTGACGCCGCTTTCGGTCCGATCAAATTATTTTTCGATCCCGCGACGCATCTGCTCGTCGCAGCGCGGTACCAATCGGCCGGCCCGCAGGGCGCTTCCGACAACGAGCAGCGCTGGAGCGATTACCGGACCGTTGAGGGCCGCCAGTTTGCGTTCTCGACGGTCGTCTATCGCGACGGCGTGAAGTACATGGAGTCCACGATCCAGCAGCTCAACCTGAATCCCGCTGTGGATGACGCGTTGTTCGCGATGCCCGCCAACCCGACAGCGTCAGCGCGATAAAGTTTCAGAAGTTATTTCACCGACAGGATGACTTTGCCAATGTTTCGCCGCTCGTGAATGTATTGATGCGCAGCGGCGGCTTGATCGAGTGGAAACGTCTTGCCGATCACGGGTTTGATTTTCCCGGCGGCGTACATGCGGAACAGCTCGTCGAGCTCACTGCGCAAAAGAGCGCCGCGGCGCTGCACTTGGCCGAGACTTACTCCCATTACGGAGACGCTTTGTCCCATCAGCTTCAGCGGACTAAATCGCGGCATTTGCGCAAACGCCTTCAGGCTGCGCCACCAATTGCGTTTGCCGTCCCGCCCTGCCGCGGCCGAGAAACCGTATACAACCAGCCGCCCCGTCGGTCCAAGGCACTTGTAGCTGCGCGCGAAGGATTTTCCGCCCACCGCATCCATCACCATTTCGATTCCGTCGGGAGCAAATTTCCGGACGGCCTGCACGAAGTCGGTTTTCTCGTAATCAATCGGATGGTCCACACCGATCTTGCGCAGATACTCCTGTTTGGCGGCGCCTGCCGTGCCGAAAATCACCAATCCTTTCGCTCGAGCGAGCTGCACCGCGGCGATGCCCACGCCCCCGGCGGCGCCGTGAATCAGAATTCGGTCGCCGGGCAGCAAATTGCCCATCGTGAACATCGCGTGATGCGCCGTCAGATAGTTCGCGGGAATCGCGGCGCCATCGTCGAACGGCATTCCCGCAGGCAGCCGGTAGACCACGCTCGCCGGAACCGCGACCCACTCCGCGTAGGCGTTAAAATGCGGCAGCGCGACCACGGCATCGCCCGGTTTCAGGCCGTCGCCTTCGTTGCGCCTCGCGCCCTCAATCACTTTTTCCACCACGCCCGCGATTTCAAGGCCGGGAATAAAGGGCGGCTTGGGAGTCTCGGGATAGAGTCCCATGCGCTGCAGGAGGTCGGCGAAATTGACGCCAATCGCCTTCACGCGGATCAGCACTTCCCCCGGTTTGGGTTGGGGATCGGGCACCTGGCGGGACTCAAATACTTCGGGCGGGCCATACCGCCGTACGACCAGAGCGCGCATCTAATTCTCCTTAGGCCGGGAACTCGCCGGCTTGCCCGCTCCCATCGTCTGCCGGGACCGGAACGTCTGCACCGGCATTTCATTAGGAATCGATTGCATCCTATCTTAAACTATTGGACTTTGCCCAACGATGAAACTCAATCTGACACATAGAGCTTTCTTTATCGGTGCGGCCCTGCTAGCAGGTGCGTGGGTTTGCGTGGCGGCGAATCGGCCCGCGGACACGCCTCCCCCGGCCGTTTTGACCGCGATGCAAGACGAGCTTGGCCGCTCGATGGAGGCAATGTCCGCCGCCGATCCGCCAGCCTATTTCATCAGCTATACGGTTTCCGACCGCCAACTCTCGGAAGTTTCCGGCTCAAATGGCGCGCTGCTTTCCAGTACTGCGGATCGCGCGCGCTGGCTCGAAGTGCAGTCGCGCGTCGGTACCTATCAGCTTGACGACACGCACAAACTCGGCGACCGCCCGCCTAGCTGGACCAGCCCAGGCACGAACGTTCCCATTGACGACGACATTCCCGTGCTCCGCCGCGAAATCTGGCGCGAAACGGACCGCCAATACCGCGCCGCTGCCCAGGCATTGATCAAGGTGAAAACCAGCCAGCAAGTCCAGGTTCAGACTGCCGAAGGCGGCGCTCCGGATTTTTCGCACGAGCAGCCGCACACTTCCGTTGGCCCACGCGTCGAAATTAAGGTGGATCGCAAGCCCTGGGAAGAACGCGTGCGGAGATACACCGCCGAGTTCAGCAAATCACCGTCGGTGCTGAATTCCATCGCCACATTCACGGCGCTCGCAACGAATCAGTATCAGGTGAATACCGAAGGCACGAAACTCGCTTTCGGGCAGATTCATTACCGCCTCGAGCTTTTCGTCCAGAGCAAGGCTCCCGATGGAATGGACATCGAACGGTTCGCAAATTTCGACTGGCTCGATCCGAAAGATGCTCCCGACGAGAAGACGATCTTCGACAGCATTCATCAATTGATCAAGGAAACGGAAGCGCTCGACAAGGCTCCGCTCGCGAATCCGTACGCGGGGCCCGCGCTACTCACTGGTCGCGCCGCCGCCGTTTTCTTTCACGAAGTATTCGGCCATCGCGCCGAAGGTTTCCGCCAGAAGGACATCAGCGAAGGCCAGACGTTCACCAGCAAAGTCGGCGAAAAAATTCTCCCGGATTTTATTTCGATCAAGGACGATCCCACCGAAGCCTCTTTCGGCGGCCAGATGTTGCTGGGAAGTTATCCGTTTGACGACGAGGGCGTGCCGTCCACGAATGTCTCTCTGGTAGATCACGGCGTGCTGAAAACTTTTCTGATGGGGCGTTCGCCGCTCGTGGACGTTCCGCACTCGAATGGCCACGGCCGCCGGCAGCTCGGCTTCGTGCCGGTTGCCCGCCAGGGAAACCTGATCGTATCGAGCACGCAGACCGTGCCCTTCAGCGACATGCGCCAGAAACTGATCGCTCTCGTGAAGCAGCAGGGCCAGCCCTATGGCTTGTTGATTGACGATATCGCCGGCGGTTTCACCTTCACCGGCCGCGGGCAGCCGCAAGCGTTCCAGGTGACGCCGCTCGTCGTCTATCGCGTGTTCCCCGACGGCCGCCCGGATGAACTCGTGCGCGGCGTGGATATCGTTGGCACGCCGCTCGTATCGCTCACCAAGATCGTGGCTACCAGCGACAAACAGGAAATCTTCAACGGCTACTGCGGCGCGGAATCCGGTTCCGTGCCGGTTTCGGCCGTCGCTCCCGCGATCCTGATTTCGGAAATGGAATTCGCGAAGAAGGAAACGTCAACCGACCGGCCGCCCGTTCTGCCTCCGCCGGCGCACGATCCGGAAGCAAAGAGCCAACAGCCGTGAGAAAACTCGCCACAATCGCATTGCTCGCTGCGTTCGCCATGCCGCTGACCTCCGCTCGCGCCGCCGCGAATCGCGCGACAGCGCGTGCCGCCGCTCAGGCCGCCGTGCCCGCGGGCGAGACGGACCAGACTCTCCACGCCATGCACGACGAAATGGAGCGCGCCCGCACGCGGCTCGTTCTCGCCGGCGTTGGCAAACCTTTCTACCTTGAATACCGGCTGCTCGATCTCGATGTTCGCAGCGTCACCGCGACGTTCGGCGCGCTCGTCTCGAGTTCGACTTCGCGCACCCGCTTCATGTCGCGTGGACGTTCGCGTGGGCGACTATCACCTCGATAGCTCCAATTTCATCAGCGAAGACGGTTTTCAGGGCTTCCTCGGATCCACCGGCGAAGTCGGAATTGACCGCGATTACAACTCGCTTCGCCAGGATTTGTGGCTCGCCACCGATCAGGCGTACAAGGCCGCCGCCACGCAGATGGCGCTGAAGCAGTCGTTTCTTCGCAGCCTCACGAAGCCGCCGGAAATCGACGATTTCTCGCAGGCGCAGCCGCTCGTGAAGATCGATCCCCGCATCGAGCCCGATTGGACGTCGCGCAACTGGGACGAGGAAGCGCGCGAGGCTTCGGCCGTCCTCAAGAATTTCCCGCAGCTTTATGGGACGCGCGTCAATTACTACCTGGTTTACGCGACGTCATATCGAATGACGAGCGAAGGCACCATCGTCCGCTCCTCCCGCCACCTGGCCGCGATTGAAGCGGCGATGGATACCCAGGCGGATGACGGCATGTCGCTGCACAACTATTATTCGGTTTATACCGCGCTGCCCGCTGAACTGCCTGACGCCGCAACCGTCGCCGAAGGGCGCTCGCGAGCGCCGGCACGCGATCTGATGGCGCTTCGCTCGAGCCCTCTCGTTCCCGATTACACCGGCCCGGTGCTGTTTGACGCGCCGGCCGCTGCTTCAACTTTGGCGCAGGTTCTCGAGCCGTCGCTTTCCGGCGCGCGCCCTCCGCTTTCGATGACGCGCGAATTCGACGCGTTCATCGAGCGTTTCGGCGGGCGCAGCGAATGGTCGGGCCGCGTCGGCACGCGCGTGCTTCCGGCGAGCGTCACGCTGGTGGACGATCCCACGCTTCAGGATTTCCAGGGCCAGCCGCTGCTCGGAAGTTATGCCGTGGACGACGAGGGCGTAAATGCCCAGCGCGTCTCGCTCGTCGATAGCGGCATTCTGAAGGACCTTCTGATGTCGCGCCGCCCGGGCCCGGATTTCATGTACTCCAACGGCCACGCTCGCTCCGCGCTTCTTTCCGACCCGCGTCCTCTAAGCAGCAATCTGATTTTGCAATCAACCGACGCGCTCAAGCCGGACGACATGCGCAAGAAATTTCTCGACTCCTGCCGCTCCGACGGCCATGAATGGTGTCTCGAAATAAAGCGCATGGACAATCCCGCGCTTTCGTCGGTCCGCCAGCAGGATTTCTCGGATTTTATCGGTGAGCTGGGTGGAGGAATAGCGAACGGCGACCGCGTGCCGCTGCTGATCTATCGCGTATACGTGGCGGACGGCCACGAAGAATTGGCGCGCGGCGGGATCCTCGAGGGACTAACGTTGCGCTCCCTGCGCAACATTCTGGCGATCGGGAGCGATCCTACGGTCCTCACCTACATGCAGAATTCGCAGGACGCGCTCGCCGGTACGGCGCTGGGCGCTTTTGGCTCGGCACAGGACGGCATTCCGAGCACGGTGATTGCTCCGTCGCTGTTGCTCGACGACGTCGAGATTCGCGGTTTCCACGGCGAACCCAGCCGCCTCCCGCTCGATCCCGCTCCGCCATTGAAGTGACGATCCGACCAGGATCGTCATCCTGAGCCCGGCGTATCGGTTTTTTGCCGGCTGAAGGATCTGTCCTAGCCCGACTTTGGCCTTTGCTCTGAACTCTTCCGGGCGACGCGCATTCGACACGAACCGAGCGTCCGCACGACCCTGAAATCGCCACTCCGCAGCGTATAATCCCCCGCATGACTGCCGGGACCATCGAACAGGCTAGCCGCGAAAAGCGGATGGCGGCGCTCGGCTCAGTTGGTTCGGCCGTCGTGCTTGTCTCCCTGAAGGTGTTTCTCGCGGCGATCACCGGCAGCCTCGGTATTCTCTCGGAAGCGCTGCATTCGATCCTCGATCTGGTGGCCGCGGTCATCACCTATCTTTCCGTGCGAGTCGCGGACAAGCCTGCGGACGCGCAACATCTCTACGGCCACGGGAAAGTCGAAAGCTTTTCCGCATTCGTCGAGACAGGCCTGCTGCTGCTGACCGCGCTCTACATCATCTGGGAAGCTTTCCACCGGCTGCTCTTTCATGCGGGGCAAAACGTGCGCCCGAGCCTCGCTGGCCATCGTCATTCTTTCGCTCACAATGGGAATCGATTTCGTCCGCGCCCGCGCCCTCGGCCGCGTCGCGAAGAAATATCCCAGCGAAGCCCTGGAGGCCGACGCGCTGCACTTTTCAACCGACGTCTGGAGCACGTTCGTCGTCGTCCTGGGAATCACAGGCGCCTGGTTGGGCGTGAGATTCAATATTCCCTGGCTCGGCTCGCTGGACGCCTTTGCCGCGCTCGGCGTCGCGGGCGTGATCATCTGGATCGGCTCGCGGCTCGGGCGCCAAACGGTGGACGCACTGCTCGACGTGGCGCCGCAAGGCTTGCGCGAGCGAATTGCGAACGCCGTGGACGAAACCGAGGGCGTGCTGCAGACCGAACGCGTGCGCGTGCGCCGTGCCGGCCAGCGTTATTTCGTGGACGTGACCATCAGCGTGCCGCGCACTGCGAGCCTTGAACAGGCGCATGCAGCCAGCGATGCGGTCGAGCGCAACATCGAGAAGCATTGTCCCGGCGGACGTGGTCGTCCACGTCGAGCCGCGCGCCCGCAACGACGAGCCGCTGTTCGAAACGATTCGCGCGATCGCGCAGCGCCGCGGCCTCGCCGTTCACGAATTGTCCGCGCATCATTACGAAGGCCACCTTTTCATCGAGCTGCATCTCGAAGTGGACGAGGCGTCGAAACTCCGCGACGCCCACCGCCAGGCCACCGAACTCGAAGAAGAAATTCGCGCGTCACCGATCCGGGAACGCGCGTGAATATTCACATCGAGCCGCTCGGCGCGCGCATCGTCGGCGCGGAGGAAATGAAAGAGCTTTCGCAGGCGGTACAGGATTTCCTGAATTCACTGCCCTCCGAATATCACGAGCTGGTGGATTGCCACGAGGTCCACGTCCGCAGCGTCGAGCACCGCATTCTGGTCTCTTGCCACTGCGCGATGGATGGCGACCTGCCGATCACGGAGGTCCACGACTTCACGGCCATCCTTGAAAATCGCGTCAAAGAGCGCTTCCCGCAAATCTACCGGCTGACCATTCACCCCGAGCCTGTCGAAGAAAGCTGACGCCGCGCGCCGAAATGCCTGCGCGGCGAGCGCCAGCACCGCCGGAAAACATTCGAGCACGTAGCGCGGCTCCGGCGTCTCGATAAAACTCGCGAAAAACGCCGTGCGCACCAGAATGAACACGATCAAGAGCGCCACGCCCGGTCGCCCGCGCGCCATCCACGCTCCGGCCAGCGCCAAGATGATGTACGCGGCGTTCACCAGCGCCATCCCCAGCGTCACCAGAAAATCCAGGCGGTCATCTTCCCATTCGCTTCGCACCGGCCGCAAAGGACTGCTGTTCGGCAGCAATTCCACGCGCGGCGTAAACCACATCGTCAGCGAGCGAAGCAGCGGAATCTTCACGATACGTCCGCAGAGGGCGATTCGCCGTGCGCTCTCGCGCAATTTCGCCGAATTCGGCATCTTGCTCCCGCGAAAGCGTCAGCGTGTAATTGTAAGAATCGAGCATCTCAGCCACTCGCGCGCGCTCCTGCTGCTGAATCAAACGCCTCCGCGGGAATGCTGCCGATCGGAATCTCCTCCGAGTTGAGCTTCCACAGCGTGAGATACACGTCGCGGAAGCGCCAGAGCCACGTGTCCGTCCACGCGTTGAATCCGAGCGGCGCGAAATCATCGGGCATCTGGATGTAGCGCGGCGTCAGGAATTGCACTTCATGGAGCGTGCGCCAATTCCGCGCTGCCCACGGCAGCAGCGGCAGCAGCAGTCCAATTCCCATCAGCACGCCGGCGCGCGCCAGCTTCGCCCAGTTCACCGGCCGCCACCATTTCGCCACCAGAACCAGACCCATCGCCAGTAGCAGCAGCGGCGTTTCCGGGCGAACCAGCGCTCCGAATCCGGCTACGACCCCGCCCAGAAATCCACGGACTAAACCCGCCTCTGCCGAAAATAGAAGCAACCGTTCGTTTCTCGCGCCTGGGCTTCGACCAGAAGCAAAATCGCCAGCGCGGTCAGGAACGTGACCAGCGTCTCGGTCAATACCACCGCGGTGTAGTTCGCCGTAAACGGGCAGAGCGCCGCGAGCCACAGAGCCGCCAGCGCGACCCGGCGGCGCGACACCTCCGGACGCCAGCCGCGCCGCGATCAGCGCCACCACGAAACATGTGGCCAGATCGACGACCGCTTGCGTAAACATCACCGCTCGCGACGAATTCCCCGCGACGCTGAAAATCGCAGCCAGAAATGCCGGATAGCCCGGCACTCGCGTATCCAGCGGCATCAGATGCCCTTCGACCACCGCGCCGTACACGCCCTTCTTCAGCCAATTCCAGGCCAGCTCGATGTAGAATGGCGCATCGCCCGAGTCCGTCACCGGAAATTTCAGGACGAAAAAAAGCGCAAGAGCAGCCCCGCCAGTGCAGCAAGGGCTACGTTTACGCGCATCATATGTTTGGCGGTCATTGACAGCGTCCCAATGGACGGCTAGCTTGGAATGTCCTGATGGCTGAACGCAAGCCCATTTTCTACGATGAAGAGCGCCGCCGCTGGCGCCGCACACGGCTCGCGCTGGAAATTGCCGGCGGTTTCTTCACCGTCGTTCTGGTTGTCTTTCTTCTCAACGTCGGCCGCAAGCCCGATCTGCCCGATATTCTGCGCCCGGACACCCGCGCCGGTCTGCATGCCATCCGCACAAAGCTGAGGACCAAGCCGGTGCGCGCGGGCCGGAAGCGCAAAGTCGCAGCGCTCGGTAAAGTTCCCCAGAATTACGATCCGCTGCGCGCCGCCTTTTACGTGAGTGACGATTACACGAGCCTCGCTTCCCTTCAGCTGCACTATCACGAAATCGACTTGCTGATTCCCGAGGCTCTGCACGCCGTATCGCTCGATGGAAAGCTCGACGCCGACCAGGATCCAAAGCTTGCCGCGTTTCTTGCAATCGCTGCAATCGCGCACTCCCCCCGTGGACATGCCAGGTCATGTCCATGGTGAACAACTATGACGCGAAGAATGGCGTCTGGTGCCCTCCGGCGATGCTCAAGATGCTGGCCAATCCCGCGGCGCGCCAAAATCTAGCCAAGCAGCTCGAGGAATTCGCGGACGCGGAGCATCAGGCCGGCATCGTGGTGGACTTCGAATCACTGCCGAAATCGAGCCAGAAGGATTTTCAACACTTCACCCACGATCTGGCGGTGGATTTGCACGCGAAGGAGTTTGAAGCTCATGGTCGCGCTGCCCGCGGCGGATTGGAGCTACGACTACAAGTATTTCGCTTCGCAAGCCGACGCCATCATCCTGATGAACTACGATTTCCATTGGTCCACGTCGGCTCCCGGCCCGATCGCGCCGCAGGATTGGTTCGTGCGCGACATCGAGAACATGGTGAAGATCGTCCCGCCCGAAAAGCTCGTGATGGGCATCGCCAATTACGGTTACGACTGGCCCGCGAAATCGAAGCAGGTCCCGCATCCCGTTGCGCAGGCCGTCACATTTCAGCAGGGAGTGATCACCGCGGTCGAATCGGAATCGGACATCCAGTTCGATTCCGATTCGCTGAATCCGCATTACTCCTACGAGGATGAGAAAAACCAGGTCCACAACGTTTGGATGCTCGACGGCCTCACTGCTTACAACGAACTTCGCGCCTCCGAGCGCGCCGGCGTTGCCGGCACCGCGCTGTGGCGCCTGGGCATGGAAGACCCTTCGATCTGGTATATCTGGGACGCCACGCACCCGGACAATGCCGCTCGCAACAAGATGACGGATGTTCCGCCGGGCTACGATCTGGTCCTCGAAGGCGACGGCGATATCTGGCGCATCACGTCCACTCCCCAGAGCGGCAAACGCACGTTCGACTACGATTCTGATTCCGACACTTTCGACGACGAGAGCTTTCAGAGCTATCCGATGTCCTGGCGGATCCAGCAGATGGGCGCCGCACCCAAGAAAGTCGCGCTCACGTTCGACGATGGCCCCGATCCCGCAGTGGACGCCGAAGATTCTCGACATTCTGAAGCGGAAGAAGGCGCCGGCAACATTCTTCGTGATCGGCGAGTCGGCCAACCAGAATGCCGCGCATCGTGAAACGCGAATATGCGCTGGGCAACGAAATCGGCAATCACACTTTTACGCATCCCGAATTCGAGGCGGATCGCCTGTCGAAAACGGAGCTGCAGGTTCAGCTGAATCTCACGGAGTTGCTTCTCGAAAGTTATCTCGGCGTAAAAACCACGCTTTTCCGGCCGCCCTACGGCATCGACCACCAGCCGGAAACGGCCAGCGAAATTCAAATGCTGCCCATTCCGCAATCCATGGGTTACGTCATCATCGGCGCGCGAATCGATCCGCACGATTGGGGCGAGAACAACGGCCAGCCGCCCGCTCCCGCGGATACAATCGTCCAGCGCGTGCTCGCACAGACTGAAACCAACGACGGCAACATCATTCTGCTGCACGATGGCGGAGGCGACCGCAGCCACACCGTCGCAGCGCTGCCGCAAATCATCGAAGGGCTGCGCGCGAAGGGCTACGAGTTTGTTTCGGTTTCCGATTTGCTCGGGCAGACGCGCGCGCAGGTGATGCCCTCGCTCACCTACCGCGAATGGCTGCTGGTGCGCGCGGATGCTTTCATTTTCGAAGTGTTCCGATGGTTGCGCAGCGGAATCGCATTCATTTTTATCGCCGGAATTCTGCTGGTCGGCGGGCGCGCGCTGATCATTGGCCTGCTGGCTCTGGCCGAAAAATTGCGCCCCGACGCCGCCGGATCATCCGGAATACCAGCCGGAGGTCAGCGTGCTGATCCCCGCCTACAACGAAGAAGCGGTGATCGTAGATACGGTTCGCGCGGCGCTCGCTTCCAATTATCCGAAGCTGGAAATCCTCGTGGTGGACGATGGCTCCGCCGATCGCACCGCCGAACTTGTCCGCGCGAACTTTGGCCGCGACCGCCGCGTGCGGCTGCTGCTGCAAACCAATCATGGCAAGCCCTCCGCGCTGAATCAATGCGCTCGGCGAAGCCATCGGCGAAATCGTCGTTTCGATTGACGCGGATACCATCGTCGATCCCGAGGCGGTTCCGCGGCTCGTCCGCCACTTCGCCGATCCCAACGTGGGAGCGGTAGCCGGAAACGTGAAAGTGATCAACCGCAATCGCTGGATCACCCGCTGGCAGGCGCTGGAATACATCACCAGCCAAAATCTGGAAAAGCGCGCGTTCGATTTGCTGAATTGCATTCCCGTGGTGCCGGGCGCCGTGGGCGCATGGCGCGCGGACCTGCTTCGCAGCAATGACGGATTTTCGGGCGACACGGTGGCGGAAGATACGGATTTGACGCTCACCATCCGCCGCAATGGCTGGAAGATTCTCTACGACGAAAACGCCATCGGCCGCACCGAAGTTCCCGAGACCGTGGAAGCGCTGATTCGCCAGCGATTCCGCTGGACCTTCGGCACGCTCCAGGCAGTCTGGAAGCATCGCGACACCGCCGGAAAACCGCGCTATGGCACGCTCGGTTGGATCGCCATTCCCAATATTTTCCTGTTCCAGATTATTCTGCCGCTCGTTTCTCCGGTCATCGATTTTCTGTTCCTGCTTTCGCTGGCTCTCTGGGGCTCGGCGCAGCTCCGATTCGCGCAGGTTGCCGCAACTTTGGACGTCGCAGGACGTCGAGCGCTCGCTGATTTTCTTCGCGCTCTTCATGCTGATCGATCTTTTCACCTGCGTCGTCGCATTCGCGCTCGAAAAGGACGAAGACTGGACGCTCCTCGCGCCGCTGATTCTTCAGCGCTTCTACTACCGCCAGATGATGTACGTCGTGCTCTTCCGCGCGCTCCGCGAAGCCCTGCGCGGACGCCCGGTTGGCTGGCGCGGCGTCGAGACACAACTTCCGCCGTCGGCTCCATCATCCGCCCCGCCTACGCCTGTTGCACAAGCATAAGTTGCACAGGCCCGAGCGCCTTTTCGCATTTCCCCTCGCGCTATTTCAGCGGGCGCGCAAAGCCTTGTAAATTTTTGCGGAATCCAGCTCCCATCTGATAGCATCGGCTTGTTAGTGGGCTGCATCTCGAAATTCGGGAGCGGCACCGGAGGCAACAATGAGCGTCGCACCTCGTGCGGACAACGGTAGAATCACCGTTCCCGAAATCCTCTCCCGCAAATCCCATTCCCCGGCTGGTTTTCCGGATGCGAAGCCCCAAGCAATATCAAAGATTACCTGCCTGACGGCATACGACTATCCCACCGCGCGCCTGCTCGACGAGGCCGGCGTGGACATTCTGCTCGTCGGCGATTCACTCGGCATGGCCGTGCTTGGATACGACAGCACGCTTCCGGTCACCCTCGACGAAATGGTGCACCACACGCGCGCGGTTCGGCGCGCCACGCGCCACGCGCTGCTCGTTGCCGACATGCCCTACGGCAGCTTTCACATTTCTCTCGACGAATCGGTTCGCAACGCCGTGCGCCTGGTAAAAGAGGGCGGAGCGGAAGCCGTGAAAGTCGAGGGCGGCGAGCGCCGTATCGAACTGATCGCGCGGCTCGTCGAAGCTGAAATCCCGGTGATGGGGCACGTCGGCCTGACGCCGCAGTCGGTGAACGCTCTCGGCGGATTTCACGTTCAGGGCAAGACCGCGGACGCGGCGCGGCAGGTCGAGCGAGACGCGCGCGCCGTGGAAGCCGCTGGCGCATTTTCCGTCGTGCTCGAATCCATGCCCCGCGAGGTCGCCGCGCGCATCACGGAGAAGCTGCGCATTCCCACCATCGGCATCGGCGCCGGCCCCGATTGCGACGGCCAGGTGCTTGTCTTTCACGATCTCGTTGGCCTTTCCACGGGACACAGGCCGAAATTCGTGCGGCAGTATGCGAATCTGTCACGCCGAAATCTCGCGCGCCGTCTCCGCGTATTGCGACGACGTGCGCAGTGGGAACTATCCATCGGATGCGGAGTCCTATCACTCCGCCGCCGAGCTGCGCGAGCATCAGGCTGCTCCCCAGCGGCGCTAATCGAGAAAGACCTGTGCCAACGCGATCTATGTTAGAAAGGAACCGCCGCCATGAACGTTGACGACATTCGATTACTCTACGATTTCAACGCGTGGGCGAATCACCGCACGATTGAAGCGTGCGCCGCGCTCGCGCCCGAACAGTTCACGCGCGACCTCGCATCGAGCTTCTCGTCCGTGCGCGACACGCTCTCGCACATTTACAGCGCCCAGTGGGCCTGGCTCGAACGCTGGCACGGCCGCACTCCTACCGGCCCTCCTCCCAGCGCCGATTTTCCCGAGTTCGAAACGGCGCGACGACGATTCGCTGAAATCGATCGCAATCTCGTGGACTTTGCCGCCTCACTCAACGCGGACGATCTGCACCGCGTGATTCATTTCACGACAATGGCGGGCACGCCGAATGCGCAGCCACTCTGGCAAATGTTGCAACACGTGGCCAATCACAGCACCTATCACCGCGGCCAGGTGACCACCATGTTGCGGCAGCTCGGCGCGAAAGCCACCAGCACGGATTTGATCGCCTTCTACCGCGAGCGCGCCGCCCAAGCCAACGCGTGATCAGCACTCGATGGAATTAATTCACACCGTAGCTTGGATGAAGCAGGTCGCCGGCGAAGCTCGTCGCAACGATCGCCTGACCGGCCTGGTGCCCACGATGGGCGCTCTGCACGAAGGCCATTTCTCTCTCGTTCGCGAAGCCAGGAAACAGTGCTCGCCGGTCGTCGTTTCGATTTTCGTGAATCCGAAACAGTTCGGTCCGTCCGAGGATTTTCTGAAATATCCACGCACGCTCGAGGCGGATTGCACCGTACTGGAAAACCTCGGCGTGGACTATGTGTTTGCTCCGCCGCCGGAACAAATCTACCCGCCCGGCTTCCGTACCTCCGTTAACGTGGAAGGACTGAGCGACCGGCTCGAAGGTCGCTCGCGGCCCGGCCACTTTCGCGGCGTCACCACGGTTGTTCTGAAACTTTTCGATATCGTCCAGCCACGCCTTGCTTTTTTCGGACGGAAGGACGCGCAACAAGCCCGCATCATTCAGCAGATGACCGGTGATCTCGATCTCGACACCGAAATCACCATCTGCCCAATCGTGCGCGAGCCGGACGGCTTGGCGCTTTCCTCGCGCAACGCGTATCTTTCCGCAAGCGATCGCCGAGCGGCCATCGTCCTGTACCGTTCGCTCAATGCCCTGCGCAGCGAAATTCTAGCGGGCAACCGGGACGTGCTACACCTGCTTACAAGTATGCGCAAAATCATCGAAACCGAGCCGGGCGTCTCACTCGATTATGCGGAGATTGTGGACACGGATACGCTCGAGCCGGTAATGGCGCTGCGAAAGACGTGTTATGCCGCGTTGGCTGCTCGCGTCGGCAATACGCGCCTGATTGACAACGCGTTGATTGAACCCTCGGGCGATTCGTTCATCGCTACGCTCTAGCGCAGGCATTCCGTCGCATTGCCCGATATTGACAATGCAGCGTGGCCACAATACCCTCTGCTTTCGGAGCATTCACCGAGACACATATCCGGGAGGAAATCATGGCATCGCGTGGCCGAGGCGTATTCCCGAGTGCTGCCCTGTTCATCGGTTTGCTTGGAATTTTCGAGCTGATGAGTAAGCCGCGGTTCCAGGCCTATCGCGGAGTAGATGTCGTGCAGCTGATTGGTTCCGGAATGTGTCTCGGAATTTCTCTGATGTGGCTCATCGAGCGGTTCCGCAATAAACCGTCGGCGTGAGTCGGGCGTCTCGGCGCCACGCCGCTACTGGTTTATTCTTCGCGGATTGCGGCCAGCACTTCCGTCGCGTGGCCCTTCACCGTCACCTTCGGCCAAATCTTGCGAATCTTTCCGTCTGTGCCGATCAAGAATGTCGTTCGCACGATTCCCAAGAAAGATTTGCCGAAGAAGCTCTTCATTCGCCGGGCCTTGTAGGCATCAACCACTTCGAATTCCGTATCCGCCAGCAGCGGAAAATTCAGTTTGTACCGCGTCTTGAATTTCGTCTGATCCTCCACGGAATCTCCGCTGCAGCCCACGATGGCTGTGTTCAGCGCTTCGAAATCCTTCAGCGCGTCGCGAAATTCCACCGACTCGTGCGTGCATCCGGACGTGTTCGCCTTCGGGTAAAAATAGAGGACCACGTTTTGGCCGCGGTAGTCCGCGAGCGACACCTTGCTGCCGTCGTCCGCCGTCACGTTGAAACGGGGAGCTGCTTCGCCTTCTTTAAGCACGTTGCTTCCTCCATTTCGCCGCGCGAGCTATATCTCCGCGAGAACACGCTTCAGGATTTCATTAACGGCCTGAGGATTGGCTTGTCCTCGCGTCTCGCGCATCACCTGCCCGACGAAAAACTTGAACACGCCCTCGTTCCCCGAGCGATATTTCGCCACATTGTCCGGGCTTTTCGCCGACCACATCTCGCGCGATTTTCTCAATGGCGCTGGTGTCCGTAATCTGCGCGAGCCCCTCGGCGGCAATGATCTCCGCTGCGGGCTTTCCTGTATCGAACATCGTCGCGAACACTTTTTTCCCGCTCGCTGCCGTAATTTCGCCCTTCTCGACTTTCGCGAGCAGTTCCGCCAGCGCCGCAGGCTTCACGGGACAATCCGCGATATCCTTCGCCGCGTCGTTCAGTCGCCGCAACAGCTCGACCGAAATCCAGCTCGCGGCTGATTTCGCGGGCGCACCCGCTATGCACAGCATGCTTCGAAATAATCCGCAAGCGCATTGCGTGTCGGTCAGCACTCCCGCATCGTATGCCGAGATGCCGTACGCAGTCTGGAAACGCGCGACGCTTAGCCTCGGGCAATTCCGGCATCGCCCGCCTCACTTCCGCAATCGTGCTTTCCGAAACCGAGACGGGCAGCAAATCCGGATCGGGGAAATAACGGTAATCGTGCGCGAATTCCTTCGAGCGCATCGGCTCCGTGCGGCCTGCCGCCACGTTCCAGAGCCGCGTTTCCTGCGTCACCGTGCCGCCGGATTCCAGCACGCCGATTTGCCGCTCGATTTCGTATTCCAGCGCATGCGCCAGATAGCGGAACGAGTTCAGGTTCTTCACTTCCGCCTTCGTGCCGAATTTCGGTGGCGCCGCGCAGCCGCACGCTCACGTTCGCATCGCAGCGCAGCGACCCCTCTTCCATGTTGCAGTCGCTCACTTCCGTATATTCGAGGATCTGCTTCAGCGCCGTGAGGTAGGCGTAGGCTTCCGTCGGGCGCGCGCATGTCCGGCTCAGATACAATTTCGATCAGCGGCACGCCGCAGCGATTGAAATCAATGTAGCTCCAGCGGTCCGAGTCAGGAAATCCCTCGTGCAAACTCTTGCCCGCGTCATCTTCCATGTGCAGGCGGGTGATGCCGATGCGTCTTCTTTTCGCCCTCGACTTCGATGTCGAGCGATCCTGCCAGCGCCAGCGGCAGCTCGTACATGGAAATCTGGTAGCCCTTCGGCAGGTCAGGATAAAAATAATTCTTCCGCGCGAAGCGCGACCGGTTTTGAATCGTGCATCCGATCGCCAGCGATGCCCGCAGCGCAAGTTCCAGGGCTCGTTTGTTGAGTATCGGCAGCGCGCCCGGCAGTCCCAGGCACACAGGACACGTATTCGAATTCGGCGCGTCGCCGAAGCGCGTCGAGCATCCGCAAAACGCCTTCGTCAGCGTCTGAAGATGCGCGTGCACTTCGAGGCCGATCACGGCCTCGTAGCGGTCCATTGCGTCCTGCGCAACGCGCGGCGCATCTTGTGTCGTTCGGCTCATGGTAAGCGGCAGATTATAGCATCCGGCCGGGCGGCGCGCTTTTCGCCGATTTTGTGCCCGCCCGACAAACTGGCTGCCGCCACACTCGGAGTTTCAGCGACAATTCACTCTACGGAGAAGACCGGTCGCGCCGAGCGGGCAGCTCGAGCTTGATTCCCGATACAAAGTTCAGCCGCAGCGCCGGAAAGCCAAACGATTCCTCATACTTCTGGTTGAGTAAATTGTTCAGCCGCCCATAGATTTCGATTCCGCGCGCAAAGTGATATGCGAAGCCGGCGTTCGCGTCCACATAGCCGTGGCTTCGAAACACGCATTGCGGCTCGAACGTACAGGCAAATGTTCCGTCATTCGGCTCCAGATCGAGAACGGCCCCGCGAATACTCGCGTTCGAATTGAGCATCAGTCGTCCGTGCGTCCATGTGATGTTGTACCCGGCGGAACTGCGCGGCCGCCTGATCAGTGGCTCGCCGACAAAGAACGGCAACTGGACGCCCGTCGTGCCGTCGAGCGCCAAGACGGCAGTATTGAGCCAGGTGTATTCCGCCATTACTTCAAGCGATCGGAACGGACGAAGCCGCAAACTATTTTCCAGTCCGTAGCCGCGCGACCTCGCCAGATTCGCCGATGAAAACGGACTCAGGCCTGAAAACGAGCCGCCCAGCGTGACGATCTGGTCCTTGTAAAGATTGTAAAAGTAAGTCACGTCGATAACGGCCTTGTCATTCAGGAATCTCTGCTCGACTCCCGCGTCAACGCTAATGCTTCTTTCCGGCTTCAGCTGCGGATTGTCCGTGAATCCCAGCTCGAAGCCGTCCGGCGGACGGATTCCGGTTCCGAAGCTGCTGTGAATGCGCGTGATTCCGAAGAATCCGTCGCTCGATTGCCGCGCAAAATAAGCAACCGAAATTCGCGGATCCACTTGCGTAACCGACGTTGCCGGGATAAACGGACGTCCCGCATTTACCTCGTCCGCCGGCAAGCTCCCGGTCTGGATGTTGTCCACGCGTACGCCGGTGGTCAGAAACCAGCGACTGCCGGGATTCCAGCGATTTTCCGCGAAGAACGCATAGCTATTTCGCGGCAAATCGAATGGAATGCCGGTCGGGCTGGCCACAAACGTATCCTTGTACTGCTCGCGGTCATATTCGAATCCTGCGACAAGAACATCCTTGGACGAGACGGCGATTTCGCTTCGCGTGTTTGCCACCAGCCGCAAATTCTTCGTGAACGAAGAGCTTCCAAACGATCCGGGCGTGGCCGGAAACGAAAACTGATCGGTCGCCACGCTCACGGTCGAGACCTGCTGAAAGCGGCTCGAAAACTGCTCCGTTTCGCTAGCTTGGTATCCGAACAGGTTTTGCACCTGTTCAGTAAACGCGAACGCAATTCCGGGATAGAGACCGTAGGGATCCGACCCGTACGGGCCGGGATTTTTCGCCCTCCCAGCATCGCCAAAGAAATGCACAACGAACTTGCGCCGCGGGCTGCGCGAGTAGCCGAGACTCACAAACGACGTCTGATTGCGGTACGAGTCGTCGATGACCGGGCCTTGCGTGCTCACTCGCGACAAATTGTATGCCCAGCTAAGACCATCCGTCAGTCCCGCCCCGCCCGTCGTGAGCCGGTACGTGTCGTAGCTGCCGCCTTCGCCGGAAAAACTGAAATGCGGCGAGCCTTCGCCTTGCTCGCTCACGATATTGATCATGCCGGCTACGGCGTTCGAGCCATAGAGCGCGCTCTGCGGCCCGCGCAGCACTTCCACTTGATCCACGCCGTCGGTAGTTAGCGGCGCGAGATCGAATGCACCTCCGAAATCGTTCATCGGAATTCCGTCAATCATCACCAGGTTGTAGTTTGAATTTCCGCCGCGTATGAACGCGCTGGTCACCGCGCCCATTTGCCCCGTCCGGTTGATCGCGACTCCCGGCACATTGCGAATCGCATCGGCCACCGTTTCCGCGCCCTGGTCTTCGATTTCTTCGTGGCTCACCACCGTCACCGAAGAGCCCACCTCCGGCGCCAGCGCTCCGCCGAGCGACGCCGAAACCACCACTTGCTCCTGCACAGCGCTCAGTTTCAGGTGAACGTCATTCTCGGAAATCATCGCTTCCTGCCACTCTAATTTCGGCCGAAACGCTGGTAAATCCGGGCAGGTTCGCAACGACCGTATAGGTCCCGCCGACGAGCCCATCGAACTTGTACTCGCCGCGCGAATCAGTACGCATTTCGGCGATAGTGATCAGGGAACCTAGCAGCGTAACCTCTGCGTCTGGCACGGCGCGTCCATCCGGGTCGTAACCGTTCCGCGAATGGTCGCTCCGTGCGTCGAATTCGATGTCTGGGCACACGTCGGGTAAGGCAACAGCAGCACAGCGGTGAGAAAAAGCAGAACGGCAATTCGCAGTCTCATTTTTCCTCCTCTCCCTCTCGCGCGGGAGTTGAAGGTTGTCCCGGTGAGCATGCGATCAGCATGCGAATCCGGGATTGAGACTCCGCCGGTCTCCTGGCTCGGCGGATTGTCCCAAATCATTCGGGACTGCAGCGCGGCCTTCCCATCCCGTCATCGAATCCAGGTGGATTCTTTGTCCGGGTCAGTGGCACGCGCCGAAAACTTTTCCGCCTTACAGTCGCGCGGCGGCGACGGATTTTCACCGTCTTCCCTAGCGCGGAGTCTCCTGTGATTGTGGACGGCGCTCTCAGTGCATGAAAGCGCCGCTTGCGGAAGCCAGATGCAGCCTCCGCGAATCCGTAGCATAAAAGTTTTCGTCGTGCTAGTGATTCCCTCCGAGAATCACCCTCGGCCGCCCGTTTTCGCGCATCTCCACTTCCAGCGGCGCCTCGAAAACTTCCTCCAGCAGCGCTGCGTTCATACACTTCCGCCGGCGTGCCCACGCGCAGACACTTGCCCTTGTGCAGCAGCACGATGCGGTCGGAAAATTCCGCCGCCAAATTCAGTTCGTGCGTCACCACAAGCACGGTGTAGCGGTTTTCGTCCGCCAATCGCCGCAAGCGCCGCAGCAATTCCACTTTGCCGCCGATGTCGAGATGTTGCGTCGGCTCATCGAGCAGCAGCAGCGACGGCTGCTGCGCCAGCGCCCGCGCCAGAATCACGCGCTGCTTCTCGCCGCCGGAAAGTTGATCCATCCAGCGATCGCGCAGCGCATCCGCGCCCACCTGCGCCAGCGCATTCCCGGCCAGCAGGCAATCTTCGTCCGATTCAAATCGCAGCCGCTTCCCGTATGGATAGCGCCCCTGCAGCACGTATTCCCACACGCGCAGCGGAAACAGCAGCTCGCTTTCCTGCTGCACCAGCGCAATCCGTTGCGCGCGCGTCCGCAAATCGAGCATGCTCACTTCCACGCCGTCCACTTCAATGCGCCCCGAAAGCGGCCTCGCCATTCCCGCCAGCAGCGTCAGTAGCGTCGATTTTCCGCTGGCATTCGGGCCGAGAATCGCGACCAGCTCGCGCTGATTCGCTTCGAAGCTCGTTGGGCCGAGCGTGAATTTCGGCGCCGAGCGGTCCGTCGCGGCATACGCGTAACTCGCCTGCTCCACTTTCAGCCGCACGCCCGGAGTTCGCGGCGCAATGACCGTCGGCGATGTGGCCGGCGCGCCGCTTCCAGTGACCGCGCTCATCGCACCCTCCGCCGCATCAGATAAATAAACACAGGCGCGCCCGCGAGCGCCGTCATCGCGCCGACCGGCAATTCCGTGGGGCTCACAATCGATCGCGCCAGCGTATCCGCCAGCACCATCAGAATCGCGCCGCCGATCGCCGACGTCGGAATCAGCAGCCGGTAATCCGTGCCAAACATCATGCGCATCACGTGCGGCACAAGCAGTCCCACATATCCGATCGTGCCGCTCACCGAAACCGCCAGGCCCGTCAGCACCGACGCCGCGATATAAACGACCAGCTTCACGCGATGCACGTTCACTCCCAGGTGCCGCGCCTCCTGCTCGCCGGTAAGAATCAAATTCAGATCGGACGACGTCGTGTAAATCGCGCCCGCCGCAAGCACGAACACCAGAAAGAATCCCTCGAACCACGGCAGCGGATTCGACGGCAGCGTCGAGCCAGATCGCCCATCAGCCAGAACGCCATGCCGCGCAGATCGCGCCCGCTCAGCGTGGTCATCAGGAACATAATGATCGCCGAAAGAAACGACGCCGCCACGATTCCCGCGAGCAGCAGCGTCGCGCTATCGAGTTGTCCGCCGCGGCGGCCAAGAAAATAAACGGCTGCGGTCGTGGCCGCGGCCCCGGCAAAAGCCGCCAGCTGAATCGCGCCCGGCGTGTGCGGCGCAACGATCAAGCTGATGATCGCGCCCAGCGCCGCGCCGCTCGATACGCCCAGCACGTACGGATCGGCCAGCGGATTTCGCAAGCAGCGCCTGAAAACCCGCGCCCGCCGTCGAAAGCGACGCGCCCACCAAAATCCCCAGCAGGATGCGCGGCAGCCGAATATTGAACACGATGGATCTGTACTCGCTGGGAATCCCGTCCCAGTGACCGATGGCTCCGTTGAAAAGCGTCTTGACGATATCCATCACCGAAATCGGATACGCGCCGATGCGCAGCGAAATCACCGCCGCGGCAAAAAGCACCACGCCGAGCCCGGCGCAAATCCACGCAACTCGTCGCGGCGTCAGCGGGCGCACTGACCGCACTCCTCTCCGGTTGTTCGCGGGGCTTCTGTCATTACGCCGGTTTCGAGTTGCGCGTTTCGAGTTTCGAGTTTCGCATTTCCAGTTTCGAATTTCGATTTTCGAATTTCGCTCTTCTCGCCAAACGCTTCTGGATGCAATTCGTGCGCGAGTTGCTCGATCACGTCCACTAATCCCGGCGAAGGCCGGATCGCTTCCTCGCTCACGTTGACCACGTGCCCCGTTTCAACAGCGTCAAGATCGCGCCACACCGGCCGCGCGCGCAAATCCGCGAGCGTCGTGGCCACCGGTCCATGATCGCTCGGTAAAAACAAGGTAGTCCGGCTGCAGCCGCACCACTTCCTCGATGCTCAGATGCGGCCATGCTGCTTCGATAAAACCACCGACTCGGCTCCGGCCAATCGCAGCGCGTCGGCAATGAACGTGTTCTGCCCGATGGTGATCAGCGGCTGGTCCCAAACCACGAACAGCACATGGACCATCGGCCGGTCGCTAAGCCGCGCATGCAGCGCATCGAGCCGTTTCTGCAATTGCGCAACGAGCTCCGTTCCTTGTTTTTCCTCGCCCATTGCATCCGCCATATGCTGAACCGAATCGAGCATCCCGCGAACCGTCTGCGGATCGGTCGTATACACCGCAAATCCCAGCTGCTTCAGCGCGTCGGCCGTCTCCACTCGATTGATCGAAGTCGTCGCCAGCACGAGGTCTGGTTGCAGCGCCACAATCGCTTCCAGGTTGGGATTCTGCGGATCGCCCACGTGGGCCTTTGTTTTCGCAGCTGGCGGCGTGTCGCAGAAGTTCGTGTCGGCCACGAGCCGGTCTTCGAGTCCTAGCGCGTACACGGTCTCCGTCAAATTCGGCGCGAGCGTCACGATCCGTCTTTACCTGCCAAGGCATCTTCACGCGCCGTCCCACTTCATCCGTGACTTCGAGCGGGAGCGGCCGGGGCGCGGCGTATTCCCTGCCAACAGTTTGAGGCGTTGATTGAACTCGGTCTTGGGCAACGACCTGAGACCCGCTCGCAATCAGCGCGCCTGCCAGCGCAAGTGTCAGAATTACGCGATGCCACTCGTGCCGCAACCATTCCTCCGGTCAACAGGCAATAAAAAAGCCTCGCGAGAATAGCGAGGCGCATCGCCACACTCTTTCTCGCGAAGAGTGTCAGCTTCAACTAGCTCGGGTATGTGCCTGACTTTCGGCTTGCTCGCTTACGCAGCGCGCCGATCACAGTGGCGGGACCGTGGCCGATTTTCACGGCCTTCCATTTACCCTGAGAACCATCCAGTGGATGGTTCGAATGGGTCACCCTGAGAATCCGCCAGTGACGGGTTCGAAGGGATCCCCCGATGCCAGTTCAATTGTCGAAGGCGAGTCTAAGCCGTGCGTGAGACCGTGTCAATCCGCACTGGCAAACCAAATTAACGCAGTTCGCCCGCCGCGATTCATCCATGCCTCCGGTCGGGGGAATTCTCTGCGTTCTCAGCGTCTCCCCGCCCTGAGTGCCTTGGCGAAGGGTGCGGTGAGCTTTCAGTCTTTCTCTGTGCTCTCTGTGCCTTCTCAGTGCCCTCTGTGGTAAATCTTTCGGTTTTCAGCGGTTCTTCCACTTCGGGGCGCGCTTTTCCACCAGCGCTCGCAAACCTTCCTGCGAATCTTCCAGCTCGGCAAGTTCGTTCAAGAAAACTTTCATCGAATTGCGGACGCCGTCGCGCAGCGGCAATCCCAGGCTGCCCATGATGGCTTTCTTCGCCATGGTCAGCACCGGCGCGGATTGCGCCGTCACCTTCGCGATCACGTCGTCCACTTTCTTTTGCAGCTCGTCTTCGGGCACCAGCCAGTTCACCAGCCCCAATTCGCGCGCGCGTTCGGCGGACATCGCTTCGCCCGTCAGCACGAGTTCGAGCGCCTGCTTCGGTCCCAGAATGTATGGAAGAATCGCGGCGGCCAGCGGCGGAAAAACTCCCAGTTTGATTTCCGGCTGCGCGAATCGCGCCTTGGGAGTGGCAACCACCAGATCGCCCAGCGCCGCCAGCTCCGCGCCTCCGCCGAGCGCCGGCCCGTTCACAACCACCAGCAGCGGCTTCGACGTATCCAGCATCGCCGAAAACGCCATGTGAAATGCGTCGAGCAATTGAAACACGCGCCGCTGCGTGTATTCGCCGAGCTCGATGCCGCCGCAAAATGTCTTCCCGGCGGAATCCAGAATGATCAGCTTGATGTTGTATTGCTCGCCGAGGATGTTGATGCCGGACGGCCAGCTCGCAGAGCATCCGTTCGTTCAGCAGGTTGTGGTCGGGGCGGTCGAGCGTGAGCCGCGCGACTTCTCCTTCGACGCGCACCTTCACGAACTGAAATTCTTCGATTTTCGGCGCGACCAGCGCCAGCGTTCCGAGGACTTCGACACCTGCTCCGCGCTTCTGCTGATGCGTGTCCATGTGAAATCGCTCCGGTCTGAGCGCTCTCCCCTAAAACCGCTGAAGAGCACTTCCAAAAGGTTAGACCGTTTCGATTTCGACCGCCACGCCCAATCCGCCGGACACACACAATGTGGCAAGACCCCGCCGGCCAGTCCGCGGACTGGCCTCTTGGCCAGTCCCCTGTCCAGACGGCCGCCGCATCTCGTGAATCAGAGTCGTAAGGATGCGGCTGCCGGTGCACGCAATCGGATGCCCCAGCGCGATCGCGCCGCCATTGGGATTCAGCCGCTCGCGATTGAAGTGCAAATCGCGGTCGCAGGCCAGCACCTGCGCGGCAAAAGCTTCGTTCAGCTCGACCGCGTCGTAATCTTCCACTTTCGTGCCGGTGCGTTTGCTCAGATTGCGCACCGCGGGCACGGGACCGATGCCCATCACGCGCGGATCCACCGCCGCAATCGGTCGCGTCCACAATTCGCGCGATCGGCTTCAGATTCAGTTCGCGAACTTTTTCCTCGCTCGCCAGCACCACCGCCGCCGCGCCATCCGTAATGCCGCTCGAATTCCCCGCGCTCACGCTGCCCGTCTTGCTGAACACCGGCGGCAGCTTCGCCAGCGCCTCCAGCGTCACGTCCCGCGCGCACGTGTTCGTCTTTGTCGAGCCGCGTGACGTTGCCTTTCTTGTCCTTCACGTCAATCGGGCACCATCTCCGCCTTGAAGTGGCACTCCGCGGCCGCACGCGCGGCTCGCCGGTGGCTTTCGAGCGCGAACTCATCCTGCTCGTCGCGCGAAATCTTGTACTGCTCCGCCAGAATCTCCGCCGTCTCGCCCATGATCAGCTTCGATATCGGGCAAACAAACCCGTCGCGGTACATCGCGTCAATCAGCGGCTGATTTCCCAGCTTGAATCCCCAGCGCCCTTCCACCAGATACGGTACGCGGCTCATTGATTCCGCTCCGCCCGCCACAATAATCTCCGCCGCGCCAGTCAAAATTTCCTGCCAGCCCAGCACCACCGCGCGCAATCCCGATGCGCACGCCATGTTGACGTAAACGCCGGGACGTCGTCGCCCAGCCCCGAGCGCCACGCCACTTGCCGCGCCGGATTCGGTCCCACGCCCGCCGGCCGCGCATTCCCGAAAATCACTTCGTCTACATGCCACGCCGAACCATTATTTTTCTTGTCATTCCGAGGGACGCCATTGGCGTCCTGAGGATCTGCTCTTCCAGCGTCTGTCCCTGGCGGGTACGCAAATTCTCCCGGCGTTCGTTCCGCCGGCAGCGGCAACCCAAACGCGCGCTCCAGCGCCGCGCGCACCGCAATCGTTCCCAGGTCCGGATGCGTGAAATCCGCGAGCATCCCGCCGAATTTCCCGATCGGCGTTCGCACCGCGCTCACAATGTAAACAGTCTTGGCCATGTTTGATCGGATGTTAGCACAGCTCTCCGCGGTTCAAATCCGGCGCTGCACGCGCGGCACAATCGGCGGGTCAAGCGCACAATTTGCATGGTTTTGGCACCCCAGAAAGTCTCTGTTTTGTGCCCAACGCAAGAATTAAACCATGCAGTTGCAATCACTTGCGTAATGGCAAATGGGTTGGCAGGACCGTTGCTCCCTTCTATAGCGTAGCACTCATAGATGTAGGATTTGCGAGACGACTTCGGAGGCCGCGATGAGAAGCGAAGTTCTTATTCAGGATTTTACAGCCAGCACATCAAGTCACGCACCTCGCATCACAAACGAAACAGTTTCCTTTCGCGCGGAAGAAATCGAAGCCCGCGTCCAACGCATATGCGACCGTCATAGTGATTTGAAAGCGAATTCCACTCAAGTCTGGCTTAATTGCGAGCCGCACACCCACGATCCGAATCTCGACCTTTGCGTAAAAGTCGAAGCCGTTCGCTGGATGCTTCGAATCGCGAAACATATGGCGGAGCCGGCTCGGGAAGTGATGTTCCTGCGGATCGAAAATTCCCTGCGGCAACTTGAGGCAGCCGTCGAGTCTCGGCCGCGTCCCGTTCAGTCCGGCGCGCGCACCGAACGCTTGTATCGCTCGGCCCACGCATAGATCCTCTCGCGAAGCGGGGCGGCATTCCGCCGCCCCCAGTCCAGGCCGTTCACGCCACGCAGCACAATTGCCACCGCATCGAATCGCATGTAACATCTCGCCTCGACTCTCCCAAATAAATCGAGCCAGGGGGCAAGAATGTATACAAGCCGATTCATGAAGGCTGCCGGGTACCTCACTGCGGTCATTGCGCTGACTGCGGTCATCTCCTCCGCGGCGCGCGCGCAAGCCAAGGCAGAAGACTATCCCGCGCCGAAGCCCGCTTTTGCGGGGCAGACCAACGCCCCCGCTCCGGCGAAACCATCTCCAGCGCTCAAAGTCGAAACGATCATCCAGCGATTCAACGGAGCATGGTCGCTCGCGTTCCTGCCCAACGGAAAGATGCTCGTCGTCCGAACGGTACGGGTTCCTACGCGTCGCGGAGATGAATGGATTTTACTCCGCGCCCATTGCCAACATGCCGGACGTCAAGATCGTCGCCGCCGAATCTCTTCACGACGTGGTCGTGGATCCTGATTTCGTGCACAACAGGATGATCTACTTCACCTATTTCGCGCCGCCGCCGGGTGAAACGCCCGGTGCCTGGCCCCTCGAATATTTTTACGCCAACGTCTGGAAAGCTTCGGTCTCCGAACGCCGCACCATGCGCGTGGGCGAAGAACGCCTCGCTCGCGCGCGCCTGAGCGACGACGAGCGCAGTCTCGAAAACGTCCAGGTCCTACTCGACGGCGTCAACCGCCGCATCGTCTTTGCGCCCGACGGTACCCTCTTCATCACCGGCGCCGACCGCTTCCGCTTCTACGAAGCGCCCTACGACGCCACGGATCACGAAATCACCGATCCCGATATCCTGCGCAATTTCACGGGACGCGTCGCGCGCATCAATAAGGACGGCTCGATTCCCAAGGACAATCCATTCCTCGACCAGCCGACCGTCCTTCCCGAAACGTATTCGTACGGCCATCGCGATCCCGAAGGCGCGGCCATCAATCCCACAACTGGCAAACTTTGGGTGATCGAGCACGGCCCGCTCGGCGGCGACAAAATCAGCATCATCAAGCCCGGCGGAAATTATGGCTGGCCCAACGTCAGCTACGGCCGCCGCTACAATGGCGACCTGGTTGCCGGCAAGGGCCTGACCCAGGCGCCCGGCGTCGAGCAGCCCGTGTATTTCTGGTATCCCGATATCGCACCTTGCGGATTGATTTTTTACACCGGCGACATGTTTCCGGAATGGAAAGGAAACCTTCTGATCGGTGGGATGGGTGCGAAGAGTTTGATTCGTCTCGTGCTCGATGGCGATAAAGTTGTCGCCGAAGAACGCCTGCTGAAAGACCTCAACCAGCGCGTCCGTGAAGTGCAGCAGGCCCCCGACGGCTCCCTCTTCATCCTGCTCGACGACGGCCGCCTCATCCGCGTCTCAAGAAAATAGCGCACCAAAATGTTTTTCTCGGAAGCGCGATGCGCGCTTTCAGGCACGCGCGGATTTCGTTATGCTTAGCCGCCATGAAAATCTACGAAATACCCAAGGGCGCAACTTCGCTGGAAAGCTTGCGCCGCGCCGAGCGTCCTGATCCCAAGCCCGGCCCATCCGACATACTCGTCCGCATCCGCGCGGTTGCGCTCAATTACCGCGACCACGCCATCATCACCGGCAAATATCGCTACGGCCTGGACCACGACACGATTCCGTGTTCTGACGCCGCCGGTGAAGCGGTTTCAACCGGTGCGAACGTTACGCGCTTCAAACCCGGCGACCGCGTGATCCCCAGTTTTTTCCAGGTATGGATTGACGGCGCGCCGCCGAAAAATCGCGGCGCTCTGGGCTCTCCTCTCGATGGCACTCTCGCCGAATTCGTCTCGCTGCACGAAGACGGCTGGGTCGCCATGCCGAAAAGCCTCTCGTTCGAGGAAGCGGCCACGCTTCCCTGCGCCGGCCCAACCGCATGGAACGGTTTGATGATGGCCGGCACGCGCATCAAACCCGGAGACACCGTTCTCTGCCTCGGCACCGGCGGCGTTTCGATGTTCGCGCTGCAAATTGCGCGCGCGGCCGGCGCGCGCGTGATCGTCACGTCATCGAGCGACGCGAAAATCGAGCGCGCCAAACAGCCTCGGCGCATCCGACGGCGTGAATTACAAAACGCATCCCGATTGGGAAAAGGAAGTCCTCGCGCTGACCGGAGGGCGCGGCGTGGATTGCGTGATCGAAAATGGCGGCATGGGCACGCTCGCGCGCTCGTTCGAATGCGTCGGGTACGGTGGCAAGGTGGCGCTGATCGGCGTGCTCGCGGGGCCGCGAGGGCAACGCCAATCCGCACGACCTGATGTTCAAAAGCGCCAGCCTGCACGGCATCGGCGTCGGCAGCCGCGCCAACCTCGAGCAGCTGATTCAGGCGATCGAGGTCAATAAGATCAAGCCCGTCATCGAAAAAGTATTTCCGTTCGACCAGGCCGTGGACGCTTTCCGCCTCCAGGCCTCCGGCAATTTCCTCGGCAAAATCGTAATCGCAGTTGTGAGCCGCCGTGCTTGACCGGCGGCAATCCTCCGTCCATCGCCGCCTCGTGTTATCATCCGCCGCGACGAAACCAGGAGGATGCAATGGATCGCAAGCGCCGGGATTTTCTCTCTGCAACCGCAGCAGCGGTAACTCTTTCGGCCGCGCTTCCCGCGAAGTTCGCGAACGCCGCCGAGGCCTGCGCCCGCAACGAAAGGCCCTGCGCAGGCCGCGCAGCAGGCTCAGCCATCCGCAGCTGCCGCCGCGTCCTACGCCGCGCCCACGGAAATCAAAGCCATCGAAATCATCAATCTGCGCGAGCTCGAACCCGCGGCGCAAAAAGTGATTCCGAACGGCGGCTTCGGCTACATCTCCAGCGCGGCCGGCGACGAATGGACCAAGCACGAAAACGAAGCGGCGTTCAAGCGCGTCACCATCGCGCCGCGCTATTTGACCGGCTACAAGGACGCGGACCGCTCGACCACCCTCCTCGGCTCGAAAATTTCCATGCCGGTGATGGTTTCCGCGATGGCCGCGCACGCCATGGCGCACGAAACCGCTGAGATCGGATCGGCGCAGGGCACCAATGCGGCGAAAGCTCTCTATTGCGCGGCGTCGCTTTCCACGAAGACGCTCGAGGAAATCGCGCAGGCGTGTCCCGGCCCGAAGTGGTTTCAGATTTATCTGCCTGCGGATCGCGGCAGTGGCCGCCGAAATTCTCGGACGCGCGAAGGCCGCGGGCTACACGGCCATCGTCCTGACGATTGACACGGTCGTGCCGAGCAACCGCGAAACGGATCGCCGCAACCACTTCGTCTCGCCGTTCCCCAGCGGAAATTTTCCGGGACAAAACGGCGGCTACGGCCGCGAACCCGTCAAGCGCGATCTCGATTGGGACGATGTCGCGTTCATTCACAAGACGACGGGATTGCCGGTGCTGCTGAAGGGCGTGATGTCGCCCGAGTTCGCGGTGGCGGCCGTGGAGCATGGCTGCGCGGGAATTCAGATTTCGAATCACGGCGGGCGGCAGCTCGACGACGTCTCCGCTTCGTTCACCGTGCTGCCGCGAATCGCGGACGCAGTCCACGGGCGCGCGGTCATCCTGATTGACGGCGGCGTGCGGCGCGGGCAGGACGTTTTCAAAGCGCTCGCGCTCGGCGCGAATGCTGTCGCCATCGGACGGCCGGTGCTCTACGGGCTGGCGCTCGGCGGATGGATGGGCGTGCAGGCCGTGCTCCAGCATCTCGATGGCGAACTCGAAATGACCATGCGCCTCGCCGGCGCCCGCACCATCGCCGAAATTTCGAAGAAATTCATCACTGCTTGAACTGAATCCGGCGCAAAAGTGCGCGAACGGGACCCCCGAAAAGTGTGTCGAGTAATTAGGTACCCAACTGTTTGTTATCAGCGAGTTACGCCGAAAATTACTCGGCATGGTGTGTCGAGTAATTTGTCGAATTTGAAGACTCCGGGATGGCGCGGGATTGGCTATGGGCAGGGCGAGCCGAGCGCTACGTGCACAGACAGGAGTGTCTGTGCCACGACTGATCTCCCGGGCTCGCTTGATCTCCCAGGCTCGATTAGCCGTCGACACTGGGAGCCCTGTCTGGCCATTGACACTGGGAGCTCTATTCTGAAAAAGTGTGTCACTTTGTGAGGGTGCCGATCGTTTGTTTTGTTGGAGATAGGGCGAAAATTACTCGGCATGGTGTGTCGAGTAATTTGTGCGAGCTGGAGGCTCCGGGAGGGTGCGAAATTGGCTGCGCGCAGTGCTAGCGGGGCGGAGATGTACCTCGGCTCCTCCGCCAAGTGGCGGATCGCTGGGTGATGCGCCGAGTTTGTGTTCGTGTCGCATAGCGCCAGAATGACGCTACGCGAATTTCGTACGCGGGGAAGCTGGGACAAAGTACAGAAAAAGTACAGGTGGGAATATTCGGCTGTTTGCCGCAAATTTGTGGCGCGCCGTTGCCCGCGGCGATCAATTTCGATCCGGAAACCGGTGCACTATGGCTTATGTTAACGTTTCGATATGCCGATGACCCCGAAGGAACAATTCGACGCCTGCATGAAACAGGCGGACTTCCTGACGCAGAAGGTTTACAACCGCCAAGGATATCAGTGGAAGGTAACGCTGGGCCTGTGGGCCTTGATCGCAGCGTTTGTAAATTTCGCGTGGGGGAAATCCACCACAATTCCATCGTGGCTCTTTGCTGTCGTATGGCTCGGTTATGGATTTTTATGGCTGAGGGGAATCTGGACGCACAATCACGACGATCAGATAAGGGGATGGCATTATCGCGATCGAGCGGCCGACATCCTGGTCACCGGTGCCACCGAGGTCGCAGAAGAACCGGTTTTGACCACACCCAAGAATCTCCGATGGTGGTTTGGGTTTCTCACAAATTGGTCCCATGTGTTTGAATTTCTAACAACCGCAGTACTGCTCGGCGGGGCCTATCTCATACTGAGGCATAAGTGACACCCGAGGGGTAATAAAAGACGCGGTCTATCGGACATATGCTCCCGTCGTCGGCCTGTTTGCAGCAGAGCTAATCGGCCCTTTTCTGACCTTAATGGTATTTGTCTGGCTCGCTCGCCCGTGATACAGAATTACGGTAGAGTTAATCAACGGTCGACGACGTTACAATTCGTGGAGTCCTGCTCTATGAAACTAAGGAAAGAGGTAATCAACCGGCTCGTCTTGGCGAAGTCAATTCTGTCGTCAGCGGTCGGCGCATCATCGCCGCAAGCGAACAGCCATCTGGTCGCTAGGCAGTTATTAAACGCGCATGACGCCGCTGATTTGGTGTTTGCTGCGATCGCCGACCAGAAAGGTAAACTTGTCACTAAGGGGAGAGCTCCATCGATGATGGAGTGCCTAACGCTCCTCGGCAGAAAGGCCGATCCGCAAAGCGCTTACTTCAAGCAGTTGAACGACGCGCGAAACGGCCTCAAACATGTTGGCAATCTTCCGAATATCCATCAATGGTCAGCGGTCGCTGAAGATGTTCTCAAGAGACTTTCAGCGCTGTGCAATTCGATGCTGGGGAAGCGCCTAGAGGACGTTAGTGAACTCGAACTAGTGCTGAACGCCGATGTGCGGGCGCACCTCGAAAGCGCGCACGATCTCCGAGATCTTGGCAAACATAAAGAGGGGTTAGAAGAAGTCGGCAAGGCTCTCTGTGTCGCATTGCAGGAACAGCCCGATTTCTGGGACATCGAAGTTGGGAACCCAAAGGCCGAGGATGCCCTTAAGCTTGCGGCGTTCGGTGTCGCCGCCCACGAATTCCTGCGGCTTCAGGAGTTCATGCCGAATGTATCGAGGTTCCTCTCGGAACCCTTTGCAGTACTTTGGGAGCAAAGCAAGTTTGGACACCCAGGCAATTGGAGACCGGAGGTCGTTGACTTTTGCCTGAGTCAATGTCGGCTCGTCGCACTCAGCGTACAAACTGCAGTGGGGGCTCCTCATGCTTTCGAGCTCAACGCGCTGTACAGCTACAAGATCACGGCGAGAGAGGATGGAGTCGAATTACTGGGATGACATCGTTGATGGGAATCTCGAGGAGATAGGAAGCAATTCGAGGCCCTCTCGCTCGCATGAACGTTACTTGGCAAAAGGGGATTCGGTAGGTATCCGCTACGGTTCACCCATTCATATCCGACGATATGACGCCGTCCGGCGAGTGGATTAAACGGGTTTGTGTCGCGCAGGGCGATTTTTCGGTGTTCGGCTTAGCGAACCAGCACGCCCAATTCGTGGATTTGGCGAAAGTCGCAATTGTTTGTGTTCCGATGGACCTCGGATTGTTGTTGCCGCGATCCGTGGATGTTGGAGAGATTGAATGGGAGCCCGACCCCGACTTGCGTCGGGAACTTGCATATTTGGCTCCCGACCCGGATGCAAATCCTGATGGACTCTCGATCGATGAGAGGGAAAGCCCGTCGTAGCTTCAGTGGTACGGTCAGTAGCTTCGCGGGGCATGGTGAAAATGAAGACATGAATGATGTTCCGAGCTCCTTGGAAACGCTGTGCGATAAGGAATTCGATTTTGGAAAAGCAGAAGCATATGAGGGTTTGGAGCGCGATGTTGCATCACTGAAGCACCAGTTCGCGAGTACCGGCAACCTTCAGAGTTCAGGAATGGCTAGAGCGCTTACTGACCTGCTTCTGGCTCGTTTTGAACGAGTCCTCTCGGCATTCGAAGCGGCATATTTCAAGAAATGGGATGAACGCGATGGGGCCATCGATGACAAGGAATTCGACTGGCTAAGGGCAAAAACATTTTCGAGACTCGATTCGGAGATTTTGGAAGTCCGATCGCGATGTCAAAGCGCTTTGCCTATCGGAGTACCGTTCGCGCCTTTCTGGCAGGATGCAGAGGTGCGAGCAAGAGATCGAAGGACAAGGCTTCTCCAGAAGCTGGACATTATGCGACTTCGAAAGGAGAGTTCTGGCCATTGGACTGTACAAGCATCGACCTTGCCCAAGAAACCAGATACGTCGGGTGGCGATTTTGACTGGGAACTGCTTCATCCTCTCGTATCCAAGATCGCGAAGCCTCGGTTCGAAAATGGGCATTTTGCAGATGCTGTGAGAGTCTTGTTTGAAGGAACTGAATGACGTAGTTCGGAGAAGAGTACTAGAAAAGATCGGCAGGGAATACGACGGCGCAGATCTGATGAATCGAGCGTTCTCGCCCCAGAACCCTGTGATTACCCTTGATGACCTCGCGACGAATTCCGGTAGAGATATTCCGGAAGGGCTACTTACAACTCTTTTCCGGAGCAATGACGGGCATTCGAAATCCAAGGCCCATGCCAACGTCGAAATAGATCACGTGCGAGCTATACACCTTCTATTTTTAGCGAGTCTCTGTTTTCCAAGCTCGACGAGGCATTGGCCCGAAAGTACGGCAATGTCTGGCCGCCACAGCCGATTCCAGCATATGGCCAAGCATGATCGCGGGCCACGGCCCGCCTGAAGTCGGCGCGGCGAGCATGCCGTGCCCCTACAAAGGCGAGGCCGATTCGGTTATTCTTCTGCACCTATGCATGACCTGGGATTTGTGCGCGAGCACCCGGAAGTAATCGAGAAGATGGCGCGGGACCGCGGGATCACGCTGGACCTTGCGCCGTTCCGCGAGCTGGATGGCGAGCGCCGGAAGATCATCACCTCGACCGAGCGGATGAAGGCTGACCGGAACAAGGCCAGCGAGGAAATCGCGCGCGCTGAAGAAAACGGTTCGCGGCTCTGGACAGCGAAGCGGCGCGCAACCGACCGACGGAGCTCGCAAGCAGCAACTGAGACACGCGATCCTGCGCGCGGATGAAGGAAGTGTCCGACGAAATCAAGCGCAGACGACGAGCGGGTGGCGGAGCTGGACGAGCGGATGAGGCAATTCCTGCTGACGATTCCGAATATTCCGCACGCGAGCGTTCCCGTGGGGCACAGCGCGGCGGACAATGTGGAGGTGCGCCGGTCGGGCGCGCCGCCGAAATTCGATTTCGCGCCGCGTCCGCACTGGGAAGTGGGCGAGCGAACGGGGATTCTGGATTTTGCGGCGGCGGTGAAAATCGCGGGCGCGCGGTTTGCGGTCTACAAGGGACTGGGCGCGCGGCTGGAACGCGCCATCGCGAATTTCTTTCTGGACATGCACACGCGCGAGCACGGCTACACGGAAATCCTGCCGCCATTTCTGGTGAATACGGCGGCGCTGACCGGAGTGGGCCAGCTGCCGAAATTCGCCGCCGACATGTTTCATCTGGAGGGCACGGACCTGTGGCTGACGCCGACCTCCGAGGTGGAGCTGACGAACCTGCATCGCGACGAAACGCTGGACGGCGAGACGTTGCCTATAAAGGTTTGCGCGTGGACGGCGTGCTTCCGCTCGGAGGCCGGCGCGGCGGGAAAAGACACGCGCGGCATCAAGCGCCAGCACCAGTTCCAGAAGGTGGAGCTTTTCAAATTCACGCGGCCGGAGCAGAGCTACGACGAACTCGAGAAGCTGGTCCGCAACGCGGAAAAGTGCCTGGAGAAGCTCGGCCTGCACTACCGCGTGATGCAGCTCTGCACCGGCGACATGGGATTCGCGTCGGCGAAAACGTACGACATCGAGGTGTGGCTGCCCTCGGCGGGCGAGTTCATGGAGATTTCGTCCTGCTCGAACACGGAGGCGTTTCAGGCGCGGCGGTCGGGGATCCGGTTTAAGAGCGCGAAGGGCGGCAAGAGCGAATACGTGCACACGCTGAATGGGAGCGGGCTGGCCGTCGGGCGGACGTGGATCGCGATCGTCGAGAATTTTCAGCAGGCCGACGGCTCGGTGAAAATTCCCGAGGCGCTGTGGCCGTACATGGGCACGGAGAAAATTGCCGTGAAAGGCTGAAAAAATCCCCACCCTTTCCGCCTGCGGCGGACGGCGGATGGGGCACCCGAAAAAAAAGAAGGGCGCGGGGAGCAGGTCCCAAACCTCTTGCCTGCGCCCCACGAGCCGGTTGAAGCGTTATCAGCTTTTTGAGTTGTCTACTTTGTCCACGTGCAGCGAGCCATCGTCCATCATGTGGCCGGTGACTTTTACTTCCTGCCCGAGGTCCTTATCGCCATTGATCGCGTCCTGATTGTGAATGGCGATGACTTTCTTGTCATCGTTGTTCACGAAAACCCAGGAAGCGCCCTTGTCCTTCATGCACGTCTTGGCGCATGTCTTGTGCGCAGCATTCGCGCCCTTCACGCCGCAGGAGCTGTCGCTGACCCAACCGGTCCACGTCATCGTCTTGTTTTCGGCGATGGTGGCCAGGCTGAGCGTGGCGAACAACAGTGCGAGCAAACCAAAAGTACCGATAGCTCTTTTCATTTTTGCTTCCTCCTCAGTGTTGCAACGGGCCGCTGGGTGGCCCGCTCGTGACCCACCCCGCCAAGTGTAATGCGCTTGCGAGGCGAAATCATCCAACTAATTTCACGAGGCTGTTTCAGGCCGCTCGTTTCACGACACCGGGCCGACGAGGACCATTGGGCCTGTCGGCTGCGGCATGCCGCCCGCGGGCTCGAGTGACACTGCAAATTCCTTCGCCGCGATTCCCTGCGGCAATTTCATCATCCAGTGATCGGTGCGTCCGCTGACTGGATTGAAGACGCCCGCGCTGATCGGCTTGCCGTCCGCGGGGACGAGCCAGAGCTGATAGCTTTTCGCCGCGGGCGCGGGCGCGATTTCGCCGTCGAACATCAGCATGCCCATTTTCGAGTTGTACATCACGTGCGCGGCGCCGGTGGGCATGCCGGGCTGCTGCGCGAGCGAGACTGTGATCGTGTCGTGCGATTCGATCATGTCGGCGACTGCGCGCGCTTGCTGCAGCTGCTGTTGTTGCTCCTGCACGCTGGCGCGGAGGGCGGCGAGTTGCCGATCGAGCGCGCGATTTTGTGCCCAGAGGAGGATTGTGGCGACCGCGAGGACTGCGCCTGCTGGGACGCAGCACGGCGGTCCACCAGCGGCCGAGGGAGCTGCCTGCTCGTTCGGTTCCACGTGGTGTGCGAGGCGGTTCGTAGGCCGACGAAGGCGCGGCGTGTGCGCTGCGCTCGACGTTTGCTTCCGCGTGCGCGCGGACTTGCTGCATCAGGCGCTGCTTCACGGCGGCGGATGGCGCGGCCTGCGGCGCGGCTAGCGCGAGCAGAGCGATGCGTCCGCGCGCTTCGGCGAGTTTGTCCGCGCAATTCGCGCACGAGGCTACGTGCGATTCGATGGCGAGCTTTTCGTCGCCTTCGAGCGCGCCGAGAGCGTAGAGATCGAAATCTTCTTCGCGAGTTGGATGAGCGTTCATGTGGTTGAGGCCGCCGGGTGCAAGGTTCGTCTGAGTGATTCGACGGCCGAGCGCAGGCGCGTTTTTACGGTGCCGAGCGGATCGCCGGTGCGCTTGGCGATCTCGCTGTGCGTCAAGCCTTCGAAAAACGCCAGCTCGACTGCCGCGCGCTGCTCGACCGGCAGATTTTCGAGCGCACCCTTTACACGGCCGAGCAGCTGCTGCTGCGATGCGGCGCTTTCGATATTGAACGTCGAGATCACCGTGGTTTCCAGGAGCGGGTCGCCCGCGGCGGGATTGTGCCGGCGCAATTGCGAAATCGCACGATTGCGAGCGATTACCATCAGCCATGCGGGCAGCGAGCCGCGCGAGGCGTCGAATCGCTCGGGCGCACGCCAGAGCTGGAAGAAAATATCCTGCAAGATCTCCTCGGCTGTTTGCGAGTCGCGCAAAATCCGGTTCAGCACGGACGACAGCATGCCAGCGTAGCGGTCATAGAGCGCGGCGAGCGCCGTCTGGTCCCGCTGAACGATTCTTTCGATGAGCGCCGCGTCCGAGGCTCTCAGCTCCGTTCCCGATTCCGAACTCACCAGCGTGTGGCGACTCCCTTCTATAAGGTACGCGCGGACGAGGCTTTGCGGATTGGCTGCGATCCCGTTACTGGCTGGGATGCAATCAACGCGCGCGACGGGCACAGTACCGTGGGGAGCGTTCCGGGTCAACGAGGATGTCGCGCGACGAGCGGAGCGGCCAGCTTGGGAGCTTGGAGCTGCAATGGCCATCGCCCAGGAAGATGTCAGTAAAGCTATTATTTACAATTACTTACGACTGTAGCTGCGCGCATGGGAGTGACACTATATGTTACTTGTAAGCCTCGCGAGCGCGGCTTTTGCAGTGGTTTCCATTGACATCCTCTGACCGCTTCGCTAAACTTCGATTCTCGCGCGACTTACGAGTACCCAGTCGATTCTAAAAGTCATAAAAAGCGGTCAGAAGCAGCACAGAGCTTCCCACCCCAGGAGGAAGGCAAGATGGCGACGGTTGCCAAGGCGGCCCCCCAACCAATACCCCGAATCGCGCCCCGCGAGGACCTGAACCCGTTCCGCATCGCGCAGATTCAGTTCGATCTCGCCGCTGAGTACCTGAAGCTCGACGCGGGACTGCGCCAAATCCTGCGCACGCCGAAGCGCGTGCTGGAAGTATCCATCCCCACGAAGATGGACAATGGGCAGATAAAAGTTTTTACGGGCTATCGCGTGCAGCACAACGTGACGCGCGGCCCGTCGAAGGGCGGCCTTCGTTACCATCCTGGCGTTACGCCGGATGAAGTGAAGGCGCTGGCGATGTGGATGACATGGAAGACCGCTACGGTGAACATTCCCTTCGGCGGCGGCAAGGGCGGAGTGATTTGCGATCCGAAGCGGATGAGCAAGCCCGAACTCGAGCGCATGACGCGGCGTTATACGTCTGAAATTCTGCCTCTCATCGGACCCGAGCAGGATATTCCCGCGCCGGACGTCTACACCGATTCGCAGACGATGGCGTGGATGATGGACACGTATTCGATGACGAAGGGCTATTCGTCGCTCGGCGTGGTGACGGGCAAGCCGGTTTCGATCGGCGGCTCCGAAGGACGCAAAGACGCGACGGCACGCGGGTGCCTGGTGGTGGTGGAAGAGGCGTGCAAGATCAAGAAAATGTCGTTGCGCGGATCAAGCGTCGCGATTCAGGGATTTGGCAACACCGGCTCGCAGGTGGCGAAGCTGTTTGCGGAGAAAAAGGCGCGTGTGGTTGCCATCAGCGATTCTCGCGGCGGAGTGTTCAATTCGCGCGGGATTGATCCGCTGAAGGCGATGCGTTACAAGGAACGCTCGGGCACCGTGGTCGGGATGCCGGGCACGTCGCGAATTTCCAACGACGATCTGCTGACGATGAAGTGCGACATTCTGGTTCCGGCGGCGCTGGAAAACGTGATCACGCTCAATAATGCCGATCAGATCAAAGCGAAAATCGTCGCGGAAGCCGCGAACGGGCCGACGACGCCGCATGCCGATGAAGTTCTGGCGCGCAAGGGAATCCTGCTGCTGCCCGACATCCTGACGAATGCGGGCGGAGTAACCGTCAGCTACTTCGAATGGGTGCAGGATCTGCAGAGTTTCTTCTGGCCCGTGTCGGAAGTGACGATGAAGCTCGAGACGGTGATGCGCCAGGCATTTCACGAAGTGCACGAGTCGATGCGCAAGCATCGCGCGCACATGCGGACCGGAGCGTACGTGCTCGCCGTCGGTCGCGTGGCGGACGCGACGCTCGTGCGCGGACTTTTCCCGTAAATCTCCGTCGGCGGCGTCTCTCATCTTCGCCGCCGCATTTCCCCTAATAGAAAAATTATTGTTGCGTGTGACGGCGCAACACCGTACATTTTATTTTGCCGGCACGCCCAGCGAGACAGGGTGTCGCCGGCATATGTGTCTAGCGCGGAGGTTTCTTCAGGAATTGAGCAGCCACCACCATCACATGGGCAACGGACACAACACACCACCGATACTGCTGACCATCGCCGGATTCGATCCGACGTGCGGCGCGGGCATCGCAGCAGACCTGAAAACTTTCGCGGCGCACAATTGCTACGGTGTTGCCGCGGTGACCGCGCTTACGGTGCAGTCCACGATGGGCGTGCGCGCAGTGCATGTGACTCCTGCCGCGACGCTGCGAGCGCAGATTGATGCGCTGGCCGAAGACGCGACGCTGGCGGGCGTGAAAATCGGGATGCTCGGGAATCGGGCGAATGCTTCCGTGGTAGCGGAATTTCTCGATAAGAATAAATTCGTGCACGTGGTGCTCGATCCGGTTTCGCGGCCGACGGCGGGCGACACCGAACTGCTGGATGCGGCTGGCTTGAAATTTGTGCGCGACGAACTGCTGAAACGCGCGAGCGTGATCACGCCGAATATTCCCGAAGCGGAATTTCTGACGGGCATGGAAGTAAAAGATGTGGCCGGGATGAAGGCCGCGGGACTGAAGCTGCTGGAAATGGGCGCGCGGGCCGTGATCGTAACGGGCGGACATCTTGACAGGCCGATAGACGTGCTGTGCGACGGAACCGAAGTGGAAACTTTTGGCGGCGACCACGTGAGAAGCCCGAACACGCATGGCACGGGCTGCACGTTTTCTTCCGCGATTGCCGCGCAGCTTGCCGGCGGACAGCAGCTTCGCGAAGCGGTGATCCTCGCGAAGGCTTACGTGACGAAGGCGATTGAAAAATCCTATCAGACCGGCAAGGGCGCCGGACCGCTGAACCAGCTTTTCCGTTTCCATCAAGAGCCGCCCGCGCGCGGCGTCCACGAAGTGCCGCAACACGGGATGCATCCTGCTTCGGAACCTGCCACGCATTAACGAAATCGGAAATAGAAAACGGAAAGTGCGAAATTTCGCGGATTGCGGCGACCTCGGTTGGCCGATTGTTGCAGCACGTCCCGGCAAGCCCGGACGGCAGACAGCGGCGGCAAGCCGCCGCACTCCACATGAGTTGTGCCTCCTCCTCAGGTAGAGAATCTGGCGCGACACTGCCAAGAAACTTTGCCGGGCACGGCATGCCGTTCCCCTACGAAGAAACATCAACAGCGAAGAATCGATGGAGGCGCGACGTGGCGCCAAGAAACTTTGCCGGGCGTAGCACTGCTACGCCCCTAAGAAAAAACGGCAGTACCACAGCGGTAACGAATCGTCCACATTGCGCCAAGAATCAGCGCCGGGCACGGCATGCCGTGCCCCTACAAATGCGAAGGTCGCGGTTAGCGGCGGAAGACGATGCGGCCGGCGACGATGGTGGCCATGGGCGCGCCTCGGAAGGCGCGGCCGTCGAACGGAGTGTTGCGCGACTTGCTGGGGGATTCGGCGGCGCGGTAGGTCCACTCATGGTCGGTCGAGAAAATTGTGATGTCGGCGGGCTCGCCGGCGGCGATTTTTCGCTCCATGCCGAGAACGCGGGCGGGACCGGTGGTGAAAAGCTCCACGAGACGCATCAGCGAAAGTTTTCCGGGATGAACGAGCTCGCTTAAGCCGAGCGCGAGCGCCGTCTCGAATCCGAGGATGCCGAAGGGCGCGCGGTCGAATTCGACGTCCTTGCTTGCGGCGTGATGCGGGGCATGGTCGGTGGCGATGGCGTCCACGCTGCCGTCGGCGAGGCCGGCGATCAGCGCGTCGCGATCGGAGCGGGAGGCGAGCGGCGGATTCATTTTGTAATGCGAGTCGTAACGAACGTCCTCGTCGGTGAGCGTGAAGTGATGCGGCGTGACTTCACAAGTGACGCGCAGCTTTGTCTTTTTTGCGAAGCGCACGTATTCGAGCGAGCCGAAGGTGGACATGTGCGCGATGTGCAGGCGCGCCCCGGTGAGGAGCGCGACTTCAACGTCGCGGCCCACGCAGATTGATTCCGACTGCGCGGGAATTCCCTGCAGGCCGAGCTTCAGCGATTGCGGCCCTTCGCGCATCACGCCACCGGCGAAGAGCGACGGGTCCTCGCAATGGTCAATCACGGGAAGGCCGAGCGGAGTGCAATAGTCCATCACCTGGCGCATCAGGCGGGCGGTGGCGACGGGCTTGCCGTCGTCGCTGACGGCGACGATTCCGGCGGACTTCATCGCGGAGATTTCCGCGAGGGCTTCGCCTTTGCTTCCCATCGAAGCCGCGCCAATCGGCCAGACGCGCACGGCGCCCGCTGCCGCGGCGCGTTCGACGATGGAGCGCGTGACCGAGGCGTTGTCGTTTACCGGCTGCGTGTTGGGCATGCAGCAGACCGCGGTGAATCCTCCGCGCGCGGCGGACTGCGTGCCGGTCTCAATCGTTTCGGACATTTCCTGGCCCGGCTCGCGCAGATGGCAATGCAGGTCGATGAAACCGGGAGCGACGATCAAGCCCTTGGCGTCGAAAACTTCCGCGCCGTTTGCCGAAAGATTGGCGCCGGTTTTCGAGATGCGGTCGCCATCGAGCAAAATATCGAGCGCAGCGTCCGTCTTGCTGGCCGGGTCGAGGACGCGGCCGTTCTTAATCAGAAGCATTCGAGCGATCCTTTGCGGGATGGGGCGCGTCCGCGGCAGCGCCGCCGATCAGATGGTAGAGCAGGGCCATGCGTATCGCGAGGCCGTTGGTCACTTGCTCGAGCACGCCGGACTGCGGCCCGTCGGCCACGGCGGAATCAATTTCCAGGCCGCGGACGATAGGGCCGGGATGCAGAACCAGAGCATCCGGTCGCGCGAGGCGCAGGCGCGCGGGAGTCAGCTGGAAGCCGGAGATGTATTCATCGGGCGCGAGCGAAGGCTCGTGAATGCGCTCGGTTTGAACGCGCAGAACCATCACGACGTCCGCGCCATCGAGGCCTTCGTCAATGCGATGCACTACGCGCACGTTGGGCGCGAGCTTTTCGAGTTCGCGAGGCACCCACATCGCAGGGCCGCAGAGCGTGATCCGCGTGCCAAACTTGCTGAGAAGATGAATATTGGATCGCGCCACGCGGCTGTGCAGAATGTCGCCAAGGATTGTGATGTTCCAACCTTCGAGCTTTCCCTTGCGGTCACGAATGGTAAGAGCGTCAAGCAACGCCTGCGTGGGGTGCTCGTGCGTACCGTCGCCGGCGTTGAGCTACGGGAATCTCGAGACGCTGGGCGACGAATTCCGGTGCGCCGGAGGATGCGTGGCGAATCACGATGCCATCGGGGCGCATTGCTTCGAGCGTGCGAACGGTATCGATGAGCGATTCGCCCTTTTTCAGGCTGGAAGACTCAGCTTGCAGAGCCATGGTGTCGGCGCCCAAGCGAGCCGCAGCGGTGGAGAAGCTGATGCGCGTGCGCGTGGAGGTCTCGAAAAAGGCCATCGCTACGGTCTTGCCGCGCAACGTGGCGAGTTTTTTCAACGGATGGCGCTGGAATTCCTGGAAGGGCTTGGCTTGATCGAGAATAAATAGAATTTGCTCGCTGGTGAGGGTCTCTGTTCCGAGCAAGTGTGACAGGCGCTGAAGCACTTTTTCCCTTTAGAATCTGCCTCCGGACCGCTCCCGAACGAAATCAGGGAACGCGGTCCACCAGCACGACGCGTTCCTCGCCGTCAATCTCCTGAAGGCGGACTTCCACAATTTCGGTATCGCTGGTCTGAACCTTCTTGCCGATGAACGAAGCCTCGACCGGAAGTTCGCGATGCCCGCGATCAATCAGGACGCAGAGCTGAATGCGCCGGGGGCGGCCGAGATCGAACAGGCCGTTCATCGCCGCGCGGATCGTGCGGCCGGTATAGAGAACGTCGTCCACGATTACCAAGTCTTGATTGTCCACCGGGAAGTCGATTTCCGTGGACTGGACCACCGGTTGCGGGCCGACGGTCGAAAGGTCGTCGCGATAGAGAGTGATATCAAGAGTGCCGACCGGGACGTCAGCGTGGGCGAAGCCCCGAATCTGCTTGGCCAGGCGCTCGGAAAGCGGAACGCCGCGCCGCCGAACGCCGATCAGGGCGAGGTCTTTGGCACCGCCGCTATTTTCGACGATTTCGTGCGCCAGACGACTAAGAGTGCGCCCAATTTCTTCGGCCGAAAGGAGTTGTCTTTTTTCTACGACGCGCATCGCGGGCGTAATCCTAACACAGAGTGCGACGGCTTCGCAGCGGCGGAATCCTCCGCTGAAATTCCGGCAGCTTCCCAGAGTTTCCCGTAGAAAAAAGCTGTCTTCAGGGGGCTGAAGCCCCACTCTCTTTGTGCGTATCTGTCGGAGCTGAAGCTCCGACCCCTAAAAGGCAAGGCGCTACGTGCATTCGACGGGAGACTCCCGGAAACCTTGACCCGCGTGATAGACTTTTCGAAGTGAATTCGCCCAAGCGGGCACGCATCCCCCAACCAGCCTCGGGGGTTGACCTCCGAGTCAGCATCGGCAGTATCCATCTCAAAAACCCAATCATTGCGGCGAGTGGCACGTTCGGCTATGGCGTCGAATTCGCAGAGCTCGTGGACCTGAATCGCCTCGGCGGAATCGTGGTGAAGGGTCTTTCGGCGCAGCCCATGGCAGGAGCACCGCCGCCGCGAATGTGCGAAACCCCGAGCGGGATGGTTAACGCGATCGGCCTCCAAAATATCGGCGTCCGCGCGTTTGCGGCCGAGAAGCTTCCTCAACTGCGGAGGTATGACACTGCCATTATCGCTAATGTGTTCGGGCACACGACCGCCGACTACCTCGAGGTGATTCGTGTCCTGGAGGACACAGAAGGCGTGACTGCCTACGAGCTGAATATCTCCTGCCCCAATGTGGAACGAGGGGGAACCGAGTATGGTACTAACCCCTCTTTGGCGACTGAACTGGTGGCGGCGGCTCGGAAGGCATCCAAGAGGCCCCTCTGGGTAAAACTGTCTCCAACTGTTGGATTTATTGGAGTTATGGCAAAGATCGCGGAAACGGAGGGAGCGGACGCGGCAGTGATTGCGAACACGTATCCGGCGTTGTGTCTGGACGCCCACACTCGGAAGTCCCGGCTAGGTAGTACAACGGGTGGGTTGTCGGGCGCAGGCATAAAACCTATAACCGTAAGGTTGGTTCATGAGGCAGGTCGGGTAATAAAGATACCGATCATAGGGCTTGGTGGTATTGAGAGCCCCTCGGACGTGGCAGAGTATATCGTCGCGGGTGCCTCAGCGGTGCAGGTTGGCACAGCGCACTTCGTGGACCCGAGGGCTTCAGAACGGCTCGTGGGCGGCCTCGAAGAGTGGTGCCGGGACGAAAATTTACTTGAAATCAATAGCTTACGGGGATCTTTGAAGGCCTGATGCGGTTGCTTTTGGGAGCCTCGAAATGCTAGAATATATTGATTTCAGGGAGGTTAGTCGGATATGAGAGCTAAGATTTTTGTGGTTCTCGAATCGGTGTTTTTAGGACTGGGTATGCTTATCCTAACTCCGTCTGCCAATCCAACGGCAGTCGGAAAGGCAGGCAGCCCATCCCAAACAGCACTCGCCCCCCTATCGGCTTCGCTCGCAAACCACAAATCACCCAACCAGCACAAACCGCTGGCGACCTGGGAGTGCACCACCAGCTGGTATGGTGGAGATTTTGACGGCCAGCAAACGGCAAACGGCGAGACCTACGACATGTACGCCGAGACGGCAGCCCATCCGACGCTTCCGCTCGGGTCCGTCGTCCGAGTCGTGAACACGAAGAATCACCGGAGCCAAGTGGTCCGGATCAACGACCGCGGCCCTTACGTGGAAGGCCGCGAGCTAGATGTCTCGTACGCTGTAGCTAAGCAGCTAGGATTCGACCAGCGCGGTACAGCCAAGGTCCGCCTGGAACTGCTTGAGGTGCCCTCACGCCCCGCCTCGGAACGTCACGACTAATCGTAGCCCTGGATGTCGACCGCGCTAGGGCCGGCCTGCGCCCTGGCGCGGCGGCTTCGCGGTGCAGCAGGCCTCTTCAAAATAGGACTTCAACTCTTCACAGCCGAAGGCCCGCGAGCGGTTGAAAAGCTCGCGGGGCTGGGCTTCGAGATCTTCCTCGATCTCAAGTTCCACGACATCCCCAACACAGTTGCCGGAGCGGTCGCCGCGGCGGCGGAGCTGCCGAAGGTGCGGATGGTCAACGTACATACCCTCGGCGGTGTTGCGATGATGAGCGCGGCACGAGAGGCACTGATCGGCAAAAAGAAACGACCGGCGCTTCTAGGCGTCACGATATTGACGAGCATGGACGCCGCTGCGCTCCGACGCGTCGGAATTTCGGGGCCTCCTGCATCACGCGCACTCGCCCTGGCGCGACTGGCGAAACAGGCTGGTCTCGACGGGGTGGTCGCTTCGGCGCACGAGGCGCGGTCCATACGCCGGGCGTGCGGGCCGAGATTTCTGATCGTCGTGCCGGGAGTGCGGCCGGCGAGCGCGGCTTTGAACGATCAATCGCGCGTGGCTACACCCGGCGATGCGATTCGCGCCGGAGCGAGCTACTTGGTCGTTGGCCGGCCGATCACGGGTGCCGCAAGTCCGAGGGATGCCGCTCTTAGCATAGCCAAGGAAATGGCCGAGGCTGGGCGCGGCCAAATACTTGGCCCATGTTCTCAAAATTCGGGGGCATGAGCACCGACTACTTGCGGCAATAGGAACAGCGCACAGGAAGGTGCTTCGCGCACAATGCTTATGTCGGAGCTGAAGCTCCGACCCCCTAAGAGAAGCGCCCACCTGCCCAACATCCTCGCCGCCGGCGAGGCCTCAGGGCAAGAAGGTGGCTGCTTGCTGCAAGTAAAACAGCGCAAAGGAAGACGCTTCGCGCATCTCTTTTTGTCGTGACTGAAGCCACGACCTACAAGGATTCTCGATTTCTCGCGGGTACTCTGGAGGCGCCGCTTCGGGAGGCCGAACGTCCGCCCGGAAGCTGGAGCAACTGGCTGTCGCGGGCGGCTTCGCACCGCGTAACGGCGGGCGTGATATACTCTGGATGAATTAGGCGTTGTGCCCGGAATGGCTTCTGATTTGGCGATCCGGGCCTCAAAGGTAGGTGCCCAATGTGGGACAGCCCGATGCATTTGCTGATTATCGCGATCGTGATTCTTGTGCTTTTTGGCGGGCGCAAGATCCCGGAAGTGATGAAGGGACTCGGACAGGGAGTCCGCGAATTCAAGGAAGGCATGCGCGGCGATCAACCGCCAGCGCAGACGAGCCAGCCAGCCAATCCTCCGGTGGCAGCTACGCCCCCTTCGGCTCCGGTCGAGGAAAAGAAGTAACGCTAGATTCAAAAGACACTCACCGCACACTTCGCAAGAACCGCTCAGTGCAGGGAGACGCAGAGAACACCGAGGAAAATCTGATTTACAGCGGCGGCCGGGCGGCCGCCGTTTTTTTTTGGTAGCCGCTTATTCGCGAGCTATTGCTTCCAGCCGAATTCCCGCAGCAGACACCACAGCCGCGCGAGCGGCAATCCCATCACGTTGAAGTAGCATCCTTCGATGCGAGTGACGTAGCGTCCGCCGATGCCTTGAATTCCATAGGCGCCGGCTTTGTCGAAAGGCTCGCTGGTCACGATATAGGACTCGATTACTTCGTCTGAAAGGCGCGCGAAAGTGACGCGCGTGATTTCCTCGACGATGCCTTCCATCGCGCCGGGGTGGCGGATTATGGCGAGGCCCGTGTGGACTTCGTGAACGGCTCCGCTGAGGAGATGAAGCATGCGGCGCGCATCTTCGGGCGATTCGGGTTTCCCGAGGATTTGGTCGGCAGCGACAACCACGGTGTCCGCGCCGATGAACAGGCAATCGCCAGAATCCTGCCGGGCACTGGCTGCCGCGCGAGCCTTGGCCAGCGCGAGGCGACGGACATAGTCAGCGCGCAGCTCGCCCGGGCGGCGGGATTCGTCGAGAGCCGCTGCATGAGTTTCGAACGGAATCCCGGCATTGCGCAGGATCTCGGCACGCCTAGGCGAAGCCGATGCAAGAACAATTTTCATGTGCGGCTTTTGCTCCTATCCATCCACTACAGGAAAACCTGAATCTCACCGCAGAGACGCAGAGAACGCAGAGGAATCAAGAGAACCGCCCAGGCGGGGGACCGTCCGCCCCGCTCAGGTTGACGTCGCCTTGGCAGTCTCATCTTTAGACCATCCAAAGAGCCGCGCCAATTGTATCGGAGGCGCGGAGGGTGTGCGCTCGAGATACTTTGCGGCGAGATGGGCGCGAGCGACGTCTGGCGCGATGCTTCTCGCCGCCGTCGGTCTGCTTGGGGAATGCGCGGCAAGTCAGCTCAAAGCGACCGGAGGCCCATGCGCCCGTTTCCTGCTCGGAGCCGAAGTGCACGACCACGAGCAAGCACTGCAGATCGAGCATGGCGCGTTTGAAGCGGACATTACCTGCTTTCGTTTCCATGTGGCAGAGATGGCGAAGCTCGAGTGTCGCGAGCGGGCCATGCGTTTCGAGGGCTTCCCAGATTATGCGGGCATCGTCTCGAATGCGGCCTTCAGCGTAGAAGCGCGCATGATCGCTCGGAGCGACGGCGGAGTCTCGCATGGCCAGAAAATACGGCAACTGTTCGAGCGAAATTAACGTGCCGCGCTGGCGGAAATATTTGGCGTAAAAGGCGCGACGGCGACGCGGCAGTTCGTCCTTCCAGCGCCAGAGCATTTCGAAATGCTTGTCGAAGACGATGCCGGCGCTGGGGTTGCGGCGCGTTACGGCGGAATACAGGGACGGGAGCGGGACGTTCTTCACCGGGAAGAGCATGCAGAAACCCGCGGCGTCAATGAACTTGCGGGCTTCGGCGATGGTCGTGACGCGGCGCGGCCAGGGCATTCTGTTCCCGGTGGTTGGTTTCCGTTGCATGATGACTGGAAAAACTTAACACAGAGGACACAGAGACGGCACAGAGACCACAGAGAAAGCAGAAAACAGAGAAAACTCACCGCTGAGACGCAGAGAAAGAGAAGAGAGATCCCGCGTCGCGTTGCTCCGTCGGGATGACGATCCTACTCGGATCGTCAAATGACGACGGATTCCTGGTATTCGCCGAAGGCGCGGCGAAGGGCGTCGGAGATTTCGCCGACGGTGGCGTAGGCTTCGACGGCCGCGAGGATTGCGGGCATGAGATTTTCGGTGCCGCGAGCGCGGCGTTCGACTTCCTCCAGCGCGGCTTGCGATTTGGCGGAGTCGCGGCGCGCGCGCAGGGCGTTCAGTCGAGCGATCTGCGAGCGCTCGATTTCGGGATCCAAGCGCAGCGTGGGAATTGGCTGGTCGCCTTCGGTCTGAAAGCGATTCACGCCGACGACGACCTGTTCGCCGCGCTCGACGGCTTGTTGGTATTCGTACGCGGACTTTTGAATTTCCATCTGAGGATAGCCAACCTCGATCGCGCGCAGCATTCCGCCTAAAGCGTCGATCTTTGAAATGTAAGTCTGCGCCGCGGATTCGATTTCGTTGGTCAGCTTCTCGATCACGTAGGAACCCGCGACCGGGTCCACGGTATTGGCGACGCCCGTTTCCTGCGCGATGATCTGCTGCGTGCGCAGGGCGAGAAGGGCGGCTTGCTCGGTGGGCAGGGCGAGCGCTTCGTCGAGGCCGTTGGAATGCAGCGACTGGCAGCCGCCGAGCACAGCGGCGAGGCTCTGAAGCGCGACGCGGACGAGATTATTTTCCGGCTGCTGCGCGGTGAGCGAGGAGCCCGCGGTCTGCGCGTGAAACCGCAGCATCAGCGAGCGCGGGTCTTTGGCGCCGAAGCGATCGCGCATGGTGCGCGCCCAAAGGCGGCGCGCGGCGCGGAATTTGGCGATCTGCATCAGGAATTCATTGTGCGAATTGAAGAAGAATGAAATCTGCGGCGCGAACTCGTCCACCTGCAGACCCGCGGTGACCGCTGCTTCGACATAGGCGATGGCGTTGGCGAGAGTGAAGGCGACTTCCTGCACCTCGGTCGAGCCGGCTTCGCGAATGTGGTAGCCGGAAATCGAAATCGCATTCCAATTGGGAATTTCGCGGCGGGACCAGCTGAAAATGTCGGTGACGACGCGCATCGCGGGCCGCAGCGGGTAAATATACGTGCCGCGCGCGATGTATTCCTTAAGGATGTCGTTCTGCACCGTGCCTGCAAGGCGCGAGAGATTCGCTCCCTGTTGTTTCGCGACCGCGACGTACAGCGCCAGCAGGATCGCCGCGGTGGAATTGATCGTCATCGAAGTCGAGATTTGTTCGAGCGGAATGCCGTCGAGAAGCGTTTGCATGTCCTCGAGCGAGTCAATGGCCACGCCAACTTTGCCGACTTCGCCCTGCGCGAGCGCGTGGTCGGAATCCATGCCGATCTGCGTGGGGAGGTCGAAGGCGACGGAGAGGCCGGTTTGACCCTGCGCGAGGAGGTAGCGATAGCGGCGGTTGGATTCGGCGGCGGAGCCGAAGCCGGCGTATTGCCGCATGGTCCAGAGGCGGCCGCGATACATGGTGGGATAGACGCCGCGGGTGAACGGGAACTCACCGGGATAGCCGAGATCGCGCTCCGCGTCCCAGCCGGGCAAATCCGCGGGGCCGATGACGGGTTCCATTGGCAGGCCGGTGGGAGAGGCAGCTTTCCGTTGGGAGAGAGCCGCGCGATCTTTTGCGTCGCTGGTCATCGGACGCGCCGCGCGCGGCGAAATGCTGTGAAACGCAAACACGGCCATCATGAGCACGTAGATGACGACGAAGGCCGTGATCCACACCGCCGGGCGATGCTTCCATTCCTTCCAGACGATAAATGCGCCGTAGGCGGCGAAGACTGCGAATAGCGCGCCGGTGAACTCGTGGAACAGCTGGCGCGTGACGCGCCAGACGACGCGGAGCGTAACCAGGCTCGAACGCCAGAGCGCCTGAGTGAAGCTTGCGGGCATGGGACAATTCTAGGAGTTATCCCGCAAATGGCAAGGGCGGCGAGGGCAAGCGGCCGCCGTCCGCATCATGCGAGGTGCATGGGCGGCGGCGCGCCAAGGAGGTTTGCCTGGCACGGCATGCCGTGCCCCTACGCACAGAAAACCGTGGCGCCGTAGGCGAACGAGAAGTGGGCGAGGCGAGCCTCGCCCACAAACAGCGGCGGCAAGCCGCCGCACTCCACATGGTGCGAGGTGCATGGGCGGCCTCACGCCAAGGATCAGCGCTGGGCACGATATATCGTTCCCCTACGAAGAAGCAGCAAAAACACAGCGACGACGAATGGGCAGCATCGTGCCAAGCATTGTCGCCGGGCACGGCATGCCGTGCCCCTACGCACAGAAAACCGTGGCGCCCTGGGCGAACGAGAAGTGGGCGAGGCGAGCCTCGCCCACAAACAGCGGCGGCAAGCCGCCGCACTCCACATGGTGCGAGGTGCATGGGCGGCGGCGTGCCAAGCATTGGCGCCAGGCACGGCATGCCGTGCCCCTACGAAGAAAAGGCTAAGGCCACCTACACGCGAGCGAGGGACAGGCGGCATCGCGCCACGAGCAAATTGCGCGACGCGCCGTAGCCAACCGCGGGTCGAAAACGGCGGACGCACGATCTATACTGATTGCATGATCACCGAAGCAGAACTTCTGGCGCCGCTGCGGCGGTACTGGGGATATGACTCGTTCCGTCCGATGCAGGAGCGAATCGTGCGAAGCCTGCTCGGAGGCCGCGACACGTGCGTGGTGATGCCCACCGGCGGCGGGAAGTCGCTGTGCTACCAACTGCCGGCGGCAATGCTGCCGGGAAAAACCGTGGTGGTGGTTTCTCCGCTGATCGCGCTGATGCAGGATCAGGCGGCGCAGCTTGCGCAAATGGGAATTCCGGCGGCGCTGCTGAACAGCTCGCTGACGGAATCGCAGAAATCGACGGTGATTCGCGAGGCGCAAGAGGGTCAGTACCGGCTGCTGTATGTGTCGCCGGAGCGGCTGGCGCGCGAAGACACGCTGGAATGGCTGCAGAAAGTGCCGATTTCGCTTTTCGCGATTGACGAGGCGCATTGCATATCGGAGTGGGGGCACGAGTTCCGTCCTGACTATCGGCTGCTGAGCCGGCTGCGGCTGAATTTTCCCGAGTGCCCGATCGCGGCGTTTACGGCCAGCGCCACGCGGCGGGTGCGCCACGACATCATTGACCAGCTGCAACTGCGCGAGCCGGATAAATACATCGCGAGCTTTCATCGTCCGAATCTGAATTACATCGTGAAGGCGTGCGACGCGCACACGCAGAAGGATCTGCTGCTGGCACGCGCTGCGGAAACATGCCGGCGAGCAGCGTGATCGTTTACTCGCCGACTATTGCGCGCGTGGAAGAGACCGTGGAATTTCTGAAGGAGCGCGGAATCGCCGCGATCGGCTATCACGGGAAGATGGATTCGGCGACGCGAAGGGCAAATCAGGAGAGATGGATGTCGGACGAAGTGCGCGTGCTGGTGGGCACGGTCGCATTCGGATTGGGGATCAACAAAGCGGCGGTGCGCGCGGTGATTCATCTGTCGCTGCCGAAATCAATCGAGCAGTATTACCAGGAAGCGGGGCGCGCGGGGCGCGATGGCCAGTCCGCGGACTGTTTGCTGCTCTGGCAGAAACGCGACACGGCGCTGCTGGTGCATTTCATCAAGGAAATGACGGATTCGGCGGAGCAGAGCCGGGCGTGGCAACGCTACGACGAAATCCGCAGCTTCGTCGCGGCGGGGAAATGCCGGCATCACCAGATTTGCGCGCATTTCGGCGAGACTCCAAAATGGAAGACATGCTCGGCCTGCGACACGTGCAGCGGCGAGCCCGCATGGCTGAAAGAGAAGCCCGCCGCGGCCGCCGAACCGAAGCGCAAGAAGGCTGCGCGCGGAGCGAAGCGCGGGGAAAAGCAGGTTGCCAGCGACGTGGATCCGGAGCTGCGCGAATACCTGCGCGAATGGCGCCGCACCACGGCAAAAGAGAACGGCATCGCCGCTTTTATCGTGATGCACGATACGTCGCTCGACGAACTATGCCGCAAACGGCCCCGGTCGCTCGTCGAACTGCTGCGGGTATCGGGATTCGGCGAGCGCAAGACTGAGGTGTACGGCCAGCAGATTCTTGAGGCGCTGCGTAATTTCCAGTCGGGGGCGCGGGTCTGAAGCGCGCCATGCGCCGGCAGCGAAGCTCCGAAGCAATTACTTGCTGCGGATAAGTCTGCGCAGTGGTTCGGCGCAAAGCGCCGGACTTTTGTCGGAGCTGAAGCTCCGACCCCCTAGAAACCGCCCCGATGGCGGCGGTGCGGCTGGGCTGAGGGGGACAGGTAACCGGGGCGATTCAGAGTCCCACGGAGGCCTTGTTTCGGACTTGCTCCAGACCTAGAATTGGGATAGGAAGAGTTCACAGGAGGTAATACCCCCTTGCAACTCGACGACCGCATGAAGCAATTGCTGCGAGAGCTGGGACACGCCATCAACGATACCGTCTCGGATTCCGAGCGGATCGCCGAGGCTATCTCCGGTGTACGTGCGGCCGGATTCGACATCGTGCTGAAGCTCGACGCCACGATCGGACTGGCGCGCAGGACGTCGCAGGATTCGAAGATGACGTCGCAGGACCGGCGCTTCCTGGAATCGCTGCACATTCGGGTGGACGAAGAGGCGCTGGAAGAAGAGCGCGAAGAGGCGAAAGTGGAAATTACGCCGCAAGACATCAAATTTCTGAAGTCACTGAAGATATCATTCGATGAAGAACTATAAACTTTTCGGCTTCTCGCTCGCGTTTGCCATCGCGCTGACGCTATTCGCGGCGCCTGTGCGCGCGCAAGTGGCGGAAGCTGCCGCCGCGACGGTGGTGGCGCCGATTGTCACGAAGATCGTCAATAAGATCATGCCGCAGGGCAAGCCGGAGGGATCGAACTGGCTGAAAGCGGAAGTGGTTCATGCGGATTCGCAGACCATAATCGTCCGCGAGCGGCAAAACGGGATGATGATTCACACCTTCAATTTTTCGCCGGAAATGAAGGACAAGATGCAGGCAATCCTGGACAACGGCGGATTCCAGTACGGCGACAGAGTGAGCATCCTCTTCATGCCCGGACAAACGGTGGCGCTCCGGATCCACGGCAAGCCTTCGAAGTCACTCTAACTTCCGCTATTCCGCGCTACAGTTGAAAAGCCATGATTCGCCCGCCCGCCGTCGCCGGACACTTCTATCCATCTGACCCGCAAGAGCTGACTCGCCAGATCGAGGAATACACTTCCAGCGTCAGCAAGAGGACCCGCGCGATTGCATGCGTGGTGCCGCACGCGGGATACGTCTACTCGGGGCGCGTCGCAGGAGCCGTCTATTCCGCGATTGAGATTCCCGGAGCTAATTCATCCTGCTGGGGCCGCGGCATTTCCCTCAAGGCCGGCCGATGGCCATTGTCACCAAAGGAAGTTTTCGGACGCCGATTGGCGACGCGCGGATTGATTCCGCTCTGGCCGCGGAATTGGCGCGGGCGTGCCCTCTGCTGCGAGAAGATACCTTGGCGCACGAGCAGGAGCATTCGCTGGAAGTACAGCTGCCGTTTCTGCAGAAGATCGTGCGCGATTTCCGATTTGTGCCGGTCGTGTTGGCGACGGATCGCTACGGCGCGATGGAGGAGCTGGGGCGAGCGGTTGCGCGAGTGGCGAAGGCGCAGAGCGAACCGGTGCTATTGATCGCAAGCACGGACATGAACCACTACGAGAGCGACGCCATCACGCGGGTGAAAGACGGGCGAGCGATTGCGCGCATTCTGGCGCTCGATCCGCGAGGGCTTTACGACACGGTCCGCGGTGAGGGAATCACGATGTGCGGCTATGCGGCGACTGTGGCAATGCTTGTGGCCGCGCGCGAATTGGGCGCAAGCGAAGCGACGCTGGTTCGGTACGCAACTTCGGGAGACGTAACCGGCGACCTGGACGAGGTCGTCGGCTACGCCGGAATTACTGTTTCCTAGAACCGCACTCAATCCTGCTAGATCTCATGCTTTCAGTTACGATTCGCCACGAATCGAGCGAACGAGGAATTCGCGGCATGAGAACCGGCCGCGCCGGCACGATGGATGCGAGTCAGTCCCACGGTCAGCGTCAAAAATGCAAATGCCACCAGGGCCATGGCCGCGTTTAGTCGCCGCGACCGTTGCCGGAAGCCGAGGAGGAGTATCCCGAGGAAGAATGCGAAGGTTATCGCGATCGCCCGGCCAGCTGGCTGCCAATTGTTATACCGAGCTAGACGAACGGGACTTGGAGTTATAGGCGTTTTGAAATTCGGAGCCTCGGGAGCAGCCGTCGCCCAACCAGCGGCGTTGACCAGATTCGTCACGTTCACTGAGCCGAGGCCGGTGGCGAGATCGTAACCGGCGCCGGCGTTGAAACCGGATTGAATACCAAAGTCAGGAGTGCCACCTCCGCCGCCTCCACCACCTCCGCCACCATTACCTCCGCAGCCAGCATTCGCAGCCAACGCAACGACAGCCAACAGAGCCATCGCCGTGGTCCAAATTCGCGACTTTCCGCGGAAAAAGATCAATAGAATCCCGATGAAAAAGGCGCAAGCAAGGGTGACGAGCATGGTTGGCGTGGGCCGCTTAGCGTCGCGAGTCCAGGGCTGCAAGCCAGCCGCGTTGGTGGTGCACTCCGGGCTGCCGGTGGCGCAGGGCATCGCGATCGTTCCGGTGGTTACGTCGTTAAAGACGCACGTGCCGGGCGGCGGCGAATTCGCATTGCAATTCGCGGTGAATTCAGCTTTGGCCAGGGAATACATCTCGACATTGGCGTTTCCCTGCCGGGCCAGGCCGTTCTTCTGAACGACAAGGGCCATGACGCCCGCGAACGCCTGAGTCGATACGGAAGTTCCGCCGACTTCGAGGAACACTTGATCGGTCAAACTGCATGGTTGGCCGCCGACTCCGGAAAAATCTCTCTCGCACACGATGTAAAAGCTGGACGAAACTTCGCCGTCGCCAGCGAACATGGAAACGTCGGGAATATCTCGCGTGGTGTCGGTGCTGGGCGAGACGCCATTTTGAAACGCAGGTTTCGCGTAGCCGCCCGAACAGCTGGCGACGGTGTTGCCGTCGGAAACCGTGCAGGCACTTTTGCCGCCGGAAGCGCCGACGGGCTCGACAAGGCCATTTGACTCAATCGTCGTGTTGTTACAAACCGCTTGCGCGTCGGTGCCGAATTCGTTGTTGAAACCCGTGATGAAAACGGAATTCGTACAGGAGTCGTTCCAGGTGGTTTCCGGAATGTACGTGATCGCGGACGCTCCGGTGAGTGGCGCATTGGCGCTGCCATTGCACGGATTCCAGAAAGTGCAGAAATTGTTGAAGTCGTTGAAATCCGTGCCGCCGACGGCGACGTTGAATGGCGTCGAAGCGACTCCATTCACGGCGAGACCGAACTGAGCCGGCTGCGTGGGCACACCGCTCACCTGCTGGATATCACAACCTGATGAGCCGTTGTCCCCCGCGGAGATCAGGACGGTAATTCCCTCCGCTGCTGCCTGGCTCCAGAGAGTGTTATAGAAGGCGTTACCAGAGGTGCCGAGACCGAGTTCACACTCTCCAAAGCTCTCGCTCAGGATCGGAGCAAGGCCCGTACTCGTGTTGGTATTCGTGGAATTGGGAAAGTCGACGACATATTCGGCGGAGAGATCGCCGCCAAATGTGGTGCCCGTTGATTTCGAAGCGATGAGGTTGATGGTGGCACCCTTGGCGACGGCACCGGACCATTCCACGTCGAGGACAGCCTCGACCTCATCACCATTTACCTGCAAGCCGGGATCGGTGCTGCCCGGCGGAATAGTGACCACGGGGACGTTAGCCGGCAAGTTAAAAATGCTCCTGAAATCCGCGACGTCCTGCTTATTGATGTTGCTGTCGCTTATGACCGCGATGGTTACACCGGCGCCGTCAATATTGTTATTCCAGAGCGGGGTAACGTTGTAGATGGTGGCAAAGTCAGTGGGACCCACACCATAGCAATTGGCCGCGACCCAGAATGTTGCATCCGTTGATGCCCGCAGGAAACGTGAACTTCGGTTTCACTCCGGCAGCGGCCCGCGGCTTGGCGGCGAGCTTGACGTGGTGCATCGGTTTCGGGAAAAAATCGTGGAGCGATCTTACGCCGGCGACAACAGGAGCGAGCGCAGTCGGGATAGATGGGTCGGTCGTGTTGGCCCAGTGGTGCTCGCCGTTCACGATATAGCTGTGAAGAGGCGCCTGAAAGGCTTCTTCCACTTCACCGGCCGTGCCCGAAAACTGAATGATCTGGCGGCCATTCGACACGTTGTCGATCAGAAAGCCGTGCGAGGTAAGCCATGACGAAATTTTCTGAATGTCCTGGTCGGAGGCGCCGAATAATTGCCCGAACTGTGCAGGCGTAAGCCACTTGTGGTAGTTCGGCGAAGTCTTGTCCTGCTGCTGGGCGAGCAGCGTTTCCAAGGCAGTCTCCTGCGCGGGGCTGCGCCTCAGAACGAGCATCATGCCGTTCAACTCCATACTCGCCGGCGCCACGCCGTGATCGTACTGCGCGCGAGCGAGGGGGTGGATGTTGCCACGCAACACCGTCCTCTGGGATTCGTTCACCGGTTGAGTGACACGCGACTGGATGTTGACCGTCTGCGCGAAAACGCCCGCTGGGAGGAGCGAGATGCAGGCGAAAACCAACAACGACAAAACCGACGACTTGTATTTGAATGGCATAGTCATTATTACCGTCCGATATTTCAAAAGTTCCGGAAAATTTTATGAGCGTTGGGCGAAGAAACGGCCGGAATCGGCAGCGAATTATTCATCGAGCCCGAGGCCGTGCACTGCCCAAATATCTTCCGGGTACCGAATTCAGGTATTTCGACTAGCTGAGATGCTATCAGGTAGGGCAGAGGATGGACGCGATTCTGGCAAAAGTTGCAGGAATTGCAACCCCCGGTTCAAGGGGCCGAACGAATGAGGCTCGCGAGTTTCCGGGCGCGATCGCGGGAAATTTCAATGAAGTGCTGGTCCGCGGCCACGCGATCCAGAAGCGGCAGGAATTGCCCGGGTTCGGGGAGCAGCTTGTGGTCGAGGTCCTTCTGGATCTGCAGGAGGACGTCGTTAACGCCGAGCGGATCGTAACGCATGGTGCGGTCGAGATCGTACAGATCGGACTGCTGGCGCGCGAGTCCTTCGAATAATCCCAGGAGTTCCGCGGCATCCCGATTGAGAGTGTAGTTGAAGGTGACGTGGTGCGATTCGGCGCCTCGGTCATAGACAAAGGTTTTTTCGCCGAGATTTGCGATCCGGCGATGCATTTCCAAATCCAGACCATCGAAATTATGGAGTTTCGCGGCGAGGTTAAATATCGCCTGCACAACCGGCGCGTCAATTTGCATGGGCCGGGGGTTCGACTCTTCGTTGAGCTGGCGTATGTCGGACGTGCCGGAGCCGGAGTCACTCACTTTGATTTCCACGAATTCCGGAAAGCTCGATTTGAAAATTTTACGGAAAGTTATTGTCGCATTAGCCGCGGGAACACCAGCGCCCGCGACCGGCACAGCCGAAGCTCCCACTAAAGCACAGACGGAAAACGCCAGAGTCAGGAGCCAGCGATAGGGCGACGAGGGATTCATCTTCCGCGAGGGATGGAGATGCGCGAGGCGCGAGAAATGCTGCCCGCAAGCATGGAGACACGCACGTGCCCGACGGAGGCCGCAAGGCGATCCCGCGCGCGCGAGGCCTGTGCGTGGCATAGCGCCACGGCCAGCGCGTCGGAGGCGTCGGCAGGCTCGGGGCAAGTGGCGAGGTCGAGAAGGGATTTCACCATCTGCTGCATCTGTTGCTTGGAAGCGCCGCCATATCCGGCAACGCTGGCCTTTACTTCCCGCGGCGAATAACTGTGCGCCGGAATTTGGGCCTGCGCCGCGGCCAATAGGACGACGCCGCGCATTTCCGCGAGTTTCAGCGCGGTCCTGATATTCAGCGCCGTGAACACGGATTCTACGGCCACCGCGTCCGGCGCAAACTGCTCGACGAGGCCCGAAATCAAGAAATGAATCTCGCGCAGGCGGACGGCAAAGGTCGCGCGCGCCGGTAGACGCAAGGCTCCGAATCGCATCAGCCGCGCGTGCTTGCCGTCTATTTCAATGACCCCATAACCGGTCGCACCCGCAACGGCTGGATCCACGCCCAGCACTCGCAGTTTGTGTCCAGCGGAACTCGAAGGAATCGAATGGAAAGACATGTTAACCGGCACAAGTGTACGTGCGGGCCGGAACCGGAGGGAAGTGTTTTCTCGATGCCACGCTGCGCGATGCAAACTATCCGGCCATCGCCGCCTGGATTTCCTTTTCATCTATATCGAAGTTGGCGTAGACGTGCTGGACGTCGTCGTGATCTTCGAGCGTCTCGACCATCCGCAGCATCTGTTGCGCCTGCGCACCGGTAAGTTTGACGTGGTTTTGGGGCACAAAGGCCACTTCCGCGGAAGAGGGAGTGATGCCAGCAGCAATAAGAGCTTCCCGGACTTTTTCCATGGCCTCGGGCGGCGTGGTTACTTCCCAAAATGAAGTGTCATCGCGAAGATCGTCCGCACCGGCGTCGAGCACGATGCCCAGCATCTTGTCCTCATCGGCCTGCTCTTTGGGGACTACGATGTCGCCCTTGCGCTGGAACATCCAGCCGACCGCGCCGGTTTCGGCCATGTTGCCGCCGTTCTTCGAAAACATGTGCCGGACTTCGCTGACGATGCGGTTGCGATTGTTGGTGACCACCTGGACTAGGACGCCAACACCGCCGGGACCGTAACCCTCGAACGTCACCTCGTCGAGGGTCTCGCCCTCGAGTGTGCCGGCACCGCGCTGGATCGCCCGCTCGATATTGTCGTTGGGCATATTCTCGGCCTTGGCGGTCAGAATAGCCGTGCGCAGGCGCGGATTCGTGACCGGATCAGCTCCGCCCGTGCGGGTGGCGATGGTCAATTCTCGAATGACCTTGGTGAAAATCTTGCCGCGGCGAGCGTCGGTTGCCGCTTTCTTGTGCTTGATTGTGGCCCATTTCGAGTGTCCGGACATGGATAGACCTTCTAGATGAAGTATTGCAGGAGCGGCTTTCCAGCTCTTGCCGCGACAGTGTAGCAGCAAGGGTCGAAGAACAGGCAAGAGAGGCAGACCCAAAGCCGCCGGGGAAATTGTGACGTTCTTCCGGAATCCGTTTTTCACGGCGGCGTCACCGAATCCTAACAATCGAAGGCTATCCTGCCGCAGTACAGGTGTGAATGTAAGCAGGACTTCGAATGCCACGCTTTGAGCTCCTTGTCCTTGTCATTGTCATCGCCACCGCTGCGATTGCGCGCTATCCAGCAGTCGCGACTGCGCAGAAGGCGGCGGACTCGTGTCCGCGTCCAGCGGCGGGAAGCATCGTGCCCGAGCCTACCGATCTGCGCAGCGAAAACGGCGTGCTGGAATTGGAATTGGCGTACCGCAATTTCGCGGGCGCGGACGGCGAGACGCGGTATTGCTACATGTCGAAGGATGGCAGCCAGGCACCCACATTGCGGCTGAAACCGGGAGACATGCTGATTCTGCGGCTGAAGAATGAACTGACAGCAACATCGCTGACCAAAACGACGGCGGTGGCGGGGCCAACGACAGGAGCGATGGACATGGGCGCGAGCGGAGATTCGATGTCCATGGCGGTGGCCAACCCGTGCGCGAGCGCGAAGATGACACCTGAATCTACTAATCTCCATTTTCACGGACTCACGGTGCCGGCGGTTTGCCACCAGGACGACGTCCTCAAAACCGCGATCCAGCCGGGCGATGCGCCTTTTGAGTATCGCTTCCAGATTCCAGCGGAGGAGCCGCCGGGCTTGTATTGGTACCACCCGCATATCCACGGTTTCACGAAAGCGCAAGTGCTGGGCGGAGCGTCCGGCGCGATGATCGTCGAGGGCATCGAGCGGACGAATCGGGAATTAGCTGGACTGCCCGAGCGCGTGATGATCGTTCGCGATCAGGACCTGGTGAATCCCAACGCCGCACCAACGCAAAGCGGATCCGCGCCGCTGCCGCCCTTCCGTTTGGACGCAGACGGCGACGCGCTGAACACAGGAACCGGGACAGGCAAGCCCGCGAAAGACCTTTCGCTCAATTTCGTTCCTGTCCCGTATCCGAATTATCCGCCTGCGGTGATTGCGATGAGGCCCTCGGAGCGGCAGCTGTGGCGCGTACTGAACGCGTCGGCCATCACGTATCTCAATTTACAAGTGATGTTCGGAAATGCGGCACAGGCGCTCGGAGTGGTAGCGCTGGATGGCGTGCCCATCAATGAAAATGGGACGCCGGGCGATCGGGCGATTTGGGTGAGCCATGTCGGGATTCCTCCCGGCGGCCGAATCGAATTTATCGTCGCGGGGCCTCCGGCAGGTGCGAAGGGCAGCCTCGTTACGCGCAGCGTCAATACGGGGATCGGCGGCGAAAATGATCCCGCGCGGCCGTTGGCGATGATCGTCGCGTCTGCTGATGCTCCTGAGCCTCGATCGAGACTGGCGTCGTCTCCGCTGCCTCTTCCAGCACCGACTTCGGCGTGGATCGGCGACGTGCAGCCAGTACGCACGCGGAAGCTCTATTTTTCCGAAACGCTGCAGGACCCCAACGACCCGAACAGTCCCACGACTTTCATGCTGACTGTGGAGGGCCAGACGCCGAAACCCTACGACATGAACGCAATGATGCCGAACATCACGGTACAGCAGGGCGATGTTGAGGATTGGATTATCGAGAACCGCACGCAGGAGTTACACGATTTTCACATTCATCAAATTCATTTCATGCTGTTGGACTGGTTTGGCCTGCCGGTGGACGAGCCCTTTCTGCGTGATACGGTGAACGTTCCGTTCTGGGACGGGAAGAGCGCCGTGTACCCGATGGTGAAGCTGCGCATGGATTTCCGGGATCCAAACGCTGTCGGCACGTTCATTTATCACTGCCATCTGCTGGAGCACGAAGACGGCGGAATGATGGGAACGATTCGCGTGGAGCCTCGCGCGCAAGACGCGAGGAAGTGACAACTGTCACGTCCGCTGCTTCGCGGCGTTCTCCAGATTTAACGCGTATGTCATCGTGGAATAACAAGCCTCGCGTATCCCTATTGTGCACGCGTTTGATTTCGATGGCTCGCCGGCAGACTCAGCGCCCGCGAGCCTCCGCTGCAGACACGAATTCAAGCGCCACATCTTAATTTCAAGGAGAATTCATGATCGGGAAGAACTTTCGGTGCATGGCCGCCCTGTTGCTAGCGGCAAATCTCGCGTTCGTTACGCCTGCTGGCGTGATGGCCAACGATGGAAAACTGCAGAACGGAAACGATCGCGGCGGAGTCCCCACAACCACGCCGATCAAGCATCTGGTCGTAATTTTCCAGGAGAACGTTTCGTTCGACCATTATTTTGCAACCTATCCGGAAGCCACGAATCCGAAGAACGAGACGCCTTTCTTCGCGAGACCGAATACTCCGACCGTGAATGGGCTAACACCCGGACTGATCGCACAGAATCACAACTCCGATGCAGCGGGAAATACGTACCCGCCGTTCCGTCTCGATCCCAGCCAAAACTACACGTGCGATCAGAATCACGATTACACGCCCGAGCAGCAAGCATTCGATAGCGGACTCATGGACAAGTTTCCGGAATTTGCTGGGACTCCATGCACCGTGGCGGCTTATCCCAAGCTGGCTCTGCTGGGCGCTGGAATCGTGATGGGTTATTACGACGGGAACACGGTCACGGGCCTCTGGAACTACGCGCAGTTCTTCGCGATGAACGACAACTCTTTCGACACGAATTTCGGGCCGTCAACTCCAGGCGCGATCAACGTGGTTTCCGGCATGACGGGTAACACTGATCCGAGCACGGAGACGAACACGGCGGGAGACGTGGTGAATCACAGCGTAATCGGCGATCCGGATCCCTTCTACGACGATTGCCGCGGCTCGGAGTTCGTCGGGATGGCGAAAACGAACCAGAACATCGGCGATCTTTTGAATGCCAAGGGAATCACCTGGGGCTGGTTCCAGGGCGGATTTACGCCATCGTCCGTGACGAACGGCGTCGCGGCCTGCACCACCACAACTAACCGCCTGGATGGCACGCCGGAGACTGCTTACAGCGCGCACCACAATCCGTTCGCATATTATTTCAGCACGCGTAACATCCACCACACTCCACCGGCCAGCCTGAGCGAAATCGGACACAACGGCCCGGCGAATCACCAGTACGACCTGAGCTACTTCCAAAAGGCTGCGCTGTCCGGAAATTTGCCGGCTGTCAGCTACCTGAAAGCCAACCGCGCGCAGGACGGGCATCCGAACAATTCATCTCCGCTCGACGAGCAGGACTTCATCATCACCACGGTGAACTTCCTGGAGTCGCTACCTTCGAATGGGACGAAACAGCGGTCATCATCGCGTGGGACGATTCCGATGGCTGGTTCGACCACGTGATCGGGCCGATCGTCAACCAGTCCTCTTCCACATCGGATGCGCTGACGGCCACGAAGACTTGCGGCTCAGGAGTGAATTCTCTGGAGGGCATACAGTCGCGGTGCGGATACGGCCCGCGGCTGCCATTCCTGGTGATTTCGCCTTTCGCGAAAGCGAATTTCGTGGATCACACGGTAATCGATCAAAGCTCGGTTGTTCGCTTTATCGAAGACAACTGGGGACTTCCCCGTATCGGGAACGGATCCTTCGACGTGGCCGCAGGGTCCGTCGAAAACATGTTTGATTTCACATTCAACTTCAACCCGCCCGTATTCCTGAATCCGTTGACCGGGCAGGTCGTCGCGGTCGGAATTCATCACTAGACGCAGAATCTCCGCAGTCTACTCACCAAGCAACGCCCCCCTGGCCCGTCCCGATTCCTTCGGGACGGGCCAGATCCGTTTTTAGGCGCGGCGCTCGCGGCAGCCCGGATGTATGCTTGAGCGTCAATTTGAACGGATTCTAACCAGCTGGATTCGGAGAACGCTTCTTGGCTCGAAAACCCCGCAGCGTCGATCTGACACAAGTTATCCGAGTGGGACGACGGCACGCTCCGCCGCAAGGAAGACTATCTCGCGGCTGAGGAGCCTCTGGAAATTCGCATCGGCGACGATCCACTGAGCGTCACGATGCGCACACCCGGCCACGATCTCGAGTTGGCCGCAGGATTTCTGTTTACCGAGGGACTGGTTCAGCGCCGCGCACAAATCCTCGCGCTTGAAGCTCTCGAACCTGATGCGGACGCGCCCGCGGAGAATCGCGGGAACGTCGTACTGGCGAAGCTCGCGCCCGAATCGGCGCCCGACTTCGAAAAAATGCGACGCCATTTTTTTGCTGCGTCGAGCTGCGGCATATGCGGGAAGGCTTCGATTGATTCGGTGCGTGCGCGAACACTGTACGCCGCCCAATCCCGATTTCCGTCTCGATCCCGAAGTGCTTGTGCGCCTTCCGGACGCGCTGCGAGCATCGCAGGCCGTTTTCGGGCGCACGGGCGGCCTTCACGCCGCGGGGCTTATTCAATGCTGCCGGCGAATTGCTTGTACTGCGGGAGGACATCGGCCGGCACAACGCAGTGGACAAAGTGATCGGCTGGGCTCTGCTGGAGGAGCGAGTTCCGCTCGGCGAAACGATTCTGATGGTGAGCGGACGCGGCGGCTTCGAAATCGTGCAGAAGGCGATTGTGGCGGGCCTGCCGGTCGTGGCGTCGGTTTCGGCGCCCTCAAGCCTGGCGGTTCAATTGGCGCGCGAACTCGGACAGACTCTGATTGGATTCTTGCGCGGACGGCGCTTTGTGGTCTATGCGGGAGGAACAGCGAAGTCGGGTAAGGAATCATGAACGGCCTGACTACGTCGCTGCCTTACCCATCTTCTTCGACGCCGAGTGACCGTTGCTAATCATGGCGCGAAAATCATCGAACAGGTTGCGATCCCACCAGCCGAGTGTGGCTTCTTCGTCCATGATTTGAAGCGCTACCTCGGGAGATGAGGCCTTGCGGTACGGCCGGTCGGTAGTAAGGGCATCGTACACGTCCGCCAGTTGCAGAATGGCTGCGGTCAGAGGAATCTCGTCGCCGCGCAAGCCGTCGGGATAGCCCGAGCCATCGTGCCGTTCGTGATGATGGCGGATAATCGGCAGCACCAAGCCGAAACGTCCTCAGCGGCGCACAGATGCGTTCCCCCACCACGGGATGCTTTCGCATCATTTCAGTTTCTTCCGCCGAGAGCGGTCCGGGCTTGAGCAGGATCGCATCCGGCACGACCACTTTGCCGATGTCGTGCACGATTCCGGCGCGACGCAGCGCCTTGATGTCCTCCTCCGGCAAACCCAACTTTTCACCGAGCCGCGCCGAAATTTCCGCCAGACGTTCGCAGTGCCCCGAGGTATAGGGATCGCGCGCTTCGATGCTCTGCGCGAGGCTGAACAGGACGCCCTCGGCGTTCTCAAGTTCGTCGGTGTATTGCTTCAGCCGCAGCAGCGAGCGCGTGCGCGCCAGCAGTTCGTTGAAGTCGATCGGCTTGCTGAGGAAATCGTCGGCGCCGGCGTTGATGCCCTTGATGCGGTCTTCCGTCGCCGAAAGCCCGGTGATCAGGACTACGGGCGTGAGCCGCGTTTCCGGCGTCGCCTTGATCCGGCGGCAGACCTCGAAGCCGTCCACGCCGGGCATCACGATATCCAGAAGAATCAGGTCCGGGCGAAACGACGCGCATTCGGCGAGCGCGGAAGCGCCGTCGCTTGCGTCGCGCACCTCGAAGCCCTCGCGGCGTAGCAAAGTCGCCAGCGCGATTCGCGCGGCCGATTCATCATCAACGATCAGGATTCTTTCGAACATTTGCGTCAGTCTTCTTCACCGCTAAGTAACGCGATGCTAAACTAAACCAAGAGCGCGAAAGGCCAGACTCCAGCCCACGTTCGATAACGATCAGCTTGGAACTTTCCCGCCCCTATAAACAAATGTATCCTGTCCCGTACTTTCGGACAACCCGGAATCGCACATCCGGAAAGCAATTGCCGAGCTTCCTGTTTGAACTGCGCGAGCGCGAGAGGCCCATGAAAAGGACGCTACCACCTGAATCACTTAACGAAATCGCTACGAGGCTTGAACAAGCTCACAAGGCATTTCAGCGGCGCTATCCCGGCCAGTCTGGAGACCGCCAGCCAATTCATGTCGTCTATGGTGGAGCGCATCTATTTCGCGCTGGGACGACGCGCCGCCTGGGCGATCTCGCGCTGCGATCGCTCGAAGAGTACGCGTCTGACTTTCGCAGCCTTCGCGAAAGCGATTGGATTGGCCGGATCGGATCGCCTGCCGACCTCGCCAGACGCGATCACCGCTATCGCAAAATCCATCGAGGCCGATCCACAAGCGGTGCGGCGCGAAAACCGACCGGCGTGGCTCGCGGACACTGTCTATCGCCGCGTGCGCGAGAAACTTCGCCGAGAACCTGTCGAAGATTTCCGGCTCGATTTCGAGGATGGCTACGGCAACCGCCCAGATGACGAAGAGGACGGACACGCCGCGTCCGCAGCGAACGAAGTGAGCTCAGGAATGAACGCGGGCGAGCTGCCGCCCTTCATCGGCATCCGCATCAAGCCCTTTACGGAAGAGCTTCGCGAGCGCAGCATTCGCACGCTGGATATTTTCCTTACTGAGCTGGCCGCGAAATCGCGCGGCGACGCTGCCAAAGAATTTCTGCATTACGCTACCCAAAGTCACGCTGCCCGACGAGGTCGCGGCGCTGGCCGACATCTGCTCGCGCCTGGAACCGATGCTCGATTTCGAACCCGGCGCGCTGCGAATCGAGCTGATGGTCGAAACGTCGCAATCCATTTTCAACGAACGCGGAGAAGCTAATCTGCTGCCGCTCGTGAGTGCGGCGCGCGGGCGCTGCGTGGCAGCGCACTTCGGCCCGTACGATTACACGTCCTCTCTGGGCATCGCGGCGCCGCGACAGGCGGGCACGCATCCCGCGTCCGATTTTGCGCGCCAGGTGATGCAAGTGGCACTCGCGGGAACGGGCATCCGGATCGCCGACGGCCCGCTGAACATCCTTCCGATTCCACCGTACCGCGCGGCCAAGGATGGCGGCGCTCTTACCGCGCGACAAACCGAGGAAAACCGCGCGACGGTGCATCTCGGCTGGAAGCTGCAATTCGAACACGTCCGGCGCGCACTCGAACAGGGCTTCTACCAGGGCTGGGACCTGCATCCCGCCCAGCTTCCTGCGCGCTTCGCCGCTGTCTATTCTTTTTTTCTCGAGAATCTCGATTCGTCCGCGGCGCGCCTTCGCAATTTCATCGAGAAAGCCGCGCAGGCCACGCGCATCGGCCAAGTGTTCGACGATGCCGCCATGGTGCAGGGTCTGCTGAACTTCTTCCTACAGGCGGTCCATTGCGGCGCGATGACAGCCGACGAGGTGCAAACGCTCACGGGGCTGACGCAGGAGGAACTTCGCGTGGGTTCATTCGTCAAGATTCTTGCGCGACGGTCTTCGTAGCAAGCGCGGCCGGTTACTTGCGGCCCCTTCATCACCAGCATCAGCGGAATCACGCAGACACAAATAATGGCCATGGTCCGGAAGTTGTCAACGAACGAAAGCATCATCGCCTGCCGCTGCAACTCCTGATAGACCATGCCCTGCGCCTGGACGCCGCGTGGACGGAGTCCGCCTGATGCATCATCAACATGTGCGTGATTCGATGCAGCGCGCCCTGAAAATGCGGATTGGTGGCCTGCAAATTACCGGACAGGACATCCTGATGGAACTGCGCGCGGCGGTCGAGCATGGTGGTCACGAACGAAATACCCGTGCTTGCGCCGATATTGCGGGAGAGATTGATCAGCCCGGAGGCGTTGTTCATTTTTCCTTTGGGCACGAAATAAAACGCCATCACATTGATCGGCACAAACAGAAACGCCGTGCCCATGCGCGAAATCGCCCAGGCGAAGATCGTCGAGCGCGCGCCAGCGTAAAGACTCAGGTGCGACAACTGGAATAATCCCGTCGCCATGACGACGAGCCCGGTAATGACGATCCATCGCGGCTGAAAGCGCCCCAGAAGGATTCCCACGAACGGAAGGATCCCCAGCAACACCAATCCTCCAGGCAGTAAAACCAGGCCGCTTTCCATCGCCGTGTAGCCCATCAGAGTTTGCATCAGAATCGGAAGCAGAAGAGTGGTGCTATATAGGACGAACCCCAGCGTGTACATCATGAATGTGGAAATCGCGAAATTCCGATCCTTGAACAGATGCAGATCGACGATCGGGTTGCAATGGATAGTTCCCGAAACACCAGGACGATCAACGACGTGACGGCGATCACCGTGCCCCACACGATGAAAGGTGAGCCGAACCAATCGTCGCGCTGGCCCTTGTCCAGCACGATCTGGAGAAACCCCAAACCCACGCCGAGCAGCCCTAGGCCGATGAAATCGATCTTCAGGCCTTGTTTGAGGGTTCTGCGGATGGCCTGCACGGGGTCAACGATGAGGATCGAAATCAGCAGCGAGAGAAATGATTCCCACGGGAACGTTGAGCAGGAAAATCCATCGCCACGAGTAATTGTCGGTGATCCAGCCGCCGAGCGTGGGACCGAGCGTCGGTGCCACCACCACGCCCATCCCGTAAACCGCCATCGCCATTCCTTGTTTCTCGCGCGGAAAACTATCCACGAGGATCGCTTGCGACACCGGCTGCATTCCACCGCCGCCGGCGCCCTGGATCACGCGAAACAAAACCAACATCGGCAGAGAAGGCGCCAGACCGCAAAGCAGTGAGCTGAGAGTGAAGATCACGACGCAGCCAATGAAGAATCGCTTACGGCCGAACATGGCGGAAAACCAGCCGGTCAGCGGCAGAACGATGGCGTTGGAGACCAGGTAAGAGGTGAGAACCCACGTGCTCTCGTCCACTCCTGCCGAAAGATTGCCTGCGATGTGCGGCAACGAGACGTTCGCGACGCTCGTGTCCAGCACCTCCATGAACGTAGCCATCATCACCGTGACGGCGATGAGCCACGGATTAATCTGAGGCAGAGGACGAGCGTACTCGGCGGTGGCGGCCATTAATCTTCAAGCGGGGAGACGCATCGGGCGGCGCATGTTGGACAGATAGTTTGTTTGAGATGCATACGATGGAACAGCAGGATATCACCGGCGCTTGCGATGTCTCAAGGCGTGCGCTAACCCGCCATGCTGCTTGCGGCAAATCGCTTTTCGCTGCGATGCCAGAAATAGAGAAGGGCACATCCGATCAAGATCAACGCCACGCACAATCCGGTCCACAATCCTGCTGCGCCCCACCCGACGCGGAAACAAAAATATGCACCCACCGGCAGCCCCACCAGCCAATAAAGAGCGGCTGACCAAATCATCGGCGTGCGAGTGTCGCCCGCGCCGCGCAGAGCGCCCGTGGCCACGGCTTGCAGGCCGTCAAATAACTGAAAGAACGCGGCGACGAAGAGCAGCCCGCTTGCGGCCTTTATCACCGCCGGATCGGGTGTGTAGATGCGCACGATCGCGCGCGGCGCGAACCAGAAAACCAGCGCAGTACACGTCATGAAGCTCGCGCCCATGGCAATTGCGGTCCAGCCCGCTCGGCTTGCCGCGTGCGCATCGCGACGGCCATGAGCCTGCCCGACGCGCACCGCAGCCGCCGAGCCGAGGCCGAGCGGCACCATATACGTGAAGCTCGCAGTATTCAGCGCAATCTGGTGGCTCGCGAGCGGAATGGCGCCCAGCCGACCAATCAGTCCCGTGACGATCGCGAATACTCCAACTTCGAGCCCCAGCTGCATCGCCGCCGGGAATCCCAGGCTGAGGAGCCGCCATACCCGCGGCAGATGCGGCCACGGCGAGGCATGGCGCAAACCAGTCTTGTACCGCAGATCGTAATACACGCAATACACCATGAGAACCGCGGCCATGTAGGTTCGCCCCACGCACGTGGCCCAACCCGAACCCACCGTACCCATCGAGTGAAACCCCAAATGACCGTAGATGAGCGCCCAGTTGCCCACTGCGTTCACCAGGTTCGCGGTGATCAGTGAAAACATCACCGGCTTTGCAAGATCGATTCCCTGCAGGTACCGCCGGAAGACGAAATAGAACAGAAGCGGCAGGGTGCTCCAATTGAGCGCGCGCAGATATGGGATCGCCTGATTCAGCACGGACTGCTGAATAGCGAGCGAACGCAGCACCGGCTCCCAAAAATGCACGACGCCCATCAGCACAGGCGCGAGACCGAGACTCAAATAAACGCCGTTTACAAGGGAGCGGTGGGCATCGTGCAGATCGCCCGCGCCGTAGGAGTGCGAAACCAGCGTGTCGAGCCCCAGCATCAATCCGGTACCGAAAATCGCGACGACGTAATACGCGATGCTCCCCAGGCTGACCGCGCCGATTGCCACGGCGCTATCCGCCTGCCGCCCGACCATCATGGTGTCCACGACTCCCATGGTCATCCAGCCAAGCTCCGCCAACACGAGCGGGATTGCGAGGCGCAGCATGGGCCGGACTTCGTCCGCAATGTAATGGGAAAATAAACGCTTCAGCATGATCGGAGCCGGGACTGAATCCCGGAAATGATATCGCCTTTGCGAAATCCAGAAAGAACAATCGGAATGAGATCGCCGATTTTTACGCTGAGAATTCGAGCGCGCTAGTCGCGGGCTGCGGGCCCTGTGAGCTGGACGAGAGAACCGGACGCAGCGGATGGGCCACCATCGAGGGTTTGCGGAGCGCGCCAGCCATCCACCACGGAAATCTGGTGAACGCAGGAGACGGTACAGTGGGGCGCGCAACCCTTCTTGGTGAGAAATTCGCGCTGGCGCTGCTCGGCAGTGTAATCGGCGAGCGGGATGCCTGGATAGCCGCGCTGCTGCGAGCAGTAGTGAACCAGACCGTCCTCGCAGACGTAGAGGTAGCGCGAGCCCGCGCGGCAGCGCCACACATTCTCGCGGCCGGCGGCGATATTGTGCTGGAATCCATTCACGCGCGTGAATGATTCCTTGCCGAGAGACATGATCTCTTCGAAGATTTCCTTTTCGCGGGCGCCGAGCGGCTGCAATTGCCCGTTGCCATCGTGCAGAATTCCGACAGTGGACGTGAAGCCAAGGTCGAGCGCACGGTGCGCGACGGTGAGTGCGTCCTCGGGATTAGCGACGCCGCTGCCGAGAACCGAATTGATGTTCACGTGAAACTCGGCGTGCTCGGCCAGCAGCGCAAGTTTCTGGTCGAGAACTTTGAGGCTTTTCTTCGAGACGTCGTCCGGCTGCACGTTATCAATGCTGATTTGCAGGTGTTCGAGGCCGGCGCGGTTCAAGCGCTCGATGCGGTCGGCGACCAGCAGATAGCCGTTGGTGATCATGCCCGGCGAGCATTCCATTCTTGCGGATGCGCGCGATGATCGCGTCGAGATCGGGATGCAGCAGCGGTTCGCCGCCGCTGATGGTGACGGCCGCCGTGCCCATGGCGCCGAGGCGGTCGATCCGGCGGAACATTTCCTCGGTCGGCACCGGCTTCGAGAAATCGTCGAACTCATTGCAATACGTGCAGGCCAGATTGCAGCGCCGTATGGGGATGATATGGACCAGCAGAGGATGACTGGTCGAGACCAAGGCCTTCGCAAGCTTGTGCACTTCCCGCAACCGGCGATGCGCCGCGGCAATTTTCTTGCGAATTTTCTTCTTAAAGGTCATGCATTCCACGAGGAGAGCGAGCTGAATGTTCCGCCCTCCGTTCACAATAGTATGCCACAGTGATTCTCGTTCGCTGCCCTGAACCGCCGCGGATGTATCGCGCAACCTTCGGCAGAGAGTGGCCAATCGAGGCGTCGAGGCGGCTGCGGAAAAAGACCCACCCGCCCGGAGGGCAGTCCTGCTAGAATTTGATTTCTTACGTGGCATGGGCTACGTTCTGTCTGTACTAACGCCACTTTTTTGACGCGCGGGGATACTTGCGGCGCGAATTCGCCGCGAGCAAAACCGCCCTTCACCGACGGGGGTGAATTTGATGGCTGACGCGGTAGCAGAAAAAGTGATTGCCACACTCGCGACCGTAAAGCGCATCCCGGTCGAGAACATCACGATGAATACCAATCTCCAGGAAATGGGCATCGACTCCCTCGACGTATTCACGCTTCTCTTCGAACTCGAAAACGCCTTCAAGATTTCGATTCCCGGACGACGACGTTCGGTCCATCAAGACCGTCAACGACATCGTCGAGGGCGTCAAGAAGATCCTTGCGGCTTCCCCACCTGATCCTTCGGTCGGTTCAGCCAGCCCGGCGGTCTAACGAATGGCTTCGCGCCGTGTCGCCATCACAGGGTTGGGAATCATTTCAGCGCTCGGACTCGATCTCGCTGAAAACTGGAAGTCTCTCTCCGAAGGCCGCTCCGGCATCGGTCCCGTCAACGTTCCTGATGTCGCGGGCGTCGGCCTGAAAATGCAAAACGGCGCGCAGGTCCGCGGTTTCGACCCGCTGAAGCATTTTGAAGGGGGAAAGGACGCGCAGCTCGACCGCTTCGCGCAATTTTCGGTGGTCGCCGCGCGCGAAGCCATTCGCGATTCCGAAGCTCGAGCTAACGCCCGAAATGCGCCAGAACGCCGCCATCGTCTGCGGATCGGCCGTCGGCGGACAGGCAGCTATCGAATCGGGTTTCGAAGACCTTTGGGTGCAGGGACGCGGCCGCGTTCATCCGCTCACGATTCCGAAAACCATGGCCAACGCCGGCGCGAGCCACATTTCGATGGATCTCGGCCTCGCCGGCCCCGTTTACACGGTTTCCACGGCCTGCTCCTCCGCAAACCATGCGATCGGCCAGGCATTTCGCCTGGTGCGCGACGGCCAGGCCGACCTCGCCGTCACCGGCGGCGCCGAAGCGTTTTTCACCATCGGCATGCTCAAAGCGTGGGAAGCGATGCGCGTGGTCGCGCCGGACACGTGCCGCCCCTTCAGCAAGGATCGCCGCGGCATGATTCTGGGCGAAGGCGGCGCGATGATGATTCTCGAGCCGCTGGAATCCGCGCAGCGCGCGCGGCGCAAGAATCTACGCCGAGGTTTGCGGCATGGGAATGACCTCCGACGCGCATCACCTGACGCAGCCGACGATCGATGGCCCCGCGCGCGCCATGCGTGGCGCTTTGCGCGAGGCGGGAATGGCTCCCGAAGAGGTAGGTTACATCAACGCGCACGGAACCGGGCACTGCGGGCAACGATCCCGTGGAGACGAAGGCGATTCGGGAAGTTTTTGGCGCGCACGCGAATAAGCTCGCCGTCAGTTCCACGAAATCGATGCACGGCCATGCGCTGGGCGCTGCGGGAGCGCTCGAGGCGATCGCCACGGTCACTCGCGCTTCACCACGGGATTCTGCCGCCCACCGCCAATTTCACCGAAGCTGATCCTGAGTGCGACCTCGACTACATTCCGAATAAAGCGCGCGCGCTCCGCGTCGGGGCCGCGCTTTCGAATTCCTTCGCTTTCGGCGGACTCAACGCCGTCGTCGCCTTCCGCGCATACAAGCCATAACGAAAATCTCACACGCAAAATCACATGCAACGTCGTCCGCACCGCATGATCTTTCTCCCGTAGGGGCACGGTATACCGTGCCCGGCAAACATCCTTGGCGAGGATTCACCATTTCACTGGAACGGATTTCCCGCGCCACGTTGTGCGCCCAGCAAGCGGTTACCAACGCCACACCGGGCATGGCATGCCATGTTCCTACAAAGTCTTCGCGCGTCCCATGCAGGTCGGAAAAATGGTCAGTAATCGCCAAGCACGTTTGCCGGGCGCAGCATGCTGCACCCCTACAAAACCTGATTTACGTGTGCTTGCGATACGACTTCGAGAGAATCGCTGGATCGCGGCTAAAAGAGGCGGGAGATAACCGGGACGATCATGTTCCAGCCCTGCGGCACGATTTCCCATGCGCGCGTGAGCTCGTCCGAACACGACAGTGTGATCATGATGCCCAGCCAGAAGAAGCCAGCCAAAATCACAATCCTCGTCAGGCCGGTCGCGTACTTCACGTGCATGAAGAAGAGAACGACCAGCACCATTTTAATGACCGCGATCGTCAGCGCGACAACCGTGTTCCACCGGCCCAAGTCTATGTACGCGACCCAGGTGGTAAGCCCGGTGCCCATCATCAGCGCCAGAAAAACGAGAAGGTAGGTGCTAACCGGGACAACGTGTCCCGTGTGGCCGCTCTGCGCTGTATGCTCGGACATCAATTGCTACTCCTCGTGGTAGGGCCTCAGTAGCGCCCGCCGATCAGATACAGCAGCGGGAACAGAAAAATCCACACGATATCAACGAAGTGCCAGTACAGCCCGCTGATCTCCAGCGGCGCATAGTATTCGGATGAAAACTTGTTTCGCGCCGCCATAATCACCAATGTAGTGAGAATGCCGAGGCCCACGACCATGTGCAGGGCGTGCAAGCCCGTCATGAAGAAATAAAAACACATGAACATCTTCACACCCGGCGCATAAGGGCCGTTGTAGAACCACTGCACTCCCGGAACGATGCCGTCCACGTAATCGTGGTACCACTCGAACCTCAGCTTGAGGCCCAGGAACAGCGCGCCGAGAATCATCGTCAGAATCAGCCAAAAAATGATTTGGCCTTTCTTCTTGCCCGTCTGCGCCGAGCGGATCGCAAGAGCCATCGTCAAGCTGCTGAAGATCAGCACGGCTGTATTGGTGGCGCCGAATTTGACTTCCAGTTGATGGCTGCCCTGAATAAACGACGCAAGGTGCAATGCTCGATAGACCGTGTACGCGGTGAACATGCCACCGAAGAACAGGATTTCTGTGACCAGGAACACCCACATTCCGAGACGTCCGGCATCGCGCTGCTGATCGATGTCCTCGAACTGGTGGGCAAATCCCTTCGGATGCGCGCCGTGGGTGGCGAGATCAGACACGAGCCACCTCGGGCGGGTAGTTGTATGCGTCTTCGGTCACGATTGGAATCGTCGGGAAATTCTCAGTCAGAGGCGGCGATTGCGTAGTCCACTCCAGACCCTTAGCGCCCCATGGGTTCGGGCCAGCCGGCTTGCCGTAGCGCATAGACCAGATCAGATAGATCAGCGGAATGAGATAACCGATGCCGAGAATCGACGCGCCCGCCGAAGACATCACGTTGAGCACCTGAAATTCGGCCGGGTAGATCGCGTAGCGCCGGGGCATTCCCAGGTAGCCGAGCACGAACTGCGGGAAGAACGTCAGGTTAAAACCGATGAAAATGATCGCTGCGGCGATGCGCGCCCACAGGTCCGGATAGAGACGCCCTGTAATCTTCGGCCACCAGAAATGCAGTCCGCCCATGTATGCCATTACCGCGCCGCCCACCATCACATAGTGAAAATGCGCGACGATGAAATACGTGCCGTTCAGGTGAACGTCGGTGGCGAGCGAAGCCAGGAACAATCCCGTCAATCCGCCGATGGTGAAGAGTCCAACGAACCCCAGCGCATAGAGCATCGGCGCTTCGTAGGAGATCGACCCCTTGTAGAGGGTGGCCGTCCAATTGAATACCTTGACCGCCGAAGGTATCGCGACCAAAAAGCTCAACACGGAGAAGACCAGGCCCGCGTAGATGGATTGGCCGGTGACGAACATGTGGTGGCCCCACACGATGAAGCTGATGATCGCGATGGCCAAGCTGGAGAAGGCTACGAAAGCGTACCCGAAAATTTTCTTCCGCGAAAAAGCGGTGATTAGTTCGCTGACGACTCCCATGCCCGGCAAAATCATGATGTACACAGCAGGGTGCGAGTAGAACCAGAAGAGGTGCTGGAACAGGAGGGGATCTCCGCCTACCGACGGATCGAAGATTCCGACATGCAGGATCCGCTCCATGCCGAGCAAAAAGAGCGTAATGGCGATAACCGGCGTCCCAAGAACGAAAATGAGGCTGGTCGCGTACATCGACCAGATAAAGAGCGGCAACCGGAACCAAGTCATCCCGGGAGCGCGCATTTTGTGGATCGTGACGATAAAGTTCAGCCCCGTGAGGATCGAGGAAAAGCCAGCAACGAAGACGCCGAGCGCCACGGCTACCACGTGCGTGTGCGAGTATAGGCTGCTGTAAGGCGGATAAAACGTCCAGCCCGTGTCGACGCCGCCCGAAAGCGTCGCATAGAGAGCGAGGGCCGCGCCGGTGATGAAGATGTACCAGCTCATCAGATTCAGTTTCGGGAAGGCGACGTCGCGCGCACCGATCATCAGGGGAATCAAAAAATTACCGAGCGTCGCGGGAATCGACGGAACCAGGAAGAAAAACACCATGATGATCCCGTGCGTCGAAAACATCTTGTTGTAGGTTTCCGGTTCGAAGAGCGCGCCCTGCGGCTCCACCAGATGAAGGCGCATCAGAACCGCCGCCATTCCGCCCACGAAAAACATCAAGGTGATGGACCCGAGGTACAGCAGTCCGATGCGCTTGTGGTCCAGCGTCAGCAACCACGACTTAATGCCGTAGGTCGCGTTGAGATAGTTCACGCCGGATTCGGCCGGGGTTTCGTGGATTTCTGCAATGGCCGTACTCATTTGCCGTTCATCCTTTCTTCCGAGCCGAGCGACTTTACATAGGCGATCAACTGGAGCATCTGTTCCTCGTCGATCTGCCCCTGATAAGTCGGCATGATCTGCTGATAGTTCGGCAAGTGAACGGAGCTTGGAAAGTAGATGGCCTGCCGGATCAGGGCTTCATCCACGATACGCGTTTCGCCGCTCTGCGTCTTTTCCGGTTTGCCGTAAATTCCCGCCAGCGAAGGAGCGCGGGTGCCTGCTTCGGGCGAGTGGCAGTTGGCACAACCAAACTGGCTAAACAAGCGCTCGCCTTGCTGCGCCATGGATTCTGTTTTCTCGCCACCCGCGAGCCACGAGGCATAGTCCGTGGGAGACATCACGTATATCCAGCCGACCATCTCGGAGTGGTTCGTGCCACAATACTGTGCGCAAAAAAGATGAAACGTGCCCGTCTCGGTCGGCTGGAACCAGATCTGGGAGTAACGGCCGGGCAGCACGTCCTTCTTCACACGAAACGCGGGTATGTAAAAGTCGTGGATCACATCCTGCGAAGTCATCGTCAGCTTGACGGGCACACCCACCGGCACATGCAGCTCGTTGATTTCGCGCGGCCCTTCGGGATGCTGGAGGTGCCACATCCACTGCTTGCCGATCACGAAAATTTCAGTTGAGGAGGCCGGCGGACGCCCGTTACGAACGTACAGGCTGGAAGCCCAGACGAACAGGACAACGCAAATGAGCGAAGGAATGATCGTCCAAGTGAGCTCCAGCGCCATCGAGGTGTGAGTCGAGGCGCCTGTCTGACCCGGCGATTTCCGGCGATACTTCAGCATGAAGTAGAAAATGATCGAGAAGATCAGCACGCTGAAGAAAATCGTGATGCCGGTCAGCATCAAATACAGCTGGTCCACACTATCGGCGATCGAAGAAGCCGCCGGCGGCTTAAATTGCATCATGGCAGCCACGGCCGGCAGCGAATCCAATCCGAATTGAAGGAAGCCCATCATCACCGTTCCGTTGCGATCCTTTGCATGGCTGGCGTACGACGCCGCGCCTGCCTCATGCCTTACGGCCGGGGAGGGCGTAATGCTCGCCCCGGAAGAGAAAAATCAGAAAAATTCCACCGATCAAGACCGTTGCAAGCCCCCCCAACTGAATCACGCGCGAAATCAGCAGGCCATACTTGCCGGTGTGGGGATCGTAGTGATAGCAGAAAAGCAAAACCTGATCGACCGGCGAACCAATCTTTCCTTGCGATGCCTCCACCAGGCCCAGACGCAAATCGCGCTCCGGATAATTGACGCCGTAGAAGTAACGTGAAATCTTTCCATCCGGCGTCAACAACATGATCGCGCTGGCGTGCGCGTACTGCTTTGAATCTGAATCGTAGGCGTAGCGGAAACCCACGGAATCCGCGAGCTGCTTGATTTGCGGCTCATCGCCCGTCAGAAAATGCCAGCCGTATTGCGCGCCGGGCCGGCGGTACATTCCCGCATACATGGCTTGCTTGGCCTCGGCGATCACGGGCCTGTCGGTCGGATCGATGCTCACGGTGACGACATTGAAATCCTTGCCGATCTCCATGGGGAGCATCTGCAGGCTGCGATCCAGACCGTTGAGCACCTGCGTGCAGAGCATGGGACAGTTGTAATAGACCAGGGTCAGAATCACCGGCTTGCTGCCGAAAAACTGGGCCAGCTCGACCGGGCGCCCGCGTTCGTCGCGAAACGCGAGGTTGAGCGGAACCTGGTCGTTGAGCTTTTGGTCAACGCCGACTTCCTTGAGAAGTTCCGGGCGCACACCGATGCCCTGCGTCGGATCGGTGAACTGCGCCGTAGTCGTTAGCGGCTGTGCGAGCAGCGCCAACCCTACAGCCGTGCCTACCAGCCACGAATGCATCGAATCGAGCTGAAACTTCACTGGAACTATCCTCTTCTCTTCTTTCCCCACTCGATTCGCGTTTCCACGAACCGTGCTATTTCTCTTTAGCCGCTTCTGCCTCGGCGCGTTCACGATCCGCTTTGGTCGGCTCCATGATGTAGCCGCACTGACCTTCCACATCCGTCTCGCCCGAAACCGTGGGCGTCGTTACTGCCGTTCCGCCTGCCGTCGCGTCACCCGCAGGGCGCGCCGGCAACCCCTTCGCCAGGATCAGTTCCATCGCGCGGTCAACCGGGATTCGCACGACGCCACTCGGCTGATCCACCCAGGCGTACGTGTTCACACCCTGCTGTTGCGCGGAGCAGTAGGTCTCCAGCTCTTGATGCGGATGCACTTGCAGAAGCGGAGCTGATGGAATCATTCGATCGGTCATTTTCACCATTGGCGAAGCCGTGGATCCGAGCGGCATCGCCTTCTTGTAAGAGTCGAACGTAAACCGCATCCCAATCATCGTGACGGCAAGCACCACGGCCATCCAAAAGGCAAATAGGAACAGCCCCCTGATGTTGACGTCGCGCTTCTCCCAGCCGGCGCTCGTGTCCGCAGGCTCAACCGGCTTGGAGCCGTGTTTAGTCGCCATGTTGATGCTCCAAGACGCCCTCAAATCGCGGATCGTGCAGCGGCAGGAACGGCATTTTCTTCAGCTGCCCCATGTATGTGCCGACCCAGATGCCACCGATGCCGAGGAGCGCAAGAATGTCCTGCAAATGAATGCGGGGACCCGTCTTCTCAATGGATGGCACGATGAGCCAGTAGACGTCCACCAGGGTGATGACCAACATCCACGCGGCCAAAACCGAAAGCCTTTCCAAGCGGTCCTTGACCTTGCGCTGCAGCAGAATGAAGAAGGGCACGAAGAAATGAAACAGCAGCAGTGCCGCAGCGATCAGTCCCCATTGGCCGAAGGCACGCGTCATATACCACGGGATTTCCTGCTTCAAGTTGCCGGACCAGATGATCAGGAACTGCGAAAACGACATGTAGGTCCAGAGCAGCGTGAACGTCAGCATCAGGTTGCCGATATCGTTCAAGCGCCCGGGGGCGTAAGAATTATGCAGCGACTCATTGCCGTCGAGCATGCGCAGCATGACGACGCAGAATGACAGGGCCGCCAGGCACGCGATCACCATGAATACCATTCCATAGATCGACGAATACCACGTGGGCTCGAGCGTCATGACCCAATCCACCATCGCCCAGGACCATGTGAGCGACCAAATCACCGTGCCCGGCGCAGCCAGACTCGACATGCGAACTTTCAGGCGCAGGTCGCCCGTGCGGTCCTGTTCAGCCGACCATTTGTTCAGCAGTCCTGCCAGCAAATTCCAAACGGCAAAATAGAACACCGCGCGCAGGATGAAAAAATGCGGCGTAAGATAAGCGCGCCTGAAATTGCCCGCCGGATCATCTCCAAGCGATCCCGGTTGGGTCCAGGGATAGAGGCGCGAAATGCCGAAAAGCAGGGGCAAAAAGAGAACCGTCATCGCTGGAATCGTCCGCGTACCGGCCTCGAGTATCCGGCGAATCGGGAGGCCCCAGCGACCGCCCGTCATGTGGTGCAGCTGAAGGATTGCCAAGCAGCCCATCGCATAGACCATCCAATAGACGTAGGCCACGAGATAGGAACGGAAGAATTGCTGCCAATTCGCAAAGCCCAGCGCTATAGACAGAATCAGGGCGAGAGCGCCGCCTATGAGCGCCAGTTTCCGGACGCTATCGATGCGCGGCCGAGATGTGTCCGTCGCGTTCATTGCGATTGCCCCATGGATTGTCCCGACGCTTGCCCGGCGGATTGCTGCGTCAGCTTTTGACGATCGGATTCCGGCACATCTTGAATTGTTGCGTTACGGCTCAATTGAAGGACGCGAATGTACGCCGCAATCCTCCAGCGATCGGCAGGCTCAACGCGCGCCGCATAGCTATACATCGCTCCAAAACCATTCGTGATGACTTCGTAGAAATGTCCGGCGGGAGCCTCGCGCAAGCGCTGAATATGATAGGAAGGCGGCTGCGGAAATCCGCGCTGCACGATCATTCCCCGGCCCGTGCCTGTGTAGTCGTGGCAAGGCGTGCAATACACGTTGAACCGCTCACGGCCGCGATCGAGATCGGCTTTGGTGATCGGAAACGGAAACTTATCCACGACGACGCCATTTTCGCGGCCAGTGAACATTAACTCATCCAGGCGCAACTGCCCACGCGCCACCGTACCGGGAACAGGCGGACGTTCCGAACGTCCGTCGCCGAAGAAGTCGGTAGGCTCATACGGCAGATACTTCGGCTGGATGTGCATGTCCAACCGGCAGCCGAAAAGCAGCATGGCGACCGCGCCCATGCACGCGACGGTGACGACGCGCACAAGCGAGCGAGCAGTTCGCGACTTGCCGCGCGACGCGAAGACGCCGGGGGTGCGTTTAGTCGTCAATTTCAAATACTCCATGCGGATGCAAGCCTTCCAGAAATGCCTTCGTCTGCGCGAGATCGAATTTCTTGTCCCGCGACTTGATGCACAGGAAAAAACGATCCGTGGATGCCCTCGCGAATTGCTCGACGTTGAATGTCGGGTGATACGGAGTCGGCAGCCCATTCAGCGCCAGCATTCCGAAAACGGCCGTGAGGGCCGCGCCCAGAATCGTCAGCTCGAAAGTGATCGGAATCCACATCGGCCAGCTATTGAACGGCTTCCCGCCGATATTCAGCGGGAAGCTGATCACGTTGGCGTACCAGCACATTCCGAAACCGGTCAATCCACCGCCCAAACCACCTAAGAAAACCAGTGCCGGAAGGATCGTCCAATCAAATCCCACGGCCTCGGCCAGACCCTCGACCGGAATCGGCGAAAACGCGTCAATGCGACGATAGCCCGCATCGTGCGTGCGGTGAGCCGCCGCCAGTACTTCCTCTGGCGTCTCGAACTCGGCCATCAAACCGTATATGCCCCTGGTGGCCATGACTAGTCGTGAATCTCCGGGTTCGGATTACGGACGCGCGCCAGGTACGTGGTGCGCGGCCGTGTGTTCAAATCCTCGAGCAAACCGTAATCGCGCGTCTGCGCCTTGAGCTTTGCAACTTTGCTGTTCGGATCGTTGATATTCCCGAACACGATCGCCTCGGCCGGGCAGGCGCTCTGGCACGCTGTGATGATTTCGCCGTCGCGAATCAGGCGATTCTCTTCCTCGGACCGGATCTTCGCCGCATTGATCCGCTGCACGCAGTAGGTGCACTTCTCCATGACTCCGCGGCTGCGCACGGTTACGTTCGGATTGCGCATGCCGTAAAGGCTCGGCGTCTTGTAGTCGGAGTAGAGATAGAAATTGAACCGGCGGACCTTGTAAGGGCAGTTGTTGGAGCAATACCGCGTGCCGACGCAGCGGTTGTAAGTCATATCGTTCAGGCCTTCGGCATTGTGCGTGGTGGCGCCGACCGGGCAGACATATTCGCAGGGCGCGTTTTCGCACTGCATGCAGGGCAGCGGCTCGTAGTACATCTCGGGGTTGTCGAGATTGCCGCGGAAATAGGTGTCAATGCGAATCCAGTGCATCGCGCGGCCGCGCTCGACCTGATCCTTGCCCACGACCGCGATATTGTTTTCCGACTGGCAGGCGATCACGCAGGCATTGCAGCCAACGCAGCGATTCAGGTCAATGGACATGCCCCAGGCGTACCCCTCGTATTTGTAGCCGGGGTATATCGTCAGTCCCTTCGTGGCTTCATCCTCGGGATTCTTGGCGAAGCTGGGATTCTTGATGAATTCTTCCAGCGTGGCAATCCGGACGAGATCGCGATGCTCGCCGCCCTCGCCCAGTGCTGCGACGCTTTCCTCTTCCTCTTTATGCCCTTCCACGTCGATGGTGTATTGCTGCTGAGTCGAGGCGAAAGAATATTTCTTGCCGGTCTTCGCAATCTGCCCGCCGGGCGCAATCCACAGCGCCGACGAAGCACGCAACAGATAAGAATTGAATCCGGGTCCGGTGCCCACGCTTCCACCACGAGTGCGGCCGAAGCCAAGGTGGAGCGTTACGGAATTATCCGCGTGGCCGGGAACGATATAGATGCCCGCATCAATATGGCGGCCCGCGAGCGTGAGCGTCACGTAGTCGCCAGTCGTTACACTGAGTTGCTGCGCGGTGCCCGGGCTCATCATTATCGCGTTGTCCCAGGTGAGTCGCGTGATGGGCTTGGGGAGCTCCTGCAGCCAGGAATTGTTCGAGTATTCGCCGTCGCCGATCGAAGGATCGGGGCGGAAGACAACCTCGAGCGTGTTCGCATCGCCGCTGCGCTGCCGTGTCGGCTGAGGCTCACGAAATCCGCATGCGGCGCAACGGAAATCGCAGGCAGCGCCGTACCGGAAACCAATCCATCGTGCAACGACGTTTCCCAGAGCGCTTCGAACGCCTTGTCTTTCTCAGGCCGCTGGCTCTGCCAGTAGGCGCGAACCAGCTCGTGGCCGGACTTCCCGCCGTCACCGGTAAACAAGCGCGATAATCTCGAGCGCCGAATGGCCGTCGTACAGCGGCGCGATCAGAGGCTGCACGATTCCCACGGTGCCGTCGAAGGCGCGACCATCGCTCCAGGACTCCAGCGAGTGCGCAGCCGGGGCATGCCAGTGGCAAAGCTCGGCCGTTTCGTCCTGATATAGGCCGGAATGAACGCGAGTCTTCGCTTTCTGCAGCGCGTTGGCAAAATCGAAATCCACAGGCGCGTCGTAAACAGGGTTGCCGCCCAGGATCACGAGGAACTCGACCTGGCCGGCGTTCAAATCATTGACGAGATCGCGCAGCGATTCGAGCTGATTGACCGGATTCGGTTCGATCGATTCGGTATAAACCACGGTCTTGCCGACATTGCCCAGCGCCGCATTGATGGCATGCGCGAGCGCGTGAACGAACGGCGGCTGATGTTCACCCGCAATCACAATCGAAGAACCCCGATGCGCGGCGAGATCGCGCGAGACCGCTCCGACCCAGGCAGCCGGAATCTTTGAACTGGCGTTCGCGCTTGGCGGTACTGCGACGCCCGCAGCAGCCGCGAGCTGGCGCGCAAGATCGTCAATATCAGCTGAGCGCACAGGCAGGCGATGATCCGATACGGCGCCTGTGCCCGTTGGCATGCTTTCAGCGACGTACAAGCGATTCAATTTCGACGCTGGCCCGGCGCTGAGATCGCGGCGGGAGCCAAATTCACGCGCGTACCGCACGTGCCCGGCACCGCACGTCAGAAAATCAGCGTCGAGCGAGACGATTACATCCGCCTGATCGAAGTGATAGACCGTGTTAACAGGCCGCCCAAACGCGAGACGTGCGCCTTCGCGCACCGAATCTGCGCTGCACACCTCATACTGATGCCATTTGGCTTGCGGAAATTGAGCCAACAGGCTGCGCATCTGCGCGCCAAGCGTGGGAGAAGTTACTGTCTTCGTGAGGACTCGCAGGCCCGCGCCCTTGGGCGCTACCAGGCTCGTGCGCGCGTTACCCATCGCCGCGGCAAAATCGCTCCACGTGCTGTCGCGTCCATCGAATACGACCGACTGCGAGCGGTCCGGATCCTAGAAATTCAGGATCGAAGCCTGGCTAAAAATGTCCGACGACACCGAGGCTGCCGGGATGTTCCGGGTTCCCTTCGATCTTGGTTGGCCGGCCCATGTGGCTTTCAACCAGCACGCCGGTGGCGACACCAGCCTGAAATAGCGACGTCGCGTAGAAGAGCGGCCGGCCGGCAAGAATTTCCTCCGGCGGACGTACGTAGGGGACGATTTTCTCCGTGGGGAGCTTCGTGCATGCGCTCAAGCCTGTCAGCGCCGCGGAAGCTGCCATCAGTTTCAGCACATCGCGACGATTGATCTCGTCGTTGCCTTTTCCCGCGCTCGGAGGAAATTCGTGATCGTGAAATTCCTGGGATTGCGGGGTGCCCGAAAGCTCTTCGAGGCTCTGCCAGAGACGCGGGGCGCCGGCGCCAGCAAGCTTCGCGCGCGCCGCTACCAGGTCAATCGAATTCTTCGCGTTGAAATCTTCGCTCATCGTCTCGCTTTCATCACCGGTGACACGTCGAACATGTCTGCAAACTCTGCACGTGGTACTCCGCCATGAGCTTTTTCCCAAGCTCCAACTGCTTTGCCCCGGAAGGCGCTTCGTAATACGGATTGAAAACTTCCGATTTTGGCCGCAAATATTTTTCGGGCTGGCGGTGGCATTCGAGACACCAGGACATATAAAGCGTGCCCGCGCGCTCCGTCAAAGGCATTTCCGCAATCTGCCCATGGCAGGTGGTGCAACCAACGCCTTTCGCTACGTGAATGCTGTGATCGAAATACACGAAATCGGGCAGCGCGTTCACGCGAGTCCATTCAAGCGACTTGTTGTCGCGATAGCTGGCACGCACCGGCTCGAGCATCGAAGAATTCGTCCAGATTTGCGAATGGCAGGTCATGCACGTCTGCGTCGGAGGAACCCCCGCAAAGGACGACTTCTCGACCGAGGTATGGCAGTAGCGGCAATCAAGCCCTAACTCGCCCGCATGGTGCCGGTGGCTGAAAGGCACGGGCTGCTGCCGCTTGACGTTCTGCTGCGTGTACCACGGCGACATCGCAATCGCATACAGCGCGTATCCCAGCAAGCCGACGATTACGACTCCGCCGAATATGCTCAGCCGCGAGATGAAGTTCGTGCTGCGATGAAAGATCTGTGCCATCAGTTTCCTGAATCGTTCCTTCTATGAATGACCTTTTTCTTCGTTCGTTTCATGCACCAGCGACCGCACTTCCACGATGGAAATCATCGGCAGGAACCGAATAAAGAGAAAGAACAGCGTAAAGAACAGACCGAACGTCCCGATATACGTCGCCCAGTCCCATCGCGTCGGGTAGTACATTCCCCACGACGAAGGGACGAAATCGCGACTCAAGCTGATCACGATGATTACGAACCGCTCGAGCCACATTCCAGTGTTGACAACCAGCGAAAGAATGAATAGCAAACCCACATTGCGGCGAACCTTTCGCGACCACAGCAGCTGCGGGATGATGATGTTGCATGAAATCAGCATCCAGTACAGCGGCGCGTAGGGACCGTGGAAGCGGTTCGTCATCATGTAGATTTCGTACTGATCGCCGCTGTAAAACGCCAGGAACGCCTCGATCAGGTAGCCGTAAGCCACGATCAGGCCGGTCGCCAGCATGACCTTGGCCATGATGTCCAGATGCCGGATCGGTGACCAGATCTTCCAAGATGATAGAACTTGCGAATCGGAATGGCCAAGCGTGAGCACCATCGCGAAGCCCGAATAAATGGCGCCCGCGACGAAATAGGGCGGAAAGATCGTGGTATGCCATCCGGGAATGATGCCGATCGTAAAATCGAAGCTCACGACGGTGTGCACGGAAACGACTAGCGGCGTCGCCAGGCCCGCGAGCAGCAGTGAAGCCGTCTCGTAGCGCGACCAGTGCACGGCCGACCCTCGCCAGCCCATGCACAACATGCCGTAGATGATTTTGGAGGCTTTGTTCTTGGCGCGATCGCGCAGCGTCGCCAGATCGGGAATCAATCCCACGAACCAGAACAACAACGAAACCGTCAGGTAGGTGGACACCGCGAACACGTCCCAGACCAGCGGGCTGCGGAACTGTGGCCACGTCCACATCGGGTTCGGATACGGCATCAGGTAGAAGAAGAGCCACGGGCGGCCCATGTGGAGGAGGGGAAACATTCCGGCGCACATCACGGCGAAGAGCGTCATCGCCTCGGCGAACCGGTTAATCGAAGTTCGCCATCTCTGGTGCAGCAGGAGAAGAATCGCGGAAATCAGCGTGCCGGCGTGCCCGATACCGATCCACCAAACGAAGTTGACGATCGCGAAGCCCCAGGCGGCCGGGATGCGAATGCCCCAAATCCCGACGCCCTTGATCATCAACATGGTGACGACCAAGTTCAGAAGCATCAATGCCCGAAAATGCGATCAGGAGGCCGAAGACCCAGCCGGGCGTCACCGGACGAGTCAGAACGATCGAACTGATCTTGTCGGTTACCGTTTCAAATGAATGACCCGGCCCGATAAGTGGATCGGGATCGACTACCCCGACTGTGTTGTGTGAACCCTCAGAGGCCACGCAGTGTCCCCGAACTAAAGTTTATGAATGCTCTGTTATCATCTGAAGAGACGTCAAGAAACTCGGAATCATCGCCCCCACACCCCGTGATGGCGCGACTCGCTGTCCGAAGCGGACCAATCTCACAGCAGCGCGCGATTTTGCCGCGCCCAGGGTTTGAAAATAGAACTCAATTCACCCCAGATGGTCACTTACGACGCAATAGAATAAAACTGCAGACGCAAAGACGCAAGATGAATCCAAAATAATTTTGCATCTTGAGCACCAGAGTTTCAGCATGCGAAACGCCCGACCGCTCAAAAAATTAACACAGCTTTCACGCAACGCGCTCGATCGACACTGTGCCGCTTAGGGCATGGGGCACCGCAATCAGAGTTCGCGCGCTCGCACCCGATTGCTAAAATCGAATTGTGCGCCCCGCAACGCCAGTGGCGGTTTTGCTTCTGCTCGCCGTGTCCTCATCGGCGGCCGCCGATACGATTGTGCTGAAAAACGGCCGGCGCATCGTTGCTGAAAACGTCACAGAAGACGCCACCCACGTCACCTATCAGACTTCCGCTGGCCAGTTAACCATTCCCAAGTCCATCGTGGCCCGAATCGAGCACGACAATTTTACGCTACTCGTCCTCGTCGAAGGCATCGTCCGAGCCGCCTGTGTCCGCGCCAGAAGTCGAACCGGTCCGCGGGTATGAAGAGGTAGCGGGACTCGCGGTGCACGACAATGCAATCGATTTCGGCTACTTGTCCCGCCTGGAATCCGACGCGCGGTCCGGCTCCACGACCTCCGTGGCGAAAGTTAGCCGCCGCGCACCACGCCGCCGCCCAATTCCTTCTTGGCAAGGGCGACACCGATGCAGCCATCGATCAGTACAGCAAGCTCTCGCTTTCGCGCCCGACAACTTCGGCCTGCTGCTGAATCTCGCCGTCCTTTATCTCCGCGAAAGCCAGTTCACCACTGCGCTCGACCCGCTCGAACGCGCGCGCCGCGCGTCGCCGGATTCGGCGGACGTCGCGAAGCTGATCGGCTGGGCGTATTACGGCGCAAATAAGATGGACCGCGCCATCGAAGAATGGCAACGCGCCGAGCGGCTGCGTCCCGATCCCGAAGTCGAGCGCGCCCTCGAAAAAGCCCAGCGCGACAAGACCGAGGAGGAAAGCTACCGCGAAGGCGAGACGGCCCACTTCGACTTGAAATACAACGGTAGCGCCACTCCGGACCTCGCCCGCGGAATCTTGCGCGTCCTGGAAGACGATTTCCGCGACCTCGAATCCCAACTCGATTACACGCCTCACGAACAGATCGCCGTCATCCTATATACGGAGCAAGCTTTCGCGGACATCACGCGCGCGCCGGGATGGGTGGGCGCGCTGAACGACGGGCGTCTGCGCATACCCGTGCAGGGACTTACGTCCGTGACGCCGGATCTTGCGCGCGTGTTGAAGCACGAACTGACGCACAGCTTCGTCGGACAGAAATCGCACAATCGCGCTCCCACGTGGCTTCAAGAAGGCGTCGCGCAATGGATGGAAGGACGCAGAAGCACATCTACCGCCGGTGCGTTGGTCGAAGCAGCAAACCAGGCGCGGTGCCCCTCCACTTGCGGCGCTCGAAGGCTCGTGGATGGGGCTATCGGGGAACTCGGCGTCGTTTGCGTATGCGTGGTCGCTTGCGGTGGTGGAATCGATCATTGATTCCGGAGGCGTCAGCGACATCAGCCGCTTGCTCGACCGCGTGGCCACTGCGCCTTCAACCGAAGCTGCAACAAAGGAAATGCTGCATTCGAATTATTCGGACCTCGATCAGCAGACCGTGGACTACCTCAAGCATGAATATCTGCGCTAATCGGCAACGCCAATTCACGGAAGCCATCCCCGTAGTCGTCACGCCGACCTTACAGCGTCGCGAGAAGTCCAGCGAGCAGCGCGGCACGCTCGGGCAACGATCGAATCACGACATGCTCGACCACGCTGTGCGCGCCGTTCCCGATCGCACCGAGCCCATCGAGCGTCGGCACGCCGAGCGCGGCCGTAAAATTCCCGTCCGAGCCGCCGCCGACCCATGCTTCGCCCAGCGGCAGTCCCATTTCGCGCATCAGGTCCTGCGCGCGATGAAAAAGCGCAAGGACGGCAGGCGTCCGCTCGAGCGGCGGGCGATTGATTCCTCCGCGCACTTCCACTCGCGCGCCCGGCAAAATGGGACGCAGGCCGCGGAGTTTTCGATTTAGCTTCGGCGCATCCGCCACGTGCGTATAGCGAATGTCCACTTCCGCTCGCGCGTGTGCCGGCACCACGTTTGACACGGTTCCGCCCTCGATCACCGTGGCCTGCAGAGAAATCCCGCGCCGCGCATTATTCACATCCTTCAGGCGCACGATTTGCAGCGCCAGTTCATGCACGGCGTTCACTCCCGCGCCGGATCGAGGCCCGCGTGCGCGGCTCGCCCGGTCACAATCACCTCCGCCGCAGCCCAATCCTTTGCGCGCCGTCTTCAGCCGTCCGTCGCGCTCCGGCGGCGGGTTCGAGGACCAGCACCGCGTCGCTTCGCCGCGCCTCACGCTCGATTGCATGCTCGCGAAGTGCCGCTGCCGATCTCTTCATCGGAGTTCCAGAAAAAGACGAGCCGCTTGCGCGGGCGCAATCCCGCCGCTCGCAGCGCGTCAACCGCCGCGAGCGCCAGCACGAGCCCCGCCTTCATATCAAAGGTCCCGGGCCCGAATGCGCGCCCGCCTTGCACGCGAAACGGCATTTTCGCAAGCGTCCCAAGCGGATACACCGTATCGAGATGCCCGAGAATCAGGATTTGCCCCGTCGGCCGTCCCGCGCCGAGCCAAATTTCCGCGCGCACATGATTCCCGCGCTTTGTCTGCCGCAGGATGCGCACCTTCGCGCCGCGCCGCCGCCATTCGCTTGCCACCATCTGCCCCAGCCGGTCTACGGCGGTCTTGTTGTGGCTCGGCGATTCGCAGCGGACGAATTGCCCAAGCAGCCGCACGATTTCCTTCTCCCGGCTTCGCAGTGCGCAAGCTGCAGGCTGCGCATCATCGAACGGCTTTCGTTCATCGCGCGCGTATCCTATCAGCCGCGCCACGCGGCAGCAACGCCAGCGGCGCCATCATTCCCACCCGCTCGGGATTCGTATAGAATTGTTCGATTCGGCCGTCGCAAAAATAGAAGGCAAAGAGGTCAACCATGCTTCTCGACATCAACGATATCCAGAAGATTCTGCCGCACCGCTACCCGTTCCTTCTTATAGATGGCATTGAAGAAATGGAACGATGGAAGCGCATTGTGGGAATCAAGAACGTCACCATCAATGAAAGCTATTTTCAGGGGCATTTTCCGGGAAAGCCGATCATGCCGGGAGTCTTGATCATCGAATCCATGGCGCAGACGGGAGGCTTCCTGTTGCTTCAGGAAGTGGCGGACCGCGAAAAAAAGCTGCTCTATTTCGTCTCGATTGACAATGCGCGCTTCCGCCGCCCGGTCGTTCCCGGAGATCAGCTGCGGCTGGAAATGAACGTCGTCGCCTGGCGTGAAGGTCTGGGCTTCTGCAAACTGCATGGCCGCGCCACCGTCAACGGCGAGCTGGCCGCCGAAGCCACGCTGATGTGCAAGATGGTGGATCTGGAGACGGAAATGCCGCCGGCCAAAGTGCCTGCCGAGAAAGCGCGATGAGCGAAATCGATTCCCGGGCCAGTCGTTTCCGCCATCGCGCGAAAGTCGCCAGCGGAGTCCGAATCGGGCCCTTCGCGGTCGTCGGCGACGAAGTCGAGCTCGGCGAAGGCTGCGTCCTCGAAGCGCACGCCGTGGTCACGGGACCCTCCACGTTCGGCCGGAACAATCATGTGCATTCGTTTCGCCATTGTCGGCGGCGATCCGCAGGACCTGACCTACTCAGGCCAGCGCGTGCGGCTTGAAGTGGGCGAGTCGAACGAGTTTCGCGAGTTCTGCACCGTGCATCGCGGCACGATCAAGGGCGGCGGCGTCGACTCGCATCGGCAGCCACAACTTGATCATGGCCTACGCGCACATCGGCCATGACTGCGTGATCGGCAATCACGTGATCCTGACAAACGGAGCGCAACTCGCCGGGCATATCGTGGTCGAGGACTACGCCGGGATCAGCGCGTTTTGCCTGCTGCATCAATTCTCGCGCGTCGGGAGCCATTCTTACATCGGCGCGGGCACCGTGATCACGCAGGATGTGCCGCCATTTTCGATGGTTGTGGGGCCGCGCGAGGTTCGCTGCTACGGCATCAACAAGGTCGGCCTCGAACGCCACGGATTTTCGCCGGAGCGCATTAAAACACTCGAACAGGCCTATCGGCTTGCTTCTCCGCTCGAAGCTCAATACTTCGCAGGCCGTGGAAAAAATGCGTGGAACCCTCTCTCACTCCGAGGACGTCCAAACCCTTATCCGGTTTATCGAGTCGGTTGCCGATCGCGGCTTGACGAAATAGGAACCGGAATGGCCGCGACCGCAGAAAACTCGCCAGGGAACTGGGGCTTGATCGCCGGAAACGGCGATTTCCCGTTTCTCGTGCTCGAAGGAGCGCGCAGCCGCGGCATCGAGATGGCCGTGATCGCCATTCGCGAAGAAGCTTCGCCCGCGCTCGAAACGCGCCGCGAAACGCTTTCATTGGATCAGCCTCGGCGAACTCAGCCGCGGGATTGATTTGCTGCATCAAGAAGGAGTGAAACACGCCGTGATGGCCGGGCAGGTAAAGCACAACAAAATCTTCAGCTCGATTCGGCCGGACTGGCGTCTGGCGAAATTGCTGTTTTCGCTCCCGTCGAAAAACACGGATTCGCTGATCGGAGCGGTCGCTCGCGTGCTGCAGGACGAAGGCATCGAGCTTGTGGATTCGACCAAATTTCTCGGTCCGCTGCTGCCGGCTGCGGGAGTTCTAACGCGGCGCGCGCCGGACGAAGTCGGAAGCCGCGGACATGGAATATGGCAGGCAGATCGCGGGGCAAATTGCGGGCCTCGATCTGGGGCAGACGGTGGTGATTCGCGATCGCGCCTGCGTGGCCATCGAAGCGATGGAAGGCACCGACGAAACCATCGAGCGCGCCGCGCGGATCGCCGGCGGGCAGCGGCTGGTCGTCGTGAAAGTGAGCAAGCCGCGGCAGGACATGCGATTCGACGTGCCGGTAGTGGGAATGAAAACAATCGAAGTGATGCGCCGCGCAAATGCCACGGCGCTGGCGATCGACGCAGGGCGCACGCTGCTGTTTGACCGCGAAGCGTTGATCCGCGCCGCCGACGAAGCGGGCATCGCGATTCAGGCGTTTGCTCCGGATCCTACTTCCGCAAAGAAAGCCTCGTGACCGAAAAACCGATTCGCGTGGCCGTAGTTGGCGCCGGAGAGTTCGGCCGGAATCACGTTCGCGTCTGGCGCGAGCTTGAGGGCGTGGAACTCGCCGGCGTGGTGGACACGAACGCCGAACGCGCGGCCAAAATCGCAGCGGAGTTTGGAACGAAGGTGATTCGCGATCTGGACGCGCTCGCTGCGGAACGCGTGAATGCCGTCAGCCTCGCCGTACCCACGAAAGAGCACGCCGAGATCGGCTGCCGCTTGCTCGATGCAGGGCTGGACGTGCTCGTCGAAAAGCCCATGGCCGCATCGCTCGAAGAGGCCGACCGGTTGATCGCTTCCGCGCAACGCGCAGGCGGCATCCTGCAAATCGGCCACGTCGAGCGTTTCAATCCGGCGGTCGTCGCCGCGCAAAAGATCGTACTGCGGCCCATGTTTTTCGAAGTCCATCGCCTGGGCATTTTCACGCCGCGCAGCCTGGATATTGACGTCGTGTACGACGTGATGATCCACGATCTCGATATTCTGCTCTCGCTCGTGGATTCGCCGGTCGCGGACCTGAAGGCCGTGGGCATTCCCGTGATCACCGACAAAGTGGATATCGCGCACGCGCGCGTCGAATTCGCCACTGGCACCGTCGCCAACGTGACCGCCAGCCGCGTTTCCACCGAGCGCGTCCGCAAGATGCGTTTCTTCCAGGAGCACGAATACATGTCGCTCGATTTCGCGCGCCAGGATGCGCTGCGCATTCGCGTGAAGCCGGGCAGCCCGCAGCCGGGAATCGGATTCGAAAAATTGGAGACCGCGCTGGAAGAACCGCTGCACGCCGAACTCCGCGCGTTTCTCAATTCGGTTCGCACGCGCAAACCGAGCGTCGTGGATGGCGCCGCCGGGCGCCGCGCTCTCGCGCTGGCAGACGAGGTGATGGCAGGCATCCTTGACCACGCGGGCCGCGTCCAACTGGGGGCCTTCTCTCCACAGGACATACGATGATCCCGCGCATATTGGTTCCGGTCGACGTTCGCCCCGTCAACAAAGACGAGGTCAGGAAGGCGCCGAGCCGCACCACGACCTATATGGACGACCGGACCGTCGTCCCATCGGGCCTGTCCGACGCTCCTCCGCTCGACGGCAAGACCACTATTCCGTCGCATCTTCCGCTCGGCGTTCTCGTCAATCGCACGCTCGTTGAGCGCGGCATGGCCATCAAGCCGATTGAGAGGCTGCAGCACATCTCTCCCGTCACGCTGGAGATTCTCGATTCGCGCACCGTCGTGCCCGCGTTTGTCGAGCCGCTGACGGCCGAGGAACTCAAAACTCCCGAGCACGCGCCGGAGATGACGGCGGAGCTTCGCGAAATCGTCGAGCCGGACATTTTCAACACCGGCGACGCGAATCTGCTGATCGAGCCGGAAGACAAAAGAGATCCGAAGTCCGACCTGGTGACGCGGGTTCTTTCGATTCTCGCGCACGTCGCCGTGATCGCTTTTCTGATTTTCGTGCCGAAGCTTTTCCCGCCGCCGACGGTGGAAGACATCGGTGGGAAGCAGTTGGATACGAAGTGGATCTATTCGCCGCCGTCAACGCCCGAGCCGGCTGCGCCTACTCCGAAAGTTCGGGTCATCTCCTGAAACTTTGCACAAGGTCGCGCCGCCGGTTGAACAGCCGAAGGCTCCCGCGCCCGTCACTCCGGAGAAGCCACCGGTAGAACTACCCGAAGCGCCGCGACCAAAAAACGCCCCGACTCCGGTTCCCGCGGCGTCCGTGCCGACAACGCCGGTCCCGTCGCACCTTGAACCAGTCCTCCCTGCCACGCCGAGCAATAAGCTCAACCTCGACCTGCCGCATTCGACACCGGGAAAGATGATCGAGGACCAGATGCAGAACGCCGCGCACGAAGGCCGCCAGGCGCCTATCTATGACGGTGGCCCACCGTCTCCTGGGGGCCGCGGAGGCCGTGGAGGGGGTGTAGGTAACGGCGTGGACATTCTTTCGGACACGCAGGGAGTGGATTTTTCTGCCTATATCCGCCGGCTATTGGCCACACTGCAACGCAATTGGGAGGCGGTCATGCCCGAATCGGTGCGCATGGGAGAGCGCGGGATCGTCTACACGACTTTTCAAATCAATCCGGATGGCAGCGTTTCGGCGCCCGATCCGACACTCGAGCGCACGTCCGGAAAAGAACCGCTCGACAATGCCGCGATGTCCGCCATTCACGCGTCGAATCCGTTCGAGCCTCTGCCTTCACAATTTCACGGCCCGTTCCTGAAATTGCGAATCGTGTTCCTTTACAATATTCCACCGTCGGAACAACCCAACTTCCATTGAAACTGAATCGCGCGCACGTCGCTGGGGCCCTGCTGCTGGCTGGCCTTGTGCTGCTGGCGCTCCTGCTGCGCTACTGGGCGTTTTCCAGATGAGCGGTCCGGCGCCGGAGGCGGGTGCGCGGCTCGTCGTAATTCTCGGACCGACCGCATCGGGGAAATCAGCGCTGGGTATTAGCCTCGCCGAACAGCTGGACGGCGAAATCCTCGTTTGTGATTCCACTCAGGTCTATCGCCATTTCGACATCGGCACCGGCAAAGTGCCTCTCGTGGAACAGAGGGGCATCTCGCACCATCTCGTAGACCTCGCCGAACCGCACGAAGTCTTCACGGCTGGGGAATTCCGCCGACGAGCCCTCGATGTCCTGGAAGACATGCGCCTGCGCGGGAAACTCCCTATCATTACCGCGGGAACAGGGCTTTATCTCCGCGCGCTTCTCGAGGGCCTGTCAGATGCGCCCGAGCGGTCGGAAGAGTTGCGCGAGCGGCTGCGGAAAAAAGCGGCGCTGCGCGGGCCGGAGCACCTGCACCGCGTGCTCGCGCGCCTGGATAAAGAGGCCGCTACGAAAATCTCTCCGCGCGATAGCCAAAAAATCATCCGCGCGATTGAAATCCGCAAGCTCGCGGGAAAACCCGTCGGTGAGATTCATCGCGGCGGCCGCAAAGCGCTCGAAGACTACAACGTAATCAAGATCGGGCTGCAGCCAGAGCGAGACGCGCTTTACGCCAGAATCAATGCCCGCGTCGAAGCGATGCTGACGAGCGGCTGGATGGAAGAGGTGCGTGGTCTGACCGCCAGTGGCATTCCGGCTGATGCAAAGCCATTTCAGTTCATTGGCTACTCGGATTTGCGAGCCTGCCTCGAAAGCGGCCGCAGCGCACGCGAGGACGCCGTTAGGCGAATCCAGCAATCCACTCGCCAGTTCTCCAAAAGGCAGGTCACGTGGTTTCGCAGAGAGCCGAACGTTACTTGGCTCCCGGGATTCGGTGACGATGCAGCTGTAGTCGCAGCGGCCATCCGAGCTGTGGCGGGCACCAAAACCTAACCGCTTGACGGCGCGCTCGAATTCAAATATCCTCGCCGTCGCATACGCTACCGTATGCATACGCCACCGTATGGCTAGTCCTGCACGATCTCGAATTGTCTCCCTCCATCCAGATGACTGGATTCGGGCCGCTCAGGCGCGCTTGGCAGCACATGGCGTCGAATCTGTGCGGGTTGAGGTTCTTGCCCGCGACTTGGGCGTCAGCAAAGGAAGCTTCTACTGGCATTTTCGCGACCGCGGCGAGCTGCTGGAAAAGGTGCTGGCCCGCTGGGAAGACGGCGAACTCGGGTGGCTCGACGCGGAAATCGGCTCGGGCGCGGCGACGCGGTGGGCAAACTTCGTCAAACGAACCTCGGACCCCGAACGCGTGCGTACGGAAATCGCCCTGCGAGCCTGGGCGCGCGCGGATGAGCGCGTGGCGGCTCGCGTTGCGGTGATCGAAAAGCGGAAGACGCGCCTGATCGTGGACGTGTTGCGTGACATCGGATTCACGCAGCCCGCCGCGGATTCCGGATCGGAAATGGTGTTGCTGATTTGCCTCGGGTGGATCGACCGTGCCACGCGAGACCCGCACCACCAACTGGCGGGGGGCGAACTCAATGAGATGCTTTCCGATTTCATCCTCGCCGCTTCCGCACGCTCACAGGTGTCGGAAGGGTGAGCGCTCGGCTGGCCGGGCATCACAAACTGTGGCACACTCGATAATCTGATGGACACGACGAGAGCGCGCTGACCAAGCGCCGCTCCTGTCAGGCTACCGTCCGCCCGAAAATCCATGGATCTCCAGTACATTCGGAATTTCTGCATCATCGCGCATATCGACCACGGGAAATCCACCCTGGCCGACCGGCTGCTCGAATTGACGGGCGCGCTCACGCAGCGCGAAATGAGCGCGCAGGTGCTCGATTCGATGGACCTCGAGCGCGAGCGCGGAATCACGATCAAAGCCAAGAGCATCCGCCTGCATTACCCGCGCGCGACGGCCACGAATATCAGCTGAACCTGATTGATACACCGGGGCACGTGGATTTTTCGTACGAAGTTTCCCGCGCGCTCTCTGCCTGCGAGGGTGCGCTGCTGGTGGTGGACGCGAGCCAGGGGGTGGAGGCGCAAACGGTCGCCAACGCATTTCTCGCATCGCGGCACAATCTCGCAATTATTCCGGTGATCAATAAGATCGATTTGCCTGCCGCGCGGCCCGATTTCGCGAAGGAGCAGATCGAGAGCGTGCTGGCCATTCCCGCCGACGACGCGCTCCTGATCAGCGCGAAGAGCGGAATCGGAGTCGAAGAAGTTCTGGAAGCCGTGGTGGCTCGCGTGCCGCCTCCGAAAGGTTCCGCGGACGCCCCGTTGCGTGCGCTGATTTTCGATTCCTGGTTCGACATTTATCGCGGCGCGGTCGTGCTGGTGCGGGTAATGGAAGGCCGCCTCGCCCCCGGCACAAAGATTCGTCTTTGTGCCAGCGACGAAGTCTACGAGGTGGAAGCGCTGGGCGCGCTTACACCCAAGCCGGTCGTGCTGAAGGAATTGGCGGCGGGCGATGTTGGATTCATCATCGCCAATATTAAGCGCGTCGCCGATGCGCGCATGGGCGACACGGTGGTGGAGGCCAGCCGACCGGCGGCGCCGCTGCCCGGTTTCGAAGCGATTAAGCCGATGGTTTTCGCGGGACTCTTCCCCGTGAACGCAACAGACTATGAAGTGCTGCGCGATGCACTCGGCAAATTGCAGCTCAACGATGCGGCGTTTTTCTACGAACCGGAAAACTCGGTGGCGCTCGGGTTTGGATTCCGCTGCGGATTTCTGGGCCTGCTGCACATGGAGATCGCGCAGGAGCGGCTCGAGCGCGAATTCAACATTGATCTGATCACTACGGCGCCAAGCGTGCAGTATCGAATCACGACCACGGATGGCGAAGTAAAGGAAGTGGATAATCCCACGAAATTCCCGCCGCCTGCCTCGATCGAGAAAATCGAGGAGCCCATCTTGATGGCGATGATCATCACGTCGGAAGAGTCCGTGGGCGGGGTGCTGGCGCTGTGCGAGGAAAAGCGCGGCATCCAGAAAAAGTTCGAATACCTTTCGCCGACGCGCATCATGCTGACCTACGAGATGGCACTGAACGAAATCGTGCTCGATTTCTACGACCGGCTGAAAAGCGTTTCGCGCGGCTACGCTTCGCTCGATTATCACCTCTCGGGCTATCGTGAATCGGATCTGGTAAAGCTCGACGTGCTGGTCGGCGGTGAGCCCGTGGACGCGCTCACGATCATTTGCCATCGCGAACAATCCTACGACCGCGGCCACGATCTCGTTAGCCGGCTGCGCAAATTGATCCCGCGCCAGATGTTCGAGGTGCCCATTCAAGCCGCCATCGGCAGCCGCGTGATCGCGCGCGAAACGATCAGCGCGATTCGCAAGAACGTGATCGCGAAGTGCTACGGCGGAGACATCTCGCGCAAGCGGAAGCTCCTCGAAAAACAGAAGGAAGGCAAGAAGCGCATGAAGCGCGTCGGCCGCGTGGATATTCCCCAGGAAGCTTTCCTCGCAGTGCTGAAGGTCGCCAGCAGCACCGGCGACGACGAATAGCGCACAAAGACTGGCGCGCGGTGCGCCGTTGCAGTTCGATTTCCGGTCAAAAACCAGGCTCCGGCACTCTCGAATTGTGTGTCGAGTAATGTGTGTCGCCATCCTTTGTTTTGAACGAGATACGAAAGAAATTACTCGGCATGGTGTGTCGAGTAAATTTGGGCGAAATCGATGCGTCCCGGCCTCATGTTCGAGGCCGCCCGACATCTCCCTGCTCGCCGCACCGACTCTGGACCATTTGTCCATGCATCAATTTTATTAGGCGGAGGAATGAACGCAATGGCGGGCGCCTGTGGACTTTTTTTAGGAGTTTCGCTTGCGGCGGACGGTGGCGTCGAGCTGGCCGCGAGCCAGCCGGACGGAAATATCGTCGCCGAGCGCGACTTGATCCGGCGAGCGCAGGACTTTCCCCGAGGCATCGTAGGCAATGGCATAGCCGCGCTCGAGCAGCTGGAACGGGCTGCGCTCCTCGAGCTGCAGCGCGGCGGCTGCGAACCGGCGCCGCTTGGCGACGAGCATTCGATCCATTCGAACGCGCAGATCGCGGCCGCGCTCATCGAGGGCGCGCCGCAACTTGCCGACTCGCGCGCGCAGGTCGAGCGCCGCGAATCGTACACGTGCGACCGTGAACCGGCGCTGCTTGCGCGTGACCACACGCTCGAGCGCGGAACGTAGACCTTCTCTCTGCTGCTCGATGCGGCGTCGCAATACGGCTGCGCGCGCGCGCAGATCAAAAGCCGCAATCTGCGTTTCGGCCTTCGTCATACGCTGGCGCGACGCGGCCAGCCGAAGCCGCAGCACGACCCCGAGCGACGAGGAAAGCTCGTCGAGCTGCTGGTGGCGCCGGCGCACGAGTATTTCAATCTGGCGGAATCCGCGATGCGTCTGCAGGTCGCGCACGCGGTGCCGCCGCTCGGAAAGCAAGTAGCGCATCTGCTGGACCAGATCGCGATAGTGCGCGGCAATATGGCGCTCGAATTCCTGGCGCGACTGCACCACGATTTCCGCTGCAGCGGAAGGAGTCGGCGCGCGCAGGTCGGCCACAAAATCCGCGATCGTGAAATCGGTCTCGTGCCCGATGCCCGGTGATCACCGGAATCTCGCACGCCGCAATCGCGCGGGCCACGATTTCCTCGTTGAATGACCACAGGTCTTCGAGCGAACCGCCGCCGCGCGCGACGATGATCACGTCCGCGATCTTCGCGCGATTGAAATATCGCAGCGCGGCCACAATTTCCGCTGCCGCACCTTCGCCCTGCACTTTCACCGGAAACAGCTGCACGTGAACGTTGGCGAAACGCCGCTTGAGTACGCGCAGGATGTCGCGAATCGCCGCGCCGGTGGGCGACGTGATCACGCCGATGCAGCGCGGCAGGACGGGAAGCGGCTTCTTGCGCGCTTCGTCGAAAAGGCCCTCGTCCTGAAGTTTCTTCTTGAGCTGCTCGAAGGCGAGCTGCAGCGCGCCGAGGCCCACCGGCTCGATGTGGCTGACGTAAACCTGATATTCGCCGCGCGGCTCGTAGACGCCGAGCGAGCCGCGGACCGTGATGTGCAGGCCGTCCTCCGGGCGGAATTTCAATCCGCGCACTTGGTCGCGGAAACAAACGCAGCGAATCTGCGAACGCGCGTCCTTCAGGGTGAAATAGAGGTGCCCCGACTGCGCCGCGTGGTAATTCGAGACTTCGCCCTCGATCCACACGTCGCGGAACGCGCCCTCAAGCAGATCGCCAATGCGTTCGGTGATCTCGCTGACTTTCCAGATGTGGCGCTCGGGTGCGAGATCGAATAATGACGATTGGCTCATGGCTTTAGCGCCGGAAGAAATTCACAATCCAGAATATCAGCGTAAGCGCGACGCTCACGACAATGCAGGTGACGATCGGAAAATAGAAACTGCCATTGCGGCCTTGGTAGGAGATATCGCCGGGCAAGTCGCCCGAGACGAAACGGAAGCCGGGCGCCAAAGATCAGCAGCGCGCCGGCGCCAACCAGAACGACGCCGACAACGACAAGCAGCTTACCGAGTTCGCGTAACGGGTCCATAGCACGATCCGACGTCCCCCATTAGCCCGACTCACGGCATGTCATTTCGCGAGCGCCACAAAGCTCGCGATCAGATCAGTTCGAGCCCCGCAAAGAAGTATCCGATTTCGAACGCTGCGGTAGCAGGCGCGTCCGAACCGTGCGTGCAATTGAACTGGATGCTGGTGCCGAGTTCCTTGCGGATCGTGCCCGGCGCGGCCTTGGCTGGATCGGTCGCGCCCATGGTGTCGCGCCACTTCGCGATGGCGCCTTCCGCTTCGAGGACCATGACGACCGCTTTGCCCGAACTCATGAAATCGGTGAGCTCGCCAAAAAATGGGCGCTCGCGATGGACGGCATAAAACCCTTCGGCTTCCGACTTCGTCAGCTGCAGTGACTTGATCGCGACAATCTGAAACTTCGCGGCGTGAATCCGGCTCAGGACTTCGCCGGTGAGTCCGCGCTTCACCGCGTCCGGCTTGATGATTGCAAACGTTCGTTCGACCGCCATTCGATGATTCCCCCGTGTTTAGGATTTCTCGCGACGATTGATTCGGATGTTATTTTCTTTTCTTTCCGCGTTTCTTCGTTTTGCCCGCCGCGATTTTCTTTGCCAGCGGTCTTGCGGCTTTGATCTCGAACTGGACTTGCCAAGCACATCAGCCATCGCCTGGCCGATTTCCGCGGGGCTTTGCACCGTGTGAATCCCGGCCGCGCGCAGCGCCGCGTATTTTTCCTTCGCTGTGCCTTGTCCGCCGCTGATGATCGCGCCGGCGTGACCCATGCGGCGGCCCGGCGGCGCGGTCTGTCCGGCGATGAATCCCACGACCGGCTTTTTCACGTTCTTCTTGATGAAATCCGCCGCGATTTCTTCGGCGTTTCCGCCGATTTCGCCGATCATCACGATGGCGTGGGTTTCGGGATCGTCGTTGAACATGCGCACGACATCGAGGAAACTCGTCCCGATGATCGGATCGCCGCCGATGCCGATGCAGGTGGATTGCCCGATGCCCAGGCTCGGTGAGCTGGCCGACGGCTTCGTACGTCAGCGTGCCGCTGCGGCTCACGACGCCGACGTGGCCGCGCTTGTGAATGAATCCGGGCATGATCCCGAGCTTGCACTGGCCGGGCGAAATGATTCCCGGGCAATTCGGCCCGACCAGGCGCGTCTTCGAATTCTTCAGCGCGGCGGCCACGCGCACCATGTCGAGCACGGGAATGCCTTCGGCGATGCAGATGACCAGCGGCAACGCTGCGTCCACCGCCTCGAGAATTGCGTCCGCGGCAAACGGCGGCGGAACGAACGCCATCGCGGCGTTCGCGCCGGTCTCGCGAACCGCTTCGGCAACAGTATTGAACACAGGCACGCCGAGATGCTTGGTCCCGCCCTTGCCAGGCGTGACGCCGGCGACGATCTTCGTGCCGTAGTCGATCATCTGCTGCGAATGAAAGCTGCCTTCGCGGCCGGTGAGGCCCTGCACGATCACGCGCGTCTTCTTGTCGACGAGAATGCTCATCGCGCGCCACCGGCTAGCGCGACGGCTTTTTCCGCGCCGTCCTTCATTCCATTCGCGACGGCGAAATTCAGCCCGGAATTCCGCAGGATTTCCTGTCCCTCGCTGGACATTCGTGCCTTCCATGCGCACGACCACGGGCACCTTGAATCGCAGCTCCTTGGCCGCGCCCACGATGCCGCTGGCCAGCATGTCGCAGCGCAGAATGCCGCCGAACACATTGATGAACACGGCCTTCACGTTCGGATCGCTCAGCAGAATGCGGAACGCGTTTTTCACCCGCTCCTCGGACGCATCGCCGCCCACGTCGAGAAAATTCGCGGGGCTGCCGCCGCTCAGCTTAATGATGTCCATGGTGGCCATCGCCAGGCCCGCGCCGTTCACCATGCAGGCGATCGTGCCGTCGAGCTTGATGTAGTTGAGCTTGAATTTCGAGGCTTCCACTTCGAGCGGCGTTTCTTCGTCCAGATCGCGCAGCGCCTTGAATTCGGGATGGCGATAGAGCGCGTTGTCGTCGAAATTCACTTTGGCGTCGAGCGCGACCAGGCGGCCGTCGCCGGTGACGACGCAGGGATTGATTTCCAGCAGCGAAGCGTCCGTTTCGATGAACGCGCGGTAAAGCGATTGCATGAACGGCACCGCCGCATGAGCCAGCTCCGCCGAAAGCCCCAGGCCAAATGCGAGCTTGCGCGCGTGATAGGCCTGAAAACCTGTTTCGGGGCGAATCGTTTCGCGCAGAATCGCTTCCGGATGTTCCTTCGCGACTTCCTCGATTTCCATTCCGCCCGCGGCGCTGGCCATGAACACCGGCGCGCCCACCGCGCGATCCACGAGCACGCTCAGATAAAGCTCGCGCTTGATGTCGAGGCCTTCTTCCACCAGCACGCGCCGGACGATGCGTCCCTCCGGCCCCGTCTGCGGGGTGACGAGCTTCATGCCCAGCATGCGCTCGGCGAAGTTGGCGGCTTCCTCGGCCGATTTCGCGACCTTCACGCCGCCGCCTTTGCCGCGGCCGCCGGCGTGAATCTGCGCTTTCACGACGACCACCGGCGTCGCCAGACGCTCCGCCGCAGCCCGGGCTTCGTCCTTCTTGACAACGACCTCGCCGCGCGGCACGGGCACGCCGAATTTCGCGAGGATTGCCTTGGCTTGATATTCGTGAATTTTCATGCGGTTCCGCGAGTGACCCGAAGCTCACCTTAATAATGCTAGAATTTATGAACGCTGAAGGCGACTCAGTTTACTTGGAACCCGCGGGCCGGGCAAGGCGGGTTCGCTGGCCACAATCAATGATCTACGAAGCTCTCGAAAAATCGTGGCGGGCGAGAATCTGCACGGGTGCCGAAGCCGAGGCGGTGATGGAGGAATTTTTCGCCAGTCGCATCGACCCACCCGCAGATGAGCGCCCTGATGACCGTCATGCGGGCAAAAGGCATGGGTCCCGAGGAAGCTGCTGCAATTCGCGCCGCCGAAGATCGCCACGGCCGCAAGGTATCTCTCCCGCCTCCGAAAATGCTACTCGGAAGTTCTCAGCCAAGCCCAAATGATGATGGGTCAAGGGCATGATCTCTCGCGCATCGAAGCTGAAGCACGCCATGGAAGACATCCTCTCCGGCCGCGCCAGGATATGCAGATCGCAGCCCTTCTCGCCGTACTTGCGATTCAAGGGCGAGACGGTCGACGAAATGGTCGGCTTCGCGCACGGCGATGCGGCGCCACGCAACACCGATTTTCCCGGCAGGCTATTCGACACGCGGACGAAGCGCTCGTGGATACGTGCGGCACCGGCGGCGACGCTTCGGGCACGTTCAACATTTCCACTGCGGCGGCGTTCGTGGTGGCGGGCGCGGGCGTGCGCGTGGCGAAGCATGGCAACCGCTCGATCAGCTCGCGCTGCGGTTCAGCGGACGTGCTCGAACAGCTTGGCGCGCGGATCGATTTGCCGCCCGAGCAGCGTGGCGCGCTCGATTGAAGAGGTTGGCATCGGGTTTCTATTTGCGCCGGCCGTGCATGCCGCGACGCGGCACGCGATGGCGGCGCGGCGCGAGTTGAAGATGCGCACGGTTTTCAATCTACTCGGGCCGCTCACGAATCCGGCAGGAGCCTCCGCGCAGGTTGTCGGCGTCTATGATGGGAGCGTGACGGAGCTGATGGCGCGGGCGCTCGGTGAGCTTGGCGTGCGCCGCGCGTTCGTGGTCCATGGCGCGGACGGTCTGGATGAAATTTCGATCTCGGGCGAGACGCAGCATCGCCGAGCTGCGCGATGGGATTGTGCGCAGTTACACGGTCACGCCCGAAGATTTCGGCTTGCGCCGCGCGCCGCTCGAAGCCATTCGCGGCGGCGACGCAAAGCAGAACGCCGAGATCATCCACAAAGTTCTCGGCCGCTCGATGCTCTACCGCGACCACGGCCCGCACCGCGAAATCGTGCTCGCCAATGCCGCAGCGGCGCTCGTTGTCGCCGGCCGCGCGGCCGATTTTCTGGATGGCGCGCGCCTCGCCGCGAAATCAATCGATTCCGGCGCCGCTCGCGAAAAGCTCGATGCGTTCGTCGCGTTTTCGCAGAGCTAGCGAAATCGTCCTCGATTGTCGGAACGTTAAATACTCAGAAAATTTTCGAGGAGTTTGAAACCGGGGCTGGTGAGGACCGACTCGGGATGGAACTGCACGCCTTCGACGCGCAATTTGCGGTGGCGCAGACCCATGATCGTGCCGTCGGCGGTTTCGGCGGAAATTTCCAGCGTTCGCGGCAGCGACTTTCGCTCGACGATCAGCGAGTGGTAGCGCGTGGCCGGAAAATCCTGCGGCAGATTGCGAAAAATCGTCTTGCCGTCGTGATGGATTTCGCTCGTCTTGCCGTGCATCACGTGCGGCGCGCGGATCACGCGCCCGCCGAACGCCGCTCCGATTGCCTGATGCCCCAGGCAAACGCCCAGGATCGGAATTTTCCCGGCGAAGCGCTCGATCAGCGGGACGCTGATGCCGGCTTCGGCGGGCGTGCACGGCCCCGGCGAAATCACGATGCGCTCGGGCTGCAGTTCCTCGATTTCATCGAGCGTAATTTGATCGTTGCGGCGCACTTCCAGCTCCTGTCCCATCTGGCCGAGATACTGCGCCAGGTTGTAAGTAAACGAATCGTAGTTGTCGAGAAGCAGAAGCATGATTCGCTTGTCAGGATAGCGCGGAATCTTATTCGCCCGCGACCGATCGCCTCCGCGATGCGCGATTTCGAGCGCCTTCAGCACGGCGCGCGCCTTGTTGCCCGACTCCTCGTATTCGCGCTCCGGCACCGAATCGGCCACGATTCCCGCGCCCGCCTGCACGTAGGCGCGTCCGTTTTTCGCGACCAGCGTGCGCAAGCCGATGCAGGAATCGAGATTGCCCGAAAAATCGAGATAGAGGATTGCGCCTGCATAGATTCCGCGCCGGGTAGGCTCAAGTTCGTCAATGATTTCCATGGCGCGAACTTTTGGCGCGCCAGAAAGCGTCCCAGCCGGAAAACACGCCATCAGCGCGTCGAAGCAATCCACATCGTCCCGCAGCCGCCCGCGCAGACTCGACGCGAGGTGCATCACGTGCGAATAGCGCTCGACGAACATCAAGCCGCTCGGCTTTAACCGAGCCGTATTCGCAGACGCGACCCAGATCGTTGCGTCCGAGGTCCACGAGCATCACGTGCTCGGCGCGCTCCTTGGGATCGGCCAGAAGCTTCGCCTCGAGTTCGCGATCTTCCTTTTCGTTGCGTCCGCGCGGCTGCGTTCCTGCGAGCGGGCGATACATGGCGTTGCGTTCCTGCACCTTCACGAGCATCTCAGGCGAACTCCCGACCACCGATACGTCGTCGAGTTTCAGGAAATAGAGGTACGGCGAGGGGTTCACCACGCGCAGCGCGCGGTAGATTTCAAACGGATCAGCGTTCGTCTCCGCCTCAAATCGCTGGCTAACTACAATCTGGAACACATCGCCCGCGCGAATGTATGACTTCGCCTTGCGCACGGCCCCGGTGAATTTCGATTTCGTCATGTTCGAGCGGACCCGCAACGGTCCCGCGCGCCTCGCTCGCGCCTGCTTGGGCAAAGGTCCTTCGAGCGATCTCCGCGTGCGCTGAATTTCGCGAACCGCCGCGTCGTATTTCTCGCGCAGGCTGCCCGGTCCGTCGGTGAACACGTTGCGAATCACCCAGACGCGGTGCTGCACGTGATCGAACGCCAGCAAGCCGAGATAAAACATCATCACGCAATCGTCGAGGCCCACATCGTCGCGGCCGGTTGCGGGAATGCGCTCGACCAGCCGCACCATGTCGTAGGCAAAATATCCGATCGCTCCGGCAATCAGCGGAGGAAGCCCGGGCACGCGCACCGGGCGAAAGCGGCGGGTGAGTTGGCGCAGGCGTTCGACCGGATCGTCGTCGAAATGCGTCAACTTGCCGCCCCTTTCGAGCGTGCAGGATCGCCCGCGCGACGCGAAACACTTCCGCAGGATTCGCGCCCGCAAACGTGTAGCGCGCGATCGTCTCGCCGCCTTCGACGCTCTCGAGCAGAAAGGAATATTTCGCCTTGTGGGCGATGCGCAGATACGCGCCAACGGGCGTCAGCAAATCGGCCGTGTAGGTTTCATACACGGGCACAAGATTCCCTTGGTGCGTCAAGGCGCTGAATGTTTTGAAGTCAGGTTGAATCATCGCTTGGCCCGATTCCTACTGGCTGTCCTCTTACTGGCTGTTTTCTCTTCTCGTGTCAGTCTGCTAACCACGGCATCGCGCATGGCTTCCACCGGCGCGCGCTCGCCCGTCCAGATTTCCCACTGCGCCGTGCCCTGCGCAACGAACATTTCCACGCCAGACACAGTTTCGATTCCTCGCCGCGCTGCGAGCTGCAGCAGCCGGGTCATTCGCGGACGATAAATGGTGTCAAATACCAGCCGGCAATTCAATTCGTTCGCCTCCAGCGGCGAGCGCCCGGGTTGCGGATGCATTCCCACCGGCGTGGCATTCACGATTGCGTCGAAAAACTCCCGCCGCAGGCGAGCCCGCGCGACAGCTTCGCCGCCAACGGCTCGCGCCAGCGACTTCGCCTTTGCATCGCGCCTGGCGCCACATGCACACAGCCGATCCCGCCTGCGCGAGTGCGAATGCCACGGCGCGCGCCGCTCCTCCCGCTCCCACGATCAGCACACGGCTGCCTCGCAAAGGCATGCGCCGTTCAAGAGTACGCAGCACACCAACGTAATCCGTATTGTACCCGTAGAGTTTCCCGCCACCACGCACCACAACCGTGTTGACGGCCCCGATTCGCGCCGCGAGCGGATCGCAACCATCGAGATGACGGATGATGCGCTCCTTATGGGGCAGCGTCACGCTGAACCCTCGGATACCGAGCCGCGTTACCGACCCGAGAAAATCCTTCAGGTCGCGCACAAGGAACGGCAAATAGACCGCATTCATGCGGCGCGCCGCGAATCCCGCATTTTGCATCGCCGGCGAAAGCGAATGGCCGATAGGATTTCCGATCACGCCGTAGACCCGCGTCCGCCCGTCAATCTTGATCCGCGCGATAAAGCTCTTTCATTTCCTCGAGCGAGATCTGGCCGGGCGCCGTGGCGTTTTCCACCGGCGCGTAAGCAAACGCATCTCTTCTCGACGCAACGCCAGGAAGCGCGCCGGCAAGCTCACGTCGCCCATCGGTACGGCCACGATGTTTCGCTGCTTCTGCGCGAAGTCGAGCAGCTTTCGGCTCTCGGCCAGAGAATCGCATTGCGCTGCGATCTTGATAGCGTCCGGCTGGTAGCGCCTGCAGCTCCGCCGCGACTCCGCGGAAGGCTCTTCGGCATGCCTCCGAAAGAAATGCGCGGACGCCAGTTGCTTGCCCTCGCCCAGAAGAACGTCGAGCCAGTTCCGGCGGACACTGCCGCAGCGTCTCGATCTCCAGGTCATACCATGCGCAGCCGGCCCGAATAGCCTCCGCCAGGTGGACCAACTGCTTGGCGATTGTCCCGCGGTAGCGGCCTCCCGCCTCGCGCCGGCGGCAGGTGGCGATCAGGGTCGCTTTCGGGGCGGCCGGCTGGCCAAGCGCTTGAGGAACTCCAGGATCTCGTGATCGTCGGAAAGCCAGTCAAGCCGAAGTTCTGCCGTACGAGTTTCCAGGAGCGCTTGGGCGAGCTGACTGCCGCATGGATCTCGGCATCAGGCGCCGCGACCACGGCGCAGAGTTTATCTCGCCCTAACATGCTATGTTTCCAATCTCTTCCGGAGGCTTTCGCACCACGCCCTGATCAGCTGCGGGCGAGGGAGTTCTTGCTTCTACCATGCGGTGCACAATGTGTAAAGCCCAGCCGACCATTGTCTTGACGCGGTCTAGTACGTCCGTTACAGTCGGCTCATGGGCTGGCGCCGGGTGTCTGGCGCGAAGGGTTTCCATAAGGAGCGAGCATTATGCGTGGGAAAATTGTCCTTGCAGGTCTAATTCTCGGACTCTCCGGGATGGTTGCGGCGGCGCAGGAACAGTCGAACGTTCCGCCATCAGGCGACATCTATTGTTCGGGTATGGTCACGAGCGAGTCCATTCCGCAGGACACCTACGTGATCACCGGCGAGCAGTCGAACACCAAGATCACTTTTGACGAGGGCGACTACGTCTACATCAACAAGGGCTCCGACCAAGGCGTGAAAGTTGGCGACGAATTTTCGGTATCCGGCTCGTCTGAAGGACCCCTACGGAATCGAATGGACAAAGTGGCAATTTGCCATCCTCCGCAAAATGGGAACCGTTTGGGAGGACGAAGGCCGCGTGAAAGTGATCGTCGTCCGTGCAGAACATTTCGATCGCGCAGGTGGAGCACTCTTGCGATTACATCCAGCGCGGCGACATCTTGCTGCCGTTCGCGGAACGGCCTGCTCCTCCGCTGAAGTCGGAGGCCAATTTCGATCGCTTCGCGCCCGCGAACGGCAAAGCGCTGGCGATGGTGATTACGGGCAAGAAATTTCAGCAGCAGGTCGGCAACAACGACATGATTTACGTAAATCTCGGCAACGCTCAGGGAGTGAAAGTCGGCGACTATTTCCGCATCTTCCGCTACCAGGGCACCCAGCACGAGACGGTTTACCAGACCCCTCGTTACTCCTTCGATCAGGAAGCCGGCATGGCCATACCCGACGCGGGTATCTACGGCTTCGGAAGAGTCTCGAAGAAATACAACTGGAGCAATGTGCCGCGCGAGGATATCGGAGAAGGAATCGTGCTGCGGACAGGACCGAACTCCGCGACCGTGCTGATAACGTTCTGTCTGCGCGAAGTTTTTCCGGGCGACTACGTAGAGATCGAGTAGCCGGGTTTTGCCCGGCTCGTGCGGCCGGGCAATTCCTCCTTTCGAAAGTCCGATTCGCGAACACCTCTGCAGTAAATCCGTGGATCTTTGTTTCCGGTTCCCTCCACGCATTGCGTTCAAGCCCCGCTTTCACGCAAGTCTCTTCCAGAAATCGCCCAGCGGCCCAGTGGCATTCGATCGCCACCTGCGGCAGCAGGACGCCGCGCCTGCTGCCCTTGGCTGACCATCAATCCGTGCTTACCCACTTCGATTCGCTCCGGCGAGATCTCCTCCAACGGTGAAAGCACCGAAAGCTCAATCTCGATTTCGCGGAGTTCCTCGACGCGAACAGGCTCGAACCGGGGATCCTCCAGCGCGGCGGACCTCGCGCAGTGGGCGATGACTTCCGTCAGCGAACGCTCCGCGCCAATCTGGCCAATGCATCCGCGAAGCCGTCCGCGTTTGCGCAGCGTAACGAATGCTCCAAATGATTCTCCGAGCTGGGATTCTTGCGGTGCACCTTCGAGGGATTCGCGGCGTTCGGCCGCTGCGACTAAAGCTCGCCGGGCCAGTTCCAAAAGCAACTGCTTCTCGCGGTTACCGAGTGAGGACATCCTGAGGCTTTTCTTTCGCGTCAACGACCATCACGCTCCGGCGATGCCTTTCCTGCACGCGGAAATTAATCTGGCTCCAGAACATCTGGAAATAGTGGATCGCCGATGCCACCGCGCTCAGCACCACAAGCCACAGCAGTACAGTCCCGAGCGTCTTTAGAGCAGGATGGTTCGCCGTCAAAATCACCGCGCAGCCGGCCAACACCTGCAAAATCATTTTCGTTTTGCCCAGCGCCGTTGCCGGAATCACCAATCCCTCGACCGAAGCGATTTCGCGCAGGCCCATCACGATGAATTCGCGGCCGATGATGATGACCACCATCCACGCTTGCACCAAGTGCATCTGCACCAGCGGAATGAACGCCGCGGAAATCAGAAGTTTGTCCGCGACAGGATCGAGGAGAATTCCCAGAGTCGTGATTTCGCGCCGCTTCCGCGCGATGTAGCCGTCCGCCGCGTCAGTGGCTGCCGCCACCAGCAAAATCAACACACCCCAGACTTCGAAATGAACGGGCAAGCCCCAGAAATTCCAGTTCGGCTGGCGAGTCAGCAGGACCACGACCAGGAGCGGAACAAAAAAGATTCGAAGGACCGTCAGGCTGTTCGGCAGGTTCATTTCATTCTCGGAAAAATTCAACGAAGCCCGCCAGTGGGCTTGATAAGCACTTTGAATATAGTCTCCGGCCCTTGCCGAGTCAACGGTACTGGCTCTGGAATCAACACCAAGGTACATTACTCGCCTACGCAGACGGGCCGTAACAAATAAGGCAAATCCCCGCGCTAGTAACTCTTACCGAACTAATTGCTGCAAACCTGTGCAAATTCCGATATCGAGAGCAAAAGCTGGTGCGAGAAACTTGCGGCCGGGATGGAACAGTGCAGTCAAGCGTAACACGCTTGTTTACAATGACTTAAAAGGATCTCATTCAGGAGTTGTCTAAACACGCGGAATCCGTAGGCACAAAATACGGTGCCGTACCGCGTCCCTTTTTCCACAGAGATTTCCACCGAGAGCTGCGTTACGCGGCCCGGATTCATGGCCGCTTGCTTCGCCATTCGGAGAAACCAATGGGCTTTGTTGTTGCGGACGTTAGCGAGGCGGAGATTGCGGGTCCGTTTTCTTTGGTCGCGAGGCGACGCACCGTATCCAGCCGATAATCGGGCCGTGGTGTGCGCACGCTGCCTGTCGATCGCTGGGTGGAGGAACCGCTGCGACAGCTTGGTTCGAGGGCCCGCTCTCAACGCCTGCAAGAACCGATGTCACCTGGTAGCAATACGCGGCTCCGGCGCCGGCCTGCGAATCAACATACGACGTGCCCGTGACCGGAACGGAGTTGATCTTGGCGAAATGTCCAGCGCAAGTCGCGGCCCGATAAACGTTGTACGTCAGCGATGGATTGGCGGCTGCATCGGAACTGGCGGTCCACGTAATTCTCACGGTGTACTGCGAATATGCCGGTGATGCGCCGAACGACGAACGCTAACGCCAGTACTGCGGCGATTGGTTTCATGTCCCTTCCCTTTCCTGCCGGCGAAGCGCCGGGTGATCTGGTTTACTGCGTCCATTTGCGGACGCTAAATCGTACCGGGGCAGAGATCGCGATTCTGTTTGTGCGCCTGTGGACTTTTTTGCGAACGACGGCAGGAGGACTTGTACCTAAAGTGGAGACTATTTCGTGGCGGAAATACAAAATGGAGTTGGCGGATTTTACTCCAGAACGAATTCCCGTAGTCGCCGTGCGGCCGACTGCGGCAATTCAGCGTCCAGAAGAAAATGCCCATCTGCAATCTCGGAGCTCAGCACCCGCCCGCGGGCCTGCACGAGCGATAGATTTCGCCCATCGGCCAGGGGCATGCGCAAACGGAGTTTCACGATGGGATCAACGGGCATCGCAGAATCGATCCGCGCGAGCAATTCCTGCAGCCCTTCGCACGTCATCGCGGACGTGAATACATTGTTTTGGCCGTGCCCATTGGATTCCGTCAGAGCCTCTTTGTCTTCCTCGTTCAGCTGATCCACCTTGTTCAGCACGTGCAGACGCGGACGGTCTTCGACGCCCAATTCGCGGAGAACTTTGAGAACTTCGGCATCCTGCTCGGCATGATGCGGGTTCGAAATGTCGGTCACATGGAGGATCAGCGCTGCCTCCTGCACTTCCTCGAGCGTGGCGCGAAAAGCAGCAATCAAATCCGAGGGAAGGTCACGCAGAAATCCTACCGTGTCGGACAGCAACACGCGGCGCTTGGACGGCAATCGAACGGCGCGAATCGTCGGGTCCAGGGTTGCAAACATTTTCGGAGAGGTCAGGACGTTCGCATGGGTCAGGGCGTTGAACAGCGTTGATTTCCCGGCGTTCGTGTACCCCACAAATGCGATCATTCCCAGCGGAACGGCCTGCCGCGCCCGCCGCCGGGTCGTGCGCTGGCGGCGAACCGTTTCAATGGCAGCCTTTATTTTCGCCACTCGCTCGCGGATTCGCCTGCGATCGGTTTCGAGCTTCTGCTCGCCGGGTCCTCGCGTCCCGATGCCACCTCCGAGCCGGGAAAGTTCCTGGCCGCGGCCGGTCAAGCGAGGCAGCAAATAGTTAAGCTGCGCGAGCTCGACCTGAAGCTGCCCTTCGCGGGTGCGCGCGTGCGTCGCGAAGATATCGAGGATGAGCTGCGTGCGGTCGATTACCCGGCAGTCGGTGCCCTTTTCCATGTTGCGGAGCTGCACGGGCGTCAGATCGTGGTCCACGATCACGAGAGGGACGCTCAGCGTCTCCGCTTCGACGCGGATTTCGTCGAGTTTGCCGCCTCCTACGAGTGTGGCGGGATCGAGCACATCGCGTACTTGCAGGAGGCTGCCTACGATGTTAGCGCCCGCGCTCTCAGCAAGTTCTTGGAGTTCGTCGAGTGAATCGCGGTTAGCGAGCGCAACGCCTTCCGGTGCGCCGCGCGGTCGGCGTTTCAGAGTCACGCCCACAAGCAACACTCGCTCGCGGCGATCCACGGGTTGCGCTGTTTTCATCGGGGTTCGCTTTGGCCGGTGGGGCTGGAACAGTCGAGGGCTAGCTTTCATTTCCGGGTCGATCATACGCCGTTTGGTCCCCCCGGGCCACTTCCACCAAGTAACCCCTGGGTACAGTCCCGGATTGCCTGTCGAGGGCGGATATCGTAGGCTGTACCGAGGTTAGGGGCTATCGGCGCCTTCATTTTGGCTGGCTTCCTCCTTTCGCCCCCGGCGGCGCGCCTGGGACGGACGGCTGCCAGCGGTATCCCAAACGCGAGACGATTCCAATTTTGCGGGGCTACAGACCGGCAGCCTGCTAGCCGTGCGAGAGCCTGACGATCCCGAGGAGTGTAATGATGCGCTGGTGGTTGCTGGAAATACCTGTGGGTAAGCGATCCCTCCGTTCGGACTCGACCTTCGGCATCAAGTTCTCAGGTAAGGGCAATATCCTGCATCCTACGGACCCGCCGCGTTGAATACCGCAATCCAAGACGCATTCCAGAAGAGACCCCGGCTCCTTTTGATCGTGGGCTATGGACTGGCCTTCGTTTGTCTTGTTTGGGTCTTGCACGATTTCCACCTAATGCAGGCGTTGCGCCAGATCGCCAACGTGAGCTGGAAGTGGGTAGTGCTGGGTATCGCCTGCGATGTTCTTAGCTACGCGATTCAGGCCCTGCGTTGGAAATTCCTGCTCGCTCCGTTTGGAAAAGTACGGCTAAGCCGTGCGATTCGCGCCGTGTACTCCGGCCTGTTTGCCAATCTCGTGTTCCCTCTGCGGCCGGGCGAAGTCCTGCGCAGCTACCTTCTGTCGAATTCCGAAGGAATTACCATTGGGCGGGTCCTCGGTTCGGTGGGCGTCGAGCGATTCGTGGACTTGGTAATTGCCACGGCGGCCTTGGCGATGGTTTCGCTCTTTGTCGAACTGCCGCGGCGCTTCCAGCGCGTAGCGGATACGCTCGCAATCGTCACGCTTGTCCTGCTGACCATCGTGGCGATCTTGATTCTGTATCTCGAAATCAAACTTGGCAGCAGTACTCCGCCCAAGAGCTGGACGTCGCCGTCTGCCCGGGAAATTTATGGCCGTGCTTACGGATCTCCACGCGATTGGCACATCGCCCAGCTTCTACGCCGCGGTCTTTACGTCGCTGCTATTGCCGCTCTTCCAGGTTTTGGGTCTATGGGCAATCATGCGTTCCTACGGACTCTATGACCCGCAGACCCAGCACTCGCTCACATTGCTTTCCGCCGTCGTGGTGCTGCTGATCATCAACCTGGGCGTTTCGCTTCCGAACGCACCTGCGAACGTGGGCTCGTACCAATTTTTTTGCGTCCTCGGATTGAGCATCTTCGACGTGGAAAAAACCAGCGCGACCGGCTTTTCCATTTTCGCCTTCCTCGCCCTCACGCTCCCCCTCGCATTTCTGGGCTTCGCGGCCCTGCTTCGTAGCGGGATGTCGCTCCGATCCATGCGGGAAAAGGTCAAGGGTCTACCCAGGAAGCCCGCTCGGGCGAGCGCGTAGGACCAAATGTCAATTGGTACCTCTCGGCAGTCACGATCGGCACATCATCTGGATTTCGTTTGAAGGGCCGCAAGCCGTCCGTTATATAGTTTAAGTTCAAGCAGCCCGCCCATCATTTATGAGGCGCGCGAATTCCCATGGCTCCAGACATCAACAAGCATCTCGACCGGGCCCGCCGCAGCCTCGAGAAGAACAAGCTCCGCGAGGCAGTCGCTGAATACCAGGCCGTCCTTGAGGACTCGCCCGCGCACCAGGAAGCCCTGCAGGCCCTCGCCGATATACATATCCGGCTCAACGAGCCCGAGCTTGCCGCCCAGTATTACGGCGTCCAGTTCGATCGCCTGCTCGAGGTCGGGGACGCCGCCAAGGCCTCCGCGATCTTCAGCCGTTTTCTGCGGCCTTATCCCCAGCCGCCCGACCGGTTAATGCGCTATGGCAGCCTGCTGCAGAGGCAGAATCACGCCTCGGAAGCGATCGAGCAATTCGCCGCCGCCGCGGAGCTTTTCCTGCAGCAGCAACGCGGCATCGAAGCGCTCGCGTGCTACGAAAGCATGGCGCTGCTCGATCCGGAAAATGCCTCGCGGCACATGATCCTCGGCGAACTCGCCGAGCAGCTCCGGCACGCCGATCTCGCCGCGCGAAGCTACCTCCGCGCGGGTCAACTGACGCAAGCGGGCGGCGGTCTCGACGAAGCGTTGGAATATTTCGGCCGCGCGCACCGTCTCCTTCCCAATGATCGCACCGGCGCCCTGCTCTTCGCGGAAGCCAAGCTTCGCAAAGGCGATTCCGAAGGCGCGGTCGCGCTTCTCGAACCATTCGCGCCCAACGAAAAAGACACGGCGTTCCTGGCGCTGTTCGGCGAGAGCCTGCTGCGCGCCGGACGATTGGACCGCGCGCGCGAAGCCTTCGAGGCCTATTACAAACAAAATCCCGACCGCTACGAAAAACTCTTCGAGCTGACCGGCGCATACGTTCGCGCGGGCGAGGATCCGAAGGGCGCCGCGCTGCTCGCGCAGACGAAGGACTGGATGCGCGCGGGCCGCAAAGGAAGGCGAACTTTCCGCGCAGATGGATCGCCTCGCCGCCGCTTATCCCGGTTCGCTGGCGCTGGCTGAAACGATTGCGCGCTGCCTACGAGGAGATGAACCGCGAGACGAAATATTTCGACGCGCTGGTGCGGCTCTTCGATCTGTATTTTGCCGCCGACGCGATTGAAGGAAGCCTGCGAGACGCTCGACCGCCTGGTGGATATCGATCCCTACGACTATCGCAATCAGGAGCGCATCGGCAAACTCGAAGGCAAAGTGGATCCCGCATTCCTGCAGAACGTGCTTTCGCGCGCGGCCAAGGCCGCGACGGTTTCCACGCGCACGGATGGATTTACAGGCGCCGGTTCCGAGGCTGGAGCGACCTCCGGGCCCGTCTCCGAGGAAGCGCGCGCGCAGCAGGCGCTGGAAGATCTGGTCGTCCAGGTGGAAATTTTTCTCCAGTATTCGCTGCAGACCAAAGCCGTCGAGCGGCTGGAGCGAATCGCTGAGCTTTTCCCCGGCGAGGAAGAAAAAAATGAACGCCTGCGCGCGCTTTACGAACGCGCCAACTGGTGGCCCAAGGGCGCGCCTCGCAAGGCTGCTCCCGCCGCGCCGTCGAGTCCGCGACCCGCGCCGGTCGAGGCTGCTCCAGCGCTCCTCCAGTGGCCGCGCCCATGCCCGCGGAGACGCATCGCGATCTCGCTGCGATTGCCGAAATCAACCGGCTGATGTACCGGCAGTCCACGCCGCGCGAACTGCTCGCGACCACCGCAGCGGAAATCGGCAAGATATCTTCAGGTAACGCGCTGCCTGATTGCCGTGGGACCGGCGGGAGAAGCTCCGCAACTGACCGCGGAATATTTCGCACCCGGAACCGTTGCAGCGGGAACGGCGCGCATTCCGTCGATCATCACACTGGTCTCCAAGGCCACGCCCGACGCCCTGGGCGGGATCGAGCTTCATGCCGCGACCGCTCCTGGCCTGCGAGAATTGGGTCTCGAATCGGCTCTCGCCGTGGAACTGACGGACAAGGAAACGCAAGCGCCTGCCGGCGCTCTGCTCGTGGGAGACGCGGGCAGCAGAAAATGGAAGCCGAACGAGAGTTTTTTCCTTCAGGCCGTTGGCGATCAGCTCGTGATGTCGGTGAATCACACGCGCTGCGCTCGCTGGTTCGTTCGCTCGCCGTCGCCGATGAAAAAACGGGCTTGCTGAGCCGCGGCGCTTACATCGATTGCCTGCTTGTTGAATCGAACCGCTCGCGAACGCAAGGCACGCCGCTTTCGCTCGTGATCGTGCAGATTGACCGCGGCGGTGATCTCCTGCGCCAGCACGGTGACGCGGCCGTCGAACAATACGTCGAGCAACTGGCGCGCGCTCTTTCTTCGGCCGTTCGCCAGACCGATATCGCCGTAAAATATACGGCGTGGTCGCTGGTGTTCGTTTTGCCCAACACGTCGCTTGAAAATGCCCGCGCGCTCGCGGAAAAGCTTCGCCAGGTTGCCGCCACAGTCCACCCTGCATGGGGCGGGCAAGGTCTTACGGCCAGCGCAATTGTGGCTGAGGCTTCTTCGCGTCCCGGCGATGAAACCGAGGACCGGGTCACCGAATGGATCAACCGCGCCGAAGCAGGACTGGACGAGGCGCGCCAGCAGGGTGGTAACGTTCTACTTTCGCTCGCAACTCCCTAGAATCATGGATACTGACTAATGGCAGGACACGGAAAACCAAACGTGCGCCTCGGCAAGCGCGGCGGGCTCAATGCGGCGGGGCTGCATTTCGGAATCATTGTGAGCGAGTTCAATAATTTCGTCACGGACCGTTTGCTCGCGGGCGCGCTCGAAGCATTTGCGAGCGCTGGCGCGCGTAAGCAGCAGTTGGAAGTCGTTCGCGTTCCCGGCGCGTTCGAATTACCGATTGCGGCGAAGAAGCTTGCGGCCACGCGGCGCTTCGATTCGCTTGTGTGCATTGGCTGCGTGATGCGCGGCGAGACCTCGCATTACGATTACGTGTGTTCGGAAACCGCGCGCGGCATTCAGCTCGCGCAACTCGATACCGGCGTGCCGATCGGTTTCTGCGTGCTTACATGCGACACGCCAGAACAAGCCCTCGCTCGCGCCGGCGAAAAGAACGACAACAAGGGCTACGAAACTGGCCATCGGCGCAATCGAAATGGCCCACCTCTCGCGCAATTACTCCAACAAGATCGCCGCGCCGAAACCTGCGACTCGCCGCGCCGCACGCCGCGCGAAACGCCGACGATGAGTCTTCGCCACAAGTCGCGCGAATTCGCCTTGCAGATGCTTTTCGAATGGGACATGACGCATCAGGACCCCGGCCGCGTCGAGAAGCTTTTCTGGAAGTCAGCGCGCGCCTCGGCGCCAACGCGGAAATTCGCGGATGAACTTTTCGAGGGCGCCGTCACCCAGGCAGACTCGATCGATGTGCTCGTCGAGAAGCTCGCGGAAAATTGGCGGCTCGACCGGCTCGCGGGCGTTGACCGCAGCATCCTGCGTCTCGCGATCTACGAGCTTCGCGCAGGAACAGCGCCACCGAAAGTCGTTATTGACGAAGCGCTCGAGCTCGCAAAGAAATTCTCGTCCGCCGAGGCGCCCGCCTTCCTGAATGGCATCCTCGACGCCGCATTCAAAAGTCTCGAAGCAAAAGCCTCCAGCTAGAGACCCCGAACCAGAGTCGTCACTTCGTCTAGCACGCGCCGCGTCGTATCCGCGCGGGTCGTCTCGGAATAAACGCGCAGCATAGGCTCCGTACCCGAAGCCCGCACCATCGCCCAGCCGATATCTCCCAAATAGACTTTCACGCCGTCGAGGTCTTCCCGGCGCACAATCGGCCAATCGAGAAAACGATTCAGTTTCGGCGCGGCGAAATATTCAAGCGCCTTTTCTTTTTGTCCGTCTTTCAACGTGAGATCTACTCGGCCATAGTGGTGTTCGCCGAATTCGCGATGCAGCATGGCGACAAGTTCGCCCAGGCGTTTGCCGTGCCAGGCCATCACTTCAGCAAGCAGCAACGCGCTCACCGTCGCATCGCGTTCCGGCAGATATAGTTTCGTGCCGATCCCGCCGCTTTCTTCGCCGCCCAGCACAATGTCGCCTTCCAGCATGCGTTCGCAGATGTACTTGAAGCCGACCGGCGTCTCCCAGACTTTGCGGCCGAGCTTGAGCGCGATCTTGTCGATCATTTTGGTGACGGTAAATGATTTCGCGACATCGCCGCTGAGCTTTCGCGTGCCGGCGAGGTGCCAGAGCAGAATCGAAAATATCTGATGCGGCGTGATGAACGTCCCGTCGGGATCCATCGCGCCGACGCGATCCGCGTCGCCATCGAGCGCGAACCCTGCGTCGTAACCGCCCGCGAGCATCGCCTGGCGCAGCGCTTCGACGTGCGGCTCGATCGGTTCCGGATTCACTCCGCCGAACAGCGGATCGCGATTGCCGCGAATTTCGCCTGCCTCGATTCCCTGTCGACGAAAAAGCTCGAGCAGTAGCCCGCGACCCGCTCCGTGCATCGGGTCAATCAGGAAACGGAATTTCGAGGCGCGCAGGCGGTCCCAATCCACCAGACCGGCCAGCGTCTCGAGATAGGGCGTGCGCACGTCGAGCGACTGGATCAGATCGTTGCGCGGCGGGAGTGCGGGAACACCGTCGCGCAGGACACGCGAGAGTTCCTGCTCCACTTGCGCAACGATGGCTGGCGACGCCGAACTTCCGTAGCTCGCTTTGAATTTCACGCCGTTCCAGCGAAAGGGATTGTGGCTGGCCGTGATCTGAATTCCGCCGGCGGCGCCGCGCTTCCGCACCAGCAACGAAACGGCGGGCGTGGGACAGGCTTCCGTCGCGAGCCAAACCGGCGTGCCCGTGGCAGCCACGGCTTCGGCGGCCACCCGAGCAAAATGTTCGGAGCCGAATCGCGTGTCATATCCGACCACGACGCCCGCGCCTGGCTTTTCAGCGCGAACCACGTAGCGGGCAATCGCATGCGCGACTTTGCGTACATTTTCGTCGGTGAAATCTTCGGCGATCACACCGCGCCAGCCGTCGGTGCCGAACTTGATCGCGATTTCTGAAGGCCGCGGTTCGTGCTGATTGGACAAAATCCTCACCCTCTATATTCCGACGGCCTACAGGAGGCGACGAATGCGCTGCTCCTCGAGCCACTTCACGATTCTGCCGACGTCCTGCGAGCGGTCCCGAGAGCAGAGAAGCAGCGCATCATCCGTTTCGACCAGGACGAGATTCGCGCACACCGACGGCGGCGACAAATTTCTTCGGACTCCAAAAATAGTTGCCATCGGAATCGAGCGTGAATGAGGAGCCAGCGGAAACATTCGCGCCTCGCTTTGCCGCCAGAAGCTCATAGACCGCAGCCCAGGAACCGATATCGCTCCAGCCGACTTTGGCGGGAATCACGAAGACGCGCGACGATGTTCCGTGCACGCGTGGCCGGTTCCATCACGGCGTAATCCACCGAAATATTTTCCAGTGGCGGATAAATGCGCCGCAGCGCCGCTGCGTATCGTGGCGTGCCGATTGATTTGGCAAGCTCCCGCAACGCGTCATGCGTGGCAGGAAGAAATCGCTCCAGGTTCTCGAGGAATGTCGAGGCGCGCCAGAAAAACATCCCCGCGTTCCATAAGTACTTTCGGGAAGACACGTATTTCTTGGCGAGCGGCAGAGCTGGCTTTTCTGTGAAGCGCCGGACGGTGTAAGCCGGAACGCCGTCGCGGCCGCGACGCAATGTTCCCCGCGTTCGATATAGCCGTATCCGGTCTCAGGACGCGACGGAGGAATGCCCAGGACGACAAGATTCCCGGGCGTGCGCGCTAGTTCCAGCGCCGCGCGGACCAGATCTGCGATAGCGCGCTGCATCGGCGATATAGCTATCGGACGGCAGCACGGCCATGAGCGCGTCGCCGTGTTCGTGTACCAAATGAACGGCCGCGAGGCCGATGGCCGCAGCCGTATTGCATCCGGCAGGCTCGGCAAGGATGTGCGACGCGGGGACCCCGCGCATTTCGCGCCTCGCAGCGGCAGATTGTTGCGTATTCGTGACGATCCAGGCGTTCTGCGGCGGAAAAAGCGGTGAAAGACGCGCCATCGTCTCCCGCAGCATGGTTTGCGTCCCGACGATATTCAGCAGCTGCTTCGGCGTGCTGCGTGCGGCTGCGTGGCCAAAAACGCGTGCCTCGCCCTCCGGCCAGCAGGACGGCGCACGCCGGCAGCGAATCGGTCTTCGGCCGCGCTTTTCGTCGATTTTTTCATTGATGCACCAGCCGCGACCAATCGGCTTCTTTCACACCGGCACGCTGAGCGCGGCGCCGAATTCACCGGGTTCGCGCGGAACGTACGTCCGCAACAGCGAGGTTGGTGCGCTCCGGCGCGATTTGATACGCGCCGAGCGCGGCAGGAATCATCCAGACTTGCGCCGGCCCGTAGGCAGCGCGTTCACCTTTCCAGCGAATCGTCCCCGTTCCCTCGAGGAAAACCAGCAGATCGAAATGTTCCTGCGAGGTGCGCCGACGGCACCGGCTCGGAAAACTCCCAGCGCGCTGTTTCGAAATACCGGCAGGATGCGAAATAAGTTTTCTCCGCGCCCGCTTCGTGAATTCGCACCGGCTCGATCTTTCCGCCGTTCTGCCTGCCAAACCGAATTACGTCGAGAGCTTTCTCGATATGCAGGGCTCGCGGCTGGCCCTTCGCGTCGCGGCGATTGTAATCATAGACGCGATAGGTCAGATCGGAATTCTGCTGGATTTCGCAGAGCACCAGGCCGGGGCCGATCGTGTGCGCGGTGCCGGCCGGAACGAACACCGCGTCTCCGGGCCGCAAAGGAACGTCGCTCGAGACAATCTTCGGCCGATCCCGTCGGCAATGGCGCGCTTGAAACTCTCGCGCGTGACGCTCCGGCTTCAGGCCGACGAGAACTTCGGCTCCCGGCCGCGCGCGAACCGCGTACCACATCTCCGTCTTGCCGCGGCCGCCTGCCGCTTGCTCGTGCCGCGCGGCATAGTCGTCGTCCGGATGCACCTGCACGGATAGCTTTTCTTCCGCGAAAATGAATTTAATCAGCAGAGGGAAAGCGGCAACGTCGATCCGCGCGCGTTCCCGTCCATTCCGGCGGCATTGCGGGCCATGCTTCGCCCAGTTTTTCCCCGGCGAAGGGGCCATCAGCGAACCGGCATTCGCTGCCCGTCATCCAGGCCTCGCCGAGCGGTTCGGCTAGATTGGATTTTTCAGGGAAGAACGGCGCGAGCGAGCGCGAGCCCCACGGACGCGGACTGAAGATGGGCTCCAGGCGCGCTGGACACAAGATCATCGGTTCACGCGGAAGCGTTCACTTCGCTTTGCCGAAGAAGCGGCCCATCCGCAGCAGGCCTTCGTCAATGCGATCGATGGACGTGGCGTAGGAAATGCGCAGGTGGCCGGGCGCGCCGAACGCCACGCCGGGAACGACGGCGACATGTTCGCGTTCGAGAAGCAGCTTCGAGACCGCCATGTCGTCCGGCATTTCGGCATTGTAGTGCGCCGAAATATTCGGAAACACGTAGAACGCGCCCTGCGGCGCCGTGCAGGTGACGCCGGGAATCGCGCGCAGACCCGCGACGATGCGCTCGCGACGCCGCGCATATTCCGCAAGCATCGTGGCGACGCCGTCCATCGGCCCGCGCATGGCTGCGATGCCCGCATATTGCGTGATCGAAGTCGGGTTCGAAGTGGACTGGCTCTGCAGTTTCGTGATCGCGTCAACGAGCGGCTGCGGCGCGAGGACGTACCCGAGCCGCCATCCAGTCATCGCGAACGTCTTCGAGAACGATCCGACGATGATGACGGAGCTCTTCGAGCCCGCGACGCTCGCAATCGAAAACGGCTTCGCATCGCCATAAGTGAAATGGGAATAGCACTCGTCGGCGAGCAGCCACACGCCCTTGCGCTGGCAGACCGCCAGAACCTTCGCATATTCGTCCGGCGGAATCACCGCGCCGGAGGGATTGCTCGGCGAATCGGCGATCACCATTCGCGTGCGCGACGTGATGAGCTTTTCCAGCGCCGAGGCGCGCATGACGAAATTGTCGGCTTCGGTCGTTTCCAGGATCACCGGCTTCCCGCCCGCGTACTTAACGATGTCGGGATAGCTGACCCAGTAGGGCGCGGGGATAACGACTTCATCGCCCGGATTGATCAGCGCACAGACGGCGTTGAAGATGGAATGCTTGCCGCCGACGTTGACCACGCATTCCGCCGGCTGATACGACGAGCCGAGCTCCTTCGCGTGCCATTCGCAGATCGCTTTGCGCAATTCCGGTAGGCCCGGGACCGGCGTGTATTTCGTTCGATTTTCGTCGAGCGCCTGAATCGCAGCGCGCTTGATGTGCTCCGGCGTTGGGAAATCCGGCTCGCCCGCGCCGAAATCGGCAACGTCAACGCCCTTGGCCTTCAACGCAGCCGCCGCCTGCAGCACCACCATGGTGGGCGACTCGTTGATGCGATTGACGCGGTCTGAAAGCTGAAATGCCTCTTCTGTCTTCACGGCTGTGCCCGGCTCCATTTGCCTACCCTTTAATTGGTTTGGGACAACGATCTATTCTAGCCGACTTTTGCGCGCAGGCGCTCCACAACGAGGGGCGGAACGAAGTCCTTCACGGGGCCGCCCAGGCGGGCGAGCTCCTTGACCAGACGAGAGCTGAGAAAGCTATATGCTTCGCCGGGTAACATGAAAACCGTCTCGATATCCGGCTCGATTTTGCGGTTCATCATCGCCATTTGCAGCTCGTACTCGTAATCGGAAACGGCGCGTATGCCGCGTATAACCACGCTCGCGCCCTGGCTGCGTGCATAGTCCATCAGCAAGCCATCAAATTGTTCCACCTCGACATTTTTCCATTCGAAGGTGACGGCCTCAAGCATCTCGACGCGTTCCCTTACCGTGAAGAGAGCGTCTTTTTCGAGGTTCTTCGCCACCGCGACGATCAATTGATCGAAGATCATGGCGCCGCGCGCGATCAGATCGAGATGACCGTTCGTCACCGGGTCAAACGAGCCGGGATAGATTGCCGTTACGGGTTTGCTCATTTCCAAGCCTTCCGGGGTGTGATCTTAACCTAGAATAGCGGTGGAGCGAAGCGAAGCGCTCGTTCAGTTCTTGGGCGCGGCTTGTTGCTTGTTGTAAGCGTCCCACGAGAGTGAAATCAGGAAGGCGTGGATGGCGTCCGCGTCTTCAGGAGTGAGCACGTCGTCCCACGGCGGCATTCCGGCATTGCGCAGCGCGCCGCCGAGAACGATCTGCTTGAATGCATCGTGCGTTTCCGGGCTCATGCGCCGCAGATCGGGAGCGAGGCTGCCGGGCAGATTCAGATGGCATGAAGCGCAGTGCGCGCCGAAAATCTCGCCGCCCTTCTTGACGGTCTCAGCCGATGCCGTGAGAGGCGGCGGCTGCGGAATCGGCTGAATCGGCGGAAGCAGCGGAGGAATCGGCGTCGCGCCGCCATCGAGTTTGAAGGCGATGATGCGGCCATCGTTGCCGCGCTGGATAAGCCGCGCTTGCGGGATGCGGGAAGTTCCATCCGCCACCGCCCCAGCCCGCCATCACGGCGACGTATTGCGTGCCGTCAATGCTATAAGACATCGGGCCGGCGACGAACGGAGTGCCGACTTCAATATCTTTCAGTTTCTTGCCGGTGAGCGCATCGTAGGCGCAGAAATGGCCCGTCCCGGTGCCCTGAAAGACCAATCCGCCCGCGGTTGCCAGCACGCCCGGACGATCCCACCAATCCGACATGGGAACATCCCAGACGATTTTGGTGTGAATCGGATCCCATGCCCGCAGGAAGGCCTTGCCGGAAAAAATTCCTTCCTGGCCATTTTCAATCGCCGGGAATATAGACGAGTCCGGTTTGCGGATCGTACGACATCGGATTCCAGTTGTGCCCGCCCATGGGCGAAGGCGAGATCAATTTTTTTCCGTTCGACGAATATTTGTACGATCTCGCGTCGGCCGCCTCAACGGGCCGGCCTGTTTTCAGATCCACGTGATCTGCCCAGGTGACCGGCACGAATTTTTCGGCGGAGAGAACTTGGCCGGTTTTGCGATCGATGATGTAGAAGAAGCCGGTTTTCGGCGCCTGCATCAGCACCTTGCGATTTTCGCCGTCGATTTTCAGATCGGCCAACACGATCTGCTGGACGACGTCGTAGTCCCATTGATCGCCGGGCGCTTCCTGGTAATGCCAGACGAGGCGGCCGGTATCGGGATTGATTGCCAAAATCGACGAGATATAAAGATTGTCGCCGCCGGAGGGACTGCGGCGCGACTGATCGTAGTAAGTGCCGTTGCCCGTGCCGAAATACAGCAGGTTGAGATCCGGATCGTACGCCATTCCGCCCCAGACGGTTCCGCCGCCGCCCATGGGCCAATTGCTTTTTGGATCCCATGTCTTGATCGCGACATCGAGTTCGGGAGACTCCTGCGGCTTCGATGGGTCGCCCGGCACCGTGTAGAAACGCCACGCAAATTTGCCGGTGTCGAGATCGTAGGCGGTGACGTAACCGCGAGCGTCGTATTCTCCGCCGGCGTTGCCGATGACGACGACTTTTCCTGCGACCTGGGGCGCGCCGGTGCTGGTGTAGGCTCTTTTCTTGTCGTCCACGGTGTCAGCGCGCCAGAGCTCGCGACCTGTGGCCGCGTCAAGCGCGATGAGGTGAGCGTCGAAGGAGGCGACGTACACTTTGCCGTGCCAGACGGCGACGCCGCGATTCACTTCGTCGCAACAGGCGCGCTGATTCACGCGCATGTCGTTGTGCGGATCGTAGGTCCAGAGTTCTTTTCCGGTTTTCGCATCGAGCGCGTAGACCTGGCCGATCGAGCCGGTCGTGTACATCACGCCATCAACAACGATGGGCGTGGCTTCGAGGCCGCGAATCGTGTTGCGTGTGGTAATCCCAGGCGAAGCCGAGGCGATCAATCGTTTTCGTGTTGATCTGCGCGAGCGGCGAGTAATGGCCTTTGCCGAAATCGCGTCCGGTGGTGAGCCATTCGCCAGGATGCTTATCCGCCGCCATCAAGCGCTTCTGATCAATTTGGCCGCGGGCCCCGGGCTTTTCCTGACCGGCCAGCGCGGATGAGACGCGCGCGGCGTGGCCAACGAGGAGGAGCGCTGAAGCAACGGCGGCTATTGCGAGCGGAGTCGCGGAGGCGATTTTCGAATTTAACGGCATCTCGGTTCTCTCCCAGAGGAATCGCAACGCGCGCGATCAGTTCGACGGATACTGAATCCAGGGCGACGGCATATTGTAGGGCACGCCGATAAAGAGCGACTCGATCTGTTGAATCTTGCCGCCGCGAATCTTGAACAGCTCGAGAAAGCAGAGCGAGCCGGGCGTGCGAATCGAAGATTTCATCGGTGTGCCGTCGGTGAGCGTGTAATTCTCCAGGCGCCCGGCGTGGTCGATGAAGCCGGCGGTCATGATCAGGCCGCGCTCCTCGTCCACAAGGAAAAAGCGGCGGTCGCGGACGCGATCGTCGTAGCGGTAATTGCCGAGCTTGAACTGCTGCGCGCAGCCGAGGTTGGCGACGAGGATCGTTTTCGCCAGGTCCGGATTGTGCGTGGTCTAGAAGGCCGTTCTCCCAACGGTCGCAATCGTCGTCGAACGGCGCGAAAAGCACGCCGTCGTTAAGCTGCAACGTCGAAAAGTAACCGTCGGCGATGGCGATCATGCGCTCGCGGGGGCTGCGCGCCTCGGCCGGCACGATTTCGGTGAAGGCGGGCTTCTCCGTCAGTACCGGCTTGCTGGGGAACGGGCCACTGCCCTCACTGCGGCGGATGAGTGTCTCCGCTTCGGAAATTTTCGAATCGACCACCTTCAGTCGCAGCGCGAACATCGCGGTGCTGTTGGTTTCCTGCACGATGCCGTAGCAGCCGACCGCGCCGTTGACAGGATCGGCCGTGCGGAGGTTGTAATCGCCAAGGCCGGTGACGGTGCCCCAGACGCCGTCGCCGATTTTCATCGCGACGTTATTTTCGGAGTAGCGGAAATTCCTGGCCAGCGGAAGGCGCGAGGGATCTTTGGCTTTCAGCGCGGCGAGATATTGATCGAGTAAACCGTATAGACATTGGCGATCGCAGCTCGAGATGGCGCTTTGCCCGGTGGGCGCGGGATCTGCACTCGCGGATGATGTTACCAGCGCAATAAACACCAGGCAGAGTCCGACGCGGACCAAAACTCTTCGCACGACTCTCCCTCCCCGAGGAACGTCGCGAAGATACTACACCGAGGGAAAACTACAAAGAGATTCGAAGCGAGGACGTATGACGGAAATCGCGCCCGGCCCTGCCGATCAGCGGCGATCGAGAGCGGGGTGGCGGACGTCACGGCCGGCGACGAAGTAAATGACATCCTCGGCGATGTTGGTGGCGTGGTCGCCGATGCGCTCCAGGTTCTTGGCTACGAGCACGAGTTCGAACGCGGCAAAAACGACAGCCGAATCTTCCATCATGTAGGTCAGCAGCTCGCGGAAAAGCTGGTCGCGCAAGCGATCCACTTGGTCGTCGCGCCGCAGGACGCTCTGGGCAAGCTCCTGATCGCCGCGGACGACGGCATTCAAGCTGTCGCGAACCATAGCTTCGGCAAGCTCGCTCATGCGTGGCAAATCCACGTAAGGCTTCACCTGCGGATGCCGCAGAATGCGCATCGCCGATTGCGCGATATTCACGGCCTGGTCGCCTATGCGTTCGAGATCGCCATTGATACGCGAAACGGCCAGGAGAAATCGAAGATCGGCCGCCATGGGCGCCTGCAACGCGAGCAGACGCTGTACGCGCTCGTCAATCTCGATCTGCATCTCGTTAATGGCATCTTCTTCGCCGAGCACGGCTTCAGCGAGGCGCTCCTCGCCATCCAGTACCGCCTGGACGGACTGATGCACCGCGCGCTCGGCGAGGCTCCCCATCCACAGCAGCCGCTGCTTCAGTTCTTCGAGATCGTGTTCGAAATGGCGTTCCATGGATGCTCAGTCCCTTCCACAAAATAGCGCAGCAGCAGGCCATGCGTGCTACCCGAACCTGCCCGTGATGTAAGCCTCGGTGCGGGGGTCGGTCGGCGTCGTAAAGAGCTTCGAAGTCTCGCTGTGCTCGATTAATTTTCCATCCAGCATGAAGGCCGTGAAATCGCTCGCGCGCGCGGCCTGCTGCATGTTGTGCGTCACGATGGCCATCGTGCAACTGTCCTTCAGATGGAACATCAGCTCTTCGATCTTCGCCGTGGTCACCGGATCGAGCGCCGAGCAGGGTTCGTCGAGAAGCAAAACCTCGGGATCGACCGCGAGGGCGCGCGCGATGCAAAGCCGCTGCTGTTGCCCTCCGGAAAGCGCGAATGCTGACTTATGCAGATAGTCCTTCGCTTCATCCCAAAGCGCCGCACGGCGCAAGCTGTGCTCGACCAGATCGTCGAGCCGTCCCTGATAGCCGTTGATTCGCAGACCGTAGGCCACATTCTCATAAATTGATTTCGGAAACGGATTTGGCCGCTGAAAAACCATCCCTACTCTGCGCCGCAGGCCCACAACATCCATCTGCGAGATGTCCTGACCATCGAGAAGTATTTCACCGACCACCCGCGTATTGCGAATCGTCTCGTTCATCCGATTCAGCGTGCGCAGAAAAGTGGATTTTCCGCAACCGGATGGACCGATCAGCGCCGTTACGCGGTTCTTTGGAATTTTCAGATTCAATCCGAAGACGGCCTGCTTCGGGCCATAGAAGAAGTTCAGATCGGAAATCTCAAAGCGCACCTGCGCCTCCTTCTCCGATGCCGTTGGTGGTTTTTCAGTCATCATCACTTGCGGCGCGCGCCGCGCGGCGGTGGCGTTATGTCCATGTGAGGTGGCACCCATATCAAGCACTCCGGCTCCCTCCGCCGCGGCTCAGAACCACTCGAGTTCCGATGTTGGCGACGAGCACGAGCGCCAGCAGCACCAGCCCCGCAGCCCATGCCTGCCGATGCCAATCGTCGTAAGGGGCGATCGCATACGTATAGATCATCACCGGAAGCGATGCGATGGGTTGACCCCAACCCGGACTCCAGAAACGATTGCTGAAAGCGGTAAATAGCAGCGGTGCCGTCTCACCCGCCACGCGCGCTAGAGCGAGCAGCACGCCCGTGATGATTCCGCCCTTCGCTGCGGGCAACACAACCGTCGCTATCGTCCGCCATTTGCTGGCGCCCAACGCCATCGCGCCCTCGCGCAGGCTCCCGGGCACGGCTCGCAGGAATTCCTCCGTGCTTCGCACCGTGATGGGAATCACCATAATCCCCAGCGCGACGCCGCCGGCAATCGCGGAGAAGTGCTTGAAAGGCAGCACGGCGAGCGAATATGCGAAAATTCCGATTACGATCGAAGGAACACCATTCAGCAGGTCGGTCGTGTAGCGAATCACGTACGAGAAAGTTTTCCCGCCGAATTCCGCCAGGTACACGCCGGCCATCAGTCCAATGGGCAAACCCATGATTGCAGCCAGAAACAGAAGCTTGAGGCTTCCGACGATGGCATTAGCCATACCGCCGCCCGTCTCACCAACCGGTTTCGGAAGCTGCGTGAAGAAGTCGAAATTGAGCGATTTTCCGCCGTTCCACACGAGATACCCGAGAATCAGAAACAACACGGCAACGACGCCGAATGCGGCCACGCCCGTGAGCGTCAGCGTCACGACGTTCAACGATTTCCGCCAGATCAAGAGGACCCGGCTCATGACGGATGTCCTCCGCCGCGTTCGGTGGCAACGATCAACAGCCGGGCGAGTCCGTTCAGGATAAACGTCATCAGGAACAGCACCAGGCCCAGTTCAATCAGCGCGCTCAAATACAAATCGCCCGTCGCCTCCGTGAATTCATTCGCGATCACGGCGGCAATCGTGTAGCCCGGCGCAAACAGGGACGCGCTAATTTTGGGGTCGTTGCCGATGACCATCGTTACGGCCATGGTTTCTCCCAACGCGCGCGCCAGAGCCAAGAATACCGAGCCCAGAATGCCGGTTCTCGCCCACGGCACCACCACTTTCCATGTAGCTTCCCAGCGCGTTGCGCCCAGCGCCAGCGCGGCCTCGCGCTGCTCGCGCGGAACCGTCAGCAGGACCTCTCGCGAAACGGAGATGATGAACGGCACGACCATGATTGCCAGAACCACTCCAGCGGTAAGAAATCCCACGCCGTAGTTCGGCCCCTTGAAGAACTTGCCGAGAACGGGAACGTGGCCGAGGGTGCCTATCAGGATCGGTCCGACCGTGGTTCGCATCAGAGGCACGACGATAAATATTCCCAGCAGGCCATAAATTACGCTGGGGACGGCGGCGAGCAAATCGATCAGGAACGAAATCGTATCTGACATCCGGCGAGGGGCAAGTTCCGAAAGAAAAATCGCCGCCGCGAGACCCAGCGGCACGGCGAGCACCAGCGACACGATCGAGGTCACCAGCGTGCCGTAGATGAACGGAGCCGCGCCAAAATTGTCGAAGATCGGATCCCAGGTCGTCGTCCAGAAAAACAGCCAGCCGAATTTAGCGCGCGACAAATGGGAGTTCACCCATAGCTCGTACACGAGCATGGAAGTGAGGAGCAGAATGCCGGCCGCGAAGGTGAGCGTCAGAACGTGCGCCACTTCATCACCGTGCCGCAGGCGGTGAAGAAACGCGCTCGGCCCCCCGCCATTAAGACGGCGAGGAGCCGCGTGCTCTATCGTGGTGGCCGATGTTGACATCCTATTGAATCAGCGAAATGGCCTTCGTTTCTTTCGAGACGACCGATTTTGGCAACTGCGCGTAGGAGAGTCCTTCGTTGAACTTTTGACCATCCATCAACATCCACTTCAAGAAGTCCTTGATTGCGTCACGTTTGGCCCCGTCCGAAATTTGAGCGGGAATCAACAGCCAAGTGAAGCTCGAAATTGGATAAGACGTCGCGCCCGGAGCGTTGGTAATGGAAACGCGGAAGTCTTCCGGCATGTCCTTCATCGAGGCCGCCGCCGCTGTCACACCCGCGAGGTCCGCCTTAACGAATTTTCCGGACGCGTTCTGAACTTTGCCGTACGGGATGTTGTTCTGAACGGCGTAAATCAGTTCGATGTAGCCGATGGCGTTCGGCGTCTGCTTCACAAGTCCGGAAACGCCTTCATTACCTTTGCCGCCGAGTCCCACGGGCCAGTTGACCGACGTGCCCGTGCCCACTTTGCTTTTCCAATCGGCGCTCGCCTTGGAAAGGAAATCCGTGAAGATGTAGGAAGTTCCGCTGCCGTCGGAGCGATGCACGACCACGATATCGTCGCCCGGCAGTTTCACGCTCGGGTTCGCCTTCGCGATTTCGGGATCGTTCCACTTCGTGATCGTGCCCAGGTAAATTCCCGCCAGAGCCTTCTGCGTGAAATTCAAGTCACCGCTCACGCCCGCGACGTTGTACGTCGGGATCACCGCGCCAAGCACCGTGGGGAAATGAAGGATCTTGAACTTCGCTTGCGCCAATTGATCGTCGGACATCGGGCCGTCCGAAGCGCCGAAATCCACGGTACCCGCCAGGAGCTGGCGAATGCCGCCGCCCGAACCAATGGACTGATAGTTGATCTGAACGTTGGGATGAGCGGTGTGGTAAACGTCAAACCACTTCGAATAAATCGGATACGGGAATGTAGCGCCGGCGGCATTCAGCAACATCGGGCTCGACTGCGCGCCTGCGGTGGCCGCCACGGCAAAGAGAAGGAACAGTACAACCAGCGTTTTTCTCATGTGCTTTGGGATTCTCCTCTGTCATTTGTCATTATCTTTTCCAGATTGTTACAGCCGTGTTACATCAACAAGAATTCGGCGTGAACGCGCACATCGCCACTCGGAAGGGTGGAGAGGCGCAGTCTTGGGGGTAGAAGACTGCGCCTCTAGGTTGGGCGAGGCTTGCTTTGGTTCTTCCGGCACAGGTTGCTGAGACGCCAGAACTTATCGAGACTTTCCCCTCGCCATTCGCCCGAACCACTACTGCTGCAGCTGCTCCGAGCAGCGAGTTGGCTTCCCGGCCAAACTTCCGCGCGTCGTCAGCCTACAGGTCTTGGTTGAATCGGGGATGAGTCGCGTGTGAAAAGACGATGACTACGGCGCCGGCGACTGCGGCCTTCTCGGCCCGCGCCTCCAACTGTCTCGCTCGTCCATGGCGCACTTCCAAACCGCGCACCCAGAACAGCACATCCTCGGCAATATTCGTCGCGTGATCGGCGATGCGTTCAAGATGGCGCGAAGCCAAAACGAATTGTAGGCTCGGCGCGGCCAGCGAGGAATTCTCCGCAATACCCGAAAGCAGCGCCTCGAACACACGATCGCGATACTGATCCACGGCGTCGTCGCTTTCGAGCACCTGCGTCGCGAGATCCACGTTCTGATAGATGAGCGCGCCGAGGCATTTTGAAATCATCGCGCGGACAGCCATGGTCATCGGCTCGAGGTCCGCCGGCGTTTCCACATCGCCCATCGAAGAAAGCGAGATTGCACGCTCGGCCACGTTGACGGCCAGATCTCCCATGCGCTCTAGGTCGTTGTTGATTTTGAGCGTCGCGACGATCAGGCGAACATCCGCATCGGAAAGGTTTCCCGCGCGCAGCAGGCGAATCGCGTGCTCGTCAATTACGATTTCAAGTTCGTTGATGCGCGGCTCGCCGAGAAATACTTCGCTGGCCAGGCGTTCATCGCGCCCCAGCAACGCGCCGAGTGCCCGATTCACAGAGCCTTCGACGGTTCGCGCCTGCGAAACCAAATAGTTCAGAAGCACCGCCTGGAAAACTCCTTCCGAGCTCATTTTCGTGGCTGCCATGTTGGTTTCTCCGGGGCGGCTGCTCGCCGCCACAATCTTCATCACCAAATGCAGGATGGGGGCGGGCCTTTGCAATCAGATAAATCGGGCGTGAATGCTTCGAGACAGCGCGGCGAGCGGTTTCTCAGGAGTTAGGTGGCGAGTGAGATGGAAAAGGAAAACTTAGAGCCGTGGCCAACTTCGCTTTCTACCCACAAGCGGCCGCCGTGCGCCTCCACGATATGCTTCGCGATGGAAAGGCCCAGCCCCGTGCCGCCCGCCTCGCGCGAACGCGCCGCGTCCACGCGATAGAAGCGTTCGAAAATTCGCTCCTGATCGGCGACCGGAATGCCGATACCCGTGTCGTCCACGGTGACCACCGCCTCGCGCGGTCCTGCCTTAACACTGACGCGGACGCGCCCTTCCTCCGGTGTGTATTGGACAGCATTATCGAGCAGGTTCTGCACCACGTCGCGCAGCAGGCTGGCATCGCCATGCACAGCCGGCAGTGTGGACGGCACATCCACTTCGAGCGTGATCCGTTTTCGATTCGCCTTCAGCTGAGTCGTTTCCGTGCAGCGTTCAATCACATCCGCCAATTGCACGGGACCGAATTGGACCTCGAGCTTCCCGGCTTCGATCCGCGCCAGTTTGAGCAAGTCGTCGGTCAGGACCGCAAGCCGCGTGGCGTGGTCGCGAATAATCTCCAGAAAGCGCCGATTGTTCCGGGGATCTTCCAGAGCGCCGGAGAGCAGCGTTTCGGCAAAGCCCTGAATCGCCGTGAGCGGCGTTTTGAATTCGTGCGAGACGTTGGCGACGAAATCGTGCCGCACGCGCTCGAGCCGGCGCAGCTCGGTCACATCGTGCAGCACCACGACCGCCCCAGATGGCTTGTCGTTCGGCGACGCCGCCTCAAGCGCCTGCACCGGAGTCGCCGTCACCGAGAAATTCCGGTGCTGCACGATCCCCATCGCGATTTCGCTCCGCAGTCCTTCTTCACCGCGCAGCGCCCGCCGAATCAACCCCAGCAGATCGGAATTGCGCACCGCCTCGATTACCGGACGTCCCTCGACCGCTGTCGAGTCAAGGTTCCATATTTCCGAAAACGCGCGGTTGCAAAACACGAGCTTTTCCTGCGCGTCAATGACGGCAACGCCTTCCACCATGCTTCGCAGAATCGCGCTCGAACGATTGCGTTCACCGCTCAGCGAGCGGATCGTGCTGATCCATCCACGCTGCCGTTTCGTTCAGCGCGCTGGCTAGATCGGCCAGTTCGTCGCGCGGACGCTCGGCAGGCAATGGACGGAAATCTCCTTCGGCGACGCGCATCGAAAAATCCTTCAGCCGTTCGACGCGCGCAGCGAACACCCGAAAATAAGTCAGCGAGATAATTCCCCCCAGCAGCAGAACCACGAGCGACGCGCCATAAATCCTTCGCCGCAACTCCGAAACCGACGCATCCACTTGCGCGAGTGGCAACGCCATGCGAATCACCACCGGAGTGCCGATGGACTGCTCGCATCGCACCGCGCGATACACGAGATCTCGGCCCAGCGTAGCGCTGTGGCGCACCGACTGGCCTGCGCCAGTGGCAAATGCCTGCTGGATTTCCGGCCGGTTCGAATGGTTCTCCATCGTCTCCGGGTCGTGCTGGGAATCCGCCAGCACCAGGCCCGCGTTGTCTATCACGGTGACGCGCGCTCCGCTCTGTCCCATCCATTCCGTCCATGCGCGAAGTTCAACCGCATCGTCGAGGCGTGGCGGGCGGCCTTGCGCGATATTCAAAAGGGAGGCGAGTTTATCGTCGGCTGAGCGGATGGAATCGCGGCGAAGCACGCGGGAGGAGTAAAAATCAACGGCAAGCAGAACGCCGAGCAGCAGGGCGAAATACGTCAGCCCGAGTTTCCAGAAAAGCCTAGCTCGCACGGGTTTCGAAAAGGTATCCGGCGCCGCGAATCGTCTTCATGTAAGCCGGATGCTGTGGATCGGCTTCGATCTTCTCGCGCAGGCGCCGCACGTACACATCCACACTCCGGGGCGTAACGAATCGCTCGGTCCCCCATACGCCGTCGAGCAATTGATCGCGCGTGAAGACACGATCCGGGCGCGCCGCCAAAAAATAAAGCAGCCGGAATTCGAGCGTGCTCATCGGCACAGGTTTTCCGCCGCGCGTCACTTTGTAAGCAGCCGGATCGATTCGCAGTACGCCGATCTCGATGGGCTTCTCCGACGGTGTTCCCGGCTCGGTGCGCCGCAAAAGCGCTTTCACTCGCGCCACCAGTTCGCGCGGGCTGAAAGGCTTCGTCACGTAGTCGTCCGCGCCAAGTTCCAGTCCCACCACGCGGTCGGCTTCTTCGCCCTTGGCGGTCAAAATTAGAACCGGCAAACGATTCAGGCTGACGTCTTTGCGAACCTCTTTGCAGATTTCGAGGCCCGACAATTTTGGGAGCATCAAATCCAGAATCAGAAGATCGGGAGGCGTCTTGCGAACTTGCGCGAGCCCCGTGGCGCCGTCCACGCTGGCGGCCACCTGAAAGCCGTCCTTCTCCAGGTTGTATTTCACCAGCTCGACAATGTCTTTGTCGTCTTCGATTACCAGAACACGTTTCATCGATTCTCTTTCGGGGAGTCGTCCACAACATACGGGAAATGCAGCCTCGGGCGCAAGCGGGCGTTGCTTCGTTCGCGTGGTTTTAACGCGGCATTAACATTGTTCCGTTGCGGCTGTCCACCCTTCCCAAGCCTTCTTTCGTCGGCCGGGGCACACCTGTTCCGCAGTGGCACAGCTCGCAACCTGCTGCGTCCGTATTACTTAACAGCACGTATTAAGCAGCCAGCCCATGCAAGAAACCCCTACTGGTTCTTTCAGGCTGCCAATCAATGCGTTTGGGTTCTTGTGCCGATAGCTTATTCAGGGAAGCGCTGCCGACGTGTGCGCATCCGGATTGCGAGGGCCGCAGAGTGCCGGAAGAAAGTAAACGCGCCGTTGCCGCGATGCGCCTTGCATGGAGAGTCGCACGTATGGGCGCACTCGGTGCAATTCTCGCGTCGGCTTCGCCGACGGCATGGTCCCAGCAAAAGTCCGTGGATCTAACCGATCAAAGCCTCGAAGACTTGATGAACGTCGAGGTGACTTCCGTCTCAAAGACACAAGAAACTCTTTCGCGTACCGCCGCAGCGGTTTTTGTAATTTCGCCGGAAGACATAGCTCACTCCGGTGCGAGGAATATTCCGGATCTGCTTCGTATGGTTCCGGGCGTGGACGTTGCACAAATCAATGCCAATACCTGGGCCATCAACGTGCGCGGATTCAACGCCCGGTTCAGTAACGACCTGCTGGTGCTGGTCGATGGACGCCCCGTATACACACCAACCTTCGGCGGCGTTTTCTGGGATGTGTTGGGTCTCCCGCTAGAGGATATCGAGAGAATCGAAGTGATCCGCGGCCCGGGCGGTTCAATCTGGGGATCGAACGCCGTCAACGGCGTCATCAACATCATTACCAAGAAAGCTTCCGAAACGCATGGCGGGTTGGTGGTTGCTGGTGGCGGCAATACGGACCAGGGGTTTGGAACCACCCAATACGGCGGCAACGCGGGCAAGGAAACTGACTATCGTGTGTACGCGAAGTATCTCAATCAAGATCATCTGCCCAATTCGTCCGGCCAGGATGGCGGAGACGGCTGGCACATCCTCCTGGGCGGCTTTCGCACCGACAGTGTCCTTTCTTCCAAGGACACGCTGCTCATTTCAAGGGGATGTCTACAGCGCTCGCGAGGGCACACCGACCACTAACTTTCCCTTTGTTGCCTCTTCACCGCAGAATATCGAACTGCGAGTGAATCTAAATGGCGGCTTCCTCCAAGGCACATGGAACCACACATCGTCTCCTCACTCGGATACAACCTTACAAGTTTCCTACGATAGCTACGAGCGCAACGACAATCTCCGAGAAGGTCGCGGCACTCTCGATCTCGATTTCCAGCACCACTTCAGCGGGTGGTCGCGGCAGAATATCGTCTGGGGCCTGACCTATCGCTATTCGGCATCGCACTCCGACGGGGATCTGACTGCGTCCCTGGTTCCCGCTGACCTATCCACTCAGCTTTTCGGTTCGTTTATCCAGGACGAGATCGCCATCGTCCCGGACCGGCTCTACCTAACCATCGGCACCAAACTGGAGCACAACCACTACACAGGCTTTGATTTCATGCCCAGCGCTCGTGTGGCTTGGGCGCCCAGTGCACGACACACGCTCTGGGCGGCCGTCTCGAACGCGGATCGGACACCAAGCGCGGTCGACACTTCCATCCGTGCAAACCTCGGCGGATTTCCGGGTCCGGGAGGCATTCCCGTCCTGGTAAGTCTAATCGGCAATCCGCAAGTCAAGAACGAAGGGTTGATAGCCTACGAAGCGGGTTATCGAACGACGGCTACTGAAACAGCTGTCGATAGACTTTACCGCCTATTACAGCGACTACACGCGATCAAAACACAACCGAGCCCGGAGCGCCCTTTATGGAGAGACACGCCATCGCCGCCGCACATTGTGCATGCCGCTGACTTTCGAAAATCTCATGCACGGTGAAACCCACGGCGTCGAAATCGCAGTGAACTGGCAACCGACTCGCCGCTGGACTCTGAGCCCGGGATATGCGTTTGAGGAGATCCACATGCATCTGGCGCCCGCGAGTCAGGATACGACGTCCGTTGCGCGAGGCGGAGGGAAGCAGCCCCGATCCAATCCGGCGCAGCTTCGATCCCACTTCGTCATCTCGCGCTCGGCTGAGGTGGGATACATCCGCCTATTTCGTCGGCCGCCTCACCGACCCGAGCGAGCCTTCCTACACAAGGCTCGACACCCAACTTTCCTGGAACTTCGTGAGTGAAGGCATCGTCCCTGAGCTTCGTTGGCCAGAATCTCCTGAAGGATCTTCACGAGGAATTCGTCGATTCCACGGGTAGCGCGAGAACCACCGAAGTCAAGCGCAGCGCGTACGCGAAATTCACATGGCGATTCTGACCAAAGAGTCACGAGCATTGAATCCTGCGGGTGATCCGCGAGATGCTGTTCGCCGAAGCATGGACGAAGAGCTCGGTCGCGCGGAATTCGACCTGTTTGGCGTCAATCCGCTGCGCTCGTTCTGGCAGCGCTGTTGTCATTTGCCGGCGCTCCATTGGGTTGGGCGCAAACGGATTCCACGGGTGAGTACCAGCTCAAGGCCGCTTTTCTTTTCAACTTTGCGAAGTTCATCGATTGGCCGCCAACAAGTTTTCGCGAGTCCCCAATCGCCCTTCGTCGTTTGCATCCTCGGGTCCGGATCCGTTTGGGCACGCGATGGATGAAGTCTTTAAGGGCAAGACCATCGCCGACCGGCCGGTAGCCGTCGAGCGCTTCAAGAACATCGCGCAGGTCAGACAGTGCCAAATGGTTTTCGTGAGCCGGTCGGAAAGCTTCCACCTAGCGGACATCATTCAGGCCCTGCACGGATCCTGCGTTCTGCTCGTCGGGAGAGGCGGACGGCTTCGCGGAGGCGGGCGGCACGATTCAGTTTGCCCTCGAAGACAACCGCGTGCACTTCCTGATCAATCCAGACGCCGCGGATCGCGCCGGCCTGAAGGTGAGTTCAAAACTTCTCTCGCTGGCGCGGGTCGTTCACGACTTCGACCAGGAACGACAGGAGCTGAATATGCACACGCGGCGGACACGTCCATCGGCCAGAAAACTTAAGGGAATTATCCTGGTGACCTGCGGCGTCTCCATTTTGATAGCTTGCACCGTTTTGGCGGTGTACGACGGCCTGACCTTCCGCACGGAACTGGCGAGCGAACTGGCTTCCGTGGCGGGTATCGCCGGGTCGAACAGCACAGCCGCCCTCATGTTTTCGGACCCGCAATCTGCTCGGCGAAACGCTCAGTTCCTTGCGCGAGCAATCGCACATCGTCGAGGCCTGCATCTACTCGTCACGATGGAGCCGTGTTCGCAAAGTACGCGCGCCCCGGCGCGAATCCCAATTTCACTCCTCCCGCCAGAGGCTCCGCCGGGACTGCGTTTACTCCGCACCAGGTGACTCTGTTTCAGCCGATACAGCTGAGCGGAGAGGAAATCGGCACGATTTACCTGAAATCCGACCTGGGCGAGCTCTATTCGCGCGCGGAGCGGTTCGCTCAAATCGTTCTTATCGTGATTCTGGCGTCTTTTGTGATCGCTTATTTGCTGGCCTCAAGGCTCCAGCGCGTGATATCCGAGCCGATTCTTGAACTCGCGCGGACGGCATCCGCGGTTTCCCTCGGGAAGGACTATTCCCTCAGGGCCGCGAAGAGTAGCGAAGATGAAATAGGGTCCGTGGCCGACCGTTTCAACGAGATGTTGAGCCAGATTGAGATGCGCGATGGCGCGTTGCAATTGGCGCGCCGCGATCTGGAAGCGCGCGTGGACAAACGCACGCATCCAATTGCAAGACGAAATTAACGAGCGCAGGCAAACGGAGCGGCAACTCGAAGAGAGAAAATCCTTCCTGAACTCCGTGATCGAAAACAGCCCCATGGGCATCGTTGCCATGGACATCGACGGCGCGGTGACGATGTGCAATCCGGCGTTCGAGAAACTGTTTCAGTACAAGCAAGAGGACTTTCTCGGTCGATCGATCATTGCACTTTTGGCCCCCCCTGGCCGCCTCGGAGAAATCGAGGCCAATCAGAAGAGTGTCCGCCAGGGCCACGCCTACGCACATTTCCACGCGCCGAAGACGCAGGGACGGGATCCTCATTGATGTGGAAGCTTTCGGCGTTCCTCTTGTCATCGACAACGCGATCACAGGCGTCGTGGTGCTCTATCAGGACATCACGGATCGCATTCAGGCCGAAGAAGGACTCATGCGCGCAAAAGAACAGGCCGAGGCCGCGAGCCGCGCAAAAAGCGAGTTCCTGGCCAACATGAGCCACGAAATCCGCACGCCGATGAACGGCATCATCGGGATGACGGAACTGGCCCTCGAAACACATCTGAACGCCGAGCAGCGGGAATATCTGGGAATGGTGAAGACTTCCGCGGATTCCCTTTTGACGCTGATCAACGACATTCTGGATTTCTCCAAAATCGAAGCGGGCAAACTCGAAATCGAGAATATCGATTTCGAATTCAAGCAGAGCCTTGGAGAGACCCTCAAAACGCTGGCGCTGCGAGCCCACGTGAAAAATCTCGAACTTGCCTGGCGCGTTGGGCCCGGAGTGCCGGACCGCTTGAAAGGCGACATGGGCAGGCTGCGGCAAATATTAGTAAACCTCGTGGGAAACGCCGTGAAGTTTACTGAACGAGGAGAAGTCGCCGTCGACGTCGAGAAGCAGGCGGAGGACGAAAGCGGCGTTCTGCTGCATTTCCGCGTGCGGGACACGGGAATCGGAATCCCGAGTGACAAGCAGGACATGATCTTTGACGCATTCACCCAGGCGGACAGCTCCGCAACCCGCAAGTACGGTGGAACCGGTCTGGGGCTGGCCATTACGTCGCGGCTGGTCGAATTGATCGGCGGAAAGCTTTGGGTGGAAAGCGCGTCCGGTAAAGGGCAGCACATTCCATTTCACCGGACACTTCGGATTTGCCACGACGGATGGCCACGCTCTGGAAGCCGCGGATCCGGAAATCCTGTCAGGCCTCCCAGTGCTTGTAGTGGACGACAACGAAACGAACCGCACGATCCTCGTTGAAATGTTATCGGCGTGGGGCCTGCAACCGGAATCGGTCGCAGCAGGCGGCGCGGCTCTGGAATCGCTGAAGCGCGCTCACAAGACAAGGTCAGCCGTTCCGCCTGGTGATCACAGACATGCAGATGCCGGAAATGGATGGCTGCACCTTGAGTAAGGAAATCCGTCGCAGTTCTGATTTTGGCGGAGTTCCAATCGTGCTGCTTAGTTCGAGTGTTCGCCAGGGCGAATCCGCGCAATGCCGCAAACTCGCGATCGCCAGCTACCTGACAAAGCCCGTACAGCCCTCCGAACTTCTGAACGCGCTTTTGGCAGCGCTCTCAAAACCCGCACTCGTACACGCGCCGTCGCCGCGGGCGGACGATTCCGCGGATGACCAAACCCCAAAATTGAAAATCCTTCTCGCCGAGGACAATGCCGTCAACCGTACCCTGGCCACCGCGCTTTTGGAAAGGCGCGGCCACGCGGTCGTAGCAACGGTGAACGGCCGCGACGCTCTCGATGCGCTCGAACGGGAACACTGTTGATTTGGTCCTCATGGATATACAGATGCCCGTGATGGACGGATTCGAAGCCATCCGCGCAATACGAACAAAAGAGCAAACCACCGGCGCGCATCTGCCGATCATAGCTTTGACGGCTCACGCCATGAAGGGTGACCGAGAACGATGCCTTGCGGCCGGCGCCGATGAATACGTCACAAAACCGATTCGAATGGTCGAATTGCTTGCCGCGATGAATCGAGTCAACGCCTCGTTACCGGCCAGCGATGCCGCTCAGCCGCCCATGTCACCAGTTGCCTCGGAAAGCCTGGACATCGCCGCGGCGCTCGCGCGAGTCGAGGGAGATCGAGAGCTACTTGAGGAGCTCGCGCGACTCTTTGCCGAGGAGTGTCCGGCCAGCATGGAGGGAATTCGCCAAGCCATCGCCGGCGGCGATGCGCGTGTCATCGAACTGTTGGCTCACAAGATAAAAGGTTCGGCCTTGAGCCTCGGCGCACCGAAGGTCTCGCGCGCGGCATTGGAGCTTGAACAACAAGTGCGATCCGACGGGCTCGAAAATGCCGCTGAATTGATTGAAAACCTAGCGCGCGAGGTCGATCTTCTGCTTCCCCGTCTCGAATCTTTCTGCCGCAAGGTGACTCATTGAGCCTCCGCTATCTCGACCACCGTTGGTTCCATTGCGCGCCTAGGAATGCTCCCAACGTGCTTGGTGAATTCGCAAAATGACGGACAAAGAGAAAATCGCCAACCGTATCCTCATCGCCGAGGACGATCCCGTCTCTCGCCGCATGCTGGAGGCATTCCTTCAGAAGTGGGGATTCCAGGTCGTGGCTGCAATGGACGGGCTGGACGCGCTGCGAATTCTCGAGGGCGAAGACGCTCCGCCGCTCGCTGTCCTGGATTGGATGATGCCCGGATTGGAAGGTCCGCAAGTCTGCCAACGCGTGCGTGCCCATCCCGATCGGCCGTATACCTACATTCTCCTGCTCACAGCGCGCACGCAGAAGGACGACCTGTTGCGAGGGCCTGGAATCCGGCGCCGACGATTATCTCACAAAGCCCTTCGATGCGCCTGAACTTCGCGCGCGCCTTCACGTCGGGCCAGCGCATCCTGGAACTTCAGAATGGTTTAATCACTGCGCGGGAGGAGCTTCGCTTCCGTGCCACCCATGATGAGCTGACTGGCCTCGCCAATCGCCGCGTCGTTCTCGATGCAATTGCCCGAGAACATTATCGGCAGCTGCGCCAAGGTGGAAGCTTCAGCATTGTCCTTATTGATCTCGACCATTTCAAAAGCATCAATGACACGCGCGGACATCTTGCCGGCGATGCCGTACTGAAGGAGGTATCGAATCGTATGGCGAACTGCATCCGTCCATACGATACCGTAGGCAGGTACGGTGGCGAGGAGTTCGTGGTGGTCGCTCCATCCTGCGACCGTTCGGGAGCGGCTGTGCTATCGGAAAGAATCCTCGAATCGCTACGCTCGGCGCCTATTGAAACCGACAGCGGCCCGGTCCGCGTCACGGTCAGTTGCGGGATCGCGGTTAGCGCAGCCACTAAGCCACTCGATCCTCACGATCTTCTCCACCTGGCTGACGCGGCTCTCTATCGCGCGAAAGATCGGGGGCGCGATCGGTCGGAATTCGCACCGGAACCACAGCTGACGACTTCAACGTAGCGTCCAGAAAATGCTGAAGGAGTTGAAGCACTCCCCAATCGGACATGGACAAATAGTTGTGCATCGTTCGCTGCGCTCCATACGCATGCGTATGCTCTGCCGTGGCGACGAATCCGAGAATTGCAACGCAAACCCGTTCGCCAGCGCCGAATTTTGGTGTACATTGGTGATTCGCATCTTAAAAACAACCACTTGTTCGCTGCAGCGGGAAGGGCTTAGCGCATGAATCCGACTAAATCAGCATCGGTTGCCAACAGCGGATCGCCCGCTGGCGCTCGCCGCGATACGCTTTCGATCGTCGACAATCGCACGGGTCGGCAATACGAAATCCCGGTCAAGAATGACACCATCCGGCCCATCGATCTGCGCCAGATCAAGGTCCACGAATCCGATTTCGGGATGATGAGCTACGATCCCGCGTTCGCGAACACGGCGTCATGCGCGAGCAAGATCACGTACATCGATGGCGACAAGGGAATTCTGCGCTATCGCGGTTATTCCATCGAAGAACTGGCCGAAAAAAGCACTTACCCCGAGACCGCCTACTTGATTCTCCACGGCGAGCTGCCCACGAGCTCGCAATTGAAGGAATGGAATTATCACATCACGCACCACACGTTCATTCACGAGAGCATCAAGAAATTTCTCGATGGCTTTCATTACGACGCGCACCCGATGGGAATGCTGATTTCGACGATCGCCGCGCTTTCCACTTTTTATCCGGACGCGAAGGACATTTTTAATCCCGAATCGCGCCGCAAGCAGACCTATCGCCTGATCGGCAAGATGCCGACCGTCGCCGCGTTCGCTTACCGGCACTGCCTGGGGATGCCGTTCGTCTATCCCGACAATGATTTGAGCTACTGCGGAAATTTCCTGAACATGCTGTTCCGCACCACCGAATTGCAATATCGCCCGAATCCGACTCTCGAGCGCGCGCTCGATGTTTTGTTCATTCTGCACGCGGACCACGAGCAGAATTGCTCGTCCACCGCGATGCGCGGCGTCGGGAGTTCGCACGTGGATCCTTATTCCGCCACGGCCGCGGCCACCGCCGCGCTCTACGGCCCGCTCCACGGCGGCGCCAACGAAGCCGTGCTGCGCATGCTGGTTGAAATCGGCTCCGTGAATAATGTGCCGGCGTACATCAAGAGCGTGAAGGCGGGCGAAAAGCTGCTGATGGGCTTCGGCCACCGCGTTTATAAGAACTACGATCCGCGCGCCAAGATCGTGAAGCGCATCGCCTACGAAGTCTTCGACGTGATGGGCCGCAACCCGCTGATTGATATCGCGCTCGAATGCGAACGCATCGCGCTCGAGGACGAATACTTCGTCTCGCGCCGCCTCTATCCCAACGTGGACTTCTATACCGGCCTCATCTATCAGTCCATGGGTTTCCCGGTGACCATGTTTCCGGTGCTGTTTGCCATTCCGCGCACTTCGGGATGGATTGCGCAATGGGAAGAAATGCTGCTGGACCCCGAGCAGAAAATCTCCCGGCCCGCGCCAGGTGTATCTGGGCTACGACCTGCGCAGTTACATCCCGCTCGATCATCGCAGCTAAGTCCGTCGAGTCATCTTCTTTCGCCAGCGCTTCGCCGGAGTGTTTCAGTTTGGTGCGATAGCCTGCATTTCCGCGCAATTCGAAAAGGGTTGCATATATGCGCAATCTCTGGCAAAACACAGGGGCGCCAGAGGGTATCCCGTACATGAATATCTCCACGCGTCAATTTGAGAACGCTTCTATTGTGGACGTCACCGGCGATATCACGCTCTATAACACTCCCGAAGTCCGCAAGACTCTGCTCGACCTGCTCAAGGAAAAGCGCGTCAAGCGCGTGATCGTGAATCTCGAGAAGGTGAAATACATCGATAGCGCTGGCGTGGCCTCTCTGGTCGAGGGTCTGAAGCTCTCGCGTGACCTGAAAAGCGGGTTCGCGCTCTATGGCTTGAGCCGAACGACGCGCGAAGTTCTGGAACTCACCCGCCTTCTGAAGGTCTTCGAAGTTCACGAAACCGAAGAGGAAGCCCTCAGCGCAATCCCTGGCGGCGCCGGTGGCGCCAAGTAGCGCCTTCGCGCTGATCTCCGCATGCCATTCTTGAACAATATCGGCGAAGCGACGATCGATGGCATGGCTTATATGGGGAGTCTCGCGCGACTCACCGGAGGCGCCGCGCAGGCGGTGTTTGTCGAGCCTTTCCGAGGACACCCGCTCCGCTGGGCCCGCGCCGTACATCAGGCAATGTCGGTGGGCGTGGAAGCAATTCCCATCGTCTCCCTGATCTCCTTTTTCATCGGCCTGATTCTGGCCCTGCAAGGCGCCTACGAATTGCGCCAGCTCGGCGCACTGCAATTGGTCGCCAGCACGGTGGCCGTTTCGATTACGCGCGAGCTTGGCCCGCTGATGACCGCGATCATGGTTATCGGCCGCTCCGGCTCGGCATTCGCCGCCGAAATCGGCACGATGAAGGTGAATGAAGAAATCGATGCGCTGGAGACCATGGCGCTCGAACCTGTTCGTTTCCTCGTCGCGCCGAAATTCCTGGCAATGATCTTGATGATGCCCTGCCTGACCACCTGGGCCGACTTTATGGGTATCGTAGGGCGGCGGCCTCTTCGGCGTCAGCAACGCCGGGTTTACCTGGGGCACTTACCTTCATGCCACGGTGAATGCTCTGGATCTTGCGCGACGTCGTCAGCGGCTTGATCAAGAGCGTGATGTTCGGCCTGGTGATCACCGCCGTGGGATGCCACGAAGGATTCAACACCGGCCTGGGCTCCGAGCAGGTCGGGCGCTCGACCACTTCGGCAGTGGTGAATTCGATCTTCTTCGTGATCGCCGTCGATCTGGTATTCACCGCGATTTTTTATTTCACAGCGCCGGTCAAATAGGAAAAATGCCGGCCCAGCCCATTTCGAAAGAAAACACTCCCGGCGATTCGCCTGATGTCGCCATTAGCGTGCGCAACTTGCGCGTTCGCTACGGAACTCGCGAGATTCTCCATGGCGTCAATTTCGAAGTGCCGGCGGGCGAGACGCTGGTGATCATGGGCGGCTCCGGCTGCGGAAAAAGCACGTTGTTGCGAACCCTCGTGGGACTCGAACTGCCCAGCGAAGGCGAGATTTGGATTCAGGGCAAGAACTTCGCGGGCATGTCGGGCGTCCAGCGCGACGAACTTCGCAAGAAAATGGGAATGTCGTTTCAGAGCGGAGCGCTTTTTGGATCGATGACCGTGGGCGAAAATGTCGCGCTTCCCCTGCGCGAGCACACTCCGCTCGATGATTCCACGATCGAAATCATGGTTCGCTTGAAACTCGATCAGGTGGGCCTCTCGGGCTTTGAAAATTACATGCCGGCGCAATTGAGCGGTGGGATGAAAAAACGCGCCGCGATCGCTCGCGCGCTCGCCATGGACCCGGAAATCCTGTTCTTCGACGAGCCTTCGGCTGGCCTTGACCCCATCATCGCCGCCGGACTCGACGAGCTGATCCTGAAATTGAAAAAGGCGTTTCGCATCACGATTGTGGTGGTCACGCACGAACTCGCGAGCGCGTTCCTGATCGCCGACCGCATGATTCTGCTGGACAAGGGAATCGTCGTCGCCAATGGAACACCGGAGGAACTGCAGCAAAACACCGAGCCGCGCGTCCGTCAGTTCCTGGACCGCGTTCCCGAGCCTGAACTGGCGGCGAGAAATCGACTACCTGCAAATGCTGACGGGAGAAGATCCGCCCCAGCGGCATTGAAGCTGGCAAACGCCGATCACATGATATACTCCGCCGCACCTTCAGGGGCGGCTGGGAATTTGGCCGAAAGAAAAACCGGGCCCTGAGTTCACGAGGAAGCACATGGAATCGAAGCGGGAGCAAGCTTTAGTCGGACTGTTCATTCTGGTGGCTGCTGCTCTGCTCATTACCATCGTGTTTCTTCTCTCCGGAACGTCTCGGCAGCGACGCCATAACTTATCGCGCGTATTTCAAGAATGCGGGTGGCCTCAGCCCGGGCGCGGAAGTTCGATATGCGGGAGGTCCCCCGATCGGCCGGGTTAAGAAGGTAATGAGCGATCCGCAGAATTCCACGCGCATGCAAGTGGACTTTCAGTGCAACCCAGCGTTCCCGTCAAGACGGACAGCATTGCTCGAAATCACCAGCGTCAGCCCGCTGGGTGACAATTTCCTCGGAATCATACCCGGCACGCTTGAAGCGCCCAGAGCGCCAAAAGGGCGCGGTCCTGAAATCGATGGAGTACACCAGCCTCGCCGACGTTGCGGCGACTGATTTCGCAGCTCGGGCCGAACGCCAATGTGCTGATCGGAAATTTGAACGATCGCGTGGTTGCCTTGAAAGAAACGATGGATCGCGTCAACGACCTGCTGAACGATCAGAACCGCGCCAACATTTCCGGCAGCCTGGCAGATCTCAACGTGATGCTCGCTGAAAATCGAGCGCTCGTCCATTCGACGCTGAACAACGTGAATGCGTCGAGCGCAAAGCTTTCTCCGCTGATCGACGATTTCCGCAAGACCGCCGCTCAAGCCAATGAAACGCTCGCGCATGTCGATGCGATGATTGGCGAGGATCGCCCCGATCTGAAAAAGGCGATCGCCGATCTCCGTGTAGTCGCTCAACTCGGTCGTGTCGCTCACCACCCAGCTCAACAATACGCTGGGCGCGAACACCGAGAACCTGGATGAGATTGTCGACAATCTGCGCCACATCACCGAGAACATGAACGAGTTCACGGAGACGATCAAGACGCGGCCTTACACCCTGATTCGCGCATCCGGACTCAAAGCGCACGAACCAGGCCAGGCTCCGCCGAAGTAGAAGAGGGAGGAACGTAAAGTGCTGACGCGCCGTATCCAGCAAGCCGCGCTTGTCCTATTGATCGCAGGAGTTGTCGCGAGGTTGCGGCGCTTCGCGGCCAGTGAAGTATTACGTGCTCGATACCGGTCCGACGCCCACCAATTCAGCCTCGCCTCAGGTTCCGGTCACGCTCCTCGTTTCTCGCATCACCGCTGCGCATCTGTATCGCGACGATCGACTCGTCTACGGGAGCGGAACCGTGCAGCTCGGCACCTACGAATACGAACGCTGGGCCGCGCCTCCGGCCGAGATGATTCAGGACATGTTGATCGGGACGCTCGCGCTCGTCGGGAACGTACCGCTCGGTTTCAAGGATCAGCAGCAGTGTGCGGGGCGATTACGTCATTCGCGGCCACCTCTATGCGCTGGACGATGTCCTCGCGCCCGGGCTTGCAGCGCGCTTTTCGTTCCAATTGGAATTGTTCGACCCGAAAAGCGGAGCGACTCTTTGGTCCAGCGCTTACACGCACGACGAGCCTGTCACCGGCAAGACGGTTTCCGACGTTGTCGAGGCGCAGGATCGCAACGTGCGCGCTGGCCTGACCCAGCTCACCGGCGAACTCAGCCAGTACTTCGCAAGCCATCCTCCGCAATCTACGTCGGGGCAATAGCCCGCTTGGACTTGCCCGGCGATTCCGATCGCGTCCAGAATTATCCTGAAATAAGAGTTTCCTAATTCGCACGCCGCTACGTTCAAGACTCGCCTTACATAGCACATTCAAAGTAACTGAAGTTTATTTCAATGTGCGCTTCGGCCCGAAATCTGCCGATAGCGTCCTTGGAGTATCTCCATAGGAGCTGCGCGCAGCGATGCCTCGGATCATTCCCAAAAAGAACTCCCGCCAGAAAAGATCCTGCGCGACGGCCGCAGGTGATTCGCCTCGCGCAGGACCAGAAAACCATTCGCGAAACGGAAATCGATGGCTTGGCTGCGTTGCGCGAGAGCGAGGAACACTACCGCACGCTGGTCGAGAATGCGCCGGAGGCGATCGTCGTCCTCGACGTGGAAAAAGGCACATTCGTTGACGGCAACAGCAACGCTTTGCGGCTTTTCCGCCTCAGCCGCGAAGAGCTCTTGCGCGCCAGCGTGAGTCATCTGAGCGCCGCGGTCCAAGCGGATGGCAGGAGCGCAGAAGCGGCCGAACGAGATTTGATCGCGCAGACCTTGGGTGGCGCCGTCGCTCATCTCGAATGGGTCTGTCGAAATTCCGCGGGTGAAGAGTTCCCCGCGGAGATGCGCTTGGTTCGATTGCCGTCAACTACGCGCCAGCTCGTGCGCGGAAGCATCACGGACATTTCGGAACGCAAACGTGCCGAGAAAGCCCTCCGCGAAAGCGAGGCGCGGTATCGCGCACTCGTTGATCACGCCACGTACGGAATATTCTGGACCACCGAGCCGGAGGGAAAGCTGCTCCATGCAAATCCGGCCCTCGCCGAAATGCTCGGTTACGAATCCGCAGCGGAGCTTCTGACCGTTGGTCTCACAAAAGCGCTTTACCGCGATCCCGCAGATCAGGCCAGGATCGTTGCTGAATACATGAGTCACGGACGCGCGAACGCCACGGTGGAGTGGAAGCGCAAGGACGGCAAAATCATCACCGTTCGCATGACTGGCCGAACGGCGATGGATCCCGACGGAAAGTCCGAGTGCGTCGAAGTGACCGTCGAAAATGTTACTGAACGCGTCGCGCTTGAAAAGCAACTCGTTCAGGCCCAGAAATTCGAGGCGATAGGACAACTCGCCGGCGGCATCGCGCACGATTTCAATAACATGATCGGCGCGATTCTCGGCTGGGCGGATATGGGCATCGAGGAAACCGATGCCGATTCGCGCCTGCACCGGCACTACGTAAAAATCCACCAGCAGGCCAAACGCGCCGCCGCGCTCACGAGCCAGTTGCTGGCCTTCGCGCGCAAGCAGATACTCGAGCCCCGCAATGTGGATCTGAACCAGACCGTCATCGAGACTCTCAGCCTGCTCGAGAAAGTGATCGGCAGCAACATCGAGATCAATGCGACCCTCGCTCCGGAATTGGCCGTCGTGCGCGCCGATCCCACGCACGTGGAACAGGTGGTGATGAATCTCTGCATCAATGCGCGCGACGCGATGCCCGCGGGAGGCTCGCTGATCATCGAGACTTCCAACATCACCCTGGACGAGCATTTCTGCGCGTTGCAACCGCTGGCTCATCCCGGAGAATACGCCGTGCTCTGCGTCACGGACACAGGAACGGGCATGGACGCCGCCACGCTCGACCGCGTCTTCGAGCCTTTTTTCACGACCAAAGAACTGGGAAAAGGAACCGGACTCGGCCTCGCCACCGTGTACGGCGTGGTCCGCCAGCACGGTGGTTTCGTGCACGTTATAGCGAGCTTGGGGCCGGCAGCACGTTTCGCTGCTATTTCCCGATCAGCGTGGACGCTTCGGTTCCACGGGAGAAGGTTGAGGAAAGCGGACCCGCCCGGGGAGGATCGGAGACGATCCTGGTTGCGGAAGATCACGAGGGCCTAGGCCAGCTCGCCGTCGAAACGCTAACTGGATTAGGGTATCAAGTGATGCTGGCGGCGGACGGCGAAACAGCCGTCCAGAATTTTCACGCCAATCGCACCCGGATCGATCTCGTGGTACTGGACGTGATGCTCCCAAAACTTAGCGGTCCCGAGGTGTATGCACGCATGCGCAAGGATAAGCCGGATTTGGCGGTGGTCTTCGCGACGGGCTATAGCCCGGATGTCGGCCAGTTTAAGAAGGCGCAGCAGGAAGGTTGGCCCTTACTGCAAAAACCCTACTCTCCTCGTGACTTAGGACGCAAAGTTCGCGAAACGCTTGATCAGCATGCCCATGCGAGCGTCCAGAAATAAGGTTGACACTCATTCTTTCTGCGTGATAAGGATTAGTTACACGTGGCACCGGCTAACGGCCGGTTTGCTGAGACACCCAGGCGCGGGAACACCAAAATCCCTTACTGGGTATCGGCAACAAACCCCACCCACCCCGGGAGGTGGATGCCTTTGGGCATTCGCCTCCCGTTTTAATTTTGGGCTCAATTACTGGGGCGCACCTGCTCACAGCCAGCCGCGTGACACGTCTAGAAACTGGTACCTGACTCCCCGGAGGCGGAAATGAAACTTCGACCCACCGCTAAGCTTTCGCTCGGAATCGCTCTGTTCCTGACCGTGGCTTCCGCTTGCTTCGGCCAAGCGCCTCAAACTACGGCTGCAACAGTGAGGGGAAACTTCGCCGACATCAATCGCAAGATTCTCGCGATGGCCAAAGATTTCCCGGAAGACAAGTACGGCTTCCGGCTGAAGCCCGAAATGCGCTCGTTCGGCGAAGTGATCGTTCATATCACTTCAGGAATTGCCTATGCGGGCAAGATCGGGCGGGGTGAAAAAGCCAGCTGGGACGAAATCGACCCGAAGGGTTATACGACCAAAGCCAGCATCGTCGCGTTGCTTGAGAAATCGATCACCGATTCCGAAGCCGCGGTGAAATCGCTGCCCGATGCTTCCTTCGCTAAATCGATCGAGCCTTGGGACGACGTCACCGAACATTCCGCCGAGCACTACGGCCTGCTCGTCGCCTACTATCGCGCCAACGGCATCGTGCCCCCTGAATCCCGGCCCAAGAAATAGGCGAGATTCCCGAGTGTTTCAAGTGATCACCACCTCGAATTTGTGTGTCACTTTGTGAGGGCACCTTTTCTTTGTTTTCAATGAGATACAGAAGAAATTACTCGGCATGGTGTGTCACTTAATTGGGCGGTGGATCGCAAGTGAATTGTGGCGAGGATCGAGCCGTTAGGAGCGGGTCCTTCCGCGCGTGCGCTCTCTCCCTGCTGGGTGCGAGGCCGCAAAGAACAGACACCCTTCCTTCGTCAGGGCAAGCGTTCGCCCTTGCGACAGAAACCGCCACTTCATATTCAGTTGTCTAAGAACGCTCGGCTCTCGCCCGGAGAGCGGACGAAATTATTCTCGTCGCTTACAGGCTCGCAGATCCTGCGGGGCGCGCCTACTGTCCTCTCGTTCAGCGTTGGTACCGACGGGGGCTACCTGTACTTTTTGAGTTTGGTGAAGCGCGGTCCGGACAAAGGCCCCACCTGTCGCCGACGCGACAGATTGATTGGATAAGAGCGAAGGCTCCGATTCGGACCCGGGTATTCTGTGGTTGGAGGACCAAGAACCCTGGGAAGGAACAAGGAGCCTTCGATGAACATTATAGGCTGCGATTTTCATCCCGGCTGGCAACAGATTTCTTGGTTGGACAAGGAGACGGGAGAGAGCGGGGAGAAGAAGCTGGTGCACGCATCGGGAGAGGCGGAGAAGTTTTACCGGCAGCTTCCATCACCGGCGCTGATCGGGATGGAAGCGACCGGGAACTGCCAGTGGTTTGTGGAGATGGTGAAGGCGGCAGGGCACGAGGTGTGGATCGGAGATGCGGCACGGATTCGAGCCAGCGAGGTGCGGCAGCAGAAGCACGACAAGCGAGATGCGGCGCTGCTGTTGCAGTTGCTGGTGGAAGGGCGGTTTCCGCGGATCTGGACGCCGTCGAGCGAGCAGCGGGACCTGCGGCAGTTGCTGATCCACCGCAACAAGCTGGTGCGATTGCGAGCACAAGCAAAGAACGGCTTGCAGCACCTGGCGATGAACCAGGGACTGCAGAAGAAAAGGCGGCTGTGGAGTGCAGCGGGGCAGAAGTTGCTGCGCGAGATCCGCTGGCGCCTTGGGCGAGTTAGCTGGGGCTGATACCGCGCGAGTACAGTTCGGGCGGGCATCAGCGGCTGGGATCGATCAGCAAGCAGGGGAACCGGTTCATGAGGATGCTGCTGGTAGAGGCAGCGCAGGTGGCGGTTCGCTGCGATCCGCAGATGAGGCAGGAGTATTTGCATCGCTGTCACGCGAAGCCGAAGGGAGTGGCGAAAGTGGCGGCGGCGCGGAAGTTGGCCATACGACTCTACTGGATGCTGCGCACGCAAAAGCGGTATCCGGAGATCGTTTCGATCGAGAGCCGCTCGCGGGTGCCCCTGGTCAGCGCAAGCTAGACCGACGAATTGATTGGGCGCTCTCGCCCCGATACGAATCGGGGTTCGGATAGAAGAATCATGGTCGAGGTCGGGCCGTATCGATGGTTGGTGAAACGATTCGTTTCACCGAGAAATGATTCACCGTGAGCTTTCCAGAGTCTTGGTCCTCCACCTTCTCTGGCAACCACGCGGTGCTTGCAGCACTGCTCCGGACAACTCTGCCTTGACAACGCCTTCGCTCTTATCGAGGGGCACCCCGAAAATTCTAAATCTAAAACCTAGGCCACCCGCCCCCTTGCCCGAGTTGCTCAAGCGCGGGAGACCTTCGAGGCCTTCCACAACGTGGCCCCGGAAGCCAGAGAATAAGCGACCGAGCAAACCAGAGGGGTCGTGAAAAAGAGTTCGTTCAGACACTCGGTGTCACCGCACTTATCGCTAAGCAGATTGTCAAACAGGAATCGAGACGGGCTCGAGCCAACCCACTGACCAGATTGAACAATTCCATTCACCAATAACATGCTGTGGATGCCCAGCGCGAACCAAAGCAGCCCCGGGATCCAAGCCCAAACGGCCCGCCGGTCATGCCACGACCGGGCAACCAAGAAACCGAGAACGGCTGCGATAGCTGCCACAAACGGGGAGAACGGTTCCAGGGAGTGAGTAACATGACTGAAAATCCACTGACCTAGAGTGGCTTCCGGAATGAATCCAACCACCATCGAGATCAGTGTGGCTCCCACGAAGTGAAGCACGACAATGATAGGGAAAAGTCCGGCACGTCTTGCTGTATCGCGCCAATCCTGGTTAGAAACTATCCCCGTGTGCATGGCCGCATTCCCCCTGTCCCTGAAATGAAAGCAGTGAGACCTTCACGCTTTCGTTAGAAACTCTCCATGAACCAAAGAGGCGGGCGGCCCAAGCTTTGGAGTTTCGGATCATTCGTGCCGCGCTTTGAGCGCCGCGCGCATAATACCATGGTGTTACGTAACCGGAGAGTTCTGTCGCACCTACGGCGCTCGATTTCGCCATTTATCGGGATCCCAGCCCTTCCGGGCTGGGCTAGCTTCTGACGCGCCTACGGCGCTTGACGGCGGAGAAACGGGCGCAGGCCGGGGCGGCGGACGCGCCCACTAACCTGCCCGCCTGACACATTCGACCCCGCCACTGGCGGGGTCTCAGCGCAAGACGGAGGTCGATACGAAGGCGAGGGCAAGAGCGGGAGCGCAGACAAGAGTGTCTGCGCCACGGAAGCAAAAGCGAAGAAAGAAGAGCGGGGCGCAGTCCGCCGCGGTGAACGCCCCTACGCGCGGAACACACATGTTCGGAGGCTAGGTGCCGCATTCGATGCGGCGAGGAGAGCGTCGGATGCCGCGCTGCCCATTCGCCTTCGCTCAGGGTAAAAAGGCCGCGGCGCTACATTTAAATCTTAAGCTTGCGGCAGGCGGCTAGACACGTTCGAAGGGCAAAACATCACAGCACCGATCTCCGTGCGAGGAGGAGAGCGTCGGATGCCGCGCTGAAGACCGCGGCGCTACATTTAAGTCTTAAGCTTGCGGCGGGCGGCTATGAATTCTTTTTTAGTTCGGCGAGGACTAGCTTGGCGACTTCTTTGAGAGTGTCGAAGACGCCCTGGCCCGTTACGGCGACGGCTTCGAGTGCGGGCTCGCCTTTTACGGAGAGCTGCTTCTGTAGTTCGTCGACCGGAAGAATGTTGGGCAGATCGCGTTTGTTGAGCTGCAGCACGTAGGGAATCGAATTGAAATCGAGGTTGTGATCCTTCAAGTGCTCGCGGAGGTTGTCGAGCGTTTCGAGATTAGCGTCGAGGCGTTCTTCTTGCGAATCGGCGACGAATACAACGCCATCGGCGCCCTTCAAAATCAGGCGGCGGCTCGCTTCGTAAAATACCTGACCGGGAACGGTATAGAGATGAAAGCGCGTCTTGAATCCGCGCACGGTGCCGAGATCGAGCGGAAGAAAATCGAAGAAAAGAGTGCGATCGGTCTCGGTGGCAAGCGAAACCATTTTTCCCTTTTGGCTCGTGCCGGTATGCTCGTAGATCCACTGCAAGTTGGCGGTCTTCCCGCCCAAGCCGGGGCCGTAGTACACGAGCTTGCAGTTAATTTCGCGAGCGGGAAAATTTATAAACGGCACAATTTCCTCAGGTTGCGGCAGCCTATTACTTATAGCACAGGCTCCGGCGCGCGCCAACGCGGCGGGCGCTGGGTGCTTCGCAATTGACAATGCGCGGCTGGTAAGCCGGTGGAGATGACTTGGCGATCCACGGCAGACAGCTTCGAGCTGGGAATGCAAGCTCACAGTCGCTGAGTTGGCGATGTAAACAGCTTATTTACAGTTAGTTCCAGACACTCGACCCAGGCGCCGAGTTCACTGGCTTCAGGTAGTACCCTTCAGTTCCGTGCTGATGAGCAGAATTTCATTGGCGCCGATATTCTCGACGGAATGCGGCGGTAGGGGCGGCGTCCATTGGGCTACAGGTTTCGCCGGCGGAGGCCCCGTCGTGCGGCTATCGAAAAGCAAAGTGCCGTTTTCGTCGCGGCGAAGAAAATCGCTTTGCTTCGCGACGTAGATCGAAGCAGGCCAGCGATGCGTGTGCACGGGAACAATATCGCCCGGCGCTATGCGGACTTCGAGAACGCGGACGCGATCGTTTTCAAACAGAAGCTTGTGATGGTTGGGCGCGGCGATGACGGCGTCGAGCGAATCCGGCCACGGCCATGGTTTTGCGTTGTTGCTCAAGACACCCTCCGAGGAGTTTGGTGAATATCGCATGAAAGCGGAAATCGAGGAAGCGTTCATGTGTTGGTGCCACCTGGTAGCAATGTGATTTAGGAAAGGCGCTAAACTCACCGCAGAGGCGCAGAGGGCGCAGAGAAAACGAAGGCCCCGGGCTATAGCGCGCCGGACGCGGAGTCAGATTGCGCGTGGTTGCAGCACGTCCCGGCAAGCCGGGACGGCGAACAGCGGCGGCAAGTCGCCGCACTCCACATAAGCTGTACCAGCGGCGAAGTTTTTGATGAATCGGCTGCGCGGAGCCAAGTAAACTTGCCGGGCACAGCCCGCTAGAAATCGGCGCGGCAGGCGTGCTGTGCCCCTGCGAAACCTTCACGAGCATGAATCCGCAGCGTGATATTATCCGCGCGTTTTTCGGGGGGATCAAAAGGTCCGAGGCGGAAAAATCCACGAGATCGAAGCGATGGGATTCATCCTGCCGTACGGATCGAAAAGAGGCTGGGAATAAAGGAAAACCCACCCTTCCCGGTCCCGAAGCCTCGGGACGGAGAAGGGTGGGCGACCCTGCGGAGACTACATCGAAGCAAGGGCGCAGCAAGCAGCGCCCCTACGATGAAACACCGGAACGCCGGGCTGACGGGCTGCATCCAGCCAAGCATTCATGCCGCGCGTAGTCCGCCGCGGCGGACTTCGCCCCTACGAACTACCGGCAATTACGAAATCGGGGTGCAGACCGATTTCACTTCGGTGTAGAGATTCAGGACTTCGTGTCCCATCTCGCGGCCCCATCCGGATTGCTTGTAGCCGCCGAAGGGCATCGCCGGATCGAACACGTTGTAGCAATTGATCCAGACCGTGCCCGCGCGGAGCTGTGAAGCAATGCGGTGCGCCTTGCCGATGTCGCGAGTCCAGACGCCCGCGGCCAGACCGTACTCCGTGGCGTTGGCCTTGGCGACGAGATCGTCCACATCCTTGAACGGGATGGCGGTGACGACGGGTCCGAAAATTTCTTCCCGAACCACTTTCATCTTTTCGTTGGTATTGACCAGGACCGTGGGCTTGATGAAATATCCCTTTTCTCCCTGGCGGCTGCCGCCAACAGTAGCCTTCGCGCCTTCCGAGAATCCGGATTCGAGATAACCGCACACTTTATTCATCTGCTCTTCGGAGACGAGCGGACCCATATCGGAGGTCGGCTCCATGCCGGGGCCGACGCGAATCTTCGAAGCGAGCTGCGAAACTCCGTCGACGACCTTGTCGAATGACTTTTCTTCGACGTACAGCCGCGAGCCGGCGCAGCAGGTCTGGCCTTGATTGAAGAAGATGGCCATGGCCGCTCCGGGAATAGTGGCTTCGATATCGGCGTCCTGGAATACGACGTTCGGGGACTTGCCGCCGAGCTCGAGTGAAACTTTCTTCAGGTTGCCGGTGGCAGCATGCACGATCAGCTTGCCGACTTCGGTTGAACCCGTGAACGCGACCTTGTCGACGTGCGGATGCGCTGAGAGCGCGGCGCCGGCAGTTTCGCCGTAGCCGGGAACGATATTAACGACGCCATCCGGAAAGCCGGCTTCCTGAATCAATTCGCCCAGAAGGAGAGCGGTGAGCGGAGTCTGTTCGGCAGGCTTCAGGACAACGCAACAACCGGTGGCGAGCGCCGGGCCGAGTTTCCACGAGGCCATCATCAGCGGGAAATTCCACGGAATGATCTGGCCGACCACGCCCACGGGTTCGCGAAGCGTGTATGCCAGAAATTTCGCACCGTGAGCGGAGATCGGAATCGTATTGCCTTCGATCTTCGTGGCCCATCCGGCCATGTAGCGGAACATGTCGATCGTGCCGGGCACGTCCGCCATGCGGGCGACGGTCACGGGCTTGCCGTTGTCCAGCGATTCGAGCTGCGCGAATTCTTCCGCGTGCTGCTCGATCAGGTCGGCGAGCTTCCACATAAGCTTGCCGCGCTGCGATGGTGTGATTTTCGACCACGGGCCGGTATCAAACGCGGCGCGCGCAGCGGCGACTGCGCGGTTGATATCTTCCTTGTCGCCTTCGGCGACATTGGCGAGCACATCGCCGGTGGCCGGATTGTAAGTGGGGAAGGTTTTGCCGGAAGCGGCTCCTACCCATTTTCCATTGATCAACATCTGGCGCGTCTTTGCGACGTAACTGCTTACGCTATCGGTGAGCTGTACCGCTTGAGTAGCTGTAGCCATCTTTTTTCTCCTTCGATCTAAAACTTCGAAATTCGGTCGTGCCGAAGCGGCGCGAGCGGGGATGTCGTTTCCAGCTTCGTGGTCACCGTCACTGGGTCGAGCGGCACGTAATGAGATGCACTCCCGCGGGGACGGGTAAGCCAGCGGAGCCGCCTTCACGGCCCTGTGCCGGACGGACCAGGATTGGTGGCCAAGCGAGACGTATCATAGGCCACCCAAGTGCGATTTGACAATACTCGGCAAGAGCGGCGGCCAAGGCGCTCAAATCAACGAAAGGGTATAGCGCGGAAAACTCAAAATCGAAGCGGGGAAACGGGGAGGAAGTGAACCGAAGCCGGGGCGGCTTTCGCCGCCCCGGCTCGCTCACGTGTTACGGTTAGTTTGTTATTCGCCTGCGCTGGCGGAAACGCGTTGAAGTTCACGGGAAAGAGTGCGTGCCTCGGCCGGTGCGTGTACGCCACCACCGAGAATGTCATGGCGCGTCACGTCCGGACCATACAGCGCAGCGTCGCCGCTCTTGTCAGCCTGAACAACCGTGCCGTCCAGGGCGATTCCCGCAAAAATACCCTTGGTGCGGGAATACGAGAGGATCTCCGCAGTCAGCTTCAGATCAGTGCCTGCAGTTGCATCGCGTCCAACCGGGCCCGCTGCTACCGAAGCGTCGCCGCCCAGCTTAAATTTATCGCTGAGCAGGCTATGCAACGCGTGGTCATTCATGAAGAGAAGAACCAAGTCAGTTGACGAGCCGCCGATCTGATATCCGAAGCTGCCGCCTTCGACGGCCAGGAACAATGGGGAGCTCCATCCGGTCGCCGTTCGGCAAATGGCCAAACCGCGGCCATAATTCGCGCCGAAAATGAAAGCGAACTTCTTGTCGCCAGGGATCACCGCGATGCACCGGGCCTTATTCAGCACGTCGTGAGGAATGTTATCCGGCGCGTTCATAATCTCTTGAAACACTTGGCCGGCGCGCTGTGCGCGGCTGATGTCGTCTTCTTTATCCGAGGCAGCCGAAACAGCAGGCATCACCAGGAACACAACCATGACCAGTGCGACTCCCAAATACTTCTTCATCGTCCCCTCCTGTGAAAATCGAATCCGATAGTTGGTAGGCGCTATCACGGTAGCCCCACCGCTCAGCGGTCTGCCTACCAGAGCGCCCATGATGGTATTTGGCCCCGTCGCTAGCGATAGGCTAAAGCCTGTAGAACCGGCGGCGATGACCCTTAGCCGCGAAAGGTCCAATAACATTAGTGATTTCTATAAATTGCAGGAATATGGCGCGTTAGCCAAGGTTACAACGGAAGACATTCATGGACTCCGGAGCTTACGGCTCACGTCGTTGACTCACCTCTATCGACAAACTAAGATGTGCACCTCATGCCAGAGACAGCTTCTCTGATCGGACAGACTTTTTCGCATTACCAGATTGTCAAGCAGATCGGCGCAGGCGGAATGGGCGTGGTCTACGAAGCCCAGGATTCTCAGCTTGGCCGCCGCGTGGCGCTGAAGTTTCTTCCGCCCGAAATGGCTCAGGACAGCCAATTGCTCGAGCGTTTTCAGCGCGAGGCGCGCGCGGCTTCGTCCCTGAACCATCCCAATATCTGCACCATCCACGCGATCGAGCAGCACGAGCGCAGGCATTTCATCGTGATGGAGTTGCTGGTGGGCGAGACACTCGCGCAGAAGATGACCCGGCAGCCGATGGAAATCGAGAAGCTGCTGCCGATATCCATTGAGATCGCAGACGCTCTGGAATCGGCGCACGCCAAGGGAATCGTTCACCGGGATATCAAACCCGCGAATCTTTTCCTGACCGATCGCGGGCAGGTGAAAATTCTGGATTTCGGTTTGGCGAAAGTTGGTCAGGGCGAAATCGCACGGGGAGTTGCTGCCGAGCTAGCCGAGACGATGGTCGCCGGAATCGAACTCACTTCGCCGGGATCGGCCGTGGGAACGGTCACGTATATGTCGCCGGAGCAGGCCCGCGGCCAGCTGGTGGACGCACGGACCGACCTTTTTTCGACGGGAACGGTGCTGTATCAATTGGCTACCGGAACGCTCCCGTTTCAGGGAGACACCTCGGCAGTGATTTTCGACGCCATTTTGAATCGCGATCCCAAACCGGCCGCGGAGATCAATCCCGCGCTGCCGCCGGATTTCGTGCGCATCCTCGACAAGTCGCTGGAGAAGGACCGCAATCTGCGCTGCCAGACGGCCACCGAATTGAAAACCGACCTCAGCCGCCTGAAGCGCGATCTCGAATCGGGCAAGCGGCGCGCAAAGGAGAAGACGGATTCGGATCCAGGAGTTCCAAAGCAGACGGGAAAATCCGTCGCCGTGCTTTATTTCGAGAATTTGAGTGGCGCCAAGGAAGACGAATACCTCCGCGACGGCATCACCGAGGACGTGATCACCGAGCTTTCCAAAATCCGAGGGCTCAACACTTTTTCGCGCCCCACGGTTCTGGCGTTCCGCGACAAGGCTGTGACTCCGGCCCAAATTGGCCAGCAGCTTGGTGCGGCCTATGTCCTCACAGGCACGTTGCGCCGCGCCGGCGCTCGTTTGCGCATCAGCGTTCAGCTGGTGGACACGCGCACCGATTTTCCGATGTGGTCGGAACGCTTCGACCGCGAGATGAAGGACGTGTTTGAAATCCAAGACGAAATGGCCCGCAAAATTGCGGAGGCCCTTCGCGTCACGCTCTCCCCGCAGGAGTTGGAGGCGCTAGCCGTCAAGCCCACCGAAAACCTGCAAGCCTACGATCTGTATCTTCGCGGCAAACGTTATGCGCGGAGGCAGACTCGCCAGGATCTCGAGTTCGCCCTGCAGATGTTTGAAAACGCGGTGGCCATGGACGCGAGCTTCGCACTGGCTTACGCAGCCGCCGCCAACGCCTGCGCCATGTTCTATTGCAACTACAGTCGCGATCAGGTGTGGGTCGAACGAGCGCGAGAGGCTTCCGGCAAGGCGGTGGCTCTACGCTGGGACCTGCCCGAAGTGCAGGTCAGCCAGGCCTGGGTACTTTACGCAGCCGAACTTCACGACGAAGCTGTGCGCATGGTCAAGAAGGCTATCGAACGCAAGCGCGATTGCGAGGGCGCTTATTACCTGCTGTGCCGCGCCCTCTTTGCCGCTGGACGCTACCAAGAGGTCGTGGACGTGGCGGAGGCCGCCATCGAAGCGAGCGGAGAAGACTACAACGTCTATGTGCCCATCTCGAACTCCCTTGGCGCGATGGGCAAGGATGAAACCCAGCGCAATATGCTGCAGCGGAGGATGGCAGCGCTCGAAAATCATTTGAAGCAAGTGCCCGAGGACGCGCGGGCCCGCATCCTGCTGGCCAGCGACTACGCTAACTTGGGGCGCCCGGACGACGCCATGCGCGAGCTCAATCTCGCGGTTACTCTGCGCGCCAATGAAGCTTCGATTCTCTACAACGCGGCGTGCGTCTATTGCGGGCTGAAAAGAAATCCCGAGGCCGTGGAAGCGCTGCGCAAAGCATGGGAAGCGGGATTCAGGGACGCCGTGTGGGCGCGCCGCGACCCGGATCTTGCTCCACTTCATGGCGATCCGGATTTCGACCGGCTGTACCCGGAGACACCCATGTCCGCACCCGCATCCAATTCCCACTAGCACCACTAGGACGTTCTGAACAGACTCGGCTCGGATGGCGGCGCGGCGAGCTAGATCCTAATTGGCCGCACGACCGAACAAGTTCTTAGCGGAGGGCATTCATGGATTCTTCGCCCCACTCGTCGTCAAAGATCGCAATCGTGACCGGCGCGGGCAGCGGCATCGGCAAGGCTGTCGCCATGGCTCTTGCTCGAGAGGGCTACTCGGTGGTTCTTGCCGGCCGGCGCAAGGAACGGTTGGAAGCGACCGCGCTTGCGTTGACGCCGACAAATTCCAAAACACTCGTCGTTGTCACGGACGTGAGCGATCCAGCCGCGGTGCGCGAGCTTTTCGCGAAAACAAAAGACACTTTCGGCCGGCTCGATCTGCTATTCAACAACGCCGGAGGCTCTGGTCGCGCCGTGCCGCTCGAGGATTTAACCTTCGAGCAGTGGAAATCCATTGTGGATACGAATCTCACCGGCACATTTCTCTGCACGCAAGAAGCGTTCAAGATCATGAAGAGCCAAGATCCGCGCGGCGGGCGAATCATCAACAATGGCTCGATTTCGGCGCATAGCCCGCGTCCAAATTCCGCGCCCTACACAGCCTCAAAACACGGAGTCACCGGTCTCACCAAAGTGACATCGCTCGACGGCCGGAAGTACGACATCGCCTGCGGCCAGATTGATATTGGAAACGCGTCAACGGAGATGACGGAACGAATGAAGAAGGGCGTTCCGCAAGCGAACGGTACGGTTGCAGTGGAGCCGACGATGGATCTGGCAGACGTCGCGCGCGCGGTCGTATACATGGCGTCTCTCCCGCTCGACGCTAATGTTCAATTCATGACCGTGATGGCAACCAAGATGCCGTTCATCGGCCGCGGCTAGATCGCGCTCCGCGCGCGCCTTGAGCCAATCAAAGAGTCCCGGCCGAAGGCGGAAATCGCTTCCCAATCCCGCGGTGTCACGGGCGTCGGCTTTGGCGGCAAGTTCGTTGTGACGAAAGCGGAGGCGGCGTATGATGCGCGCGAACGAAAGATCGTCATCGAAAATTTCGGTTCAGATTAAAGGGGCCCAAGTGCCACAAACATTAAAGAACACCGTACGCTTGCTAACTGTGATCGCTCTGATGCTGCTGATTAGCTCCGATTGCCTCGGCGCAAACGCCATGGGCGACGCTGGATGCGCCTCCATCGGGAATCGCGCCTTCGGGAGATGTTCTTCGACCCGGCCACCTTGGCCGAGAGATCGGGAACGTCGAGCAGACAATGCATTTCTATTACGATCTTATTGGGCTGGAACTTCGAGGAACTCGCGACCAGCCGCGTCCATTTGGCAGCAATCGCGGGTTGTCGGAGGTTGCTGAGCTCGCCCAAGGCGTGCCGAACCCTTACGATCAGGTGGATCGCGTGGCCCTTCTTCCGATTCCCGGAACCGCGGCGGCTCCGGGTGGTCCTGAAATGACCATCGAGGCCATCGAAATCAAGGGAATCCCGTCTCAGCAGTTCAATCCGCCATTGACCGATCCCGGCGCATCCTACCTGACGCTCATCGTGGCCGACCTTGATAAAACGCTCGCCCTTCTGAAAGCGGAGCGGTTTCCAGTCATCACTGTCGGCGGAAATCCCGTCGAGATCTCGAGCTGGCCCGGCATAACCGGTAAAATCCGCGCGGTCTTCGTGCGCGATCCCGATGGATATCCGGTCGAGTTGATGGAGCTGACTCCCGCGCCGGCGACGACCGCCGCCCCCGGCAGCAAGGTTCTAGGCGCACGTGTCACCGTGGTTGTGGACGATCTCGAAAAAACATGCCGTATGTACCAGAGCCTGGTGGGACCCGACTTCAAGTTTTGGGTCAGTCCATCGTTAATGGGCGACAAGACACACGAGGACCTGACCAATACGACCGGCCAATTCCGGTTGGCCATGGCGGCCGTTCCCGGCTCTCCCGTTATTTTGGAGTTCATCGAATACGCAAAGCACAACAAGCAATTTGCGCGCGCCCACTTTCAAGATCCCGGCGCAGCGCATTTTTTATTCTTCTCCAAGGACGACGATGTGATGATTGCGCGGGTCACGGCGGCCAATTTGCACACGTTGAGCCCGTCAAACGCGCCTGTTTTCATCTCTCCTACGACGCGCATGTTCTTCGTGCCCGATCCCCAGGGATTCTGGATGGAGTTCATGGACAACGGCGTAAAGAAGGACCCGGCTGCAAAATAGAGAATTAAGATCCACTGCTAACTTTTCGGTGCGCTCGTGCGATTACCGCGAGCGACCGGCGCGAGCCGATATGAAGGGGGGCCAATTTCACGTCTAACCGCCCCAGCCCCACATTTCACCCCGTAAGCCGCTTTCCTCTGTTCCAGGGACTGAGGCCTCTACGGTGGTCGGACGTACCAAAAAATCTCATGGCCGGTCTTACGCTTGCCGGCATGAATATTCCTCAGTCACTCGGCTACACCAGGATTGCGGGCATGCCCGTCATCACGGGCCTATACACGCTGCTGCTGCCTCTTGTCGCGTTCTCCATCTTTGGCTGTTCGCGCTATCTGGTGGTGGCTGCCGATTCCGCGACTGCGGCAATACTTGCGGGCGGACTGGTCAATTTGGCTCCAATCGGCAGCGCCCGCTACGTTGCCCTTGCAGGCTCAGTGGCTCTGTTGACCGGCGTGTTCCTGCTCGCCGCTCGCGTGCTAAAACTTGGCTTCCTCGCGGATTTCCTGTCTCGGACGGTGCTCCTCGGCTTTCTGACCGGAGTCGGCTTTCAAGTCGGCATCGCCGTGCTCGGCGAAATGCTGGGACTAACCATCCACAGCCACCGCACTGCCGGCCAATTTCTCGAGGTGCTTCGCTCGCTGCCACACACTCATCTGCTCACGATGGAGATTTCGTTCGCGGTCGTAGCCTGTATTCTTCTATTTCATCGCTTTTCCCCAAGATTGCCCGGACCTCTGTTTGCGGTTGTCGGAGCGATTGCAGCGAGTGCAGTTTTTCACTGGGCGGGTTCGGGCGTCGCCGTTCTCGGCTCGGTGCCCGCTGGCCTTCCGCACCTGGGCTTGCCCGATTTGAACTGGCGAGACATGGAAACGCTGCTTCCCGTGGCCGGCTCTTGTTTTGTCATGATCATCACCCAGAGCGCCGCGACATCGCGTGCATACGCGACCCGCCACAACCAGCAGCTCGACGAGAACACCGACCTCGCCGGTATTTCAATCGCCAATGCCACCGCCGCGTTCAGCGGAACCTTCGTGGTAAATGGCAGCCCCACGCAGACGGCGATGGTCGAAAGCTCCGGAGGGACCAATCAAGCAGCGCACTTGACCACCGCCGGCGCGGTTGCCATCGTTCTTATCTTCTTCACCGGTCCGTTGCGGTTTCTTCCTCAATGTGTTCTTGGAGCTGTGGTCTTCACGATTGCGATTCGTCTGATCGATCTGCGCGGCCTTCGCGCCATCCGTCGCGAAAGTCCCGGTGAGTTCGCCCTGGCACTGACGACCGCCGTGGTTGTTGTTTTCGTTGGCGTGGAACAGGGCATCGTTCTGGCCATGGCCTTGTCACTGTTCCGCATTGTGAACCATAGCTATCGTCCACACACCGCGGTGCTGGAACAGACACGCGACGGAGTGTGGCAATTGGACCCGGTCGTTCCCGGCAGCGTCACTGAGCCCTTGTTGGTCGTTTACAGGTTCGGCGCGCAACTTTTCTACGCCAACGCCAATCGTTTTTCGGACGAGGTGCGAATGCTGGCCGCTTCGGCGCCCTCGCCATTGCACTGGCTCATCATCGACGCGGGGGCGATTTCACATGTGGACTTCACCGCTGCTCGTGTCGTTTGTGAAATTCAGAAGGACCTCTCTGCCAAGGGCACCGGGCTGGTATTTGCTCACGTGCAATCGGACCTCAAGCCCGATCTGGACCGCCATCACCTGACGGAGGCTATTGGCCCAAGTCGCATTTTCGATAGTTTGCATGAAGCCCTCGCCGCTCTTCGGGGCAAGTCGCCCTCGGGTCCAGCTGCGGGTTCTGACGAGTCAACTCGTGATTAGGCGGATTACCGGAGAAATGTTTTCCTGGCGCTCCACTTCCCGGGCTACCGCGTTTATCGCGCATTAAGTTCGGCGAGCCAAACTTTCGCGTCGCGCGCCTAGATCGGGCTACACTATCTGGTGCCACAACACCTAAGGGGGGAATGCAAATATGAAGACGTTTGAAGTTTCGTTTAAATATCAGGATCGTAGCAACGGTGCCGCGGGATCATCCGTCAAGGTCGACGCATCGAGTATGCCCGGAGCAATCGCGAAGGCCACGCGCGAATTCGTCAAAGGACTGGATCGGAAGCAGAGATTCGACATGAATAAAAGCGGATTGGAAATTAAGGCGACTAATGTTGGCAGCGCTGGTGCCGCAAAGGAAGAGGAGTCGGCCGCTTAACGGAGTGATTCGCCATCGCACCGCCGCCGCGCGCACGAGGCTGCCGTGGCGGCCCCTCATACGCTGGATTCTTCTGCGCTTCAGATGGGGTAGTGGCTGGGCGTGCGCCGAATCGTGATCCAGCGCAGCTCGGTAAATTCCTGCAGGCCTGCGTGGCCGCCGAACCTGCCGTAGCCGCTGTCCTTCATCCCGCCGAAGGGCATTTGCGGTTCGTCGTGCACCGTGGCGCCATTGATGTGGCAAATTCCGAATTCGAGTTTCTCGGCGATCCGCAGAGCGTTGTTTACGTCGCGCGTGAATACGGCGCTCGAGAGACCGTAGGGAGTGTCGTTGGCGATGCGGAGCGCGTCTTCGGCATCGTTGGCGATAACGATTGGCTTGGCCGGGCCGAATGATTCCTCGCCGTACATGCGCATTGCGGGCGTGACGCCGTAAACCACGGTCGGTGGGTAGCACGGTCCGTTTGCTTTTCCGCCGCAGAGCACTTTCGCACCCTTTGCTACTGCGTCGTCCACTAGCTCCTGCACACGCTTGATAGCGCCGGGATTGATCATGCAGCCAAGCTGCGACTCGGGGCTGAGCGGGTCGCCGACTTTCAGCGATGCACCCTTCGCGGCCAGCTTCTTTGCGAATTCCTCGGCGATGGATTTTTCGACGATGATGCGCTCGGTGGACATGCAGATCTGGCCCTGATTCATAAAGGCGCCGAAATTCGCCGCTGAAACTGCCGCCTCCATATCGGCGTCCTTTAGAACGATCATCGGCGCTTTGCCGCCGAGTTCCAGCACCACGCGCTTGAGGTGACGTCCGGCGCTTTCGGCGATGAGGCGGCCGATTTTCGTCGAGCCCGTGAAGCTGATGCGGCGGGTCTTGGGATTCGCGATCAACTCATCCACCACTTCGGCGGCATCGGCGGGCGCGTTGGTGATGACGTTGACGACGCCTTTGGGAAAACCAGCTTCTTCGAAGACCGATGCAATCATCAGATGCGTGGCCGGACATTCCTCGGAGGCTTTCAGGATCACGGTGTTGCCGTACGCCAATGGCGCGGCGATCGCGCGAATTCCCAAAATCATCGGCGCGTTCCACGGCGCGATTCCCACGACGACGCCGACAGGCTGGCGAACGGCCATCGCGGTGGTGTCCGGCAAGTCAGTGGGAATTACTTCGCCGACCGCTGCGTAGGCCTGCGCGGCGGCTTCGCGGAGCGTGCCGACGCTGAAAATACAATTGAACATGCCCCAGCCGAAAGTCTGGCCGGTTTCTTCGGCGGTGATCTTCGCGACTTCCTGCATGCGGCGCTCGAGCACGTCGGCGACTTTTAGGAACAGGCCGCGGCGGACGGCGGGCGCAGTGGAACCCCAAGTCTGAAATGCGGCGTGGGCGGCCTCGATGGCGCGGCGCGCATCTTCACGTTTGCCGGCCGCAACCTGAGAAGCCACTGAGCCATTAAAGGGATTCTTTTTTTCGAAGGTCTTCCCATCGGCGGCGCCGATCCATTCGCCATTGATGAACTGTTTTGCGTCGTGCCCTGCGACAGCTTGTGCCATGGAAATCTCCTCTTTCTGACAAACGACTAAAGCCCATTCGATCCCGCTGGGGACGCGAGTTCTTTTATCACATTTACCACACTCCGCGGGCGCTGAGAAGCAGACGGGCAGCTTGGGCCGGAATCGATCCGTTTCATCTTGTGAAACATCTCGCTGCCGTGGAGCGCGAGGCACTCCGGCGTTCGCTGGATTTCGCCGTATATATCGGTTAGGATTTCGAAGTTTCGCATGAGGGACCGCTCCGAAAGGAAACCAGAAAAAGGCGATGGCCAAGAACAGCGCAACTCCCAAGACTTTGCTTCAGTCACTGGACATTCTGATCGAGAAACACCACCTTCTTAAACATCCCTTCTATCAGGCTTGGACCGAAGGGACGCTCTCCAGGGAATCGCTGCAGCTCTATGCGGAGCAGTATTACCAACACGTGCGCGCGTTTCCCGAAAATCTGCAGCAGCTTGCCGACCGGGCCACGGGCCCAGTTGCGCAGCTCATCCAGGAAAATCTGGACGAAGAACTCGATCCCGTCTCGCCGCACCCCATGCTCTGGCGCCAATTCGCTGAATCGCTCGGCGTAAGCGAAGCCACACTGGCAGACGCGCGCCCGCTTCCGGGCATTGCCGCGCTGCTCGACACTTTCGACGAAGTGACCTCGCAGGGAACGATGGCGCAGGCGGTGGCCGCGTTCTACGCATACGAAGCGCAAGTGCCGGAAATCGCAGCACAGAAAATTTCCGGGCTGAAGCGTTTCTACGACATCACCGAGCCCCGCGCGCTGGCCTATTTCAGCGTTCACGAGGAAGCCGACGTGCGCCATCGCGCCGCCTGGCGTTCCTGGCTCGAGAGTCAGAGTGAAGGGGACAACTTCGAAGTGCTTTGCGCGGCCGAGAGAAGCCTCAAAGCTCTTTGGGGCGCACTCGACGCCGTGTACCCGCAATCCTGCGCAGCGAAGAACTAGTATTCCCTGAGGAGGCGCGTCCCGTAACATTTGGGGGTGGGGGGACGCGCCTTTCGCGAAGCAGGTTCCCCAGCTTGGACCCAGCGCGTCCGCACGCATATTGCGCGAGAGTGTGGAAGTCTGTCAGTATCTGGGCCGCGCTTTCGGCCGATAAGAGTTCAACAGGAGGCTATCAACAGCCATGGCACCAAAAAACCTAGAGGAAGTCCTGCAGGCAGCCGGGAATCCGGTGAACATGCTCCGCAATTCTCCGATCGGGGCGTACGTCTATCCCGTGGTCCCTTCCGAGTATTCGAACTGGCGCGACGAGCAGAAGGCCTGGCGTGATACGGCCGTTCTATTCGATCAATCCCACCACATGGCGAATTTGTACGTGGAAGGGCCGGACGCGCTGAAGCTTCTGTCGTATCTCGGGACCAACAGCTTCGCGAACTTTCCGGTGAATCGCGCGAAACAGTTCGCACCGTGCAACTACGACGGCAAAATCATCGGCGATGGAATTCTGTTCCACCTCGAACCAGAACAGCCTGGTTTACGTGGGGCGCGCGCCGGTGGCGAACTGGCTGGAGTTCCATGCCACGTCGGGAAAATATGACGTGAAGATCAAGCGCGACGACCGGTCGCCCTCGAACCCGGGCGGCAAGGCGGTGATCCGGACGACCTACCGGTACCAGATTCAGGGACCGAACGCCAAGCAGATTATCGAGAAGCTGAACGGCGGGCCGTTTCCGGACATCAAGTTCTTCAACATGGGCGAGATCAAGATCAAGGGAAAGACTGTGCGCGCACTGCGGCATGGAATGGCCGGCGCTCCGGGTCTGGAGATTTGGGGACCATACGAAGAGCGGGAGGAAATTCGCGCCGCGATCGTGGCGGCAGGGGCGGAGTTCGGCATGAAGCAAGTGGGCTCGCGGGCGTACGCGTCGAACACTTGCGAATCGGGCTGGATTCCTTCGCCGCTGCCGGCCGTCTACACCGGCGAGAAGATGAAGAGCTACCGCCAGTGGCTGCCGGCGAACAGCTACGAAGCCACCGGTTCTCTGGCCGGAAGCTTTGTCTCCAACAATATTGAAGACTACTACAACACGCCGTACGAGCTGGGCTACGGGATATTCGTCAAGTTCGACCATGATTTCATCGGCCGCGAAGCGCTGGAGAAGATTGACCAGAAGACCCAGCGCAAGAAGGTCACTTTCGCGTGGAACGGTGACGACGTGGCGAAGACCTACAAGTCGCTGCTCGAACCGGGCGACCCCTACAAGTTCATCGACATGCCCATTTCAAACTACGCGTCGTCGTCATACGACAAGGTGGTGAATAAGGCCGGGAAGGTCGTGGGATGCTCGATGTTCGCCGGCTACAGCTTCAACGAGCGGTCGGTGCTGTCGCTGGGCATCGTCGATCCGGACGTCGAAATCGGGACGGAACTGACGCTGGTGTGGGGCGAGGAAAACGGCGGCACCAAGAAGGCAACCGTCGAACGCCACAAGCAGCTCGATGTGAAAGTGACCGTCAGCTCCGTGCCGTACTCGAAGGTTGTTCGCGAAACCTACGCGGAAGGCTGGCGCACGGCGAAGAAGTAAGGCGCGCCGGTTGCAGTTCAAAAGTCGTGAGGGGCGGGTGCTTTCCATCCGCCCCTTTTTTATTGTCCGCCATGCGGTCTGAGTTACACGGATTCGCTGACCCTTCAGCGGGCCATTTCATGGTTCGACATTCCGGTGGCAATTGCTTCAAAATAGAAGCGTCACACTTCAGTCTGTAAGGAGAATTCGATGTCTTCAAACGTCACCGGAGCACCCCGCGGACTGGAAGGCGTAGTCGCCGCGCAAACTCGCTTGAGCCATGTGGATGGTAAGAATGGCGTGCTGATTGTGGGCGGCTATACGATCGAGGAGCTCGCCAGCCACGTCGGATTTGAGCAAGCGGCGCACCTGCTGTGGCGCGGACATCTGCCCGACCGCGCGGAGTTGGCAAAACTGTCCGCTGACATGTCCGAGTTGCGGGAGCTGCCTGCGCTGACGCTTGAGGTTCTTCGTGGCGCAGCGGCCGCGCCGCCGATTGACGCGTTGCGCATGGCGTGCGCAACGCTTTCGCTGGGGCTTGCCGATCCGAATGCCATCACGCCGGAAGCTGATTTCGCAGCGGCCATGCGGCTGACGGCTTGCTTCCCGACCGTCGTCGCAGCTCATGCGCGCATCTCGAAAAAGCTGGAGCCGATTCGGCCGCGCAAGGATCTTCCGCTCGCCGCGAATTTCCTCTACATGATTCACGGCAAGGAGCCGGACCTTTCGGCCGCGCAGGCGCTCGACACATATTGGGTGACGGTGATGGACCACGGCATGAACGCCTCCACGTTCACGGCGCGTGTCATCGCCAGCACTCGCTCCGATCTAGTAAGTGCCGTCACCGGCGCGCTGGGCGCGCTAAAAGGGCCGCTGCACGGCGGCGCGCCCGGACCGGTTCTCGACATGTTGCTCGATATCCGGAGTGCCGATCGCGCGGACGCGTGGGTGCGAAATGAGCTCGCGCAAGGCCGGCGGATCATGGGTTTCGGCCACCGTGTTTACAAGGTTCGCGATCCGCGTGCGGAGGTGCTGAGCAAGGCAGCGGAACGCCTGGGGAAGGCGCAAATGGAAAATCGCCAACTCTACGATCTGGCGCTCCACGTCGAGCAGACCGCGCTGAAGGTTCTGGCGGAAGTGAAACCGGGGCGCAATCTGCGGACGAACGTGGAATTTTACACGGCGCTGGTTTTGCAGGCGCTCGGGCTTGATCCTCGGCAGTTCGTCGCCATGTTCGCTTGCGGACGCACCGCTGGCTGGTGCGCGCACGTGATCGAGCAACACGCGGAAGATCATTTGATTCGTCCGCAGTCGGAATATATCGGGCCTGTGGGATTGAAAATCAGCTAGCAAAATTGCGGCTAAGCCTTCGGCGGAAGGTCGAGCCCGACGAGTTTCCGAAATTCAGGCTCGTCGTGAAGGCAATGCAGATCGGAATCATTGGCCGCCCAATTCGTGTTGCCATAGCCGGCGGCGAAAGTCTTCTTGATGGTTTCGAGCGCTTCTGCTTTTCGCCCCAGCACGCCGTACGTGCAGGCAGCATTATAGAGCGTGTTGGGATCGTTGGGGCGGAGCGCGACGGCGGTCTTCAGATGGCGAATGGCCTCGTCCGCATCCTGGCCGTAATAGGCAAGGTTGGTCGCGAGTAAGACGCGAGCACGCACATCCTCTGGCACGCGTTCCAGCTGCTGGCGAAGAACTTTCGTCATGCGATCGCGGACATGCTCGGCTTCCTTCTTGCGTCCCAGCCGCTCCAAGGACTGGTCGTAGGGAATGTAGGTATTGTAGTCGTCGCCGTTACACTCCATCGCGCGCTCGGCAAGAGCCGCAGCCTCCTCGAATTTTCCGGAAGCGAAATAGGCGCGACCAAGAATGTTCCACAAGCCGTCGCAATCGGGCTTGCGCTCGCTGGCGCGCTGGGCCATCAACGCGGCTTCGGGGTACTTCCTCTGCGCGTAAAAGAGCCGCGCGTGCGCGACCAGCACTTCGGGCAGATCGGGCGCCAGCGCGGTGGCGCGATCGCAAGCGGCGAGTCCGCGGTCAATCCACTTCTGATTTTGTTCGCGAATTTCGTAGTTTAGCCCGCACAGGTCCGCAATGCCGGCGTGCGCCAGCGCGAAATTCGAATCGAGCTCGATGGCCTGCTCGAACATCTGCAGGGCGTACTCGATATTTTCGCGACGGGTGTAACTTCTCCCGCGAAGATAAAAATCGTAGGCCTGGGGGTTTTCGGTCGGCTTGCGCGCGATGGTTTTTTCTTCCTGCGGTGTAAGCGTGATGCGCAATGCCTGTGCGATGCTGCGGGCGATCTCCTCTTGAATCGCGAAGACGTCTTCTAGCTGCCGGTCGTAGCGCTCGCCCCAGACGGAATGGCGCGTGGAAGCTTCGACAAGCTGCGCGGTGATGCGCACGCGATTGCCGGCGCGGCGGATTGAACCTTCGAGCACGTAGGCGGCGCCGAGTTTCTGGCTGACCTGCTGCGCGGTGACCGGCTTGTCGCGGAACGGCAGCATCTCCGAGCGCGGAAAGATTTCGAGCTGGGCGATTTTGGAAAGCTCCGTAACGATGTCCTCGGTGATGCCGTCGCGGAAATATTCGTCTTCTTTCGCGCCACTTTGATTTTCGAAGTAAAGCACTGCTACCGACCGTTGCAGCGCGGCAATCGGATGCGACCCGGAACCCGCCCCGGTTTTCTCTGCGGCCGGCTGCCGGCTGGATTCGATATCCCGCTTAAGACGCTTCAGATCGGCGCGAAGTTCGGCGGCCGTCTGGCCGCGCAAGTCCGGATCCTTTTCGAGCGCCTTGCTGAGAAGGGTCTCGAACGCGAGGGGCAGGCGCGGGTTGAGCTCCTTCGCGGACGTAGGAGTGGAATGGAGGATGCCATCGAAGATGACTGCGGTCGTCGAACCGGAAAACGGAAGAGAACCGGTTGCCATTTCGTATAGCACCACGCCGAGCGAAAACAGATCGGAGCGCGCATCCAATTCCTCGCCGCGCGCCTGTTCAGGCGACATGTACGCAATCGTTCCCAGCGAGCTGCCGGGACTGGTCAAGTGGTCTTCCCGGTGCATGTGTGTCTGCGTTTGCATATTCATTCCGGCGCCGACCGATTCAGCGGCGTACCGAAGCGCGGACGTCAGCTTCGCAAGTCCAAAGTCCAGAATTTTTGCTTGCCCGCGTTCGACAAGGAATATGTTCGCAGGCTTGATATCGCGGTGGACGATGCCCTTGGCGTGCGCCGCATCCAGACCGTTCGCGATCTGAACACTGATCTCCAGAAGCTCCGAAATATCAATTGGCTTACCGGCGATGCGGTGCTTGAGAGTCTGGCCCTCGAGCAGTTCCATGGCGATGAATGGCCGACCTTCGAATTCGCCGATGTCGTAAATCGTGCAGATATTCGGATGGTTGAGCGTGGAAGCGGCGCGCGCCTCGCGATGAAACCGCTCGATTGCCTGCGGATCGTGCGAAACATCGTCGGGAAGGAATTTCAGCGCGACATTCCGGCCAAGGCGCGTGTCCTTAGCCTTATAGACGACGCCCATGCCACCGCCGCCGACTTTGTCGATGATTGTGTAGTGCGCGATGCTGCGTCCAACGATAGAGGGAGAATCAGCCATGAGCCAAGCAGTTTACGCTGGCGGTCGAGTTCAAGCAATCATGCCGAGGAAGCTACTGGACTCGCTGGGCATTGATCCAGTCCACGGTCTTATTGAATCCGCCGAAGACGAAGAAGTGCACGCCTTTGATGCCGAGCGGCAGCGTCGATCCGGTTGACGGGCCGCACAGGTCGGCGACCTCGCGAATCAGCGGCTCGGGGCCCTTGTCGATCAGAAGCTTGGCGAACTGCGGCTTTTCGGTGAGCACCTTCATCGAAGCGCCGACGCCGCAGACCACGGCGTAGCGTGCAAGCGAGATCAGGCTCGCGGGGCCGGCAAATCCTATGCGGATGGGATTGTCGATGCCCAGCGCGCGGACTTTGCGAATCCAGTCCACCACCGGCTCGGACGCAAACGCGAACTGCGTTACGATCGTGAGGTTCAGCCCGTTTTCTCGCGCGAATTTCGTTTTCGCAGCGATAGCTTCCCAGAGCAACGGGTCAGGGATCTTCGGATTGCCCTCGGGAAACCCGCCGACGGAAATCCGCGTAATGCCAGCCTTCTGCAGAATGCCGCTTTGCATCACCGCGAGGCTCGAATCGAACGGACCGGCGGGTTCGTCGCGGTCGCCCGCGATGATCAGCACGCGGTCCACACCCGCTTCGCGCACCAGTCGACCTGCCACCTCCTCGAGCTGCGCGGCGCTTTCCACGTGTCGCGCGCCGATGTGCGGCGTGGGATAAAGTCCGGCGTCGCGCAGTTTCTTGGCCGGGCCAATCGTGTCCATCGGATTCTTTCCGGGAATCCAGGTCATGAAAACTTCCGTTCCCGGGTCGAGGCGCTGGGGCGCGGCGTCGATCACTTTCGGTTCGCCGGGATTCACTTCAATCGAAAACCCGCGCAGCATCTCGGCCAAGCTGGGCGCAGCGGAAGAAATATCTGTCATAGCCGTGATTATAGTACGAGCTACGCGCAGATGGTCGCGCAGGCGCTGCTTCGCTCCCAATCCGCTGCGGCTCTGCGTTTTACAATGTGAAACAACCATTCAGATTGACTTTAGCGCCACCGGTGGAACTACAATACCCAAGTCGTCGAGCGATACCCGAGGATCAGGCGTGCCGAAAGCCAGAACATCGCAGCAGGAAACGAAGCCCCGCAAGGGGCGAGACAGGCTCCAGCAAGTCCCTGCAGAAGGCCCTGCGCATTCTGATCTACATGGGCGACCACGGCCCGGCTCTCGGCGTCACCCAGCTGGCGTCCGGATTGAGTCTGAATAAGACGACAGTTCACCGATTGCTCCACGCCATGGAAAAGTTCCTCCTGATCGAGCGGAATCCGGAAAGTGACCGGTACCGCCTGGGGCTGAAGCTGCATGAATTGGGGACGCGAGCGGTCGAATCAAGGACGCTGCGGACGGAAGCGCACAGGTTCCTGCTGGAACTTTCGCGCGCGTCCCGCGAAAGCGTGAGCTTAGCCGTTCCCGGGCCCGGAGGCGTGATCTGTCTCGATCGTGTGGACTCGCGCGACAGCATAATTACCGTGAGCACTCCCGTTGGCGCGCGGTTTCCAGCTCATTGCACTGCGGCCGCCAAAGGCGACGCTCGCGTTTCTGCCCGAGGACGAGGTGGACGCTATTCTGGCCATCATGGGGCTAACTTCATACACGCCGCATACGATGACGACCGTATCCGAGGTAAAGAGAAACCTGCGAGAAGTGGCCGAGCGCGGTTACGCCCTCGACAGTCAGGAGACCGAACGCGGTCTGAGCGGCGTGGCGGCGCCGGTTTGGTCGCGGGACGGGCGCGTGATTGCAGCAGTGGGGATGGCGGGGCCAACGCCGCGGTTCCGTGGCAAGGAACTCGCCCGGAAGATCGCACTCACCAAGGAAACGACGGCGAAGATCTCCGCGAGTCTGGGCCATAATGCTTCCAGCAACGACGGGTTTTGAATTGAATCGGGAAAATCCAACTACTCGCTGGCAAAAACACATTGATGTCGGTAAAGTTCAAGGCCGACTGCGTGGATCGTTCGTTGCGGCCGTCCTCTTGCCGGCTGAGCGAATCATAGGAATCTCCGGGTCCAAATCGTGAATCTGCACCTCAATCACACTCGAAAAGATTCGGCTCCCGCGACCACTAGCGATGTCGTCGCCACGGTTTTGTCGCTCCTCGAAGAGGGCCATCTGAAACCGGCGCAATTCGCGCGCTTACAAATTCATCTCGACTGGCTCCAGTACAAGAATAACTTCCGCGAAGCCGTCACGGTGATGCAAGCCGACGAGAACCAAAGCGAAAGCGCCGCGCCCATGGAAATCCGAATTGATTCGAGGCAAGTGGCGCCCGGCTCGCTCCGCGAACTTCTGCAGAAGGCCATCAGTCCGGATAAATCCCAATCAGGCGTTGGCCAGGGCCGGGTCTATTTCGAGGACTTTCGGTCTTTTCGCACAAGCATCGTGTGGGAATTCAACCGGCTCTACTGGCAGCGCCTGAAGGACTGGGAAAAAGCGACCGGCAAGGGCTACGAACAGGCATTGCCGGGCGGCAAGTCCGACGGCAATCAGGCGGACGGTGTCGCGGAAGCCGCCGTAGAATTCTGGAATCTGCTCAACGACCTGGAAAAGCAAAACCGACTGCCGCAGGAATTGTTCATTCTGGAAATCGGCGTGGGCATGGGCAAACACGCCGGCCTCTGGCTGGATAACTTCTGCACGCTCGATCAGACGCGCGGCACGAGCTTTCTATCCGCGCTTGCGGTATTTGCTGGGCGATTATTCGCTCGCCACGCTCGAACATTCCAGGCCCGCGGTCAAGAAACACATCGATCTGTGCAGTTTCATCGCGCTCGACGCGATGGACCCGATCAAGACGCTCTCCTTTCTGCGCCACAAAGTACTGCACGTCCACTCAACCAACATGTACGACAACCTGCCGGACGAGGAAGTCGTATGGCGCGACAACCGGATTTTCTGGGTGCAGTGCCGCGCGTACCTGCCTCCTGCGGACGCGGAGAGGATCAGCAAGGCGTGCGACGTAGCCATCGCGGACATCCCCGCAATCGTGGACCGCTTGCTGGATGTGGGCATCGCAGCTCTGCCGGACCGCGCGAAGGGCATGACTTTCTGGATGGAAGTCTGGAAAGCGATGCGCACGGAGGAGCGGCTGGTGGACGCGGTTGACATGCCGGACGCGTCTTACCCAGCCGGACTCAGTTCCGCGCACATGGAAGACATCCTCCGAAACGCGCCGAACGATTTGCGATTCCATTTGAGCCCCGGCGCGCTCGAGAGTTTTCGCAACACCTTGCCGCTACTTCATCCGCGAGGGTATCTTCAAGTGCAGGATATTTTCGTCACCGACCTTCAGGAATACAGCATGGGGTTCCATGGGCCAGGGAAATTGGACGGGTCCATCGTGAACTGGGTCAACGGCGCGCTTCTGCGCGAGGTCGCGGAACGGGCCGGCTACGACCTGCACTTCGCGCCATTTCAGCACCGCGCGGGATCGAAGACTTCGGTCCTGTATACGACACGACGGGAGTAACACGAATGACTCTTCCCATTCTTCCGACAACGATGGTTGGCAGCTACTCGATGCCGGGCTGGCTCGAGCGGCTCAAGACCGATTACTTCGCGCGGCGAATCAGCCGCCACGATCTCGACGAAATTCACGATGCCGCGGTCCGCTCCGCGATCAAGGACCAGGAAATGGCCGGCCTCGATATCGTGACCGACGGAGAGCTCCGCCGCGACAACATGATCGATTACTTCGTCGAGCGGCTTCCCGGCATTCAGATCGACCGCTCCTCGAAGAAGTTCTACTACGATTTTTACGATAGCGAAGTGATCGGCAAGATTCCGATGGCCGCGGTCGGCCTCTCGGACGATTTCCGGTTTCTGCTGGCGAATACCGAACGCGCTGCGAAAATCTGCATCACGGGCCCTCATTCGCTTTGCAAGCGTGTCCGCAACAAGCACTACCCCACCGAAGAAGCTCTGGCAACGGACATCGCCCGCGTGATGAACATGGAGTTGAAGGAACTGGTCAAAGCGGGCGCGAAATACATACAGATTGACGAGCCCTACTATTCCGGTTTCCCCGAAGACATCAACTGGGGCGTCAAAGTGCTGAATATCCTGGTCGAAGGAGTTCAGGCAAAGATCGCCGTTCACATCTGCTACGGAAACCGTTACGGCAAGCCGTCGTGGGAAGGCAGCTACCGGTATCTTTTCCCGGCAATTCTCGACGCCAAGGTGCACTCGCTAAGCCTTGAATTTGCGCGACGCGGCGGCGAGGATCTCGATCTCTTCCGCGAATTCAAGGTGCCGTTTGAATTAGGCGCTGGCGTGATTGACGTGAAAGACAATTCAGTCGAGACGCCGGACATCGTTGCCGAGCGAATTCGCAAGACGATGAAGGTCGTACCGCCGGAAAAGCTCTACGTGCTGCCCGATTGCGGACTTTTCCACGTGCCGCGCGATATCGCATTCGCCAAGCTGCGCGCGATGGTCGAAGGCACCCGGATCGTCCGGAAAGAATTGGGTAAGTAAGCCGTCCTCCCGAAAGCACTCGGCGGAAAGTGCCTGAAGATCCTGTCGTGAGTTGAATAGCCCATGCCAAGACTAGACACGCGACCCGAACCGATTGAGGCGGATTTCGAGCGATCGGCCGTTGTCGTCGTGGATATGCAGAATGCCTTCGCGAGCAAGGGTGGCACGCTCGACATAGCGGGAACCGATCTTTCCGGAGCGCCCGCCGTGGTGCGCGTGATTCGCGCGGTCCTCGACGCGGCACGGCCAGCAGGCGTGCCGATTGTATATCTCCAGACGGGCTACAAGCGGGACTTGAGCAATGCCGGAGGCCTCCGCTCTCCGAATTATCACAAAGAGACAGCTATGCGCCTGATGTGCGCGAAGCCGGAATTGAAGGGCAAGCTTCTCACCGAAGGCGGCTGGGATTTTCAAATCGTGGACGAGCTGGCGCCGCAGCCGACCGACATGGTGATCGTAAAGACGCGCTACAGCGGCTTTGCGGGAACCACGCTCGATTCGCAGCTGCGCGTCCGCGGGATCCAGTATCTATTTTTTGCCGGCATCGCCACCAACGTTTGCGTCGAATCCACGTTGCGCGATGCCTACTTCCACGACTACTGGCCGATTCTGCTGACGGATGCCACCATGCAGGCGGGCGAGCGCAGCGCCCAAGATGCGACAATCTTCAACGTGGAATCGTTTTTTGGCTGGACGGTGACATCCCAGCAGTTGTGTGCATCTTTAATGGCGAAGGGTGGGTAGGCAATTCGTGAGGACAGTTGACATTGATGTGGGCGAGACGCTGACCGACGGTCTTTTCAGTTTGCAATGACCGACCCGAAACATCCAGCCGGGGGAAGCGCCGCAGCAGCAGGCGTTCGGCAAGTGCGGATGCGCACTTCCGGCGCGTCGCTCGAGCGGCTCCCCGGTGGCGTGCTTCTCGTCAAGCCGGATGAAGCCCTCCGCCCGTATCCAAAAGTTCTCACCGACCGCCTGATTCACTGGGCGAAAGCCACTCCCGAGAAAACCTGCATAGCGAAACGCGGCCCGGGCGGAGAATGGCGGCGCCTGAATTACGCGCAGGTATTGCGTTCAGTTGAAAGCATCGGCCAGGCGCTGCTCGACCGTGGACTTTCAGCCGAACGGCCCGTGGCGATTCTTTCGGAAAACGATTTGGAACATTTTCTGCTGACAATGGCCGGCCAGCACGTCGGAATTCCCACTGCGCCGCTTTCGCCGGCCTATTCGCTGGTTTCGAAAGACTTCGGCAAGCTGCGCCATACCCTGAAAATTCTCACGCCGGGACTCGTCTTCGCTTCGGACGGAATCCGTTATGCCCCAGCGATCGAAGCCGCAGTGGGCGAGCATCTGGAGGTTGTCACGACCACCGCGCCGCCCGACCGCCGCAAGGAGGCCACCTTCGCCGATCTTCTGGAAACGAGTCCCACGCCTGCCGTCGCAGCCGCGCACGAGAAAATCGATGCCCGATGGCGTGGCCAAATTTCTTTTCACGTCCGGATCCACGGCCATGCCCAAAGCAGTGGTGAATACGCACCGCATGATTTGCAGCAACCAGCAGATGATCGTCCAGATATTCGGTTTCCTCGAGGACGATCCCCCTGTGATCGTGGACTGGCTGCCCTGGAATCATACTTTCGGCGGAAACCACGACGTTGGAATTGCGCTCTATAACGGCGGCACGTTCTACATTGACGACGGCAAGCCCGGCCCGGGTTCGATGGAGAGGACGGTTCGCAATCTTCGCGAAATTTCCACGACGGTATATTTCAACGTTCCCAAGGGCTACGAGGATTTACTGCCGTTCTTGCGCGCCGATCGCGAGCTTCGCGAGAATTTCTTTCGCCGCCTCGGATTGATGTTTTATGCCGGCGCGGGCCTGTCGCAGCCCGTGTGGGACGCGTACCGCGAGCTGGCATTTGAGACCTGCGGCGAGCGCATCATCATGGCCACCGGCCTCGGCTCCACGGAAACGTCGCCGATGGCGATGCAAACCACCTGGGAGACCGATCGCGCCGGAACGATCGGTATTCCTGTTCCCGGAGTTGAATTGAAAATCGTGCCGCACGGCAGCAAGCTCGAGGCGCGCGTGCGAGGGCCCAACATTACGCCGGGATACTGGCGCCAGGACGAATTGACGCGAAAAGTCTTTGACGAAGAAGGCTTCTACTCGTTCGGAGACGCGGTATTGCTGATTGATCCGAACGATATCAACAAAGGTCTGCTATTCGACGGCCGCTTGACCGAGGACTTCAAGCTCGGCAATGGCACGTGGGTTAGCGTGGGTCCGCTTCGCGCCCGGATCATCGCGCACTGCTCGCCGTTCGTTCGCGACGTGGTGATCGCCGGGCTCAATCTCGATTACGTTTCCGCGCTAATTTTTCCGGATGTGGAGGCGTGCCACTCTTTGTGCCCGGAACTGCCGGCGAACGCGACGGCGGAAATTCTGGCGCATCCCGCCGTGCGCGCGCGGTTTCTTTCGCTGCTAACTAGCCTTGCCGCGGAATCCACGGGCAGCTCGAATCGAGTGACGCGGGCCGTCCTTCTGGAAGAGCCTCCGTCGCTAGATGCAGGCGAGATCACCGACAAGGGTTCGTTCAATCAGCGAGCGGTGCTCGATCGCCGCGCCGCGCTGGTCGAACAACTCTACCGTGAAGATCCGCCGTCCTCGGTCCTGCGCATCCCCCGAAAATAACCCGCGGGATATTTCATTCAGCTAAAGAGCCGCGGCCCCGCGTTCCTGGTTGCGGATCCGAATGGCCTCTTCGACCTTGGAGACGAAAATCTTCCCGTCGCCGATTTTGCCGGTAGCCGCATTCTTGATGATCGCGTCCACGATCTGATCCACCAGCTTGTCGTCGGTCACGATCTCGATCTTGATTTTCGGCAGCAGGTCCACGCTGTATTCGTGTCCGTGGTAAGTCTCCGTGTGGCCCTTCTGCCGCCCGTGCCCGCGAACTTCCGATACCGTCATGCCGTCAATTCCGATTTCGACCAGCGCGCTTTTCACGGCGTCAAACTTGTTTGGCTGAACGATCGCTTCGAGCTTCGTCATGTCCATCTCCTTGTCATCTATGTTGGCAGCGAATTAATGAGCCTGGATAACCGGCAGTTGCGCCGAAGTGCTTCGCGATTTCGCGGCAAGCCCCGGTCGCCCTTGAATCAGGCAGAACCGGGGCCGCCGCCGGTGTTCAGATCAAATCAGTCCGAGTGTGCAGCCGCTCTGCTCATCGACCCACCGGGTAACGGAAGAACGGTGTCTTTGGCCATACCACCGGGCGCTCCCAGAGACGACAGCACGTACTCCGGATAAGCCGAGATGCCGTGCTCGTGCAGGTCCATGCCGTACAGCTCCGCCTCTGCCGGCAAGCGAAGCGTTCCGGTGGCGTTGACCAGCGAGCATGACGACCATGGCCACCCGAACGTCGCCAGCGGTGACGCAGGCGCTGCCGATGATCTGCGCCACCAACACCTGCGTGCCGCCGCCGTAGAACAGGCCCTTCAGCGGAGCGCTGTTGTCGGGAGAGATCGGCCCGGTCGCGCCGTATTGCCCGCAGGCAAACAGCCCGAGCGAGAGCGTTCCCCAGATGCCGCAGAAGCCGTGCACCGGGACCGCGCCGATGGGATCGTCAATGCGCAGCCATTCCAGCAGGTCGACGCCCAGGATGACGAGGACGCCGGCGATGCCGCCGAGCAGGACTGCGCCCGTCGGGCTGACCCAGTAGCAGGGGCAGGTGATCGCGACGAGACCGGCCAGGAAGCCGTTGGTGGTGTAGCCCGCGTCCCACTTCTTGGTCATGAAGTAGCCGTAGATGATGGAGCTGAGTCCCGCCGCGCAGGCGGCAAGGGTGGTGTTGGTGGCCACGCGGCCGATGCCGACGAAGTCCATCGCGGAAAGCGTGCTGCCGGGATTGAAGCCGTACCAGCCGAACCAGAGAATCAGTCCGCCGGTGACGGCGATGGTCAAGTCGTGCGGCAGCATGGGAGCGCCGCCATCGCGCTTGAACTTGCGGCCGAGGCGCGGGCCGAGAACGATGGCGCCGGCCAGCGCGATGAATCCGCCGATGGTGTGAACGACCGTGGAGCCGGCGAAATCATGGAAGCCCATTCCCGAGCGACGGAAACATGTTGCCGGCGCTGCCCATCGTTGGCCAGCCAGCCGTCCGGACCCCATGCCCAGTGTCCGATGATCGGATAGATGAAGCCGGTGACGCAGAGGCTGTAGAGAAGGTCGCCGACGAAACCGGTGCGGCCGATCATCGCGCCGGAGGTGATCGTCGAGCAGGTATCGGCGAAGGCGAACTGGAAAATCCAGACGGCCAGGAACGCCACGCCCGTGGTTTCATAGGTGGCCGGCGCGTTCTGCAGGAAGAACCAGTGATAGCCGATGAAGCCGTTGCCGTGGCTGAACATGAACGCGAAGCCGATGGCGTAGAACAGAATGCCGCAAAGGCAGGTATCCACCACGCATTCCACAAGCACGTTCACCGTCTCGCGGGAACGGCAGAAGCCGGCTTCCAGCATCGTGAAGCCGACTTGCATGCCGAACACCAGGAACGCCGCGACCAGCGTCCACGCGGTGTTCACCGGGTTGACGATGTCCGCGGCCTTAACAGCGGGTGCGTCGTCGGCCAATACATGGCCGAAGAAACCATAGGTGACGGCTGCCATGATCAGCAGCACCGCAGCGATACCCACTACTTTCCCTGCGAGCAACGTCGTTCCGTATTTACGCCATTCCGGTTGCCCCAGCCGTACTTTCAACCGCGAGAACTTTTCAGAAAAAGACAGCTTTCTTTCGGGCTTTAACGTAGCTGACATTCCGCCTCTCCTTTAACTGATGAGAATCATGCTCTGCACACGCAATTCCCTGCTTTTCCGACCCGGGGCTAACTACAGACTCGACGATCCCCCGCTGAAACCGGGCGAGTCCCTCCCTCTTGCGGCGATCGAAGCCATCGAACTCATGATCTCGATCACGAATTCACCGCATATTCTTCCGGCTGAAGATTTTCGAGGACGCCTTCGTCCAGCCAAAAACGAAATCCAAAAAGCTTTGCGCGCATTGCGAGCGAGCGCACAGTGGCCGGCGCACGCTCGTCCCGGGTGACGCTGCCCGTCACAATCAGCTCCAGGCGTTCGTTCGATGATTGACGGTAGATTCGGATGGCGGCGCTATAGAGGTCGGGCAGAACCCGAAACAGCAGGTTGCGAACCGCGATGGCGTCTCGCAACGCCTGTATCGAAGCATTGCGTTGTCCCACCGCTGGACGCAGGTCCGCGTCCCACGCGTCAGCGGGACGCGCGATCCAATCGCATTCCGCAGCGCCACCGCTCAGCTGCACTCGCAACAGCCGAAGAGGCGCGCGAGAAAGATCGCCGAAACGCGCTTGCAGCCGCATTCTGCGAACGAAGTCGCCGATTTCGCACAGGTGCCTCATCATCGTTCCCTTTCCTTCCTCCTTCCGATCCGAAGGAAGAACGGGAGAAATTCCTGAACCTGCTGAATCGATGGAATTCGTGTGAGGTTGCAGGGTCTCGCTTCTTGGCACTGCTTCGACCGCGAAGGACGCCGTTATTGCGTTCGCCACATTTCGCGGATGTACGCTAGGCTTGGAAGTTCGAACGAACCGTTTCGGCACGCGCCCAGACTGCGCTTCTTGAATTCTGGGGCGCGCCCGCACGCCGTCGCCTGAACTCAGAAACGTTGGCCGACGTCCGTGTTCTGTCTTCGCTCGCAACATCTGTCCTCTCATCTCCGCTTGGAAATCGATTTCTCGGCTCGGTGCAAACGGAACGCCTGCAGACACACGTCCGGCGTCTCGATAATCCCGATCGAAATCTGGAGGACACCAGTCCCCGTGCCGCCGTCAATGGCGGTCTATGAATGGCCCAAGGAAATACGATTTGCTTATGGTATGGACACGACAGTGTGCCCTGCGAAACTCAAGCAAAACAGAAACCGTCTGCGGGCTCCCCACTCGACGTGGAAAGGAGGGCTCGAAGGAACTTCACCACCACTAACAATGAGAAGCGGAGTTTGCGAGAGCAGCGACTTAATGTCCAACTCAAATTACTGATGGCCGTTATCGGATTTGCGGATTCGATACTTGCGACCGCTCACTTCCATATGCATCATTACGAATGCATTTGGTCGCTTGAGGAGATTAAGAAATGGAAATGCCGTCTGTTTACGTTGCGGGATTGTTCACGTTTCTCGCTTTCGGCTTGGTCGTGCGTCCAAGTGCAGCGGCGGGTGATGCAGCGTCCGCGCGATCGGTCACTGTTAGTTCCGTCACCCACGTAAATTTCACTTCGTCCAAATCCTACGACGCCGTTACCGCGGCCATTGAAAAACAGCTTGGGAAATTCGACCCGAAGGTATTCGATGCGGCCACGAAAGACGTTTCCAATCCAGCGAAGGTGGAAGCCAAGATTCATGCCATGGAAGAAAGCAGCGGCTTCATGCTATTCGCCATACGCAATCACGGACAGCTGCTTTCATTGAAGGGGAGAAAAGCCTTCGGCCGGCAGTATGAAGTCGGGAACCCGCTGATCGCCGTTGAAATGACCAAGGAAGATCTTCGCGCCGGAGAATATGCGCCGCTGAGACTCTGCGTTTACGTGGGCGAGGATCAGATGACTCACATTGACTACGATCTCCCCTCCACCGTGTTCGGCAGGTTCAAGTCAGCCGAAATCGACAAGGTTGCCAAAAGGCTGGATCTGAAAATGGACACATTGATCGCAAATGCGTTGAAGGATTGAGCGCAGTCCGCAACAATACTGGGGAACGAACATGACTCCGGCTGCTGAGCCACGACAAAAGTTGTACTTGGACGACCTACAGGTCGGCCAGCGATTCAATTCCGGCTCGTATCGCATGGACGAAGATCGAATGAAAGCCTTCGCGGCCGAATTCGACCCGCAGCCGTTTCACATCGACGATGCCGCCGCACAGAACAGCATTTTTCACGGACTCGCCGCAACGGGATGGCACACTGCCGCCGCAACCATGCGGCTGCTGGTGACTGGTGATATGCAGCTTGCGGGCGGCTTGATCGGCCTCGGCGGTGAAATCGCGTGGTCGAAACCAACTCGGCCGGGCGACACGTTACACGTGGAAAGTGAAATCGTCGAAATCGTGCCGTCCCGCTCGAAACCCAATCAGGGGATCGTGAAAGTCCGGAGCGCGACTCTCAATCAGAATAACGAGGAAGTGCAGGTATTCACGGCAAAGCTTCTGGTTTTCAAGCGCCCGCCCGCGCCGAAATAAATCCCATCGTGCCAGTTCTCACTTGCGCCAGAACGCTTCAATTTCTTCCAGCGTCCGTCCCTTGGTTTCCGGCACAAGGTAATAAGAAAATATCCACGCCCCGATCGCAAAAACTCCGTAGAGCCAAAAAGTGCGCGTGGCGCCAATCATCTGCAGCAGCGTTAGGAACGTGAGGCTGACGAGAAGATTCGAACCCCAATTGAACGTCGCGGCGACGCCTTCGGTCGAGCTTCGAACTTTCAGGGGATAAATTTCGGAGATCAAAAGCCAAAAGATCGGACCGAGACTAATGGCGAAAGACGCGACGTAGACCATGATGCTGATCACCGCGATCCAGGAGAGAGCGCCTGTCGGACTCGCGGAGTGGAAGGCCCATCCGAGCACGCCGAGCGTTACGATCATGCCCGCGATGCCCGTGAGCAAAAGTGGGCGGCGTCCGATACGGTCAATCAGCCACATGGAAACAATTGTCATCAATACATTCACGACACCGATGCCAGCCGTAGTAAGAATGGCCCCCGACGCGGACGATATGCCCGCTGACTGGACAATCATCGGCGCGTAGTAGATCACCGTGTTGATGCCAGTGACCTGCTGAAAAATCGCGAGGCCAATGCCGACAATCAGCGCGGGCCGAATTCGCACACTGAGCATGTCCCGCCAGTTGCCACGCTCCTCCGCGTGAGCGAGGCTATGCTCGATTTCCTGGAGTTCCGCGTCCACGTCGTGCGTGTCCCGGATGCGCGAAAGAATGGCCTGGGCTGCATCATGACGACCGCGTTTGGCAAGCCAGCGCGGCGATTCCGGCAGGAAAAACATCCCAAACGCAAAAATGGCGGCCGGCACGACGGCCAGACCAAACATCCAACGCCAGCCCTGGATACTCGCAAACGCATAGTCCACGAAGTACGCGAGCAGAATTCCGATGGTAATCGCCAGCTGGAAAAGCGAGACAGTCCAGCCTCGTGCGTCGGCGGGAGAAACTTCGGAGATATAGACGGGGACGGTGCTGGAAGACAAACCGATGCCGAGACCGACGATGATCCGTCCGATGATTAATATCGTGGGCGAAGGAGCTGCGGCGCACAGGATGGCGCCCGCGGCGAAAATGATCGCCGTAAGAATCAACAGTGTCCGCCGGCCAAAGATGTCCGCAAGCCAGCCGCCCAATAGCGCTCCTACAGCAGCTCCTGCCAGCACACCGCTGACAATGACTTCCAGAGCGAAAACGGAAAGCGAGAAATCATTCTTGAAAAAAAGTTCGGCGCCGGAAATAACGCCCGTGTCATACCCGAAGAGCAAGCCACCCAAACCGGCGAAGGCTGCGGCTAGATAAACAAATTGGCGGCTCTGGGGACGAATGGCAGATGAAGTTTTCTGCGGTGACGATTCAGCGCTCATGGCGTGAAGGCTCCCTTCGTAAGGCGACACGGGCTGAACGGCAACACTTCCTCACCGGCAACCAGTTTCCGAATCGGCTGGGGAGGCCTTATCTAACGGAATCTATATCCTTGTTTGAGCTCACAGCGATAGCTCTTTGTTTGAGCCTTCTCAACTTTGACGTTGCAAGTGGCCCAGCTCAAATTTGGCGAGGGGCCGAGCGGGAAGACAATGTTTGTTCCGTCCACTTCCGCTTCCAGGCTCGGTCCCTCGGCTGTGGCGGGCAAGCTGAAGTTCAGGGCGCGGCCAAAAATGACGGGATAGGATTCGCGGACGATATCGCTGATCTCCTGCCGGAAGACTTCCGCCTGAAACAAGAACGTGGTCGTGTCGGACCAATCAAGTTCCGACACTGCGATATTGCGGCCCCCCTGCGAAAAATGGTCGGATGCAATCCTTGTGAACGGACACGGGCCCGCTATGCAGGACACGCGCGCATTGTCGAACACGTTGCCTTGCCCGGCATCGAGAGACGCCGAACCGATGGCGGCCTTCCATTTGTTGTCGGGTGAACAGGCGGAGCGGTGATCGCAGGGAACATTTCCGGTATTCACGGCCTGGAATGTGGTTACTCCTGTGCCGACGTTCACCGAAGCAGTCGTTTCGGTCGAATACCTGACGAAAACATTGGAAATCACGACGTTGGAGCGGCCCGGTTGGTCGTCGGCTTCCGGATGGAGCGGCGTCATGCGGACGACGTACAGCTTGTCTCCCACGGTCACCGGGAGGTCAACCGGCTCGAAATCCGGGTGGCGAAACTGCAGAACGATTGAGCGGCCCTTATCGACGCCACGATGCAACGTAAGCCTGAAGTAGCCGGAGAAATCCGATTTCGCATTCGCGGACGCCAGATTATCGGCCACTCCGACTTCGACATCCGTGATCGGAGATTGTTTGCGTGCGTCGGCGTCTTCCTGAATGATTGCGCCTTTAAGCGAAATTGGTCTGTAGGCGTAATGCAGGGCGACCGCAGCGAGGGCGACGGCGAAAATGGCGCCCACAGCTAGAATCACGGCCATCGGAATAGGAATTTTCCCGCTGCTGGATGCTCGTTTCATCGCGTCAACAATCTTAGCAAACGGCGGCAACGGCAGTGTATGAGTGTCCTTCGCTCCCGAGGATAAGCCTCACTGGCCGCTCGAGAGCATTTATAATTCATATGATGCCTGGTGGACGAGCAGGGTGGGGCCGACTCTCGCGGCGGGAACTCCTGCGGCTAGGAGTTCGGGCGGGCGCGCTCATCCCATTGGCTGGTCCGTCCACTCTGGCCTCCGCGTGGGCGGTTGGCAGGCAGAAGACTCCATCGGCAGCCGCACCCCACAGCAGCCCCTTCTTTCAAGTTGACGAAGTGCTTCTCGAAGCAATGGAGAACGCCAACTTCCGATATTTCTGGGAACAAGCCAATCCGTACACGGGAATCGTGCGAGACCGCTGCAACGCGACCACGCCGGACAAGAGCGACCTGGGAAGCATCGCCGCAACCGGGTTTGGATTGACCGCGCTCTGCATCGGCGATGAGCGCGGGTACGTGCCGCACGCGAAGCACGAGGACGAGTGCTGAACACCCTGCGTTTTCTGTGGAAGAAACTGCCCAACCACCGCGGATTCTTTTTATCACTGGGCGAATGTGAATACCGGCGAGAGATTGTGGGATTCGGAAGTTTCATCCGTGGATACGGCGATTCTGCTCTGCGGAATCCTGACGTGCCGCCAGCATTTCCAACATTCCGAAATCAGCGATCTGGCATCGGACATCTTCAATCGCGTGGATTGGACGTGGCTTTCCGAAGACACGCATATCCTTCCTCACGGATGGACGCCGGAAAGCGGCTTTCTGCAGTTTCGCTGGGACAACTACAGCGAGATGATGATGATGTATCTGCTGGGATTGGGCTCTTCGACTCATCCCCTGCCGGCGGAAACCTGGACGGCCTGGAAACGAGTCACTTTCGAATACGACGGCATCCGCTACATCGGATCTTTTGCGCCACTTTTCGTGCACCAATATTCGCAGGCATGGTTTGATTTTCGCGGCAAGCGCGACCAGTACACGGACTATTTCCAAAATTCGATCACGGCGACGGAAGTCCACCGCCGATTCTGCATGGACCTGGCTTCGCAATTTTCGGACTACAGCGAAAGCCTGTGGGGCATCACCGCTTCGGATTCGGCGAGGGGATACGTGGTGTGGGGAGGCCCGCCGGCGACGGGGCCGATCGACGGCACCGTGGTCCCGTGCGCGTCGGCGGGTTCGCTGCCGTTTCTTCCGCAGCCGGCCGTGCGCGTGCTGGAAACGATCAAGAACCACTACGGACAGCGCGCCTGGACGCGATACGGCTTCGTGGATGCGTTCAATCCGCTGACCAACTGGTACGACAGCGACGTGGTCGGAATCGATACGGGAATTACAATGGTGATGGCGGAAAATGCACGGACAGGATACGTGTGGAAAACGTTCATGAAAAATCCGGAAGCGGTTCGCGGGATGGAACGCGCCGGATTCAAGGCTTACACGCCATCGAAGCAGACAGGAACGGATTAGCAATTCCCCGCTCACACGTGTGCCAGCAGACCCGACCTTTACTGAAGTTCGATCAGCGCGAGACCTTGAGGCGGTAGAACTAAGGTGAGTCTGTCCGTGCACCAGCGATTTTAGTTCGGGCGCGGGAAGTTCCGCGGCGTGACGGAGTTCGGCGATTTGTTGCGAAGTGGGATAGGCAGGCTTCCCCATCGCGCCATATGCGGCCAGCAATGAGCCGTGCGCCGCATCCAGACGATACACGCGGGCGCGACGAGCGCCGGAGTAACCCTTGATCGCAAGCGTAACCGTCTTGGGCGCGCCCTCGTCCTCGGGCAAGAACAGATTCCAGACCGCGATCACGAGAGTGCCGTCGCTGCGTCGGGTTACGAGCGCTGATTCCGAGCTGCTCGGGATCCGCTGGACGCCCAAGCGATGCAGGAGCTTGAAAGCGTTGAACGCGGGCTTCGGCAAACCGTCCTCTGCGATCAGACCGTAGCCGCCATAAAATGGCTGCTTGACCACGCCCTGTTCTTCGAAAACATCGGAGAACGCCCAGTAGGCGAGGTTTTGCACCAGGCCATCGCACTGGCGGACAGTGTCGGCGAGCCACGGGCCCATGAAGACCGCGTCGGTGACGTCCGGTTCATTCTTGTAGCTTGCGTTGTACTCGCTCCAGATAATCGGAAGATTCGAAAGTGGCGATTCGGCGACCTGATCGTGGACCTTGTGAACAGCGCGGCAAACCATCTGAGTTCGAGGGATCGTTTCGTCGGTGCCGAAAACGTCCTTTCGCGGAATCATTTCCATAGACATGCGTGGAAACAAAATCCACGGGAACATGATTTTCGGCACAGTGGCGAATGAAACGGTCCACCCAAGCCGCCTGAGCGGTGGCTGGTCCGCCGACGCGCAATCTGGAGTCAACGGCTTTGAGCGAGTGTGCCGCGGCATCGTAAAGCTGATAGTACGTTTGCTCCTTCGGATCGCCCGCCCAGAAATCGATATTCGGCTCGTTCCAGATCTCGAAATACCACTGGGACACTTCGTTGATTCCATAGCGATCGACGAGATGTTGCGCAAAATGCGAAATCAGCTCGCCCCATTTGTTCCAATCTTTCGGCGGGGAAACGATTGGCTTGTACCAGAAAGAATGCAGCGTCTGTTCGGCGGCCAGTTTGCGAGGCATGAAACTTAGTTCGACGAACGGGCGCACGCCATTCTGAAGCAAGCCGTCGTAGATCTGATCCACATAGGAGAAATTGTAAATCGGATTGCCGCTCGCGTCCTCGTCGTACACGCCGACTTCGTCGTTCAGAATTGCATGGAAGCGGACGTATTTGAAATCGGTGGCAGCCTTCACCTCACGCAAATCGCGGCGATAGCTTTCGCGCAGACTCAGAATCGCGCGGCCGGAACCGAACATTTGTTCCCAATAATGCGGGAACGGATGGGCCGGCGCAGACGGATCAATCGGTAATTGTTTCTGCGAGTGCCTCCGGTGAAGGGCTCGACTGCCGCGCGGCATTGGACGAGGTTTGCGTTCCTGCTTCTGGCGCGCAGAAAACGAGGGTTAAACACAGGCAAAGAAAGCGAGCGAAACGGCGCGGCTGCGAATTTACTATTCTCACCACGGCTTTAGTATGCCGCAGGTTCGCTCGCCCGGGACAGACTCTAATTCCAGAATTCTAGCCGGTACCCTCGATCACCGATCCATCGGTGGTTCGAAACTCGTTTGGGTGTTCGTCGGTGATGGGGTGTTTGGCCGCAAGCGCCTCGTCAACTTCGATGCCCCAGCCCGGCTTCTCATTGATCCACGCGTAGCCGTCCTTAATTTCGAGGCAGCCCTGAAAAATGTCCTGGACGACTTGCGGATAGTCGAAATGTTCATGAATGCCGAAATTTTCGTTCGTGAGATCTAGGGTCAGATTGGTCATGTGACCGACGGGAGAGTTCGGACTGCCATGCCAGGCGAACTTCACCTCGTAATTCTCGGCGAACGCGGCGATTTTGCGGGCGGCCGTAAATCCTCCGATATGAGAAACGTGGTGGCGGATGTAGTCAATCTCGCGCGCTTCGACGAGCGGCTGCCATTCATGCGGATTGTTCCAGAGTTCACCGATGGCGAGGGGCGTGGTGCATTGCTGGCGAACGATTTTGTAGTGGCCGGCCTCTTCCGGCGCAAGGAGGTCCTCGCAATAAAACAATCGAAACGGCTCGACGTCTTTGCAGAACTGAACAGCTCGGATGCTATCGAGCAGCGAGTGGACATCAACGCCGAGGCCGATTTCCGGAGGCATTTCTTTTCTGAAGGTTTCGAATGCGGCGATGACCTTGCGAGTTTCCTTGTCGCGATCGAAAGGGATGGAGCCATCGTCGAATTTCGGCTGGCCATACAGGGTGTTGACGGCTCCGTCGCGAAGGAACATGGCGACGAGCAGATTGCGGCAGCCCTTTCTCGACAAGTTTCATTGAGTTCTCGACGAGTTGCTTGCCAGGATCGGGGTTTTGGCCGCCCATTCCGACGTGCAGATAGATGTCCGCCGCCTCGCGACACTTGCCGCCGACCAGCTGATACACGGGCATTCCCGCCTGGCGGCCCTTGATATCCCAGAGAGCGTCGCAGACGCCACCGATGGCGCAATTCAGAACCGTGTCGTTTTTGTAGTACGAACTCATGTAGCAGATTTGCCAGATCTGCTCGATGCGATCGGTCGTCCGGCCCATCACCAATGGCTTCAGATACTGCTCGACCGCCGCGCTCACAAGTTTGTAGCGTCCGCCCGGAAATGTGTTCGTAGCGCAGCCATAGCCGTAGAGTCCCGGCTGATCGGTTGTAACTTTCACGACGGTCGAGTCGTTGGTGCCACCGCCGCCGACCTGAATCACGGATACGTCTTTGATGCGTGGAGCCGGCATGCCGCGCGTAGCGCGATCCACCGCTGCCTGCGCGTCCTGTTCCTTTGGCGCGATAGCAGCGTCAGCCATGGGGCCTTGGAAAAGACTCGGCGACCGCTGCTCCGCCTCCGAGCATTGCCCATTTCAACATTGCGCGGCGATCTTGCGTGACGTCAGCTAACAGCTTTTTGCTTCCGCTTCCTGGCTCAGGATTTTTCATTCGCGCTTCACCATTGGGGATTGTCAGTTTCCCGGTTCAGTTTTGCTGCGCGGTCTGGTTCTTGAGCGACTGTTCCCGGATCGCCTTGAACTCCGCGCCTGCTTTCCATGCGGGCATCTTTTCGGCATTCGCCACTCGGTCGCCAATCTGAAAATACAGCAAGCTATCTTCCGCCGCGCCGGAAAGATCCCAATCCGGCTTAATCACGTCGCTCGGTTTGTGGTAATCGTTCGCGGTGTATTCGTCCTTCTTCTTCATTCCCCATCCCGATGGCTTTCCCAGATAGTCGCTGCCGCTATCCGGATCGAGCGCCGGAACTCCCACTTTCGCGAAACTGAAATGATCGGAGCGATAGTAGAAGCCCTTTTCCGGCTCCGCGTCCGGAAGGACCACCCTCCCTTGATCTTTCGCAGCTGCCGCTGCTACTTCATCGAGTGTCGATTTGCCCATTCCAATTTCGAGAATGTCGTGGGTTCTGCCCCATGTGTTCATTCCATCCATGTTGATGTCCGCAGCGGTTCGCGCCAGTGGATACAACGGATGAGTGGCGTAATACTCCGACCCAAGCAGCCCCTGTTCTTCAGCGGTAACGGAGATAAACAACATCGTCCGGCGCGGCGCGGTTTTTAGCTGGGCGTAAGCGCGCGCGATTTCCAGCAGCGCGGCCGTTCCGGACGCGTTGTCCGCCGCGCCATGATAAATATTGTCTCCGTTCACTGGCGGGCCGAGCCCGAAATGGTCCCAATGCGCGGTGTAAATCACGTATTGATTCTTCAGCGCGGGGTCGCTTCCGGTTCGTTTGGCGATCACATTGTGAGAATCAATCGTCCTGATCGTGTTGTGGATTTCAAGATGCGCCTTCATTCCGAGCGGCACTGGACGAAAATCGCGGGTCGCTGCCTGCTGTTTCAGCTTGCCGTAATCAAGCCCCGCGGCGGCGAAGAGCTCCTGCGCCTTTTCATGCGAGATCCATCCCTCGGCCGCAGCCCTGCTCATGCCCTTGTCGGCCGATAGGAGGCTGAACGATTCACCGCTCCAGCTGTTCCGCACAACTTCCCAGGGATAGCCCGCAGGCCCTGTCTCATGGACGATCAGACATCCTGCCGCACCCAATTCCGCCGCCTTCTCGTATTTGTAGGTCCAGCGCCCGTAATACGTCATCGCTTTCCCGCCAAACATCGCGTCATCCAGGACCGGCGGGTTGCCTTTGGTGACCGGCGGATCGTTGACGAGCACGACGATTACTTTCCCTTTCACGTCCACGCCCTTGAAATCGTCCCACTTGTATTCGGGCGCCTGCGCGCCGTAACCGACGAAAATCATGTCCGCATCGAGAGTCACTGACTCCGCCACGCGCCTTGTCACTGCCACAAAATCATCGCGGAACGCTGCATGGATCGTCTTCCCGTGCCCGGCAGAACGTCATCTCCATGCTCGGGTCCGGCCGAATTCCCACGAGAGGCACGTTTTGCAAATACGTTCCGTCGGGATTGCCGGGTTCGAGCCCGGCCGCGCGATACTGCTCCTGCAAATAGCCAATGGTTTTGGTTTCGCCCACGGTGCCCGGACCGCGCCCCTGGAATTCGTTCGATGACAACACGCGGATATGGGCAAGCAGGCGATCCGCTGAAAAGGACGGAACGGTCGCCTCCGCCGCATTCTGCGATCGGGCGGCTGCTCGCACCAAAACTGCCGCCCCTGCTGCCGTCACAAAAATCACCGCAACTGTCAGCAGCGTTTCAAGTGTCGCCCGAAAACTTAGTTTCATTTTTCACTCCAGGCTTCGCGTTCGATGGCGTAGAGGCGCAGGTCATTCTCACGGGCGCAATTCATAGCCGACTTCAGTTCATTGCTGCTTGTCGGGTGGCGGGTTGGTGGGCGGGGCGTTCGGCACGGGCCTCCCATTAACCCGGACCTGATAGCCCGGCGGCACGTGCGTCAGGGTATGCACATAACGCAGCTTGCCCTTCTCGATGCGAAAGAGATGCGAATCTGGCAGTCCACCCACACCGAATGTGCAGAACGCGACAATCGCTCCCGTCGTCTCGTCAACGACGAAGCGCCGCGCCACGATGTTCACGCCGGCCGGCACTCCGACCGCGCATGTGTCTTCCGGTACGCCCTTACCGGTGTGAATACCGCCTTCGGTCCGCTGGCAAGGGTATCCCCACGGCACCAGGTCGAGCTTCTTTTCCAGGAAAGCATCGAGGTAGGCATTCGCCGCAGCAACCAAAGTATCGCGGCTGTCGCGCTGTTCCGGCGGAATCACTCCCCAATCCTCAGCGGGCGACCACTTGAAGTAGTTATCAGCGTTGAATAACCAGTCGCCTTCCTGCGTTACCTGCGATTCGATCTCTACGATTTTGTCGTGATTGACCCTGAGTCGCGTGCCGAGGACGTACGGGTGGGATTTGTCCGTAACGATCACTTCCGTAAATGTCTGGCACGTTGCCGAGTCAATTAGCGTTCGATGAAAATCCATCTTCAGCGGTCTCTGAATGACACCCGATTTGATGTCGACGACCTGCATATTTTCGATGTAGGCAAGCCCGGTCGCCAGCGGCATGCCGGAAGGATCGCCCTTAGTTTGAGCGTCGATGTAAAGATTGGTCGCCGCTTGCAGACCCTCTCGCGTGCAGGCCACCTGTGCGAAACTCGCCGCCGGCGCCAGCAGTACCGCCGAGAGCACGATCCACTTACAAAAAATACGACTCATCGAACTCCTCCCGTTTCATGCGTAGTTCGCGGGGAGTTTACCACCGAATCACGGAGCCCGAACCGGCCCAGGGCACACCAAGTCTGCCGGCTGCTGTAGACGCCGTGTGGTCTTCGATGTGGCAAGAACAGAAGATGGCGCGCCCGGAGGGGTTCGAACCCCCGACCTTGTGCTCCGGAGGCACACGCTCTATCCATCTGAGCTACGGGCGCGCTGTCGAGAAGCACAGTGATTTTACATGGCACCGCGCGGCGTAGCAAAGCAATCCCCGGCCACGGGCACAAGCCGCGGGTTCCATCGCGCGGGCGGGCGGCTCGTTCGTCCGCGGCGGCGGCGCGTCCCGCGAGTGGTATAATTCCGCGCCTTGTATCCCATGAACGAATCGCTGAGACATTGGCTGGAAACCGCGGGAACGCGCGGCGTGCGCATCCTCGTCATCATCCTGATCGCGATGATCCTTGCGCGCGCCCTGAAAGCGCTGACGACTCGCCTGGTACAAAGCGCCAAGGGACAAACGCGCGCCGCGCAAATGCGCGAACAGCAAACGCGGACGATGGCGGGGCTGGTTTATAGCGTCGGCGCTGCGGCAATCGTGGGCGCAGCGGTGCTGATGGCGCTTCCTGAATTTGGCTTCGACGTGACGCCGTTCGAAGCGGCCGCGGCCGTAGGGAGCCTTGCGCTTGGTTTCGGCGCGCAGAGCCTGGTGAAAGACATCATCAACGGATTTTTCATTGTGCTGGAAGATCAATACGTCGTCGGCGACCTGATTCAACTCAACGGCGAAATCGGACGTGTGGAACACCTCACTCTGCGCCGAACGGTAATCCGCAACGTGGCTGGCGCGATTGTCACTCTTCCGAATTCGCTGGTGGGGCAGGTGGCCAACCTGAGCCGCGATTGGTCGCAGACGCTGGTTGACGTGACCGTGCCGTCCGATGAAATGGTTGGGCGGGCGCTGACTGCGCTCGAGAAAATCTCGGCGGATTTTCGCAACGACGCCGATTGGTCGCCGGCTCTGGTGGAAGGGCCGCGCGTGCTCGGCGTGGAGTCGCTTTCGCTCGACGGAACGGTTTTGCGGCTGCAAGTGCGCACAGTCCTCAATCGCAAAGACGACGTGGCGCGGGAACTCCGGCGACGCATCAAGATGGCGTTTGAGGAAATGGCCATACCGCTGAGCCGCGTGTATGAAGTGCTAGTGAAGGAAGCCGCGCCACCTCAATCTTCATGATTCGAAAGCTCGCAACGTAAACTGCTTCGTATTCGAACTTACACAAGGAGGAGTAGATGGGAAAAGTGACGCACGACCAGGCCAACTTGATGCTCCGGCTGTACGAGATGCGGCGTGAGCCGCGCATGCGCGAGGCCCGCGACTGGTATTTCGCGAAGTTTCACCCCACTTCGCTCGAAGATATCGCCAGGCAGGCGCCAATGGGCGGCCCGGAAAGCGCTTCAATGCGCATGGTGATCAGCTACTGGGAGATGGTGGCGAGCATCGTGAACCGCGGGCTGATTGACGAAGCATTTTTCTTCGAGAACACGGGCGAGCAGTGGCTCGTCTGGGATCGCATCAGGGCGCTCGTCCCGGCGATGCGCGCGCGCAGCAAGAATCCCCACCAGTACGGAAATCTCGAGAAGCACGTTAAGAAGCTCGAAGCGTGGCGGAAGAAACGCGCCCCAGGAATGGACGCAGCCATGCGTCAGATGATGGCGCAAATGCAGCAGGCCGCGCCGAAAACATCCGGAGACTAGCGGCTGCTATCGCAGAGCGGCGATTCGATCTCCAAGTCGCCGAACCGGAAAACTCATTGGCCTTTGGGAGGCGCAGATTCGGCTGGCGCTGAGGGGCCGCCGTGATCGAGGCCGAAGGATGGGTTGTCCTTCGTCCCGGTGATCTTGATCGCGAGGACCGTGCCGGCGTCTTTTCCCGCGAAAAATGGATCGACGGCTTTTAGAAAAAACGACTTCACACCGGTAGTGGTTTGGGACGGTTTCGCCTTGAGCTTCAGTTTCCCATGGAAATCCATCTGCTCGGAGTCGAGGTTATAGGTTCCGGTCAGGTTGATTGCCGCTCCGGTTACGTCGAACTGCAGGTCGGAGAAATTCAGGACGGCGTTGCGCATTCCAAATGTGCCTTTCATTTCCGAATCGACGCTTTTGATGTCCATGTCCTTCGGCTGTCCCTGCCCTTTGCGGCTGAGCGTGTCGATTTTCCCCTGCACGGAAGGATCGTTGAACTGAATATCGCCGATACCGAAATGCCCCTGGAGTTGCATGCGATCGATCAGGTCAGGAATGCCTTCGGGTATCGAGATGTTGGTGTCGAAGGCGAACCGCACCGGTCATCAGCGGCTCGCTTCCCTTTGTGGCGATTCGAATCAAGTCTTGCACCTCCGCGCCTTGCGAGACAGCGTCGAGGATAATCGTGCGTCCCTTTACGCTGCGGTCTTCATCCACGATCTTGCCGCTGACCAGCAGCGTCGTGTGCAAGAATCGTGCCGTTACCTTATTCAGATAAGTGTTGCCGTTGGTGCCGTCAACGATGGCGTCGAAATCCGTGTGCAACGCCATTGGGTGATCCGTAGTGCGGAGACTAAAATCGGGAATGTCGGTCACTCCGGCCACGTGTAAATAGTCCAACGGGCCGCTGAACTCCCCGGTCGAAGAAAGTGTCCCCTTCAGTCCCTTCAACGTGGCGAAGTCCGCGTTGTAAAAGTTGTATTTTCCGACAGCGGGAGTTTCGCTCGGCTCCTCCGGCAGCCACGGCCCAAACTGACCGATGGCGTTGATTTCGCCCTTGGGCACAGCGTTGGTCAGCGTCGCCTGAAAATTGGCCGGGCGATCGAAGCTCAGATCGCGCAACTCCAAATGGTGAATCGGAAATTCTCGCGGCGGCTTATCGGGCTGCGCCCGCAAAACCACGATATTGGCGTCATCGGCGACAAGCCGATCAATCAGCACGGGATACTTTTGGCGAGATCCTGGTCCGTGCCATGGATCAGCGGCGCGACCTCCCGGCTCTCGGGGCGGCGTATGAATTTGCAATCCCTCGAGCCGCACAAACGCGATGTGCGGTTGCGCCCGCAGAAGGCTCGCAAAATCCGCCTCCATCGAGACTTTGCTGACTTCGATCAGCGGAGGAATGTCCGTGCGGCCTTTGTGGCGCAGGACCAGGCCCGTGATTGTGACGTGAACTCGCGGAAACAAAGAAACACTGAAATCAGAGATTTGGACCTGGCTCTCGAAGTGGGTCCTTAGGACGGTCTCGACGCGGCTGCGGAGCATGGCATGAATTTTCGGCCCGAGCACATAGACCGCAATGAGAGGAGCCAGAACGACCACGGCTACGATCCCGACGACCGTACCAATGATCCATTTGCGCATAATTATCGGGCTGAGCTTTCTCGGCCAGACCAAATACAAGAGCCGGACTTCATGCTACGGGGAGATGTGCCGAGATCCTATACCGCGAACACTTGATGGAGGGCCCGGTAAAATCTAAAGCCGGCCCATCAGGAATAACACAAGCAGAATAAGGAGAATGACGCCAAGTCCGCCGCTTGGGTAATAGCCCCAGTCCCGGCTGTGCGGCCACGTGGGAACCGAGCCTACAAGAGCGAGAACCAGTACGACGACCAGGATTGTGAGCAACACTTGAATCTCCTTTGTCCGGCGAATAAAAGTGAGAGAAGAGGAGCGACGCCGACCCCAGCCCTCGAATCCCTATAGGATCCTTCGACGCCACTTCCCTCTTCTCCCGCCACGCGCATAATCGCGGAACATGCGGAAAGGGACAATACAGCCAACGCGTTAAGGCACTTCGGAACACACTGTAGGAGCCTCTAACTCTTGAAACGACAACGAGGGCGACGGGGGCGACGTCCGGACTTGAAGCGTACGAAGAAATCGAAGGGCTGTTGCGGAGAAAAAATAGAACGAGGGGGACACATTGAAGGGTCCTCCCTCGAATTGCATCTAAGAGTTCGCAATGCAACCGCTATGCAGTCTTCCGGCCAGCAATCACCAACACGACCCCTCCTATGAGGGCAATGGCCCCTAGAACGGGAGGCAGCGGAATCGTCTTGTGTTGCTCCTCGGTGGCTTGTAACGGGCCGATATCCAATACCTTCTTGTGCGTCGTATACGTAATCCCCTGGTATGCCAGCGCAAGGACGCCCAGGACGATCAGGATAACCCCCAACAATGGAGCGGTTTTCATGTGATCTCCTCGTTGCACACTTTGGTTCGCGCCGATTTCAATGCGCCTGTGCCTCGGACACTTCCACGTCGCTCCTCAGGCTCGCCGTACGAGTCCACCCACCAGCGACACGAGGAACAGCACCAGGAAGATGAAGAACAGAATTCTCGCGATTCCGGCAGCCGCCACCGCGATCCCAAGAAAGCCGAACACGGCCGCAACCAGGGCCACAACGAAAAACACCAGCGCCCAACGCAGCATAAATCCTCCTTGTGAGCCAACTAAATCGCGCGTATCGGGATCGAACTCCGGTTTTGCGCTTCCGGGAACGTGAACGTTTTAGCTCAACCGGCGCAAGCGGCCAATACCGGCAAACTAGTAGCGAGGTGGGAGGATAGCTGTAGGCCAGTACTGGAGCCGGCGCGCTAAGGCCGAAGCGAAAGGAACATTCCGAGTGAAGCGATCAGCATCACGGCCGTGGCAACCCATCCGCCAATGCGCAAATAGAGCGGAAGCGTGAACTTCCCCATTGCTTTCGCGTTCTGCGTGAGAATCATCATCAACACCATTACCGGTACCGCGACCACACCGTTCAGGACCGCGGACCAGAACAATGCCTTGATCGGATTCAGGTGAATGAAGTTCAGAACGAGGCCGATCACAGTGGCCACGCCGATGGTTGCGTAGAATTTGGTGGCATCTCGCGGCTTCTTCTCCAGGCTGGCAGTCCATCGAAATGTCTCGCCGACTGCGTATGCAGCGGAGCCTGCCAGCACGGGAACCGCCAACAGGCCGGTACCGACGATCCCGATGGCAAATAGCAAGAAAGCGAATCTTCCGGCCAGAGGCTCGAGAGCCTTGGCAGCTTGATCCGCAGTCCGAATGTCCAGGATCCCGTGCGTGTGCAGCGTGACCGCTGCCGTAAGCATGATGAAGAACGCGACGATGTTCGAAAGTGCCATGCCAACATATGTGTCGAATCTGATTCGACCGAACTGTTCCAGGGCTTGCTCGGGCGCTTGCTTGAGCGGCTTATCTTCGGCGTTTACGGAAACATCCTGGGCCTCTTCGGAGGCCTGCCAGAAAAAGAGATAAGGACTGATCGTAGTTCCGAAGACGGCAGTCAGCGCTGTGAAGTAGGCGCTATTCCACCGGATTGAAGGCAAGACCGTAGCGCGTAGGGCTTCCCACTTGGGCTCACCCACCACGATTGCTGTGACGATGTAGGCGAAAAGGGCCAGAGTGAGCCACTTGAGATAGGGAACATATTTTGTATACGGAACGGCGATCTGAAGTAGTAAAGAGAGGCCGCCCAGTAACAGAATGTATGCCCACGCAGGACCGGGCAGAAGCAGCTTGGCGGCTGCGCCCATCGCTCCAATATCGGCGCCGAGGTTGAAAATATTGGCGACCAGTAATAGTAAAACCATGCCGTAAAGAATCGGCTTAGGATAATGGCGGCGAATATTGGCCGCAATGCCCGCACCGGTTACGCGTCCGATACGTGCGCTGATTTCCTGGATCACCGCCATTAGCGGGTAAGAAAATGGCATGATCCACAACATGTTGTAACCGAACTTCGCTCCGACCTGGGAATAGGTGGCGATGCCGCTGGGATCGTCGTCCGCCGCGCCGGTAATTAAGCCGGGACCCAGCCTTAGGAGAAGCTTTATGACGTGGAATGGCGAGGCCGCGGGCGATCGGGCAGGAGTGGACCGCGAACTTTTGGTCCTGGGCATGACGGAATCCTCTTCCTAGTCGGTTTGGATTTCATCCGACAGGACCAACGGGCTTGACTCATGGATGGTAAGTCCAACGAGGAGTCGTCACAAGCCCGGGGGTTGGGCTTCTGGTGCTTTGCAACGCCCATTGATCGGTGCGTCTAGATCGTCAATTGCCCCGCGGCCTGCTGCTGGCTGCCGCTGGCAGTGGCCGGATGACGCTCTGGTTCGGCCACCCGCCTGAATCCTCGGAGTAGTGAATCCAAAGAGCGAGAACTGAAAGTCAACGCTAGGAGAAGTGATCCGCTCGCCAGGCAATAGAAGAGAGCGCGGTCAATGCGGCTGGACATTAAGGCGAGCCCTGTCGATAGAATTCCCGTGGATACAATTCCGTAAGGCCGGCCCGATTTTGCGAGAGTCAATGTCTCCTCCTCTTATGATCGCTATCCAACCCGCATAAAATGGACTTCTACGGCCTGAACGGATATCCGGCTGAGGGGGTATCTGTGTACAGGAAACACAGTAGTGAAAAAGACTGCTGGACCACATACCATCGTCCCGCTCGCAAGAGTGTAAGAGTTACCGGCCAGGGTACTAAGGAGATGTTCGCGATCGCTCTGCTGAGAGCGTGTAACTTTCACGCGAGCCTGTGTTTAGGCGAGAAGAATCTAGACAACGGAATTTGGAGATACATTTGCACGTTAGCACGGTACTGTCGAGGGCCACATCAGATCGGGCGAGGAAGCTCGCGCGTTCGGTTGATTTTAGATTCAATTCGCCAACAGGAGGTTGATCATGCCTGCGCTTAAAGTGCTGATTGCCGATGACCACGAGATCGTCCGCCAAGGATTGCGTTCGATGCTCGAGGCTCAGCGCGATTGTCAGGTCGTCGGAGAAGCTGGTGATGGCCGCCAAGCGGTGACGTTGACGAAGGAACTCAATCCCGACGTCGTAATTCTCGACATCGGTATGCCGACCCTCAACGGGCTTGAGGCCACACGGCAGATTTTGAAGATGCGCCCGCAGACAAAAGTTCTGATCCTGACAATGCATGAATCAGATTCCGTGATTCGCGAGGTTCTGGATGCCGGAGCGCGCGGATATATTCTGAAGACCGATGCCGGGCGAGACCTTGTGACCGCGGTGGATTCGCTGCGCCGCAACAAGACTTTCTTTACGTCGCGGGTTTCGCAAATGATATTAGATGGATTTCTAAAGGGCGACCCGCGTCCTCAAAACTCCGAAACCGGTGCGGTGCGGCTGACTCCGCGACAACGCGAAATTGTCCAGTTGCTGGCGGAGGGAAAGAGCAGCAAGGAAGTGGCCGTCGCGCTCGATTTGAGCGTGAAGACGGCGGAGACCCACCGAGCCAATATCATGCGGAAACTCGATTGCCATTCGGTGAGCGAGGTAGTCCGCTACGCGATTCGCAATAAAATTATCGAAGCGTAACTCATCGTTTTTCGATGCTTTGCGGTTGGTCATACACAATCTTACCGGCGCAAATCGGTTGCGCGCAGTATGTCCGCATACCGATGAATGCGGTTTCCTTGTTTGGGAGCCATACCTACCCTCATACGAGTCTCCCGAACCCGCGCTACTAACTGACTTGGTTGAGTTCCGCGGCAAATCACCACGGAGGAAACCATGAACTGGGATCAAGTGGAAGGCAAATGGAAACAGTACAAGGGCAAGATTAAGGAAAAATGGGGTAAATTAACCGATGACGACCTGGACGTAATCGACGGCCGGCGGCAACTGCTCGTCGGCAAGATCCAGGAATACTACGGCACCTCCAGGGAGATTTCCGAGCAGGAAGCGGATCAGTTCGTGAAGACCCTGAAGGCCGAAGAGAAACAGCAGGAAAAAGCAGCGCGGGCCGGGCGCGGCAGGTAGGCGTTAGCACATTCGATTCGGCGAGCGCCGCGAAACGATCGCGGCGCTTCGCTTTCATCTTACATGGAGGAATAGATGGCTCAGTCCAAGCAGACAGCGCATTCCCAGACCGAAATGTCGCGCGAAAAATTGATAGAGTTGCTGAACGAAGATCTCTCGCGCGAATACCAGGCCATCATCAGCTATGTTGTGTATTCGCAAGTGCTGAAGGGCGCGGAATACATGAACATCGCCGGCGAACTGGAAAAACATGCGACGGAAGAATTAGGCCACGCGCTGATTATCGCGAACCAGATCGATTATCTCGGAGGCATGCCCAGCGTGCAGCCGAAACCCGTTCGAACATCCGGCAAGGCGAAGGAGATGCTGCAATTCGATCTGGCGAACGAGACCGAAACGATCCGAAACTATACCCAACGCATCCGTCAATGCGATCAGCTTGGCGAATTCGCGATGGCCGAACACATCCGCGAGATCCTGATGGACGAGCAGGATCACTTGATTTCTCTCGCAACCGCGCTGGGCGTCGATCCCCCGAAGATCAGCTAAAAGACTAGCTCGAAGTTCAGCTGACAGCCGAATCACGATCGAGACGACGCGTCAGGACCGCCGATCGGCCACAAATGGCGCTCCGGAATCGCCCGGAGCGTCTTGGCGTGCTGGATGCGGTGTGCGTGCCGCTTGGCATTTTTGATGGGCGTTCGCCCCGACTGACTGCGCCATCACGAAACGATGCAGACACAGGTCGTGAGAACCGCCGGCTCCACGTTACGTCGTGGAGGCGGCATACAAGATATTCCCCAGGCGAATAAGGAACTTGGCTGATGGCAGGTTCGCGCCCGATCCCCTACTCTCGACCCATGAATGCTTGTGAAACGAAGTCCCCTAATATCCGCACCACGCTTCCTACCCCAAAAGGGACCGCTGGAGTCACCCCCGAATGCTGTGCCAGCGGCCCCTCCACTCTTTTCCAGCTGCGTCTTCCCAGTTAAGATAGCAAGGCATTGCAGCGTTTCGTGTTTGATACCCTACTCTACAGCGTTCACGGTATAGGTATAGCGTGACGGGAGTGTGACAATGGGTGTTGATCTCGCCCTGCCGACGCGGATTGAATTCCGACCACGCCAACTTGGACCTGATCGCAATGGCCGGAACGCGTCGGAGGCCTCCCCGCGCGGGTTAGTCTCAGGAGAAGCACGATGAGCGTAACCAAGGCGCAGGCGCCTGATGGCAGCGTTCCGCCGGCGTCGGCAACGTTGGGCGATAGCTTGCACCATGCCCACTCTGTGCAATTTTACGGGGAGGATTCTGTTCTCCTCGACGGGCTGAGCCGGTTCATCGGCGATTCACTGGAGGCACAGGGCTCCGCACTGGTTGTCGCGACTCCAGCGCATCGGGAGGGATTGACGCAGCGGCTGGAAGATCGTGGATTGGACACTGCAGCGGCGATCGAACAGGGACGCTACATCTTGCTGGACGCAGCCGAGACACTTTCGAAATTCATGCTGGAGGGCTGGCCCGATCCTGAGCGCTTCGCGGAAGCGATGGGCAACGTGATCGCACGGGCGAAGGAAGCTTCTGGGCCGAATGGTCGCCTCGCTGTCTTTGGGGAAATGGTAGCGATTTTGTGGGCGCAGGGAAAATTCGACACCGCGATCCGGCTCGAGCAGCTCTGGAACCAACTGCGCCAAACGCACTCCTTCTCGCTTCGCTGCGCGTATCCAATGGCCGGCTTTAATCGCGAGGATCACGGCGAGCCATTCCTGAAAATTTGCTCGGAGCATTCCCACGTGATTCCAGGCGAGAGCTACATGGCGCTGACTACCGATGAAGAGCGCATGCGCAACATCAGCCATTTGCAGCAGAAAGCGGAAGCGCTCGAAATTGCGACTGCGGAACGAAGGACAGCTCAACAGAAGCTCCTGCGCCGCGAAACCGAGCTGGCCGACCTGCTCGAAAATGCGCTGGAAGGTGTGCAGCGCACTGGCGCGGACCAGAAAATCGTGTGGGCCAATAAAGCCGTGCTGAAGCTTCTGGGATATTCGGCCGAGGAATACGTAGGCCATCGCTTCGCTGAGTTTTTCGTTCACAAGGATGCGTTCGAAGAATTCTGGGCCAAGCTGATGGGCCGCGAAGAAGTTTATGACTACCCGGCGGAACTCCGGTGTAAGAGCGGAGCCATCGCCCACGTCGTGATCCACTCGAACGGGCTCTGGGAAAATGGAGAATTCGTCTACAGCCGAACCTTCATTCACGATGTCACGGAACGCCGAGCGATGGAGCAGGCGCTGAAACAGGCTCATGACGAATTGGAAAAGCGCGTCCGCGAGCGAACCGACGAGCTCCGAAGGAAGAATATTCAAGTGCTGAAGCAGGCGGAAATCCTGGACATGACGAACCAGGGTTTGCGCGAGCTGTCGGCTCGCCTCCTGCGGGTGCAGGACGATGAGCGTCGGCGAATCGCCCGTGATCTGCACGACAGCACGGGACAATCGCTTGCCCTGCTCAGCATGAATCTTTCCGCGATGGAGGCGGAAGCCAGCAAATCAAATCCGGGTTTGTTGAAAAACTTGACGGAGAATGAGGAGATCGTCCGGCAAATATCCACGGAGCTGCGGACGCTTTCCTATCTATTGCACCCGCCGCTGCTGGAGGAGATGGGCCTGGAAACCTCGCTTCGCTGGTACGTTGAAGGATTCGGCCAGCGCAGCAATATCGAGACGACTCTTGATCTGTCAGCGGACCTGGGCAGACTGCCCCAAGACATGGAAATTGCACTATTCCGGATCATACAAGAGTGCCTGACAAACATTCATCGCCACTCTGAGAGCCCGACCGCAACCATTCGTCTGTCGCGGCACTCCGACGGCATCAGCCTGGAAGTGAAAGACGCCGGACAAGGAATCGCTCCGGAAAAATTGGCCAAGATTACTTCCTCGGGAGACTCGGGCGTGGGCCTGCGGGGAATGCGGGAGCGGGTCAAAGGACTTTGCGGGGATCTGGCGATCGAGTCCAATAGCAAGGGAACAGAGATCCGAATAACGATTCCCGTATCAGCCCCGGAGCAGGGTCTCCCGTTTCCGAATGGCAGACATGCAATCGGAGATTAAATCATTGCGTAGTGGACTCCCTTTCGCGGGTGCCTTATGCACGTCCCAGGTGGTGTCGTGCGAATAGTCGTGGCAGACGATCAGGAAGTGGTGAGGAAGCGCGTGGTGGCAACCCTGTTGTCGCGCAGAAATTTCGAGGTGTGCGCCGAGGCTTCCAACGGCAAAGAAGCCGTGGAAAAAGTAAAAGAGATGAATCCGGATCTCGTAGTTCTGGATATCACCATGCCCGAACTAAATGGCTTGGACGCCGCTCGCCAGATCCGAACGTTCGCTCCGAACCTGCCGATACTTATTCTTTCCGTGCACAAGAGCAGGCAGGTTGTCGAAGAGGCCAAAAAGATTGGTGTCAAAGGTTACGTGACGAAAGGCGACGCGATTCAAAAACTGCTGCTGGCCGTCGATACGGTTCTTCAGGACCAGACATTCTTCCCCACTGAATTTTAGTTGTTTCCGTAACACGCTCCCCGCGAGTACGCTTGAAAATGTACCAAGAGAATTCCGTCTGATTTTGCTCCCATCCGATGTTTGCAGAAACGTCGCGGGCGAAATGACTGGTTTAATCGGTTTAGATCAAACGAGGAAAAATGGAGGCGCGGGTGGGAATCGAACCCACGAATGAAGGTTTTGCAGACCTCTCCCTTCCCACTTGGGTACCGCGCCTCGGACGCACAGTATAGCGAAACAGCGATACTGTTTCAGCACGCAATGCCGGTCTTGCGGCGTGAGTTTTCCATATTTGCGCGCGGACGCTCGCTGCAGACGGGTGCCATCGTGCCAAGGATTTGCGCCGGGCTCGGCCCGCCAGAAATCGGCGCGGCAAGCATGCCGTGCCCCTACGAAACCTTTGCTGGAGCGCACAGGGCGGAGAAGCTGAATCATCGAACGCTTTCTCCGCGGGAGCGGTTCGCGCTAGAGTGTCTAAAGCTATCGTGCTGTGAAGAAGGGTTTCGGAACCGAATGTTAATGAGTCCCATTGTGTGGCTCGCGGCCGGAGTGATTGGGATCGTGGTAGTAGCGCTGATGCTGCGTGCGGCGAGCCGGCGTTCGGAAACACAATTAACCGCTGTGCGGCAGGAAATGCAAAGCTCGCTGGCGGCACAGCTGCAGGCTGTGGCCGGACAGCTGAATCATTTGATGCAAGGTGTAACGCAGCAGCTCGGGCAGGTCCGCCAGGAACTGATGACCGGCGTGGCCTCCACGGGGCAATTGAATGCGGATGCCCAACGGGACGTCGCCAAGCAGTTGAAATTCTCCACGGACGCGCTAGCGCAGATGCACCAGAAAGTGGGAGAGCTGCAGCAAACCAGCCAGGATCTTTCGAAGGCCACGCAAACCCTGCAGTCCGTTCTCGGCGGAGCGAAGACCCGCGGGTCGCTTGGTGAAATTGCGCTCGAAGGATTGCTTTCCGATGCGCTGCCGCAGGCGGCCTACGCGACGCAGTATCGTTTCCCCTCGACGGGCGCCATCGTGGACGCCGTCGTGCGAAGTGGAGATCATCTTCTCTCGATTGATTCCAAGTTCCCCCTCGAAGCCTATCGCCGCCTGAGCGAAGAAGGAAACGACGCCCGGCGGGATTTTTCGCTGGCGGTGCGTAAGCACGCCGATTCGATCGCGGATAAATACATTCTGCCGGACGAACATACTTTTGACTACGCGCTGATGTTCGTGCCTTCCGAAAGCGTCTACTACGAACTGCTGATGACCGAGGATTCAAAACACGGACGGTTGGAAGAATACTGCCGGGCGAAGCGCGTGTTTCCCGTGTCGCCGAATAGCTTCTTCGCATTTCTGGGCGCGGTCGCGGTCAGCCTGAAGGGTCAGCAGATTGAGGAAAGCGCGCGGCACCTGGTCGCGAGCCTCGCGGGAGTCACCAAGCAGGTTGATACGTTTGCCGACATCTATGAAAAACTCGGCACGCATCTTCGACACGCGCAGCAGAGCTACGAAGATGCCGACAGCAAATTGAGCCGCGCGCGAAATTCTCTGGAACAGATGTCGCAGGGAGCGCTTCCCGACGGCGCCGCGCCCAAGACACTCGAGAGCGGGTCGAGCGAATAAAAACTGTCTAGAGCGATTCCCACGCGGCGTTCAGCACCGTGCGAAAGTCTCCGACGATCGTTTGCCTGAGAATTCCCGCGAGCCCTGCACGCACTACTTGTGAATCGCGGGGGTGACGCGCCAGTCGTTTCGCATATCCCTGGATCTCGCTCTGCAATTCTCTCGGTGCCAACGGTACCGCAGCCAGCAGGTATCGCCGCGCGATTGTCAGGTCCGGCGCGGGGAGCAGGCGCGCCCTGAAGGAGTAATCTCCGACGCGGATCGCCTGTACTTCGAGCGAAACGCCATTCTGCGGGCCGCCTTTGGTCAGCAGCTCTTGCGTGTCGCCGCGAAGAAATCGAAGCACGCCCGGCGTCTCATTTTCCACCGCGATTCCGATCATCTGGTCCGATCCGCGCACGCGCACGTTCAGGAGCGATTTCCGCTCCGGTAGCAACGGCGGCTGCGGCGCATCGAAATCGAGGGCTACGAGAATCGTGCTCGCGGCCACTTCCGTGCCGGGAGAAGCCACGGAAATCTTCGCGGGACCAGGTGTTGCCTTCGGACTCGGGAGCGCGACCAGGCATTCGGACGACGCCGCGAGTACCAGAGCAGGTTCGTCATTAATGTGCACGCTATCCGCATCGGCATCGCCGCGAAGTGCAGGGCTGCAAATCCAGAAGCGGTCGCGCAGCGAAACAAACGCGGGAAGAGTGGTTTCCTTCGGCTCGCTCGCTCCAGCAGCGGGATCGATCAGCGCGGCGACGGAAGCGCCCGCGCCTTTCGCGAGCAAGTAATCACCCGATGCGGGCACCGTAAAGACCGCGCGTCCGGTGCGATCCGTCGTCAGCGTCTGGCCATCACCGAGCGTGACCGTGACCCCCGCAGCAAGCTTTCCATCCACGCCGAGCACCGCAAGGGTGGCCGGATGGCCCGCCATAAGCCGCGGAGGAAGCACGATTGTGATCGTCCAGGTTGTGTTGGGATTGGATTCGGCCTGCGCTCGCGGCGGGAGATTTCGTGCCACGGCGATTCCGCACAGCAGGCTTGCGGGTATGGATACCGCGATGCAAGCCAAGGCCAGCGGATGAAGGCGATCAAGCGCGATTCTCATTTTTTGGCGTTGCACGGGATGCTAGTCGTCCAGGCGCACGACGAAGGTAGTCAATTGCTCGCTGGAGCGCAACTGATCGGCGAGCTGTTGCGCGGCATTCTCGGTCGGCACCCGGCCCACGCGCACGCGGTAGAACATTCCATTCGGCGAATCGAATGCCGCAATGCTTACCGGGGAATATCGCGCGGCGAGCTGTACGCGGAATCGCTCGGCATTGTCCTGCGACTGGAACGCGCCCACTTGAACGCCGAAGAATCCCGCCTGCGGATTCGGGCCGCCGAGAATCTCCAGGCGGACCGGGGCCGTGCCGGCTCCGACCATGTCAATCGCCTGCGCGGCCGAAAGCGAAAGATCAATCACGCGATTTGCCACAAATGGACCGCGGTCGGTGATGCGCACTTCGGTCTGCTTGCCATTCCGCAGATTGGTGACACGCACGATCGCGCCAAATGGCAGCGTGCGGTGCGCGGCGGTGAATTGGTGCATGTCGTAGATTTCGCCATTCGAGGTGTGGCGCCCATTGAACGGATCGCCGTACCACGACGCCACGCCCTCCTCCTCGTATTGCCCTGGAATGGCGGGCTGGCGTTCGACTGCGGGCGGCGCGCCTGAGGGCGGCGAAGGAACTCCTGTGCTGGGAACGGACTCGACCGGCGGAGCCTGCACGGGCGGCTGCGGACGTAACGGTTCGATGCGAACAGCCCGCGGAAATCTATCAACGCGCAGACGAACGCAACCGCAAGCCGCATTGGAAGAACGGCGCGGGCGCGGCCGGCAACCCATTCAGGATTTAGCTGACACTCCGCTGGGAAAACGGAGGCCTTCACGCGGGTTCCTGATTCACTTGTTTGCACTCAACTTGGGTATTATAGGAACGCTCGCACATTCCCGCAAGGAACCCTATTGGCCCTGTCACCGCAAATGCGTTGGAGAGTCGATCAGCTCCGCAAAAAAATGAGCGGAATATTTGGCAGCCAAAGCGAACAGCCCCGCCCGCAGCTCTGTCCGGCGTGCCGGACGCTTGTCGGCGCCGGCGCCAAGCGATGCCATCAGTGCGGCGCGAACATGACATTTTCGATGGCCGCCGCCAGCCAGTCGCTCGGCCGGCTGATGCCGGCGACGTCGCCCGCTACGTACGCGATCCTCACCGTAAGCTGTCTCATGTTCGTCGTCAGCTTGCTTTCGACCATGAGTCAAGGTGGGCTTCAAGCTCCGAGCGGCGGCCTGTTCGGCATATTCAATTTTGGCTCCATCAACGGTCGCGTGCTTTTACGCCTCGGTGAATCATTGCCACTACGGTACAACTTGATCCAGCCGTGGCGATTTGTGATGGCTATTTTTCTTCACGCCAGCATTCTCCACATCGTGTTCAACATGTGGGTGCTGTTGGATATCGGGCCGCAGATCGAGGAAATGTACGGCTCGGCGCGGTATCTTTTCATCTACGTGCTCTGTGGGATTGGCGGCAATTTGCTCAGTAGCGGAATCGGAGGCCATCCGAGCGTTGGCGGTTCGGGAGCGATCGTCGGGCTGATCGGCGTACTGCTTGCCACCACCATCGGGCGGCAAGGCGCCGGCGCGCAAATGCTTCGCGGCCAGCTCATCAGGTGGCTGGTGTACATCCTGATCTGGGGATTTGTCGTTTCGGGAGTCGACAATTGGGCGCACGGCGGAGGTCTCGTCACAGGATTCCTTCTGGGGAAGGTCATGACCGACCGGCCACCAGCGATACCGGAAGAGCGGAAATTGGCGTACGCGCTGGGCTGGGCTGCGGCGCTGGTGGTCGTCGCCAGCTTCGCGATGATGATGTGGTGGAATAGTCGCGTGAGTTAGCGCGGAATGCTACTGCCCGGCCTGCAGTTGCCGCGAAACCACGATGCTGTAATGCAATCCTGAAGTGACTACCAGAACCGCAACGCAGTAACCGCAAACCTCCCGCGCCAGTGAAAAATCCTGGCGATTCCACGCAGCCATTACCAGAACCATCACGATCAGCAAAATCTCAAAGAATGTCGTCAGCTTTCCCCAGATGCTGGGCGGAAACGGCCGGTAGCCGACGGTCAGCAGAATCACCGCGCAGGCCACCAGCAGCAGCACGTCGCGGCCGAGAACCAGAATCGCGAGCCACCACCCGATCTTATCCTTGAGCGCCAGCACCAGATAGGACGACGACATCAGCAATTTATCCGCGATCGGATCCAGATATGCGCCGAGCGCCGTCTTCTGATTGAGTTGGCGCGCCAGCCAGCCGTCGAGAGCGTCGCTCAGACCGCCTGCCACAAGAATCCGAGAGCCAAAAAGTAGCGGTCGTATTTGATTGCGATAATAAAGAGAGGCAGGAATGCGAGACGGAGAAACGTCAGCTCGTTGGGAACCGTAAAAATGCGGCTTTTCATTCCGTTTCGCGGCTTTCTCGCAGCAACTGCCCGGAGCGCTCGATCAGGCGAACTGTGCGAGATACTCCGGCAGCGAGCGGCCCACTTTTTTCTCAAACATCGTCGGCCAGCGAAGGAATCGAGCCGCGCGCTTCATCCAGCGCAATGCGCTCGATTCTGCACCATGGGGAAAAATAGCGTCGGTAATCCGATGCGGTCGCCCTCCGGATGCAACACCTGGATGACGAAATCGTCGAACGAGCCCAGGTCAATTCCGCGCATCGTCACTCCGGCCTGCGATATCTCCATCAACTCGCCCCAGACTCTTTCCTTTGGGCTATGCAAGCTCACCACCACGATCGAATGCGGCTGCATCGGTTCTCCTGGCAAATTAACGGCGATGAAATCAGACTGAAATCGTCTTCAAATCTGGGCGACCGCAGAAGCGTCGGCTCCGTCACTTTCTGCACCTGTTCCGGCGTCACGCCCGGCGCCACTTCCCGCAGCACCAGACCCTTCGGCGTCACTTCAATCACTGCCAGATCCGTCACGATCAGGTCCACCACCTCGACGCCCGTCAGCGGCAGCGTGCACGTCTTCATGATTTTCGGCGCCGCCGTCTTTGGTCGCATGCTCCATCGCGATGATCACGCGTTTCGTGCCCGCCACCAGATCCATCGCGCCGCCCATGCCCTTCAGCATCTTCCCGGGAACGGCCCAGTTCGCAAGCGTGCCTTTTTCATCCACCTGCAGCGCGCCCAGCACACTTACGTCAATGTGCCCGCCGCGAATCATCCCGAAAGAATCGGAGCTCGAAAAATAGCAGCAGCCTGGAATTTCCGTCACCGGCTCCTTGCCCGCGTTGATCAGATCTGGGTCTACTTCGTCTTCATACGGATACGGTCCGATGCCCAGCATGCCATTCTCGGATTGCATGATCACTTCAATGCCTGCCGGAAGATAATTCGGAACCAGCGTGGGAATTCCGATGCCCAGGTTGACGTAGAAACCGTCGCGAAGTTCCTGCGCCACGCGCCGCGCGATGAATTCCCGCTTGTCCATTTCAGATGGCACTATGTGCCCCGCTTTCGCTTCGGGCCGGGCTCGACGGGCTTCACGTACTTCGTGCCCTGGAAAATCGCGTCCACGAAAATTCCCGGCGTGTGAATGCCGTCCGGATTCAGCTGGCCCAGCTCAACCATTTCTTCGACTTCCGCCATCACGTAGCTCGCAGCGGTGGCAACGACGGGGTTGAAATTGCGCGTCGTCTTCCGGTAAACCAGATTTCCCCAGCGATCGCCTTTCCACGCCTTCACAAAGGCGAAATCGCCTCGCAACGCCGGAACCAGAACATGCGGCCGTCCGTTGAACTCGCGGACTTCCTTGCCCTCGGCGACCATCGTGCCGTAACCCGTAGGCGTGAAAAACGCCGGAATTCCGGCGCCTGCTGCGCGCATTCGCTCGGCGAGCGTGCCCTGGGGATTGAGCTCCATCTCGATCTCGTTGTTCAGCGCAAGCTTCTCGAAGAACTTATTGCTCCCCACGTAACTCGCGATCAGTTTCTTCACCTGCCGATTTTCGATCAGCGCGCCGACGCCAAAACCATCGGTTCCCGGATTATTCGAGGCAACAGTCAGATTTTTCGCGCCTTGCCGAATCAGGGCGCTGATCAAATTCTCCGGCACACCACAAGTGCCAAACCCGCCCATCAGGATCGTCGCGCCGTCCTTCACTCGCCCGATCACCGCCTCGGCATTCGCCACGCGCTTATCCATCTGCGACTGTCCCCTCCCGATGTGCCTGCGGAAACTCGGAGTTTACTACAATTTAGCGGACATGCTGCGACGCCTGCGCGTTACAAACTCCGCTTGCTGATGCCTTCGCGCGCCGCGCGTTTGAGCGCTCGGACTTTTTCGGCCACAGCGCTCGCGGCTGCATCCACCGTCGCAGCCTTCTCGATTTCCGCCACCAGAGCCGACCCAACGACCGCCGCGTCGGCGATTCCTCCGAGCACGGACACATGCTCCGGCGACGAAATCCCGAAACCAACCGCGAGGGGCAGCTTCGTGAAGCGTCGCACGCGCCGCGCCAGAGCCGGCAAGTCCTCGGGCAGCGCGGCGCGCTCGCCCGTCACTCCCGTGCGCGAAATCAAATACAGGAACCCGGTCGAGCACTCCGCGATCAGCGCGAGGCGCGTGTCGGTGGACGTAGGCGCCGCGAGAAAAATCGTGTCGAGCCCGCGTGTGTGCAGCATCGTGCGGTATTCAACAGCTTCCTCCGGTGTCAAGTCGGTCGCCAGGACTCCGTCCGCCCCAGCCGCGCTCGCTGTATCAGCAAACTTCTCGATGCCCATTTGCAGAATCGGATTGAAATAGCTGAAGAGCACCAGCGGTACATCGGTGCGCGTACGTAGACTGTGCACCAGCTCGATTACGCCCGCGAGCGTCGTTCCATTCCGCACGGCTCGCTCGCTCGCGCGCTGAATCGTCGGTCCGTCGGCCACGGGGTCGCTGAACGGCACGCCCAGTTCGATCACGTCCGCGCCAGCCTCCGCTGCGGCCAGCACAATTTTCTCGGTCGCGTCGAGCGAGGGATCGCCCGCGGTAATATACGCAACCAGGCCGAGTTCGCCGGCTACGGCAAGTTCGCGAAAACGCCGGCCGATGCGCCCTTCGGTTTTTCCGGCGACCGTTTGCGCTGCAGTAGTTGACTTGGGAATGGCTGCGTCAGACATAGCGGGAGAGAGTGTCCATATCTTTATCGCCGCGGCCGGACAGATTCAGAATGACGATCTCGTCCTTTTTCATCTTCGGCGCGCGCCGCGCCAATTCCGCAATTGCGTGCGCGGATTCGAGCGCGGGGATAATTCCTTCGGTGCGCGCCAGCATCTTCGCCGCTGCAATGGCGTCGTCGTCCATCACCGCTGTGTATTCAGCGCGGCCCTGATCTGCGAGCCACGCATGCTCCGGGCCAACCGCGGCGTAATCGAGACCCGCCGAAACGGAATGCGTCGTCGCAATCTGTCCATCCGCGCTTTGCAGCACGAACGTGTACGTTCCCTGCAGCACGCCAGGCCGCGCGCCTACAAATCCTTCGGCGGCCGCCAGCCGCGCCGCGTGCTCGCCAAGAGCTTTTCCGCGCCCGCCTGCCTCGACGCCGACCATCTTCACGCTCGCGTCTCCCAGGAACGCATGAAAAAGCCCAATGGCATTCGACCCGCCGCCCACGCACGCAAACAAATAGTCGGGCAGCCGCCGTTCGATGCGCTGTATCTGCTCGCGCGCCTCTTCGCCAATAATTCTCTGAAAATCGCGCACGATCATTGGATAGGGATGCGGGCCCAGCACCGAGCCGAGGAGGTAGTGCGAAGTCCGTACATTGGTGACCCAATCGCGCATCGCTTCGTTGATGGCATCCTTCAGAGTCTTGCTGCCCGAGTCCACGCCAATGACTTCCGCGCCCAGCAGCCGCATGCGATTCACGTTGAGCCGCTGCCGCTCCATATCCTCGGTTCCCATATACACGGTGCAAGTCAGACCGAGCCGAGCCGCAACCGTCGCCGTGGCGACGCCGTGCTGTCCCGCGCCCGTCTCCGCGATCACGCGCTTCTTTCCCATCCGCACGGCCAGCAAGCCCTGCCCGAGGCAGTTGTTAATTTTGTGTGCGCCCGTATGGAGTAGATCCTCGCGCTTCAGATAAATGCGAGCGCCGCCGAGTTGTTCGGTGAGCCGCGAAGCGAATTGAAGCGGCGTGGGACGCCCCGCGAAATTGTGCAGGAGCGAATCAAGTTCCGTTTGGAAGCGCTCATCCGCGCGCGCCTCCGCATACACACGCTCGAGTTCTTCGAGCGGCGCCATCAGCGTCTCCGGGACGTAGCGGCCGCCGTACGGACCGTAGCGGCCGCGTTCTCGCACCACATTTGCCGTGTAACTCATCTCGCCCTTTTCCGCACAGCCCTGATTGCGGCTTGAGCATGTCGCACTTTAGGGGGTCGGAGCTTTAGCTCCGACATAGCTCGCTTCTTTTTCAGGGGTTTCAACCCCTGAGGAACGCCTTGTACTGCGCGGATCAGGCTCCTCATCCGCGCCGGATCTTTTTTGCCGGGCCTTGCTTCCACGCCGCTGCACACGTCCACGGCATACGGCTTGGCCGCGCGAATCGCGTCACCCACGTTTTCCGGCGTCAATCCGCCCGCCAGAAAAATGCGTCCATGGCGCTTCGCCCTTAGCGCGATCTGCCAATCGAACGTTTTCCCCGTCCCTCCGCGCGCGCTGCGATCGAATCCATCGAGCAGGATCGCGCTGGCGCGCTTGAACGCCGCGAGCTGCGCCTGGCGAAACGGCTTCCGCACCCGCACCGCCTTAATCACGCGCACCGAACGCCCCAGCCGCGCAACCATCGCCGGCGATTCCTCGCCGCTCAGTTGCAGCTGATGAAGGCCTACCGTCCGCGCAATTTCAAGCATCTTCGATTCCGATTCGTTCACGAAAATTCCCACGGCGGAAATGCCCTTGGGCAGACGGCGCACCATCTGGCGTGCCTTTGCCGGAGTCACATAACGCGGACTGCCCTGATAGAAATTGAATCCCAGCAAATCCGCGCCATCCGCGACCGCGCGCTTCGCGTCCGCCCAATTCGTGATCCCGCAGATTTTCACTTTCACCATCTTAGCGCCATAGTTCGTAGGGGCGTAGCACCGCTACGCCCGGCGAACATCCTTGCGCCTCCTGCGCGCCAAGCTCAGCCGAAAACCGAGACATGTGCTCGGTCTTTAGACCTGAGGTTCTTGCCTTGTGGGTCGGAGCTTCAGCTCCGACATAACAATCAGTCGCGCGAAGCGCGTTCCTATGCGCCGTTTCTCTCGCAGCAAGTAGTCCCGCCGTCCGAACGGCACGCGCCGTAACAACTATCTGCCGATAAGCACCCTCAAAGGCGTCGCCGGATCGGCTTCCTTCATAAGATGCTCGCCCACCAGGAACGCATCAAATCCCGCGCTCCGCAGCCGCGCCAGATCCTCATGCGTGCGCAGTCCCGACTCGCTCACGGCGATGCAATCCTCCGGCACGTACTCGATCAGTTCGAGCGAAGTCTCGATGCGCACCTTGAAGTCGCGCAAGTCGCGGTTGTTCACTCCGATGATCCGTGCCCCGGAAGCGATCGCCCGCCCGAGTTCCTCGCGCGAATGTACCTCCACAAGAGGCTCCATCTTCAGCGACCGGCCGAGTTCCAGCAGTTCGCGCAACGTCTCGTCATCTAGAATCGCGACGATCAGCAAAAAAGCATCCGCTCCAGCCGCGCGCGCCTCCCAAACCTGCCACGGATCCACGATGAAATCTTTTCGCAAGATGGGAATCCCGGCCGCCTTTTTCGCCGCTTTCAAATCCCCGAGCGATCCAAGGAAGAATTCCTCCTCGGTCAGCACAGAAAGCGCAGCGGCTCCCGCCGCCGCCAGGCTTGCCGCCAGTGTCGCGGGCGCGTAATCCTCGCGCAGCACGCCTTTCGAAGGCGACGCCTTCTTCAACTCTGCGATCACGTTGTATCCATCGCGCGCCAGCGCGCCCGCAAAATCCCGCGGCGGCTCGATCTTGTCCACGGCCATTTTCAGCGCCACATCCGGCAACACACGCTTCCGGTGCGCGATGGATTCGCGCCGTGCTTCGACAATACGGTCGAGGATCGTCTTCTGCGTGTGAGCTGGTTTCCACGTGCGAAGGCCCCGCTACCTCCTGCTGCCGCAAGGTGAGTATCTAAGTTTACCTTGTTAGGCGACGACATGGCTCGTTTACTGACGGGCTGGCAATGTCGGGTTAGGTAAGGCAATGGCGCTCATCCGATTGCCGCGTTAATCAATCAGGCATGTGGAACCATAGGCGGACACTGCCTTGCAGCGATTATTCATTGCGAGTACAGTACCGACATGGTTATGGCTCGAGCGAAATTGCCGAGATCACGCCACTGTGCCAATGGCGCTATTCTTTCTTTTGGGTGCGCCACTACACCTCGTCTGTTGGAGGCTGTTCGTGCGCCTGCAATACGAAGGGTCGCCAACCGATTCGCGCGCATTTGTTGAAGCACCGTTGACTGACGTCGCTATCACGCTCTTGGGAGGCGTAGCCTTCTCCTTCTTTTCTGACCAAATTCCTCAGGATGAGACTTGAGCGCGCTGCTTCCAGACCGCTTGAAACTATGGCCAAGGCTGGACTGTACGGGCTGGGCGCGACCTTCTGTGCGTTCGAGATACTCTATCTACTGTCCGCGGTTTATTTGGTCGTATCGCCGCGTAGTCCCGTCCATGCTTCGTGCTTCAGCCTAGCGATCGCCGCGTTCATCGGCCTGTTTATCGACCTTCAATTTTTGAGGGCTACCGCAGTTGCCGTCGCTCTTCCTTTCTCATTCTTGTTCGGCTCTGTTGCGGGTCTCGGTATTTGGAAGGCGTCAACGCTGTAAGTCTTGCTTAGCCGCATAACCCGATATGTCCCCTACTGCCGGACGAAAGCTCGTGTCAATTTGACGCGCGAGAGGGCGTAGAGGCGAGCAGCGGCTCCGAAAATCGGATGGGAATTCCGAAATTCGAGCCGCCAAAACCCTTGAGGACGGCGAACGTGACGCCGATGACCTTTCCCTGCTTGTTGAAAAGCGGACCGCCCGAGCCGCCAGACGTGGTCTGCGCGTCGAACACGATTTTGTCCGGCAGAATATCCCCGATGTGGCCCTGCGTGATAAGCGGGTGAATCAGATTGCGGCGCGCGAGCTCGTCCAAAACCTGCGAGACGTCCGTGCCACCGTGGGACATGATTTGCTGTGCCGTGTCCTCGTCCGTGCGCGCAAGGATCGCAGCGAGTCCCGTCGCATAACCCATCAGGACAACCGGCTCGCCCGTTACCGCCGCACCCTTGCCGGAATCGATCGTAAGGACGGGGCGTTTCAGGTCCTGCATGTTGATTTTCATGGTCGCCAGGTCCGTGTCTTTCGAAATCTCCTGAATTTCCGCGGTGAACGCGCGCGGATCGCCCGGAAAATACGCGTGTATGGACGCTATCTCCGCCGTGAAACCCTGGCTTGTCAGCTGGCTTAGCTCGTCGTTATCCCACCATGGTTGCGCGACGTGTCTGTTCGTGACGATCCTCCCCTGAGGTCCCGCGGGGAATCCGGTGCCGAACACGTCCACTCGCACCTCGGGTCCGCTCCCTTGAAGCGTGAGCACCGGATTGCCGTCGCTATCCTGCAGAGGCTCGCCCTGCTGATTCAGTCCCGCGTAGCGCAGACGTTGGCCGCTTTGCTGATTGCGGAATCCGACCGCGACATGCAGCAGGCACACGCTATCCACATCCGTGCGAATCAGATTTTGAGCGGAATCACCTTCCTGCTCGATGCGTTTCAGCCGCGCGTTCGTGTCGTCCAGTTCCTTTCGCAGCGCCGCGCTATCGTTTGAACCCGCGCTCGCCATCTTGGCTTGCAGGTCCGCCGCTTGTTTTTGCAGTTCATCTTTCCCGACCGGCAGTTCGTCGCCCGTGCCCTGCTCCCCGCGCAATTTGCGTGCTTCGGCCATCAAACCCTGTTGATGAACGATCCCGCGTTCCAATCGCGCAATCGTGCTGGCGCCGAGCTTTATATCCTTTTGCGCGCTATGGGCAAAAAGAAAATACGTCCCAGCCATTACCACGGCAATTGCGAATACACCCGCCAGTCCCATTTTCAGGCGACGGTTTATGGATACCGCGTCGCTGGCCATTTTTTCTGTGACGGCCAACGCGTCAAATGCCGTGTGCGCGATCTGCTGGCCTTCTTCTGCAAGATGCATCTTGTCCAAAAGTTGCTGATCCCCGCGCCGCACCCGCAATTGCGCCCGTACTCGCGCGAGAAGTTCTGAAGTGTCCCAGGGGCGCGAAATCGCATCGTCTGCGCCGAGATCGAGCCCCGCGGCGCGTTCAGCGGCGCTCGCGCCGGTCAGCACGATCACGCGGACGCCTTCGGTAACCGCGGAACCGCGAATTGTCGCGACCGCCTCGTGAGCGCTGAGACCAACCGAATCGTTTACGCGTCGCGTCCAGAACGATCAGGTCCGTCCCCGGCTGACGCGCGGAATCAAGCCCTTCGCGCGCCGTCGCAAATGCGGTGACTTCGTAGCCCGCACTCTGGAGCGCAGCAAGCAAGCAGGTCCCGGCTGGCGGCGTCCGCTTCCACAACCACGATTTTTTCGCGTCCGTTAATCATTGCCTCAATTCGCTCTTAATTCCGTCAACCTGCGGTCAGTGCCATCCTGGTGGAATTCCGATGGGTCTTATAGGGGCATCCGCCGCGGCGGATGCCCGGCGACGATTCTTGGCTTAGAGCCGGCTAGCTGCCGCGCCCTCTGCGTCCGCATGCGAGCACCCTCCAAAGTCCACAGGCGCTCACCCTTGCGCTGCACTCGCCGGATGCTAACCTAGCTGCGTGCCAGATGCTAACAATCATTAGAGGCGCGGCGGCACAGCGCGGTTGCGGAAAAGTTTCCGGCGAAAGGAGCCGAATGAATGGCGGGAGAAACCAAGATGACGCAGTATTCACTGGCCGCCCTTCGGCCACCGTCGCGAGCACAATTCACGCTCAATCCGCGCTCAATTACTCGACACACCCTGCCGAGTAAATTTCGCGCTAAGTCATTGAAAACAAACGATGGGCGATACGGATTACTCGACACACATTTCAAGGGGTGCCTGCGCCACATTTTCCCGCTATGCGAGGTTATTTTGAACGCGCTCGAACAGCTGAATGAAGAAATCGTCCAGTGCCGGCTCTGTCCGCGCCTGGTGCGCTACCGGGAGAAAATCGCGCGCGAAAAGCGCCTCGCATTTCGCGACTGGGAATATTGGGGCAAACCCGTCCCGGGCTTCGGAGATCCGCAAGCGAAGCTGCTGATTCTTGGACTTGCGCCGGCCGCGCATGGAGCAAATCGCACGGGCCGTATGTTCACTGGCGATCGTTCGGGCGATTTTCTTTACGAAGCGCTGCATCGAACTGGCTTCGCGAATCAGCCGCGCTCAGCGCATCGCGGTGACGGATTAGTTCTTAAGAAACGCGTACATGGCGGCAACGCTTCGCTGTGCTCCGCCGGCCAACAAACCGCTGCCATCGGAACTCGCGAACTGCCGCCCGTATTTCGAACGCGAACTCGAAATTCTGCGCCCTCGCGCCATCCTCGCTTTGGGTGGAATTGCGATGCGCGCCTATCTTGGCTTACTCAAGAGCCGCGGCGAAATTACGAGCGCCGCGGCGTTTCCGTTCGGCCATGGCGCAAATTTCGCGCTGCCTGGCGATCTGCCGCGCCTGTTCGTTTCGTACCATCCGAGCCAGCAAAATACGTTCACCGGCAAGCTCACACAAGCTATGCTGTCACGCGTTCTGCGCGATATCCGGCGATTCCTCGAGAAGGATTCCTCCACATGAGCAGCGAAACGCCCGCCGGCCCGGAAGCCATCATCGAATTTCGCGGCGCCGGTTACCGGCTGCCCAACGGCCAAGTACTGCTGCAGAACGTCAGCCTTACTGTCGCGCGCGGCGAGACGCTGGTGCTGCTGGGCCGCAGCGGCGCCGGAAAAACCACCGCGCTCAAACTCATCAACCGCCTGCTCGAACCAACAGACGGCCAGGTGCTCGTCGAAGACAGGTCCACAGCTGGACTGGAACCCCATCGCGCTGCGCCGCCACATCGGTTATGTGATTCAGGACACCGGACTCTTCCCGCACTACACCGTCGAGCAGAATATTTCTCTCGTTCCGCGGCTCGAAGGCTGGCCGGTCGAGCGCATTCGCTCGCGATCGCAGGAACTGCTCGCGCTGGTCGGCCTCGACGCCGGACAATTCCTGCGCCGCTACCCGCACGAGCTTTCCGGCGGCCAGCGCCAGAGAATCGGCGTCGCGCGAGCGCTTGCCGCCGATCCGCCGATTCTGCTGATGGACGAGCCGTTCGGCGCTCTCGATCCGCTCACGCGCATGGAAATTCGCCGCGAATTCCTCGCGCTCCAGCAGAGGCTCAAGAAAACGATCGTCATCGTGACGCACGACACGAGCGAGGCCTTGTTGCTCGGCACGCGAATCGGCCTGATCGAGGGCGGTGCGCTCAAAGGATTGTATTCGCCGAAAGATTTTCTGCATTCCCGCGAGCCCGTCGCCGCGGCATACGTGGAGCAATTGCACGCCTTGGAAGAATTCGAGAGGGGCCAATGAACGGACTGGGATTTTTTTCGCAGCACGCCGGCGAAATCCTGCAGGCGACGCTCGAGCACGTCTGGCTGGTCGGCGCAACGATGGTGCTGGCCATCGCCATCGGCGTTCCGCTCGGAATTCTGGTCGCGCGGCGGCCTTGGCTTTCGAAGCCGATTCTCGGCGGCGCAAATATCGCCGAAACAATTCCGAGCCTCGCGCTCCTTGGTTTCTTGCTTCCGGCTCCCTGGCTCGGCGAACGCGCCGACCGCATCGCCATCACCGCGCTTACGCTCTACGCGCTGCTGCCCATCATTCGCAATACCGCTGCCGGGAATCACTGGAGTGGACCCCGCCGTCCGCGAAGCCGCGCGCGGCATGGGCATGACCTCGCGCCAGATTCTGTTTCAGGTGGAGCTGCCGCTTTCGCTTTCAACCGTTCTTGCGGGCATCCGCGTCGCGACCGTGCTGACGATCGGCGTCGCGACGATTGCGGCGGCGGTCGGCGCCGGCGGGCTGGGCGAATTCATTTTTCGCGGCCTCGCCATGGTGAATAATCAATTGATTCTTGCGGGCGCGATTCCCGCCGCCGCTCTCGCGTTGCTGGCCGATTTTTGCCTCAGCGTGCTCGAACGCCGCCTGCGGCCCGCGCGGTGACATCACGATGAATCGCCTTCGCGCGCGCGTTGCATTTCGCCGCCATCCTGCTTGTTCGCGGCATTATTGACTGGCTGCAGCGCGCGCAGGGACGACACCATCGTCGTCGGCTCGAAGAATTTTCCCGAGCAGGCGCTTCTCGGCGAGATTCTGGCGCAGCATCTGGAGGCACGCACACATCTTCGCGTCGAGCGCCGCTTCTACCTCGCGGGAAGCTACATCTGCCAGCAAGCGCTGCTCGCCGGCCGCATTGACACCTACGTCGAATACACCGGCACGGCATTGACCGCGATCCTGCACGACCCCATCGAGGGCGATCCTTCAGCCGTGTTTCAAAAGGTGCAGACAGAATACAAGAAGCGATTTGCACTGAACGTACTGCCCTCGCTCGGATTCAACAACACTTTCGCGATCGTCGTGCGCGGGGAAGACGCGCGCCGGCTGCACCTGGCCACTCTCACGGACGCCGCGCCGTACGCGCGCGACTGGCGTGCCGGCTTTGGCTATGAGTTCATGGAGCGCCCCGATGGATATCCGGGCCTCGCGCGTGTGTACGGACTGAAATTCTCCGCGCAGCCGCGAATTCTGGATCTGGGCCTTTTGTATCGTGCGCTGCTGGAAAAACAGGTGGACCTTGTCGCCGGGAACTCGACCGACGGACTACTCGCCGCGCGCGATTTGGTGATTCTGGCGGACGACAAGCACTACTTCCCACCCTATGAGGCCGTGCCTATCGTGCGGGAAGACACCCTGGCGCGGCATCCTGAAGTACGCGCCGCCATCGCCGAGATGGCGGGAAAGATTTCCGACGCGCAGATGCAGAAGATGAATTACGCGGTAGCGGGCGAGGGCCGCGACGCCAGCGACGTAGCGCGCGAATTCCTGCACTCGCAAGGGCTCGATTGAGTCGCTATCCGAAGTAAGACGCTTGCGCCGGAACAAATCACTTCACGATCTTCGATTTCTCAAGTTCCTCCGCGAGTTCACCTCGCGTGAAGACCTCTTTGTGCAGTAACAGACGAACGAGGGCGTCGAGCGCTTCTCCCGTCGGCGACAGATCGAGGGAATCAGATTCGTTTGACCCGTAGGAGCGGACGGTCGAACGCGAGGTGCTTTCTCGCTGTTGTGGACTTTGGCGAAACGGAACGGGTCGAATCGGCGCAGCCTTCACGGGCGCGGCTGCATCGGCCGTGGGCGGAGCAAATCGCCAGAGCTTCTCGAAATCTTCCGGTCCCATTCCGGTGAATGAAACGCCCATTCCCAGGCCCATTTGCGACGATCGCACTTTCCCCGACATGTGAAGAGTGGATGTTCCTGGATTAAGCGATAGATGAATTACCGAGTCGACGGGAAGCGGCGAAAGCATCTCTACGTAGCATCCGCCGAGTGAAACGTCGGTGATGGTGCCAGGCACGGCGGTGGAACCGTCTTCGGTGACCACTTGAGTCTCGATTCGACAAGTGTGACGCGCAAACTTTCGGCGCTCGTCTCCACCAAAGTAAGCAGGCGCGGCGTACGGACCGGCCGATTCGGACGGCCGGCGCGGCGGAGGCTCCGGTTTCGATGGATCGTAGGTGTCCGGCTCCGATCCCTTCGAGGGAACGCCCCAGATGTACTTGCCGGGATCAAGGCAGCGCACGCCGATCCTGCCGGCTTTAGAACTGCCGCTCTTGCCGACCCACTGAACGCCGTATCGGGCGTTCTGATCTCCAAATTCGATATCGATCTTCCCACCGGGTTCCGTGATCGTGTTCAGGCCCTTCACGGACGCGCCGGACAAGCTGATGTCGAACGTCTCCGTGGCGACGGTAAATTGATTGCCGCGCGAATCAGAGCCGCGAACCGTGACCGGAAAGGAAATGGCGATGCGTTGCTCGCTGCGGCGCCCCATTCAACCTCCAAAACAATGCGCCTAGACGAACTCTGACCGCCTGACTGAGAGAGGTGAGTACAGATTAGGATGTGCGCTGAAGCGGGTCAAGCCACTGCGCGTACCAGTTTCACAGGAACAACACAGAGGCAGTTTCAAATCGGTACACTTGCGCCGGGGGAACGCGAAGATTATTCGGATTCCTGAAGCGTCTTGAAATGAGCTTCGAGGGCCTCGCAATATTTGTGCTCGGCTTCGAGTTCGGCTTGCAGCTTCTTGACGAATAGCTCGAGCCGCCGGATTTCATTGCGGAGTTTCTGCACGTCTGCCGAAGCGGGAGCCGCGATGGGCGCTGAGGCGGGTGCAGCGACGCGCACAGCAGCAGGCGCAGGCACGGTCGGTTTTGGCGCGGCCGCCACAACGGGAGCGCTCATTGGTCGCGAAACTGCAGGACTCGCGGGCGCCATTGGGGCAGCAATCCCAGGACCCGTGGAAAATAGACCGGACAGCGCTTGCGAAGAAGTGCGTGACGCGTCCGGTGAATCACCCGCCGAAGTATCGGCGCCAGTGCTGCCAGCGACTTTCGGGTTCAGTAGATTTTTTACGCGAGCAATCAGATCTTGCGGCTGAAATGGCTTGCGAATCAGTTCATCCGCTTTTACGGCCATCGCCTTTTCGGCAACCGCGCGGTTCACAACTCCGGACATCAGGATCACGGGCGTGCGACCGAGCTGTTCGTGCTGCTTGATGTACTGGCAGACTTCGTAGCCGTCTTTATCCGGCATGATGACGTCTGTGATCACGGCATCGGGCGCCGGCTCGCCGAATTGCGCCATCGCGGTGGCTGCATCAGGACACGTGACGACGTGAATGTTTTCCTTGCGGAAGGCGATCTTGATCACCTCGCGCATCGTCGCGCTATCGTCAATAAAATAGACGGTAGGAACGCGAGCAGCCGTGAGAGTTCCGGTATCGCTCATGACGACTCCTTCTCCGCGTGATCGGTTTGCGCGTTATCTTCTTCCGCTTCGCGCTGGTCCTCATCGAATTCGCGCATGGCATCGAGAAGCAGATCGGTGGCCGACCGCAACACGGTGCGCTGCGCAGCGGTGGCACCGTAAACAAATTTGTAAACCCCTGCCGTGGCGCTCTGGCAGGTCTTCACGATCTGCGTAACGGCTTCGTCTCCGAAGAACAGCCCGCATTCCGCGTGAAAGATTTCGCCGCCTTCGAAGAAAATGATCCCGTCGATCTCGCCCGCGTTGATGTGCAGCGCGCCCGTCTGATGGGCCTGGCCGAGCATCTGCATCACGCCGGCAAGATCGAGATGCGAAAGGCTGCCGCTCAGCGCCGTCTCCGCGCTTGAAAGCATCTGCGTGGGCTGAAAGCCATCCTGGCGGCTGACCAGAAAACTTCTCACGTGCGCGGCGATATCCGCGGGCGGCAGGCGGCGATCCACATAATCATCGCAGCCGGCTCGATACGCTTCGAGAAGCGCCTGACCTCCTCCATCGCCCACGGCAATCAGCGGGATCGATGAAGTCTTTGGATCGGCGCGAAGAATCGGAGCCATCTCGTATGCGCCCATCTCGCGGAGGTTCGTGGCGCACACAATCGCGGCGGGCGCGTCCCATTCAAGCATCGTGAGCGCGTAGGTCGCCTGCGTGCTCGGAACCACTTCGAATCCTTGCTGCTTCAGCGCATCGCCCAGCCGCTTCGCGAAATAAACGTTGCTATCAATCAGCAGAATCTTCGGAAGATTCGCGGGCGCGTTCATGATCGTGACTCCGCGCCGAGCGATCCGCGCTGCGGCGGACGAATAGGACGCGACGAACGCGTCGAGATTCATCACGTCGAAGGAATCCTCGCCCACGGCGAGCGTTCCGGCGACATATGGCGGCCGGTCCATTGCCGGCGGCTGCATTTCGCCCGTGGCCAACTCGCATTCGCCATTCACGGGAATTGCGCCCAGGTCGGTCGTGCTGCCCGTCTGCCACCGCGCAATCAAATAAAACCGGTGCGAAGAAGAACTTCGGCCACCGAGAACGAGCGCCGCTTCGTAAACCGGCACGATTCGTCCGCGGCGAACAATTACTCCGGAGATGAGCTTTGAAGTGTGTGGAAACGCGTGCAATCGCACGGGCGGCGCCAGCTCGGTCACAAGGCCAGCGGGAAGCGCGACGCGGCGGTTGCCGATCTGCAGCAGCACGAATGAATTGTCTCGCGCGTTCTCGGTCACGCTCATGCCTGGACCGCCGCTTCCGCCTCGCGCTGCGACGCAGCTACTGCGGAGGCGCGATCGAGCCGCTGAAATTCCTCGGGCGTAAGAAACCCAGTCGGCTCCACCACGGGAATTACGGAGTCATCCAGGTACGCCAGGCCGCGGTACCAGCGGCGTTCGTCACCTGTGAACGCAATGGGCAGCGGGTGCACGGCGGGAATATCGGCCATGCGCTCGATGCGATCAACCAGCAGCGCCGCGCGAAATTGCCGCAGGATCAGAACAAGCGCCGGGCGCGTTACGGGCAAGCCGAAATGCGCTCCGGCATTCACCACGTAATAAAGTCGGCGTCCTCGTTCGATGGTGTGCCGCACTTTGGGCAATTCCGGATTCTCAATTTCGTTGGCCGAGCCCGCCAGGCTGTCCGTGCTGCGAATTTCCTGCACGTTGTCCGCGGCGATGGCGAACATCTGATTCGCCACCAAGAAAAGAACCACGGTTTCCGGCCGGCGCGCGCCGCGCGATTTCTGGTCCTGCTCGCCAGTGGTCTTCATCGGGTGGCCACCGGGACGAGGCGGCACAATTTCGCGACACGCTTTTCAATTGCCGCGCTGATGCCATCCAGCGGAAGTACTTCGTCAACAACTCCGGTCTGAATTGCTTCAGCGGGCATGCCGAAAATTACAGACGTCGCTTCGTCCTGCGCGAGAACATAGCCTCCCGCCGCTTTCACCATCTTGACGCCCTTGGCCGCGTCGTTGCCCATGCCGGTAAGCACGACGCCTACCGCCATCGCGCGCGCATACGCCGCCACGGTTTCAAACGCCACGTCCGCGCAGGGACGATAACCATCGATGCGCGGGCCGGGATCGAGCGCAATCTTTCCTCCAAACGAAAGCCGCAAATGGTGCGAGCCGGGGCAGAGGTAGATCGTGCCCGGCAGACGGCGTTTCGTTGTTTTCCGCTTCCTTCACAGGCAGCGAAGTCACTTCCGCCAGTTGCATCGTGAACTGCTTCGTGAACGCCGCCGGCATATGCAGAACCAGGAACACGGCTGCGGGAAGATCCTTCGGCAAGTCCCGAGACGACTCGCGTCACCGCGGCTGGGCCGCCGGTGGATGCGGCGATGACGACCATCGGGAATCTTGCCGCCGATTCTGCGACAGCCGAAGCAGCCGCGCCGGAAAAATCGGCACCGACTGACGAGGGCGATGGAGCAATGCTAACCCTCGAACGCGTCGCTGTTCGGACCACGCGAACTTTCGCGGCCAGCTTGAGCTTGCGCGTCAATTCCTCGCGCACGGATTTCATGTCGAGATCGATTCCGCTCGTAGGCTTGGGGACGAAATCAATCGCGCCCAGTTCCAGTGCCTTCAGCGTGCTCGCTGCGCCTTCGCGCGATTCCGAGCTCACGATCACAATCGGGCGCGGATGCTGCGTCATGATCAGCTCGGTCGCTTGCAGACCATCCACGTGCGGCATATTGATGTCCATGGTGATCACGTCCGGCCGCAGCGATTCCGCGAGCGCGACGCCATCGCGTCCGTCGCGTCCCTGGCCCACCACCTCGAGCTGAGGATCGGAGTTGATGATCTCCTGCAGCACCTTGCACATGAAGGCGGAGTCGTCCACCACGAGCACGCGGATTTTTTTCTCGGGCGTCTTCATCATTTCAACTCTGCCGCACCGGCACGCGGATCGCGGGCCGTCCTTGCGACGTCTCCGAGCCGATCAAGGCTCTCGACCGTCGCAATCAATTGATCTTCCTGCACGGGCTTCGTCAGGAAGCCGGATGCGCCTTCCTTCATGGCGCGGTCGCGATGCTTGGCTCCGGCCCGGGACGTGACCACGAGCACGGGAATTTTGCGCGTCGCGGGATCCTGCCGCAAATGCGCCATCAGTTCGTAACCATTCATGCGCGGCATTTCGAGGTCGGTGATCACAAGATGGCAGCCAACCTGCGCGACCACTTCCGAGGCTTCCAGGCCATCGGACGCGAGCTTCACGCGATAGCCGGCCTTCTCAAGCATGCGGCCCACGAATTTCCGCACGCTGATCGAATCGTCCGCAACGACCACGACCCGATCGTTCTCAATCGCGTCCACCGCCTCGGAGGGAATGCTGCCGGCGGCGACGGCTTCGGCTCCCGGCGCGAACACGCGCGCTGCGGGCGAAGAAGCAGGCAGCGCGTGGCGCTCGGCGGTATCCGCGGAAACGAGGCGGTTCAAATCAATCAGCAGGATCAAGCTGCCATCGGAGGCGATCGTGGTGCCCGGGAAAAGCTTCACGCGGCGGAGGTAATCGCCCAGATTCTTGATGACGATTTCGTCCTTGCCGAGAACTTCCTCGACGACCACGCCCACCTGGCGGCCCGCCACTTTCACGATCACCATGTGGAAATATCCGTTGAGCGGTTCGAGCGGCGGCAGCGCAAGCTGAAGATCGAGCCGCACGACTTCCGTAACCACGTCGCGCACGCGCGTGAGCAGCTTTCCGCCGACATCCTCGATTTCTTCAGGCCGCAGCCGGCGAATTTCGTCAACCACAGCGAGCGGAAACGCGAACACCGACGTGCCGCAACGAATGAAGAGCGCCTGCGAAATGATCAGCGTCAGCGGCACTTTTACCGTGAAGCAAGCGCCGCGGCCAGTTTCGGAGCGAACTTCGATTTCACCATTGAGCGCGTGAACGTTCGCGCGTACCACGTCGAGGCCCACGCCTCTGCCGGCCAGCTCGGACATGGAAGAAGCAGTCGAGAACCCGGGACGGAAGAGGAATTCGCGCAGCTCGCGCTCTGTCAGCTCGGCTGCCGCAATCGAAGACATCGCGCCGGAATCCACCACGCTCTGGCGAACGCTTTCGTAGTTGATGCCGCGGCCGTCGTCTTCCACTTCGATGAAAATGTGGTTGCCGCGGTGATAGGCGCGCACGGCGATGCGTCCCTTTTCGGGCTTGCCCGCGCGACGGCGCGTCTCCGCATCTTCGATTCCGTGCGCCACGGCATTGCGCACCAGATGAATCAGCGGATCGGAAATGTGCTGGACGATATTGTTGTCGAGCTCGGTTTCCGCGCCTTCAAGTGAAAGATCCATCGGCTTTCCGGCGGCCTTCACTGCGTCGCGGACAGTTCGCGAAAGCCGCGTATAGAGGTTGCCGATGGGCACCATGCGCGCGGCCGTGATTTCATCCTGCAAGTGGTGCGCGAGCTTCGTGAATTCGTCGATGTCGGAATCCACGCGCCCCATGAAACCCTCGAGTTGCGTGAGGACTTCGGTAACGTCCGCGGAAATTTCGGTCAGCGAGCGCGACAGGATGTTGACGTCGTCGTAGCGGTCCATCTCGAGATCGCTGAACTCGAGTAGATCATTGGTTGTAATCGGCGCCAGGCGCATTCGCGTTTCCCCGAAACGTGTCTTTCTGGAGCGGACGGCCGCCAGGCACCAGCGTGTTAGAGACGCGGCTGAACTCGTGCTTCTCTTGGAAATCCGAAACCTTGCCGGACAGGCGTGCCTTGGAGAACTGCAGAACTTCCACGAGCTTCGCAAGTTCCGTGAGCCGGCCCAACATGCGCGTGCGGTTGATGACGAGTTCGCCGACCGCGTTCATCATGCGATCGAGCCATTCGAGCGAAATGCGCACGGATTTGGCCTGCGGCAAAGCTTGCGCCGCAGCCGGGCGCGCACTCGTCGCAACGGGGACTGCACCCGCCGCGGGCAGCTCCACGATTGACGTGCCTTCGGATCCGCTGCCCTCGGCAGCGACCGGTTCCGGCGCTTCTTCTGGCGCGAGTTCCGCAATTCGCGCGAGGAGCGGATCAACGGCCGCGGCCATTTCGGCATCGCTCGTCCACTGGCGGTGAAGAAACTGTTTCAGAACATCCACGGACTGCAGGAACAGGTCCACAATTTCGGCGCTGGGCTGCAGCGCGCCATCGCGCAATCGCCCGATCAAATCTTCGACGCGGTGCGCAACTGCCGAAAGCCGGTGCAGACCGACCTGCGCCGCCGAACCCTTCACAGTGTGCATCGCGCGGAACAGGCGATTGATGTCGTCCGCGTTGGGATGCCCTTCAAGCGCCAGCAGGCATTCGGTGACCGCCTGCAAATGTTCCTCGGCCTCGGGAATAAAAAACTCAAGAACCTCGTCGGGAACTTCGCCATCCTGCGGCAAGCGGTCAGCGAACGAAGCGCCCGGAAATACAGCCGGAATTGGTTCGCCGGCACCCAGCGATTCGGCGGCGTAATCGGATTCCGTTTCCGGCGGTGGAGCTGTGGGAAACGCGAACGCGTAGCGCTGCTTGAAAGCTGAGATGTCGCGCGGACGTCTCCGCTCCGGTCGAGCTGATTTGCAGCAGGTCGAACTCCAGCACGGAAATCGCGTCCGAGAGAAATTCCGTGAGCGGCCCGTGCATGTCAGCCGTTAGTGTCGCGTTCATCGCGTAGTGAAAGATGTGCGCCATTTTCGCGGCGACTTCGGAAAATTCGGGAAAGCCGTAACTCGCGGACGTCCCTGCGAGCGTATGCGACGCGATGTAGAGCTTCTCGAGATCCTCCGGCTTGGTCTGCGACTCCTGCAAAAGCCCGGAGTACTCCCGCAAATACTGGAGGTTTTCGGAAGCCTCCTGCAGGAACAGCTCGATTGATTCTTGATTGGGCCCGTTCACAGCGCTCCCTCCACGAGAGCTGGCGCGCGACGCGCCTCAACCGCACCCGGCTTGCGATAAATCCGGCAATCGCCAAGGACCACCGGCTCGAATTTCACGGGTACGTTCGTAAGCGTCTCCGCATGGCCCAGCAGAAAATAGCCGCCGGGCTCGAGTGCGTCGTAAAAGCGGCGCAGGATTGCCAGGCGGCGCTCCTCGGAAAAATACATCAGCACGTTCATGCAAAAAATGCAGTCAATCTTGCCGACGTACACCGATTCGACCAGATTCATCTGCACGAAAGAAATCATCCGCCGGATGCGCGGCTTCACCTGAAATCCATGCTTCGTCGCCGTGAAATAGTTCTCCACCTGGCCGAGCGACACTTCCTGCAAGCTCCGCTTCGGAATAGGCGCCGCGTTCAGCATGACGCAGCGCGCGGCGGCTGATGTCGGTGGCCAGAATTTCGATCTCCCAAGCCTCCGCGAATTTCAGCGACTCGCACAACGTGATCGCGATCGAGTACGGCTCCTCGCCCGTCGAGCAGCCTGCGCTCCAGATGCGCAGCGTCCGCGGAGTCTCCCAGAATTTGCGCTCCTGCACTTCCGGCAGGATCTTCGTCTCGAGCGCTTCGTACACCGCCGGATAACGAAAGAACGACGTCTCCTGCGTCAGCAACCGTTCGAGTAGGGCCTCGTACTCGATGCTCGAGCCGCGAACCAGACCCATCAACTCGCTGCCGCTCGCCAGGCCCTTCTCTTCGAGGTACTCGCGCACATGCGTCGAGAAAAAACGCTCGCGCGAGGAATCGAAAAGAATCGCCGAGCGATTCTCGATCAGCGTTCGGATCTGATCGAGCTCTGGCTCGGTGAGCCGTGCAGTCGTGACTGGATGCTGTTTCATGTTCGGCGTTCAGCGCCGGCGCCCGTTTGTATCGGGCGCCGGATCGCGGAGTTTGCCGCTACCGGTTCGCTCCCACCGGCTCTTTCGATCGCGACTCTTCCTTTGCAGACGCCGAATCGCCTGCCCGCGCCGATTGCGAGCGGAACTGCGCGAGCGCTTCGTTCAGCTGCTCAGACAGCTTCACCATGTTTCCGACGGTGCCGGCAGTTTGCTTCGCGCCCTGAGTAGTCTGCCGGGTAATGCCGGAAATAATCTGCATGGCGTTTGCGACGCCTTCCGTGCCTCGCACCTGCTGTTTCGACGCGAGTGAAATTTCCTGCACGAGCTCCGCTGACTGCCGCACAACGCTCGAAATTGCCTCGAGCGCCTTGCCCGCCTGATCGGCGAGTCCTGCTCCAACTTCCACTTCGCGCGTGCCTTCTTCCATGACGACAACCGCTTCGTTCGTCTCCGCCTGAATGGCCTTGATGAGCGCCGCAATGTCCTTCGTGGCGCTGCGGGAGTGTTCGGCCAACTTGCGGACTTCGTCGGCGACGACCGCGAATCCGCGGCCTGCCTCGCCCGCGCGGGCCGCTTCGATGGCAGCGTTGAGCGCGAGCAGGTTGGTCTGCTCGGTGATGTCGTTAATCACGTTGATGATTTCGGAAATTTCCAAAGAGCGGTCACCGAGCGACTTGATCTTCTTCGCGGTGGCCTGCACCGATGCGCGAATGCGCTGCATTCCTTCCAGCGTATCGCTCACGGCGCGGTTGCCCTGTTCGGCGGCGTCGAGCGCGCGGCGGGCCGCTTCGGCGCTGGCTTCCGCGTTGTTCGACACCTGCTTCATCGAAACCGTCAGCTCTTCCACGGCGGACGAAGTGTTGGTGATTTCCTGGTCCTGTTGCGTTGCGCCGGCGGTCATGTCGTCCGCCGCTTCGAGAATCTGATTGGCGCTGGTGCTGACGTCAATCGCGGCCTTGCGGACGCGCTCGAGAACCTTCGTGAAGTTGTCGAGCATGAAGTTCACGGAATCCACGACGTTGCCCAGCGCGTCGTTGGTGACCTTGCCGCGGATGGTCAGATCGCCGCGCGCCACTTGATTGATCGTATTGAGCAGGTCGGTAATGCTGCGCTGCAGCGAATCCTGCGCCTGTTGATTGGTCACGGCGTGCGCGACCTTTGCGGCGCTGCGATTCAAATTCTCGGCGATCTGGCCGAACTCGTCGTCGCTGTCGAATTCCGCGCGGGCGCGTGCGTCACCGGCCACGAGCCGCTCGGAAAACTTCGCGAGCTCGCTCACCGGCGTAATCACGCGCTTGCTCAGCACGAACATTACGAGCAGAGCGGCGGCCACCGCCAGGACCACGGCAGCGAGCAGAGCTCCGCTGGCGCTTCCCGGCAGCGAAGGCGCATCGAGCAGGGATATCCCGCCCGATTCCTTGCCCGCGTGATACGCGAGGCCGAGAACTCCAAACAACGCGACGCCGGTCCCGAAGACCAGCAACCAGATTGTCGAACTCAAACGAGCTTTCATGACTTCCTCCCAGAAACTTGTGCGCTCACTAGACCGTAACGAATTTCGAAAATGTCGTGGCCGACTTCATGCAACCCAAAATTGCAACCAATCCGCTTCATATAACTGGCACCGGAAACACATCCGTAAGGCGCCTCAAATCCACAACCAGCGCCAGCCGGTCTTCGTGCCGCAGCATCCCGCGGCAATGCGGCACTTCCGCCGGAGCCTGATCGAGCATGGCGTCCTCGGCGGCCGAAAATGTTCCGATCACTTCATCGGCGGCGATGCCAATCCGCAAATCCTCGTGCTGCGCGTCGCCCTTGATCGCGGCCACCACCACATGTTTCGGCAGCAACCCGGGACGGCGGCCCTCCGTAAACGCGATATCCATCAGCGGCACGATCGTGCCGCGCAAATTGAACACGCCCATCAGGAACGATGGCGCCAGCGGAATCCGCGTCACGATCGGCCAATCCACTACTTCCTCAACCTCGAGCACGTTGAGGCAAAATCGCTCGCGGCCCGCGCGGAAGACGCAATATTGCCGCTCCGGCCGGCGCTCCTCCGGCGAGGACTCGCTTTCCAGGAACTCGCCATTATCGAGTCCCACGCCCAGCACGGCGTTTTCCGGCTCCATCGCCATTATTCAAACCTCTTCACGGCGCTGATCAATTCGTCCGCAGTAAAAGGCTTTGCGACGTAACCATTGGCGCCCTGCTGTTCGCCCCAGTAGCGGTCGCTCGGCGCTGTCTTCGAGGTAACCAGAATCACGGGAATCTTCGCGTATGATTCCTGGCTCTTGAGGTCGCGGCAAACCTGAAAGCCATTGCGCTGCGGCATCACAACGTCGAGCAGAATCACGTTGGGACGCTCTTCCTCGATTTTTTCCTCGACCTTTGTCGGGTCGGATGTCGCCACCGAATGAAAACCGGCTTGCTGCAAAACAGATTGAAGCAGGCGAATTTCCGCCTGCGAGTCATCCACCACCAGGACTTTCATCACCACTTCGACACCTCCACGCCCGATTCCCCCAAGAAAGAATTGCAACTCCCTAGCCACGCGTCGCACGGTGTTTCAATCGCGCGTTCGATTTGCAACCAGTTGGTTTTCGTGCAGGTTACAGATGCGACGCTGCGACTTCATGATCGCGTCACCAAGCGGTGAGACACTGCTTCCGTCTCACTGTGAGATTCCTTCTCACCGGCCCGGATCTCCGTCGCAAGCGATGAGAATCGCTGCATGATTTCGTTTAAGCGCAGCGCCATCGTATGAATGGTCCGAATCTGATCGCGGCTCTCGCCCGCAGCCTGCCCGGGTTCCAGTAAAAGCAGATCGGCATTGCCCATCACGGACGTCAGCGCGTCGTTCACGCCCGGGCGCATTTCCAACATGTAGCGCCCTAGCGTTGCGTGACCTTGCGATGCGAGCGCCAGCCCTTCTGCGCGTTGCGCGCGCCGGACAGCCTCCACGCGCCGCAGCGCCTCGATCGAAATCAAAATCAGCGTTCCCGCCCAGCCATCTTGACGTGGAACGATTAGCAAATGCGGGTGCTGGGCGTGGAGCGACGAGATGCTTTTTTCCTCTTCCGCGAAATAAATGGCAGCCGTGCGAGGCGAAGCGCTCACCGCGGCAAGGATTGCTGCAGGATTCCCATTGCGGACTGGTCCCACGATGACGAGGTCGTAATTGGAAGCGCTCGCGGAATGCCAGACGCCGCTGGTGACGAGCGCGATTTCCGGAACGTGCCGCTCCGACTGCCAGCGCGCCGTCAGGGTGCGCGCGAATTCCGGATCGTCCGAAACAATCAGGACGCTCGAGGCAGTCAAAGTATTCACAACTCCTTTGGGCGGCTTAGGACTGGAGTGTTTCCGCTTCTTCCATGCACGAGAGCAGGCGCTTGGTGCTGATGCCGAGATTTACTGCTGCTTCCGTGTTCTTCGCTTTCTTGGCCTGTTCGACGCGGCCCTGGAAATAGGAAACTTCCGTGCGCGCAAGCACGAGAGCGGACGCGAGCGCGCTTTCTTCTCCCGAGCGCTTTCGCTTGCTGGTCGCAAGCGCGAGCAACGCCCGTGCCACCACGGCGCGCCGCAGATCTTCCGATTCCTGGCTGCCCTTCTCGACGAACGCCGCAACTTCCCATGACGAAAGCAGTACCTTCGTATCCTGCAGGACCACGGTGGACATCGAGCGGCCGCGCGAAGGCGGCGCAGCGATTAACTGTTCCCAAATAGCTTCCAGGCACTTTTCGGCTTCTGCCGCGGCCGTGGGAGCAGCGGGAGACTCCACGGTGGCTTTCGCTGCTTGATGAACTTCGACCGGCGCGGCTTGCGGCTTCTCTTCGACCGAATCCTCGACCGGCAGTTCTGCCTTTTTCGGCGCCGGAGGCGGATTGGCGGCAGCGTCCCGCACGTCGGCGGGAGTCGTATTCATCATCGCCAGCATGTCGTCTTCGCGATGCGCGGCCGGCTGAGTCGCGCTCTCCGATGTGTGAGGAGGAAGGCTTCGCGCTGGGCTGCTTGATTCCGACCGCATCTTCGAGATCCGCACGCATTGCGAGGAGTTGCTCGAACGAATGGCGGACCGAGTTTTCCGTGTAGTCCTTCTGAAAAGGCTGCCGCCAGTTTTCGCAGAAATATCTGAGCTGCAGCGTCGTTTCCGCCGCGGAAAAGCCGGCGCGGCGGCAATCAACCGTCTTTACGCCCTTCGCTTCGAGCGAATTGAGCGCATCTCGCACCGCGCTCAAATCTGCATGCAGCATGCGAATGAAAGCGCGACGCAGCAGGAAGTTGAAGCGGCAGAAAGCAACCAGCGCGGCGGGATCGTAGAACATCGGGCCGGCCGCGTCCTTCAGCATGCGGCCCTGTTCCAGAAGGCCTTCCTCCATCATGTCCCGAGGCTGTGGCATTTTTGGTTTTGTCGAGAATTTTGTCGAGCGGCTCGCACCATTCCAGCGGGGTCGCATCTGCCTCGACGAGCACGGGACCCAGCACTCGCGCCACATCGCTGAGAGTGATTTCCTTGTGAAGCAGATCCTCCGCCGCGCACATCACGAAATATTGCACCAGCAGCAAATCAATCTTGTCGCGGTCGGCGTTCGTCTTGTCCACTTTCCTCAGCTGGCGCTGAATCAGCGCGCGCAACGCCTGCTCGCTTCCGTTCAGAATCTGCGATGGAAGCTGGCGAATTTGATATGCCAGCACTTTTTCATCCAGCGCGGCGAGCCACTTCAGATCGCCGTCGAAGGCTTCGCGCGAGGGCTTTTCCGGCGGCTGCTCACCGGCCGCATAAGGCAGCGGCGCCAGATCGAATTGCGTGGCGAGGGCCGCATAGATCGGGTACACCAGCCGAGCCTCATGCCATTGCGCCGTCAGGTCCGCGGGATTTCGTTCGTTCATGCTTTCCGCGGAAAACGGAGGATTCATCGTCGTGTTTGTTGTTTTTGGGGTCATGGTTTGATAATCCAGTTTTCGACTTCGCCCACGAATCGCACGGCAACGGCCTTGCCACCGCCGTGATATCGCACCGCAACCACGGTGGCGCGGGCGTCGAGCGAGCCATCAGAATTTACCAACCGCACCTGATCCTCGAATTCGAGCGGCAACGTCGAGGTGAATAGAACTTCGTGCGCCGTGCCGAACTCGATCACCGTCTTTTCCTGCAGCCGCCTGCGTCCGGTGACCACGGTTGAAACGCACACAGGAATCCGGACTGGCGAGACGCTGGGGAAAAGTTGCGCCAGTTTTTCAACGCAAGTCTGTTCCGTTAAGACCGCTGCGACTTCGGCTTCACTCGGCAAGATAGTGTTCCCCTCACGCCCATGGCACTGATTCGAGATGGACAGATATATGGCTCTTGCACGATTGCACGAGGGCAGCCAAAGACTTTTCGGCGGGAGGAAATCTAAATCATTCGCTTGCTTGGGTTTATGGGAGGGACGAGGCCAGGCGATTTCGGAACCGTCTCAGCCTGACACAGATTCGTCTCACACTGGCGAGTGGAAAGCGATCCGTTGACGAGACAAGCGGAATTCGGTGAAACGTCTCAACGGGCGCTATGAGACGGCTTCGACGAGTTCTTTCTGCGCGGCGCGCAACGGGATGTTGTAGCGCTTGAGCTTGCGATAAAGGGTCGCGCGGCTGATGCCGAGCATTTTGCCGGCGAGAACTTTATCGCCGCTGGCCTGTTCAAACACCCGCAGGATGGTAATGCGCTCCAGATCGGCAAGAGCCGTGGTCGAAAGTTCGGCCGCATCTTCGCGCGTCAAGCCCGAATCCTCGGCGCCGCGATATTCCAGGCGGCAAGTCATTCACATCAATGGTGCGATGGTCGCCCAGAGCTATGGCGCGGGCGATGCAATTCTCGAGCTCGCGCACATTTCCTGGCCATTCGTATTGCAGGAAACTTTTCATCGCGCTCGGAGCGACCTGAATGGTTTCTCCCGGCGCGTAGCGATCGAGGAAGCTGTGCACCAGCTGCGGAATATCGGATCGGCGCTCGCGCAGGCTGGGAAGATGGACCGTTACGACGTTCAGGCGAAAATAAAGGTCCTTGCGAAATGTTCCCGCGCGATAAGCCGCTTCGAGTTCGCGGTTCGTCGCCGCGATGATGCGAACATCCACGGCAATTTTGTCGTTGCTTCCCACGGGCCGAACTTCCTTCTCCTGCAGAACGCGCAACAGCTTCGCCTGCAGCTCGAGCGGCAGCTCGCCAATTTCGTCCAGGAAAATCGTTCCGCCATTCGCGGCCTGAAAAAGTCCAGCCTTGGCCTTCAGTGCGCCGGTGAATGCGCCCTTCTCATGACCAAAAAGCTCGCTTTCCATCAGCGTCGGGACCAGCGAACCGCAGTCCACGGCAATAAATGGCATCGGACGCCAGCGGCCCGCGAAAATGAATGGCTCGCGCCACAAGCTCTTTTCCCGTGCCGCTTTCGCCGGTGATGAGGACCGGCGTGCGAATGTCTTTGAGCCGTGAAACCATCCGCAGCACGTCCTGAATTTTCGCGGACGTGCCGGTAATCCCATCGAGGTGAGTTTCCGCATCCACGCGTTCGCGCAGGAATTGATTTTCGGTAACCAGCTGTACTTTCTCAGCCATCCGCTGCAGCAATTGGCGCAATCGTTCCACGCGAAACGGCTTTTCGATGTAGTCGTACGCGCCCTGTCGCATCGCTTCCACAGCCGATTCGATCGAACCGTGCCCCGTCATGATCGCGACTTCGGTGCGCGGCAGCATCTCTTTCACCTTTCGCAGCAGGTCCGTGCCGGAAAGGCTCGGCAGTTTCAGATCGCTGACGACGATATCGGGCGGCGCGGTTTCAGCCAATGCGATCGCCACCTCGGCCGTCTCCGCTTCGGAGCAGACAAAATTCAGTCCCTGGCCCACCGTCATGCACAGGCGGCGAATGCTCTGTTCATCGTCTACAATCAGAAAGCGAAGGCGCGCTTCTTCTTTCATGGTTTTCCTATGGTTTTCTCAACCGCGGCTAGTAGTTCGTGGACGCGGAAGGGTTTTTCGACGCACGGTGTTCCGTCTTGCGCCAGCAGCGCAATGGTTTCAGCGCTGGCCGTATCGCCGGTAATAAATACAATTCGCGACGCCAGCTCCGGCCGGTGGCGGCGAACCCAATCGTGCAAATCCGCGCCGTTGATCCCGCCCGGAGTGCGGAAATCGGAAACCACGCCGCGAAAATCATTTGTAGCCAACAGTCGCAATCCTTCGGCCGCGGATGGCGACGGCACCACGTCGTACCCGCGCCTCTCGAGCGCCGTGCGCATAAACGCTGCGACGGACGGCTCGTCTTCGATCACCAGGATTCGCGGTTTGGCCTGGACTGCCGCGCTTTCCGCGATCGTCATGGCGCGCTCTCCGTCACCAGTAATTCCGCGCCTCGCGCCGCGATCGGCAGCCGCACGATAAACGTGCAGCCAATGCCATCCGCATTGTTTCGCGCGGCAATTTCACCCTGGTGGGCGTGAATAATGCCGTAGCAGATGCTCAGGCCGAGACCGGTGCCCTTGCCGACTTCCTTCGTCGTGAAGAATGGATCGAAGATGCGCTCCGGATGCGAAATCCCCGGACCGTTGTCGCGAAACGCGATCTCCACCTGCCCATCGCGATGCGACGTGCTGATTTCCATTTTCCCCGGGCGCCGCACTTCCTGTATCGCGTCGTACGCGTTATTCAGAATGTTCAGAAACACCTGCTGGAGCTGATGGCTATCGCCAATCGTGAGCGGCAATTCGTCCTCGTAACGCTCCGTCATCTGAACGCCGTGGTTCGAGAAATCGTATGCGCGAAGTTGTAGCGTCTGGTGCAGCACGGAATTCACTCGTATCGGCTCGCGCTGCGCGGGCATGTGCCGCGCGAAGCTCAGCAGGTTCTGCACGATCACGCGCGTGCGCTGCGCTTCCTGCAGGATCACTCGTAATTCTTCCTTCGCTTCGTCGGGAACCGCTGGATTTTCGAGCAGCAGGTCGGTGAATCCCACTATCGCGGCGAGGGGATTGTTCACTTCGTGAGCGACGCCTGAGACGAGCTGGCCGAGCGCCGCCATTTTTTCTGTATGCATCAGCTTCGCTTGCAGGTCGGCGGCGTCGGTAATGTCCGCCATTACCACGACGACGCTGTTGATGTCGCCCTGTTCATCGCGCATGGGACTCAAGCTGATCGAGAAATGCCCAGCCGTGCCATTGCCGCGAAAAACTGGAAGCTCCAGATTCTCCACCGCAGTGCCCACAAGTGTTTTCTGCAGCGCTTCGGCCAGCATGGGACGCCGCGCCTGCGGAATCATTTCAACCAGCGGACGGCCCAACAGGTCCGGCTCTTTGTATCCAGCCTCAAAGCAGCGCCGGTTTGCATAACTGACCAATCCCACGGTATCGAGCACCAGAATCATGCTCTGTGTGTTGTTCAGGATGTTGCGATTGAAATCGCGCTCGCGACGATAGCGGCGCTCCGCTTCGCGCCGGTCGGTAATATCCTTGAGCACATGAATCGTTCGGCCGGCATCTTCTTCGCCGGCATGGATGCGCGAAGTGGACACCAAATACGTGCGCTCACCTGCCGGGTGAACGAATTCTTCCAGCGCCACTCGCATGTTGCGACAAAAAGGACATCGCCCCGGCTGCGCAGGCGACTTCAGGAGCTCCATCTTGCCGATATCCCGGCCTACAGCTTCCGTGGGCGGCATTCCCAGAAGATCCGCGAGCGCGCGGTTGAGGCGTAGCACCCGCCCGTCATGGTCGTGCACCACGATAAAATCGGTGATGGCGTCAAAATCTTCGACCCACTGTTTTCGCGAGCGCTCGATTCGCGAGAACAATCTCACGTTCTCGAGCGCCACCGATGCATGGCTCGCCAAAGCTTCAAGCAGCTGGCTTTCCGTCGCAGAAAGTTCTCGCCCCAAATCCACCAGGCAAAGCACGCCGAGCAACTCGCCTTCACTCTCCGTTAGGCGCACCAGAATTAAATCGCGCCATCCCAAAGCCTCGGCAAGCTCGCGACCCAGCATCATCGTGCCGGTTCCAAAACGGAGCGCCGAGGATGGAACGCCGGCCTGCTCGCCAAGCGCAATCGCCAGGCGCTGTTGAACCATTTGTTCCCAGCGTTGAGCGGGTCCGCTGAGCGCCACTACTTCCCATTCGGAGCCGCGGCCCAGTACCAACACGACCGCTCGCGCGCCGAGCATTTCCGCGGCGCGAGTCGTAAGCCGGCGGGCAAACTCCGCAGTGCCAACCGACGGATTGAGCTCGAGCGTGGTGGCGGAAAATTGGGCCAACAGGCTCTCAAAGGAGCCATCGAGACGAGACGGTACTTCGCGGATTCTCTTTAGAGCACGCATGGAGGTTATAGGGGGCCTGCGCGCGCTTCGCCTATACAACAAAGACGTTACGGCGTTATCTCATTTTGAGTCAATAAAGCTGCAGAGGCGGTTGTTCTATTCGACAATCCAGTACTTGTCGCAACCTGAGATTCCAAACCACCTCATGCGCGCCCTTTGAGACGATTCAGCCGCGCTTGGAAGCCGCCTGACTTGTCGGATGTGACGCTAAGAGCATTACTTACAGCATCTTGCGGACCGCATTACCCATTTGTGGAACATCCTACAGAGGCACCCGCTCATGGCATTACCCGTGCATTTTCCGATGCTGGGGTTCTGGGTCTCGGGAGGGATATACCAGTGAAATACAGAGTCATCATCGCATCCATAGGCTTGGCGCTGCTCCTCGGAGCGTCGGCGGTTGCACCACTCAAGGTGTCCGCGCAAGACAACGCGGCAGAGGCCGGCAAGCGCAAGGTCCGAATCAAGGTCGCGCCTGAATATCCGGCGCTGGCTAAACAGATGAATGTCACCGGGAAGGTCAAGATTGAAGCCACCGTCGCGGCGGACGGCCATGTTATGAGCACGCGAGTCGTCGGAGGAAGTCCGCTGCTGGTGAATGCAGCGCTCGACGCCTTGAAGAAGTGGCACTTCGAGCCGGCTGCAAAAGAATCCACCGAAATTGTCGAATTTGCATTTAACGGACAGGAATAGCGCCCTCGGCGCATTGTCGCGCGGGTGAGTTCGGACGGGCGTGGGGAGCGGAGGCTTTTCAAATGACGATTGGCAAGAAACTGTACTGGGGATTCGGCGCCATCCTGGCCGTCATCCTCTTCCTGTTCGTGATCAACATCTTCACCGTGATGCGCCAGTACGCTACGCGCTCGGCGGTTGCATCCACGCTTGCCGATGTGCAGACGATTGAGGGCGTCCGCTACAAGATGATTGACAACCGCCTCTCCCTCGGCAACTACCTTCTCAGCGGCGACCTGCGCGATGAAGAAAAGACCAACAAAGGCATCGCTGATTTGCAGGATCTGCTCAAGACCGCCGAGACCAAGGCCAATGACGCCGGACTCCGCTCTGCTCTTTCACAGGTCGAAGACAACGAGCGCGGCTGGGCCGACAACTTCGCGAAGGAAATGATCGCCAAGCGGCATTCCGTGGATTCCGGGGACAGCACCGTTTCCGACCTGCAGATTTTCTACTTGCAGCATGATCCGGCTTCTTGGATTAAGCGCTCAACGACGATTCTCGACGATGCCAGCGGCGCGGTGAATAAAGCGAAGGACGACTCCAATGCTTCATCTTCGTCCACCCTGGTGGTCAGCACCATTGTCATGGGGCTCGGCACGTTTCTGGGCATAGTGTTCGGAGCCTTTGTCGCTTACAAGACGGCGAAGTCCATCACGGATCCCCTGAATCACCTGATCGAAGTGGCGCATAAGATTGGCAGCTCGGGCGATCTCGACCAGACGATTGATATCCATCGGTCCGACGAAGTCGGGCTCCTCGCGGACAATTTCAACCAGATGATCGTCCATCTCAACGAAATGGCCGGCGTGTCGGCTGCGATTGCCGAAGGGCAGCTGTTCGTGACCGTCCAACCACGGTCGGCACAGGACACCATGGCCAAGGCATTCGCGCGGATGACGCAAGGTCTGCGTGAGTTGGTCCGCCAGGTGCGCGACAGCGCTTCACAAGTCGCCAGCGGCGCGGGCCAGATGGCCGGCGCTTCCGACGAATCGGCGAAAGTCAGCGTGCAGGCGGCTTCCGCAATTGATGAAGTCACCAGCACGATGCATGAGATGAGCGTCAACGTCCAGAACGTCGTGAAGAATACGCAGGTGCAGGCCTCCAGCGTCGCTGAGACGTCTTCCTCCATCGATCAGATGGTGACGTCCATCCAGCGCGTGGCGGATACCGCAAAAATGCTGGTGGATATTTCCCACCGCTCGCGCGAAGAGGCCAGATCCGGTATGGCCACGATGGACAAGGCCACTGAGGGACTCAACCGCACCAGCCATGCAATCCAGGCTTCTGCTGAAATCATTGACGTGCTCGGCCGCCGCGCCGACGACATCGGTAAGATCATCGAGGTGATTGACGATCTGGCTGAACAGACCAACCTGCTCGCGCTTAACGCGGCAATTGAAGCAGCACGCGCCGGAGAACATGGGCTCGGCTTCGCTGTCGTTGCGGAGGAAGTGCGAAAACTCGCGGAAAAGTCCACGCAGTCAACCAAGGAAATCTCCGAGCTGATTCAGGGCATACAGAAGGAAGCGCGCGAGGCCGTCGAGAACATGGACAAAAGCACCTCCATGGTTCAGGAAGGGCTCGTCCTCAACAAGGACCTCAGTCTCGCGCTCGACAAAATTTCCGACGTCGTCTCCGAAGTCTACAAATTCTCGCAGGAGATCGGCGCCGCCACGATGGAGCAATCCAGCGGCTCGGCTCAAATCGCTAAGGCCACCAATCGCCTCACCGAAATCACACAGGAAATCAATTCGTCGGTTGAAGAGCAGGCCTCCGGCGCGCAAGCCGTCGTGCGCTCGATGGAGCGGATGCGCGAACTCGTGCAGCAGTCCACCTCCAGTTCCACGGAGTTGGCGGCTGCCGCCGAGCAGATGTCCAAGCTCTCGCGCAATTTGCTCGACTCCATGGACCGATTCGCTTTGGAAGAAAGCTATTCCGACCACAGGCAATCCGGCACGCGCCGACCCAGCTCTGACCGCCACGCCGCGCCGGAATATGCGGAAATGGCCCGCTCCTGAAAACCACAAAGACAATCATGGACAAGGATCTCCAGATCGTCGGTTTTCGAATCGGCAGGGAAACCTTTGGATTGCCGATCGCCATGGTGCGGGAGATCGTCCGCGTGCCCGAAATCACGTCCGTTCCGAACGCACCCGACTATATCGAGGGCGTCATCAACCTGCGCGGTCGAATTATTCCCGTGGTGGATTTGCGGAAGCGCTTCGGCGAGAAGTCCTTCGAGCCCGATAAAAAGAATCGGATTGTGGTCGTCGAGATGGAAACGCGAAGAATCGGCCTGCTCGTGAATTCCGCGTCCGAGGTTTTGCGGATTCCTCCGTCGGACATCGAAGAACCGCACAACGTGTTTAAAGAAGGCGAGCTGAGTTACATCACCGGCGTCGGCAAGCTGAAGGGTCGGCTCGTCATTCTGCTCGATTTGACCCGGATACTGCAGCGGGGAGAGCTTCAGCGCCTCGACGACGTTGCGGAGTCTGCTCGCCGTACCCGTTGGCAGCGCCGAACGAGTTTTCTAGGCTGGGCCCAGGACCATCACCGAGGAACGAATGTCCACCACGACACTGACGACGCAGGTCCCGCTCACTGAACCCGAATTGAAACTCCTGCAGACGCTGGTCTATCAGGAATGCGGCATGTATTTCGACGAGCGCCGCACGCATTTTCTCCGCGACCGCCTGCAGCGGCGCCTGAAAGCATGCCAGCTCGATTCTTTCTATAGCTACTATCGCCTGCTCACCAGCCGCGACGGTAAGAAGGAACTGACCGCGCTTCTTGAGAATCTCACGGTTAACGAGACAAGTTTTTTCCGCATTCGCCCACAGCTCGATTTATTTCAGAAAGTCGTGCTCGAGGAAATCCTGAAACGCAAGCAGGAGCGCCGCGATTGGTCGTTGCGCATCTGGAGCGCCGGCTGCTCGACCGGCCAGGAGCCCTACACGCTGGCGATCATGGTCTGCGATGCGCTGGCCTATTACTACCTGCGGAATCCTCTGCCGTTTGACATGCCGACGCCCAAGCCCTTGATCCCTCCGCCGTGGAAAGTGGAAATCATCGCGTCGGACATCAGCTATTCCGCGCTGCTCACGGCTCAGCAGGGCGTCTACAGCGAGAATCAAATGGACACGGTGGATTACACCACCCGCTTGCGCTATTTCGATAAAGTTGCCGACAAGTACGCCATCAAGCCTGCGCTGAAAAGCCTGGTGCAGTTCGATTTTCACAATCTGAAAACCGAATACCTGCCGCAGCACAACGACGCCATTTTCTGCCGCAACGTGATGATCTATTTCGACGAAGCCGAGCAGAAGCGTCTGATCGAGAAGTTTCACCGCTGCCTGAATCAGGAAGGCTATCTATTCGTCGGCCACGCCGAAAGCCTCTTCGGCCTGACGAAGAAATTCCACATGATTCACGAAAACAACGCGACCGTGTACCAGCGGATCGAGGGGGCGCAGTGAGTTTTCCGTCCGACGAACAGGCCTCCGAGCTTCGCGACCTCTTCTTCGAGAGTGCCCAGGAAATTCTCCAGGGCATGAACGAAGCGGGTCTCGCGCTCGAAGATCGTCCCGGCGACGTCGAACAGCTTCGACATGTCCGCCGCGCCGTGCATACGCTCAAAGGCGATTCGGCGGCTTGCGGATATCGCGAGCTCAGCGAGCTGGCTCACGATTTGGAAGACGTGCTCACTCCGGAGCTCGCGCAGCAGAACGCGGGCCTGATCGCCGAAGTCATTCTGACGGCCGCCGATACGTTTCACGAAATGCTCGCTGCCTATCGGAACAATCTGCAGCCTCCCGCGGGAGGCGCCCTGCACGAATATATCGGGCGGCTACTGAACAAGCCCGCGGCCCAGCCGCAAAATGCGCCGACCGAGACGAAGTTCGAATGGACGGAATACGAGCGCTTGATGATCGTCGAGGCGCTGCGCCGCGGCGAGAACGTTTACAACATCGCGCTGCAACTGGATCCGGAAGCGCTGCTCCCCGCGGCCGCTTTCGAACTGGCTCGCAAGTCGCTCGATGGCTGCGGAAGAATTTTGGCGCCAGCGCCCTGAAAGTGGCGCGCCCGTGGACGATTGCAAATCCATCCAGGCGGCCCTATCAACCACGAAAACCGCTGAATGGATTCGGAAACGTTGCCACGTTCCGTCCGTTGTGACGCACATTTCCGTGGAGCGGACGCCCGTGCTGCAATCGGAGCCGCGCGATTTGCTGGAAATCCTGATTGAGTCGGAAGCTGCCGCGGTGTCCGCCGGTGTCAAAACCTCAACTCCAGTGTTGATCCCCGCTGAGGAAGAAGAAGTGCACGAAACCGCGGCGCCCGGCGGCCTGGCACACGCCGCATCCGAAAACATGCTTCGTGTGGATGCCACCCGGATCGACACGGTGATGAATCTGGTCGGCGAGATGATCATCGGGAAATCCATGCTGCAGCGGGCCATGGCGGAATTTGAACGCCGTCACTCCAAGGACCCAATTCGCGGAAAACTAGCCGACGCGCTCGCATTTCAATCTCGCGTCCTCGGCGAGCTGCAGAAGTCAGTTATGAAGATTCGCATGGTTCCCGTCGAACAGCTTTTCCGGCGCTTTCCGCGGATCATTCGCGACGTCGCCCGGCTGCGCAACAAAGAGATCTCGCTCGAAATCGCCGGGCAAACCACCGACCTCGATAAGAGCATCCTCGACGCTCTCTCCGATCCCATGGCGCATCTGGTCCGCAACGCCGCCGACCACGGCATCGAAACGGCTGCCGTGCGCGAGGCCGCGGGAAAATCTCCGCATGGCACCATTCGCCTGAACGCTTACCACGACGGCGATCAAGTCGTGATCGAAGTTTCGGACGACGGCCACGGACTCGATCGCGACAAAATCGTGCGCCGCGCCATCGAACGCGGAATTCTCTCGGCTGAAGAAGCCATTCAGCTCAACGAAATGGAAGGTCTGCAGTTGATTTTCGCGCCAGGCCTGAGCACCGCGGACGAAGTCACGGAAATTTCCGGGCGCGGCGTGGGCCTCGACGTCGTCAAGTCGTCGCTCGAAGCTTTGAAAGGCTCGGTCGAACTTCACAGCGTGCCCGGGCGAGGCACCACATTTCGCCTCCTGGTGCCGCTTACTCTCGCGAGCATTCGGGCGCTTTTGTTCCGCGTCAACGGACGCCTCTACGCCGTACCTCTCGCTTCCGTCGCGGAAATCACGCGCATCACCGACAAGGGTATCCATCGCATTGACGACCACGAAGTGTTTCAGTTGCGCGAGCAGGTCCTCACGCTCGTTCGACTGGACCGGCTCGGCCCGCACGCCGTGGGCGAACGCGCCAAGCGCCTTTTCGTGATCGTGATCGGCACCGGCGGCCGCAGGTTCGGCCTCGCCGTGGATAGCCTGATGGGCGAAGAAGAGTTGGTGATCAAAGCTCTCGAAGATCAGCTGGTCACGTCTCCCATTGTGAGCGGCGCTTCCATCCTCGGCGATGGAACCGTCGTGCTGATCCTCAACGTTCCAGCGGTCGTCTCGCACCTTTCCCGCATTCCCGCGGTCGGAGCCATCGCATGAGCGAAAAAATCCGCGTGCTCGTCGTGGACGATTCCGCGCTGATGCGGAAGCTCATTCCGCAAACGCTGCTGAGCGATCCCTCGATCGAAGTCGTGGGCACCGCGATGGATGGTTTGATCGGGCTGCGCAAGATTCAGGAGTTGCACCCGCACGTCGTCACGCTCGATCTGGAAATGCCGCGCATGGACGGAATCGAAATGCTTCGCCAGATCACGCGCAAGCATCGCGTTCCCGTTATCGTCGTCAGCGCGCACACGGAAGAAGGCGCGTCGCTCACGCTGAAAGCGCTGGCCCTCGGCGCTTTCGATTTTGTCACGAAGCCGCAGGACGCCGCTTCGGGCCGCCTGCAGCAGATCGCCTCCGAGCTGGCGCTCAAGATCAAGGTCGCTGCTTCCTCCGGCCCGCCGAAAATGATTATCACCGTCCCTCCGTCGAAGCGGAAGGAGCCGCGCAACTTTCCCGCGCAGCCGCGATGGCCCTCGCGCATCGTGGCCATCGGAATTTCCACCGGCGGCCCCAACGCGCTGCAATATCTTTTTTCGCAGCTTCCGGAGGATTTTCCCGGCTGCCTGCTGGTCGTGCAGCACATGCCCGAAGGATTTACGGAAATGTTCGCGCGGCGGCTGGACGAATCCTCGGGTCTAGAAGTGAAGGAAGCGCAATCCGGCGACTTGTTGCTCGCCGGGCGCGCGCTGATCTGCCCGGGAAATCGTCACATGAAGGTTTGCCACATGGAGCACGGCGACGTTGCAATCATCGTGGATCAGCCGCGCGTCAACGGCCACCGTCCGTCCGTGGATGTGCTGTTTCATTCCGTGGCCAGCAATTTCGGCAAGCAAAGCCGTGGCGGTTCTGATGACTGGCATGGGCGAGGACGGCGCCGCGGGCATGGGCGCGATCCAGGCCGCGGGCGGCGTCACGCTGGCGCAAAGTCCCGACACGTGCGTGGTGGATAGCATGCCGCGATCGGCAATCACGCGCGGATTCGCCAGCCGCGTCGTCTCACTCTCCAATCTTGCAAGCACTCTGCAGGCAAAATGTCTTCCCGATCGGCCGCAGCCGGCCGAGCCGGCGGCTGTTCCGAGCGGTGTGGCCGCCGGAGATACAGGTTCTCGAAGGAGATCGTCATGAAACAGTTTGAAGCTTTGACCCGAAAAGATAGCCAGCCAGTCCGCTACCTCATCGTGGACGACTCGGTCTTCGCGAGGAAGAGTCTCGCGAAGATGGTGGAGTCCTTCGGCGGGCGCCTGGCGGGCGAAGCCGGCGATGGCTGCACGGCCATCACGGAATACGCCCGCACGAAGCCGGATATCGTCCTGATGGACATCACCATGCCGCAGATGGAAGGCATCGAAGCGGTCGAGCGCATCGTGCAGGAACATCCCGATGCGCGCGTCGTGATGGTCTCTTCCGTCGGCTACCAGGACAATATTCTGGCCGCGCTGCAGAAGGGCGCGCGCCATTTCGTGCAGAAGCCCGTGAAGCCGGACGCTCTTTACGAAATCATCCGCTACGTGCTCAATGACGACGGCGTGACCGCGCCGCCCGCCATCGTCGTCGAAGAAGGGAAAGTCCGATGAAGATGGATCTGATCCAGCCGTTTATCGGCTCGCTCGACACGGTCCTCGCGGAAATGATGCGCGAGCCCGCGAAAATCGCCGACCTCGCGATGGAAGAGGACGGCTATCGAAAAAAGGGTCTCGCAGCCGAGGTCATGTTCAAGGGACAGATCGAGGGACGCATCGTTCTGGATATGGAACCGCGAGCGGCTGCGAAAGTCGCGAGCTACCTCGCGGGAACGGAAGTTGAACCCAGCGAACCTATCGTTCCGGAAGCCGTTTGCGAACTGGCGAACATGGTGATCGGCAACGCAGTCACGCAGCTCAACGATCGCGGATTCCAGTTCAAAGTGTTTCCGCCCGCGCTGCTGACCGAAGAACAGTGCGCTAAGGCCGGCCAGGATTCCGAAGCCACAATTTTGTGCTTCGAAACTCCCTGCGGAAACGTCTACCTCAACATCGCCATGCACTACCACGCCCGCCGCGCCCGCGAACGCGCCCCCATGGCCGTCTGACATTCCGCCCGGCCGTTGCTTTCGTATCGCCGGCGTCCCGCCGGCTTCGTGCCCATTAGAGAACCGCGATTGTTGGCCAGCGCCCACGTCGCCGACGTACATCCCGCAGAAAAAACCCGCAGGCATACACCTCGAAATGTGTGTCACTTGGCGTGCACCACTTTTGTTTGTTTTCAATGAGTTAGACCGGAAATTACTTTGCATGGTGTGTCGAGTAATTGGCGCCAAAAATGACGGCTCTCGGGTCAGTTTACAGAGGCATTCTCCGACGTTGATAGAGGATGGAAACCAAGGCGGTACGGGGCAAACGAGGGGGCGGTATCCCGCTCTTCGCCTTCGCGCGTTCGCCAACTTGCCTGTACTGCGGTCCCGCCCATCGGCGGGAACGAATCTGTCCACGTTGATGGACCTCGCGGGAAAGTATCACGACGGGGGCGAGAAGTGCGACTGAACGAAAGTTTAGAAATAGTACAGGTGGGACATGCTGGCCGAAAAAGGGGAAGTGCGAGCAGATTCGAAAGGCCCCACCTGTCGCGGGCGCGACAGATGGGGCACCCGCAACAACGTACTCTCCGGTTAAGTGGTGCGATGGTATCATGCGCTCGGAATTCAAGGTGTGCCGCGAATGATCGGAGATATCAAACCCTGGGCCACCCTCCCAAAGCGAGTCGTGTCATTCGCGTTAATCTTTGTGGTCGGATCGTTGACGGTTTCTTCGTCGGCGGCCGCCGAGCGCAACCTTGGTCCCGTCACGCAAAATCAAGAGCACTCCGCTCCCGCGGAGCCGACAAAACAACAGCTTAAGTTAATTAGCCTTGCCGACGGGATGTTCGAAGGTGTTCACGGCACGTTCAAAACGTACAAAGCAGAAGACGGCGAGCTGGTATGGGTCACTCTTATTCATCGCCAATCAGTCGAGGATGCGAAAAAGCTATACATAACCGCTAAAGACAAGGCCTCGATGCTAAAGGAAGAGCCTGTCTTGGATGAATCTGGGAACGTCGTGGGTGAGACCGCCGTATTGACCGCACCATCCAAAGACGGAAAAAGAACTGTGACAATCATGATCGTGAGGATCGGAACCGAATTTCGGGAAGTAGAGTCACATTCATCGTCAGACGCATTAGCATTAGGGGACCTCGTAAGACGACCCTGATCGCCGGAGTCGATGCTGGCGGGCCGCCCAGCTCTTAGCTTGGGGCGCGTGGCCCTGGTATCGGCTTTAGAATTTTCGGGTGTCCCATCTGTCGCGCCAGTGACAGGTGGGGACTTTCCTCTGGGCCTTCGATTCGCTGAGACGTCAACCCCGTTTCACTCTGGTCCGTCCATCGAGATCAGAATTTGTCCTTTCCTCTGATAAAACGCGTAGCTGCTCCACGGCCAGTCCTTCGGATGCACCACCAACTTCCGCTTCACCGGATTCATGTGCATGTAGTTGAGCTTCTCGATTCTCTTTTTTCTGCTCCAGACGTTGAAATCGTAGAAGCGGCGCTGCCAGAACTGCGGTAGACCGATCTCGGGCCCGTAGAAAAAGAGTGAGCGCTGCTCCGCCGGCGTCCGCCTGCTCGACCTGCGCCGCAGCCGTCGCGATACACGCTGTTTCAATACTCGGATCACGATTGAGGGATTTCCGTGCCAGGGCTCAGAGATGAGCAGATGGACGTGCTCGGGCATAACCACGTAACCGACAAGCTTGAACCCGTGCTTTGTCCTGACCTCACCGAGAATCTGAACGAAGGTGTTGCGGGCGCGCACTGTGCGGAGGAGCGGAAGACGCCGATAGCAACTGAACGTAATGAAATGCAAGTGGCCAAGGCCGTAGATGCGCTTGAGACCCTTCGGCATCGTCAGTGAACCAAAAGCCCCACCTGTCGCCAAACGCGACAGATGGGGCACCCGCAACGACATACTCTCCGGTTAAGTGGTGCGATGGTATCATGCGCGCGGCGTCCAGAGCGCGGCGCGAAGGATCCGAGACGATAAAGCCTGGGCCACCCGCCCACCTAAACCACCCGACCCACCAAAGGAGGTAGAGACAACTATTCTCCCAGATAAGAAAGGGCCACTGCTTTAGCTAATGTCTCGACACGAAAGGGCGAAGACACACCGCACTTCCGAAGCTCGTAGACTGTTCGATGAGGGGAAGAAGAATCTCACAGGTTGGAACAGTGCCGGTAAATTGAAATCTGGGTTTCAGCTCCTGAGACGTTCTGCCGAGCTAGGGCAATCGGATGCTGACGAGTGGCTAGGCGCGGCATACGATTACGGCTGGGGCACGAGGGTCAACCGGCGGAGCGCTTTTGAACATTATCTCAAGGCAGCGAAGGCCGGGTTTCCAAATTCGGAGTATCACGTTGGCGTCTTTTACCTTGAGGGCAGAGGTGTGCAAAAAAATCGAAGGCGCGCTGTTGCTTGGTTCCGAAAGGCCGCGGCGAAAATGGATCCGGAAGCGATGTACGCTCTCGGATACTGCTTGCGGCATGGCCGAGGCGCCAAGCGCAATATTCGAATGGGTTTTGAATATCTGCTCAGGGCGGCAAGAAAGGGGGTTATCGGAGCTCAGTTTTCGGTAGCGGTCTGTTTCAGTCGCGGAGAGGGAACTCGTCCCAACGCCAAAGAGGCATTTAAGTGGTACCTCAGAGCCGCTAGAAAAGGACACTCGGATGCCGCTTACAACCTTGGCTACTTTTACGAGACCGGTCGAGGAGCCGGGCAGAGTTCCAGAAAGGCGCGGCTGTGGTACGCGCGTGCCAAAGTACTTCAGAAAACTAGTGCTGGCGGAAAGGACACTTTTTAGCGCTTTCGCTCACCTTCGTTCTCGCGTCAGGTTAGAAATCCACACCGCAGCATCTCCCGGGCCACGCGTGACACTCACCGCGTGCGGGCGCCGATGCGGCGGTATTCGGTGCCGTGGCGAAAGAGGCCGGCCTTGGGCATTTCCTCGGAGTAGACCACGCGCGCGGGGAGGAAAATATTGGCGGCGTCGGGCGAGTAGGGAACGGCTACGTCTATCGCGGCGTCGGAGGCGTAGCGGCGCTTGCTGCGGAAGCACATGCCGACGGGAGAAATATCCTCGCAGACGGCAAGTTCGTCGTCCGCGCCCGCCTGCCGGATGCACGCAGTGAGGCGCGTCTTCAGGCGAATGCGCTGGCGGTCGCGCTGCTCGCCGGACGCGGGAGCTCCGGGCGGATCGCTCGCGCGGCGGCGGCGCGGCGCCAGTTTGTCCTCGTCTTCGTGCGGGGCCTGCGTCCAGATGCTGGGGACGCCGCAGGTCTTGCAATGGCGCGCGATTCCACGGTTGGTTTCAAACGCGCGAAGCTCCAGCTCGTTGAGGTGGACCACTTCGCGGCTGCGGCAATAGCTGCATTCCAGCAGCATGCGCGCGACGGCCTCGGTGGATTCGGCAATCGCCGGGAATTCGACTCCCCACAAATCCATAGACGGGTCCGGCATCTCGACACCGTAAAGGAAGCCGTCCTTTTGCCGGCCGAATTCGCCGACCACGCGCACCTGTCCCTTGCGGTGGGATTCGTGCGGAGCCCTGCGCTGGAGGTGGACGAACTGCTCGGGCGCCAATTCCTGGTCCAGAATAATCACGGCGCCGCTGCGATTGATCAGGAGCGTGCGAGCGGGCGCTTTGAATTCCTCGCCCTTACCGTTCGTGCCGGAAGCTTCGAGCAACAGAGTCAGCGAAACGCGATCGGTGCGGCGCAGCGACGCCGATGCCATTCAGCCCTCCTCAAGAGATCAGACCCCAATACAACAAAGATAACATACCGATTCGTGCAGGTGGGCGCTGGTGGCCGAGCCGAAGAGAGATCTTCGACTGCGTGACCGGACGTCCCGCAAGAGCGGGACGAAAGAGGAAAACTTCCGGTCACTCCGCTCAGAATGACAGCCAAAAAAAGATGGCGCGAAGCTTACGCGGGATTAGGGCGGTACAGCCATTCGGATTCTGGTTTGGAAACTTCGGGAGCGGCGACGGCGTTCACGTCGCGAAGAATCGCGTCCACGATGCCGCGCTGCGGCGAAAGCGAACACACTGGATCGGTCGCGGCGGCGTCCTGCGCCAGCAGAAAAGCCTGGCAGCGGCAACCGCCGAAATCCTGCTCGCGGCGGTCGCATGTGCGGCAGAGATCGGGCATCCAATCCACGCCGCGGAATTTCTGGAACGCAGCGGATTCTTCCCAAATCTGCCTGAGCGACCGATTCTCCACATTTTCAAACGTCATTCCCGGCAGCACGTTCGCGGCGTGGCACGGCAGGACGTCTCCATCGGGCTTCACGAGGATTACTTTGCGTCCCCAGCCACCCATGCAGGGCTTCGGATATTTCGCGTAGTAATCCGGGACGACGTATTCAACTTTGATGCGGCCGCGCAGCCGCTCCTCGGCCTTTTTCAGAATCTCGAGGGAGCGGTCGAGCTGGTCGCGCGTGGGCAGCAGGCGTTCGCGATTCGCAAACGCCCAGCCGTAATACTGGACGTGCGCGAATTCGACGCGCCCGGGACCGATTTTTTCGGTGAGCGCGATCATGTCTTCCAGCTCGTGCAGATTCTGGCGATGAATGACGAAATTGAGCGTGAGGGCGATGCGGTGGCGCTTCACCCACTCGGCGACGCGCAGCTTTTGCGCATGAGTTCGCGTGCCGGAAAATTCGTGCGCGGCTTCTTCCTCGGCGCCCTGAAAACTCAGCTGGAAATGATCGAGCCCCGCGGCGACAAGTTGATCGAGGCGCTTTTCATCGAGCGGAAGACCGGACGTGATCATGCTGGCGTACAGGCCGGCGGCGCGCGCGGCGCGGATGATTTCGGTGAGGTCGGGACGCGCGAGCGGCTCGCCTCCGGTGAAGTCGGCCTGCAGGACGCCGAGTTCGGCGGCTTCGCGCAGCACGCGGGCCCAGGAGGCGGTGGAAAGCTCGCGCGTTCGCGCCGACAGCTCCAGAGGGTTCGAGCAATAGACGCAGTGCAGCGGACACCGATGAGTCAGTTCGGCGACGAGAGCCAGCGGATTGGAGTTAGATGCGTTCATCGCGTAAAGACCAGGGAACTTCAGCGGCTAAAGCCGAACTCCATTTCCGGAGCTTATGTGGTGGCTGAAGCCACGACCTACAAGGATTCTGAAGTTCTCGATTTGCGGCCCCTGGTAGTTAGATGCGGCCCGCGCTCATGGCGAATCAGCGCCGAGCATTGGCGCCGGGCGAAGCATGCTGCGCCCCTACGAAACCCGGGCGAGAACTCGACGCTGCGCGAGTTACTCGAAATCGAGGGCGCGCTGCTCCTGGAGGCGCTCCAGATATCCGAGGATATCCTGCTCGACCTTTTGCGGCTCCGCCTTCGAATACAGCTTCTGCAAGTCCGCGACGATTTCCTGAACCGTGTGGATTCCGTCGCAGCGCTCGACAATTTCCAAGCTCGGTCCATTGAGCCGCAGCGCGCGTTCGGGCATCAGCAGCACGCGCGAAGGCTGCGACTTTTCATTCAAGCGGCAGCCCGGAGCGAGACGCGGGCGCTTGGTCAGTTCGGGCGTCACGCGGATTCCTTCGCGGGTTGAAACGCACCCGGAGGCGGCCAGCCGGGGAGGACGTATGCGAAATAGAGCGCGTCGAGCATGGCCCACAAAATGTCGCACTTGGCGCGCAGCGCGCCGAGCGCCAGTTCCTGCTCCTCGCGATTTCGCGCGTGCTTCACCACCCACGCGAGCGCGAAATTCGCATCGTCGGGCGCCTGCGTCATGCGGCCTTGGAAATATTCGAGGCCGCTCGATAGCCAGGGGTAATGTTCGCGCAGCCGGTCCACGCGCAGGGTGATGAGATCCTTCGAGAAAAGTTCGGTGAGCGAGGACGCGACGGCTTCCAGATGCGTGCGCGTGCTGACGAAATCCACGTAGGCGCCGACGGCATATTTTGTCGCCGGCAAAATTCCATCGCCACGAATCGCCTGCTCGCGCGAAAGTCCCGTGGCTTCGACAAGTTTCAGCCACTTCTCGATTCCGCCGGGGCGGGTGCCGTCGCCATCATGGTCAATGATGCGCTTGCGCCAGGCCAACCGGAACGCGGGATCGTGCGTACGCGCGAGAATCGCAGCGTCCTTGATCGGAATGCTGCTTTGATAGGTGTAGCGATTCAGCGCCCAGGCCTGGAGCTGGCCGCGCGTGAGCTTTCCTTCGTGCATCAGCAGATGAAAGGGATGCTGATGGTGATAGCGTTCCTTGCCAATGGCATGAAAACGCGCCACGAATTCGGCTTCCGGAAGCATCGCGTTGGATTTGTCGTCGCTCACAATTCAAACTCCATTCCATCATAAGCGACTTCCCAGCCCGCGTCGCGCACGGCCTGATTTGCGGCGCTTCCTTCGTCGAGCACGGGATTCGTGTTGTTCAGGTGGATCAGGACGCGGCGGCCTTTGCCGGTCAGCGGAAATTGTTCGAGCAATCCGTTCGGACCTGAGAGGGGCACGTGGCCAATTTCGCGAGCGGTCTTGCCGCTGCCGCGGACATCAATCAGCTCGTTGTCGGTCCAGAATGTGCCGTCGAGCAAGCGCGAGGTCGCTTTCCTTGGCGTGACATTTCCAGTCGTCGTTGTGGCCCGAAAGGCTCGGGGCATAGAAGAATCGTTTGCCGTCCTGCGCGAATTCCAGACCGATCACCGCTTCTTCTTTGACGAGGTTTTTTCGCAGGCCGGCACTCACGTAATCGGGATAGTCGCCGCCGAGCGGGACGGCTTTGCAGGCGAGCACTGATTTCGCGTCGCCTTCGCGCTGATAGATTTCAATCGGCCGATCGAGCGGAAGCGCTTCCCATCTGACCGGCGGCATGGATCGCTCGAGGCAGCGAAAGAGAGAATTTTCCTCGTTGACCACGCGAAGAACGGATGGTGTCGCATAGATTCGCAGCGGCTGGAATTCGCGCAAATGGAGAAGACCCATCACGCCATCCACGTCCGCGCTCATCAGGATGATGGCGGAGATCGGAGTGCCACGAGTGTTTTCAGTAGGGGCGAATTCAGGGTCGTGCAGGAGCTGCTGTCGCAAGTCGGGCGAAGCATTGAGGAGAAACCATGTGCCGGGAACGGGAGAAATAGCGACTTCCGCTTGAGTTCGAGGCTTAAAACTAAAAAGTCCCCGGCGCGCGCGGTCGCAGTTCGAGCATCCGCAATTCCACTGCGGAAACCCACCGCCCGCGGCTGAGCCGAGGACCTTGATACGCATTCAAGAACTAGAGTTCAGCGTTTGCGTAGGAGCTGACTTCGCAGTTCAGGTCGATCACTTCGTGCTGAGGTGTGGTCCATTCCATGGTCGTTCCTCCTGGATTAAGGCCGAAAACCCTCGCGCCGAAGACACCCGCGCGATAGGCCCATTATAGCGCAACGGCTTTGCGTCCGGCAACTCCCATTTTGAGAGGCCTAACCCTTAGCAGTAGCGCCATATAGATAGACGCCCGGGAGGCCGATCCGGTTGCTTAATTGTGGCTGGGCGCTGGGTGGGTTTCCAGTCCGGTTAACCCCAGAGGGTCCTGGAGAGGCCAAAAACAGGGCCGAAAAGATGGGGAAGACTTACCACAGAGGACACCGAGGAGGCACAGAGAACACAGAGGAGACTTACCGCACCCTTCGCCAGCGCACTCAGGGCAGGGAGACGCAGAGAACGCAGAGAAAACAGGGAGAAAGCTTCGAGTCTCGTGGCGGCCCTCGCGGCTGTTGGGAGTTTGGGTGAGCAGGGGCTAAGGACGCTAGTGTGCTGCGGTGAGGTCGGGCGGCGGATACTCTGGCAGCTTGGCGTTCTTGGCGTCGGTTCGCTTCACTTCCAGATCGTCGAACAGGATAGAGGGGGCAATAACGGTGGTGGGGATAGCGCCCTCGCGATTTCCGACCAACTGGTCGTTTCCAGCTGCGACCAGATCGTTGCGGAGAGCACGTGTATCGAGCTCATCGAAGACTGCGCCGCGGACGAGCTCCTGGTGGCCGTCCTTTTCGTATACGCGGTAAAGCAGGCGCGGCTCGTAATCATTCCCGCCGAGCGTTTCGACGTAGTAGCCGAACGGCTTGTTATCCTGGCGGCAAATGTCGATCAGCTTTTGTTTCAGTTGCTCGGGGGAGAGAGGCTGCTTCGACTGCACGATCAGATTCCCGATGTTGGGTCCCGCAGACTGGCCCGGCGCAGCGCGACCGTGCCCGTTCGATTCCGGAAAATCGCGAATCGGTTCGCGGCCCAGCAGGTAGTTCATGAGCAGTCCATCTTGAACCACCGGGACCTTTACGGCGCGGACCCCCTCGTCGTCAGCGCCGTAACTGCCGATAAGCGTTTTGCCGGCGAAAGTTTTCAGCGTAGGGTCGTCCTCGACGGAAAGAAAAGTCGGAAGGACACGACTCTTGTAATTTGAGGCGTAGTCGCCGGTCGTTCGCGCGGACTCTCCCGGGCGCGGCCGCTTTCCCACTATATTGCCGCCGACCATTCCGTTAAAAATGTCGCCGGCCGCATCCGGGGAGAAAAGAACCGGGCCGCGATAGTCTTCGTCCACAACCGGAGCATCGCGCAGGGCCTTCAGCGTCTCGACCATCTTTGCCATGCTCGCCTGGAACTCTTCCGGCGAAGGCAATTCCTTGACAGTGGCGGCAGTGAAATAGGGCGAGCGCTGGAGGCGCATGCCATCCGCCGCTTGCGTGGAACCGTCCTGGTTCAGCAAATAGATGACATAACCATTCCGCGTGACCGATCCTTCGCTATTGACGAAGTATTGGTTCACTGAGCGAAACCGAGCCGAAGCAGTGAGCGACTCGAGCTTCATATCGCCGCGGAAAAGATCGGTGGATTTTTCAAGCGCTTCCCGCCAGGGCTTGGGATCGAAATCGAGCTTCACGAGCGGCTCAATGGATTCGATCACCGGCGCATGCGCAAAATCGTCAAAGGGCTGGTCGGCAGTGTACTGGCGAAGCGCCGCCCGCTTCATGGCCAGCGCTTCGCTCGCAGCTTTGTAAGCGGAATCGGTTGCGGCCCACAGCTGCCAGCGCAAAGCGGTGGCATCGTTGTCAATCGGCCCGAGCGTGGCAACGCCAACTCCGGGACCGTAGTAGCTATCCTGTTTGTAGTCGCCGACGCGCACGATCACGCGGACGATGCGCGTGTGAATGCGCTGCTCCTCACGCAATGCACCGAAGGCGGCCTCGGCTTCGTATTGCTCCACATCCGAAAGGCGGTATTCGATGTAGTACGGCGCGGGCACATTGTCCATTTTCAGGCGCGATTTCGAGCGATCGAGTTCTTCGCGCATAGCCTGGAGCACGGGGTCGGAAGCTGCGGCCTTCGACACAGAGGCTTGCTGTGCGTGAGTTTTTAGCGGAGAAAAAGCCAAAATAATAAGGACCAACGCCGCGATCACTGGCCAAACCGAGCCAAGTAAGTGTGCCGGGCACAGCCCGCCTGGAATCGGCGCGGTAGGCTTGCGGCGCCCCTTCGAAGGCAAAGGCTCATGGCTTTTTCTCCGCGGTGGGCGGCGCTGCATTTTCAAATCCTGGAGGCGCCAGGATGGGCGGCCGTTGCGTGCCCTTGGCGCGTTTCTGAACTTCGATTTCCGAGAAGAGCATGGCCGGGGCGGCGGCGGCGACCGGGATTTGCCCGGATTCCGCACCGCATATTCCGTTGAACACCTGAAGCGTGTCTCCGGTCAGGATAATCGTATTGAGCGAAAGCAGCGGCGTGCCAACGATATCCACGCCGCGGACGAGTTCGTCGGGCCGGCCATCCGGATACACGCGCCAAACCATTACCGGGATTACCTGAAATGCCTGCGGCAACGCTCGCGTGGTCAGCGTGAAACCGCCCTCAATATCCTCGAAGTAGAGGCCGTAAGGCTTCCCCTGCCTTTTGATCTCTTCAATGAATTTCTGCCGCAATTCGGAATCTTTCACGGTCTTAGTCGAGGTGACGATCAAATTTCCCTGGCGGCCGGTGGGCATCAGACCGGGCTGACGGCGGCCGTGGCCATTGGAGTGATTGAAATTGGTGATGGGCATGCGCGACATCAGAAAGTTTTTCAGGATGCCATTTTCGACTGCGTTCACTCGCTGCGCCGGAACGCCTTCATCATCGTAATCGTAAGCGCCGGCCAGCTTCACGCCATTCAATTCCTTCATCGTGGGATCGTCCACGACGCTCAGAAATGGAGGCAGCACCTGCTGATTCACTTTTTTCGTGAATGTCTGGCCTTCGTTTTCGTCGCGCTGGCGGTGGCCTTCGAGCCTGTGTCCCAGCACTTCATGGAAGAATACGGCGGCGGCTCGGCCGGAAAGCAGGGCGGGTCCGGCATAGGGCTCCGCGACGGGCGCGGCGCGCAGAGCCTTCAAATCCGCCGCAATTTTATCGACCTTGGCGAGCAACTCCGATTCCGGATGGGAGCTGATCGGGTGACGCGGCCTGAAAAGTTTCGACGCGCAGCAAATCCATTCCGTCATCAGCACGCGTTTCACCTTCGATCACCAGGCGAGCGGATGCCGCGGAAGGCTGCACGAGCGCCGCGCCTTCGCTGGTGGCAAAATAAGAACGGCTGGAGCCACCTGCAAGAGCGTGACCGAGGAATACACTTCGGGATATTTCAAGAACCCGGCCGAGACCCGGCCTATGCGTTCTTCCCAAGCCTTCACGTCACGCGTGACTCTCGGCGACGCCGGCCCGCATATGGTTTGCGGCGTTTCCTGAGAAAAATCGGGTGACTTGTCCTCTTCCGCCGATTGGACGGCTTGATTCGTCTTCACGCGGAGGAATGCGGCTGAGGCTTGCTCGTATTCCCGGTCGGTAAGCAGCCAGAGAACGCGAGCAGTGGCATCGGGATCGTCAAGCAGCGGCAGCGTGCCGGAAATGATTCCCGAAGGGCGGCTTGCGCCGTGGGTGTTGTCGAGCGCGGGGGAGCCGACGCGCATCATGACGTCCGCCACGCGGCGATGGGTGCTGGTTGAAGCGATGATGCCTCCGCCGGTGGCGGCGATCGTCGACGCCATCCCATCGGAACGGCATAGGCCAGATAATAGGGAGAAGGGTCGGATTTCGCGAGCGAGGTGGTGGCGCGATGCAATTCGTGCTGCATGGTCTGGAGCAATACGTCTGGCCGGGGAGGCGAAGAAAGCGTCGCCAATGGAATGCCGCACAGGAACAAAAGAAAGCAGACGGCGGGGCGAGAATGAAATTGTTTCATCTGGATTCTTGCAATCTCTAAAGAAGTGTCAATTTAACATACATGTCCAGCGGCAGACAGCAAAACGAGCCACGAGTGTGCGTCAACGTTACTCAGTGCGAGGAGCAGAAGGGTCCGTGCGAAGCTTGATCTGGCGTTCATACGGCGCGCCTTCGAGAAAAAGAACGGCGATCAAGCCGGCAACAAGCAGAAAACCGGCGAGCGAATATGCCATCGTTTGAGAGAGGCGAGGGACGAGAGATCCCAGACCGCCGAACACCACCGCCAGACAATAGAGCACCAGCACGGCTCCGCGGTGGCCCAGACCAAGATTGGAGAGACGGTGCGCGGTGTGATCCTTCCCTGGTGAAGTGAACGGCAGGAGCCCGCGGCGCGCGCGAGAGATCGAAACGAGGGTGGTATCGAAAATCGGCACGCCAAGTATCAGCACGGGAACGAGCCAGGTGGCGGGAAAATGCGATCCCTCGGGGCGAATCTTCAAGCCCAGCGTGGCCATCAGAAATCCCAAAAACATCGCGCCGCCATCACCCATAAAGATTTTCGCAGGATTGAAATTCCAGCGCAAAAAGCCCAGAGCCGCTCCCAAAGCGGCGGCGCCGAGCGTGCGTACCATGGTCTGCCCGTTGAGGCTGGCTGAAAGCGTGAAGAAACCCGCAGCCACAGCGGCAATTCCGGCGCACAGGCCATCCATGTGATCGAGAATGCTGAAGGAAGCGGTGATGCCGACCACCCACACAAATGTGAGGCAAGCGTCGAGTACCACGCCTGAGAATCCGGGCACGAACTCCGAGAAAAACTGCGCGCGGACCCCGGAAGCATAGAGGAATAGCGCTGCGAGAGGCATCCCGATAAACAGCTTTACCTGGTGATGCAACAAGCCGCCATCGTCCAGAAAGCCGATCAGCGCGAGAAGCGTGGCGCCGGCAAGAATGGCCACCATCTGCTGATGCGGCACGCCGCGCATCGTGAACAAAATTGCGAGCACGAATCCGAGATAAATCGCGATGCCGCCGAGCAGCGGAATGGGACTGAGGTGAACTTTGCGGGGCCCGGGGCGGTCCACCATGCCGTAGTGCAGCGCAAGGCGGCGAACGGGGACGGTCAGCAACAGCGATCCCAAGAGGGCGACCGAAAAGGCAATCAGATCGGAGGGGACAGTCATCGCGCTACCGAAAATTCAATCCGCTGCGATCCGAGGAAATCGGCGGAACGAGATAAGCTAGATCGTTCACGCTCCCGGATGACGCGTTCCATTTGAGTCGCTTGCTGTCTCTTCGATAATTCCGACGAATTTTTCAAGCTCATCGACTCTAGCATATTTGCTGGAGATCTCCCGTGCACGGCGGCCCATCTCGGCAAGCTTCGCGGGATCGCTGCGCATCTGGCGAATCGCGGCTGCCACCGCTACCGGATCGTCCGGATCGGCCGCCAGACCACATCCGGATTCGACGACGATGCGCGCCGTGTCGCTGTTCGCTGTCGTGACCGCGAGCACGGGACGCCCCGCTGCGAGAATCGAGTAGAGCTTGCTCGGAACCACCACGCCCTCGAGGCCGCGGCGCACGCTGACAACGTGCACATCGCCCGCCATCAGAACGGGCGGCATCTTGTCCGCAGGTCGAAACGGTAAGAAGCGAACATTCGACAAGTTAGAGGCGGCAGCCTGAACCGCCGAAAGATTTGCACCCTCCCCTATGAACACCAAACCCGTATTTTCGTTGCCTAGAATTTCGGCGGCCTTAAGCAATGTGGTCCAATCACCATAGAATCCTAGGTTGCCGGCATGCAGCACCACGAATGAAAAGCCGCACCGGATCTCCTGGATGATTCGCTGAACCGCAGGGTCACTCGGGTCCGGTGAGGAGGTCGAAAGGGTCGTGCCGTTGCGCACGACCGCAATTCTTTCAGGAGCGATGCCCTTGGAAATAATACGGTCACGCATATCATCGCCAATTACAACCACACGAGCAGCCTGTTTGAGCGCGCGGCGATGCATTCTTTCCCACCACCTTACCCACGCGGCTGGACGAACGATATCGCCGCCAAGGGCCATATCCGGATACATGTCCTGAATGTTGTAGACGAACGGCACGCCGAGCCAGCGAGCAACGAATGCGGCCGCGATTCCGGCGACAGGAGGGTCTGTCATCGCCAAAACCAAATCGGGACGGAGGGCGATCGCGCGGGGAACCGCGAGGGCGAGATACGTCAAATAGTTCGAGACTCGGCGGCGCATCTGGTGGCGTGGGTAAGCGGTGGAACCGACACACTCGACGGTGACACCGTTGCGCGTGTCACGGCGCAAAAAGGCGAAGGGGTAGAACTCGTCGGGATTGTACGAGGGGCGGCCGGCCACAACCGTGACTTTATGGCGCTGCGCCAAAGATTCGGCAACCTGCGCGGCCAGCTTCGCCGTGGCAGAAGCGTCGGGCGGATAGTACTCGTTGAAAAGCAGGATGTGCATGCGCTGTTATTTTGCAGGCTGGGCAAACTGCTCGCCAGGTTCCTGGCGAGCGATCGCGGAGGATTTTTTCCGTAGAACGAAATTGCCCATCACGAGGACATCCATCTGCGTGCGGTGGAAACAATCGAGCGCCTCTTCGGGACGGCAGACGATCGGCTCGTTGTCGTTGAACGAAGTATTCAAGACCACCGGCACCCCCGTCAAATCACCGACCGCGCGTAGAAGTTTCCAATATAGAGGATTGGCCGAGCGGCTGACCGTTTGCAGACGCGCGGTGCCGTCCAAATGCGTAGGCGCGGGAATTACATCGCGCTTCTCCGGGCGCACGGGATAGGCAAACGTCATAAAGGGCGAAGGGTGCGTCTTCTCGAAATATTCGCCGACGGCTTCTTCGATGATGGATGGCGCAAAGGGGCGAAAAATCTCGCGGTGTTTAATGCGGCGATTCAGAATGTCCTTCATCTCGGGCCGGCGAGGATCGGCCAGAATGCTGCGATTGCCCAAAGCGCGAGGTCCCCACTCCGCGGCGCCCTGAAACCAGCCCACGATTTCTCCGGCGGCGATGTGGCGCGCGGTTGTTTCGACGAGCGCCGCCTCGTCGAGCGCTGCGATATCGGCTTCCCCAGAAGCAGCGGCCCGGTCAACTACGTTACGTATTTCCGCAGGCGAGTATTGAGGGCCCCAATACGCGTGGTCCATGGTGAACTCACGCGGGCGGCCGAGAACCTGATGGTTGACGGCAAAGGCGGCACCGACGGAAAGACCTGCGTCGCCAGCGGCCGGCTGCACAAAAACGCGCTCGAACGGGCTCGCATCGAAAATTTTCCCGTTGGCGACGCAATTGAACGCAACGCCTCCCGCCAGGCACAGCGCTTTTTGCCCGGTCGCCTTTGCAAGCCCATTCCAGCACGACGCGAGAACTTCCTCGAGAGCGGCCTGCATGCTGGCGGCGATATTGTGGTGCCGCTGGGTGAGCGGCTCATCCGACCGGCGAGTGGGTCCGAGACGCTTTTCGAGATACGGCGAAAACATCCGGCCCAGCACCGGGGTGCTGGTGGCATCGCGCCAGGTCATTTCGGAGCCTTGTTTTTGATGCGTGAAATATTCGAGTCCGAGGCGGAACGAAAGCGGGCCGTGCGCGCGCACGATGCGGCGACACTCGTCGAGAAATTCCGGCTGGCCATAGGCCGCCAGGCCCATCACTTTGTATTCGTCGCCGAATTTCCAGAAGCCGAGATATTGCGTGAGGGCGGTGTAATACATGCCGAGCGAATGGGGAAACGCCACCTCGCCGAGGACACGCATGTTCGGCCCTTCGCCGGCGGCGCACATGAAGCTCGCGAAATCGCCGAGGCCGTCGGCCGAAAGCACAGCTGCGCTCTCGAACGGCGAAACAAAAAACGCGCTCGCCATATGCGCCCGATGATGCTCAATGCGATGAAATTGGGCGCGAATCGCGTCCGGCGCGACTTCGAAGCCAGCGGCGAGATCCTCGCGAACGCCTGCAAAGCGCTTCATCACGCGAACACGATCGAGTGCGAACCGCGGCATGCGTGCGGCGAAGCGAAGCTTTGTTCCCAGGCGGGCCCATGGATCGCGCGGAATCGCGATGTGATCCACTTCCGTCAATTTGACGCCGGCTTGATCGAGACAAAACTGGATGGCGCGAGCGGGCAATCCGGCTGCGTACTTCACTCGATTGAGACGCTCTTCCTCCACGGCAGCGAGCAGGCGGCCGTCCACGACGATCGCCGCAGCGGCATTGGCGTGATAAGCGTTGATGCCCAGAATGATCATCGTTGGTTGGATGCCGCGCCGGCTGGCGGCGGGTCGTTTTCCACTCTTAAGATATAGCCACGGCTGCGGATTTATGGCAATCCGGGCCGCTCGACATACTGGAGCTGACGTTTCGCTTTACCCATTCATTGAGGACGTAAAGACTCCAGGGGCGCGACCATGTAGTGCGGCCCGCGACAAAGTCGTTCCACACGGTCTGTGCGAATTCTCCACTGATCTGCGATTCAAGAGCAGGCGACCACTCCGCCAGTCCCGCGGCGACGCGCTTGCCAAGCGTTCCGCGAAGCCAATGTTCCCATGGAAAAGTGAACGTGCGCTTCCGCTGCGTGACGATCTCCGGTGGTAAAAGGTCGCCCAGAGCCTCGATCAGCAATGCCTTGGGACGGGCGCCGCGCTTGGCGTTCTCGGGAAGCGAGAGAATATATTCGACCAGCGGTGCGTCCAGGAACGGCACGCGTACCTCGAGCGAATTGCACATGCTCATGGAGTCTGTATCGCGCAGAAGGGTGTTGAGCATATAGGAACGCAACTCGAGCCAGGAAACTCCGGTGAATGCGTCCATCGAGTCCGCCAGGCGCGAGGAATCAGATAACCATTGCCACCAAAGAGAGCCAGACCATGGAGACGCTTCTCCTTGCTGTGCGGAAGCGACCGCTTGCGGCGTGAAAAGCAGGCGCGTGAAGAAATAAGGATGCGGTAACGCGTCCGGATCGAGAAACGCCGCAGATGCCTTGCGCGATGAGTCAGGCGATGAACCGAACGCATTCGTACGGGCTAGCCCTCCGGCAAAAAGCGCGCGAAGCGGCTGAGGCAGCAGACGTGCCGCCGAAGCCGCGCGCGAAACACTGGCGGTCGAGCGAAACGGGCTGTAGCCGCCGAAGATTTCATCGCTGCCGAGGCCCGAAAGCGCCACTTTCAAACCTGCCTGCCTGGCCGCCCAGGAAACAAAGTAGGTATTGATACCGTCCATACTGGGCTGGTCGAACGCCGCGATGGCTTCGTCGAGCCGCGCGATCATTTCCTGGTCAGAGAGCGTTAGTTCGCTGTGATCGGTTCCGAGGCGGCTGGCGGTGCGGCGGGCAATTTCGGCTTCGTTGAATTCCGCGTCGGCAAAAGCGACCGTGAACGTGTGAATTCCCGCACGGGCGCGGCTCGCGAGCGCCGCGATGGCGGTGGAATCGATCCCGCTGCTCAGGAACACGGCGACGGGTACGTCGGCCATGAGATGGGAGGTGACGGCACTCTCGAGCAGCGCGCGAACGTGCGCTGCGGGATGCATCTGCTGATTGTGGTGCGAGCTGCGGGGCATCCCAATAGGGCTTTGGCTCGGACGCAGTTGCCGGCACGGCGGCGGGCACGTTCATCGAATGGCCCGGCGGAAGAGACGCGACTCCTTCGATCAACGTCAAGCGGCTCGCAAACAGAACCGAAGAGCAAATAGGCGGGAATTGCCGCGGGGGAGATTCGCGCGGGAACGCAGCCGCTTGCAAGCAACGCGCGCACTTCGGAGGCGAAAAGAAGCTTGCCATCTATCAGCGCGTAATAGAGCGGCTTAATGCCCATCCGGTCGCGGGCCAGGAAGACTCGCGCCGCGCGACCGCTGCGACCCTGTGGCAGCTCGACGACCGCGAATGCAAACATTCCGTTCAGATGTTCGAGGCACCGCTCGCCCCAGGACTCGTAAGCATGAACCACAACTTCCGTATCGGAGCGCGTGCGGAACTGGTGGCCCAACGCTTCAAGCTCCGCGCGCAGTTCGCGGAAATTGTAGATTTCTCCGTTGTAAACAACCGCGAGTGTTTCGGTTTCGTTCCAGACCGGCTGGCTGCCGCCGGGCAAATCGACGATGCTGAGGCGTCGCATTCCGACGGCGACGGGCGAGGCGAGCAGGATGCCTTCTTCGTCGGGCCCGCGATGGATCATGGCGGCCATCATGCGGCGGACCAAACCTTCGGCGGTGTCTGTGGAATCAATTCCAACAACGCCGCAAATTCCACACATCAGAGGCCCGCTTCCCGGAACGAGATACGGGCTATCGCTGCCCAATCGGCTTCGCCGAGCCCTTGCGCCGTCGCCGCCAACATTCGGTCGCGGACGAGACTAGCCATTGGCATCGGAACGGAAGCCGCCTCAGCGGCAGCGAGGACCAAGCGATTGTCCTTCATTCCCAGAGGCATGCGGAAGCCGACCGGCTCGAAATTGTCGGCGGCGATCATGGCGCCATAGGTTCGATAGACCGGCGCGGAAAAAAGCGAGCCCGTAATCAACTCGAGAAACTTGTCGGAATCCACACCCGATTTTCGAATCAGCGCAAAGGCTTCACCGAGACTTTCGATGACGGTGGTGATCAGGAAATTTGCGGTGATCTTCACAAGGTTGGCAGCAGGCGCTTCGTCACCGACCACAAACGTCTTTTGTCCCATGGCGTCGAACAAGGGCCGACAGCGCGCAATCTGATCCGCGGGCCCGGCGGCCGCAATGAAAATCTTCGCAGCGGCGGCGGCGTCTGGCCGGCCGAAGACAGGCGCTGCGATGTAATGTTGATTTTTTTCCCGGTGAGCAGCAACCAACCGGTGAGAAAGCGCTACACCCATGGTGCTCATGGAAATATGGACCGAACCGGCAGGCAGCGATCCGATGACATTGCCTTGGCCGAAAATCACGTCTTCCACGGCGCGATCGTCGGTGACCATGGTGATCAGTGCTTCCGCACCGGACGCGGCTTCGCTGGAATTTCGGGCGACCGTCGCTCCCAACGATCGCAGCTCTTCCGCGCGACTTCGCGTTTGGTTGTAAACGGTGAGCGTGTGGCCCGCTTTAATCAGGTTGCGAGCCATCACCGAGCCCATGTTTCCCAGGCCAACGAAGCCAACTTTCATTCCGTTTTCCCCTCGTCTTTCTTTAATCCGTGGCGATTCGCGCGCTGCTTTTTGCCTGGTGCAATTCCGGCTGCCATCCAAGCTCGGCCAGAATCCGGTTGCCGGAACGAGAGAGCTCGGCCTTCACGCGATCGAGATCGTGGAACAGCAGTTTGCCATCCCGCTTGCGCCATTCGCCCGCGACCATCACCGAGTCGATGTTTGCCAAGTTAGCCTGCATGACCACGGTGGCAACCGGATCGTGGACGGGCCACAGATTTAGCGCGTCTGCCCGGATAAACACGAGGTCGGCTTGTTTGCCCGCGCTAATTGTACCGAGGCGATCCTGCATACCGAGCATCCGCGCGCCCTCCACGGTGATCCATGACAGAGCCTCGCGCACGGGGATGGTGGACGTTTCGGGGATGGTTCCGGTCGTGACGCGACTCTCGGCGTTGTCGAGCGAGCGCTGATGCGATAGCGCCACTCGCGCAACGGTGAGCATGTCGCCGGAGATCACGCTCTCGAGATCCACGCCGAGAGACGGCGCGGCGCCCAATTTGCGCAGGCGTCCCGTAATCGGATGACCGTGACCTTGCGCCATTTCGTTTTCTGGCGCGACCGAGAACGTGACGCCGAGGTCCACGAAGCGCGCCAGCCGATCATCGGGAAGATCGTTGCCGTGGACGATGTTTACATAGTCGCCGACCAGGCCCTCTTGCTCGAGCGTGTCCCAGCCTTTCGGAGTTTTCGCAGGGCCGCCGCCCTGATGCATCGAAGCGACCAAGCCAAGCTCTCGCGCTAGACGAAAATCGTGGAGCGAAACGTCGAGCGTAGAATAATGCGGACCGAGAATCGCAAGGCCGAGCGTGAGCAGCTGATCGCGCGAAGCGAACGGGCCGTGCAATAGACGCTCGACTTCGCTTCTGGGATGCGGAATCTCGGAGAAGTGCGGCTCACCGCGCTTGGGATCTGGCTTCGGCGAGCCGTGGAAAAAAGCGCCGCGAATTCCGGATTCGCGCAGGCCTTCGATCGCCGCGTCGGTGTGCGCAGGCGTCGGATTATTGTGGCACCAATCAACTAACGTGGTCGTGCCGCAATTCAGCTGATTCAATGCTCCAACAAGCGTCGCGATGCGGATGTCTTCCGGCTTGAACCGCGTCGCGAGGCCCGCATGGACCCAGCGAAAGTATTCGAGCAGTGTCCAATTCGATGAGATCGCTCGCAACCCGGTCTGCCAAGTGTGCATGTGAGCGTTTACGAGACCCGGGATAACAATGAACGAGCGGCCGTCAAGAATTTCCGCGTCAGCGGCGGCGATACGCGCGCCGACTGCCGCGATGCGCCCATCTTCGATCAGAATGTCGCCGTGCCGCAAATCTCCCGATTGCGGATCCATCGTGATTACGGTGGCATTCTGAATCAGTAGTTTTCGCATAGTCGTCGGTTACGCGCACGCAACAGGCAGCACCGCTGCACAGTGAAGGTCTACCTGGGGCCCATCCGCTGGCCGAACGCCCCTGCCGGCGCTGGACATCACAATCTAGTCTGTCGTATCCACAAAGGCGTGAAACGCGCGCCGGAATTGTTGGCGAACACGGACTGGCCGGATACCAAGTCGCCGTTCTCCATACCAGCGCAATCCCACGCGGAGAAGACCGAGAAGAAATACAAGGATAAGTGCGACAACCAGGGTGGCCAGCGATTCGCGTTCCATCAGCAAACTAACCGCGGTCGAATCCTCCCAGCCTGGGAGGAGACGATTGAGAACACTCCGAATGGGCAAGCCAATAAAACCAAGGCGAGAAATGCGGACGTGAGCGGTGCTTTCGTAAGTGTCAATAGGATCGTAACTTTTAATATCGCGAGTCGCGGCGGAGAAGACGACCGGATCGCTGAGTTGCTCGCGCGTGAGAAGGCCGCCGTTGCGGCCGCGTAACACCGTTCGAAATGCAGGATCAACTATAATCCAACGCCCATCGATCAAGACTTCCGCCACAACGTGTTTGGTCATTCGCCGGGAATCGAGCAGCAGGAGGCGGCGGACCACCAGTCCCGCACTATCACCCAGATTAAGAAAAGCGTTTGTGGCCGAACCACAAACCCGCAATAGAGACGCGTAATTCAGCGTATCGGTTGGATCGCGATCGGGCGAACTGCCGTCCGGGCCGGCGGGCTGTCGTGTGGGACCGTTGGACATCCAGCGCAAAATTGCTTCTGCTTTTGCCTCGGGCGATGATGACAATGGAACGACCGCATCCGAAAATCCCTTGAGGTACTTGCGGGTCGAATACTCCCAAACAGCTGAATAAGCAGCCAGCAGAATTGCGAAAATCAGAAGAATGTTCCCGGTGTACCACACGGTCCGAAAAAGCGCGTGAGAGGACCGCCGCAATTCGATTTCGGAAAGCTCGCTCGTAGCGGTTTTCGGCGGAGGCGCGCTTCGGCGAAATAATGGTTCGTCCGCGCGTGCGCTCCGAAGTATGCCCTGCTTGCTCATGCCGTTTGCCTGCTCTCCGCCATTACTTCAGTCGCGGATGTCTTTTGAGAATCGCGTGCCCCGATCGAAGAAACATTCTTTGCCAGGCAAAACGAATGGACGTTGCCTCCGCGATTCTCGTCGTATTGAATGACGCGAATTCCCTGCTTCGCGCACCAGCCCTCGACCACCGCACGCGACAAGAATACGACGCGCGGCGTGACAAAATAATCAAAAAAGAGGTTGCGTGCACCCGACCATGTCCGCCGACCTTTTGCCCGGACAAAATGAAAAAGAAAGTATGGCACCTGCGCGAAAAGGACGACCAAAGGCTCGGCCCACCGGTGACGCAGCCCGCTCCGGATCACTGCGCCGGGATATTTGTAGAGCCATGGGTAGCGGCCGTACGGTTTATAAACCGCGAGATACATTTGGCCCGCCGGTTTCAAAATGCGGCAGTTCTCGACGAATGCGGCCGCCGGATCATCGGTGTGGTGGATCACGCCGTCAGAAATCACAACGTCAGCCGTTCCATCCGCGAAAGGTAAGTGCAAGTTGTCTCCCACGACACCCGGCCTATGATAACGCTCAACGATCATGCCTACCGATACACGGCTTCGGTCGAGACCGACGCACCGTATTCCCGTCCGCGCCAAAACCCCGAGAACGCGACCCGGGCCGCACCCGATATCGAGCACCAGCAAATTCTTATCCAAGCTCTGAATCAATTCTGTCAACGGTCGCGACACTAACGAATCGATCGGCTCCGAGCCATCGAAGGGAGCCCAATCGAATGGATGCTGATCGTAAAAGGTAGCGGGCTCAGTGGATTGCATGCAGCCTCGCCAATACGTCGTTATAATAGCCTTCCATTCGCTCGGTCAGGTGGTTCCAACTCAATTGATCGGCGACCCGACGGCATCCTTCCTTGAATTCCGCGTAAAGGACCTTGTCATTGACAAGTGTGCGGAGGGCCGCCACTAGCGCTTCCTTCTCAGGGGCGATCACCAATCCGGCCTGGCCCTCGACAAGCGAGCGGATGCCGCACGCGTTTGTAATGATGACCGGAACACCGTACGACATCGCTTCGGCAGGCGCATTCGCAAAATTCTCATAGCGCGACGGGAGCACGAAAAGGTCGGCGTCGGCCAGCAGGGCTATCTTTTCCTCGTCGTATACGGGACCCGTGAAAATAACACGCGCTCCGACGCCTGATTCTTTCGCGCCTCTTTCAAGGTGCGCGCGGTACCCCAGCTCTCCCTCAGGTCCCGCAATCACGAGGCGGCCTGATACCGGGCAAACTTGCGCGAACGCCTCGATGAGAATGTCGGCACCCTTGCGCGGGATCAGGCGACTGAGAAATAGGATCAACGGTTCCCGGGGCGATATATTCCACTTCGCTCGAAACGTGCCGCGCGCTGGGGGCGGAGTCAGTGAGGCAGCGTCAATTCCATTGTAGCGAACTACAACTTTACCGGGCCAGACGCCATCAGCGAGCAACTCCTGCTCTTCCATCTCGGACGTAGCGATGATCCGCGAGGCGCGCCGCCAATACTGGGTACCCAGGATGCGGTGCCAGGCCTGTTTCAATCGAAAGGCGCGATCGATCGGACGAAACATTCCCATTGGTTCAATCACGTATGGAATTCCCTGACGCCTGCAGGACGAACTGGCCGCCGGCCCCAGCAAATCGTACAGGCCGTAAAAATGGACGAGGTCGAAACCCACGAGGGAAGCCCGGCAGAATCCTATCACACGGGGATTAATCGTGAGAGCGCGATAATGGCCAAGCGTGGAGAGGTAAATCGCTTCGACGCCGTCCCGCTCGGATCGCCAGCCCCATTTGCAGCGTTCAAAACTCATACCGAGACCGTCGCGCTTGGCGAGGCCAAGGTCGGCGGTCAGGACGGTTACCTGGTGGCCGCGCAGGACGAGCCCGCGCGCGAGGGCGCGTACCTTTACCACCGGACCGCCATATTCCTGGAAAGGGTAATAGGCTTGTACAACTTTTAGGATGCGCACGGCGGAGTCTATTCTAGTCCCGAACGCATAGCCCGCCGAGAATCGTTTCCAACTCAGCTTGAAAGACGTCAAACTGATATTTTTGCCGGACAATTTCGGCTCCGCGCTTGCCCAGTTCGGTGCGAAACAGCTCGTCGCGTAGCAATCGGTCAAGGGCCTTGGCAAGCGCGCCGGGATCTTGCGTAGCGACGAGGAGACCGTTGACACCGTCTTCGACAACGTCGGTAGTGCCTCCGCGTGCCACTCCGACCACGGCTTTAGAGAAAGCCATCGCTTCGAGATAAACCAGCCCGAAACCCTCTCCCGTGCTGGGCAGCGCGAAGAAATCCGCGCGCGCGTAGCAACCCGCGACTTCCTCGCGCGACAGGTTTTCGAGGAAGTGCACGCGGCTGGCAATGCCAAGACTGGTCGCGAGCTCTCGCAGACGCGGAAGATCATCGCCTCCGCCAACAGCCACTAACTGCAAACCCGGAAAAGCAGCTTGAAGTTGCGGGATGGCTCGGATCAACTCGTCCGCGCCCTTGTATCGCTCCGAGGAAACCCACCGGCCCACCGTAAGGATGACGGGACCCGTCCGCGGAAACGTGGATGGAATCGGAAGCCTGGCAGGTGCATCGGCCATGCGGAGAAAACCGGCGCTCAGCGGCCAAGCTAGTCTTTGGGCTCTTTCCTGCGCGATGCCTTGCACGCCAACAAGTTTCTGCACCGTGTCGCGGCTCGGGGCAAGCACGAGAGTAGCTCGCACGAGCGCGCGGCGCCGAAACAATGGAAGCGGGGCCCACACTTCCACGCCATGGGCCATAACGATCGTCTTGGCACGCGAGGAAGCCCGCTGCATCCAGCCGGCTGGGACCGCGAGATTGGGATGGCCTGCGAGGACAATCGGCGTGCCGTCCTTGGCCGCCTTTCGCACGCTGGCGATCGCGGAAAGAACGAACGATATTTTCGCACGGCCGAAGCTTCGGAAGGAAATCGCGCGGCCCGCTACGCCAAGCGAGTGCGGGCCAGGAGAATCATTGAGACTCAGAAAATCCGTGGACCATCCCCGGCGTTCGGCGATCTCGCTCAAAGCCGCAGCGGTTAGGCGGCCTGCTTCCTGCACTCCGCCGATCCCGAGTAGTTCGGGAAAGAGGCCGACGATTCGATTGCGTGGCAGTTTGGAGTCAGGCGCGGTCATTTTTGGAAGATGAAGACGGCATGTGTTGCAAACCGAGCTGGGCAAATTTTATCGATGACCCGATCAGTCCACGCGGAAAGCGGCGCCGTTAGATGTCGTATCGCCCAGAAAATACGGCGGGCGCTCGAAGAATGTCGCGATTTCGAATTTAAAGGTTCGCCTTTCGAGGCCGGCCCCGGTCCGCCGCTACGGGTCACCGCTCGCGCTACCTTGACGAAAAGCCGATCGAGCAACAAGTATTCCTGGCCGAACCAACCAACTGGCTTTGCTCCGCAGGTGGCAACCTGTCGGATCCAGTCTTGCGGGCTGCGGGGGAAGATGTGGGCATCCTCTCCCCGAATAAGTTCCATCAGAATAAGGCGCCCGCCGGGCTTGAGAACGCGCACCATTTCACTCAAGGCCAGCGGTTGAAGCGCTCGAGGAATGTGCTGGACCACCGTGATGTCGGTTACGCAATCGAACTGGGCATCCGCGAATGGCAAAGAACAAGCGTTTCCGGCGATGAGCGGCGCAGCGGTTCCGCATTCGACCGCCCGGCCTAGCATGCCGAGCGTAGCATCCACGCCCGTGGCCCGAAATCCAAGCTCCCTATAGCGACGAAGCCATCGGCCGGTGCCGCAACCTACGTCCAAAACACAAGCGTCGCGCGGAATCTCCGCCAGCGCAAGAGCCCGCAGGACCGCCTGAGACTGCAACTTGTCAATCAGCCGATTGAACCACGTTGGCGCGCCAAAATGAAGGACGGGAGCGAGCCCCGCGGCATCTACGGAACGAAATTCGTCGCGCGACACTTGTCCAGTATTCCTTTGGAGAATATGCGCTCATGATCTTCGGACGACGCCAGGCGTTTTCACCGATTTTCCTCCGAGCGATTGCGCCGCCTTTTCGGCGCAGGACCTCCTCGAAAATAGCAGCTAATTCCTGAGCATTACGCTCCCACGTATATTTCCGAGCTGTCAGTGCGGCTCTTTCGGCGAGCTGCTTTCGGAATACTTCATCGGCGTATAACCGGCGAATCATCGCCGCAAGCGTCAATGCATCCTTAGGGTTGCTAAGGATTAAGCCGTCCACACCATCCGTAATGATCTCAGAAACTCCAGCGGCCGACGAAACAATCACGGGCAAGCCACAAGCCATCGCTTCTGCCGGTGGCATCGCATAAGCATCCTGAAGCGACGGTCCAGCATAAGCATCCGCCATCGCATAATAGAACTCAATATCGTTGCGCGGCGCGAGGAATCGGACTCGATCCTGCAGGCCTTTCTCTTTGACGAGATCCCAGCAAGCGGACGAATCTTCGCGGCTAACTACGAATAAGCGGATTGGCAAATCGCGCAGCTGTTCCAAGGCGTCCAACAGCACAGGCACTCCCTTGTTGCGCCAATCGTTTCCGATCAGAAGTAAGGCAAAGTGATCTGGGGAAACTTCAAGCTTCTCGCGAGCAATATGGCGGAGCGCCACACGCTTTTCGGCACTGAATGTTTCGCGATCAATCCCGGCGTAAAGGACGCGGAAGCCCACGCGCCCGCAGAAGTGTCTCGAGCGACACGGCCGCAGCTCGGGAAACGGCGATCAACGTAGTCTGAGGATCCCGATAGGCCCGGCGTTCCAAAAACACGGCAAGGGAGTAGTACAGCTTGCGATGCAAGACTCGCGGCCAGGCCCATGCGGGATTCTGTGCGAAGCGCAATCTTTCGCGCATTTTCCCGAACGTATTCAGAAAACAAAATGTGCACGGAAATAACATCGGCGTCGAGACAATTTGCTCCGGGACTGAATACGAGATCGTACTCCAAGTCCCTGAACCGCCCGTCGAACTTGCGCCAGATATGATTGGCGGCAAACCACCAGATGAAATCAAACAGGTGTGGTCCCGGCAATCTCGGGATGCGATGCCACGTGAAATTCAAGGGTCCGAGGTCTTGGACGCGTTGACTGTAAATGTGGATCTCGAACTCGCCGGGCAGATGCGTGAGCCATTCAATTACTATGCGTTCACTGCCGTGGCTTTTGTCCAGAAACGGCGAAACGACTGCTAGGCGTGGCTTTCGAGCCGGAGACTCCGAATCTTGCAGAGGTTTTCTCACCGCCATCAAAATTGAAGTCCGCCTGGGAGGGGTCTCTTTAAGGGGGCCGGGCTGGCAGGGGGCGTGTTGACCAGCAGGTCCGGCAACCGGAAGAGAATCCCCAGGAGCAGCCATAAATACGCATTGGAAACGTAATTCTGGTAGGCCATCAGTCCCGCATACGTGAACACGTAGAGGACCATGAACGCATACCAGACAATTGCAAACGCAATCGGAAACAAGCGGGTGTCACGCAGGCGACGCGCTACTTTCCAAGAATAGTACAAAACCGATGCCGTCCAGAGAATCCAAAGGAACGGCGCCACGATTCCCATCTCGACAATCAACTGGCCGTATCCTTCTTCGACCCAAATCCCGAGGGGGCGTGTTCCGAGGACCTTGGCGACGTACTGTCCTCCAAGCGAGGCGGTGCCGATGCCATTTCCGAGCAGCCAATTCGGTTCGGCGAAGGCTTGCAAGAGATTAGTGACAGGATAATCCCAGCTGCGATTCGCACCTTCGTACGCGGAGCTGCGTGGATCGAGAGTTTCTGAGTAGAATGCCATGCGTGAACCTGCCTCCTCCGGAAAGAGCAGGATCAACGCAGCCAAGGCTAGCGCTGCGACAATAAAGGCCCGGCGGATTGCTCGAATCAGGCGGTGCGCCTGTCTCCATCGCCACGGCGCGCCCCAGAGAAAAGCAGCGGGAAGAACCAGCGCGCTAATTACGACGCCAACGACCGCGCTCCGCGAACCGCTCAGTAGAGTTGCGGCGCCCAGTATGCCGACGACACCAAAAATGAGCTTCCGATGGCGGGACGTGTGAAGCAGAAAGTAGGCTGCCGTTCCAACAGTGATTATGAATACCCAAATCAAATATTCGTCGAATCGGCCCGCGCTCACGAACACGGAATCCGGGAGGGAGAGCACGCGATTGGACAACGGGCTGACCTTGGTTAAGTCTCCCAGGTCTTGCAACTCAGGAGCCAGGACGGCCGGATTCAAGAAGCTGTTGCCCAGGATAGCCTGAGCGATTCCCAGCGCCGAAATCACTCCCGCCAAGGCCGCGCTCACCACCAGAAACTTGCGCAAATCGGCGTCGTTGCGTATCAGCGCGTATCCGACGAAAAGAAGTGGCATGTAATAGAAATAGACCTTGAAGCCAAGCAGGCCGTAAAGAATGCTCGGAGAGTTCTGATTAAACACTTGCACTGACTCCCAGCCATACAGAACAAGCTGAGAAATATAAGGAACGGCGGCCGGAAGGTCTTCTCGCGGCCACGCCGGATCTCCAGGAAAAGCGCGAGATACACGAATATCAGTAAAATGTCCTTGCCGAAAAAGAGCTCCAGGCTATTGCCCATGAACTTCCGCACGAGATCTTCGAACAACATCCAAGCGAAAAAAAGATAGAAGCCCGCGCGCCAGTTGCGCAATACCGTGACGACCACAACGCACCCGGCGAATATGAGAACGGCAATCAGTATTGACCGGAGATCATCGGCGACAATTTTCCCGCTGACGATCCAGGCTATCCAGAGCGCAAGAACAAACAGGCTCATGCCAATCAAAGCCTGGTTCCTTATCGGCCGGGATGCGCGGGCTCAGCAAATTCTTGTCACCTTGACTTCGCAGGCATTGGATCGATTTCGCGCCTTGGCAAGCACGAAAGCATTCTATATCAGCGAGGCGCTGCCACGGACCGGAAGCGCATACGACGTCAGCGGGACCGGCTGTCGAGGGCTGGCACGACGTTCCGCATCCACTGGCGTACAACGCGAGTCTTATTTTCGGTGAACAACGAAACGAACCACGCGAATCCGAGCGTCGCCGATCCGATTACGAGACCGCGAGCCAGATGTGCGGAATCGGGCTGCCATCTCGGAGGCGGAGCCATCCAGGCTCTAATAAAAAGCAGGAGTGGGAAATGCAGCACATACAAACTGTACGAGAATCCAGCTAACAAGCGGGCTATCCGTGAATAGTTCGCCCGATCTATTCCGAAGTTCATGTGCAGCACTCCAAATAGAAACAGGGCAAATCCGATGCCCACGGCCAAATCGCTGCCGAGCATGAACGATTTGCCCGTTCGCGCAGCGATAAAACAGGCCAAAAGTACGACCAGAGAAGCAACCACGTAAGTTATCAGCAAGCCTTTTGATCGGAGTGGGAACCTGGAATATGCGACCACCAGCACTGTTCCCGCGAGCCAGATGAGGAAGCCTGCCAAGATCGGCCGGCCCACGAAAGCCGCCACGCAAATTGCGAGAATTGTAAGTGGAATCGCCAAGCGAATGGAGCGCCGGAGCCATGCAATTCCGGCGGCCAGCATAACCGGGAACAGGACGTAGTACCAGAATTCGTTAGCCAAACTCCACAGCGGTCCATTTGAGCCGAACGTCGGGACCAGAATCGTCTGCAGAAAAGACAAGTTCCCGAGGAAAGTCCCGATCCCCAATCGCGTTTGAACAATCGCCGAGCCAAAATTTGGTAGTGGGTGTGAGTAGAGACCCGTCGAAGCAAAGACCGAGCTGCCAAGCTTGTCCCACAATAATCCGAAGAAGAGACCCGGGACCAGCACAACGTATAGCCTGGAGGCACGGTCAATCGCGTAATCGCGCCACGACCAGGTTCCGGATGCCCGCCTGCCAAGAATTGCCGAGGATATTAGGAATCCGCTTAATACAAAAAAAACGAGTACGGCTTCGTTTCCGAACCCTGTGAAGAAATAGATGACCTTCAACAGCGCAGCGGGTTGGCTCAGCTGTTGGAAGTCGATAAAGAACAGCCCCCGCAAGTGATCCCACATCACGGCCCACGCCGCCAGTCCACGAATCAGATCGAGATGGGCAGAAGCTGCCGGCGTAAGGACGCGCGGTTCAAAGTTGAACTGAGATTTCAACTCTTGCTACACTCAAGAAAATCGAAATAGGAGGTCGCTATTACCTCCCACGAGAAATATTTCCGCTGCGCATCAACGCTTCTCTTGCGAAGGCGGTCGTGCAGATCCGGATCGGTAAGGACACGGCTTAGAGCCTTACCTAACGCGTCGCGATCTCGGTAGCGCACAAATTCAATTCCGGCTTCCGCGAGCGGTGTGCCTTCTGCGGCTCCCGCGTAACCAATGATCGGCACGCCGCAAGCGATTCCGGCGATCACGCTGCCGCGCCTCGGAGTGATTTCTCCGCGAACGCAAAGCATCGCATCGGATCGGGCGAGCGTCTCGCTCACTTTATCATCTCCAAGGAGTCCCAACACCGAGACTTCGACGGGAAGTTCCGCAAATGCGTGCGCGATTGCTTCTCTTGCCTCGTCTGTACCGCGTCCAAGAAATACGATACGAATCGTTGAGCCGCCCGCGACCGCCGTCTGCACAGCATAAGCAATGTCGGCCAGCTCAATATTTCGCTTCGGGGGTTCGGTCAGGCAGAAAACTGTGACGGTCTTTACCGGACCATCTTGAGTCGCGGACACTTCTGAGCGAGTGGACGCCTCCGGAACATTCGCGCCGATCGGAATGAATACCGCTCTTGCGCGGTCCTTGGGCAACCAAGCAATTTTGTCGAGCGGATCGGCGAAAATGGATTTCGTCGCTCCTCGGTACAGCTTCCAAATGATCCAGTCCTGGCATCTCCCGCGCAGACGGTCAATCCAGCGAGCGCCTCCCTGTTGCCGGATCGGCTCGTGGAATACTACCGCCACGCGCGCGCCTTGGCGACGAAGAATGGCCAGCACTACACCCGCCAGGAACGGAAATCCGTGGCGCGACCAGCCGAGCGCTGTGTATTGAATGATTACCCATTTGCCGCGCCACGAAGCGCTTTCTTGCGCGAGCCGCCGCAATCCCCCGATCGAGCCGCGTTCCATCCATGGCACTCTCGCCAACTTCAATTCGATCCCCCTCGCGCCGAGCGCTCTACCCAGGAACGCGCAATAATCCTCGACGCCGTCAACAGGCGTGTCTCGCCGCCCAAGGAGAGCAATCCATTCCCTCGATTGAATGCTGCCACCTGTCACGGAATCATCTGCACGAATCATGGGGTCGTCGTCCCGGCCGTTTGCGTCAGTGCCAGAATATGATTGCTGTCCAGGGAATCGTTCTAGCCAGGGGAAAGAGATCGTTCACACGGAGAAGCCAACATGTGCCTGGGGAAGATCGGTTCGTCCTCAAGCCACAAGCAGTCGTAGTCCCGCTCCCGCAACCACTCCTGTGAGAATTGCGCGTTCTCCTCATCATGTATCTCGCACAAGAGAACCGGGCGAACGGTTCGAAATGTTCTGTCGGCGCCGCGCAATACATTGGATTCGGCTCCCTCGACGTCCAGCTTAACGATGCCCGGTCCAGTATTATCTCCTATGTAGTCGTCAAGCGTCGTACACGGTACATCAAATCCGGCGCGCGGGTCGTCGCTGTGGACGCGCACGCTCGTGTTTCGATGCGCGGACAAACCTTCTGAGGCTGCCAGCGTGATATGACCCGTATGGGAATAAACCGCTTGGTGAATGATATGAATACCGCCTCCCAGATTATTCATCGTCACGTGTTGGCTTAAGCTTCTTGCATTCTCAGGGTCCGGTTCAAACGCAATCACGTTTGCTCCTACGCGTGCGGCGAGCATGGCGTAAAAACCAAAGCCTGCCCCAATGTCGAAAACTAACATGTGTGGTTTGACTAGTTTCAGGAAAACTTTCAGAGCCTCTGGCTCGTAACTACCATCCCACGCGGTATGTTCCCATCGAGGATCGACCTCCAACAGCAGTCCTTCGGACGGCCCTCCCTGCACCCGGACGCGTTTTCGACTCGATCCTGGAACGAGAAGGTGCGTTCCAAGTCGCATCGGAAGGGCAAAGACTCGCAGAGCGTAGAGCCGGCGCAAGAAGGTCGAATTCCGCAACACCAGCCACAGCTTCTCTCTCATAGTCCAGTCGTCTCAAAAAAGCTTCGCGACCAGTTTTCAAGAGACATCAACTCCTCAATCTTTGGCCGCACTTGTTCGATCACCGCTTTTCGATAGAAATCTTTATCGCGGAGAATTTCCTGCACGGCGGTCGCAAATCCGTCCTCGGAATTCTCGCCAGAAATCAAAAAACGATTAACTGGCGGCACACTGAGGAAAAGCCGGCTCGCTCCGCCGGGCGAAGCGATCACGGGCGTTCCGCACGCCAAAGACTCCGCCACGACGTAGCCAAACGATTCGTATAACGAGGGGCACAATAAGAAATCGGCCGCGCTGTAGAGCAAGGGAATTTCATCGTGCGCCATCTTGTGGATGATGGTCACATTTGGACCCCAGGCATGTTTGTTCGGTAATTCACCCCGCAATGCGAATACCCAATGAATCTCGGGCAAGCGCTCGATGAGGCGCTTCACGAGCGGGAATCCCTTCACGGAATGCACGCTGCCCACGAACAAGCCGATCGCCTTTCCGCTTGGCAAGTCGAGAGCAGCGCGGCTTGCATGAACATCCTGGGGCCGGAATCTCTTCGTATCGATTGGCAACCACGCGGCGATCGAGTCGTAGCCGAAGAAACGCCACACTTCTTCGCGCGTTTGATCGGAGTTGCTTAGCACGAATTTTCCGCATCCGCCCAACCGCTCGAGCACCATCGAGTTCCACCACTTCAGATAAAGGTATCCGCTGTACTTAATGGAAGGGCGAATTGCTTCGGCCTGCCCCCGATACGTTCCGTGATAAAAATGAATTTTTCGCAGCGGCGTTCGGCGGCGCAGCGGATAGAATCCGACATCGCTGTTTGAAATGACGGCAACCACGTCATCGCTCATGCGTCGCTGCGCGCTCTTGCCTATCCAATAGCCGCACAGAGTCCCCGCAAGCTTCCTCCCCAAGCGACCGGTTCGCCGTGCCAGCCATGCCGGCTCGGAGTTGCCGCGGTGAAACACTTCGACGTTATATCCCTTCTGTTTAAGTGCTTGCACAAGCTCGCGAACGAAATGTTCCACGCCCCCGCCGCTCTCGGGCGGTTCCGAGGTCAATACGAATGCCGTTCCTTTCACAGATGCCGGGCCAAAATCCATCCGTGTCGATCTGGCGGTTGGTCGAACTCGGATTTCTCAATCACATACCCGAAATTGTCGAGAAAACGACACACTACATCAAGCGTTTCATGAATCTCGATGAATAGGATCGGGCGAAATTGACGCAAGACTTTTTCTGCGCCCTGCAAGGCCTCGATTTCAGCTCCCTCGATATCCATTTTGATCCAATGCACATTTGTAAGACTGAGATCGCTCACCAGGGAGTCGATTGTTACCGTTCGAACAGATACTGCTCGTGGCCCCTGGTCGACCTTCCTCCATACAGGTACGTCATCCGCACGCCATCCAATTTCCGCAGCCTCGAACTAAGCGGCCAAGGGAATAACCGTGCTATTTGAAAGACCATTCAATTCCAAGTTCTCTTCGAGTTGCCGCCGATTATGCTCATCCGGTTCGAGCGCAATCACCCTCCCCAAAGCTCCAACGGCTTTCGCAGCCTGGATCGTGTACCAGCCAACATAAGCCCCGACATCCAAGAAAACATCTCCGCATTTCGGCGCTACCCACCCAACCGGTTCGTAGCCCGGCAGGCGCAGCATGCACTCCATGGCGGATTCGTCATGGGGTCGAAACCAGGATCCGAGAGGCGCGCTCCAAAGAACCTGATCGCGCAGGGAAAACGGCGACTTGTACCAGTGCCAAGGGCTATACAACCAACCTCCTTCAGGACGTTTCGTGACGCCGCGAACCAGAGCATACATAATCTTATTGCACAGCACCCTGGCTGTCGTCGCTGGGGTCAGTCCATATGTGCGCATCAGGGGGCAGTTTGTCATCTCAGTTGCTCCGCTGAAGCGACAGATGGAGCCGGCTGCGGACTTTGCTTGCTAGCGCCCGGGCGACAAGCACCGATCCGGAGGCGGCACTTCTCAAGTCGCATCTCGCAATGCGACGAAGTTCTCCGCACGCGTAACCCAGCTCTGCGTTTGCCGCAAAATAATCTGCGCTCGCGCGAGGCGCGTCTGACCCTATTCTGACCAAGCACGCGCGGGCGCAAATAGTCTGCCGTTGTGCTGCTCTACAGTCCGCATCAGCTGTTCTGCCCGGCAGTCGTAGGTATGTTCCGACAGCACTTTTTGCCTTCCTGCACATGCGATCTGCTCCCGCTTGGCGTTGTCTGCGAGGTACTGGTCCACCAAGCCAACGATTTCATTTTCGTCTCGGTCTATGTTAAGGAACGAAATGAATTCCCTCCTGAAAACCGATCAGCTGTGAGCTCCGCTCGGGACGCGACTGATCAGCAAGAAGAGACATCCAGCAGCCATCGCCTCAAATGCCCGCATGTTGGCGTATTCCGGAAAATCGTCTCGCGCTACGTTTACGACGACCTTGGAATGCCAATATACGTCAGTCATTTCTTCAAAACTGTGTAACTTCTCCCATTCATTAAGTCGAAATCTTCCAGCCAGTTCCGTCAGGACGCGCCGCCGGTTGCTTTGAACGCTGCTGTGGGTACGCCCTACCGAACCGACATCGAATATGCGCTCAACAGGCAGCTTATCAAAAAGGTATCGGCACGCTGCGTGATAGAACGTGATTACACCTGGGTGACCCGCTTGCTCGAACCGCTCTTGGTACCCCGGATGAAAAACAATCGGATGATCGTACAACATTGACCACCGAATTCGCCGCTCGGTATATGCGTACGTGTCGATTTGAAGGCAGGCAGTTGGAATGTCGATCTTTGTCAAGCCTTGAGGAAGTAGTGGAAAATCCAGTTCGGGCTGCAAAATGAGAGTCGGTCGTTCCTCGCAACGCGCCAACAGTTTGGTGATGTCCTCATCCAGGCTGCTCATCGTCTCCCGCACAAGTGCAGCGAACCCCTGACCTTTCGAGCGCCCGAGCGAGGCTCGCCTGGCCAAATCCCAAGCTTCCTCCTTCGGCATAAGAATAGGATGTTCATCTTTCTTGAACCAGAATCTATGCCTCAGGCCCTCAAGTCTTTGGCTTTGTCATCTGCGCCTGTTGTCGTAGCAAACTCGAAGAGGATTTGTCCACGTTTACGCACTCAAAAGTCCACAGCCAATAGCAGAACCAAAGGGAATCTCCCACCCATGCGCCATGCCCGCTCTATCACTCGTCGGGCAGCTCCCGCGACGTACCGGCTTCGCAGAACTCGATTCCCTCTGAGGGCGACCGGCAAAAACGCTTCCCGCGGAGCCCATTCCCAGGGCTCAATCCTGTCGATCCGAAGACCTGATTGCCTCAGAAAGCGTTTAAAGTTTGAGAACTCAAAAAGCCCCGGATACAGGTAAGGGTGCCCGGTCTTCGGGTTCGGCACGCTGCAGACAAGTTTGGCGTTTTCTTTCAGAACGCGGCGGATTTCCAACATCGCATAATAAGGATTCATCAGATGCTCAAGCGTTTCGAGAATGATCACATTGTCGAAATGATTGTCTGGAAACGGAAGTGGCTGGCTGCTGACGTCCAGACACTGCGCTCGAATGCCCGCCGCGATGCATTTTTCCACGCCCGTTTCGGAGGCCTCAATTCCATGTACGTCGTTCGCTTCCCTGAGAAGAGAAAGCAGCTTGCCATCACCGCAACCAATCTCCAGAATGTGCTTCCCCTGACAGTTCGTAAGAAACGTATCCACGGTCCAACGTAATCTAGCTCCGTCGAATCCTCCTGCCGAATAGTAATCGCGATGTTCTTCTTGAACGATCTCTTCAGGTCGCATGGGTTTTCAAGATTCCACAGTTGTTTGCGATCAACCGAACGATCTGGTCTAAATCGCTCTTGCGGACCATCTCCAACAGCCACGCACCTAGTCCGCAGGACGCGAGTGCAATAAGAAATGTGAACAGCCCAGGCAATAGAATCATTCTCAGCACTGCCGTGACGAATAGCGCGAGTAAGCAAGGTGGCCCTAGAATGCGGAAACCAAGCCAAGCCATAGGAATGGGTTCCCCGGAATGCAAGGAAAAGGAGAATCGCGGCTAGCGTGTAGCTGATATTCGTCGCCCACGCCGAACCGATGGCGCCCCAGCGCGGAATCATGTAGAGGTTGAGCCCGACGTTCACCGCAGCCCCGATCCGGTTGAAAGTGGAAAAGAGCTCTGTGGGTCATAGGCCACCAAGCCATTCGACATAACGACTCCGAAGAAGACCGGCACTTCCGACCAGATCAGCACCGCGAGCAATGGTCCGGCGGCTCCGAACTTCGCTCCATACGTCAGTCGCGCAATCAGACCGGAAAACAGTGTCACGAAAACGCATATGCCGAACACGAGAGCCATCAGCGACCGGAAACTGAGCCGAAGATATTGCCGAAAGCGGTCGTCTTCACCAGCCGTCTGCGCGAGAATCGGAAACATGGATGACATCACCGCAATTGGAAACAGGCTCACAAGCTCAGTCAATCGGACGGCGGCGACGTAGTTGCCCAGCACCTGGTCAGTGGACATCTTGAATAGCATCACCTGGTCGATTCGGTGGTATATCCCCACCGCAAGTGTACTCATCGCAACAGGAAACCCGTAAGACAAGTAACTTTTGGCCTCCGCAGAAAGGACGCGCCAAGGGCCAGCAAGAAAGCCCTTCTTGCGGATGGCCACGAAGATGAGCGCTACTTCGAGCACCGCACACGATGTTCGCCCGAGAATGATCCACAGGAGGCTGGCATGTGCGGCGGCCAGGAGAATCAGAACGAGCAGCCAAACAATTTGCCGAACCAGGCCGATTCCGACCCCATACCATTGCCGCAAGTCCACCTGAAACACAATTCCGGGCAGGCGAAGGGGCGTCAGCAACAGAACGTCAACGGACGCGAAGATCAGCAACGGACGCAGGGCCGCTGAATAGCCGAAGACGGGCGCAAGAACAAGGGCAATCACCATGGCGCCGGCGGCGAACGCCGAACTGAGACACACACCGGTCACTAAAATGCTTCCGGCTTGTTCGCGGTTCTGTGCCACCTGCCTGGCGAGAATGGTCTCGAGCCCAAACGTCGTCAACCATCCATACAGCCCTAGATATGCGTAAAGTCCGCCAAACTCGCCCAATTGCGAGGCTCCTAGATAGCGAGCCAGCAGAATCGTAGCAGCTCCGGAGAGCGCGAGGTTGAGTCCTTGTCCCCCAATCAGCGTCGCAATATTTCGAAAAACGCGCGGCCCAAGATCCTCGGATTCTTGGAGCTGCAGTCAACGGCGCCGCAAGGACGTTTGCGCGTCCAGGAGCAATAGGGAACTCTTCGGGGGCTTCTCCAACTCTTCTGTCTGTCATAGATGCCCAAACTGCTTTACGTCCACTTGTACAACACGATCTATCATTTGTTTCCGGTGAGTCAGATAATTATTCAACATCCGAGATGCCCTGCGGGAACAATCGGAAACTAGTTATGCGGTCCATCGTGCTAGGATACAGTGCCTCAATAGCACCTTAGCTTCTTCGACTCGCGAGACGTTCCTGCTCGGCCTGCACGATCTCCTGAAGAATTCTCTCCAGGTTATACGTCATCGCCCAATTCGGATAGTGGCTGCGCAGCTTTCGCAGGTCGCTGATGTAGCAAATATGATCACCCTTGCGCGACTCATCGCGATATTCCCACCGCACTTTTTTCCCCGTGATCCGCTGAATACGGTCAAACGCTTCCAAGATTGAAACGCTGTTCTGTCGGCCGCCGCCGATGTTGTAAACCTCTCCGGACCGGGGGGCGAGGAAAAACTCCTCGACGGCTCGGACTACATCGAAACTATGAATATTGTCGCGCACTTGTTTGCCTTTGTAACCAAACACCGTATAAGTCTCTCCAGCCAGGGCCGTTTTCACTACGTAGGACAAGAAGCCATGTAGCTCCACGCCAGAATGATTGGGACCCGTGAGGCAGCCGCCGCGAAATACTCCGACATTCAATCCAAAGTACCGACCGTACTCTTGTGCCAAAACATCTGCGGCAACTTTCGAGGCGCCAAAAATCGAGTGCGTCGTGCGATCGATGCGGCACTCTTCGCCGATCCCTTCCCAATCAGCAGGATCGGCGTAATCGTAGCGGTTGGCCAATTCCTTCAGCGCTTTTTCGTTCGGAGCGTCGCCATATACTTTGTTTGTGCTTAGAAAAACCATGCGCGCTTCGGGACAAAACTGACGCATTCCCTCGAGAAGATTTGCGGTACCGAGCGCATTGACCTCGAAATCAATTAGCGGGATTTCCTTGGCTTTATCGTGAGAGGGCTGAGCCGCACAATGAAGTACTGCGTCAAAGCGAAATTCCTGAAGGAGCGCAAACATCCCTTCGCGGTCCCGTATATCCAGGTCGCGATGCTCGAATCGCGATGTGGATTTCTTCAGCCGCTCGAGATTCCACGACGTGTCTCCGGCAGCGCCGAAAAACACGCGCCGCATATTGTTGTCAACACCGACGACGTGATGGCCTTGGCGATCGAAATACTGCACAGCTTCGGACCCAATCAGGCCGCTGCTCCCAGTGATCAACACCTTCCAAATTGCCATCAGGCATGTTCCTTTGTAATTGGCGGCGCGCTCACATCACTCTCGACAATATTTACTCGTTTACCCGGTTCTTGAGCTGGTTCACGTCTTCTTGCTCGATGCGATCCATCATTTCCTTTCGTTGCGTCAAATAATTCTTGAAAGTCTGTGATGCGTCCGCTGGAACAACCGCGAACTGGTTATACGCTGCGTCGCGCCAGGAAATGGGGCCACGTGATGGAATTAAATGCGTTCCCCATTGGAAAATGAGGCCCAGGTTCCAGAGAATAAAGACCGCGGTCGCGCTCACGGAAACGATTGCAGCGCACGCTGTTCGTTCCACGCGCGCTCGAGCCAGTCGAAAGAACGCCGCCAGACCCAACACGAATACCGACGTCAGCTCAATAAAGAACCGGTTGCCAAAAGAAGAAAGCCCGTCCCAAGATTCGATAGCAGCCGATCGCATACAGAGAGTGCCGCGAACACGAGGATCAAATACCAGCGCCAGTATCACGGTCATACCTCCGCAGAAAGAAAAACCCGATCACAGCGACGAATCAATATCGGTGTCCAGCTGAAAAGACCATGATCGGCGGAAAAACAGACTCTGAAGCGCCCACGGTGACGTCCAGACCCAGACGATGCTCGTAGCCCGAAGTTAAGATAACTTCCATAAATGATCTTCTTGGTGACCAAAGTCGGCAGAAATCCCATAACGAAGCGCGATCGCGAAGACCACATTCCCAATAAAAAAAGGCGCCACGCCGGCATCCCGCGGCGTCCCTTACGCGCATTCCAATATCCCTGAAGCGACTCCAACAGAGGCAGCAGTAGGAGGACCCCGCTCACGTAGTAGACATCCATCATCAGCCCGCCAATCGCCCCGAGAACAATCCATTGCCCCCATGTCCGCGCGGACGCGTGCGAATCCAATACCAGAGGAACAGCGCCACCATGAAGGCCGAATGCGCGTGGGACCATGACGGATTGAAGTACATGTACACCGGCAACGAACTCGCAAACCAGATGCCAAGAGTGGCAAGAAAGGCCCACCTTTCGGCGACATATCTTCGCGCCAGCACAAAGGAAATCAGCAGCGCAAGAAACCCGTACAGCGCCGTGCCCACGGCCATCGCTACCCTGTAAGGCTTCGAGAAACCATCGGCCGGAATCTGCCCACCGAGATGATCGTACAGAAGCACACCCCCGTGCGCCACCATGAGAAATGGAGACCAAAGAATCGCGGGTCCCACTGAAAAGTGGTTGTCCAGCTGCCCCGTAGAGGTGTATTCGCTCGGTGCGATATTTCCGTGCGCGTCCGTGCGATCCATCCGAAAACTGGTGTTGGCCGGAGCCAATCCTTCGTGAAGTCCAGGCTGATGTTCGATCAGCATGGATCGCGCGAAAGCGTAGTATCCGACGCCATCGCCACGCACCCAGGGATTACTGATCGGTAGTGTCAGCAGGAAAGATAACTGTCAGAAGCACTTCGTATTTCGTGAACCTACGCAAGCGAGTTCCGCTTCCTCATCCGGCTTGCATCCCGGCTTTTGCGGCAAAGCCTCGAGGCTTTCGCCACATTTGATTACGACGCCACGGGCGCCGTCGAATTCGAACGCCCTTCTTCGTTTTCCTTCCGCAGTATCGCGATGATGGAAAGTGGCGGAAGCGGCAGCCACGAGTCCACTAGCCGGAAGACCGGCGTCAAGAAATTCAACATTCGAATCTGTCCCAGCCCGAATGTCTTTCGATGCAGGATGCGCCCATTTAGCCACCAGGCGGGCACGCCCGGCCTGTTGAAATTCAGCACTTGCTCGACGCGGAACCCGGCCTGCTCGGCAACACTAACGAGCTGTTCGCGCGTGTAACGCCGGAAATGTCCGAGAACTTCGTCGAGCGTGCCGTAGAGCTCCGGCCCGCACGGAACCAGAATAATGGCGCGGCCGCCATCGCTCAGCGCATCCCACACATTTCGCAGCGCGCCCAGATCGTCCTGGACGTGCTCGACTACGTTCAGGCAAACGACCGTGTCAAATGACTGCCCCGTCGGAAATGTTGCGCCGTCCATCGCGTCCGTACGGGCCACGCGCATGTAGGGCCGGGTCGCACGCAGCGTGACGAGATAGTCCAGGTAGTGGGAGTTGACGTCGGTGGCCCAATAAACCGACCGCGGCATCAGGTGAACCGACATGTTGCCGGTGCCGGCCCCAACTTCGAGGACGCGATCGCCGATGTACGGCCGGATCACATCCGCCATCCAGCGCGTGAATCGCGGCGCCCGGTTCAGCCGCTCGAGAATTTCGCCGCCGCTTTCGTCCTCGGTGAAAATGCGATCCGAAGCCGCGTAGTGCAGAATCGCCCACAGCGCGCGCACGCCATCGGTCCATTTGATTTTCTTGCCCTCTCCGTAGGTCCGGCCGGAATAGCTGATCGGGACTTCGAAGATCCGGCTACCCCGCTTGGCCAGCTTGATGGCCAGTTCCGGCTCGACGTCAAACGTGGAGCTCTCGAGCGGAATGCTCTTGAGCAGCTTCGTCCGCACCATCTTGTAGCAGGTTTCCATGTCGGTGAGGTTGAGATCGCAGACCAGATCGCACAGGAAAGTCAGCAGCTTGTTTCCCAGTGCATGCCGAAAGAAAAGCGCGCGCTTGTACCCACCGGACATGAAGCGCGAACCGAAAACCGCGTCGGCATCCTCGTATAAAAACACTTCCACCATCTTCAGCAGATCGGCCGGGTGATACTCCAGGTCGGCATCGTGGATCACCACCAGCTCGGTGTCCACATGCGTAAGTCCGGTGCGAATGGCCGCTCCTTTGCCGCTATTTTTCTCGTGCCGCACCCAGAGCCACGACAATTTCGATCTGGCCTCGCGATTCGCGCGATTCTCGGAAACGCGCAATCGCATCCGCCGTGCCGTCCGACGAACCGTCATCCACGACGATTACCTTGATCTGCTCCAGCAGCGGCGATTCACCCAGCACCTCGAGCCGCGCGAGGCTAGCCTCGATCAAGAATTGCTCGTTATATGCCGGGACGATTACCGAGAGAGTCGTGCTCGTTCGTGCCTTCGCCGGGCCTTCGCCCCAGACGACTACGGACTCGGCCCCGCGCGCCTGCAAGACCCCTTGCTTCGAACGATCGGTTGAGGAAATTGTAGTCATCATTTCATTGCACTGCGGGCGTCAGACGAAGCCATTATCCGCCACGTTTGCCCGCGGTTCGACGGTCCGGCGGATTGCAAAAAACCACCGCTAGATATACCCCATAATCACTATGGCTCAGGGGATGTGTAAGTGTCAATCGAGCGCTCGTTTGAGGGCGAAAACAGGCGGTTCGACGTGGTTCACTACCTGATGCTAAGATTGCAAATCCGCGACGCGTTGGGCGTCGCCAATGGAAAGCAATCGGAGCACGATTGCATCGAGGGTGAACTTGACGTCTGGAAACGCATCTCAGTTAAAGGACGCCAACAGTCTATCTCGTGAGCTGGCCGGGTCTGGGCGGGACGTGGACATCACACTCGAACTTTCCGTGGTGATGCCTTGCTTGAACGAGGGCCGTACGCTTGGAATTTGCGTTAAGAAAGCCATGGACACCATCGAGCGCATTGGGATTCGTGGAGAGGTGATCGTCGCCGACAATGGCAGCACCGACGGCTCACAATCGATGGCGGAAGAGCTTGGCGCGCGAGTGGTGCCCATAGCCGCGCGTGGGTACGGCAGCGCGCTCCGCGGTGGAATCGCTGCGGCTCGTGGCGAATTCGTCATAATGGGAGACTCCGACGACAGCTATGATTTTACTCAACTCGGTGATTTCGTCAGGAAACTAAGAGAAGGTCATGATCTCGTCATGGGAAATCGCTTTCATGGCGGGATCCGCCCCGGCGCGATGCTGTTTCTGCACCGCTTTGTGGGTAACCCGTTCTTGAGCTGACTCGGGCGCCTGTTTTTTGGCTGCCCCGTCGGTGATTTTCAATGCGGTCTGCGCGGTTTTCGCAAGGATGCTATCGAGAAACTGGAACTCCAGACCACCGGGATGGAATTTTCGACGGAAATGGTGGTCAAGGCGACTCTCTTCGACCTGCGGATTGCGGAGATCCCCACCGTCTTCTCGCCGGACGGTCGCGATCGCGCTCCGCACCTCCGAACTTGGCGCGATGGGTGGCGGTACCTCCGCTTTCTTCTGCTTTACAGCCCGCGATGGCTGTTTCTGTATCCAGGAACAGCGCTCTTTCTATTCGGAGTCGCAGTCACTTTGTGGCTGCTTCCCAGCCCTAGAACGATCGGAGCGACAACATTCGATTACCACACGCTTCTTTTTGGATCGATGTGCATCTTGATCGGTTTTCAATCCATAAATTTCGCCGTTTTCACCAAGTTCTTTGCCATCACTGAGCATTTGCTGCCCGAAGATGCACGCTTGAACAAAGCCTTCCGCTACGTGACGCTCGAAACGGGTTTGATTCTTGGCGGGCTCTTGATCTTGGCCGGAGCCAGCACGTGGGTCTTCGGCCTCAGCTACTGGAGCAGCAAACACTTTGGCGCGCTCGATCCCGACAAAACACTTCGAATCGTCATTCCCGGGTTCGTGGCGCTAACATTGGGGGTCGAGATCGTACTCTCGAGCTTCTTCGTCAGCGTGCTCGGCATGGGCCGCCGGTGAAAACGTAACGGAGTTCAATCGCTGCGCGGCTTCCGACGCGTCTTGAGGTCCTCTCCGCTACAGGCGAGGCAGGCCGCTCTGCTTCTCACGGAAGCGGTCGCAGAGGAAATACGGCTTGCTCACCTGTACCGGCGCCATGTCCGCCTTTTCCCGGAAGTGCGCGATCACGCGATCGACGATTTCCGAAAGCGGAGTCGCCGGCCGGAAGCCCGTGAGTTTTTGGAGCTTCCCGAGCGCAGGCACGCGGCGCTGCATGTCTTCGAAGCCTGGCTCATACGCCTGATCGTAGGGAATGTAGGTGATCGCCGATTCGCTGTTGGTGCGCTTCTTCACGATGTGCGCCAGACCTTCGATCGAGATCTCTTCGTCGCTCCCGACGTTGACAACTTCGCCGATGGCGCGCTCGTTCCCGACCAGCTTGAGGAGCGATTCAATCGTGTCGCGAACGTCGCAGAAGCAGCGCGATTGCCGGCCCGTCCCGAAGATCGTGATGGGCGAGCCTTCCAGCGCCTGCCGCACAAAGTTCGGAAGCACCATCCCGTAACGGCCGATTTGCCTCGGGCCAACAGTGTTGAAAAGACGAACTACGATCACGGGCTGCTTCCGTTCCTTCCAGTACGAGAGCGCGAGAAACTCATCGAGCGCTTTCGAAGCCGCATAGCTCCACCGGCTCATGGTCGTGGCGCCGAGGACCAGGTCGGCGTCCTCGTGAAACGGCACCTTATCGCTTTTGCCGTAAACTTCCGAAGTCGAGGCCGTCACCACCAGCTTCTTCTTTTTCGACGCCGCGTCGAGCACCAGTTGCGTGCCATAGACATTCGTTTCAAGCGTTCGCACGGGGCTCTCGACAATCAGACGCACACCCACGGCTGCGGCTAGATGGAACACGACATCCGATTCATCCACAAGTTCGGCCAGCATTTGCTTGTTGGTGATCGAATCGAAAAAATAATGGAAGCGCTCGTGCGTCTTCAAATGGCGAATATTTTCCACGCTGCCCGTCGAAAGATCGTCGAGAACGAACACTTCATCGCCGCGTTTCAGCAGCGCTTCTGCCAGGTGAGACCCGATAAATCCCGCTCCGCCTGTGATCAAGTGACGCAAAATTGCCTCCTAGCTCGACGATCTGTTCTTTTCGTCCGGCCCGGCTGGGAATTGCGGCGTCTTCGCGACGTCTTCCCCATAGCCGTACCCATAGGCGTACGGATAGTAGCGATACGAGTAGTAATAATCCGGCGCGCTCGAATCCACCGCGTTCAGAACGACGCCCAGCAAACGGCTCTTCACGGCCGCAAGCAAATCCCGACTGCGCGTGAATGCCTCTTTCGGCGTTTCTCCGCTTCGCACGACCAGTAGCACTCCGTCAGTTAACACGGAAAGAATCACGGCATCCGTCGCCGCCATGATCGGTGGCGAATCAACCACGATGAACTTATATCGCCGCCTCACTTCGTCAATCGCATCACGCATTCGGTGGGACGAAAGCAAGTCCGCAGGACTTGGCGGCACCGGGCCCGTCGTCAGTACCGAGAGGTTGCTGATCGTGGCGTGGGGCAAAATCGCTTCATCCAGGGTGCACACACCCGCGAGATAGGAACTCAAGCCCAAGCTCTTTGCCGACCGTCAGATTCATCGCGCGGCGAATGCCCGGCTTGCGCAAGTCGGAATCCATCAGAAGCGTACGATCGCCTAGTTGCGCGAGCGTAACGGCCAGATTTACCGCTGCCGTCGTTTTTCCTTCTCGTGGCAACGCGCTCGTCACCAGGATCACTTGCGGCGGATGTTCCGCCTGTGAAAGCAACAGCGACGTCCGCAGCGCGCGGAAGGCCTCCGAAATTTGCGATTTCGGCTGAAGGTAGGAAAGCAATTCCACGCGCGGGCCTGAACCAGCCTGCGGAACCGGATCGCGAGACGGCCACGATAGCCGGCTGTGATGGCCGGCCATTCCCGGCAGCGACGGAACTACCGCCAACGAAGGAAGGCCAGTCAACGACTCAATGTCATCCGGCGACTTCACCGTGTTATCGAGATACTCGCGGAAGATCGCGAGACCGATTCCTCCCACAAGCCCGACCAGAAACGCCAGCAGGATATTCCGAGACTTCTGCGGCCGCGAAGGGCCTGAAGGAACGAGCGCCGGATCCACTACGCGAATGTTGCTCGATCGGAGGCCCGACCGAAATCGTCGCCTCTTTCAATTTTTGCAGCAAGCCATCGTATAGCTGCTTGTTGGCCTCGGCATCGTGCTGCAGGATGTGATACTGCACGAGCTTTTCCGCCAGGTCGTTGGCGTCCGCCTTCTGCTTGTCGAGCGCCCCTTGAAGGATCTCGACATGGCTGCGGGCGGTGTTGTATTCCTCCTCGATGCTTTCGACCATCGTCTTCTGCGCGTTTGCCAGATCGTCGGCCAGCTCTTTTTGTTGCGCCGCCAACCGCTGAACTTTCGGGTAGTTCGGGCCGTATTGGTTTATCGCATCTGCATACGCGGCATCCGTTTCGGACTTACGCTTAAGCAGGTCCTGGATCACCGGGTTTTCGCGGGCGGCCGGCAAGGCATCCACGCTTCCAGTTTGTGCCATCCGGTACAGCGCCTCTTTTTCAGCCAATCCGGTCTGAGCCTCGGTCACCACCTTGCTCAAGTCCGCAAGCTTCTGGGTAGTGATGTCCTGTTTCTCATCAATTTGCCAGATTTGGTTTTGGCGTTCGTACGCCAGCCGGGCGTCTTCGGACTTCTCAACCTTGATCCGAAGTTCTTCAAGTTCTGAGGACAGCCAATTCGATGCCTGCGTCGTGGCGTCATACTTGCTGCGGAAATTTTGCTCGATGTAATTCTGCAAGTGCGCGTTCACAATTTGCGCCGCAAGCTGCGGATCCTCGGCTTCAAATTGAACTTCGATCAATCGGCTGTTGGGCACGCGCTTGACGCTGAGTCCTCCCAGAAACGCACCTAGAATAGCTGGACGTTTGGAGCCGGCGCCGCCCTGCCCGAAAGCTAGCGCGCCCGGCCCTCCGCCGAATTCAGGATACCGCGCCAGATCGAGTGACTTGATCGTCTGAAACGCAAGCGTCTCGCTCTGGAGTATTTTCGTCTGGGTCTCGAGGTAGCTGTCCATATCCACGTATTCGTCATAGGAGTTCCCTTCCTGGAAGGGCAGCGTACTCTGAGATGATTCCTTGTCGACCTCCACGCGGGCAGCCGCTTGATAGATGGGCTTCATCTTGAAGGAGGCTATGGTCACAACGGTAACAACGGTGAGCAGGAAGGTTAGAATTAGCCACTGGTGCTTCCGAAGAACGACGAGGTAGTCAAGCAGATGCGGTTCCCGGGGCATCTGGTCCCACGGAAGAACGGCCGGCGGTGGAATCACTGCAAGGGAATCTGCCGCCTTACGCTCGCGAATGGCGAATCTGGATGCGTCTTCCATCGGCCCCACTTGCTCACCCCACAATCAAACTGACGTATCTCCGCGCGCGGCAGGACTCAGCGATAAATCGCAAGCCCGGTCCCGACACTCAGAGCCGCCTCAGCGCCTCTGGCAAGCACCTTCAGTCCCTTGCTGTCCGGGATGTAAAGAATGTCGTTCGAATTCATCAGCACATCATCGATCTTATGGTTTTCGATGGCCTTAATGTGGACAGGAATCTGGTCCCTGGTTCCGGTGGCCGGATTCAAGCGCATGATCACCGCGGAGTCAGCCTTGGCGAAGTTCGTCAATCCGTGAGCCAGTGCTATGGCCTTTAGCACGGTGACCTGCTCGCCGTGGCTCTGCAGGACATATCCGCCAGGCTGCGCGATGCCAAGGCCAAGCACGTAGACGATGCCGGCACGGGGAACGCTTACGACGTCACCGCCGTAGATGGAAATGTTGAAGACGGAATTCCCTGACTCCAAAAGGTCCTGCAATCGGATAGTAATGATCTGCTGATCCTGATTCGGATCGTCGGTCGCACGAATCGTTTTCGTTCTTGGCGCATCTGGATGAGCGGGACGCGTGATCACAACCACGCTACCTGCATCATCCGATATTCCACCCGCCGCCGAAAGCACCTCGAGCAAAGTCGTGGGGCGTATCACCTGGTAGACCATGGTGTGCTGCACCGCGCCTACGACGGAAACAGGCTGGCTGTTCTGCTCCTTAACAAATACGGAAACTTGTGGATGCGATACGAGGCCGTTCTCGACGAGAAGCTGTTCAATCTTCCCTTCCAGTTCGAAGGGAGTCAAACCTGCTGCTGGAATCTTTCCTGGCACAAGGGGGTAGCTGATGTCGCCGGCATCGCCCACGCGGACCTCGCGGGTCAGTTCCGGAACATCAAAAACATCAATGTGGAGCAAATCCCCGCTACCGATAGGGGAATCCACCGGATGAGCCCGCGCGAGCGTGGCGAGCTGCTGAATCTTGTCGTTTGTCTGTTGCGGGGTTTGTTCCGTCGCCTGGCCGTAAGCCGCCTGACATGTGCCGAATGCCAGCACTGCCGAAAGCAAGAGAGGCTTCGCCCACAGCCAGTCGCGGGTCCCGCGGACTGTAAAAACCATTGCTAGAGATGACCCCGCAAGAACTATGGCTTAGCGGAAGCATTGCTGTCAACGGGGAGATTACCAATGCCGAGGCAACCCTTCTGCGATTTCGCCTCATGTTTAGGCACCATTTTGCGATTCCTGCGCTGTCTCGGGTACACGCACCACACGGCGCCGCTCGCGTGGGGCGGCGACCTCGGACGGCAATGGCGAAGATGTCACTAGATAGGCCTGGAGCAGAAAAAGTAGCGCGTTTGCCGGGATCTGCAGATTGAAATCCACGAAGCTGTGCAGCAGCAGTCCGCAAACGGCCATGATCGCTGCCGCATGGAGTCCACGCGAGAAGTGTCCCTGATCAGTCATGAAATTCTTGCGTCCTTCGCGATATAGCCTCCACAAGAAAACGGCGCCGCAGAGCCCCCCTAGAAGCCCAGTTTCCGCCAGTCCCTCGATGTAGTCGTTGTGGGCATGGTCAATTAGTCTCCCATCGTAGGCGTTTTCATAGCTTGGAAACACATCAACAAGTGTCCCAAGACCGCTGCCTTTGATCGGATGGTCGAGAAAAATATGTGCCGCCCCGCGAAACATGGAAACGCGCCGGCTGACCGTAACATCACGTATGCTTGCTCCCGAAAATCGCTGGATCGCCCTGCCAGTTCCCACCCAAGCCACGATCGCAAGAGCCGCGAGCGTCATTATCGCGGCGGCCGTTGCCCGTCTACCCTGCCAGGCCTTTCGGCTGCGGGCCAGCAGCACCAGAATCGCGATTTCAAGACCGAAGCCGATGATGCCTGCTCGAGACGCGGAAAGGATCAGAGCGCTGATTGGAACAATCGTCAGCAGAGTCGCCAGAGGAATCAGATCTCGCCGCACGCCATGGAAGGCCATCAAACCCAAGCCCATCGGCAAGGTCAGTTCCACGAATCCGGCGAAGTGATTGCGGTTCACGTAAGGCCCGAATGGTTCGCCTTCTATTTTCAGAGTGCTGAACCAGTAGATCTCCCCTGCGGAAGTGAAATGCTGGATGATGGCGAGGAGGGACACTGCAAAACAAAATGTGATCAAGAACCAGGAAAGCTTGTACAAATCTTTGCGAGCGCGGAACGCCTGTGCCGTCAGAAACAGAACTAGAAAATACGCCGCCAATTTCAACAGCATCGTGCGCGTCAAAAACGGATAAGCCGTGCCGTGGAATATCAATTGCAGAAAGCCGATGCCTATCAGCCCGAGCATAGGACCATTCAGGGAATTCCAGTGAACCTTCGCGCCTGGATTTCGATAGGTAACGATCGCCCACCACAGAAGTAGAAGTGCGGCGCTTATTTCCAAAACGGATTGCGACCACACCTCGACCGCACCCAACGCCAGCACGCTAAACGCGAAAAGAAGACACAGTCCGATGCGTAACAGTTTCATCGTGGCGTCTGACCAGCTTGTGCCGCCGGAGCGATCAGTGAAACATCCGCGATCCAAACCGTTCCTTCGAGCTTATTCTCGAAAAGCCTGCTCGGGTCGCGAGACAGACGCACAAGCAGAAAGTGGGTCGAAGGCCCCGTGATGAAATCAGTATCGACGGGAGTCCACGGATGCGAGCCCGTGAAATTATCAGTCAGAACGCTCAGCGCGCCGTTGTGATTCGGATCGATAACTGAAAACCGCATCCCGCTTTCAGTAGTGATCGCCTCGGTGCGCATGTAGGCGTGGAAATGGTAGGCGTGGTTCGGCTCGGCCGGTACGTACTCCGACGGTTCATCGAGGTTAAGATTGGCGCCTCCGCCGAAATCCATACGAATTGCGCGCGAACCGTTGGGCGCAGGCTCGAAATCAACTTCGAGAGAGACTCCCATCTGGGGAATCCAGCGCCAGTCGAGCCCTCCATTTCTGAAGTCCTGCGCGAAGTTTCCGTTCCACACCAGATTATTGTTGGAAGGATCGTCATGTGGCAGGCCCGCCGCGGCGAGTGCCTCACGCCACGCGCGACGCGCATCGTCCGCGCGGTCCTCGCGAATCAGCTCCTCAAAGAACGGAAACACGCGAGGAAGTGGAAATGGTTTTCCGAGACTCAACAGGCGCCGCCACACCGCGAGCGCCGGCTGTGCTTCGTGAATGGAAGCGAAGAAATCCAGTGTCTGCAAATACGCGTCCGCGTTCGAGGGCAGTACACTATTAAGGAGTTCGTCGACGTCCTCACTCGACCGCCACGTGCGCGAAATCACAAGCGGCAGGAGAGTTGGATCACCGCGAGCAGCTCGCTGGAGCTCCTGGAAAGCTTGCGGGTATTGTTGCTCGCGTAGCAGAAAGTTTCCATAGTGAAAGGCAACCTCCGCCGAAGCCGGATAGACCGATTTGGCTTGCTGGTACGCTTCGCGGGCATGCGCGTCGTCACCCGAAGACTCGTACGCGCTCGCCAGATCCATCCAGAAGTGCGCGGAGCGAGGATCATCGCGGACAGCTTTCCGGTAATCCTCGATGGCGCCGGGCAGATCGGAATCCATGAAGTCCCACTGTCGCAAGCGTCCCAAACGATCCCAGGCGGAACCGTCGCCAGGCAACAGAGCCGCGCCGCGCTCCATGAGCGTGACTTTTTCGGAATCGAGCCTGTGACTGGCGAGCCAGATTTCTCCAGTCTGAAAAATCAATACAGCGGAAATGACCAGCGACACCACGAGCGCTATTTGCCGTCGCCCCTGGTCTTCGAGAGAGATTTCCATCGAGCGGTAATCTGCTATGAGCCTTGACCCCTGCGCAAGGGTAATGTTCGAATGCTTCCGCGCGGGCGCCTCAACTCGATTGCTGCTAGCGCGAAGCAGCAGCTACGCTCTCGGGAGACTGTCAAGCGGCCGACTTGCGCCCCCGGAACGCCAGTTTAACGAACTTGGGAGCGCTCCGAACCCGCAAAGCCCCGCGGATGGTTTTCCTGCCACTCCAATTGCGAGCGCAAAATCGACGGCAAATCCGACATCACGGGCTTCCAACCAAGCACCTGCTCAGCCTTTCTCGCATCCGCAACCAGTCGCGGCGGATCGCCCGCGCGAGGGCCCTCCACGCGCGTGGTGATTGGCTGGCCGGTAACCTGGCGCGCGCACTCAATCACTTCCATCACCGAATATCCATGCCCCGTTCCTAGATTCAGGAAATCGGACTCGCCGCCGCGGCGGAGGTGTTCGAGCGCAAGAATATGAGCCTCGGCGAGGTCAGCAACGTGCACGTAATCGCGGATCGCCGTTCCGTCGGGTGTCGGATAGTCAGTCCCATACACGGAAACTTCAGCCTTTTCTCCCGAAGCTGCCTTCAGGACGTTCGGTATAAGATGAGATTCCGGCTCGTGGTCTTCGCCGCATTGCGCGCTAGCTCCTGCCGCGTTGAAATATCGCAGCGAGACGGATTTCAACCCGTAGGCGGCGTCATAACTGGCCAGCAGCCGCTCCATTAAGAGTTTCGACCATCCATACGGATTCACCGGCCATTGCGGGCTCGATTCGGGGATCGGAATCTGCTGAGGCTCGCCATAGGTGGCGCATGTCGACGAAAAGACCACGCGCCGTACACCGTTAGCGACTAGCGTGCCAATTAGCGCGACGCCCTGTTCGACATTATTCTCGAAATACTTCGCCGGCTCGGCAACCGACTCGCCCACGTAGGCAAGCGCTGCAAAATGGATGCATGACTCAATTTTGTGGTCGCTGGCGATGCGCGCGACCAATGCGCGGTCTCCGACTCGCCCATGATAGAACGGTACGTCTCGATTCACGGCAGACCGGTGGCCGCGCCCGAGATCGTCGAGCACCACCACGTGCTCACCCTTGGCTCGCAGGCGTTCGACGGTTACGCTCCCGATGTACCCTGCGCCGCCCGTTACTAGAACAGTCATTGCTCTTCCATTCGCCCGGTCTAATCAAGGCCCTGAGTTAAGCCTGGTTCGGTTTGGATGAACGACGGCTGAGATCATGGCGTCAGGAAATCCATCTCAGTTGCATGGTACGAGCAAGGGCTGCGGGTCAATCCTGCCTCGCAATAGGCATCTGCCGCTTGTTCACTTTTCGCCAAAGCGGTAAACGAACCCGAACGAAAGGCGCTTGCTGCTCTGATTCGGGATGGTGTTACCCAGAAATTTGGCGTCCCCGTAGTCAAATTGAATCAGGCGAATTCCCCAATGCGTCCAGCGATTGTAGTCCAGGCCGCCTCCAAGCGCCCAGGATTGAACGACCACCGCGCTCGAGTTTCCCCCGTAACCCCCAAAGGCGGGGACTGCCGTGGTATTGATTCCCGCTCCAAATAGAACGTGACCGAATGGAGTGAACTTACGATGGCCGAAAGGATAAATCTTGGGGCCAGCCATCATCGTGAAGATGTGTAGCTCCTCCGAAGGCTGAGCGGTAAACTTGAGTGACCCGCTCACGCCTACGAATTCACCCTCCAAGCCCAGCCAGCGGAACAAGTTGTAATCGTAGGACCCAAAGCCGCCTAACATGTTGGTCGTTGATCCGTTTAGCCCGTAATAGCCGCGGATGGTAAATCCGCCGGAGATTTCATTCTTCGGCGTGGGATAAGTGCGTTTCACCTTCACGGGAACCGTCGGCGCGGTAGGCGCTTGATCCTTAGGCGGGGCCGTGCTGTCCTGCGCCGCCACCGGCATGATGAACAGCGCAAGCAAACCGAACAGCCCCACTAGCTTCTTCATCTACGGAATCCTCCTCGGGAATGGGTACGGAAAGCGCCTCTGCTTGGAGGCATTCTGCGCGTTTGGGGTTGGCCCGTCCTTATCGTCCCTTTTCACAAGTTAGTAAACGGAGATTTCGCCGCAAGGAAATATCGCAGAAGCAGAGCTACGATGGAAGAGAAAAGCCGAGGGCGCGAGTGGTGAACCCCGTCAAATTCAATTCGAGTGTTATCGCGCGACAAAACAAAAATGGCGCGGCAGATTGCTCGGCCGCGCCATTGGGATAGCTATGCCGCTTTACTGTTGTTGTTCGAAAACACCGAGGCCGATGGTTCCAAGCTGGTTTGTATTAACGATGGTCGAATCTACGTCGACATGCAGTAGGAGCGAACTGCTTGCCTGGTAGATTGTGATGTGATTAGGGGTCGCTGCACCGTTAACCGTAAGAGTTGCTGTCGATCGTCCAGTGTTTGTAGCATCTGCTGTGTAGGTTCCGGCGACCGTAACGCCAGCGGTCTGAGCGGTATTGAGCTCGTTGTAATCCGCCAAGCCCCCGAACATCGACGTACCATCGGATACTACCTGCCCGAGCAGGCCGTACCAGGCAAGGGTAGTTGCTGTCTGAAACACGCCGTTCTGGCTGAAGGCATAGTTACCCGTGAAAGTTGGACCTGTGGCCTGAGGCGCCACGATCCCGATACCAATATTGTTGGTGTCCAGATCCAACATCACCGCGCCTCCTCCGCCAGAAGTGCTGTTGGGATCAGCGACGTTAATGGCCGGATCAATGGCGTAGATACCGAAGTTGGCTAGACCATCGGTGTTTAAGCCCGATAACGTGATTGCACCGTAGCCATTGGTATTGACGACATAGGCAGCCCCCGTAAGGGAGCCGGCCTGTATCGGATTGCCATCACCTTCGTTCACGTCAGCGACGCCAGCGGACAGAGCGTTTGTTCCGTTGCCGGTGAACTGTCCGGCTGCGGAGTAGGCGCCGAGGGCTGCATCATTTTCAATACCGGATTGTCCGAATACGAACTTCGAGCCCGTCATATTTGCGAAGTTTCCCGCTCCCTGTCCGTACATCGAGCCGACTGCATACTGCGCGGGCAAAACGGTGCCGCCATCCATTTCGATCAAGCGAAATGCTTCCGGGCCCACAACGTAATACGCGAGTTGAATGGAACTTGCGAAACCTGCAGGAACAAGATTGGGATCAGTCACAGTAACGGTGCCACGACCGAAAGTGTCGGGCGCGGTGAACGCAGCGGTGACTGTGTTGACCATGGCAAAATCCGCGGTACCCTCAATGTCATCGTCCGCCTCGCTCGCCGTACTAGCCGTGCCATTCGAGGTCAAAACTCCTCCAATGGCGTTTGCATTAAACGAATCGAGGAGCGCGAACGCGTTGCGGCCCGTCGGAACCGTGGTGGGCGCCGTCTGGAGATCGAGCGATCCGCTGGCTGTTGCAGCGGCCTGAAATTGAGTAATAAGGATGTGATTGTTATTGACGACCGTGATGCTGAATGTTTCGGCGGGAGCGTGTGTTGGAGCCAGGGTGAGTGTGCCTCGCCCGTCATCTCCCACACTGATCGTGCCCGTTGTAACGAGATCGCTTGGAAAAACGTCGCCTGTGAACGAATTAAAATAGTCTTGCTCTCCGCTGGTAACCGTTCCCATTGCACCATTAATTACGATGCTTCCGGCAACGCCGTAGGGCAGCGTCTGTTCTTGTTCGACGCCATTGGCGGAAAAAGTGTACGTGCCCGTAATATTCGAGGCGTTGGTGACCGCCGTTATCATCACCGACGCGTTCGCCGTCTTCGAGGAATTTTTCGTCGATGCTGCGATAATCGACACAGGGCCTGCCGTTCGCGGCGCCATGTAGACAGTTGACGCGGCACTAGCGGTATGCGCTGGCGTGAACGTTCCGCATGTGCCTGCTGGAGTGCAACTCCAGTCCACACCGGAGTTGGAAGAATCATCCGTAACAGTCGCAACGACCGTCGCGGACTGATTGACTTCCAGACTGGCAGGCGGCGCCGTTGAGATCGCAATGGCGATCCTGTTTCCGCCGCCACCGTTGCCACCGCCGCATCCAGTAATCAGCATCGGAATTGCGATCGCCATGCCGACGAGCAAGGATTTGAAATTCATCGTGCACCTCCCGTGGAAGAATTACCCGCAAGACGCGCCGCCTGGGCGGGAGACATGAGGAATCCATTTTCGTTCCGCACCATAATTGTGCGGCCTCCGGTCTGGATCGTACGGACTAAGAACAAGTTCTTGTGGTTGAATTCGGTCATCACACCAACGAGTTTTACTGACTGACCGGAAGTAAACGACATGGAGGATCGGCCTGCAAAAAGATGATTGCCGATGTGCACGTCGACGGTACCCTGGGCCGTGGAAACCATCAAATGGGCGCCCGTGAGCGCCCCGGGCGTCGCTTTCCTGACCAGAGTCTGAACGCTTCCTTCCAAGGTGACTTCTTTACTTATGTCGTATTTCGACGCAGTCACAGTTCGCTTCGGCGCCACGGACTCGTTGGCATAAAGCGGTGTGGCGAGCAACGAGATCGCTAGCGTCGCCAGAAGACACAAAACGCCTAGACTTTTTCTCATATTCGTCTCCTTACTGAATTTCGATTGCCTGTGAGAACTGCACTAGCGAACGGTTGAGGTTGGCGTCGATGATTATTTTGACGGGTGACGAACAAAAATTGCAACGAACGGAGGGCAAGTTCGCTCCCCACTTTTTCCCGCACCCAGGCGGTCAAGATGCAGAGTGCGAACAATGCAGAAAAGTACGAGCCGCTATTCACGTGGAACATTCCCCTCAGAATGTCAGTGCTCCAGCGCGTTCTTAGCCGAGACCCCAAAAGCTGGACTGGGGGCCAACCGTGTCATTGTGGCACGTACTAGGACGGTTCAAAATGGAAATCCGTTGTACGCGTGCCAAACCGAGCACGGATCAAGGGATACCAATCCGGGACTGGCATGCCACTTAAGTACACATTGGATAGGATGCTCGCCTATAACCGGGTTCGTCAATTGAAGAGTTGCCTGGATTAGCGCTAGTGCTTCGGTCCGAAATCATGGCATTTTTCGTAGATCACGTCGCACAGGCGACCGATGCGTGTACCGTCTTCGTGCGGCCGCAGTCGCCAAACGGGAACGCCATTTACCAGGCGGCCCAATACCTCGAACTCGCGTGCCCGCATATTCTTGTCCAACATGTTCGTCGCATAAGAATTCGCAACCAACGCGACCAGCGCTTCCCCAGCTGGCAGCGCCTCGACAAAAGGCGCTGCGGGATTCGCAACCCTCTCGCCCAAGAGAAATACCGCGCCGAGGGTCATCGGTTTTTCCTGAAACGGCAGACGATTGTCCGCGAGACGCAGTTGCCGCTTGTCGTAGCTGGCGGAAAAACTCGGAAGCGTTTTCTCTGGGCCGTACAGCATTTTCACGGAGTCTTGCCATAACGAAAGATACGGATACGCTGGCAGCACAAAGAACGAGCCCTTGCGTTCCACGAGAGCGACAATGTCGTCGGAAATCACCGCATGACCGCGACCTGCCAGCGCGGCGGCTGTGGTGGATTTGCCCGCGCCTTCGGAGCCAGCGAATGCCACGGTAGTATTGCCGAACGCCACGGCGCTCGCGTGCAAGCAGGGAACTCCCCGCAACCGCAATAGAAGGCCCAGAACAGGCCCTAAGACATAGGTCGCAACGTCTTCGAGCGACAAGGTCGGGGGCCACACCGCCCATATGTTTGTTCCTTGCGAATCAAGCCAGAATTGTGTTCCGTCAAAATAATCCAGGCGTAGCAATGCGCCGCGCTCAATCTTCCATATTCGTAGCGCCGGCTCGCCGAGATCTGTCGTGTACGAACTAGCGTACACCAGCTCGTCGGCTTCGCCCGTCACTCCGTCGAGAGTCACCGGAGCGTTACCAACATGGAGATCTACGTCGACAGATCTGCTGGATGCGTGTTCAGGAGTCAGCCCAGGAATTTTGAGATTGGATCGCAGGAGCAAGCCGAAAACAGTGTAGAGAGCACTCACTTCATTCGGGCTGGAGAGGTCGGCGATTGCGAAAGGCTATCTGTGACAACCAGAGACTTCCCAGGAATCCGGTCGTTCAGTTCAGCAGCGCAACCGATCCGGGAGGAAACAAAAAAATCAACTAAAGCGCGGTCCTTCTTCTAAAACCCGTAGTCGCAGCATCCGGTTTGCCGCCGGCCTGATTCGCTTGCGTGAGTTCGCGGACGGTGCCATGCACGGTAAGGATCGGTGCTGTATAGGCCTTCTTGGGCCCACCCTTTACCGGTTTAGACATGACGTGCCTCCGCATAATTGTTATACCGGACTCCGCTTGCTGACTGCAACCAAAAGTTCAGACAGTAGGCTCGCACGGCCATGCTGGCACACTCTGAGTTCTTTTGCTCATTTAATAACGGCACGGCCGAAGTATTTACGTATGGTTCGATCTGCTCGGTCCAATGAGCGCTATCGACCCAAGCCGACTCGGGACGCTGCAGTTTTGCCATCAAAGGATCTCCGTCGAGCGGCGTCTTGGGCCGTTGCCTTATGCTTTCCGGCAAATGGCCCGACATAGCCGCGCGCACTAATTGCTTCTGAAACGTCCAGGGAAAAGGTGGAATGGCAAGCAGGTAGTTCACGACTCGTAAATCGAGGAATGGATAACGTACCTCGACCGCCGAACGCGTTAGGCCCGGATCGCCCAGCTCAAACACTCGAGACCATCGCGGCGATGAGAGTGACGCGTGAGCCTTCGGCACGATCGGATGTTCCCAGTCCGTCGCGCCGCTGGTCTCCTGGGCCCATCGTTCCTTGAGATGCAAGCGCCGCGCCAGTTCCGGAGCAAACCAAGCGGGAAAATCGGGCCCCTTGCTCAGGGCACGATGAGTCCGGCTGCGAATTCCCTTCGACGGAAACCGTCGAAGCCGCAGGAAACGCGGTACGTCGGTCCATAGCCGCCGCCAATGTCGGTTCCGTAACAAGTCGCGCGTGTACGGCCACATCTGAAAATACATCAACTCATCGCCGCCATCGCCTGAAAGCACCACGCGGCAATCCGCGGCGATGCCCTTGTAATGATCGAATAACGCGGCGGCGAACGGATCCTCCATCGGCTCGGCAGGAACGCACGCGGGATCATCCCAGCGATCGAAGAGTTTCAGCCCGTCCATCGGGAAATTGCGAATGGGAATCCCGAGAAACTCGGCTACCGTCCGCGCATGCTCCCCTTCGCGGTCGGGAATCAGCGACTCATAAACAACCGTATAGGCACGCAGGTCTGCCGTTCCGCCGGCTTTCACGGAAAGCTCGCGCGCCGTCGCGGCAATCGAAGACGAGTCGAGGCCGCCGCTCAGGAAGATACCCGCGCGATTAATGCGCAATCGGTCGGCCACGGCCAATTGCATCACCGTCTGGAAATGCTCGATGTATTCGTCCGGCCGATGGTAGCGGATCCGCCCGTCGGTCGGCGGAGACCAGTGGCGTTCGATGCGAAGCCCTTCCGCCGAAACGCTCAGCGAGTGCGCTGGTGGCAGGCGGCGAATATCGCGAAATGTGGTGGTCGCATCGTCGCAGTTCAGCCCGAAGAGCAGAAAATCAGCAATCGCGGATTCATTCAGCTCCTCCGAAACTTCCCCATGCTGCCGAATGCAATCGAGCGTGTTGCTGAATAGAAAAGCTTCGCCGAGTTCGGCGTAGTAAAACGGCTTCACGCCAAAATGATCGCGCGCGCAGAACAAAGTCTTTCGCCGCGCGTCCCAGATGGCAAATGCGAAATCGCCGCGCAAGTGTTGGACGCACTCTTCGCCCCACGCGGCATATGCGTGAAGGATAAGTTCGGGATCAGGGGCTGCCAGCCGAATCTTTCGTCCTGCGCCCGTGAGTTCAGCTTCGAGTTCCGCGCGGCAATCAATCCGCGCGTCGGCGGTGATCCAGAATAGGCGGTCGAGACTGGCGGGCTGGTTTTCGGCTAAAGATTCATAGGTCGTCCGAAGCAGCGTGTTGCCGAATCCGACGGAGCCGTCCGCCCAGATCTCGCACGCATCCGGCCCGCGATAGGACAGAAAACGGGTGAGCGACTGCAGCAGTGGACGATCCACCGGAGCACCGCCGCGCCCGAACATTCCTACAATGCCGCTCAATGTGGTTGCGTCTCCATCGAAATGATCGAGCCGTCGAATGGCACAAAATGCAAATGCGCTTCGCCGAAATCGTTCAGGACTAAACTCCCCAATTCTACCCAAGCATGCGCTTCGAAGCGCCCCGCCTGTTTTCGAGCGCCAATTCGCAATCCGGCTGGTATGCCGCGCCTACTAAGAAGCCACCAAAGCACCAGCGAGTGCTCGAGACAATTGACGTGGAAAGTTAGATGCCGGGAAACCGCTTCCTGGATACGTGCGATCTCTTGCGCGGTTTCGATCCGGACCGGATCCGCGGCAGCCGTGCTGCCGTCTAGATGAGGAGTGAGCCTCACGAGCAAAGCCTTCCAACGCCGGAACCCCACCACCCGCAGTCCCGCCTTTGTCGCCACAAGCGCCGCGGCCGCCTGGAGGGCCAGGGCCCGCGAACTCCCGCTCATGCGCCAAAATCCACGCCAGGTTCTCACTGCTGCTTTCAACCCTTTACCTCGCAGAAAGTCGCGCGATTCCGTCCGCGGATGGCTTCCCCGAGGCCAGATAATGGCGCGCCCTCAGGAAGCCGCAAATTCACGCTCGAATGTGATGCCGAAAGCCGTCAGCGCGTGGCCGCGCTCCTTACCTGAATCAGACCCTCGCTTCGCATTTTCTCGAGTAGTACGAGCAGGTCGCTTTCGCAGCGCCCGGCATCCACGTCGTACTCATCGAGCAGGGCATTTCGCAGATCGCCGACGGTTCTTTCCTGCTGCAATAGGCTCCATATGCGCGCGCCCACCGGATTCAAGCCATAGTAGACGGTGTTCTTCAGATTAAGGATGGCCGATTCTTCGCCGAGCGGGCAGGAGACCTGCTCCGGAGTGGCAATCACGATTGACTGAAGAGAGAGGTCTGCGTCCATCGGAGCCGGCACGATCCCTTAGAGCACGGTGGGTACGCTCGACGACGAGCCAAGCCGCCAGCGCCTGATTCGAGGGAACCCGCACGCTTACAAGCGATTCCTCACGAACCAGGTGTATTCTACCGAGTCTCACCCGCCGCCGCAACGGGCGGGTGCCGCGGAAAATGAAACTCCGAATATCTGCTCACGCTCGCTGCTATGCTCTGTTTCGCCGGTGCGACACTTCTCGCGCAGACCGATGACGCGAATAAGCAGCTCGCGCGCGACATCTTCAAGCAGCTGATCGAAATCAACACCACGGATTCGACGGGCAGCACGACCGTCGCGGCTGAAGCGATGGCGCAGCGCCTGCGCGACGCGGGATTTCCCGCGAGCGACGCGCAGGTACTCGGCCCGAATTCGCGCAAGGGAAATCTGGTCGCGCGTCTGCGCGGCACTGGCGCACAAAGGCCGATCCTCCTGATTGGCCATCTCGACGTGGTCGAAGCGCGACGCGAAGAATGGTCCGTGGATCCGTTTCAGTTCCTCGAACGCGATGGCTACTTTTACGGCCGCGGCACGCAGGACATGAAATCCGCGGACGCGATTTTCGTCGCCACGCTGATTCGCCTCCGCAAGGAAAACTATCAGCCCGGATCGCGACATCATCCTCGCGCTGACCGCTGACGAAGAAACCGGCGATTCAAACGGCGTGGAATGGCTGCTGCGGAATCATCGCGATTTGGTTGACGCGGAATTCGTTCTGAACCCGGACGGCGGCGGCGTTTACACCCGCAATGGCAAGCCGGCGATGATGTCTGTGGACGCGAGCGAAAAACTTTACGCCGATTATCAGCTCGAGGTGAAAAATCCCGGCGGGCATAGCTCGCTGCCCGTCTGCCGACAACGCGATCTATCATCTCTCGGACGGAATCGCGCGCATCGAGCGCTATCAATTTCCTTTCGAATTGAACGGAATCACGCGTGCGTACTTCCGCCAAATGGCCACCATCGAATCCGGCCAGGTCGCCGCGGACATGAAAGCCATCACGAAGAATTCGCCGGACGCTGCTGCCATCGCGCGCCTGGATCTCGACCCGCTTTCCCACGCGACCATGCGCACCACGTGTGTGGCCACGCGAGTGGATGCCGGGCACGCGAACAATGCGCTGCCGCAAACCGCTCGCGCCATCGTCAATTGCCGGATCCTGCCTGGCCACACGGCCGAAGAGGTGCGGCTGAATCTGATTCAGCTGCCTGGCCGATCCGAAGATCATCGTGCGCTACGTAAGCGACGCCGGCGAAATTTTGGAGACGGCCCCGGATCAGCCGTCGGGCGCGCCCGTCGCGCTTGCGTCCAGAAGTGATGAACCCACTCGAGAAAATCGCGAATGAGATGTGGCCCGGCGTTCCCGTGATACCCACGATGGCCACCGGCGCATCCGATGGAGTGTTCACCAACGCCGCCGGCATGCCGACTTACGCAATCTCAGGCCTCTCGGTAGATTTCGACGACGTACGCGCGCACGGCCGCGACGAGCGTATACGCGTGGATTCATTTTTCGGCGGCTTGGATTTCTACTACCGCTTCCTGAAAGCCCTCACGTCGCCCCAATGAAATTGAAACTGAAACGCGCGGCCATGAATCGTATCCCATGAACGTGATCCGTCGCATCCTCGTTAAAGCCTCTGAAAGCCGCTGGCTCCGCGAGCGCGCGCCTCGCTTCCGCTTCGTTCGCAGCGCCGCCGCGCGATTCATGCCGGGCGAAAAGCCGGAAGACGCACTTGCCGCCGCACGCAGTCTCGCCGAAAGCGGAGTCGGCAGTTTGCTAACCCAGCTCGGCGAAAACATTGCCGAGCGCTCGGAAGCCGAAAATGTCGTAGCGCACTATCTCGATCTGCTCGAACGCATCCGCGACGCGAACCTGCCATCGGAAATTTCCGTTAAGCTCACGCAGTTGGGCTTGGATCTCGATCGCGAATTTTGCTTCACGAATATCATGAAGCTTATCGAGCGTTCCTCCACCACTACGCCAGCCGCCGAGAAAACTTTCTGGATTGACATGGAGCAGAGCGCGTATGTGGACGCCACGCTCGAAATCTACTCCCGCGTGCGCAAGACGCATCGAAACGCCGGGGTATGCGTGCAGGCATATCTCCACCGCACGGAAAAAGATGTCGAGTCGCTGATCTCGATGGGCGCTGCGGTGCGTCTGGTGAAAGGCGCGTACAACGAGCCGCCGGAAATCGCGTTCCCGAAAAAAGAGGATGTGGACGAAAACTATTTCAGGCTGGCGCAAATGCTGCTGAGCCCGGAGGCTCGCCGAGCGGGCGTGCGCGCCGTAATGGCCACGCACGACCGCAAATTGATCGCGCGAATCACCGAGTGGACCGCCGCGCAGGGGATCCCAAAAGACGAGATCGAATTCGCCATGCTCTTCGGCATCCAGCGCGCCGAGCAATTGCGCCTCGCGCGCGAGGGCTACCGCAGCGGCGTGCTGATCTCCTACGGCTCGTTCTGGTTTCCGTGGTTCATGCGGCGCCTGGCGGAGCGCCCCGCGAACGTCTGGTTCCTGGTGCGGAATCTTCTTTCGAGTTGATGCCCGCGCGGCGGGCTCTGAAAAAGTGTGTCACTTCGTGCGTGCCGCTTTTCTTTGTTTTCAATGACTTGCGCGCGAAATTACTTTGCATGGTGTGTCACTTAATTGATGTTTTGGAGGGGGCGGCGCGACGTGGAATCCCATGGCTGAAGCCATAACTATTGAAGGGGTGTTTCGTGGGCCTGAAGGCCCCGCTTCCACCGGAAGGCCAAAACAATTTGTCGTCGAGCCTATGGCGCTCCGCGAGGCCCACGCTGGTTAACCGGGACGCGGATGTACAGCGATCGGGAGATTCGTACGAGAGCACAGTTGCCCGGCCAAGGCAGAGTCATCGGAGCACGGAATCATGTCTGTGCCACTCAAACCTGCAAATCACATATTCAGTTGTCAAAGAGCACTCGACTCTCTCCAGGAGAGCGGACGACGAACTGTCCTCGTCCTAACCACGCTGGCAGATTGCGGAGCGGGCGTCTACTGACCGTTGGTCAGCAAATCGCGGCAGCCTGTACTTTTCGATTCGCGGGGAGGAGGGGGCGCGTTAATCGGGGATGCCGATGCGTTTCACCAGCGCGTTAAATCTGGGATCGCCGTGCAAATGGCGAAGCAGGGGTGCACAGGCACGTGAGATAGCAGAGAGAAGACGCACGCTCCTGAAAGGCGCGTTCCAGCCATTCGAACGCGGCGTCCTTGTCGTCGAGACATGCATGCATAGAGCCGCAGAACCAGAACGCGGCGATCCGCTCCAGCTTTCCAGGTCTTTTCGAGCTTCCTCCGATGATTTGCGCGCGTCGTCCGCGTTGCCGATCCTCGCATATGCTGCGGCGGACGTGCAGGATCACTGAAGGTCATGACTTGCGGGGTCAGAGCCAGCGCCTGATCGCATTCCTCGATGGCCTTCTCGCGTTGACCGGCACACAGCGTACGCATCTGCGACAGGGGCACGTGGCGACTTGGGAGTCTTCGCGGATCAATCTCCAGGGTTTTGCGAAACTGCTCGATCGCCTTTCGAAGTGAACCGGCGCATGCAGATATGTAACTCCCAGATCCAAAGACGACCACTAGGCGAGCGGGTCCGAACTCGACAGACGTATTGCCGGCAGCGATGGCCTCGTCGAAGCGTCCCTGGAGACCCAATAGAATCTGATTCAACAGCGCGAAATCCTGGCAAGGATGGAATCCGGATTCAGCTCCACGCTGCGCCGGGCCTCGCGTTCGGCGCCCGCAAAATCCCAATCTTGAAAGAACAGGCTACACGCCAGGGCGACATGGGCTTCCGCGAGGGCGTCATCCAATTCCAGCGCCTTCTTCGCGGCCGCCTTCGTTCGACGGAAACACCTCAGCCGGATGCTCGAACCCGTAAAGGCCCTGGGAGGCGTAGCCAGAGCGCCAAGCGTGCGTAGGCCGCAGCGTAGCGCGGGTCGATGGCGATGGCTTGCTGGCAAAGCGCGATTCCCTTGTGCAGCCCTGCCGGGGATAGCCCATTCTATGTGGTGCTGCGCCTGCAAGAGCAGGCGGAACGCTTCGTTATTCTGCGTGGGATGCTTTCTTAATTTCTTCTTCTCTTCACCGGTAAGTTGCAGCCGCAGCTTTTCCGATATCTCCATCGCCAGCTCTTCCTGCAACGCCACCAGGTCCGTGATTTTCCGGTTGAAGCGACCGCCCCAGAGTTGCGCCTGCCGGTCCACGTCCAGCAGCTCGACCGAAACGATCAGGTCCTCGCCCCGCTGCACCATGCGCCCGGCGAGTACGGCCCGGACTCCCAACTCGCGCCCGGCAGCCAGCGGATTGAGGCCCGCGCCACGATAGCGGAACGAGAGCGTACGCGGGACGACGCGAATTTTGCGAAGCTGAGCGAGGCTGTTGATCAGCGTCTCGGAGATGCCGTCGCTGAGGTAGTCGTTCTCGGGGTCGCCGCTCGCGTTTTCGAGTGGCAGTACGGCGAGTGAATCTATGACTTTCGCTTGCTTGCCCGACGAAGGCTTGTCCGCGGTTTTCGTCCGGGGCGGGGCCGGCGCTGACGATGATTGAGCGTGAACGGTGCGCCCCGATTCGGTGTCGCGCTTGAGCCTCTGGAGGTCGGCGCGAAATTCCGCCGCGGATTGGTAGCGGAGCACGCGGTCCTTTTCTAGCGCCTTGTTCAGAATGCGCTCGAGTTCCTGCGGCAGATCGGGATTCAAGCGCACCGGCGATGCCGGAGCGCGATTCAAGATCGCGTCGAAAATCGCGGCGGAAGTGGGCCCGGAAAACGCCTGCTGCCCCGTGGCCATTTCATACAACACCACGCCGAAGCTGAAAAGGTCAGTGCGCGCGTCGAGGTCGCGGCCAAGCGCCTGCTCGGGCGACATGTAGGTGACGGTGCCCAGCGCGACGCCCGGGCTGGTCAGGTTCGGGTCGTGATGATCAATCGTTTCCTGCTCCGCCACAGCCGCGGACTTGCTGCGCGGCAACTGCTTCGCCAGCCCGAAATCGAGGATCTTGGCCTGGCCGCGCTCGGTGATGAAAATATTTGCGGGCTTGATGTCGCGATGTACGATCCCCTTGGCGTGCGCAGCGTCAAGGGCGTCGGCGATTTCCGCTCCGAGGCTCAGAAGCATCGCGAGGTTCGACGCTCCTCCGGCGATCTGGTGTTTCAGGGTACAGCCTTCAAGCAGCTCCATGGCGATGAAGCGCTGGCCTTCATGTTCGCTGATTTCGTAGATGGTGCAGATATTCGGATGATTCAGCGCTGCAGCCGCGCGCGCCTCGCGCAAGAATCGTTCGAGCGCCTGCGGGTCGGTGGACACTTCAGCGGGAAGAAATTTCAGCGCGACGGAGCGGCCGAGAGTGGCGTCCTCGGCGCGATAGACCACGCCCATGCCGCCTCCGCCGAGCTTCTCGACGACGCGGTAGTGCGAAACGGAGCTGCCTACAAGGGGGTCTGCGTGCGGCATGGAGCAGGAATCTTATGGGTACAGCGAAGGAGTGTCAACGACGTTACGGAATCGCGGAGTTTACTGCGTGCGTTCGTCTTTTTCCACTTTGCCGTCGCGCACGCGGATCACGCGGTGGGCGCGTGCGGCGATATCGGGCTCGTGCGTGACCAGAATGATCGTGTTGCCGCTTTCGTGCAGTCGCGCGAAAAGTCGCCATGATTTCTTCACCGGTGGCGGAATCCAGGTTCCCGGTCGGCTCGTCGGCCAGCAGAATCGAGGGATGATTCACGAGCGCGCGGGCAATCGCCACGCGTTGCCGCTGGCCGCCGGAAAGTTCATTCGGCTTGTGCATCATGCGGTCGGTCAAGTCCACTTGCGCCAGGGATTGTTTCGCGCGCTCGATGCGCTCTTCGGCGGGCGTGCCGTTGTAAATCATCGGCAGCTCGACGTTGTGCAGAGCCGTCGCTCTCGCCAGCAGGTTGAAAGTCTGAAATACGAATCCGATTTCGCGGTTACGGATGGCGGCGAGTTCGTCGTCATCGAGCTGGCTGACCAGGCGCCCCGCCAGCCAATAATTTCCCTTGGTCGGGGAATCCAGGCAGCCGATCAAATTCATCAACGTGGATTTTCCCGAACCCGAAGGGCCCATGATCGCCACGTATTCGCCCTTGCGAATCAGGATGTTCACTCCCCGCAGGGCGTGCAACTGCTCGGTGCCCATCTCATACGTCTTCCAGAGATCTTCCGTCTGGATGACTACGCCGGAATCCACTAGATCCTGGCGAAAGCTCTGCGACCCGAGTTCTTCGACAGCCATGGGCATTGCGCTCCTCGAGCAGTTGCGACCTAGTTGCTGGACGACTCGTCGGCCTTGGGCGTGGAATTGTCCACCTTAACAGACGCGCCGGGCTTCAGCGTGCGAAGCGCTTTGTAGCTGCCCGTGACGATTACATCGCCTTCATGAATTCCATTCGCGATCTCGATATCGGTCACACCGCTAATGCCGGTTTGCACGGGCACAAACTGCGCCTTGCCGCCGCGGATCACGAACACTCCCTGAACTTCGGTCTTCGTGCTGCCCGCACCTTCCGCAGTGGATGCCGCAAGCGTCACGTTGCCGCTGGTTCCGTTCTTTGCTTCGTCCAGCTCTTTTTGCGTTCGTTCGGCAAGCGCCTGGATCGGAATGCTCAGGACATTTTGTTTTTGCGCCGTTTGGATCTTCGCTGTGGAGGAGAGTCCCGGCCGCAGAGAGTCCGGCGGATTGTCGAGCGTCACCACAACCTTGAAATCCCGCGCTTCTTGCGTGTTCGCCGTTGCTTCCGTCATGGACGCTTGGCCCGACGTGCGCAGAATGGCGAGCTCGCCAACTTCGGTAACGTGTCCTTTGAATACCGTCCCCGGAATGGCGTCGATGGTTACGTCCGCAGGTTGTCCGTTGCGAATGCTGGTGATGTCCGTCTCATCCACTTTCACTTCGGTGGTTACCACGCTCATGTCGGATATCGTCAGGATGGAGCTGCCCGCCGTTCCCTGAATTCCCGGGACGACGTTTTCTCCTACGCGCACGGCGATGTAGCTGACGATGCCGTCGATCGGCGCCGTATAGGTTGTCTTGCGCAAAATGTCCTGGGTGTGCCTGAGTACGGCTTGGCCCTGCTCGAGGTTCGAACGAGCCTGATCGCGCGACGCCCGAGCTTGGTCCACCTGGGCTTTCGCGGAGGTGGCGGCCGCGCTGGAACTGTCGAAGCTTGCCTTGGCCGCATCGTAATCCTGCTTGGAGATGAGCTGTTCCTTGTAGAGCATCTGCCCGCGCTGCCAATCGAGTTGCGCCTTTGTGAGATCGGACTGGCGCTGCGCGGATGTAGCGACCGCCATATCGAAATTGGCCGCGGCAGCCTTCATACCGGACTCTGCCGCCTCGATGCTGTCCTGCTGAGCCTGAACGTCTGCTCCGGGCTGGATGTTCTCAAGATGGAGGAGGACATCCCCCTTTTTCACGTGGTCGCCTTCCTTAACCACGATATCGGTGATCTTCCCAATGCCCTCGCCCAAGACGTTTGTATACGTCTTGGGTCGCACTTCACCCGAGGCCGTGACCAGAGAGGTCAGATCCTGCCGGGCGACGCGTCCCGTTTGCACCACAACTACGTTCTGATTCGACTCGTAAATGCTGTACCAGGCGATCCCCCCGATTACGAGGACTACCGCAGCAGCAATCGTTGCTTTCTGCCAAATCTTCATTGATTAACCCTTGCTTTGACGGTCTTGGTTGACAAACTTGCCCGCCACTTCATACATACGCTTGGACGGGGCAGAATGTTTCTCGGCTCAGCGGTCAGCGACGAAATTCAGTCTGAGGCTGGATCGGGAGGACCTGGACTTTACCAAGCCAAAATCTCCATCTCCCAGCACACACTACTCCACGCTCAAGACCGCCAGAACGTATCTGAACTACTATTCTAGTGCGATTCCGCCCGATGGGAAAAGAAAATAGTTCGAGGCGCTCTCACGTGGCCACGGGTTGGATTTGACCGGCGGTATGAGCGGCTCATTGGGCGGTATTTGTAGGACAGCGACAGCGTTGGTCGCATCCGTTATTGATCGATCTGGCCAAGGCAACCCGCCAGAACGACTGGCATTCAAAGCGGGTAAGAGGCAGCCAGACGCAGGGAAAGTTAGATTGACCTGTACTTTGGGACAGGTTAAGATTTCGAATCGGAAAAGGTGCCACTATGGATCGGTCTGTTAAGACGTTCCTGTTGTCATTTATGGCGGGAGCATTGACGTTGTCGCCGGTTGCCTACGGTCGATCCTCGCAGAATCAAGACCAGCAGAACCCACAGAGCCAGCCTGATCAGCAAGATCAAAAAGCTCAATCGAAGAAGGCTGCCAAATCCAAGCAGGCGAGCGATAACCAGCTCAGGAAAGAACTGGAGTCCCCATATAGGAAGTGGCTCGATGAAGATGTGACGTATATCATCTCGAGCGAAGAGCGCCATGCCTTTCTGCATCTGGCCACGAATGAGGAGCGCGAGCAATTCATCGAAGCGTTCTGGCAGCGCCGCAACCCCGACCCTGATTCACCCGAAAACACCTTCAAAGAAGAGCACTACCGCCGCATCGCCTATGCCAACGAGCATTATGCCTCCGGCATACCAGGCTGGAAGACCGACCGCGGCAAGATCTATATCATGTGGGGTCCACCGGATGAAGTTGACTCGCATCCGACCGGCGGGAATTGGGACCGGCCGTCCGATCAGGGCGGCGGTTCAACCACAACGTACCCCTACGAGGACTGGCGCTATCGTCACCTCGACGGCCAGGGCTTGGGCGAAAATGTGGAGCTGGAGTTCGTCGATCCCACGTCCACTGGCGAATATCACATCACCATGGATCCCAGCGAAAAAGACGCTTTGCTTCGCGTTCCGGGCGCTGGCTTGACCATGGCCGAATCGATGGGAATGGCGGACAAGTCCAGCCGTTTCAGCAACACGGACGGAACCAACATGGCCGAGTCCCAGAACGGCGAGGGCGCACAAAGCGGCAACAACAACGAATTCAGCCGGATCGAGCTCATGGCCAATATCATGAGGCCTCCTCCGGTCAAGTTTAAGGATCTGGAAGCCTACTCGACCTCTCGGCTAGTTCGCGACCAGCTCAAGTTCGATTATCGCTTCGATTTTTTGCGGATCACATCCGACACGGTGCTCGTGCCTGTAACAGTGCAGATTCCTGTGCGCCAGCTGAGCTTCCAGGAAAAAGACGGCGTGGACTCTGCTTCCATGAATGTCTTCGCGCGGATCACGACGCTCAGCGGCAGGATCGTCCAGACGTTCGAGGACACTCTGCGCGCGGATTATCCCACTGCGTTGCTACAGAAATCGCTCGGCACTTCCAGAATCTACCAGAAGGCTGTGCCGCTCAGCCCCGGACTCTATCGCCTCGATATCGTGGTCAAGGACGTCAACAGCGGCAACGTTGGGGTCGTCAACACCCGGCTAGCCGTTCCGCGCTTCCAGGACGATCAACTTAGCTCAAGCTCCCTGATTTTGGCGGACGACATACAGCGCGTCTCCACGCAGGACATCGGACTCGGGCAGTTCGTCCTCGGCGACGTCAAGGTTCGGCCCAGACTCGATCAGACTTTCGCGGTAGATGACAGCATCGGAATCTTCCTCCAAGTCTATAACCTGAAAGTGGACGACACGACGCACAAGGCTGACGCTTCGGTCGAATACCGCGTCACCAAGGACAAGGAGACCGTTCCCACGCTAAAGTTCAACATTCCCGCCAACAAAGTGCCCCAGCACGGCGAGGAAATGACAATCGAAAATCGAATCACGCTGGCGTCTCTGCCGCCTGGCAAGTACCAGCTCGCTATCGCGATCACTGACAATCTCTCGAAGCAGACGATTACGCCGACTACGGATTTCACTGTGAAGCCGGCTCCGGCGGGCGCAGCTCCGTCTGCACCTCAGCCCGCTCCGCAAGCCCCTCAGGGGAGGTGAAGTGAAGCATTTGAGTCTACGAGCGATTCGTCTCCTGGGCCTCGGTTGCCTCAGTAGCTTCGCTTTGCTGTGCGCGTTGCCTGTTGTCGCCGCGCCTGGCGCCAGCAAGATTTCCGGCGTGGTCGTGGACCCCGCGGGCACCCCGCAGATGGGTGCGACCGTCTTGGTTTCCTCCGAACAGCTCGTTGGCGGATCACCCGTTCAGCTACTGACGAACGATCGCGGGCGCTTTTCAACCGCCTCGCTACCCGCGGGCCTTTACTCGATTCGCGTGACCCTGGCCGGTTTCCTGCCGGTGATGGAGCAACACGTGGATGTCAACACCGAGCACGCCACGCTGCTCCAGATTGTTCTCGGTTCCGTATTCTCCTCGTTTGAGAATCTGCGTCGGCAGTCTGGCCAGCCTGTAGATTCCGATGACTGGACTTGGGTGCTGCGTACCTCGGCAGCAACGCGCCCAGTGCTGCGCTGGCAGGATGACCCAACCGCTCTGGACACTGCGGCTTTGCAGGACTCCGATTCTGCGAAAGCGCAAGAACTTCACGGGCGTCTCGAGCTTACGTCGGGTGCGGATCATCCCGGTTCGATCGGTGACCTCGCGGATTCGCCGGGCACAGCTTTCGTCTATGACGTTAGACTAGGCGGAAAGAGCAAGTTCGTAATGGCCGGTCAATATAGTCAGGAAGATGGCTCGATGGCCGGCGGATTTGCGGGTGAATGGCTCCCTTCGGGCCTCGCCGGTGTGGGCCCGGTCACAACAATTCTAGTACGCGAATCACAGCTCGGCCCCGAGGGCCCGACATTTCGGGGCATGCGGTTGTCGCATGACGATGAACTAGCGTTGGGCCGCATGGTCAGCATCCGCTACGGCGCGGATTTCATATTGGCTGGATTCAATGGCATGACCTCGGCGGTTCGTCCGCGTGCAGAAATTGCGCTTCAGCTCGCGCGCACCTGGCAGGCTTCCGCCATAGTGGCAACGCATCCTTGGCAGGAAACTGCCGGTTCCTCCGGCGAGCTGCAATCCGCGCTCGATACGCTCGACGCGTTTCCCACTCTTCTGATTCGCGATGGCCGCCCCGTGCTTGAGAACGGACTTCACGAGGAGCTCTCGATCGACCATGCATTCGGTCCGCGAGCGGATCTGATCGCCTCCATCTTTCACGATCTTTCCACACACACAGCGGTCATCGGTCGCGGCGGTCCCGGTGGCCCTGAGTACCTGCGGGACTATTTTTCCGACGCCTTCGCATATGACGGCGGATCTTCCAGTTCCGGCGGCGCTCGGCTCGTCTACCGCGAAAAAGTCTCGAAGAATCTAACTACCACGATCGTGTACGCGTACGGAGGCGCACTCGCTCCCAGTGGCGTTACTTCCGCGGAACTACGCGACGAGCTGGCCACCCGTTATCGACAGAGCCTGGCCGCAGCCGTCACGACCACCGTCCCGCGCTTCGGCACAAAATTTACCGCGAGCTACAAATGGCTTAGCGGACCCACGGTCTCGCATCAGGATGTCTACGGCGAATCGCTCTATCATGTGGATCCGTACCTCAGCATGGAGATCCGCCAGCCGCTTCCTAGCATGTTCGGCCACATGGAAGTTCAGGCTGACATGGGTAACCTGCTTGCCCAGGGTTACGTCCCAATCTCCGCAGGTGATGGCTCAATGATCCTCGTCCCTTCTTACCGGTACTTCCGAGGGGGCTTAAGCCTCCAGTTTTAGAGATTCCGCGTAGTTACTGGAATTGGGAACGGACTTTCCATAAATGGAATCTGCCCTGACAGGTAGAAGTAACATCCCCGTAATATGCTTAAAACACAGGCGTTAGGGCGATTGCGATTAATGGTCCGCTGGAAGCCGGCGTGCAAGTGTAGAATGCCAAGGGTACTGGGTGGAGTTGGATGAACGAAGGTCTTCGAATACGGCTCGGCGCGGTGGTCCTGGCGCTACTGACGCTAGCGGCGGTGATCTTTGCCGTCTTGAACTTTCAGCAGCGCTCGCGCTTCGTCGTTCCCGACGACGGTGTTACCTGGCTAGACAGCGCCAACGGAGTCACCGCCTGGCACGTGGCTCCCGGCACTCCCGCGGATCGAGCCGGAATCAAGCAAGGCGACTACGTCGAATCCCTCCACGGCACCAAGATTCTTCGCGCGACTGATGTCACGAAATTGCTGTGGCGCGCCGGCCCCTGGACCGAGATCCGCTACGGAATCCGCCGAAACGGCGAAACGTTCGAAGTGCCGCTGGTCACAGCGCCGCAGGACAACCCGTCCTCGATCGAGAATTACCTCCGAATTACTGCATTGCTGTATCTCTTTATCGGGCTTTTTATCTTCGCTCGACGGTGGAACGCACCCCGCGCAATTCATTTTTACGTCTTCTGCCTCGTCTCATTCATTCTTTACAGCTTTCACTACAGCGGCAAGCTGAACTCATTTGACTGGACGATTTACTGGGGCAACGTGGTCGCGCTCCTGCTGCAACCCGCGCTACTGGTACACTTCGCGCTCGTATTTCCCGAGCGGCGGGGAACTCTCTGGCCGAAGCTTCTGGCTGTCTACGGCGTACCGCTGGCCCTGCTCGGCCTCCACACTTCCGCGGCGATACCGATGCTCGATTTTCTACCCTCGATTAGCAGCCGCGAATTTCTCGACACGATCGAACTCTTTTACCTTGCCGTTTATTTTCTGCTCGCTGCGGGTATTTTTCTGGCCAGCTATTTCCGCGCTCCCAGCGGCGTGCTGCGGCAGCAACTGAAGTGGGTCACCGGAGGAGCATTCGCGGGCATTCTTCCGTTTCTGGCGTTGTACGTTCTGCCGCGTTTTGTGAACACCGTGCCGCAGTCATGGATGAAATTCTCCGTTTTCTCGCTGGCGCTGATTCCGCTCTGCTTTGGTTACGCCATCATCCGCTACCGGTTGATGGATGTGGACATCATTTTCAAGCGTGGCTTGGCTTACACCTTTGCAACCGGTGCGGTTGTCGCTATTTATTTCCTGGCGATCGCACTGGTCGGCGAGTTGACGCACACCACTCTCACTGCGGGGCCGGCCGGGGCCGTCATCGCCATCGTTGTTGCTGCATTCCTGATTCAACCGCTGCGCGATTGGGTGCAGGCGCGCCTCGATCATTTCTTCTACCGCGACCGGCTCGACTATCGCCGGACGCTGATCGAATTCGGACGCGCGCTTACCAATGAAGTCCGCCTCGATCCTTTGCTCGGCTCAGTACTCGATCGCATTTCTCAAACACTACTCGTCGATCGCCTTGCCGTCTTTCTTGAAGATCCAGCGAATCCCGGTCAATTCGCCCTTTCGCGTTCAATGGGACTCCGGCCGGCGGTCCCTCTCGATCTAAGTTTTCTCGATCCCACGCGGCCGGCGCTCCAGCACGGCTGCATGTTTTTCGAATCGGCGCGCGCTGCCACCGATGAAAGCGAACCGGTGCGTCGCACGATTGAAGAACTCGACCTGAATTATTTCATCGCCTGCCGATTCCACGATCGCACCGCAGCCGTCCTCGGATTGGGCAAGACGGTTGATGGAGATTATCTCTCGAGCGACGACCTCGAGCTTCTCTCGACGATCGCCGGCTATGTCGCCATCGCCGTGGAGAACGCCCGGCTCTATCAATCTCTCGAACAGAAAGCCCTACAGATCGAGCGCCTGAAAGACTTCAGCGAGAACATCGTTGAATCTCTGCGCATCGGCGTCGTCACCGTGGATCTCGATGACTGCGTCGAGTCATGGAATCCACAGCTGGAAGATATGCTCGAAATTCCGCGCGGGGAAGCATTACGCCGCAAGCTCGAGGACGTGCTTCCGCGGGATCTCGCGGGAGAAATCAGCGCCCAAGCCGCCAGCGATCATGTTTCGGGCATTTACCGGTTCCATTTGAATACCCGCAGCAATCGCCACCTTGTCGTCAACGCTTCGATTGCACCTTTGCTCGCGAAGAACGGTGCGCGGCTCGGGCGGCTAATTTTGTTGGATGATATTACCCAGCGCGTGCGTTTAGAAGATCAGATGGTTCAGACCGAAAAGCTCACTTCTCTTGGCTTGCTGGCCGCAGGCGTGGCGCACGAGGTGAATACTCCGCTCGCCGTAATCTCGAATTACATCCAGATGCTCGCGAAGCAGATTCCCGAGGACGATCCGCGGCAGAAAACCATCGAGCGCATCGTGAAGCAGACATTCCGTGCGAGCGAGATCGTCAACAACTTGTTGAATTTTTCTCGCACCGGCGGCACCGAACCTGTCGAAGTGGATTTGAACTCCGTGCTCGAGGAAACTCTCACTCTCGTACAGCACCCGTTCAAAACCGCGCAGGTTAACGTCGTCAAAAGTTACGCCGAGCGTCTTCCGGTAATCCTCGGATCGACCACGCGGTTGCAGCAAGTGTTCTTGAATCTTTTCATGAACGCCCGCGACGCCATGCCGGGCGGCGGCATGCTCGAGGTCCGCACCGGCACTCGCAACGGCTCGGTCGAAATTGAAGTCACCGACACCGGCGCTGGCATTCCAGCGGAACACCTCCACCGTATCTTCGATCCGTTTTTCACCACGAAAGCCACCGGACGCGGAACCGGGCTAGGCCTCTCCGTGAGCTACGGCATCATCAAAGAACACGCGGGCAAAGTGGACGTGCGTTCGACGCCCGGCAAGGGCACATCGTTCCGGCTGGAATTCCCCGTGGCCAGGAAAGCGGTTCATGCTTAGAGGCTCGATACTAGTTGTGGACGACGAGCTGGAGATCCGCGAGGGCCTTGAGGCCCTGCTGACTTCGGAGAGCTTCGAAGTGACGGTCGCGGAAACAGGCCAGGCGGGCTTGCAGAAGTTGGAAGATCAGCCTTTCGATCTGATGCTGCTCGACGTCAGCCTGCCGGACCGCAACGGACTTGACATGCTGCGCGAAATCCGCCTTCGCGATCCGCATCTCTCAATCATCCTTATCACCGCCTACGGCTCCATTGATATGGCGCGCGCGGCGTTCAAGGGTGGCGCGCAGGACTACATCACCAAACCGTGGTCGAATGACGAGCTGGTCGCGCAAATCTCAATGGCCATCGAAGGCCGCAGGCTGCGCGAGGAAAACGTTCACCTCAAGCGCGCTCTGAAGCAGCGCTACAATTTTCCGAACATCGTTGGCAAGAGCGAAAAGATGCTGGCGGTCCTCGACTTGGTCACCCAGGTCGCGCCTTCGCGCTCAACCGTGCTCATCTCCGGCGAAAGCGGCACCGGCAAGGAAGTCATCGCGAAAGCAATTCATGCCTCTTCCACGCGCACGGACAAGGCCTTCATCCCCATCAACACAGGCTCGATCCCAGTGGACTTGCTGGAATCGCAGCTCTTTGGCCATGTGAAGGGCGCCTTCACCAGCGCGGTCGCCTCGAAAAAGGGCCTGTTCGAAGTCGCCGACCAGGGCACAATTTTCTTCGACGAAATCTCGACGATCGGTCCCGAAACGCAGGCGAAGCTCTTGCGTGTGATTCAGGAGCGCGAATTCATGCGCCTCGGCGGCACCGAAACGATCAAGGTGGACGTCCGCATTTTAGCCGCCTCCAACGAAGATCTTCGCAAGCTCGTCCGCGAAGGCCGTTTTCGCGAGGATTTGTTTCACCGCCTCAACGTGATTTCGATTCATCTGCCGCCGCTGCGCGATCGCAAGGAAGATATTCCGCTGCTCATCGCGCGCTTCCTTGAGCAATTCTGCAAGGACAATGGCAAACCGCCGCGAAGCTTTACTCCCGCGGCGATGAAGTTGCTCATGGACTACGATTGGCCCGGAAATATTCGTGAGCTCGAGAATGCCGTCGAACGCGCCGTCGTTCTTTCCACGCATGAATCCATGGACGCCGATCTGCTGCCCGAAAGCGTTCGCACGCGTGAGATCGTCAAGGGTGTTCGTCTGCAGCTCGCCGAATTCCTGCCGCCGCTGCCAGGAGAAGTCGGCTCGCGCAATGCAGTGCCTCCGCCTTCGCTCTTTGAAATCCTCGAGGAAGTTGAGCGGCGCATCATCATGGATATGCTCGAGCGCACCAACTGGAACCAGACCGAAGCGGCCGAGCGCTTCCAGATTCCGCTCTCGACCCTAAACCAAAAGATCAAACGCCTCGGAATCGAAACTCGCCGCCGTCCTGGCTCGCCTCGTGGCGGCCCCGGCATCCCTTACGGCGAAGACACCGCCGAATTCTCCGCTGGAAAATAGCGCCAGCCCGCGATTCATTCGTTAAAGGAACTTGTTCGCGGCACCTCATTGGATGCGAAAGCAGGGGCGTCCTGCTGAGATCTTCGCTTCATTTCATATAGAGCGCCGTCCGCTGCGCCCAGCAATGCATCGCGAGTGTCACCATCCACTGGATACACCGCCGCGCCAATGCTCACCGAAATAGGCGGCGCCTCCGCGTCCTGCGCCGCGCGCTCGCGGATTCGTTGCACCACATGCATCGCTTCTTTCGGCCCCGCCTCGGGAATCACCAGTGCAAACTCGTCTCCTCCGTAGCGCGCCGCGGTATCAATGTCGCGGCAGTGAACGCGTAGAATATCGGCCATTCTGCAGATCGCGCGACTGCCTGTGAGATGGCCGTGCCGATCGTTAATTCCCTTGAGCCCATCCAGATCCAGCAGCAGGACGGCGAATGTTCTGCCCGTACGTCCGAATCGCCTGATTTCCGCGTCGAGCACATCAACAAGCCTTCGATAATTCGCCAGGCCGGTCAGCGGGTCGGTCACCGCCAGGTTCCGCACTAATTCCTCTGCACGCCGACGTTCCGCCGCAAGGGCCGCCAGTGCCATGGTCATCACAGCTACGATTCCCATGAATGATTGCAGCAAAAGCATCGACTCGTTCTTCGTCCCGGTCGCAAACGGACCGAATCCATGCAGCGTTCCCCAGATCGCGACGGCGGATAGTAGAACGATGACGATTGCCGCTTCCCTCCGGCCGAAGCGAAGTGCGGCCCAGATCAGGAACGGTACACACAAATATTCGAGGGGATAATTTCTCGGCGTTCGCGACAGGAGCCCGCAGAATACGATCTCGCCAATCAGCAACATGCCCGCGATCAGTGCGAGCATTTCGCCAAGCTGCTTCCAGCGCCACCGTATCTGAAAATCCGAACTCCAAAGAAGCAGCAGCGGCGCAATGATCACCGCGCCCACACCGTCGCCCAGCCACCAGGTCAGCCAGATGTCCTTATAGTCCGCCCAGTGCGCGAACCCCCCGAGCGTTAGTGAGGTCACACCAAAAGTGGCAGCTATCGTCGTAGCAACCGTGCCCGCAAGAATCGCAAACTTGAAGGTGTCCGGTCCGCGTTCGAATGCGTTTCGGCCATTAGCGAAGCGCGTCACTAGGTAGGCGGCTAAAAGTCCTTCGAGCGTGTTCCCCGTTGCAATTCCGAGAGACGTCAGCACCGTTCCCACCGTCGTCACATTCACCAGAAACGCCCCGAGGAACACACCGGGCCAGACACGCCTACCCAATACCAGAAACGCCGCCAGCGCAATGCCAGTCGGAGGCCACACGGCTGTCGAGCTGGGGTGCACAAACGCCATGCTCAGCCCTAGCTTTCCCGCCAGGAAATACACGACCACCAGAGCTCCGACCGTGACCAGATTTCTTCGCCGCTCGCCCAAGGTTCCACCTTTCTCCGTGTCTTCGCCCGTCCCAATCGTCACACTTCCTCAGTCAATATGACGCGCCGAGTGGGAGCCGAGATATTGGGGATAGACAGGCGAAACGCCAATCAGTTATACGGAAAACCCTGTAGTCAAAATGTGGAATGCTAGGAAACCAACGGACGTCCGGCAATATTTTCGAGGATTCGATACGGGGCATAATCCGGTGCTACGAGTGCTTTCGACGGAATCAAGAATGTTTGTTCGAGTGCGAATTGCCCGGACATGGCTGCGTGCGCCACTCCATCGGTGAACACAACCCAGGTCGAGAGCGGTGGAAATTCCAACCGCGTTTTCGGGCAATTCTTCTGAAACTCGCTGTTCTCCTTCAGGTAATCGTGAAACCCGAGCATAAACATATCGTAGGGCGTGCGGCCCATTCCGCGGAAACCGAGCTTCTCGCCCAGATCCTGGAACGTGCGGCTGACCCACGAATCTTCCGCGATTCGTTCCAGGCCGGCGTCCATCGCGTACTTTCGCGCGAGCACTTCGAAACTCTCCGTAGTGTTCCATACCCGCACCGTCGTCGGATTCAGATTCGTGAACACCCGTAAGATGCGCCCGCCGCGCGTCGGGCGGCTCGGAAAAGCATCCACGTGCAGCAGGTCGTTGCGCTTATGCAGCGGCAGCCCGCGCCTTTCCTCTTCGAATGGACGAAAGCTCGAGAAGTCGACAGTCCATTTCCCGGCGTAGGGTTGCAGAAACTTCGTGAGAAAATCGATCAACTGCGCGCTGTAGTTTCGCAGGATGGCGTGCACCCGCTCGACGGTTGCCGCGTCGCCAGCCACCCCCCGCAAAATGTCCTCGGTTGGGCGATAGGAAACATTCTTGTGCATGCGCAGCTCGGCCCATTCCTGCGCCACCAGAAAATCACGATCCTCGCGGGGAAGGTCGAACGGTGGGTCGTGAAAAAAGAGAATTTGGCCACGCTCCAGAAGTTCGCACCAGGTTCGCGACCGCGCGTCGCGCTGCTCGGGACGCGTCCAGCCACCGGCCAGCTTGTAATCTTCGACTGCAATCCAGGGCAAGTTCGCTCCGTCGCTTCTCGCTAAGTTTTCGCCGCGCCCGGCGCCGTATACCCTCGCGGCATCAATGCCGTAGCAAGCCCCTCTGCTCGCGATAGGTCCACGCCTTCGAGTTTCGTTTCGCGCAGGATCGCGGTCTTCAGGACCGCGCCCTCGAAATCCGCGCCCTGAATATCCGCATCGCGGAAATTGGCCGCGCCGAAATCGGCCCGTCGCAGGATCGCCTGCCGTAGACTCGCTCGGAAAAATTCCGCGCCACCCGCTTGCGCTCCGGTCAAGTCCGCGCCGCTCAAGTTCGTCTCGGTCAAATCCGCCTTACGCATGTCGGCGCTCTGCGAGATGCGCTTTGCTCAAGTCCGCGGAAGAGAGCTTCGCTTCTCGCAGGTTGGCTCCTTCCAGGTTCGCTCCCTGCAGATCGGCATATGCGAGCTTCGCCTTATAGAGGTCCGCGCGAGTCAAATCAACGCCGGCCAGCTCGGCGCGCACTCCTCCGTCTTTACCGCTCACGAACAGCGCATGTGCCGCCAGAATGTCCGCCAGCGTTTTGCCGTTCACACGAATTTTCTGCGGCGATCGCAATCCGTCGCCTTTTAGCGCGCTAAATATGCTCATAGTCTCCTGCGGGATGAGATACGCTCTCTTTCGCATTTTACTAGAGACGGCCGCGCTCTGCACCCCTATACGGAGCGCGGGCCTGTATGGCGTGTGCTAAGTTAAGTCAGATGAAATCCCGCCCGAAACTCACGTCAATCGCGTACCCGCTCGGCGCGGCGCTGGCAATCACGGTCTTGTTCGCCACCCCCCGGGTGATAGCACAGTATCAGTCCACCGCGCCGAACGAGGAAACCGTCGCAAGCCTGTCGGCCGGCCGCGTTGTGATCGCCGTTGTAAAGGGTGCGATCCTCATTGGCACCATCGAAAACCCAATCGAGGCGGACACGCATCCGCCGACGCCCGTTGCCATCGGAAGTGTCCGCGTGGGGGTGATTCTCGGCGCGGTTCGCTGGTCATCCCCTTCCTCGCAGCGGGAAATCGCGCGCCTCGACGAAGACCTGCCGCACCTTCGCAGCCGCGCGGTCACCCAGACGCCGCATCTCTCGACCGATGCCACCGGGGTCGAAGCTACGGATCTCGAATCCATCGGCCAGGGATTGCTCGACCGCCTCAACGAAGTTGCGCAGGACCTCCATGCCAGGGTAGACCTGCCCGCGAAAGAGCCTCTCGCCGAATTGATTCTTGCAGGCTATGCCGTCGGTTACGGCCCGGAAGTCTGGCAACTCGCCTACCCGATGAAGCAGATGGAAGAAACGCCCGGTTACTGGACGACGCGCGTCCTTCTGCCGAGCTACGTGCAGTTCTGGCCGGCGGAAAAGGGGCAGCCGCACACGCTGATGGAATTCGCCTACCCGCCGGAAAACGCTCCGCCGACAGTTCTCGAATTGCTGCAGAAGAGAGACCCGCGCCTGGAAAAATTAATCTCGTCGGACGCGAAAATGGCAGGGGTGGCCAGGCTTTTCCTGCAGGGCGAAAGCAACAAAATCCTCGCCGCCGACGCAACGCAATTCCTCCGCGCTGCGCTCGACGCGATCGCTCCCGCCCGACACGCGCGAGACCATGGCCGTCATCAACGAGGAAGAGGGATTCTCCTGGGTCCTCGCCCCACCTAGCGAAACCACCTTGCCTGGCATTCAGGCGGCGCGTCCACCCGACGCCCCGTCGCTCATGCACCCCACGAAATAGGCCCATCCGTCGCCCCCGAGATGGTTTCGTAGGGGCATGCAGCACGCCATGCCCGGCGCAGATTCTTGGCGAGCTGCCGCCCATCTCTTAGTTTCTCGCGCTGGACGGAAGAAACACTCCACGCAAAGAACGATTACTTTATCTCGGAAATTTGCTTCTGCAGGCGGGCGTTTTTCTCAGCGACCGACTTCACCAATTCTTCCTTGTGCGCAACCAGCTTCCGCGCAATCTCTGCATCCGACAACCCCAAAATCTGCGCAGCGAAAATCGCCGCGTTCACTGCCCCGGCCTTATCAATCGCCATCGTCGCCACGGGAATTCCGCCCGGCATTTGCACGGTCGCCAGCAGCGCGTCGAGCCCGTTCAATGTGCTCGTGGCCATCGGCACGCCAATCACAGGCAGCGTCGTATTCGCCGCCATCACTCCCGCCAGATGCGCCGCCGCTCCCGCCGCTGCGATCAGCACTTTCAGGCCGCGCTTCATCGCCGTGGTCGCATATTCGTGCGCGCGTGCCGGCGTGCGGTGCGCGGAAAGAACTTCCATCTCATACGCGATGCCGAATTTCCCGAGCGTCTTTCCCGCTTCGCTCATCACCGGAAAATCCGTGTCCGACCCCATCACGATTCCCACCATCGCCATTACCGGTTTGTGTCCCGTCGCCACAGTCGTCAGTCTCCTTAGAATTGATGCGCGTGTCTCACGATCGCCTTTTCCCGATATCCTTGCGATAGTGCGCACCCGCGATCTTGATTTTGTCCACTGCCTCGTACGCTACGCGGCGCGCGCTCGCAAGATCTTCGCCCTTCGCGCTGACCACCAGCACTCTACCACCGTTTGTGTAGCACGTTGCTCCGCTGCCTCGCGTCCCCGCATGAAACACGACTGCCCCCGGCACTTTCGCCGCGTCGTCCAAGCCACGAATCTCCACACCCGTCTGCGGATCGCCCGGATAACCCTTCGACGCGATCACCACGCATACGCCCGCGCCCGGAAACCAGTTGGCCTCGAATCCCCCCAGGTCGCCGTTCGCCGCCTGCATGCACGCCTTCGCCAAATCAAAATCCGCGCGCAGCAGGACGGCTTCCGTTTCCGGATCGCCGAGCCGGCAGTTGTATTCCAGAACTTGCGGGCCTTCCTCCGTCAGCATCAATCCAAAATAGAGGAACCCGCGGTAGGGCATTCCGTCCTCGCGCAGTCCGTCCAGCGTGGGCCGCACAATCGTTTCGATAATCGTCTTCTCAAGCGCCGCCGGCAAAATATCGTCGACCGAATAAACTCCCATTCCTCCCGTGTTCGGTCCTTCATCATTGTCGAACGCGCGCTTGTGATCGCGCGCCGGCGCCAGCCGGATGAAATCCCTTCCGTCCGTGAGAATGATGTAGGAAAGTTCTTCTCCCACGATCCCTTCTTCAAACAGCACGCGCGAGCCCGCCTCGCCGAATTCGTTATTCACCATCATGCGCTCGACAAACGCCGTCGCTTCGTCCGCGGACATCGTGACCAGCACGCCCTTGCCCGCGCACAAACCATCCGCCTTGATTACCAGCGGCCAATCCACGGAGTCCAGCGCCGTGTACGCCTCCAGCGCCTCAATGTAGACACCGTAAACTCCCGGCGTCGGAATCTCGTGGCGCTGCATGAACTGCTTCGAGAAAACTTTGCTTCCCTCGAGCTGTGCCGCCTTCTCCGGTGGACCCAACAGCTTCAACCCACGGCGCTCGAATTCATCGGCGATACCAAGGACCAGGGGCACCTCCGGCCCCACAATCGTCAAATCCGCACCGAGCCTCGCGGCCAGATCCGCGGCCGCCTTCACGTCCTTCACGTCGAGCGGCACGCACTCCGCGTCCTTAGCTATTCCGCCATTTCCCGGCGCGCACCAAATCTTTTCAACCGACGGGCTCTGCGCGAGCTTCCACACAATCGCGTGTTCGCGTCCGCCGCCGCCAATCACAAGTATCTTCACAATTGTTCGCCTTCGAGAATGAAGGACAATACGGCGAGCCGTCCGCCGCTGTCAACCCCGCATCGCGGCACGCGAAGCCGGGCGGTCGCGCATTCGTCTCGGAACTTTCAGCGCTTCTGCTTGCGGATCGCGCGTCCGCACGGCTGTGATACGCTCGCCGCCAGTCGCGACGAACACCGCGCATTTTCAGGAGGCGCCACATGCCCGAAGACCTACTTCGTCCGTCACACGTCGACGAAGAACACCTCAAACTTCTGTCGATGGGCTACAACATTTCAGCCGCGGTAAACGGATTTTATGCGCTGTTCGGGTTTTTCTATGTGTTCATGGGAGTCATGCTTGGCGTGATGCTTAAGCACGCGCCCGAATTCGCCAATAATGCGAACCAGCCGCCGCCTGTGTTTATTGGCTGGATATTTGCCGGATTCGGGGTGGCCTTTATCGTGTTTATGTCTACGCTTGCCGCGCTTAAGCTTGTGGTTGCGTCCCGCATCAAGCGTCGAAGGTCGAGGACTTTTTGCATGGTGATTGCCGGGATCACCTGCTTGGAAATTCCCTACGGAACCGTACTCGGCGTCCTTACCTTCGTCGTTCTGGGACGCGATACGGTCATGCGCCTGTTTGAGTCACGCGCCGCTTCCCAGCCGATCGCCTGACCTCGAGAGACACGTTCAAATTAATCTGAACTGGGGATCTCGGGTACGACCGCCGAGCTGCTTATTTCTTTTGCTCCCATAGCTCGACGAATCCGCCAACGTCCGGGTCCTTCAACATAACAGCGCGGCCATCCTTTACCTTCACGATTCCGCCTTCCGAGATCGTTATGGCGCCGGCGGCCTTCGCCCTTGCGTAAACCGCGTCCAGATCAGTCACCTGAAAGCCCACGTAGTTGACGCCGATGTCGGCAAAGTGCTGGTCCGGAGGCTGTTTGTCCCTATTTTGCGGAGATCCGAGCAATTCGAGCCGCACGTTTCCGCTAGTGCCAGCCTGCGGGAACCAACCGTTAAGCATGGTCATTCGCGGCGCGGTTCCGGCCGGCGGAGGATCGGGCAGCGCCGGGTAGTCTCCGCCCAACACGCCTTGATAAAACGCCAGCGACTTGGCAGGATCAATCACGTTCAAGCCGATATGATTGAAACCTGCCTGCGGACCAAGCCGCTCGATATTTTGCTGGGTCGCGGTGGAATTCGAAACCTTCGGCCCCTCGGGCGGCGCACCCGGAGCGGGCTTCATCTTCGCGAAGAGCTCGATGAACCAGCCGTCCGGATCCTGTACGAATACGAACCTGCGCGGCCCGGCAGCCGCTGCACCGCCGCCCGGGAGATTCATCTGCGGCACCTTCAGCAGACCGACGGCCTTGAGCTTGTCCATCACGGGATTGCAATCGTCCATCACGGTAAGGTCCATGTGGCCTGCTCCCAGATCCGCGGAGGTGAGGTTGCTCCAGTCCTTGCGATCGATTCCTTTATATTCCGTCAGGATCAGGTTGAACGGTTTATCCGAGACGGAGCTTTGCGTGGTCACGATGGCCATGCGCGATTGCGCGCCCTTCGTCCCACCCAGCTCGTTCGTCACCTTGTCGACTTTCCAGTCGCTCTTGCTCGTCAGCTTAAAATCGAGCACTTCATAATATTTGATGGACTTATCAAGGTCCGAGACCTGGTGGCCATCGAACGCCATGCCCAATACCTTTCCCTCATCGGCTGGCGCTCCGGGCTTCGGCGGACGAGCCAGACCCGCAGTCGCCAGAACAACCGTAAGAACGCAGACCGCAAAGATCGCAGCAAGATTGCGAGACAGCGACAATTTCGCATCACTCATATTCTTAACCAACATTTTTCTCCCCCTGTTCACCTTGGCCACGCCGACCACAAGTCTACCCACTATCATCCGCTTTCAAGAATGACGAACATACGGCGGCTCCTTCGCCGCTGTCAACCCCGTATCGCACCGCATCCATTGGTCCGTAAGGGCACGATCGATATCTGGCGCCCAGAACAGAGTATGCTTGGCGTGAGGCGACAAAAACCGTTGCCGCCGAGATCGTAGACTCTTTCGCGAGTATGTTCTCGCGGCGGTAAGAGACTGAAACCAGTTCGGAGGCGGAGGTAAAAATGAGCAGGCAAAAATTCCCCGGGAACACGATTCTAATCGCCATTTTCTTTGGTTTACTGCTCCCGTTAGCTGTTGTGGCACAGAATCAGCTGCTGGGCGAAGTATCAATTCTGGGAAAAACAAAAGTCGACAAGACATCTGGCGTTTGGGTGGACGGACAATATGTCGGCTATGTCAACGAACTGACCGGCGACAAAAAGATTCTGCTCCTGCCGGGCAATCACGAAATCATGGTTCGGCAGGCCGGCTATATTGAACAAGAGCAAACAATCACGGTCGAGCCCGGCCAGAAAACCACGATTAACGTCAGCATGCAAAAAGACCCCAGGGCGCAATTCCCAAGCGGGGAAACCTCCCGAGTAAAATTGGAAGTGACGCCGGACCGCGCGGCGGTCTTCGTGGACGACACCTACGCCGGAACGCCCAAAGAGTTTGGCGGCCTGGGACGCTCAATGGTGATCGCGCCCGGCAAACACCACGTTCGAATCGCTCTCGCCGGCTATCAGGATTTCACGACCGAAGTTAACTTGCGGCCCGGTCAAAAAATTACAATCAAGACCGATCTTCTTCCCGGAAGCATCACGCAAGCCGGACCTGCAATCAAAAGCAACTAGGATGACGTTCGTCAGAAGCGCCTCGATCGATCCGACACATGATCGCGTTCTTCGCGCAGTAACGCGAGCGCGTCGGCATGAGGTATTACGATGAATAAGATAATCTCAAAAGGTCAGCTCATATTCGGTATTGCGATAGTGGCTTACGGAGTCGAAGATCTCATCTGCGCTCATCTTGGCTTATCGGTTAGCGGCGTGCCATGGTTTCCACTTAGCGCACTCTGGGGATACGTCACCGGCATTGCCCTGGTCGCTGCCGGTATCAGCATCACGTTCAACCTACAAACGCGAATGACTGCGATCTTCTTGGGAATCCTGTTTCTCTGCTACGTGCTGTTTTCAGAGCTCCCCCAGGTAGTCGCCATGCCCATGAGCATTGGCACTCGCACCGTCTTCTTTGAGGCGCTGGCAATGTGCGCTTCGTCCTGGGCTCTAGCCGCGACTCTGCCGAAGGTAGGGGCGGTTCGGCGATGGGACAAGATCTTTGACAAGGTGGTCGCGTCGGGTCCCTGCCTATTCGGAGTGTCGTCCGTGGTATTCGGCATTGACCATTTTCTCATTCTCGCTTTTATCGCCAGCCTCGTGCCGGCCTGGATGCCGGGAGCGATGTTCTGGGCTTACCTCACTGGGGCGGCTTTCGTCGCCGCGGGGATCAGCATCATCATTAGACGGATGGATCGATGGAGCGGATTTATGCTGGGGCTGATGTTTTTGCTCTGGTTCTTGCTTCTCCACTCTCCCCGAGTCCTCGCCGCGTTTCGCTCGCACGATCCGAACGCCCCGGACGAGTGGTCCAGCGCCTTTATCGCCCTCGCCATGTGCGGTGGATCCTGGATTTGCGCCTGGCACGTCCAGCAGCGCGATAATCAACGCTCGAAATAGCGTTGGCTCCGCTCATGAATCACGCGCGCTGCCCGAATGCGCGAAGGGCAGCGGCCTCATCAGCGTGAATTTCGAAAATGGTGTTCATCCGGGAAATCTCGAGCACAACCATGACTTTCTGGTTCACGCAAGCCAACTTCAACTCGCCTCCCATCTGCCGGATAACCGAATAGGATCGAGCCAGCTCACCGATACCGAAACTATCCACAAACTCCACCCGCGCGAGATTCAGTATGAATTTCTTCGCCCCTTCGCCGGTGGACACGTGAATCAGGTCTCGAAGTTTGGTGTGGCCGTCCGTCAACGTGAGCCTTCCCACCGCCTCCACCACGACGATGCGTTCGACGTTCCGAGTCTGTAGCTCAAATCCCACTGCGTTCAACCCTCACGCTGCTGGCTTCGCGAAATCATCCGCACAGCTGTAACTTGCGCCGGACTTCTCGATTCGGACAGCTGGTCCGCGCATCCTACGCCTCCTCGGCCGCGGGTACAACGAACTTGTCGGCCACGCAGGCCTCAGCGAGATCGCGAGCTAAGTGTCTGAGCGCTGATTCCGGGCTAGCCTTTGGCGCATCCACCCGCAAATAGACTTCGTTGTTATTGCGTCCAGGTTTTCGCTAGAATGCGGGCCATGCCAGCCCAACCATTTGAAGTCTCTCAGCGCACCGGATCGCTCGCCACCGTCCAAATCATCAGCGTGAAGGGCGCCATCACCTTCGCCTCTTCTCCCGCATTTCAGGACGCCCTCGCCGCAGCCACAGCGCCGCGCTTGATCGTTGATTTCACCGAGGTCTCGTCCCTGGATTCAATGGCCATCGGAACGCTGGTGCGAGCTTTTGTTTCCTGCCACAAGGCCGGCCGCAAACTCGTGCTCGTCGGGCTGAACTACCGCGTGAAAAACATTCTGCAAATCACCGGTGTGGATCCGCTGTTTGAAATCTACGGAACCATCGCGGATGCGCAAGGCGCGCTGAGTTGAACGCTGGCCGATTTGAGGCGTAGTCGCCAGCGATGCCACTCCCTCGAATTCCGCCGACCTTGATTCGACTCCTGCCGCAGCGCGCGACCTTGTCACGAACCTCGCCGCAAGCTTCACGGAAGAAGCGTGAGCGCCGGCTGAAATCCATCTCAAGTCCGCGACGCGGGTGCGAGCGTTCAGCCGCTATGCGGAAAATTCGGGCTCTAGCTCGCTGCTGCCACTGAAGGACGCTGCGGCCGCGCCAGGCTTTTGGCCCATTGCCGCCATCTGCGCGACCGCGTGCCTCGGGCTTTTGATCATGGAGTTCGGCGGGAGCGAGGAGACGTACGCTTCATTTTTTCCGCCGCCGACTCATGGCCTCGATCTCTACTGGGTGCTGCGCGTCAAGGCCTGGTGGGTCGGCGCGATCCTGATCGGTTTTCTCGCGCTGCCCGCGCTGCTGATGCGCTCCTTGCCCGGCAATCGTCTGCGCGATTGCAATCTTGGGTTCCGCGGTTTCCGCGAGCATTTTTGGATTTACGTCGGCCTGTACGGCGCGGTGCTTCCCGTGATCTGGCTGGTGTCGCTGTCGCCGTCCTTCTACACGTTCTATCCGATGTACGGTCAGGCGGGCCGTTCCTGGTTTGACCTGCTGATGTGGGAGGGAATGTACGCAGGCCAATTCGTCGCGCTGGAATTTTTCTTCCGCGGATTTCTGGTCGGAGGGCTCGGACGGCACATCGGAATCTTCGCCGTTCCCGTGTCCGTGATGCCCTACATGATGATCCATTTCACGAAGCCGCTCCCGGAAGCCGCCGCGTCGGTCGTCGCCGGATTCATTCTTGGCTACCTCGCATGGAAGACGAAATCCATCTGGGGCGGAGTCTGCGTCCACTGCGCGGTAGCCGCGACGATGGATCTGCTGGCGCTCGCGCATAAGGGCCAGCTGCCTTGGCTGCGCGGCTAGCGCGCGATCGGAACCCTCGCTGAACCAAGTCGCGGGTCAATTTCCGGTTGGCGCACTAATCACGACTTGTCGAGCAAGGACTAAACCACCTAATATTGTCGATAAAATCGGGCGCCACTCGATGGCGCAAAGCGAACCAATTCAGAATGAGATTTCATCTTCAATTGTTTCCAACGAAGTTTTCGGGATGGGTGATTGTGCTGCTGGTCCTATTTCTTCCCGCAGCCTTAACAGCTTACCTTCTGCATAACCCAGTTTGGTTGGTGGTCGTTCCGCTTGGAATCATTGTTCTTGTTTTTCTTATCGCAGCGTTGCCTGTTAAGCGAAAAGTTACACCCGAGCAGTTCGCCGACGAGCTTGAGAGGCACCTGCTAGGGGCAGGGGGCCCTTGGGATTGGGACGACACCACTTCAGTCGCAATAGCCGACCCGCGTTTGGAGGAAGTGCGTTCGCGTTTGGGTCCTAACCTTGATTCCTTGGCTCATGAGAAGGACAAGGATGAACTGCGAGCCATAATCGCGGCTCTTAGGCGCGGTGAACTGCCTGAGATTATTGTTTCTACAGGGCGTGAGTCACTATTTCGCTTTAGAAAGTAACATCGAGAGTGGCCAGCTCCTGATTCGTCGGATAATCGGAACCCGACCTATTGTGCTCTGGCACCAACCTTTGCCGCCAGCACTGTGAATGTACTACGATAAGCGCCCGCCGATGAGCGACAACACTCCTTTGAAATCCAGCGATCCCACGAGCGACATGCTCTGGGGATTCTGGTATCCCGCGCTGCGAAGCGATCAATTGCGCGGCCGAAAACTCGAGCGCGCGCATGCTGCTCGAAGTTCCGCTGGTGCTCGGGCGCGATTCCGCCGGAAAACCGTTTGCGCTGCGCGACGTCTGCCCGCACCGCGCGTTTCCTCTTTCGTTTGGCCGCTTCGACGGCGCTTCGGTCGAGTGCGCCTATCACGGCTGGCAATTCGACGCGCACACCGGCCAGTGCCGCCACATTCCTTCGCTCACGGCGGATTCGAAGCTCAAGTGCGATCGCATTTACGCCGGCAGCTTTCCTTGCGAGGAGCGCGACGGCTACATCTGGGCGTTCATGACGAATCCCGAAGGCCGGGCGATCACGGAGGCGGGACAAGCCAGAGCTGAGGCTTCCGGGGTTAAAACCCCGGAGGAAACAGAGCGGCTTTCCGCGGGGCTGAAGCCCCGCGCTTCCACCATTCCGCCCGCGCCCGAGCTGCCGACGTTCAGTCCGCGCTACAAGATCGCGCATCTCTGGGCCGATCTGCCGTGCAGCGTGGACCACGGCATCATCGGCTTGATGGACCCCGCGCACGGGCCGTTCGTGCATCAGGCATGGTGGTGGCGCAGCCGGCGCAGCATCCGCGACAAAGCCAAGCAGTTCGAGCCGATTCCCAACGGATTCCGCATGAGCCCGCACGCGCCTTCCGCCAATAGCGCGCCGTACAAACTCCTGAAGCTCATCACGGGCGAGCCCGCCACGACCACGATCGATTTCGTGCTGCCCAACCAGCGCTTCGAACAGATTCGCGCGGGGCGCTACTGGCTTTCGAGCCGCACCACCGTCACGCCCGTCCGCCGCGATCTTTGCCGGCTGGATTTCGTCGCCGCGTGGAATATTCTTCCGTGGTTTCCGATCGTCTCGTTCATCATTCACGTGCTCGGGCCGCGTTTCATCCGCCAGGATACCGAAGTGATCAAGAAGCAATCGCTCGGCCTGAAATATGAAGACCGCATGATGCTGGTGGACGACGCCGACCGCCAGGCGCGCTGGTATTTCGAATTGAAGGCGGCGCATCTGGAATCGCAGCGCACCGGCGAGCCGATGCGCCATCCCCTTTCCGGCCCGGTAACTCTGCGCTGGCGGTCGTATGGCTCCAATCACAGTTTACGGACGCCCCTACGAAGAAAAACCGACGATTCGCTTTCTCTTGCCCTGCACTAATCTTGTCCCTTCGTCCAGTTGTTCGCCTCCACTCCCATAGCGCATAGTTTCGCAGTCGTTTTCGGCGCTTCTTTCTGTCTCGTTTCATGGGAGGATTGCCGTGATTCGTTCACTTCTAATCATTCTTGCAATGGGCCTCGTTCTTGCGTTGGCTCTGCCTGCTTCGGCGTCGGACATTGGCGCCGTGAAATGTTCGGTGAATCAGGACCGCGTCTGGGTTTACGAGTCGCTCAACAGCTTCGATGTGGAAACCCGCCTGAAGTGCGGCGAGACCGTCGAAATTCTCTCTCGCGTGAAGGGCTACGTGAAGATTCGCACCGCGAGCGGCGTGGAAGGCTACGTTCCCGACGCCGTGTTTCCGGATTTGCCCGCGCTGCCTCCCGATGACGCCGACAAGCCGATGGCAAGCATCGCCGCGCGACCCGCTGCGACCGCTGTTGCGCGCCCAACTGCTGCTCCACCCGCTGCCGCACCGCCCGTAACGTCGTCGGTTGCGTCAGCGCCCGTCGCACCAGCACCACCGTAGCGCCAGCTCCAGCGAGCGCCGCACCAGTATCCGTTGCCGTTGCGCCGAAACCTGCGACACCGCCCGCGAGTTCCGTTGCGGTCGCATCCAGTGCACCGGTCGCAGCGAACGTGAAACCGGCATCGGCAGCCGCAACAACGCCGCACGCTCAGGCCGCATGAGAAGACGAGCGCGCCCACAGTAGTTGTGGAACCAGCCGCGCCCAAGAAAGTTCCGGCTAAGGCCGCCTTCCACCACGCAATCCGCGAAGGCCACGGTCATCACTCCGCTACCGCAATCGTCCGTGCCAACAGCGACGATGGTTTCGGCAAGGGCAACTGTGCCGCCGATCAATGCCAAGATGATGGACACGTCCGCGGATGCATCGAAATCGGCCGACATCACGATCGTGGAGCACAGCGACAGCCTCAGCCGATCTCGAGGATTATCCCGACGCGAAGCCGGACAATGAAAGCGCTGATCCGGCCTGCCACATATTTTTCTCGGCGTACGGCCTGGCTCCGGCGCAGTACAAGTGGCTGGTTGAAAATCGCCGCAAGCAATACTCCGGCATTTGCCCCGCTCCCGATCTTTCGCGCGTGGACTACGTAATATTGTTCGCGCACGATTCGGATACCTACAATTCGGCCATGCCCGCGACGGTTCATACCGACCGCAACGGATTCTCCGATTTCAGTCCGATGACCACGGTGGACACGGCGCTGCAATCCATCTCCGAACTGGACAAGGCCCGCTACGAATTTGTCTGGGTATTCCACACGAAGCGCGGCACGTTTGATCCCGCCGATTTTCAGCGCGTCGCCGCCCGCAATTCACCACGGACGCGAAGGGGTCGCACGCCTCAGCTCGCGCCGTCGAAGACGCGTTCCATTTCATCGAGGGACAGGGCAGCCCGGATCACTGATTCACCCGCGGTTTCGTAGGGGTCCGTCGAGGCGGACTACGCCCGGCGCAAATCCTTGGCTTAGGGCGAACCATCCATCTGGGATACCACCGCCAACTGGTTTAGTAGGGGCACGGCATGCCGTGCCCTGCGCAAGTGCTTGGCAACAACGGCCGGTCGGCACGAATTAGAAAGTTACCGAAGTTCGTTGAACGAGAAATTTGCTTCGACCTGTTGCCCGTCGGGCGTGTCCACTTCGATCGTGGTGGGCTCCCCTGAGTCAAGCTTGTTCACGTCATAGCCCACGTCAATCGTCGCGCCAATGTATCCGCTGATCGTGTCGTCGCTATAAATCGGCTGGCCGTGGACCGAGCGCGATGGTACTTCGGCCTTCTGTTTCAATGAACCTGGAAGTCGCTCCAGAAATCGCCGAGCGAGCCCGCCGTATCCGTCGGCTTCGGATAAGTGTCTGTAAAGTAGATTTCCACGTGCACGCGAAATTCGCCAGGCTTGCCCAGATAATCCTGTTCGGCATCAGGCAGCGTGATAGTTCGCCGGAGCTTGCGTAATGGCGTCCACCACAAAAGCAAAGGGCGTCTCGACTTCGATCAACGCCACATTGGGGCCAGTTTTCGGAACGGGGAGATTCTGTCGGTACGGCTCGAAGAACGCGTTCCTCTTCTCGGGACTCGCCTTGCCGAGGAAATAGGCCTCGCGGATCGCCTCGGGGGAAAGTGGGTAGTCGAATGCCAGCGCTGGCTGCACAATTATCAAAGCCAACAACAAAATTGCCAGGCCCCATCGTGCGATAGGCTTCATGGCGACCTCCCATTCCTAGGCTTTTAGACGCGCCGGGGAAAGATGGGGAGTACGTGAACAGTGCAGAGAATTTCGTAGGGGCACCCGCCGCGGCGGATGCCCGGCGCGGATGCTTGGCTTGGCGGCCCCCGTCCATCCACCGCAGCGAAGCGGTTTCGTACCGCCGGTGCCTCGCAGGCTCTTTCGCGCGGCCCGGCGCTTAATTCGTAATTCCACCAAGAAACGGATAGTGTCCCGCGGCGGCCATGAAGAAAAGCATCGGCAGCGACATCCAGAATCCCGTGCGCGACGCCAAAAACGCCCAGCGCGCAAAATACGCCGCCTCGGGCGGCATCGGCGTGCCCTGTTCCGCGCTCGCTCGCGTCCACGCGATCAGTCGCTTCTGCGCGCGCCAAATGATTCCCCACGCGTTCAGCAGCATCAGCAGACCCATTCCTCCGCCGATGCTGATCGCCAGATGTCCATTGGACGACTGCGGATTCGCATTCAGCACCAGCACAGCCCACGACGCGGCGACTGCAATCGCTGCAATCGCGATGACACGTACCCAGACGCTGTCGAGAATCCCCTTGTGTGGCAACTGGAACGGATAAATCAGCGCGAACGCCACCAGCCATACCAGCAGCCATAAGCCCATCCATTTCCACGCAAGCGCAGGATCCCCGGCATTGTGCGCGTCCGCGGACAAAATCATCCAGAAATAGCGCAGCCCCGCAATCACCGTGACCAGCGCCGACCATCGGAACCACCACATCGCGCGAGACATCAGCGCCGGAAAAATCTTCGCGCGCACCGGCGCTTCCAGTCCTTTCAGCGTGGGCGTGCCCACCAAATTGAAAAAATAGAGCAGCCCGATCCAGATGATCCCGGCCACGAGATGCATCCAGCGCAGCGCGATCTGTTCGTTCACAACCGCGCCCTGGGGAAAGCTGATCTGCGGCCCAACGGCCAGAACGATGGCGGTTAGAAACGAGGGAGACATTTAACACCTCCAGACGTCAACTTCGGTATTCGTAGCGCCGGCGTCGCGACGTGCACGGCTCATGTGGAGTGCGGCGGCTTGCCGCCGCTGTTTGCCGCACGGGCTTGCCCGGGCGTGCTCCACGCATTCGCCGTCAATCCCTGATCGGGCGATGCAAGTTTCGCCCAAGGAAAGCGCCGCGCCGGCTTTTTGTTTTATGACGTTGCCGGCCCCTGTCCTGCGAGCACGCGCGCATACTATCCCAAATTTTAAGCAGTTGTGTTATAGACTTCCGCGCTCGGACACTGTGAATGGAATTGCACGAAAGGGAACCATGAGTGGGAAGACCTCGACGGGGAAAATTTATGCCGGCACTTCCGGATGGGCATACCCAAGCTGGAAGCCGAAGTTTTATCCGGCTAAGCTTGCCTCCGCGAAATTTCTCGGCTACTACGCGACTCGCTTGAATTCTGTCGAAGTCAATTACACATTTCGCACCGACGTCACCGCAAAACTGCTCGCCGGTTGGATCGCTGCAACGCCTGCGGATTTCAAATTTGCCGTGAAGGCGCATCAGACGATCACGCATATCAGACGCCTGCGCGCTGCGGCCACGCCAACGTCGAAATTCCTCATGTCGCTTGAGCCTTTGCGCGACGCCGGACAAGCTCGGCCCCGTCCTGTTTCAATTGCCGCCGTTTCTCAAATGCGACATTGCCTTGCTTGAGGAATTTCTAGCCACGCTGTCCCGCCATACGCGCGCCGCCATGGAATTTCGCCACCCTTCGTGGTTTGTGGACGAAGTCTACGAGCGATTGGGCCGCGCGAATGTGGCGTTGTGCGAGGCCGAAAGCGAAAAGCTCGAGACGCCGGACGATCGCCACCGCTGACTTTCGCTATTTCCGCCTGCGAAAAGAGAAGTATTCACCCGTGGCGCGCAAGGCAATATCGAAAAAAGTGGCGGATGCCGCCCGCAACGGCGACGTGTTCATCTACTTCAAACACGAAGACACGCCCGAAGGCGCTCTCTACGCGGAGAAATTGCTTGGCGGGCCGAGGGACCCGCAACACCGCTAAACCGTTGAAGAGGTGTTGGTGCCCAAGAGAGGACTCGAACCTCCACTCCCTTGCGAGAACTAGCTCCTGAAGCTAGCGCGTCTGCCAATTCCGCCACTTGGGCATTTCGTGCAGCAAAGCGAGGCGAATCCATATTGCCGCGCAGCCGGTGGTTTGTCAACGAAGCACGCCCTGCCGGAGTACCATTGACCCGCGCGCCACGCAATCCCTACAGTTAATTCTGCGGTCGCGAGTTAGAGGAGGGCACACCATGGCTACTGCCCGCGCGATGCTGGAGCGCCGCCGATCAAGCCGCGTTCGCATTCGCATCCCTGTAAGAGTTCATTCCAACGAAATCGATGGTGAGCCGCGTGACGCGTCCGCCGAAGTTATATCGGTCAGCCGTACGGGCGCGCTGCTCCGCTTGCCGTTTCTGCCCGAGCTTGGCTCCCGCATCGAAGTTCTCCATGGGCTTTCGCAAGAGGTGCGCGAATTTCGCGTCATCTCCCTGAGAAACAAGAAAGACCACGGTCCCTTCGAACTGGGTGTCGAAATTCTCCATCCCTCCCGCGATTTCTGGGGCGTCTCATTCCCCGACGAACGCCGCTAGCGCCGCCGGCCACTAGTCCGCTTCGGTGACCTCCAAATGAAGGTTTGGCAGGGCCCCGGCATGCTTGCCGCGCTGATTTCTGGCGGGCCGTGCCCGGCGCGCGTGCTTGGCGAACCGCCTCCCATCTGACGCCAGTTTTCAGAGCGCCGGCATTTCGCCGGCTGTTTTTTCCCGTCTGCGCCTTGGACGGCCAGCCTTCGGTTGTCTGTTGATTCTCACGACCTCCCCAACGCGCCCCGCTAGACATCCTCCACCGCTGGTGGTGCTATAATCCCGCCAAATTGGAGCCGTAGGGCCCGCACGGGCCGGTCTGCCATCTGGCAGCCCCCCACGACCCGCGGGCACGGGAGGTACCCATGGGAATGCTGCAGATGGTGCTGTTAGCCTGGGGTGTGGTCACTGCGATTTTGATCTTCGTTTGGATCTACCGGAGCGCACTCGAAAACCGCGAGGAAGATCAGATTTTCCTCGACGCCGCGGGAGATTCCATGGCGCACGAGCAGCGTTTGATTGTCGCCCGAATCGAAAAGCTTAGCCGTCCAATCATGGCGCTAATGGTTTTGTCAGGGGTGCTTTTGGTGGCGCTGGCAAGCCTCTGGATCTGGCAGAGCGTTCAAAGTTTCTGATCGGTTCGCTGCGCCGCTCGGCGTGCATCAGCCGTCGCTCGGGCGGCGACCAAATTCTTGCCCTGAAGCCTCACCGGTCGTCACGCTGTTGAGCTGGGCCGGCCCGTTAGTTCAATGCAGGATCCTGTTAGCGTTTTGCGGGTGCGGGCTGCGCCGCAGGCTGCGGTGCGGTGGTAATCGTCGCGGGGATCTCCGACGTGTGATTGTGCACGATCAGCCAGTTTACGCCCACCTTATTGAATACCAGCGTCGTCTGCCCGCGCATTGAATACGGCTGCCCGTTCAACATCGATTGGAATTCCCATTGATACATGGCCCACGCCACGTCGCCGTGCGGAAAAATAATCGTGTTTCGCCTGATCAGTTCTACTCCTTGAAATGCCGCAAGCCACCTTTGGTATAGCGGTACGTAATTCTGCCAGCCCACGATGGGCGGTTCAAAGGTGCCGCTCACGAACGTCGCGTTGTCTGCGTAATACTTGTGCATTTCGTCGACTTTTCCGAGTTGAAACGCGGCCAGCATCTCGCCGATGTCGTGGTCAATCTGATCGGCGTCGGAACCCACCGGCATCGGCGGCGCATTCGGGTCGGTCTGGTCGTTGGTCTTTACTTTCGTTTTCTTGTTATTTTGCGGACCAGCCAGGGCGCTCGAAGAAACCGCGAGGATGAGAACAGCGGCCAGCATGCCCATCAGCCAGCGCCCGCACGCAAAATTTACAAGTTTCGTCTTCATTCGCCCTCCATCTCGGATCGGCTCGGAGCATAGCACGAAGCGAAAATCGCCTGGCAAAGGGAAGTCGCACCGTGTGTCGCAACGGCGCACATCCCTCGCCGCACCGCGGCAACTGGACCGCTATCATCCCGAGGAGAAGCCGAAGGATCTCTCTTTCTGCTTATTTTCGCGGCGACGAATGCAGCGTCTGGCTCAGCAGGTTTACGAACAGCCGATAAGCCCCGGGCACGCCATCCGGCAGCTCGCGGAAGAAAGAAAGTCCCGTGTAGATGTACACGCCCTTGCCGTCGCGTGCATAGACCAGTCCGCCCGTCGCTTCCGGTTCGCCCGGGTCGGTTAGCCCGACCACAGCCGTGTATCGCGGATCCCACGTGCTCCAGAAATAAAGGCCGCGCTCCTGCTCCCAACCCTTGAAATCGTCTAGCGTGATCTTGTTCGGCGAATTCAGCAGCGGATTATCCGGCGCCAGAAATCGCACGGGAGAATTCTGATCCGTCACACGCACTGCCTGCCCCGCCATTTCGGCTTTGAACGGCGAGGGCAGCAGCTTGGCCCACGCGAAATCGCGCTCGTACAACACCAGCAGCGTTCCGCCATTCTGCACGTAGTCGAGCAGCCGCGAATTCGCCGCCATCGCATCGTGACGAAGTTCGTACGCGCGAATGCCCACCACGATGGCGTCGTAGCGGCTCAAATCGCCGAACGCCAGCGCAACTTCGTCGAGCAAATCCACCTGTATTCCCACCTGCCGCAGAGTTTCCGGCAGCACGTCGTTGTCGCCCGCGATATATCCAATGTGCAGTCCAGCGGGCACGGTCAAATCAAGCACATGGACGGTCACGTCCGCGGGTTGGCTCCAATTGCGCGTGGGTAGCGTGGGGATCGGCTCAACCGACGTGCGAAATGTTTCCTCTCCAAGCTTTGCGTAAGGATGCAGTGCGTACGCTCCGGGAGCAACTTTCGCCGGAGGCTTCACCACATAGCGGACCAACTGATCTCCGGCCCCCGAAAAATTGAGCGCCGCGATCGGCGTCACATTCCACTCGGCAGGCACATCCATTCCGATCGAAACCGCCGCTGGTTTCGTCCCGTGGTAGCGCACTCGCGCCAGCAGATCCGCGGGCGCCGCCGCGCGCTTTTCCGGCACCATCACCTGCGCAGGCTCGACGGTCAGCGTGACTGCCGGAACTAGCTCGAGCGGATAAACTACGATCGCTGTCGTCTTGGCCTCAGCCGATTCCACGGCCTTTTCGAACGTGAATTCATAGTCGTCACACTGACATGCGCAGCGCGAGCGTCACCAGCGGCGGTGGAAAAGGCAGCACCGCATCGGCCGGCGAGCTCGGCGGCTTTGCTCCCGCCGGGATCGATACCGTGAAGTGATAGTTGCTTCCCCTGGCATCGGCATCGTCGAGCTTCGCGTTCCAGCCCTCCGGAAGCGCGAGGCTCGTTTTGTCCACGGTCCATTTCACAGGTGTCGCGGGCTTATCGAGAAAATTCACATCCACAGTAAACGTCTCGCCGGCCACCAGCTCGTGCCGGCTCGCTTGCGTGTCCACTGGCAACGCCACATCATCGACGAGCGCAGCATCAATTCGTTTCTTGATGCTGTCGAGCTCCCACACTGCGGCCGCGCTATCCGCGTCCGCCGTCGCTCGATATTTTCTGGCGCAAACCCGAAATTTCCTTGCCCGCTTCCGCCAGAGATTTCGCCGCCGCCGCGCGATCCAATTCGAGTGCCGATTTCGATGCCGATGCGAGCTCCTGGTCCGCCGCCGCAAGCGCGGGCGCCATCGTGCTCTGCCACTGTGAATATCGGTCAGCCAGCGACGCAATTGATTCCGCCAATGCCTTCGCATCAAACGACCCGCCGCCGTCCTGCCCGTGTTCCACAATCAGCGTCGGCGGCCGGCGAAAAAATGGATTGCCGGTGAACGATGGCGTTCCCTGCGACACGTGCTGCGCGTGCCCTTCCATTCCCATTTCCACGTAGCTCTGGCCCCACAGCGGCGAAACGTCGTTCACCGGCAATGTCACGCCGCCTGGCGCCGTGGGTGTCGTGGCGGGGCCAAATCCGAAACTCCCCGGACGCAGTTCCAGCGAAACTTTCCACGCTGTGAGTCCCTGCGCAATCTGCTCCGGAAATTTCGTGGGGTCGGCCGCGTCGGCGATCGCCTGCGGCGTCAGGATTCCGCTCGCCTGATGCTGCCCGTGCCCGAAATGAACTCCGCCCCAGCCGTTGATCACCACATCCGGCCGGTACATGCGGATCACCCGCACCATGTCTTCCAGCGGAATCTGATCGCCCCAAATTTTCATGGTCCGTTCGGGGCTTTTCGAGAATCCCGGATCGACCGCGCGCGTAAAGAATTGATGCGTGCCGTAATGCGAATCCGCCGCCAGCAATTCCGTAGTGCGGACCACGCCCAGCGGCCCATCCTGCTCGGGGCCGATCGCATTTTGTCCGCCTTGCCCGCGCGTAATCGTCAGCAATGCCACGTCGGCATAGAGACCTCGCGAAAGATATGCGAGCATTCCGGCCGTTTCGTCATCCGGATGTGCCGTCACATAAAGGATCCGAGTCGTCACGCGCGCCTTATTGATCGCCTGAACCGTGTCCGCGAGGCTCTGCGCCGAAGCGGACTGGACAGCCGCCAATCCCGCCGCTCCTGCAAGAATCATCGCGGCCAAAATCTCAAATCCGTCGTGCTGTCCTTCCACGCATCAGGCAATCTCCTCAAATGGCCACTGGCGCATCCATCGCGCGCGCCCTAAATATACAAGAATTCCAGCCGTCGCCGCACCGAGCGATGCCAGCATCGGCGTTCGTCCGGTGGCGATGAAAATTCCCACCCAGCCGACAATTGCCGCTACGACAGGCAGCGGATACAGCCACATACGGAACGGCAGCCGCGCGTTCCCCCAGCGCCGCCGCAGCAGGATCAGTCCCACCCCTTGGCCGATAAATTGGATGATGCAGCGCATCGCCAGGATGGCGCGGATCACCGAGAAAAGGCTGAACATCAGGCTGAAAACCATCGCCGCCGCGCCCAGCGCCACGAGCGAAACGTACGGGAAATGTTTCGTCGGATGCACGCGCGCAAAAACCGAGAAAAAATTTCCGTCCAGCGCAGCCGCGTAGGGCACGCGCGAATATCCCAGCATCGCCGCAAATACCGATCCGAGCGCCGTCACCAGAATCAGCGCCGTCGCGAGCGTGGCCCACTGGCTCCCGTACGCGCGCTCGATAAACGTGCTCACGATAAATTTCGATTGAGCCACTTCGCGCCACGGAATCACGCTCAGGATGCTGGTCTGCATCGCTAGATAGAGCGCCGTGATCCCGATGATCGAAATGAAAATCGCGCGCGGGATATTTTTTTGGGGGTTCTTCATCTCGCCGCCGAGATTGCAGACGTTGTAGTAACCGAGATAGCTGTAGATCGTCTGCACCATCCCGTGTCCCAGCGCCGCAAACAGCAGCCACGACCAATTCCATCCGCCGCCGGAAAAATCGAACACGCGCTGCGCGTCGAAATGCCGCGCGCCGCCCCAGATGATCCAAAGAATCGTCCCGACCACGATCACGCTGAACACCACCGAAATTCGCCCGATCTCCGTGATCCGCCGGTAGAGCAGCAACACGACCAGCACGATCACGACCCCCGCAATCACGTTGTCGCCATGCGTCCCGAGTGCAGCCAAGATCCCCGTGGCCCGCCCGGATTTTTCCACCAGATAACGCGAGTACGTCGCAAACCCAAGCGCACCCGAGGCAATACTCAGCGGCCCCTGAAACAGCGTCTGCCAGATGTAAAGGAACGACAGCAGCCGTCCCCACCGCTCCGCTCCGTACGCCTCGCGCAGATAAACGTAGCTTCCGCCAGCCTGCGGCATCGCCGCGCCGAGTTCCGCCCAGATGCAGCCGTCGAACACCGCCAGCAGCGCGCCCGCCGCCCACGCCACCAGGCTCCCCGGCCCGCCCATCGCCTGAATCACGAACGGAATCACCACGAACGGCCCAATGCCGACCATGAACGTCATGTTCAGCGACGTCGCTTCGATCAGCCCCAGCCCGCGTTCGAGTTTTTCCGCCTCGCTCAAACCATTTTCCTTCCGTCAAAGCAGGCAGAGCATAGCAAGAAACGCCCAGGCGTCCGCCGAAAACTGCGACCAACTGCGCTACCATACGCGTCGAGCAAATGGACGAACACACGTTCCCGCCGCCGCTCCATGTCACCATCGGCCTCGCGATCACGGCCGTCACCATCGCCGTTCTCGTCGTGGGATACTTCCGCCGGCGTCGGCGGCGCTCGTTCCCCGCGCACGGCTGGCTCGGGATCGTCGCGCTCGTCGGCGCGGAATGCCATGCTTTTCGCCGGCATTGAACCGGTCGCGACGTATTTCACGCCCATCGCCTGGAGCGCCTACATTCTGATCGCAGACGGTGCCGTCCTCGCGCTCACCAACCGCTCGCGCCTGCACAGCGCCCCAATCACTCTCGCGCGGATGGCGCTACTCTCGATTCCGCTTTGGCTCATCTTCGAGGCCTATAACCTGCGTCTCCAGAATTGGACCTACGTCGGCGTGCCGATCGGATGGTGGGCCGCGATTGCCGGGTACGGCTGGGCATTCGCCACAATCACACCCGCCATCTTTGAGACCTCCGATCTCGTGCAGGCGCTTCTTCCGGCGGTGCCGGTCGAACCGCGGAAAATTTCGCGCGCCGCCGAAAACGCCCTGATGCTGAGTGGCGCGGCGTTCCTGATCGTCCCGCTGATCGTCCCGCGGCACATTGCATCCTATCTCTTCGTTCTCGTGTGGCTCGGGTTCATCCTTTTGCTCGACCCGCTGAATCGCCGGCTCCGATTGCCTTCCTTTCTCGGCGATCTTTCCGACGGCTTCGCCCGACGCCTCTACGGATTTCTCGCTTCCGGCTGGATTTGCGGCTGGCTCTGGGAATTCTGGAATTATTGGGCGCACTCAAAATGGCACTACACGTTTCCTATGTTTCAGCCGATCAAGATATTCGAAATGCCTGCGCCGGGCTATCTCGGCTTTATTCCGTTTGCCCTGGAATGCTTCGCAATGTACGTTACCGCCTCCTGGCTCGCTGGCTGGCTCAAGAGAGTGAAATGACGATCGCATATCGCGGATATCTTCACTTCGTTGCCTGGTGTGCGATTGTAATCGCCGCGCTTGCCACTCCTGCCGCGCACGCCACTGGGATCTCGCTGCCTCCGAAAGCCATTCAAGCACTCGACAAAATTTACAGCGGCGATCCCGACGCAGCCGTCGCCATCGCGCACGATATCGAACAGGCACAACCCGATCAGCCGCTCGGCTACCTGGTTGAAAGCGAAGCAAAATGGTGGAAACGCTATTGCCCTGCCTGCGAAATCAAGTACGGCATCCTGGAGGCTTGGAAAAAAAACAAAGACCCGGACGACGCGGCGTATCTCGCGCTCACAGGTAAAGTGACCACTCTCGCGGAAGCGCAACTCGCCAAATCGGACACGGCGGAGATGCACACCCTTGCAGGTTTGGGTTGGGCGCTCCAGGTTCGCGTCTACTCCCTGCGCGGCGAATATCGCGCTGCCGCTCACTCTGGGGTGAGCGCACGCACGGAAATGCTCGCTGCTCTAAAACTCGATCCGGAAATGGCCGACGCCACCGCCGGGCTTGGAATTTACAACTACTACGTGGACACGCTCTCCCCGATTGTGAAGCTACTGCGCATTTTCATGGGAATTCCCGGTGGCGACAAGCAGTTGGGAATTAAACAAATGCAAGTTGGAATGAATCAAGGCTCGTTCCTGGCAGTAGATATACGATTTATTCTTGCGAGAAGTTTGCGAACCTACGACCAAAAATACGAAGAGGCGCTTTCGGACGCCGAGCCGCTCCTCGCGCGCTACCCGCAGAATCCGATTTTCATGCTGCTCCTCGGCAATCTGAACGCCGAGCTGGGCCGCGACGCGAAAGCCTCTGAGTATTTCCATGCCGCGCAGAACACAACCATCCCGGATTCCGCCTGCGCCGCCCGCATGCGCGAGCTAGCCAATTCCTTCCTCGCCTCCATGCACTGAGTTGACACCGATGATTGAAAGAGGCTAGCCTTCCGGGCCGAGTTCAATCCAGAACGCGAAGGACGGATCAAACCCATCTTGAGCAGGCGCGTGAATAGAGCGATTGCTGCACTGATCGGCATCGGCGCATTTCTTCTGGCGACTTCCGCTTTCGCGCACCATTCCCGCTCGATGTTCGATCAAACGAAGCAGATCACGCTCACCGGTACTGTAAAGGAGTTTCAGTGGACGAATCCCCACTGCTGGATTCAGGTGCTCGTGCCGGACCCGAGCAACGCGCAGGCCGAGCCCGTGGAATGGGGCGTCGAGATGGGCGCCCCGGTCGAACTGATGCGTAAGGGGTGGAAGCCGAAAAGCCTGAATCCTGGGGACAAGGTCACCATTATCATCAATCCTCTGCGCGACGGCCAGCACGCCGGCCTCGTTCTCTCCGTCACCGGCCCGGACGGAAAAATCATTGGCAGGCCCGCCGAGGGAATACAGTGATCGCGAACCTTGCCGGTCGAATTGTGATCCGTGCGTCCGTCTCTGCAATGGTGGTTGCGTTGCTTTCCGGTTGCCTTTACCCGGCGCGCGCGCAAACTTCATCAAAAAAGCGAGTCGAAGCTTTTGCCAAGCTTCCCGATTGGTCGGGCATCTGGGAACTCGACGCCTTCGTGGGACAAGCTGACGGTCAGCAATTTAGCGCGGAAGGCCAGCGCAAATTGAAGGAGTATGCAGCGGCCGGGCGGCCGTCCTTCACTCCCGAATATCAGGCAAAATACGACGAGATTCGAAAAAAGGTCGAGGAGGCCGTTGCTGCCGACCCGGCCCACCCGCCCGCAACGCATCAGCCGCTTGTGCGTCGCACCCCCTTCCCCGCGACCGCTTCGCCGGGAATGTTTGAGTGGCGCGTGACGCCGGAGGAAACCACTTTCATCAGCACCGTAGGCGCAGTGCGCCACATCTATACCGACGGCCGGTCCCATCCTCCGAGTGACGAGCTATGGCCCACGCTCATGGGCGATTCTATCGGGCATTGGGAAGGCGACACGCTCGTCGTCGAGACGATCGCGACGAGAAAACGGCTCTATATGGGCGAGCTTTCCGGATACTTCGTCCCAATGAGCGATCAACTTCATTTCACCGAGCGCATTCGCATGGTCAATCCCAATCAGATGCAGATCGACTACACGGTCGAAGATCCAGTCGCGCTGACGAAACCGATTCACACGACGATTACGTATGCGCGCGTCACCGATTTCAACCGCATGGTCGAGGAAACGGATTGCGAACAGAACGAACGCGACCCGATCGTCGACGGCAGATTTAAGACCGTCGTTCACTAGGATGGACTTGAGCGCAGGATTTGCTGTTTGCGGCTATGCTCGCGCGGCTTCTTCCTGCTCGAAGGCGTGATACGAGGAACGAACCAGCGGACCTGCTTCCACGTGCTTGAATCCCATCTGCTCGCCGAGTCTCTTGAATTCCGCGAATTCATCCGGATGGACGTATCGCTCGATCGGCAGATGTTCGTGCGTCGGTTGCATGTACTGCCCGAGCGTCAGGATGTGCGTGCCCTGCGCGGCGATTTCTTCCATCGCCTGCAATACTTCATCGCGCGTCTCGCCGAGCCCAGCATCATGCCCGTTTTCGTCGGCACATCCGGCGCCATTTCCCGCGCGCGACGCAGCAATTCTAGCGACCGCTCGTAAACCGCTCCCTTGCGAACTCGGCGATAAAGCCGCGGCACCGTCTCCATATTATGGTTGAGCACGTCGGGCCGCGCCGCCATCACCGTTCCCAGCGCCTCCCAGTCACCGCGAAAATCCGGTATCAGCACTTCCACTTTGCAGTCGGGAACGCGCTGCCGTATTTCCTCGATCGTACGCGCGAAAATCGCCGCGCCTCCGTCCTTCTGATCGTCGCGATTCACCGACGTAACCACTGCGTAGCGCAGCCCCATCCGCTCGACTGCTTCCGCCACGCGCCCGGGCTCGTCTTCTTCCGGCGGTCCCAGAGGTTTGCCGCTCGGCACCGCGCAAAATCCGCACGCTCGCGTGCAGATGTCTCCCAAAATCATGAACGTCGCCGTGCGATGCTCCCAGCACTCGCCCATGTTCGGGCATCGCGCGCTTTCGCACACCGTGTGCAGTTCGAGCGTGCGCATGATCCGGTCGAGTTCCCGAAAATTCTCTCCGCCGGAAAATCGCACCTTCAGCCACGACGGACGCGTCTGTCCGCTCGGCGGCGGCGCGGGATTGTTCGGCAATATGTTGAAAGGAGCAGCCATTTTTCAGTCGCAGGGGTCGCAGCCCACCTCATTCTACTCACCTGAAACCCTCGAAACAATCCGCTCGTCGCCCTCTCTGTTTGCCGCTCTCCTTTCGTGGCGTTTTCGTCCGTCGCCACCGCTCTTAAAGGAGCGGACTCCGCGTCCGCTTGCGCGGTTTTTGCCACCAAACCCACTTAGTCGATGCCGCAACCTGTTCAAATCGAGCCACATCTGAAGGGGCGGAAGTGTTGTATAATTACAACGCAATTGCGCTTCAGCTATTCGATGGTCTGTAAGTTATAGTAAACAAAGGCGTACTATCGTATTGCCACGGCCCTCAAAGTGCCCTCTAAAGAGCGTCCTCTCAGATGCCCAGCCAACTTACAATCCAACGCCCGGTCGAAATCGAAGGCATCGGTCTCCACACAGCAGTCGAAAGCCACCTTCGGTTGGTGCCCGCGCCCGCCGATACAGGAATCGTTTTCCGCCGCGTCGATCTCGACAATTTCGAAGTCGAGGCTCACGTCCGCAACGTAGCCCGCGTCAGCTACGCCACGAGCTTGATGAAGCAGGGCGTCCTGATTTCGACGACGGAGCATTTGCTGGCGGCATTGTATTGCAGCGGCATTGATAACATCTTCGTGGAGCTTAATGCCCTTGAACTTCCCATTCTGGACGGATCGTCGAAGCCATTTATCGAGATGCTGGAGCAGGCCGGGACCCGTCGACTGCGGCGGCTGCGGCATTATATTCACGTCGTGAAGCCGCTGGAATTTTCCGACGGCGACCGCCGCATCGGCATATATCCGGCGGATGATTTCAGCGTCCACTGCTTCGTGGATTACCACCATCCTTGCGCCGGCCCGCAGGAAATCGAGATGTCCGTCAATCGCGAGTCATTCAGCCGCGAGCTCGGGCCAGCGCGGACGTTCACTTTCGTGAAGGAACTTGTGGCGCTGCAAAAAATGGGACTGATTCGCGGCGGTTCGCTGGCCAACGCGATCGTCATGGACGATAACTCCATCCTGAATGGCCCGCTGCGTTTCGCCGACGAATTCGGCCGCCACAAAGCGCTCGATTTGATTGGAGATCTGGCGCTGGTTGGCCGGCCGCTGCAGGCGCGGATCGTCGCGCACAAAGCGGGCCACGCTCTCCACACGCAGCTGGTCACCCGATTACTGGAAGACCGCTCTCTTTGGAAGGAAACCACCGAATCGCGCGGCTCCAGCTCAGCTGCGGACCACGCTTCCTCGCCCGATTCAATCGATACGGCAGTTCAGGCCGACTAGAATCCCGCGGTTATTCAAGCGGCGGACTATCCGGCGTTGCAGGGCCCTCGCGACACCTTCCGAGGCTAATTTTCGAGGGAATTTACCTGCTTGGTTATCCTTTCGGCAGCAGAATGTCAACGAATCCGCTGTTTTCATTGCGAAAGAGGTTGGGCCGGGGAGACAATGTTTGCAGGGATGGCTTCGACCGATACTTCCATCGTAATTCTTGCCGCGGGAAAAGGGACGCGCCTGCGTTCCGATCTTGCGAAGGTTCTGCATCGCGCGGGCGGGCGGCCAATCCTTGAGACGGTGATTCGCGCGTGCAGGCCGCTAAAGGCTGCGCAGATCCTGGTGGTCGTGGGTCATCAAGCCGAAGAAGTTGCGGCACTCGCCGAGCCGCTTGGCGCGCAAACACCCGTTCAAACGATCGTCCAGAATCCGCAGCGCGGCACGGGCCACGCCCTGCAAGTCGCGCGGCGCGCAATACGCAAAAGCGCGAAGACTGCCATCGTTCTTCCCGGGGACGCGCCACTGCTGCGCACCGAAACTCTGGCGGCGCTGCTCGATACGCACCGACGCGGCGAAGCGGCTGCCACGATTCTTACAGCCGAGCTTGCCGATCCGGGAGCCTATGGCCGGATCGTGCGGGATGCCGAAGGCCGCGTGCAGGCCATCATCGAAGACGGCAGCCTGACGCCGGAGCAGCGCGCGATTCATGAAGTGAACTCGGCGATCTACTGCTTCACACTCGAAAAACTTTGGCCGTGCCTCGCGGCGCTACGCCCGGAGAATGCGCATCGCGAACTCTATCTCACCGATGCGATTGCGATGTTGCGCGCGCGCAACGAACGCGTGCTCGCGCAGATCGCGCCTGATGCGAACGAAGTTCTTGGTTGCAACACGCGCGCGGACTTGGCCGGCGCGGACCGCGTGTTGCGAGCGCGCAAGGCTGCCGAGCTGATGGATTCCGGCGTGACGATTTATCTACCCGAGACGGTGGTGATCGATCCGGAAGTGACCGCTGGGCCGGACACGGTAATCGAGCCGGGCGTACAGCTTCTGGGAAAAACACGAATCGGCGCGCACTGTCAGATTCGCACCGGAAGTATTTTGCACGACATGCGCGTGGATGATGGCGCGATCGTCGGTCCGCACACGAATGCAATCGACTCTCGCATCGGCCCGGGCGCGACGGTGGGACCGTTTGCTCGACTGCGGCCCGGTGCGGACATTCGCGCGGGCGCGCACATCGGAAATTTCGTCGAGGTCAAGAAATCCGTGGTGCACGAAGGCGCGAAAGCAAACCACCTGAGCTATCTTGGCGATGCCTCCATCGGCGCAGGCGCAAATATCGGGGCTGGCACGATCACCTGCAATTACGACGGCGTCGCGAAGCACGAAACGAAAATTGGAAAGGGCGTTTTCATCGGCAGCGATACGGCGCTCGTGGCACCGGTGCGCATAGGCGATGGCGCATACGTAGCTGCTGGATCTGTGATTACCGAGAATGTTCCGGCAGATGCCCTAGCGCTCGCGCGCGGCCGGCAAGTCAACAAGCTGGGGTGGGCGAAGACGCGGCGTCGCGAGCTTGCCGCCACGACAAAACCAAAGAAATCTTCGAAGCGCCGCGGAAAATTGAAACCGCGTCCTCCTACAAAGTCTCGCCGCCGGTAATTCCGCAACGTTTCCCGACGAAGTTTGCGTCACGTAATTTCGGGCGCCATCAAATGCGTGGAGCACGCACGGGCAAGCCCGTGCGGCAGACAGCGGCGGCAAGCCGCCGCACTCCACATGGCGCTGAAGCGAATGGGTTGTCCGCGCCAAGAATTCGTGCCGGGCACAGGCCGCCTAGGCGGACCCCATGAAGACGGGAACTCTCACGAATGTGAATTCCCGCTTGAGATAGTTCGAGTTTGACGCACGAAATACATCGCGCTCGACGCATTTTGGGTCCCTTTTGCCCCCTTCGAGCCTCTTCGGCGGCATTGCCCGCGTGAATTTGAAAAGTCCACAGGCGCTCGGTGCATTTTGCCGAAGGCCTTCGCGTAGGTTTGCGAGAGAAAGGAGAACACCAATGTCGAGGCCGCCACGAAATATCAGAACGGCGCGATCACTGGCCGCGTTCAAGAGCCTGGTTCACGCAGTCGAAGGGATGGCGGGGTTGCAAGTAAACCAGCTGCATACTTTCGGCCTGACGCAGAGCCAATTTCGAGTTCTGGAGGCCCTGATGCATTCTGGGCCACTGAGCCAGACGGCAGTGAGCGAGCGAATGTTCTGTAGCCACAGCAACGTAAGTTATATAACGGACAGACTTAGAAAGCGGGGCCTGATCGTCCAGCTGGCGAATGAAGACGACAGGCGGGGCAAGCTGATGCACCTGACGCCCGAGGGGCGGAAGTTGATCTCGAACGTGTTTCTGCTGACCGCCACGCTGATCCGCGCGCAGATGAGCGTGCTCGACGCACGGGAACAGGAGGCTCTATTCCGGATGTGCGTAAAATTGGGTAACGGCGATGCTGTGAAACTTCTGAGGGAGATGATGTCGGGGAACGAAAGCGAGAACTGGATGAAGGCAATGGGCGAGGCGAGACTCGAGGAACGAGTGCGAGGTCTGGTTTAAGGGTCAAAGTCGAGCGTCAGAAGGAGGGGCGAAGGAGAAGCTGTGGGAGATGAAATTCTCGCCGTGCACGAAGATAGAGCGGGAGTATGATGCGATTGTTTTCGGAGGCGAGCGAATGCGCGGTACAAAGTTTGAAGGGTTCGGGGTATTGCTGGGCGGAATTCTAGTTGTCCTCCTCGTGGTCTGCATAGCAGGCGGTGAGCGGTTTGTCCCTGGAGCTGCCGCTGACGCGCAAGCGGATCCCTGGGCGGCAGCACAAACTGTGCAGCCCGCCGACTTGGCCAAGGAGCTCGGCGGTGCGAAGGGCGAGGACAAACCGACGGTCGTCTGCGTTGCTCCCCACGCGCTCTATGAGGGCGGGCACATTCCAGGCGCTCTCTTTCACGGTCCCGGGAACACCGCGCAGGGCATTGACGATCTGAAGAAGTGGGCGCAGTCCGTTCCCCGCTCGGAGAATATCGTGATCTATTGCGGATGCTGTCCGCTCGATCATTGCCCGAATCTTCGCCCCGCGTTTGTGGCGCTGCGAGATATGGGCTTCACGCATTTGCGCGCTCTGCTCATCCCGACGAATTTCTACACGGATTGGGTCAAGCCCGGTTACGCGTACGAAAAATCGCCGGCGCAGTGATTGCGTTTTGATGAAGTGCGCGTAGCTCGGCGTCCATCAAGAAAAACCCCCACCCTTGCACACCCCGCAAGGATGGGGCACCCGACAAACCTTCATTCCCGTCAAGGTTGCGCCACGAGTTCAATCGTTTCAACTGTGCTAAAATGCGGTTCCCATGAAATTCGGCGTGGTGCAATTTCCCGGTTCGAATTGCGACGACGACGCGCTTCACGCAATTCGTTCGGTGATCGGGCAGCCGGTCGAATTCATCTGGCACCAGTCCGAGCAGGTTTCCGGCTTCGACGCCATCATCCTTCCCGGCGGATTCGCGTTCGGCGATTATCTGCGCACCGGGGCGATCGCGCGATTTTCACCGGTGATGAAGGCCGTCAGCGGCTTCGCGCGGTCGGGCGGGCTGGTTCTCGGCGTCTGCAACGGATTCCAGATTCTTCTCGAAGCGGGATTGCTTCCCGGCGCGATGCATGCGCAACAAGCGGCTGCGATTTCTGTGCCGCCAGGTGCACGTGCGGGTCGAAAACACCGATACACCGTTCACCTGCGCAGCGCGTCCAGGCCAGATTCTGAAAATCCCCATCGCGCACATGGAAGGAAATTATTTCTGCGATGCGGCCACGCTCGCCGAGCTTGAACGCAACAAACAGATCGTTTTCCGCTACGTTCACGCGGATGGGCGCGATGCCGGGCCCGATGATTTCGACGCGAATCCGAATGGGGCGCTCGCACGCGATTGCGGGCCTGTGCAATCGCGAGCGAAACGTCGTCGGATTGATGCCGCATCCGGAGCGCGCCGTGGAGTCGGCGCTTGGCTCCGACGGATGGGCTGGTGATTTTGCGGTCCATGGTTGAAAGCCTTTCGCGCCGGACTGCTGAGCGCGTTTCTGCGTGAGCGGTAGCAAACGAGAAAAACTTAAGATTCACCGCAGAGACGCAGACGAGAAATCCAAAGCGCCCGCCTGAAGGCGGCCGCTACGAAACATAGCTAGACCGCCGAATGATCGATACCGAAATTAAAGTCACTCCGCAGATCGCGGCCGAGCACGGTCTTTCGCCAGACGAATACGCGCGCACGCAGAAAATCCTGGGCCGCGATCCGAACCTCACCGAGTTGGGCATCTTCAGCGTGATGTGGAGCGAGCACTGCTCGTACAAATCCTCGCGCGTGCATTTGAAGCGGCTGCCGACGCGTGGCGCGCACGTGGTCCAGGGGCCGGGCGAGAACGCAGGCGTGGTGGATATCGGCGACGGGCTCGTCGCCGTCTTCAAAATCGAATCGCACAACCATCCGAGTTTTGTGGAGCCATTTCAGGGCGCGGCGACCGGCGTGGGCGGAATTCTGCGCGACATTTTCACGATGGGTGCGCGGCCGATTGCGGTGCTGGATTCGTTGCGGTTTGGGCCGATTACGGCGGGAGAACAAGCCAAGAGCAGATCCCTCGCTGCGTCCGCCGCCCGCGAAAGTCGCGGGCAGGACAAAACCTCGGCGGACTCCGCTCGGGATGACACCTCTCCAGTTGTTGCGGGAGCGACACCGGAAGAGATCGCGCGGAATCGGGGAATTCTCGATGGCGTGGTGCGCGGCATCGCGTTCTATGGCAACTGTTTTGGCGTGCCGACCGTGGGCGGCGAAGTGATGTTCGAGCCGTGCTACTCGAATAATCCTCTGGTGAACGCGCTGGCGCTGGGAATCGCGCGTAAGGACGAGCTTTTTTTCGCGCGCGCGAGCGGCGTGGGAAATCCGGTGATCTACGTGGGCGCGAAAACAGGCCGCGACGGAATTCACGGCGCGTCGCTGCTCGCGTCGGCGGAATTCAGCGAAGAATCGCAGCAGAAGCGGCCCAACGTGCAAGTCGGCGACCCGTTCATGGAAAAGCTGCTGCTGGAGGCGTGCCTGGAAGCGATGCACACCGGCGCAATCGTCGCGATTCAGGACATGGGCGCGGCGGGACTGACAAGCACGAGCTCGGAAATGGCGTCGCGCGGCGGAGCGGGAATCGAAATCGACCTGGCGCGCGTGCCGCAGCGCGAAACTGGAATGACGCCGTATGAAATGATGCTCAGCGAATCGCAGGAACGGATGTTGCTGGTCGCCGAGCGAGGGCGCGAGCGTGAAGTTTTCGACGTCTTTCAAAAATGGGGACTCGATGCGGTGGAAATTGGGCGCGTCACCGACGACGGCAAGCTGCGCGTGCTGAATCATGGGCGCGTGGCCGCGGAAATTCCCGCGCACGCGCTGGCTGAAGAAGGTCCGCGCTATGAACGGCCGATTGCGGCGCCGAAAGCGCCGGCTGCGTCGGGCGCGCCGCTTGTGGAATTTGCGCGAGAGGGAACGGACCTCACCGAGAATTTTCGGCGGCTGCTGGCGTCGCCCGCAATTGCGTCGAAATATTGGGTAACCGAGCAATACGATTCGATGGTGCGCACGAACACGCGTGTCGGCCCGGGCCAGGGCGATGCGGCAGTGGTGCGGCTGAAAGAATCGAAACGCGCTCTCGCGCTTTCAACCGACGGCAACGGCCGCTGGGGCTTTCTATCGCCGAAACTGGGCGCGATGCACGCCGTCGCCGAAGCCGCGCGGAACGTGGCATGCACGGGCGCGCGTCCCATTGCCGCGACGAACTGTTTGAATTTCGGCAATCCGGAAAAGCCGGAGGTGATGTGGCAGTTCACCGAGGCGATTGATGGAATTGCGGAAGCATGCAGCGTGCTGGAGACGCCGATTACGGGTGGGAACGTCAGCTTCTACAATGAAACGCTGGGGAAGGCGATTTATCCGACGCCGGTGCTGGGCGTGCTGGGGCTGATGGAGGACGCGGAATGCGCGCTGGGTTCGGGGTTCCGCAATGAGGGCGATGTGATTTTGTTGCTCGACGGGAGGCAGCAAGATGCCGGGCTGAAGTCCGGCGCTACAAAAACTTCCGAATTCAGCTCGTCGGAATATGCGAAGGCGATTCATGGAATCGCGGCCGGCGCGCCTCCGGCAATTGATCTGAGCGCGGAAAAGCGGCTGATTGAGTGCCTGGTGAAACTCGCGGCCGAGCGTGCGATTCTGTCGGCGCACGACGTAAGCGACGGCGGGGTGGCCACGACGGTGGCGGAGTCATGCTTCACGAGCGACGGACTTTCGGCGCAAATCGATATGGACGCGTCCGGAGAGGCCGCGGAATTCGCGCTCTTTGGCGAGCGCGGGGCGCGCGCGGTCGTTTCGGTCGCACCCGCTTCGCTTGCCCGTGCAACCGCTATTGCGGCACAATATGATATTAAGGTTCAGCAAATCGGCGGCGTCGCGCGCGGAGATTTCCGCATCCAACTTAAGGGTGTTCCTGTGATTCGAGGCAAGGTGGATTCGTTTCTTCGGACGTGGAGCGAATCGCTCGGGAAAGCCATCGAGAGCGGATCATGAGCAAAATTATTACGCTCGACGACGATCATTTTCACGATCACTGCGGCGTGTTCGGCGTCTTCGGCCATCCCGAAGCGGCGAAGCTGACGTATCTCGGGCTCTACGCGCTGCAGCATCGCGGGCAGGAATCGGCGGGCATCGCTTCGTCCGACGGAGTGGATCTGCATCTGCACCGGAGCCTGGGGCACGTGCAGGAAATTTTCACGCCTGAGGTGATCGAGCGCCTGCCGGGCGCGTCCGCCATCGGCCACACGCGGTATTCCACCGCCGGCGACAATACACTGATCAACGCGCAGCCGATCGCGATTGATTTCAACAAGGGCAAGCTCGCGCTGGGCCACAACGGCAACCTGACCAACGCGATCGAGCTGCGGCGGAAGCTCGAACATCGCGCGGCGATTTTCCAGACGACGAGCGACACCGAAGTGATCGTGCATCTGATCGCGCGGAGCAACGCGCGGAATTTGCCGGGCGCTCTGGCCGAGGCGCTGAATCAAGTGGAGGGCGCGTACTCGCTGCTGCTGCTGACGACCGACGAAATGTACGCGATCCGCGATCCGCGCGGATTCCGTCCGCTGATTCTGGGCCGCATTGACGGCGCGTGGGTGGCGGGCTCGGAAACGTGCGCGTTCGATCTGATTGACGCGGAGTACGTGCGCGAAGTGGAGCCGGGCGAAATGGTGCGCATCTCGCGCAGCGGAGTGGAATCAATCCGCTTCGCGCCGGAAAAGCAGCACCAATAATGCATTTTCGAGCACGTGTATTTTTCGCGGCCCGATAGCGTGGTCTTCGGGCGTCCGGTGAATCAGAGCCGCGAGGAGCTGGGACGATTGCTGGCGCGCGAGCATCCTGTGGAAGCGGACATCGTGACGCCGGTGCCTGATTCAGGAGTGCCGGCCGCGGTCGGCTACGCGGCGGAATCCGGGATTCCGTTTCGCATGGGCCTGATCCGCAATCACTACGTGGGCCGCACATTCATCGAGCCGGAGCAGGCCATCCGCGATTTCGGCGTGAAGCTGAAATTGAATCCGATTCGGCGCATGCTCGAAGGGCAGCGCGTGGTTCTGGTGGACGATTCAATCGTGCGCGGCACTACGAGCCGCAAGATCGTTCGCCTGGTGCGCGAAGCGGGAGCGACGGAAGTGCACGTGCGCATCAGTTGTCCGCCGACGATTTCGCCCTGCTATTACGGCGTGGATACGCCGCGGCGCGAGGAGCTGATCGCGTCGCACAATTCCGTGGAACAAATCCGCAAATTTCTGGGCGCTGATTCGCTGGGATATCTCTCGCTCCCATCCCTGCGCGCGGCCGTAGACGATACCGAAGGAAAATTCTGCACGGCGTGCTACACCGGCAGCTATCCGACCGAGCTGGTGCAACTGGAAGTGGAGGCTCATCGTGAAAGCTGAGACGGCGGAAGCGCTGGCGGACGAAAAGCGCAAGCCGGCCGCGGCCACGGCCAACGAGCGCGTCTGGCGCGAGGTGGTTTCGTGGTTCTGGGTGATCGTGGCGTTCCTGCTGATCGAGGGAACGCTTGGTGCAGGCGCGCGTGATTCCCAGCGGCTCGATGGAAAATACCGTGCTGATCGGCGATCATCTGATCGTCAGTCGCTTCGGCTACGACGCGGGCATTCCGTTCACCGATTGGCACGTGCCGCTGTGGCGCAACCCGAAGCGGCAGCAGATCATCGTGTTCCGCGCGCCGCTGCCTGAAGAGGGCTATCCGGATTTCATCAAGCGCTGCATCGGCGTGCCGGGCGATCGCATCAAGGTCGTCGAAGGCGCGGTATTCGTGAACGGAGTGCGCCTCAATGAGCCGTACGCGGTGCACGGAGTTGGTGACGACACATCCGCCGTCGAAAACTACCCTCCGAGCAGCATTTCGAGTCTCGATATGGGCGTGACGCAGGAGTGGATGCAGGATTTTTCGAACCACGTGGTGAACGGCGAGATCGTGGTGCCGCCCGGCGAATATTTCATGATGGGCGACAACCGGGATAATTCGCGCGACAGCAGGTTCTGGGGCTTTGTGCCGCGCGCGGATATTATCGGAACGCCGCTGATCATCTACATGTCCATTGACGCGCCGGACCCCGAGGAAGTGTGGGGCCCGGGATTCGCCGTCCAGCGATTCGAGACGTACGCCAGCGTGTTCATCCATCCCGGCCGAGTGCGCTGGAAGCGGCTTTTCCATACGCTGTAGAATTCACGAATCGGCCCGCCCCCTTTCGGAAAACGAGCCTCTCAAATGCGCTACGCCGATGCCGGCGTCAACATCACGGTTGCGGATGAAGCCAAGCGGCGAATCGCCGCAATGGCCGGAAAAACATTTCGCCGCGGCGTGCTCGCGCCGATCGGCGGATTCGGCTCACTCTTTCAACTCGACCGGAAACGCTGGCGCGACGCGGTGCTGGTGGCCAGCTGCGACGGAGTGGGCACGAAGCTGAAGGTGGCCTGCGCCGCAGGCATTCATTCCACGGTTGGCGCGGACATCGTGAACCACTGCGTGAACGACATTCTGACGCAGGGCGCCGAGCCCCTTTTTTTCCTCGACTACATTGCGATGGGCAAGCTGGACACGCGCATCCTCGAGCAAGTGATCGAGGGCATGAGCCGCGCCGCAAAACAGGCAGGCTGCTCGCTGATCGGCGGCGAAACAGCCGAGATGCCGGACGTGTACGCGCCCGGCGATTACGACCTGGCGGGATTCATCGTGGGCGCGGTCGAGCGCAAGAAAATCCTGGACCCGCGCCGCGTGCGTCCCGGAGATCTGCTGCTGGCGCTTCCTTCAAGCGGTCTGCACACCAACGGATATTCGCTGGCGCGCAAACTGGTCTTTGGCGTGGCCAAGCTCGAGCCCGATACATACGTCGCCGAAGTGGGAAACAAAATCGGCGCCGGAGCTACTGAAACCGCATCGCTCGTACTGGCCGCTGTTGAAAAATATTCTGTCGCGCGGATGGGTTTCGTCCATGGCGCATATTACGGGCGGCGGAATCACCGGCAATCTTCCCCGAGCGCTGCCGCACAACATGCAGGCCGCAATTGAACTGGGCTCGTGGCCGGTGCTGCCGATTTTCCGCTACCTGGCGCAGCTGGGACACATCGAGCGGGACGAACTGTTGAAGACTTTCAACCTCGGCGTGGGAATGATCCTGGTCGTCCCGACGAAGCACATTTCGCGTGTGGAAGCGGAGTTGAGACGCCGCCGCGAGAAATTCTTCCTGATCGGCCGCATCGAGCGGGCCACCCGCGGGAAAACCCGCGTCGTCTACTCCGGAAAACTCTCCCTTTAGCGCTTTCGTCTTGCGTGCGCCTTTTTCCTCGTAACCTGCCGCTGCGGTTCCTTCTCGTTGGCGCTGGTGTCCGCCTCAATTTTCCACGAACCGTCAGCCATTTTCTTCCAGACGAGAACGTAGACGCTCGTGCTGGTCGAGGACCTTCCTTTTTTGTCGGTCATCGTGGCATCCACCGTGCCGCGGTCCATGGCTAGATCGCCGGAACGCGCCACATCCACGCTCTGGACGGTAACGCTTACTTGCACCGGCGCGGCCAAGAGGGCCTGGATGTTTTTGCGGATGTTGTCCTTACCGACGGCGGCGGGAACTCCGGAGGAGATGAAAACGGCATCGTCCGCGTACAGCGACATGATGTTCTCGATGTCTTTGGCCGCTGCGGCTTTGGCAAAGTCAGCGTCGGCCGCGCGGATAGCGGCTTCGTCCGCGGCGCGCGTGTCGGGAGGCGCGGCAGGTTTTTCTTGGGCGCATGCAATGGCGAAACATGCGATGAAAGTAGCGGCAAACATCAACGAAAACGAGCGGTTTCGTGCCATGGCAAGACCTCCGGTAAGTCGAATTCGTGCGGAAGGAAGATGACGCGGAGGCGCGGCGGTGTCAAGGGTCGGGCGCTTTCCGGCGGAGGGTCAGCGTGCAAGAGCTAGAGCGAGGGAACTTCAACCATTGGCATCGATTCCTCCTGGCGCATCGAAGGAAACTTGCCGTAGGTCATGCCGCGCCACAACCATTCCATGGGGCCAAAGCGAAATCGCTTCAGCCACCAGTTGCTGAACACAACCTGTGCCGCAAAGAGTACAACCGTGGGCACAAGCGCCATGGCGGGACCGACGCGGCCATACAGGCCAGTCGTGTAATTATAGAAGAACAGCGTGCATAGCACGGACTCCAGCAAGTAATTGGTCAGCGCCATCCTCCCAACCGCGGCGAATGGAACCACGATAGGCCGCCAATTCTGATTCAGGAAAATTAACGCGAGACCCGAGACATAACCCACGGCCAGGATGTGAGCACCGAAAAAGTGAACGATGTTCGCGATCTGAATCGACAGTGTAACGCGATCGGGAGGGACAACCGCGTTCACGATTGCCACGTAACCATTGAAGATCAGGCCCACCGGAATGCACCACGCGCACACGCGCTTCAAGACGGGCCGGTATTCGTCAAGCCGCTGCACGATACTTGCCCGCCAGACCCACATTCCCAGCAGAAATAATCCGACCGCATAGATCGCGAAAAGCTGCGTAACCAAATCGCTCTTCCACCCCGCCCAGTTCTGCGCCAGCATCTGCCGGACCGTCCCGTGCGCGTAGGTCTGGATGATCGCGTAAAGCTTATTCATGTCCGTCGGTTTGGGATTCATCCAGTGAGGACGAAAACTTGTGTAGTAGAGGGCCACGAAGGTTGTGCCCACGACGAACGGCAGCGCGAATAAGCTTCCAGCCCACCAGAGTAATGTCTTCTGCTGGCGTTTGCGGAACAGCAATAAAATCGCGCCGGAGAGCGAGTAGGTCAGCAGGATGTCTCCGGACCAGATCAGAATTCCGTGGATCACACCGAAAAGCGCGAGCGCCAGAAGCCGGCGTGGATAGAAGCTCAGGAAACTCACCCCGCGCGTTTCCGCCCGGCTCATCTGGATGGCAAAGCCCATTCCGAACAGGAAGGAAAAAATGGAGATGAATTTGCCCTGGAAAAACAGATCGATGAAGGCCTGGGCTAGAACGTCCGCGCGGCTGTGAAAGAGAATTCCGATATCGCCATAGGCATCGAGCGGCGCGGCGAAGCCGCGCATATTCGCGGCCAGAATCCCGAACAGCGCCATACCTCGCAAAACATCGATGAAAAGGATGCGATCTGAAAGACTGACCGGGCCGACACGCTGGGGTTCCTGCGGCATGCGCCAACTCCCGTAAATGCGACGATTATATGAGTAAAGCGAGCGGAGTCAATTTTAGATTGATTGCCCTCCCGAGCGCGGGCGCGCCGTTGGTTACCTACAACGATTCTCAACATTGATTGAAAGATCCTTTGCTGCACACTCGAAGAGCGCAGGTATGGTTTTCAATCCGCGATGGCCTTGATTATCGGGACAATCTGGCGCGATCGCTCTCCGATTCTACGGAACGGTGGCGGAGACTTGCGCGGAATAGGCACTCTCCTGGCTCTGCGAATTTACCGCGGTCACCACGAAATAGTATGTCTGACCACCTTGAACGCTGCTGTCAGTGTAATCCGTCGCGGCGACTGGCGCTGCTGTCACCTTCGCATAGGGGCCGCCAGACACGGCGCCAGAATATACGTTGTATCCAGTTACCGCAGACGCGCTTGCTATCCAGCTCAACGCAACCGAATGCGCAATCTGCGCAAGGCCCGTGCCAGACAGGACGATAACCAGAGGTGAGTTCGTGGCGTTACTCGTCACCGTAATCTTGCCCGTGGCACTCCCTGCCGCCGACGGGTCGAACGTCGCGGTCAAAGCGGTCGTTTGGCCGGGCGATAGAATTAATCCGAGGACTCCGCCAGTGGCGTTGAACCCCGCGCCGGAAACCACCACATTCGAAATCGTCACACTGGAATTTCCTGCGTTAGTGAGCGTCACAGACTGCGCATTGTTCGTGGAAATGTTGACGCTGCCGAATCCAACGCTCGTCGAACTGCTATTGAGAAGGGTGGTTGCGGCCGCATTAACCGTCAGCGTGGCGCCATTGCTCGTCGCGCTGCCGGCGCCGTTGCTAACAACTACTGTGTACTTCGCCGCGTTATATGAACTGGTTGTCGCAGGGGTTGTGTAAGTAGATGACCTTGCGCCACTGATGATGGTTCCGTTCTTTCGCCACTGATAGATTAAGGGTGCTGTTCCGGCCGCCGCGACTGAGAAGGTTGCAGTCTGTCCGGTGGTAACAGTCCTGTTGGCCGGCTCGGTGGTGATCGAGGGTCTCGTCTGCTGATGGTAAAACCTGCTGAACTGCCACTGCGGCGCAGCGTGCGCCGCGGTGCCTGACAAGCCCAACAAAACACACAAAATCGCCGATTGCGCAGCTCGTGAATTGATTGATCCGGTGGTATGCATTTGGCCTCCCAGTACGCGGTTTTGCGCCGGGGACTTAGAAGGCTGGGGCCCGAAGCGTCTGCAGGTTAGCTTCCCCCGGAAAAGTTAAATACTGATCGGTAGTACAGAATAAGGACAGTGACCCTACATTGCCCAGAGCCGTGAAGATGCACTTTCTGATGGAATTGGCGGCATTCAGCGAAGAAGTGCACATTGAAACCGTTGCTGCGTTTTGGCGTCCGCTTCGCCGAAAGAGCGAACTATGCTAATTTCGCTTACTCATGAAAAAGCATATTGGCGTGCTGCTTTCAGGGCGCGGCTCAAATTTCGACGCGCTGGCTGCAAGCGTGGCCGCGGGACGCATTCCCAACGCCGACATTTCGATTGTGGTGAGCAACCGCGAAACCGCGCAGGGGATCGAGAAGGCGCGCGCGCGAGGAATCCGGGCGCGGGTGATTCCTTCGAAGGGACTCGAGCGCGAAGCGTATGACCGGCAAGTGGTGGCGGCCCTGCAGGAAAACAATGTGGATCTTGTTTGCCTGGCGGGATATATGCGGCTGCTTTCGCCGTATTTTGTGGCTGCGTTTCCGCAGCGCATCCTGAACATCCATCCATCGCTGCTGCCGGCGTTTCCCGGACTTGAGACGCAGCGCCAGGCGCTGGAGCACGGCGCGAAATTCTCGGGGTGCACGGTACATTTTGTGGATGAGAATCTGGATGCGGGACCGATTCTGATGCAAGCCGTCGTGCCGATCGAGGACAGCGACACGCCGGACACTCTCGCCGAACGAATCCTGCGTGAAGAACATCGCATTTATACCGAGGCGGTGCGGATCGTACTCGAAGGTCGCTACCGCATTGACGGGCGGCGCGTACTGGTTACAAAAGAACTCGGAGAAAAATAGGTGGCATCCGCGAAATTCAAACCCGTTGACGAGCAGATCGCGTACCTGAAAAAGGGTGCGGCGGAAATCATTCCCGAGAACGAGCTGAAGACGAAGCTCGAGCAATCGGCGAAGACGGGGAGACCGCTGCGCGCGTATCTTGGCGTCGATCCAACCGCGCCGGATATTCATTTGGGACACACGGTGGTGCTGCGCAAACTGAAGCACTTTCAGGACTTGGGCCACACGGCGATATTCCTGATTGGCGATTTTTCGGCGATGATTGGCGACCCCACGGGGCAATCGGAAACGCGCCCGCCACTGACCCGCGAGCAGGTGGATGCAAATGCGCAGACGTATCTGGCGCAGGTATACAAAATTCTCGACCGCGAGAAAACGGAAGTGCGTTACAACAGCGAATGGCTAGGGAAAATGTCGAGCTACGACGTGGTGCGTCTCTGCGGGCACTATCGGCTGGCGCGAATGCTCGAGCGCGAGGATTTTCGTTCGCGGCTGGATAAGAATTTGCCGATTTCGGTGCACGAGCTGCTCTATCCGCTGCTGACGGCTTACGACGCGGTCGCGCTCGAATCCGATATCGAACTGGGCGCGACCGAACAGAAATTCAACATGCTGGTGCACCGCGAAATCCAGCGCGAATACGGGCAGGCGCCCGAAGTCGTGCTGACCATGCCGATTCTCGTCGGGCTCGATGGCGAGCGGAAAATGTCGAAGAGCCTGGGCAATTACGTGGGCATCACGGAAGCGCCGGGGCAAATGTTCGGGAAGTTGATGTCCATTTCTGATGAGTTGATGTGGTCCTACTACGATCTGCTGACGGATTTTGGGCCGCACGTGATTTTGCGGCTGCGCGAGGAAGTACGCACCGGCACGCTACATCCGATGGATGCAAAGATGCGACTGGCGCACGCCGTGATTGCGGGATTTCACGGCGAGGATGCTGCGAAGAAAGCGACCGATGAATTCCAGCGCGTATTTCGCGATCGACAAGCGCCTACAGAGGTGCCGATGAAAAAGTTGGCCTGCAGCGGGCCAACGCGAGTCTCCACGCTACTTTTCATAAGTGATCTAGCGCCCTCGCGAAGCGAAGCGGAACGGTTAATTAAACAGGGCGGCGTGGAAGTCGATGGTCAGCGTGTTGAAGATGTGAAACGGGAGATCGATCTCTCGAAGCCGACGGAGTTTCTGCTACGCGCGGGAAAGAAGAAATTCCTCCGCATCGTGATTGAGTAGCGCCGGGTCCGCGCGAAACTAGCGCGAAGACTGGCCGGAGGCGGATCGGATCGGAATCGTAACGGTTTTGGCAGCTTCCGTGGGGGCGAGCATGTGGCACTGGCCGTCGAAGACGGCGCCGGGCTCGATCATCAGGCATGGGCTGTGAATCTCGCCGGTAACGATGGCGTTCGGCTGGATCTCGACACGCCCGCAGGCGCGAATCACGCCGTCGAAGCGACCGGCGATAATCACGTAGTTGCCGTGGATGTTCCCTTCAACCGAGGCGTGCTCCCCAAGGACTAGCGTGTCGTCGGAGGTGATCGTTCCCTTCAGCGAGGAATCGATCCGAAACGTGCCGGAGGCTTCCAGCTTCCCCTCAACCTTGACTCCCTGCTCGAGGAAGCCGGTCCATTCGGCCGGATCGTTCTTCTTGCGGTCAAACCACGCCATGCAATTCTCCTAATTGCGTAGTTTCATTCTCTCATTAGATGATCGTACAGGCGGGTCAAATCGCTGGCATCGTAGTACTCAAAAGCCAACTGGCCCGGCCTGCCGGGTCGAAGCGGATGCAAAACGATCTTGGTGCCGAATTTTCGCTGCAGCTCTTCGATTGCCCACTTCGTGTTGGGGTCCAGCACGGCTGCGGGCGAATCGGATTTCGCTTTGGAACCTGCGTGTGGCAAGGCGCTCGACCTGGCGAACGGTCATGCCACCACGGGCGATCTTGCGAGCGAGTTCGAGGCGATCCTTGGGCTCGGCAATTGCGAGCAGCGCGCGGCCGTGTCCGGCTGAAAGGCGTCCTTCCTCAAGCAGATCCAGGATTGGCTCTTCAAGCCTGAGTAAGCGAACGGAATTGGCGATCGTCGCGCGGTCCTTTCCAGTGCGGTCGGCGACTTCTTCCTGCGTGAGATGGAATTCGTCGATGAGGCGCTGAAAGGCGCGAGCCTGCTCGACAGGATTGAGGTCCTCGCGCTGGAGGTTTTCGACCAGCGTCATCTCGAGCGCCATCTCGTCGCGAACATCGCGGACGACCGCGGGCACGCGACCAAGCTCCGCCCGCTGTGCAGCCCGCCAGCGGCGCTCACCCGCAATCAGCTGAAAGCGCGTCCCAATCCTGCGAACGACGAGCGGCTGCACGATGCCGCTGACGCGGATTGACCGCGCCAATTCCTCCAGCGCCTCTTCGCGAAATCGAGTGCGCGGCTGAAATGGGCTTGGATCGATCAGGTCAATGTCGACTTGGAGGAATACCTCACTCGGCGCCAGAGCCGGGGCTACCGCCGCTGCTGCTCCCCCCGCTACCGCTACCGGCTGCTGCTGAGGCTGCTGCGGTTCCGGATCCCGGATCAGCGCGCTCAGTCCCCGGCCCAAGGCGTTTCTGGTCATTGACGATAACCTCCTTAGCTAGTTGTATATAGCTCTCTGCACCTCTACTATGTATGTCGTAGAAAATTACGGGCATGCCATGGCTGGGTGCTTCCGCCAAGCGTACGTTCCTGGGAATCACACTCTCAAATACTTGTGCTCCGAAGAATCCCCGGAGGTCGGCAGCCACCTGCTTCGATAGTGTTGTGCGGTCATCGTACATCGTGAGGAGAATCCCCTCGATCGCCAGCGACGGGTTTATGGCGCGGCGAAGACGAGCCAGCGTGTCCAGCAGTTCCGAAACTCCCTCAAGAGCTAGGAACTCACACTGTACCGGTACGAGAACTGAATCGCTAGCAGCCAGGGCGTTGACGGTAAGGATATCGAGTGACGGCGGACAGTCAATGATAATGAAATCGTACTTTTCGCGGAGTGGCTCGATAACCTCTTTGAGGCGATATTCGCGATTCTCCATGGAAATCAGTTCGACGGCGGCACCGACGAGGTTTTTGTCCGAAGGAATCAGATCAAGGCGGTCAATTTGGGCGTCAATCGTGACCCGATCGATGGGCTCGCCTAGGATTAGGGCCTGATAGAGAGTGCGGCGGGCGGGATCTTTGGCGAATCCTAGCGCGCTGGTGGCATTCCCTTGCGGATCGGAATCAATTATCAGGGTATGCTTCTCGGACGCGGCGAGCGAGGCGCCTAGATTAACAGCAGTTGTTGTCTTTCCAACGCCTCCCTTTTGGTTGGCGATGGCGATAACTCGCGCCAATCGAAGCCCCCAGAATGCAGCGCGAATGTATCAGAGAGTTTTCATGAGGCGCAAGATGTTTCACGTGAAACAATTATGAAACTGGCTTAATGAATGTTCCACGTGGAACATTTCACGAGATTCGCTGCGCAGTTTGGGATTTCGGCGAGCCGACAAGAATATTTCGTCTCTCAGACCCAGGAATTAGGCGGGTAGAATCCCAGCTCCAGCCAGGATCGCCAGAAATCTCGAGAGAGTCCGCTTCTCCTAACCATAAAACGACCCTTCCACCACCCATGAGGCTATTTTTCGCCCAGCGCAGCAGTTCATTGTGATGACCCAATGCACGGGCCGCGATGAAATCGAATCGCCCCGACTCCGATGGAAAATCCTCCATTCGCCCGCGGAATACGGTGACATTCTTGAGCCGAAGTTCCCTTACGACCTCGGACAGGAAGGCGGATTTTTTAGAATTCGATTCAATCAGCGTGACATCTAGCCCAGGAACGAAAATCGCAAGCGGTATTCCCGGAAAACCGGCTCCGGCGCCAACGTCGGCGAGCCGACTTTGGCTGAAATCGACTGCGGAAGCCGCGAACATGCTCTCGCCGAAGTGAAATTTTAGCATCTCGATCGGATCTGTGATGGTCGTAAGAGAAATCGTCCTATTCCACTTCAGAAGTAGAGAAATGTAGAAGCGGATCTGATCTGCGATGCCGGCTTTCAGAGAAACTCCATATGGGCGCAAAGTCTCTTCGACGATCGAGTTTTGGATTTCAGTCATTGCCGTAAGCCAAACAAACACTAAGATTCAGTTATCACTCCGAAATTGCGCCCGTCATCTCAGAATTTTCATCCGCCCCAGCCATCGCGGCTCGCAAACGCGATGGCGCCAGCAAGCCGGCCGTGATGTCCGCAATAAAATGCGCAATGAAAGGGGCGAGCAAACTACCGGTCCAAGCACGGATTGCCGCAAAGAGTATGCCAACTACACAGGTAGTTATAAGGCCGCGTGGCCCCTGATAGAGATGTGCCACGCCAAACATAGCCGCGGAGCCGAGAATCCCTGCCACAATCAGGCCGCCGGACCAGTCTTCGAATACACGCTGAACGAAACCGCGATAGATCAGCTCCTCGCAAACAGCAACCGTCACGACGACGGCAAAGAACGCAAGACGTTCTACAGAATCTTGCGGGAATACCTTCAGCGCGAGCTGCGGCAGGATTCCGCGTGCTTCGGCGGGATTCGTGGCCAGGCGCCGGAGGCTGAAGAGCTGGTTCGCAAGGACGAGACCCGCCAACACGATCGAGACAATCGCAGTGAGCACGGGATTTGGAATCTCCAGCCCAAGGCGCGCTAACGCGATCTGATGCGCGTTGGCCCGCCACAGCACGACGGCCACGGCAAGCCACTGAAACGCAACCGTGGACGCGTAGAGCGTGAGACGGTCGCGCTTGGTGGTTTCCGGCATGCTCATCAACTGGCGGATGCGGCGCCTGCCGAGCAGCGGTACGGCCGTACCGAAAAAGATCAGGATGAGCGCAAAGTCCCAGTGCATCACGTCAGATGAAAACATCTTTGCTGCGCTGGGGCAAGCAATGTCGGGATTTGGCAGCGGCGTAAAGCGGTCTCTCGAATCCATGCGAATGCGCAGGGAATGCCTCGCCGACTTTGTGTGCGGAACTTGATTGGGATTTTGAATTTGAGTGATAGGCTAGCGCGCGGAGGCTGCGACGTGGACATCGTTAAGGGCAACATGGGTTGGATCGAAGTAATCGTAGGACCGATGTTCTCCGGAAAAAGCGAGGAGCTGATCCGGCGTTTGCGCCGCGCGGAGTATGGGAAACAGCGCGTCCAGATCTTCAAGCCGGTGATCGATCAGCGTTATGCGAAAAACGGAATCGTCTCTCATTCGGGCCTCGAGATTTCCTCGGAACTAATTGGCGCAGGCACTGAAATTATGGATCGCGTCGCTGCGCGCACCGAGGTGGTTGGAATTGACGAAGCGCAATTTCTGGGCGAAGAAATTGTGGATGCTTGCTCGAGGCTCGCGGAACTTGGTAAGCGCGTGATTGTGGCCGGTCTCGATACGGATTTCATGGGACGACCGTTTGAACCGATGCCGCGCTTGCTGGCGGTGGCCGAGGAAATCACGAAGCTCCTGGCCATCTGCATGCGCTGCGGAAATCCCGCGGTTCACACGCAGCGGCTTGTCGCCTCGGAGGAATTGATCGTGGTGGGCGCGACCGGAATGTACGAGGCGCGGTGCAGGCGTTGTTTTGAGCCGCAGCTGGCGCATCAGAAAATCGAAGAAGAGAATAAACAGGTTGCTCCTCCAAACACGCTGACAGCTCGCGCTGGATCTAATTAGCGCTGGTTGTGCTGTAACGCGCGCCCGCAGTAACGCTGTCAACGCGCAGCCCTTATCGCAGATTTGCCGCTCCCCAGAACACTAAATCCCGACAAATGGCCAGACCCTGCCAAGCATGTGCGCCGGGCACGGCATGCCGTGCCCCTACCAAGTTATCTCAGAAGAGTTGTGCCTGGTGAGCGAAGATCTGTCGAAATTTGCAGGCGAGTACGAAGGTACTGAACCGATTGAATCGAGCTGGCTATCGACCGCGCTCGAGACTACCGGCAGAATCACGGTGGATTCGGGGCTAACGCCCCGAGTTGCTGCACCTCCATCACCCCCAATGCCCCAGAGCGGCCGGTCCCCCCACCGGCCGCTCCCCCCTTTCCTCGCATCCCAACTTTGATTGCAAAATCGCGCATCTTTCAATAAAAAAGCCCGAATCGCCCGCTGTGTTCAGAGGCGCTTCGGACCGGTATTGCAACTGCGTGCTCACTGAGCCTGGAGCGGGAACGAGACCGGCAACGAAGATTCTGTGCGCGATCGAGCCGCTGCCAATTCGGGAATTCAGCGTGGGCCGCGTGCCGGGCGATAGCTCGCGAGAGCGCGAGGACGCATGCGGAAACGCGGCGCGAGCGGCGGAGGCACGTTGTGCAGCGGAGCGCCGCAATTGCTGCAGATTTCCTGTGGCGTGCCCAACACGCGCAGCCAGTGGCCACGCGCGGGACATTCCGGAGTCAAACACTGCACCGTCCATCCGGGCAGATATTGCATCCCTTTGCCTCGCAGTCAGCGCGAGCCGGCCGAAAACGAATGAAGGTCGCCGGCAAGCATGTGAAATGGAAAACACCCCGTAAAACTGGCGGGATTGTGCGCCGGGGCGTCTAGTGTGTCAAGGGAAATGTATACTATTAGTAGGGGTGCCGTTCCGAGACAGCTCCAAGGGTCTCCCGGACGAAAGTTTCCGAAGGCAATTTACCTGTCCTTGTCGGGAGTTGGCGCGTTGGCCGGCGGAGCAGCGGGTGCGGGATTTTGAGGAATGCTTGGCGCCGGATTGTTGGCTTGGCTCTGGGCTTTCTCCTGCGATGCCGCGGCGTTGGCAGCCTGGGTTGCGGCATCGAGCCTTAATTGCAGCTCGGCCAGCTGCTTTTCGGCGGCGGCGATTTGGTCCTGCTTGTCGTCTATGTCGGTTTTTTCGCTCGCGAGCCCGGCGGCGCCGTCTTTGTCAGCGGCGTAGTTGGTCTTGCCGTAGTAAGTGGATTGATCCATCGCGTACTTGCGCTGCGCCACATCCAGGTCGGCCTTCAGATCGGCGAGTTTGGATTTGGCGGAGGCCACACTGCTTTCCGTCGCGGACTTATCGGCGGCTACCTTGGCGGGGTCCTCAGCTGGCACAGCGTCGGAATCGTTCCCTGATGTTGGCGACACGGCTTCGGACCCGACCACGCTGATGGCGCCCGGCGTGTCCGGCAGGTTGTCGTTGTCCCAAACCTTGGCGGGTTTGGGGGAGTTCGCTTGCTCCGCCTTCTTTTCCTGCGCGCGGCGAGCGGCGGCTGCGATCGAGTCGTCCTGCTGTTGCGGCATCGCGGAGGCAGTCCCCAGCGGCGCGATCAGCGGCGTCATCAAAATAGCGGTGAATGCCCAGCGTGCGATTCTCATCGGACTTCTCCCTGTCGCGAGCGCGTTCTACACGTCCATATTAGTCGCGGCGGAAGGCGCATGGCAATCGGCGGAGAGCGCAGCATCCAAAGAGGTAACTGTACTTCGCGGCAGGGTGAGGGACGGGGGCGATTCGGATTGGCATTGCGCGGAAGGCGCGCTAACGAGATACTTTCGCGCAACGTCTCACTTGGCAGTAGGTACCAGCAACTGAACTATCTTGGGGGAATGATGACGAAAAGGCTCGCTTTGCTCGTTGGAATTTTTGCGCTCGCTCTGCTGTTCCATACGTCGCTCGCCCATGCACAAGCACCTCCCGGGCCTATTCCCCAGCAACAGGAACAATCCCCGCCAAGCGCGTCGCAGGCGGATGCGACCAACACTGGCGCGCAAGCTGAACAGCAAAAGATTACGGCGTATACGCTTCCGCCGGACCTTTACGCGAAAACGGAGCGCCTCAGCAAGATTCGTCTCGGAGTCATCATCGGCGGAACGATCTACGGATTAATCGTGCTTTGGCTGATCCTGCGCTTGAAACTTGCGCCGAAGTACCGCGATTGGGGGGAGCGCGCGTCATCGAATCGCTTCGTGCAGGTGCTGGTGTTTGCACCACTGCTGATCCTCACGAGCGACATCCTGGGATTGCCACAGGAAATCTACGTGCATACGGTACTGCGAAACTACGGCCTCTCGGTGCAGGGATGGGGATCCTGGGCAGTGGATCAGTTGAAGGGCGAGCTCATTGGCATCATCCTCGGGATCATTTTGATCTCGATTCTGTACGCGGTAATCCGGAAGAGCCCGCATCGGTGGTGGTTCTACTTCTGGCTGGTTTCGCTGCCCATCGTGGTGCTCCTGACCTTTTTGCAGCCGCTGGTGATCAATCCGCTGTTCCACAAGTTCGAACCGCTGCAGCAGAAAGATCCGGCGCTCACGGCCGCGCTCGAGCAGATGGTGCAGCGCTCAGGTGAAAATATTCCGCCGGAGCGTATGTTCCTGATGGGCGAAGCAGTAAAGGGAACAGATCTGAATGCATACGTCACCGGGTTCGGGGCGTCGAAGCGGATGGTTGTGTACGACACCACCGTGGCGAAAATGACCACGCCCGAGATCGTTGCTGTGATGGGCCACGAGACCGGCCACTACGTCCTGAACCACATAATCAAGGGACTGCTGATTTCCTTCGCTGGGCTATTCATCGCCTTCTATCTTGGATATCGCTTGATCGGCGGGCTGATCGCGCGGCGAGGAGCGGCGTGGGGGATTCGCGGAGTGGACGATCTGGCGTCGCTGCCAGTTTTGCTCCTACTGCTGAGCATCATCTCGTTCATTGGATCTCCAGTGTCGAATGCGGTCAGCCGCCACTTCGAGCATCAAGCGGATCAGTACTCGATCGAAGTGACGCATGGGTTGACGCCTGATGCCGCACAGGTTGGGGCGCGGGCGTTTCAAGTCCTGGGCGAAACGGACCTCGAGTATCCCGATCCGAGTCGTCTCAACGTTCTTATGACGTATGACCATCCTCCTACACGCGACCGGATACGTTTTTTCCTAACGTACGATCCGTGGTCGAGCGGCGGGACGGGCGAGTTCGTGCACTAAGAGCGCGCGTGCAGGATCATCTGGATGCCATGGCGGGGGCGCAGCGTAACCAGCGGCTCCGGCACGACCGGGTGACCCGGGACCATCCGAAAACTGAATTTCTGCGCGATCGTTGCCGTCACGATGGCGGCTTCGAGCAGCGCAAATCCCTGGCCGATGCAGCGGCGCGGGCCGTCTCCAAACGGAAAATAAGCGCCCGGCGGCAAGCGGTCCGCAAGGCCATCGAGCCATCGCTCGGGACGGAACGCCTCCGGATCGTCGTAATAGCGCGGATCGCGATGCATGATCCACTGCGACAGCACAATCGTTGAGCCGACGCGAAGCTGGTAGCCGCCGATCTCGCAGGGCTCGACCGTTTCGCGCGCCAGAATGTACGCAGGCGGATACAGGCGCAGAACTTCGCTCATCACAGCTTGCAAATAGGGGAGCCGCGGAAAATCCGCCGCCTCGGGCGGCCGCCCGCCCAAGCACGCCATGCAATTCCTCGTGGAGCTTGGCCTCGACTGCGGGGTTCTGGCTGAGCGCGTACCAGGTCCACCCGAGCATCTGTGCAGTGGTTTCGTGGCCGGCGAGGAACAGCGTCATGGATTCGTCGTGGAGCTGCTGCGGCGTCATCTGGCTGCCGTCTTCGTCCATCGCGCCCATCAGCAGCGCGAGCAGATCGTTGTGACTATTCGAATTCCCTTCCGCGCGCCGCTCGGAAATCATGCGGTAAACGAGTGAGTCAATAAATTCGAGCTCTTGATTCGCGCGCAGGTTCGCCGGCGTGGGCCATTTTTCGGGAATGCGAAACGGCATTCGCTGGCGGCGGAGCGAATAGCGCATCAGAAATGTCATCGCGTGGCCGACCTGGCGCGCTTCTCCCGGCAGCGTGGTGCCAAAAAGCGTGCGCACGGCGATATCGAGCGTGAGCGCCGTCATTTCCTGCGCGATGTTGCGCTCTTCTCCATCGCGCCAGTCGCGGATGTGGGTCTGCGCGATCTCGAGCATAGTGGCGGCGTAGTCGTTGGTGCGGCTGCGATGAAATGCCGGCTGCGCCAGGCGCCTCTGACGCCGCCAGAATTCGCCTTCGCTGATCAGCAGACCCTGGCCGAGCATCCGCACCGTGATTCTTCGGGTCAGCTCGCTCTTGTGAAATTTGCCCTGCTGGATCACGAGGACTTGATTGATCAGGTCGGGATGATTCAGCAGGACGCGTTCCTGCATCATCACGTAGAAGCGAACAATGTCGCCGTAGTCGCGAGCCATCTGCCGCATTCCGGCGAGCGGATCGCGGCGGAGACTCAGCGCCATGCCCAGAATGGGCACGCCCTTTGGTCCCGGCGGATTTCGATTACCGTTTGCAGGTCATATTCGCGCGTCGCGTGGATTCCATTCTACAGCCTCGGCTGCGCTTTGGCGCTTAGGCCGGAATCCGATAAGATGCTTCCTCGCCGCACCCTGTAGCATCTAAAGAGAGACTCCGATGAACATGCAACGCGCCCGATTGGCTCCTGCAGATGGAAGACATCCTCGAAACGCTGAACGAGGGTGTAATGATTCTGGACGACTGCCGCAACATTCTTTTCGTCAATTCCTGCATGGAAGAAGATGTTCGGCTTTCCGGCCGCCGAAGTGGTCGGCCGCGACGGCTCTCAGCTTTACACCGAAGAGGAATACAAACTCATCCTGATGCGGGTCAGATCGAGCGCGGAATCGGAGCGGGCCAGAACCGCTTCGAATTCGTGCTTCCCGCAGAAAGACGGCAGCAGGCTGCCGGTCATCATCAGCTCCCGGAATGTTTGAAGACCCGGACGGGCTCGAGTTCGTGGTCGTGACGTTTACGGACATCTCCGAGCAGAAAAATGCTGAAGCCGAACTGCGCCAGGCCAATGCAAAGCTGGAGCAGCGCCAGAGCGAAATCGACGAAGACCTGCTGCTGGCCGCGCGCGTGCAGCAAAGTCTTGCTCCGCAGTCGCTCGTCTGGGGCGGGATGCGCGTGGACGCTTATTTTCATCCCGTCCGCTCGATTGGCGGCGACTTCGGTCTGGTCAGCCCGCTCGACGATCGCCACCTGAATCTGCTGGTATGCGACGTTTCGGGCCACGGCATCGGCTCAGCGCTGGTGGCCAACCGCATCTACAGCGAGACGATGTCGCAATTGCGCGGCGGCGCGCCGCTCAGCGAGATGTTGCGAGAACTGAACCGCTTCGTGATGCAAAACCTCAGCACTTCTGCGCTGCTTTTTACGCTCGCGGCAGCGCGGATTGACATGGGAGGACGCCGGATGATTTTCGCGGGCGCGGGACACCCGCCGGCGATGATCGTGACGCCCGGCGAGGAGCCGCGGCTGCTGGAATCGCGCAGCATGGTGCTCGGTGGGCTGCCCGATGCGGTTGCGACCGAGGCGTCGATCGAAGTGGGCCTAAACCCTGGCGACCGCGTGGTGCTTTACACGGACGGAATCAGCGAAGTCTTCGATACCGACGGCGAAATGCTCGGAACCGAAGGCGTGCAAAAAATTGTGCGCGAGACAGCGCTGCTGCCGTTCGGCGACATGCAACAGGCGATGCTGAATCGGGTGGCGGCGTGGCGCGATGGGGCGCCGACGGATGATATGTCCCTGGTATTGGTTGAGGTTTCGTGAGCGCAGAGGACACCGAGTAGGTACAGAGCGCACGGAGAAAGCCAGCACGCCGCCTGAAACGGCTTGAGTTCGCGCTGACGCGTTGAATCGTGTACACTTCTGCCGTTTTAAACCATTCATGGATCCAGTAACTCACGGAATCGCGGGCGCGCTCCTCGGCAAGGGATTCTTTTCCAAGCGCCAGGAACGAGTCGCCATCTTTGCCGCGACGCTCGGCGCGGTTTTCCCCGATATGGATATTTTTGCGGAGGCGTTTTCGCGCGATCCCCTCAGCATTGTGAAATACCATCGCGCGATCACGCATTCTTTCGTCGGCGCTGCCGTTTTTTGCGATTCTTCTCGCCGCACTGACGCGCGCGTTACTTCCCTGGGTAAAGCGGCGATGGCCGCGCTTTCACGATCTGGAGTCGCCGCCGCTTGCAATGCTGACGCTGATTTACGGCGTTGGCATTGCCAGCCATATCCTTCTCGACGCGCATGACGTCGTTCGGCACCCGCATGTGGTATCCGATTTCGACGCAAGCGCGTCGCATGGGACCTGCTCTTCATTATTGATTTCAGCTTCACCGCGATCATTCTGGCGCCGCAAGTGATCGCCTGGATCTATCGCGATTCGGCGAAAAGCCACGCGCGCGCAATGCGGATGTGGGCCTTCTTCACCGTCGGCGACCTGATTGCTTGGCTGATGACGCGAGCGGCGGGATATCCATTCCATTTGTGGGTTGCAGCGCTCTTGAGCGCGGTGCTGGCCGCGCTTTTCTTCGGGCCGGCGAGGGGCGGCTGGGGATTTCGTGTGACGCGCGCGCAATGGAGCCAAGCTGGAGCGTTCGCGGCGCTCGTCTATCTATTCGCTTGTTCGGTGGCGCATCATGAGGCGATTTTGCGCGCGAAGGCGTTCGCGGATCAGAACCACATCGAAATTACCCGGATTGGCGCGCTGCCGATTCCACCGTCTTGGCTTGATTGGGGGGACGCGATACGCTCGCCAGAGGGAATATTTGAATCGCAGTTCGATTTGCGCGCGGCGGGACCCGCCGTTTTCAATTACATTCCCGATTCGCCGCCGAACGAATACATCGCACGCGCGTTCGAGCTTCCCAACGTGAGACTCTATTGGACTTTCGCGCGCTTTCCTTCCATCCACAGCTTCATTGACGATGGCCATCCTGTGGTCGAGCTGGGCGAAAACCGATTTCAGGATGGCCGCCGCCGCGGCCCGCAGCCGTTCACGTATCGCGTGGTATTCGACCACGCGGGCAACGTGCTCGAGCAAGGCTGGCTCACGAACGGCATGCTGCAGAGCCGCATGAGACGTATGGTGCCGCAACAACCCGCGCCCGGCATTCCCGCAAAGAAAACTCCAGTGAAGGTCCTGATCTTCAGCGATATTCACGGCGATCTCCGCGCGCTGGCGCGGATCGTCGCGCAACCGGCCGACGTGTACATCTGCGCGGGCGATCTGGCCACGTTTCGACAAAGGACTGGACCGCTGCGGCGAAGTGCTCAAGCCGCTTGGCGAGCGGCTATGGGTGCTGCCGGGAAATCACGAAACGCACGACGACATTCGCGAATTCTGCCGGCGCTTCGGCTTCGTGGATTTTCACCGCCGCGTGCTGCAGGCGAAGTCCACTCCCTGGGCGGGCCTTGGCTACAGCAACATCACTCCGTTCAAGACGCCCGGCGAATATTCCGAGGAAGAGATCGCGGAGGCGCTCGCGCCGTTCGATGGAATCGCCGGGCTTCATCTTGTGGTTCATTTTCCGCCATACGGGACGCGGCTCGACGAATACGCTCCAGGGAAGCATGCGGGCAGCTCGGCGCTGCGCGCATGGGTCGAGCGCGAGCAGCCGCCTTATCTTTTCTGCGGACACATCCACGAGACCGCCGGGCTCTCCGATCAGCTTGGTGCGACGCTAGTGCATCAACGTCGGCAAAGAGGGTTACGCCATCGAAGTGTAGCGGCGGCGCCATCTACGCGTAGAGCCTGTCATTCCGAGACGCCTTGGGCCGAGGAATCTCTCTTCGTGTGAAGTCATCGCCACTCATGTGCGCCGAAGAGAGATCCCTCGGGCACACCTCGCCCTCGGGATGACACTGCTCAGTGGCTTGCAACGGGGCGGTGTTCAACAGGCCGCGACTATCTTTTGTTCGGGGGAGTGGCGGGGTAAATCACAAGCTGGCGGCGATCGCCGGAGCCTTCGCTTTCGGTGCGCACGCCGGCTGCGCCATTGAGTTCGAGGTGGACGATGCGGCGCTCGCGCGACGACATGGGATTGAATTGGAAGGGCTGGCCGGTTTCGCGCACGCGCTGCGCGGCCACCCGCGCCGAAAGCTTCAATTCCGCCAGTCGGGTGGCACGATATTCGCCGCAATCGAATCGCACGCGATCGTGCAGCCGCGGATCAAGCCGCAGCCAGCGATGCGCGATGTGCTCGAGCGAAAGCAGCAGCTCCGCGCTGTTCTCCAGCAACAATTCCTGATCGGCTCCGCCGAACGTGACCAGGACCTCGGCATCGTCGCCCGACGGCGTGGACACCTCGAATTCCACGGCGAGGCCCATTTCGCGCACGGCGAGATCGAGGAAACGCTTCAGTTCCGCAGTGGCGCGCTCGCGGTCCAGCGGCGGCGGCGGCGCGGTATGTTCCCGGCGCTGAAACTGGCGGCTGGGCGGCCGGTTCGAGCGCGGTGATCGATCGCCGTTCATTGTTGTTTCTTCTTTTTATTCTTGAATGGGCTGTTCGTGGGCAGCGGCCGAGTCCGGTTCAAATAATATTGCTGCCCGACGCCCACCAGGTTGCTGGTGAACATATACAGGTTCAAGCCGCTTGCATAGGTGAAAAAGATCGCCGCGAACATCAGCGGCATCAGCTTCATCATTTTCTGCTGCGACGGATCGATGGCCGCGGATTGCGGCGTCATCTTGGTCATCAAATACATGGTGATGGCCATGGCGACCGGCAAAATGTAATACGGGTCTCTGGCCGAAAGATCCTGAATCCAAAAGACGAACGGCGCGTGCCGCAGCTCGATCGCGCCCGTCAGCACGCGCCACAGCGCCCACCAGATGGGCATCTGGATCAGCATCGGCACGCAGCCGCCAAGTTGCGCCATGGGGTTAATGCCGTGGCGCTGGTAGAGCTCCGCCATTTCTTCCTGCTGGCCTTTTTTGCGTGGGTCGGTCATCGAATACTTCTTGTACTTATCCGAAATCGCGCGCATTTCCGGCGCCAGCTTCTGCATGTCCTGCATGGATCGCCAGCTTTTCATCTTTAGCGGAAACACGGCGAAGTTGATCACCAGCGTGAGCGCAACGATGGCCCAGCCCCAGTTGGGAATATAGCGATGCAGCCACTGCAGCGCAAAAAGCAGCGGCTTCGCGATCACTCCGGTCCAGCCGAAATTCACCAACTGCTCCAGCGACGGCTGCACTTTTGTGAGCAGCCCCAGATCTTTCGGGCCGACAAACACTCGCGCCTTCAAGGGACCGGGCGCGGTCGCGCCGACGGCGATTTCCGCTTCGGGCGAAGTCGCCGGCTGATTGTCCGCAGTGAAGTGATGCCATTGCGTCCAGTGCCAGAGCCCGAGGTCGGTCCCGTCAGGAATGAACGCGGCGGTGAAGAATTGGTCCTCGATTCCGGCGAACTGCATCGAGCCGGGCTGCTGAGACGGCTGGATTTGATTCCCGGAAACGCCGAGCTTCTTGTATTGAAGCAGGTTGAGGCTGTCGGCCTGCTTGTAGAAAACGTTGACCAGCTGCGAAGCGTTGCGGATAGCTTTGTCGCCAAATCCGCCGCGCCAGGCAATGGCGGGCGCCAGCGGCTTTCCATCAAGCGAGGCCGACACCTCAATCGACATCTGGTAATCCTGCGCGAATTTCAGTTTCTTGGTTATGTTGAGGTGGCCGTCGCTCCAGTGGAAGGTGATCTCAGCGGGCGCGGTGAGATTCTCCGAACTGGGCGTGACTTCATAGAGCGCGGAATTCGCCTGCGCTTCCAATTGCGGATCGGACAGCTTCAACGAGAGTGGCCATCCGAGCTCCTGAGCGACATCGGGGTTGACCAGATCGAGCGGGCGCGGCGGCTTCTGATCGTCGAAGTATTTTTTCAGCTGCCAGCTATCGCGCCACCCCGCCGTGATTCGATAGCTCGACGCGGTAGAGGTCGCTTTCGACCATGATGTTCGTTTCCGTGACGGCCTGCGCCACAGGAATTTTCGCTGCCACGGCGGGCGCCTCGCCCGCGGCCATTTGCATGGAACCTTGCATGGCGCCCTGGGCTCCCGCAGGTTGTGTCGAACCAGAAGCGGGCGTTTGCCCGGGAGCCGATTGGCCCGCAACCGTGCCGGCCTTCTGCGGCGGGGGAACGGGCGGCTGGAAGTAATGCATCCACACAAACGTGACGACAACCACGATGACCACGAAAGCAATTCCGCGAGTCTGGTCCGACATCTCCTTCACTGCGGTTCACCCTGAGAGCGCGGCATGCGATCGAAGGGTTCACCCTGGGTTCGCGATGGATGTGCGAAGTGTTGACGCAGGAGCGCGTCCGGCACGGGATCGAATCCGCCCTTGATGAATGGATTGCAGCGAAGCAAGCGCCGAAGCGCCAGCCACAAGCCGCGCAGGGCGCCGTGCCGCGCGATGGCTTCCGCGGCGTAGTTCGAGCACGATGGTTGAAAGCGGCAAGCGCCTCCGAAAAATGGCGAAAGGAACGTGATGTAGAAGCGGACCAGCAGGAGCAGCGTCCAGGCGGCGGCCGATTTCCCGCGCGCCGTCAACCGTTGCGATTCGCCGGCCGGCTTCAAGGCGTGGGAGCGCGAGGAATCAGCTGTAGCAATTCCCTGGTGAGCGCCGAAAAATCCGCCGTCGCCGCCGAGCTGCGCGGGTGAATCACGATGTCCCATCCGGGAGCAATCTCCTGTCGGTGCAACCTGAGAATTTCGCGCAGCCGTCGCCGGATGCGGTTGCGCTGGACCGCGTTTCCCAGCGCTTTCTTGATGCTCCAGCCAAACCGGCTGATTTCGAGGCCATTGGGGCGAACGAAAATGGTGAACTCGCGGCTCGACCGGCGTTTGCCCTCGCGATAAACAGCGTCGTATTCGGCGCGGCGCACCACGCGGCATTCGCGCGGCAGGCCAAGCGATGGCGCGTCAGACTCGCGTGAGGCTGTGGCGCCCTTTTTTGCGGCGTTGCGCAAGGACTTTCCGTCCACCCTGACTCTTCATGCGTTTGCGGAAGCCGTGTTTTTTGTGACGGCGGCGCACATGGGGCTGAAACGTACGTTTCGGCAACGAACTTTCTCCTCTATTTTCGCGGGCTGGCCTGTTCTAGTGGCGGAGTCGGCGCATCGGATGCCCTTCGCGGACCCAAGCGAATTACGTAGTGTATTCGACCGGCGCAGCACGGTCAAGGAAGCCGCGTGTCCGACACGCTCCGTGGCAACCCCGGATATTCATCTCACATCCGATTCCACTTCAATTGAAACAACAAACGCACGCCGTATACTGGAGGCATCATGCGAAAGGCATTTGTCCTGGTGGCTATTTTCATGGGGTTTTCGATGACGACATATTGGATGGCTCGCGCGCAAAGCTCGGATACCGCGACGCCGCAAGTCATCGAAGTGTCGGCAAAAAAGTACGAGTTCACGCCCAGTGAAATTCACGTCAAGAAGGGCGCAAAGATTCAGCTGAAGGTGCACTCCGAGGATGAAACGCATGGCGCGAAGCTGGACGCCTTTCCCGAGGGAACCAAGGACAAAAGCAAACCCGGCTTGCTATTCGACCCGCCCAATGAAAATGGAAAAGTAACAAAGGGCGTGGACCAGGTGATAGATTTCGTCGCCCAGGAGCCGGGCACATACGCCTTCAAGTGCGCCAAAGTGTGTGGATTGGGGCACGATCGCATGAAAGGGAAAGTGATCGTCGACGAGTAACCGCCCCGTGTTGAATGGTTCAATAGATTCTGAATAAGTCAACAGTGGGGTCGCGGGTTCTGGCGCGCCTGCAGCTGCCTGCGAAGTAATGAAAGGGGATAGCTAACGCGGCCCGCGGTGTTTACATTGGCACCCGCATTGCATATAACGATAACGACAGCCCGCGGGGGCAAATTCACCGACAGGGAGAAACCACATGGCAACCAAGAAATCCAAGAAGAGTTTGGCGAAGGCCAAGAAGCTCGAAGCAACCAAGCCGTTGGTCAGGCGTTACTAGGTATACCGTTGGTAGGCCGGCGGCGCCCGCTCGGCAGGCAGCCGCAGCATTCGGAACAAGCTCAGAAATTAGGGGGCTGCGCTTTCACCGGGCGGCCCCTTTTCCATTGATTACCCACGTTAGCGCCGGGTCGTGCTATTTCCCCGCCAGCTTCGTTTCTCCGAGCCAGGGTTCCAGGATGTCCGCTGCTACTCGATTGCCCTTAGCCGACCAGTGGCCATCGCACGAAAGGAAATACGAGCGGTAATCGCCATTGGACTGCGCGTCCATCTCCGGCAGCAGGTCCTTGATTGGAATCCCGACGTCGCGGCCCCACTGCTCCATAACCGGTCCGAGTCGGTCCGAGCCAACCTGATGCAATCGCAGGAAATCGTTGGCGCGGGGAATCAGGAACACGGCCACTCGAGCGCCGTGAGCGTCGGCCGTGGCCTTGATGTCCACGAGCGACTTTTTCAGGCGCGCGAGATCCACATCGTCATAATCGTTGTACCCGGAATAGACGCCGCGCGTGCGCCAGTACAGCCGCGAATAAAGATATTGGCCCACATGATACGACGCGAGATACGCGCGCATGATCGCTTCGACGTGATCCCAGGTTCCCTGCCCGGCGTTCGGATCGAAATGGCCGTCGTAAATGACGGAAAGATCGTCCGCATAGTACGGACGATAAGGACCGGCCCACCCGTGGGACTTCCAGTAGGCGAGCGACATGTCGTGAAAATCATTGTCGGGCAGCACGCCGACCACTACCAGGTTGTGGTCATACGCCGCGGCCATGCTTTTGTAGAGCAGCGCGTACTGCAGCGGCCCGAAATTTCCACCGGTTGCGAAATTGAGATGCTCGCGGCCCGTGTCCCGCTCGAGAATGTTGCTCAAGCGCTCTGCGTCCGGCAGCCCGAGCCCCTCGACAAACGAATCCCCGAGCATGATGGTGCGCGGTTGCGAGGAACGCGCGCTGCGTTCGCTATCGCGCGCGCCATAACTGTTGGTCGTGTATTCCACACTGAAACAACCTTCCTGGTGAAGGAACCGCCCGTTCGGACGATGCCACACGCCGAACACGGGATTGATGTCCGCCCAGAACTGGTTGTAATTGAGCCGGTAGGTCGGTCGGCTCGAAGGCCAATTTTTCCGATGGACGAGCACGATAGACACAAGCTCGGCCAGGACTGCGAAGATAAGGAAGTTCACCACGATCAACCGCAACACGCGTCGTACGATTGCGAAAACAGAGAACTTTCGTGGAGCGCCCGCAGCCGGATCGGTAGTCGTCTGATTCATTCGCACTCCGATAGGAATGGTAACCGAAAAAGCGGGCAACTGAAGCAGGCTAAGGCGCGGTCGAGCGAAACGCGAACAGGAATAGCGCGCCGAACAGAAGATCAACGCATCCAAGCGCCAGATCGAACACGGTGAGCCGCCCCTGCGTATAGAGCAAGATTGCCGGGATTCCAAAGGCCATCTTCTCGAGCACCGACGGAATCATAATCAGCCGGAATCGCACTGGATCTTTGCCGATCACGAAGAACGCGAATTGCCACGCCAGCGCGACGCCGACGAAGCCGTAGAAAAACAACGGATGCGTAATCGCAGGCGGATCTTGCCGTCCAATCATATCGAGAATGAAGTAGAGAGGCGCGAGCGTCACCACGCCCCAAATCCCCGCCACCCAAAAGACGATTTTCGCGAAATTCATTTGCGTCTCGCGAATCGGCCGAGGTCAGAACCCGGTCGCGCCAAACGCCTGCTTCACATGCGGCTTCAAAAGATATAGCAAGACCCATACGTCGATCGCGACCACGATGGCCTGCCACACGACGATCACCGCGTGGAAATGGATGAGAGCATTCAGCACGCCCAATCCGTTGAAAAGCACGCCCAGACCGCACAGGACGATGGTCAGGATGCGCGCCCAATTTTGCAGTTTGAGGAATCCCAGCGCGACGAAAAAATAGAGAACGGCGATGCACAGGAAGACCACGGCCAAGATGACGCCCCCCACGCCTCCGATCATCGCCATTCCCGGACGCGTGGCCATGTTCGCCAAAATGGCCCCACCTAGAAACATCCCGAGCGCCGCCAAAACCAGCATCCCCGCTCCAATGAAACCCAGTACCGCCAAAATCGTCACGCCAGTGGGGCGTTCCATGTAGCCTCCGTCACAGTGTAAGTCTTTTTGATTGAATGTTTATCGGACCGCAGCCGCTTTGCCGCAGCTCGATTTCGCGCCACGGTATCCCCAAGGCCCGAGCAAGGTCAAGCAGAAAGAAAACACAACTGACAACGTGAGTTCGATGTAAACTCCCCGAAGCTGACGCAAAGGATTGACCCGGGGCGGTGGGCTCCGGGCTGCCTTGGGGAGTTCCGAATGACGGCACAAACGTCAAGGTATCTGCGGATTTCCTCCGTCATTTTGATCGGCGTTCTGCTGGCGTGTGCGGGCGATGCGCGTTTCGCGCTGGTTCGCGCTCAAACCTCCCAATCTCAATCATCCCAGGCTCAGGCCTCGCAAAATGCGTCGCCGCAGCAGCCCGCGACGACGCGCCGTTCCTGCCTCTACTGCGCCCGCTCCCGCCAGCGCCGATGTCGCCGAAATGACTACGCAAGAAGCTTCCGTCCCCTTGCGCGTGCTGGTAAATCTGGTGCCCGTTCGCGTGATCGTGCGCGATGCAAAGGGCAACGCCGTCGCGACACTTCACAAGGAAGATTTTCAGCTGTTTCAGGATGGCAAACCGCAGATCATTTCGAATTTCTCGGTGGAAACGCCGGCGTCCGCTGCTCATCCCATCGTGCCGGCAAACGCCGCGCCCGCAGCTGCCGGGCAGCCTGGCGAGCCTGCTGCTCCAGCGTTTCTGCCTCCCTCGCGTTTCGTGGCACTTCTCTTTGATGACGCCCTGCTCAACGTGCAGGATTTAATGCAGGCGCGAAACGCCACCGACAAGTATCTCAATACATCGGTCAAACCCACGGATCGCATCGCGGTTTTCACGGTTTCGGGCCGCAATCAGTTGGACTTTACCGACGACAGAGACAAATTGCACGCCACGCTGCGCAATTTGCAGGTCAGCACCGTGACGGCGGGAGCTACATCCACGAGCGATTGCCCGCCGATGGATCCTTACGAAGCTGATTTGATCCAGAATCATCACGACCAGTACGCGATGGACGTGGCCACTTCGGACGCCCTGGCCTGTTCGGCCTCACCGAATCCGTCCCCTACCGGCGGCCCGACCGCGAGTGACATTCTTAAGGCGCAATCTCTCGTCGATTCCATGGCTATTCGCGTCGAGCAGCAGACTTCCACGCAAACGGAATACACGCTGCGCCGCGTGAAAGAGATCATCGAACGGCTGTCGGTACTGCCGGGGCAGCGCAACCTGGTGCTGATCTCTCCGGGATTTTTGTACACGACTCATGAAACCGAGTATTCGGATTTGATTGACCGCGCCATCCGTCAGAGCGTGTTCATTAACACCCTCGATGCGCGCGGTCTCTACGTACCCGACCTCGGCACGGATATCAGCCAGGATTCGAATGACCCCAATCCCGCCAACGCCGGCCTCCGCGCCGCAATGGAAACTTGACGGCTCAGAGCCGTCAGTCCGAATCGCTTGCGTACTTCGCGGAGGATAGCGGCGGGTTCGCGTTTCACGACAACAACGATCTGGTCGCGGGATTGCGCGAAGTCGCCGGCGCGCCCGATGCGTACTATTTTCTGGCGTTCGCTCCGCCAAATATCAAATACGACGGCCACTTCCACACGCTGAAAGTCACGCTCGTGCCCAAGAATAAACTCACCATCCAGGCGCGGCGTGGATACTACGCGCCGCTCCACGGCGAAACTCCCGCCGAAGTTGCGAAGCGCGATATTGACGATGCGCTTTTCTCGCAGGAGGAGCAGCACGGCGTTTCCGTCGGGCTGCAAACGCAGTACTACAAGACCGGGGCAACGGATGCGAAACTTTCCGTGCTCGCCCACGTGGATCTGGCGCATGTGCGCTTCACGAAAGCGGACGGCCGCAATCAGGACGACCTCACCGTGGTTGCGGCGATCTTCGACCGCGATGGAAATTTTGTGACTGGCACGCAGAGGATCGTTTCCATGAAACTGCGCGATGAAACCTACCAGCGGCTGAGCCACTCCGGCGTAACGGTGAGAACGAGTTTTGATTTGAAACCGGGCGACTACGTGGTTCGCCTGGTAGTAAGAGATTCCAACGCCGCGGCGCTTTCAGCCGAAAATGGCGTGGTTGAGATTCCGTACTAAGCTTTAGAACAAAAAGGAAGGTGCATCATGAGGCTCCGTCAAATAAAGCCCATAATGGCCGCGGCATTTCTGATTCTGGCGGCAGGATGGTTCGCGCGGCAGGTGATCGTCGCACCGGCAATGGTTCGTGCGCAGCAGTCCTCTCCCCCAGCTGCTTCTCCCGCCTCCGCTACCCAGGCGGCCGCGCCCGCTTCCTCCGTTCTTCACGCCGAATCGCGCGTGGTGCGCGTGGACGTGATCGTCACCGACAAGAAGGGTAATTACGTTCACGATCTCACGGCCAAGGATTTTCACATTTTCGACAATAATCAGGAGCAGCCGATCGTCAACTTCTCCTACGGTTCCGCTCCGGGAGCTACCGGCGCTCCCGAACGCCGCTACATGGTTCTGTTTTTTGACGATTCCACCATGGCGCCCGCCGACCAGATGCGCGCGCGGGATGCAGCTAAGAAATTTATCGCGGCTAATGTTGGACCCGATCGCGTGATGGCCATCGTTGATTTCACCGGTGCTCTGCGTGTGGTTCAAAATTTCACGGCGGACGCGACTCGCCTCCAGCAGGCGGCCGCTTCCATGAAATCGGCGGCGGTCGCGCCAAATGCTCCCGAACCTTCGCTCACGGATGCCTCGTCGCCCGGGACTTTGGGCGGCGGCCCTTCCCTGCCTAATGCTCAGGCAGATTTTGGAGTGCACACGCTCTTGCTGGGAATCAGGAGTCTGGCGAAGAATCTTGCCAATGTGCCAGGCCGGAAAAGCGTGGTTCTTTTTACCGCCGGGTTCCCACTCACGTCGGAAGCCGAAGCTGAATTGACTGCGACGATTTCCGCATGCAATCAAGCTAACGTCGCCATTTATCCGCTGGATGTCCGCGGCCTGATAGCGGGCGGTGGGCTGGGGCCCGGAGCACAACTTCGGCGGGATGATGGGCCGTCTGCATCGTCTCGTGACACATCGCACAGACCTTTGGGCAATTCATCGACCGCCCAACCTCATTTGGTCCTGGCTTCCTACTCGATGTCGGAGGCCGTTGAACCTGTCGATCCGGCGCAACATGGAGGAGGCGGTGGGGGCGGCGGTCATGGTGGCGGTGGTGGAGCTCCGGGCGGCGGAGGCGGCGCCCCACGCGGTGGTGGAGGTGCCCCAGGCGGGGGCGGCAAGGGCGGATCTCCGGGAGGGGGAAGTCCGGGTGCGCCGGGCGGAGGTAGAGGTACCGCGCCAGGCGGTGGGACCGTGGGTTTGCCGGTGGGAATGCCGGCGACCATGGGCCAATTCGCCAGCGTGAATACGCAGCTGATCATGCCGACTATCCCTGATAACGGCACCGCGAATCAGTCGGTGCTCGAAGCGCTTGCCCAGGGCACGGGCGGCTTTCCGATCTTGAACAATAACGATTTTCTCGGTGGTCTCACAAAAATCGCGCACGAGCAGGACGAATACTATTTTCTCGGCTATTCTCCGCCTGATGCACCCGAAGGGGCGTGCCATGCATTGCGAGTGAAGATGGACCACGGCGGACTCCAGGTCCGCGCGCGCAGCGGATACTGCACTGCCAAGTCGAAGGACATGCTGGCGGGCAAGCCGGCCGGAAAAGATCTGGAGACCCGCGCGGCCGCTGCAGAGAAAGGCACCATCACCGGCACGCTCGAGGCGCCCTTCTTCTACACGTCACCAAGCGAAGCGCGCGTGAATCTGGCAATGGAATTCCCCGCATCGTCCGTGGATTTTTCCAAGGACAAAGGCAAGTACCACGCGGACATGAACGTTCTCGGCATCGCCTATCGTCCCGATGGCACCGTGGCCGCGCGATTCAGCGATCAGGTGAATCTCGATCTAGAGAAGGACGAATGGAAAGCGTTCATGCAGAGGCCCACGCGCTATTCGAATCAATTTCAGATAGCTCCGGGTACGTATCGCCTCGATGTCGTCCTTTCGGCCGGCGGCCAGAACTTCGGAAAGTTCGAAACTCCGCTGGTGATTGATCCCTACGATGGCAAGACGTTCAGTGTGAGCGGCCTCGCCCTCAGCAACGAAGTCGGGCAGGTGCAGGGTCTGGGCGCAGCCATGGCCGCGGATTTGGTCTCCGATCGTACCCCGCTGATCGTCAAGGATATGGAGATCACTCCGTCCGCCAGCAACCATTTCAAGAAGTCCGACAAGGTGGCTTTGTACGCGCAGGTCTACGATCCACATCTTACCGATCCCAATCCGCCGGTGGTTCGAATCGCTTTCAACGTCGTAAACACAAAAACCGGCGAGATCGTCACTGGCGCCCATGACGTGGATATTTCGACCTACATGGTGAAGGGAAACACGGTCGTGCCGCTGGGACTCAGAGTCCCGATGGAAGATCTGTCGCCCGGATCGTATCGCCTGGATTTCCAGGCTTCGGACGGAACTGGCGCGCTTTCGGCAGTGCGCTCCGTGAGATTTGACGCAGAATAATCGCCGCATCTATTTCAGAATTTGGCGAGGCGCGTACGGCTCCTTAGGTTGACGCTACTGGAGCCCGTGCGCACAATCCGTCCTGGGAGGAAATCCTGTGAAGAACTTGGTGAGGAAGAAAGTTGTGCTCGTTGCCGCGTGCTTGGCGTTGCTATTGGTTGCGGTTCCTTCAATTCTGCGAAGCGAAACGAAGGAATTAAAAACGGGCGCATTCCAGGTGAAGCAAGAATTCATTCTGCCCGCGAGCCCCGAGGCTGTCTACGACGCCGCGACCGGCGACATCAGCGGCTGGTGGGATCACTCGTTCTCCGAGCACCCGAAAAAACTCTATATTGAAGCGAAACCCGGCGGCGGCTTCTATGAAATCTTCGACGATGCGGGCAATGGCGTGCTCCACGCCACCGTGATTTACGCCGATCGCGGAAAAAGAATTCGCTTCACAGGGCCTCTGGGCTTTTCGGGACAGGCCGTTACCTTCGTCACCACGTATGATTTTCTTCCCGACCCCGCCGGCACAAAAATGCGCGTCACCTGCGACGTTTCGGGCGAGATCACGGATGGCGAGGACAAAGTCGTTGACGCGGTCTGGCACCATTTCATCTTCGAGCGCCTGAAGCCGTACATCGAATCCGGCGCATACAAGACTAAAACGCAACACTAGGGCGCCTTTCTCCTGCGCGTCTTCTCCGGCGTTTGGTACGATGAGTATCCGGAGGAAAGTTCGTTGGGGAAATCGCGCACGTCATCTCGCCCGTCGAAAACCAGGGCCGCTAAATCTCGCGTCGTGAAGAAACTCGCGGGTGCGGACCGGCGCCTGAAAATCGGCCTCATCGGCTTTGGCACCGTGGGCCGCTCCGTGGCGAAGATTCTTTCCCTGGATTCCGACGGTCCGCTGCTCCTCACGCACATTTTCAATCGCGGCATCAAGAAGAAAAAAATCGGCTCGCTGCCTGCAAACATCCGCTGGACCGAAAATGTTGACGACGTGCTTTCGTCCGATGTGGACGTCGTGGTCGAGCTTATCGGAGGCCTCGAGCCTGCCGGTGAGTGGGTGCGCAAGGCGCTGCGCGCGGGCAAATCCGTCGTTACCGCCAACAAGCTGCTGATCTCCGAATCCGGCCCCGAGCTGCTCGACCTTGCGCGAAAAATGGGCAAGCGGCTTGAATTTGGCGCGTCGGTCGCGGGCGGAATTCCGGCGATTATCGGCATTCAGGAAGGCCTTGCCGGCGACCGGCTTTACAAAATCGCGGGAATTCTCAACGGCACCTGCAATTTCATCCTCACGAAGATGGAAAAAGATGGCGCGAGCTTCGACACATCGCTGAAGGAAGCGCAGTCGCTCGGCTATGCCGAAGCCAATCCCAGCGCCGATGTGGACGGCATGGACGCGCGCGCGAAACTCCTGATCCTGACGCAAGCCGGACTGCGCCTGCGCGTGCGGCAGCAAACAGATTCCGTGCCGCTCGATCAGCGCGGTCGCAGCGGTGGATTTCATGTACGCCGCTGGCCTCGACTGCACGATTCGCCAGATCTCCGTGGCGCAGAAGGAAACAAAGAAAGGCGTGCGGCTCGCCGCCGCCGTTCAGCCCGCGCTGATTCCCGCCGCCTCGCTGATGGCCCACGCGCAGGGCAGCCAGAATATCGTGACGGCCACGGGCGAATTCGGCGGCAAAATGATTTTTTCGGGATATGGCGCGGGCGGCGATCCCACGGCCGTCGCCGTAATTTCCGATCTCTATGCGATTCTCCGCAGCTCTGGCGCACCCGTGGAGGCGCTGCCCGGCGCGGCGGAAGTTCCGGATTCGGTGAGCGGCGATTTCACCGTGCCGCACTATCTCCGCTTCGTGGTGCGCGATCGTCCCGGCATCGTCGCGTCCATCGCGGCGATTCTCTCGAAATATGAAATCAGCCTCGACGCGCTGCTGCAAAAGCCGGGCTTCCCGCATTCCGCGCTGCCGTTCGTGATGACCCTCGAGGCATGCGATAGCGCCGTTCTGAATCGCGCGCTCGCGGAAATCGCGCGCCTCGATTTTCACGTCGAGCCTCCGCTCTGCCTTCCGATTTTCCTGGATTGAAACGCGCCTGCTTTCGGCTCATCGCTCGCAGACCTCTGGCGGTGATATAGTGTCCCCGCAATTTACCGGGCCATGAATTCCACACTCGATTAGCACCCGGAGTTCCGATCGATGGCTGCGCCGGTTATGGAAGCACCCCCGTTACGTTTGCGCAGCGCGCGCCAGGCCCTCCTCATCATTCACGGAATCGGCGAACAAGATCCCTACGAGACGCTCGACAGTTTTGCGCGCGGCGTGTTCACTCATCTGACGCGCAGCCGCGGCATGAATGCAAAGCTCTGCCCCGTCGAAATCGCCCACGAAAATTGGACGGAAGTCGGCATGCGCATCGGAATTCTTCGCGCCCCTCCGCGACGCGCCTCCGTGTCCCGAAAAGGACGCGCCGTCGGGTCGGGCGCAAAATCCGAGCGACCAGCCCGCGGCGTATGTGGATCTTTTCGAGTATTACTGGGCGCCGGAAACAGAAGACAAGCTCAACGCCGTAGACACGCTGAAGTGGGTTCTGCAAACGGATTTCACGCCGCTGAAATACTTTGCCGATAACCTGCAGGAAATGATCGGCGCGTACGGCATGAAAATGCGCCATGCCTTGCGCGAGGTATTCGCAATCTACGGCCGCGAGCTGGCGCGCGTCTTTCTTCTCTACTCATTGCTCGCGGTGGGCGTGTTGATGCTCCTCGGCTGGATTTCCAAACCGCACGATTGGGGCAGCTGCGCTTAAGAATCTCACAGCCGCTTTTATTCCCTATCTCACCATCGAGCACTCCCTGATTCTCTTGTTTTACGCGGCATTTCTGTTGATGGCATGGTTCGGCTTGCAATCGCTGTTTGAGATCCACCGGCAATCCGGCACCTCCATTGAACAGGCCGCGGAGCGAATCTGGTTTGCGCTGGATTTTGTCGTGGCAGTGGCCTTCCTCGCGGCGGCCCTCTGGCTCGATCTGCGGCCCGGAAATTATGCGCTCGCGCACGCGGTCGGAATCATCCGTCAGAAACATATTTGGCAGCCGCTTGTGGGCGCCGCACTGGCGGGGATCGTATCCTATTCGCTCACCGCGTACGTGGCCGACGTGGCGGTTTACGTGAATACGGACGCGAAATCGAACGACTACGTGGCACGCAGCGCGATTCTGAAAGGTTCCACGGCCGCGCTGAAACGATTGCTCGCCGGCGGCAATTACGACCGCGTGATCCTGGCGGGCCATTCTCTCGGCAGCGTGATCGCCTACGACACGATCAACGGCTTGCTCGCGGAGCGCAACGCGCAGCCCGGTCCAACTTGGGATACACCCACGCCCTACTTGGAACTGGAGCAGCTGCAGAAACTGAAAGGGTTGGTCACGTTCGGTTCGCCGCTCGACAAGGTGTTCTATTTTTTTCGCCAGCACGTGAAACGCGATCAGGCGGTCCGCGCACAGATTCTTTCCATGCTCTATTCGTTTCGCCGCGCGCCTTCAGGGCGCGAATACGGCCAATTTGAATTCAATTACGCCTTTCGACAGCTCGATGGCGCCGATCCGCTGGTATGGCTCAACGCGTGGGCGTCCATGGACCCGGTGAGCGCCGAGCTGAAATTTTATCTGCCGGACGATCAGCGGGAATTTCCCTACGCGCTGCCCGTACTCGCGCACCTCAGCTATTGGGGCGACCCAAATTTCTATGAATATTTCTGCGGACGACTGCTGTAGCGCGACCGCGATGTCTGGCCGGGGAGCTGTGCTTCAGCGATCTTGGAAGAACAAAAGTAGCGTTTGCAGCGCGCGATCATCCGCCTCGCGCATGATTTTGTAGGCCGCAATAATCGCCGGCTTCACCTTCCGCAACTCTTCGCGGCACACCTGAATCAATTCACCGAGGATCATGTGCCAAATGGTACGGACTGGCGGAGGCGGAGGCAATAGACCGAAACACGGGAGTTGTCGTGTCGGTTCTCCAGGAATTCAGAAGCGCAGGAACTTCAGGCCGTCGCGCGCCGCTTCGGTTATCATAAGTCGATAACTTTTCCATGGCTCTGCCAGACATCAACGCGAAAGCCTTCCACGATTTTGAGCTCGATGGATGGCAGCACGCCTCGGACGGCTACCACCGCTATCTCGGTAGCCTGACCTCGCAGACGATCGGCCCGCTGCTCGACTCCGTCGCGGCCACGGACGGCGCGAACTTGCTCGACATCGCAAGCGGACCCGGATACGTGGCCGCGGAAGCAAAGCGCCGCGGGTGGTCCCCGCTAGGAATCGATTTTTCCGAAGCGATGGTGGCGCTGGCTCGGAAACTCCATCCGGGAATCGAATTCCAGATCGGCGATGCGGAAGCTCTGAGTTTCAAGGACGCCACATTCGACCGTGCGGTGATGAACTTCGGCATCTTGCATCTCGCGCAGCCCGACGTCGCCGTTCGCGAAGCGCATCGCGTACTGCGCGCGGGCGGGAAATTCGCGTTCACGGCCTGGGCAAAGCCGGATGAGGCTCTCGGATTCCGCATTGCACTCCGCGCGCTGGAGGATTTCGGCGATCCCAGCGTTCAGCTTCCGCCCGGTCCGCCATTTTTTCGGTTCAGCGATCGCGACGAATGCGCGCGTGTCCTCGCAAGCTCCGGATTCGGCGAACATCAAGGTGACGCAGCTTCCGCTCGTCTGGAACTCGCGTCCGTCGCGGAACTTTTCGAAGCTTTCTACAAGGATCGGCTCGAACCGGGGGAATGCTGCGCGCCCAGCCGCCTGTGGCGCTCGCGAAAGTGCGCGAGGCAATTCAAGAAAGCGCCGCTGCATTCAGCCGGGACGATCACCTGGAAATTCCGATGCCTGCGCTCGTCGTCTCCGCTCGAAAAGCATAAGCGAAGCTGCGCCCCACAGAAGCGCTAACGTCCGCCTGTGGCTTATGCCGTAGCCGGTACACCTTTGAACCGCGGCACAAACTCCTCGTTCACGAAGGTCTCATAGGAGGTCGGCGTGGTGTTCGCCGGGGGGCGCTTTTCGAGCGCCACCATGTGGCCCGAATTTAGCGCACCGGCCATCTCGATGATCAGGTCCGCGATGCTTTTCGACATGCCCATCTGCATCATCGCTCCGTGAACCTTGTCGTACGGCAACTGCGAATACAGTCAAGTAGGTCCGATGCCCCGCAGCCTCGGGCGCTTCGTGCGATAGTATCAATTCACCGGCGGAAACGGCGGCGGTTGCGACCGTATAGGCTACGCTCTTTGGAAACTTTCTCGACCTCGAAAAACCTCGCTAGATAGGCGTGGTCGGTCGTTTCTTGGTATTGCCCCTTGTCATTGACTAGCCAAACGCAATCCAGCCCGTCTGTTCGGCTGTAATAACCGACGCGAAAGCGTTCGCCCAGCTTTTTTCGCCATGGGTTACGCGGAGCGGCTTTCACGCGAATGATTGAACGTGACGGAATCGGCGTACGAAACGGATACTTCTTCTTCGGCGGCTGTGTGAAAGGTAGCCAGTGCCGTTCTTTTGTTTTCCATCGCTTGACCGGTTTCACGTTTCCCACTCCGAGTCTGATGACTGCATGCTAGCACTGCGCCCTGCGCTGAGTGCATAAGCTGCGCGGGCGATCGTCCGGGTGGCGGTCGTAAGATATATCCAGTGCCGTAGGCGCGGCAGAGGTTAGCCCAACCCGGAAGGGTTGGGAACCCAAACCGGCGCCGTTCCAAGCGCCGTAGGTGCGACACATTTACTGCGTTTGACCGGCATTCCCCTCGTCCTCTAGAATCAATCCGCCATGAGCGTCACGCAGCCCGACAAAGCCGCGAAATTGCGGGCGCTCCACACCGGGCCCCGCGCGTTCATCATTCCCAATCCGTGGGATGCCGGCAGCGCGCGGATTCTGGCTGGACTGGGTTTTCAGGCGCTGGCAACGACCAGCGCGGGTTTCGCGTTTTCGCTCGGACGGCGCGACGGCATGGTCACGCGCGACGAAGTGCTCGCGCATTGCCGGGCGATTGTGGAAGCGACGGATTTGCCGGTGGCCGCTGATCTCGAAAATTGTTTTGGCGACGACCCGAAAACTGTCGCGGAGACGATTCGCCTGGCGGCTGCCACGGGAATCGTCGGCGGGTCGGTGGAGGACGCGAGCGGCGACGACAACCGCCCGATCTACGATCCCGTGTTGGCGGTGGAACGCATCGCGGCAGCGGTCGAGGCGGCGCGGTCGCTTCCATTTCCGTTCACGCTGACGGCGCGCGCCGAAAATTTCCTTCATGGCCGCCCTGATCTCGACGACATAATTCGCCGTCTTCAGGCATTCGCAGCGGCGGGTGCAGACGTGCTGTTCGCGCCGGGACTGCCGAGTCTGGAAGCGATCAAGAGCGTTTGCGCTGCGGTCGCGCCGCGGCCCGTGAATGTCCTCGCGGGCATCAAGGGTCTAGCGTTCCCCGTCGCGGAGCTTGAGGCCGCGGGCGTTCGCCGGATCAGCCTCGGCGGTGCTCTCGCACGCACGGCGCTGGGCGCGTTGATTGGTGCCGGGCGCGAGATGCAGGAAAAGGGAACGTTCACGTTCGTGGAGCACGCCGCGCCCACCGCCGAAATCGCCGGATTCATGGCTGCAGAAAAAAATCGGGCCGGCACGTCCTAGGCGAAAAAATCCTCGCGCAAAAAAGTCCACAGGGATTCCCCACTTGCAATGTCCGCACAGGCTGCTAGCCTACTTGCCGCGCCGTAGCCCTGAGGGCGAAGGCGGGATCGGGACGTTATGATGAGAATCGCGACAATTCGGAGCGCGTGCGACACGGCGAAACCGCCGGCCGCGGAGCATGCCTCCGGCATCGATCCTGCCGCCCCGGAACGTGCCACAATTACTCGACACACGTGCCGAGTAAATTTTCTCCTAACTTATAGAAAACAAAGGTTGGGGGCACACATTACTCGACACACAAATGGCACCTGTTTGACGCAGAGAACTGAGCCCAATAGGATCGAATTTCGGCGTCTTTTGCGCGGCAAAACCACATGTCAGAAACCACGGATCGCGAGTCACCAAAATGTTTGAGACGCTAACCGACAAGCTGCAAAGAGCATTCAAGAACCTGCGCGGGCAGGGGAAGCTGACCGAGGAGCATCTCGACGGCGCACTTGCCGAAATCCGCGAGGCGCTGCTGGAAGGCGACGTCAACCTGGGCGTCGCGGACGAATTTATCGCGCACGTCCGCGAGAAGGCGCTCGGCTCCGATGTGCTGCTGCAACTTTCACCCGACCAGCAAGTCGTAAAAATCGTGCGCGACGAGCTGGCCGAGTTGCTCGGGCGCGAGGCCAAGCCGCAATTCGGGTCGCGGCCACCGTCGGTGTGGCTCATCTGCGGACTGCAAGGCTCCGGTAAAACCACATCCACCGGCAAGCTTGGCAAATGGCTCGCGGAGCATGGGCATCGGCCTATCGTGGTTTCAACCGACGTGTATCGCCCGGCGGCGCGCGAGCAATTGGCGCAGGTGGCGAAGGCCACGGGTACGCCCATCTGGCCCGGCACGGGAACGGACAAGCCGGTCGAAATCGTGCGCGGCGCCTTGCGCGAAGCGAAACTTTCCGCGTCCGACGTGATCCTGGTGGACACGGCCGGTCGACTGCACATTGACGATGAATTGATGAACGAGCTTTCGACTCTGAAGCGCGAGTTGAATCCCACGGAAATACTTTTCGTCGCGGACGCGATGATCGGGCAGGACGCGGTCCGCTCGGCGGGGGAATTTCACAAGCGGCTGGGCGTGACGGGCATCATCCTCACGAAAATGGACGGCGACGCACGCGGCGGCGCGGCGCTTTCCATTCGCAAAGTGACGGGCGCGCCGGTGAAATTCGTGGGCGTGGGTGAAAAATACGACGCGCTCGAGCCGTTCGTGCCCGACCGCATCGTCGGGCGAATTCTGGGAATGGGCGACGTCCTCGGTCTGATCGAAAAGGCGCAGAAGAATATCGACGAGAAACAAGCGCGCGAGATGGAACGCAAGCTGCGCGAAAACGAATTCACGCTCGGCGATTTCCGCGATCAGCTGCAGCAGATCCGCAAGATGGGCTCGATGGAGCAGTTGATGGGCATGCTGCCGAAAGTCGGGCCGTTCGCGAAAATCCCCAAGGACGCGCAGATCGACGAAAAGCAGCTCAAGTCCACCGAGGCGATCATCAATTCGATGACCGCCGCGGAGCGCGCGAACGACAACCTGATTGACGGCAAGCGCCGCAAGCGCATCGCCCGCGGCAGCGGCACCACAGTACAGGAAGTAAACCAGGTGCTGAAGCAGTACGCGGACATGCGCAAGATGATGAAGCAGTACGGCAGCATGGCGAAAATGAAAATGCGTGGGCTGGGCAAGCTAGCCGGACTGAAATGACGATCCGATCCGGATCGTCATCCCGAGGGCACAACGTGCCCGAGGGATCTCTCTTCGGCGTCATGCTGCGCCACTGATGTCGCGATAAGGTGAGTGGTCTTCGATGCCGATTGTCATCAACAACGTGCTCGGCCAGATCCGCTCCGTCGCGGCGGGGAGTGACGACCGAGCGATCAAAGCGAAGCGGCTGGCGGAGCTGATCCGCACGCTCGGCGAGTATCGCTGGGTCGGAGTTTACGACGTGACCGCGGAGCAGGTCTCCATCATCGCGTGGAGCGGGCCGGGCGCGCCCGAATATCCGCAATTCCCGGTCGGCGAGGGGCTGACCGGCGGGGCAATTGAGCAAAAGCGAGCGGTGATTGTGGGCGACGTGCGAAACGACCCGCGATACCTCACGGCGTTCAGCAGCACGCTATCGGAAATCATCGTGCCGGTGCTCGCGCCCGGCGGAGAACGCGTGATCGGCACGGTGGACGTCGAAAGCGAAAACGCCAACGCGTTCACTGCCCGCGACCAGCAGATGATCGAGCAGTGCGCGCAAGCAGCCCTGCCACTCTGGCTGCTGCGGTGATTGTCGGAGCGGTGCGAAGCATCAACTAAGTTTCAGTGGGCGCTCGGTCCATTGGACGTCCCAGTAGCGGCCGAATTTCCGGCCGACTTCGGTGTAAATTCCGACGGGTTTGAAGCCAAGGCGCTCGTGCAGCGCAGCGCTCGCGTCGTTCGGCAGCGTGTATCCAGCGACGATGCGATGAACGTCCTCGTCCTTCAGCGCTTCGAATAGCGCGCCGTACAAACGCGAACCGATTCCTTTCCCGATCGCCTGTTGCGCGCAATAAATAGTCGTTTCGACGGTGGTTTCATACGCGGCCTTGGGACGAAATCGCATCGTGCCCGCGTATCCGAGGACGAAGCCGCTTTCTTCGGCTACGAGCAAGCGATGACGCCCCGTCGCGGCAAACTGGCTGAACCAGGTTTCCCGCTTCTCGACGGTATAGGGCTCGATATCGAACGTGACCGGCGTGTGGACCACGTAATGGTTGTAGATTTCGGTCAGGCGAGGCAAGTCGCCGCGAACCGCGGGACGAATCAGAATCTCGGGCATTTGCGGCCTCTCCGCGCCATGATAGCGCTGGTTCAGGATATATAGCGATTGGTGAAAGGGGCCACCCTCCGCTATACTAGCGAGATTCAAATCAGGAGGAATTTCTAGTGTTAACGATTCGTTTGGCGCGGATTGGCAAGAAGAAGCGTCCATTTTACCGCGTGGTGGTTACCGAAAAGACGCGCCCGCGCAACGGCCGTTTTGTCGAGATCGTCGGAACCTACGATCCGCTCAAGAAGCCCGCTGCCGTTCTGTTCGATCACGACCGCGTAACGTACTGGCTCAGCAAGGGCGCACAGCCCAGCGACACCGTCCGCAGTTTGATCCGCAGCAACCCTAAGCCCGCCTAGAGCGTCCTACCACAGATGGTCATGTTCATAACTCTTGTACACGCTCGAGCGAGCCTCTCCGCTGGGCAGGGCAAGCTGTGGAGGAAGCGCAATGAGGGAACTTGTGGAATCTATCGCGAAAGCTCTCGTAGATCATCCGGACGAAGTAAAGGTTAACGCAGTGGACGGCGAACAGGTAACGGTTCTGGAATTACGGGTCCATCCTGAAGATCTGGGCAAAGTAATCGGGCGGCAGGGACGCACGGCGAAGTCAATCCGCACACTGCTCGGCGCCGCCGGGATGAAATTGAAAAAGCGGTTCACACTCGAAATTCTGGAATAAGTGGACATCCAGCATTCACCACAATCCGCGAGCGTAACCGTGGCGCGCATCCTGCGTCCCCACGGTCGCCGTGGCGAAGTGGCCTGCGAAATCCTTACGGACTTCCCCCAGCGATTCAAGAGCCTCAAGTTCGCGGAATTGCGTGGTGAGCGCGGCGAGCCGCGCCGCACGGCGATTCGCTCCTGCTGGCTGAGCCAGAGCCGCGGCGGCCAGGCGATCTTTCTTTTCGAAGGCTCCGATTCGATTGACGATGCCAAGAAACTTGTCGGCCTCGAAGTGCAGATTCCCTTCTCCGAACGCATGCCGCTTCCCGCCGGGAGCTACTACATCACGGACCTGGCCGGCTGCGAGGTGAAGGAAGCAGGCGGCCCGGTGATCGGGCTCGTCCGCGACGTGGAAATCGCCGGCGAAAATGTTTCGGGAACGCCGCTCCTGATGGTGGATACATCGAATGGCGAGCTGCTGATTCCGCTGGCGCAGGAGATTTGCGTGCGCGTGGATACCGCCGCGCGCGTGATTGAAGTTGTCCTCCCCGAAGGCCTCCGTGATCTGAACAAGTAGGACAGGGCTACCGCCTGCGGTAGGATTAGCGCAATGCGTTTCGACATCATCACAATATTTCCGGAGTTTTTCGGCGGGCCGCTAGACTATGGGATCGTGCGGCGCGCGCGCGAGGCGCGTCTGGTGGAAGCTTGCATCCACGATTTGCGCGATTTCACGCACGACCGGCATCGCACGGTTGACGACCGTCCATTCGGCGGCGGCGAGGGAATGGTGATGAAGCCGGAGCCGCTGTTTGACGCGGTCGAGACGATATTGAATGAAAAGTCCCCACCCTTGCCTTCGGCAAGGATGGGGCACCCGGAAAATGTCTCCCGAAGGGCGATCATGCTGCTGTCCGCGTCGGGGAAAATCTTCCGGCAGGAAACGGCGCGTCGGCTGGCGAAGCTTGAGAGGATTGTGCTGATCTGCGGGCGCTACGAGGGAGTGGACGAACGCGTGGCCGAGCGTCTCGCCACGGACGAAATTTCCATCGGTGATTTCGTGCTCTCCGGCGGAGAATTGCCGGCGGCGATGATTGTGGAAGCAGTGACCCGGTTGATTCCCGGCGCACTCGGGAACGAGGATTCGACGGTGAATGAGTCATTCAGCGAGCCGGACGCAGCATCAGAAGGGGCGCAGCAAGCAGCGCCCCTACAAACGGCGTTTCACCCGCCGCAGGGTAACGGGCGCGGGATATTGGATTACCCGCATTACACGCGACCGCAAACGTTTCGCGGCTGGGCCGTTCCGGAAATGCTGATGAGCGGCAACCACGAGGAAATTCGCCGCTGGCGGCGCGAGAAGGCGCTCGAAAAGACGCGCCGCAATCGCCCCGATTTGCTCGATGGCGCAAGGCACGTCCTGGAGGAATGATGGCTCCTGAAGAAGAGCACTCGACCCCTCGAAAAGGAAACGGAAATCTTCTGTCCAAGTATCTGAAGCAGGACGTACTCGGGCGAGCTTTCTTCCTTATCCTAGGTTGCGCGAGCTTGTCCTTAGCGGCGGCAAAAATGTTCCGCGGAGAGTTCATGTATTACAGCAATAACCTGACGGAACCCGGTTTTCAGTTTTATTTTCCGCTGGCCGTACTGGGCGCTTTCTTTATCTATGTTGGCGTGAGAAGGAAAAAGGCCCCCAATAGCGGTAGCAGCCGCTCTGACAGAGATGGGGAGTCAGCAGATGGAAGCTAAACCAATTTCGCCTAGGCAGAATGGGGCGATTTCGATATAATTTGTGATTGTGTGGTGTGTGCTGGCCCCACCTGAGCGGGTCTGCCGGGAATAATAGACATGAAGCCGATCATCGCCAAGGTGCAGCAGTCCCAAATTCGCAAGGACCATCCCGTTTTCCGACCCGGTGACACGATCCGGGTAAACGTCCGCCTGAAGGAAGGCGAGGGCGACAAGGAACGCATCCAGCCGTTTGAGGGCGTGGTGATGAGCCGCCGCGGCGAGCTGTCTGGTGAGAGCTTTACGGTCCGGCGCGTGAGCTTCGGAGTAGGCGTCGAGCGAATCTTTCCGGTGCATTCACCGATGATCGGCTCGATTGAAATGGTGCGACAGGGCCGCGTCCGCCGCGCCAAGCTGAATTATCTGCGCCAGCGCAAGGGCAAGGCCGCACGCATCAAGCGCGTCGAGACGTATACCGCGCCCGTGCCAAGCAGCTCCAACGAATAACGAGATTCTGTTTGCGGATTCAGCCCGTATCGGCTTTGCCGGTGCGGGCTTTTTCTTTTTCCGCGCTCCTCTAAAACTGACTGCAGGCCTTCTTCACACGAAGAGAGATTCCTCGTCCAAAAACGGGCCTCGGAATGACAGGACGCGCGGGCCGTGTTCTGACTCGGGTGCACACGACGATAAGAGTTTTCCCCAGGGGCTAAAGCCCCGTTCTCCCTGCTTGGTATGTCGGAGCTGAAGCTCCGACCCCCCTAAGAGGAGTTAAGGTTTTGAGGCGCGATTCGAAATCCGGACGTTACGGACGGGTCGAATGGGCGACGGTCGCATGGGTACCGTGTGCTAAAATCCCCGCCGATGGCACAGTTCGACGTTGCTCACGGCAGGCGGCTCTGCTCGGCACGGTACGAGCGCGACGCGCGACAGCGTGGCTGGATGCGCATTGCTGGACTCGACGAAGCGGGACGCGGATCGCTCTTTGGTCCAGTGGTGGCGGGCGCCGTGGTACTGAATCCGCGACGGCGAATTGTCGGCCTGGACGATTCCAAGAAACTGTCACCGGAGCGGCGCACTGAGCTGGCCGAACGCATTCGCGAGCACGCGCTGGCGTGGGCGGTGGCGGAAATTGACGCGAGCCGGATTGACGCGTGGAATATCTATCAGGCCAGCCGTCAAGCGATGGTCGCGGCCGTGTCGCAACTGCGTCCCCTGCCGGATTATATGTTGCTTGATGCCATCGAACTCGATTTGCCCATCGAGCAGAAGGCACTGATTCACGGCGACGCGCGGTCAATTTCGATCGCGGCGGCTTCGATATTGGCAAAAGTAGATCGCGACCGGCGGATGGAGGAGTTCGACCAACTCTATCCGATGTACGGGCTGGCGCAGAACAAGGGTTACGGCACGCCGGATCATCTGGAAGCATTGCGACGCCACGGGCCATCACCGCTGCACAGGTTCTCCTACGCTCCAGTGCGCGAATCGCGCTGCTGGGCGACGGGCGCGCAGCAGACGCCGCTGCCGCTGGAAGCTCCGTCAAACGCCTTTAGCAACTGAACGGGTTTGAATTCCACATGAGAGGAAAATACGATGATCAAGGTTGGAATATTTTACCCGAACAATCCGGGCGGCAAATTCGACATGAAATACTACCTGGAGAAGCACATTCCCATGGTCCAGCAGAAAGTCGGATCGGCGTTGAAGCATGTGACGGTTGAACAGGGAGTTGCGGGCGGCACACCGGGCGCGCCGTTGACTTATCGTGTGATCTGCCACCTCACGTTTGATACCGTCGACGCATTCCAGGCAGCGTTCGGAGCCAACGCGCCGGCAATTATGGGCGACATTCCGAATTACACGGACATTCAGCCCATCGTGCAGATCAGTGAAGTAAAGATGTAGTGCTGAAAAGCGGCCGCTACAATTCTGCCGCGAAGGCGGCGAAGCGACTTTCGCCGCCTTCGCCTGCCGACTAGTACTAGGGTACTGCCAATGCCCTCTGCCTGTTATCCCCTTCGGCACTATCCCCGTGGCGCTTCATAGACCCTGCTTTTCCGCGCGTGCTAACCTTTCACGTTGGCCAACCCTTCTCGCCAGACGCTTGGGCTGGGATAGGCGCGGCCGGGGAACGCGGGACCATCCATGGCTTTCAACAAAAATAAGGCGCTCGAAAGCGCACTGAAATTCCTCAACCAGGGGAAGGTCCCCCAGGCCATCGGCGAATATCAGCAAATCCTCCGGCAAGATCCCAAAGACCAAGCGACATTGATGACGGTGGGCGATTTGTTCGCGCGCCAGGGCGACATGCCGCAGGCCATCGAATATTTCGAGCGGCTCGCGCAGGTTTACCTCAACGACGGCTTCAACAGCAAGGCCATCGCAATTTACAAGAAGATCGCCAAGCTCGCGCCGGCGGAGCTTGCGCCGCTCGAGCGTCTCGCCGATCTCTACGTGCAACAGGGAGTGCTGAGCGAAGCGCGGCCGCTGTTCCTGCAGATCGCGGAAGTGCACCTGAAGGCCAATCGCGCGCCGAAGGCCGTGGAGGTTCTGAACCGCTTGCTCGAAGTGGAGCCGGACAATCCGCGCGTGCAACTGCGGCTGGCGGAACTCTACAACGTGATGGGCCAGAAGAAGGAAGCGGCCCAGACATATTTGAATTACGCGCAACGGTTGTTCGACCGGGGCGAGAGCGAAGAAGCGCAGAAAGCTGATCGAGCGGGCGCTGGGAGTGGAATCTGCGAGCGCGCCTGCGCTGCTTTTGAAGGCAAAAATTCTCGCGGCGGGCCAGAAGGACGATCAAGCCGTCGCGATTCTGGAAGGCCATCCGGAGGCGGACACCGGCGGCGAAGTTACAGACCTGCTGCTGGACCTCGAAATCAAGTCCGGCCAGATGGACAAGGCCGCAGAGCCGCGCGCGTAAGCAACTGGCCCGCGGAAGCGCCCATTCCCGGCCGCTCCAAACGGTGGCCGAGGCTCTGATCGAAGGCTGGGCAGGCCGAAAAGGCTCTGCCGCTGCTTCGCGAACTCCGCGACCCGATGGTCGAGGGGAGCGAGCAAGACAAGTTCCTGAAGCTGCTGACGGGCGCCACGGATAAGCTCCCCGAAAACACCGAAGCGCTGGAAATGCTCGCCGATTTCAGCCGTCATACGAGCGACCCATTCCACCTGAACGCCGCGCTCAGCAAACTCGTGGACGCCTACGCCGCCACGGGAGATCAGGCGCGCGCCGAACATCTGATGAAGGAAATGATCGACCGCAACAAGGGCGACGAGCGGTTGATCGCGCGTTTCGAGCAACTTCGCAAGGGCGGCAAGGGATCTAGCGCAGCGCCGCCGCCGGTGAGCGTGCCGGAAACAATGGAGCAAGTGACACTCCGCGACGAAGCGCCGGCCGAAGAGGGCTCGGCCGAAGCGATGCTCATTGAGACTGCCGTGCCAGAGACTCCGGTGCCGGCTGCCGATGAAGGACTTGATGAGGAAACGCAGCGCTACATCGCGCAGGCGCTGACCGATGTGGACCTTTTCTCAAGCTACGGGCTGACGCAGAAGGCCACGCACCTTCTCGAAAACGTTTTGCAGCGCGCGCCGCGGCACACTCCCACGCTCGAGCGCTTGCTCGACCTTTATCTCGGCGCGGGCAACGAGCGCCGCACCGCTGAGCTGGCCGCTCAACTGGAACAGATTCACCGCGAGCGCCAGGACACGGTCAATACCGAACGCTTCGCCGAACTTCGACAGAGATTCCAGAAAGTCGCCGGAATTACGGCGGAAGAATTGCCGGCCGCGCCGGCGGCAACGATACCGACGCCAGCCGGCCACTCCGACAGCGGTCGTGGAAGCTGCATCAGCGGCGACCTGCAACGATCGAAGCGGAATTCTCGGTTCCAGTTCAGCAAGCGCCGGCGGAATTCGAAATTCCGATGGCGACGCTCGAACCCGAGCCGACTGCTCCCGAGATTGCGCCTGTGGCGTCCGCTCCGCTCGACGTACCGGTAGCAGCGGTCCCGCTGGAAGCGCAGCCCGTTGCTTCTTCGGCCCCGAGCGAAGAAGTGGATCTCTCGGACGAATGGGAAGCCATGGTGCAGGAAGTGGCCGAGCCCGCCGCCGCAACCGCGGCTCCGAGCCGGAAGAAATCGCGCTCGTTCCCGAGCCCGTGCAAGCGGCCGAGGAAGAAGAGCGTATCGAGATCGAAGTTCCGTCCGACGAGGTTGCGTCGGTGGACATTACGCCACTGGAAGTTGAGTCCCTCGACAGCTGCGATTGAGATTCCGGAAGCGACGATCGTCCCCGAAGCGATTGAGATCATCGAGCCCGCTGAACTTCCCGTTGAGATCATTGAGGAAGCCGCGGCTGAGCCTTCGATTGAAATTATTGAAGAGGCCGCCGAGGAAGCACCGGTTGCCGAGCCAGCGCCTGCGGCGAACATCGAATTCGAACTCGAATTGACGCCCGAACCAACTGGAGCCAACGGCAAGAACGGCGCGGCGACCACGGAAGACTTCCTGAGCGAACTCGCTTCGGAAATCGAGGACATGGAAACGCCTTCGCCTGCGCCGAAAGCGGTGGCGAAGGCTCCTGCCGAGCCGATGCCAGTTGCAGCGGCATCCGCGTCGGCACCACCGGCCGCGTCCGCACCAATTCCAGAGACCACGGCGGAAAGCTTGAACGAACTGGCCGAAGTGTTCCAGGAGTTCCGCAGCGAACTCGGTGAAATGGACGACGAAGACGAGGATCTCGAAACGCACTACAATCTCGGAATCGCCTATCGCGAAATGGGCCTGCTCGACGAAGCCATCGGGGAATTCCAAAAGGTGGCGAAAGCGGTACAAAAGGGAAAGCCGTTCCGCTACTCCATGAATTGCGCGACGATGCTCGCGCTCTCGTTCACGGACAAGGGCGAGCCGAAGATCGCCGCGCTGTGGTATCAGCGGGCGCTCGATGTGCCGGGGCTCGATCAGGAAGCGGTTCTGGCGCTGCGTTACGACCTGGGCTTGGCGCTGGATATGGCGGGCGAGGCCAACGCGGCGCTCGACAGCTTCCGCCAGGTTTACGCGATGAACATTGATTACCGCGACGTTGCCGACCGCATCGCCACCCTGCAGAAGCACTAAGCCGATCTTCGCAATTCTGCGTCGAATCACCTTTCAATGAGTTCCATCCACGCAGCCCATGCATGTACGCCGCGCGACTGCCTGTTGCGGCTGCGGCGACAATCTCCCATAATCCTAACTCGACGATGAACCGGATCGCCCGCATCCCCATCCTGCTGCTCTGGCTCGTGCTTGGGCTGGCGCTGATTCTCGTGCCGTGGTCGGACATCTGGGAGACCAACTACTTTTTGTTCCAGTATCCGGCGCTGGCAATTTTCTTGAAGAGCGCCTACGTGCGCGGCGCGATTTCCGGATTGGGATTCATGAACGTTCTGCTGGCGCTCGAAGCGTTTCGCCACCCATCGGCCGCTGCCGCGAGCCGCACGTAAGAAGCCGCCTGTGAAACCGATCGTCTGCTACGTCACCGACCGGAAAGCGCTCGCCGCCGTCGATCCCGCTGGAAGCCTGCTCACCAGAATTCGCGATGCCGTGGGCGCAGGCGTTGATTGGGTGCAAATCCGCGAGCGGGAAATGGCGGCGCGGGAACTTCTGGCGCTTACGAAAGCGGCGATTGGTGCATCCGAGGGCGAGGCGCGCGTCGTTGTGAATGACCGGCTCGATATTGCGCTGGCGGCAGGCGCGGCGGGCGTGCATCTCGGCGGCACGTCCGTGCCAGCGCGCAAAGTGGTTCGCTGGCTTCGGGAACGGAATGCGCCAGCTGAATTTTTGATTGGAGTTTCTTGCCATAGCTTGGAAGAAGCGCGTGCAGCCGAAGATGCGGGAGCAAGCTACGTTTTCTTCGGGCCCATTTTCGAAACGCCCTCGAAGAAGCCATATGGAACACCGCAGGGTATCGCGAAGCTGGCCGAGGTATGCGAGGCCCTTCGTATTCCCGTGATTGCGATTGGCGGCGTGGATGAGAAAAACGTGATGGAATGCATGCGCGCGGGAGCGGCGGGAATCGCGGCGATTCGCATGTTTCAGGACTTGCGCGACGCGGAGACACTCAAACGAATGATTGCCAAGTTACACGGCGGATAACCGCGCGCTAGGCGCTCAGCCAGCGTCCGACGGGATGCAGACTCTCCACGTGGTCGCAGACAACCTTGAGGACCGCAGTGATGGGAATGGCCAGAATCAGTCCCATGGCGCCCCACATCCAACCCCAGAAAAGCAGCGAAATCGTGAGCGCGAGCGCGTTCAACCTAACGCGCCAGCCTACAAGCGCCGGAATTAACAAGTTGGCCGTGACGATATGAAAGAAAGTCAGCATGGCAAAGATGCCGACGAACGGCGCTACGGTGTGGTATTGCTTGAGCCCGACAAGTAGGGGCGGCACCCACGACATAATGACGCCGAGATAGGGAACCAGATTGCAAATGCCCGATACCAGGCCGGTGAGAAACGGAAAGTCGAGCCCAAGAACCCAAAAGAAAAGCCAACTGGCGATTACCAGAATCAAACCAACCAGCGCGGTTCCCATCAGGTAGCTGCGGAGAACCAGCGTGACGTCAGCGAGGGCGTCCCGAACTTCGGTGCGCTCGTCCGGCGCAAAAAGTTGCATCGTAGCGTGCCAGACCTGCCGCTTCGCCGCCAGCATAAAAAACAGCAGAAAAGGAATGAACGTGGCCGCCAACACAAACTCATAAAGAGAACTCAGGCGGCCGACCAGAGCGTCCCGGACCGTGTGCGTTTCTCCAACGGTTACGATTCGCTCGCCAGCTTTCGCTGCGGGCTCGATTTCCGAGACGCGCCTTTCGAAGGATTCCATTCTATTTTCGATCGCTTGCGTGGCGGCGCGGATCGGCTCGCGATACTTTGGCCAGTCGGCGCCAAATTGATCGGCGCGATCGATCAGCGAATACCCCATTACACACAACAGCCCCACGGTTACCAGAACGATGATCAGGGAACCAAGGGCGCGCGGAATATGCAGGCTCTCAAGCCAGGTGACCACCGGATCGAGAAAGTAAGCCAGCAGCACTGCGACCAGCAGCGTGACGAGCACGGTCGAAGCCCAATAGCAGAATGCGACCACGATTCCGGCGGCGATGATCTTGGAGCTGACCGAACTATGGGAGACGACCTTGGTTTCCTCAACTGGCATGGGCGTACGATATCACAGCTGCCGCCGCGCCACGCATGCCTACGGTCGCGAATCGTCGCGATGGTAACGCTTTCGGCGAACCGCCAGGGAGCTGCCGCCGCGCCGCGAACTCTCGCGGTGCTAGAATCAAACGCACGCACGAAAGGCATCGGATTCCACCTACATGGCGAAACAACTTTTCGGCACGGACGGCATCCGCGGAATTCCCGGCAAGTATCCGTTGGATGACGCAACTCTGGAACGCGTCGGCTACGCGCTCGGAGAATATCTGCTGGCGCAGGGGCTGAAAAAAGGCGCCCGCGCACGAGTTTTGATTGGCCGGGATACGCGCGAATCCGGACCTCACATCGCCGAGCAGATCGGGCGCGGGCTGAGCGCCGCCCGAGCGGAAGCTGTGTCCGCCGGGGTGCTGACGACGCCAGGCGTGGCATGGCTGGTAAGCCGCGAGGGATTTTCCGCAGGAGTGGTGATATCCGCGTCGCACAACCCGTATCACGACAATGGCGTGAAACTGATATCCGCATCGGGCATGAAGTTTCCCGACGCCGTCGAAGCTGAGATCGAGGGCGCAATTCTTTCGCCCAAGTCGGCGCCGACCGCTGCAGGCGGCACGGACCGCACGGAAAAAATAGATCATGCCGGAGACGAAAAGCTGCACGACGATTACCTCGCGGGTCTGCGCGAAGCCGTATTTCCGGGCGCAAAGCTTGCGGGAATGAAAGTCGTGCTTGATTGCGCGAACGGCGCGGCGAGCAAGTTGGGACCGCAGCTTTTCCGTTCGCTGGGCGCGAGTGTGACGGAGATCAATGGCGCTCCCGACGGACGCAACATCAACACGGGGTGCGGTTCCCTCCATCCCGAAGCGATGCAGAGACGCGTGGTGGAAGTGGGGGCTGCGCTGGGCGTGGCGTTTGACGGCGATGCGGACCGCGCAATTTTTGCAACTGCTTCGGGAAAACTTGTGAACGGCGACGGCGTACTTCTGGCCGCTGGGCGGTACCTGAAATCCACGGGCAAACTGAAGGGTGGCGCGATCGTTGGCACGACGATGGCGAATCTGGGCTTGGAGCGCGCGCTCGAAACCTCCGGACTGAAATTGACTCGCACGGACGTGGGTGACCGCTACGTGCTGGAGGAAATGGTGCGCACTGGAGCGAACCTGGGCGGCGAGCAATCCGGACACATCCTGTTTCTCGACGATGCCACGACCGGCGACGGAATGTTGACCGCGGTGAAAATGGCTTCGCTGATTTCGATTGCCGGACCGCTCGATACGCTGATCGCGGACCTGAAGATTTTCCCGCAGAAGATCATCAACGTGCCCGTGCGGTCTAAGCCTCCATTGGGCTCGCTGCCGGAAGTCGCTCGGTTGCTCAAGGAAGCGGAAAGCGCGCTCGGAAAATCGGGGCGCGTAGTGCTGCGCTATTCCGGGACCGAGCCGCTCGCACGCGTAATGGTCGAGGCGGAGCGCGAAGAGGACGTTCGCCGCTGGACCGAGGCCATGGCCTCCGCTTTGCGCGCCGCCATCGGCGTTTGAGCGCACACGTTCACTCAAGCACAGAAAGAATCGTCGATAGGACGCTGTTATCAGGCCGATAGCCAAGATCGATTCTTCCAAAGAATGTAGAATTCTGTGGCGTGACTTTTCATAAACTGGATTCATTATTCATCGCGCGTTTGAGGTTTAGTCGGCGTGTCGCGTAACCCATTTTCCGACAATGAGATAGCCGCACTTCGAAATACGAGTGGGCGTGGCATTGCGCGTGCACAATATCCGCTTGGCTGTCTCTTATCCCGGGGTGGGCCGATTTCGCCGCGCCGAAATCGGAACTTGGGGATGGAGCAAACGGGGGCCCGGGTGGGCCCCCATTTTTATTTCCATTCGCTTTTTCTGCTGCTCTCGCAAATCACCTGGTTCTAAAAGCAAGAAGGGCGCCCGTTTGCATGGACGCCCCTTCTGATTCCTTTGGACTACCGTAGCTCTTAGCTGCAACCCGAGGTTGAGCCGCAGTTTGAGCACTTGTAGCAGCTTCCGTTGGGCGTCATGAGCATGCCGCACTCGGAGCAATAGGGCGCGTCTTCGGCTGCGGCGCGCGGGCGCGTGGTGGTTTCTGTCTCAGCAGTCCTCGCGGGCGGAGCAGGAGCCTGTGCCGGAGCTGCAGATGCCTCCGGCGTCGAGGCGACAACCGTTACTGCCCGCACCTCGGATTCTCCCAACGCAGCGTCGTTATCCAGATAGTCGGGCGAGATAAACTTCGCGCCCAGCCAGCGTCCGATGTAGTCCACAACCGACTTCGCGTAGCGGATCTTGGGATTGCCGGTGTAGCCCGAAGGTTCGAAGCGCGAGTTGACAAATTTGTCCACCAGCGCGCGCAGCGGAACGCCGTACTGGAGCGAAATCGAGACCGACAGCGCGAAGGCGTCCATGATTCCGGAAAGCGTGGATCCTTCCTTCGCCATCTTGATGAAGATTTCGCCCGGATGACCGTCCGCATACATGCCGACGGTGATGTAGCCTTCATGGCCGCCCACGGAGAATTTGTGGGTGATCGAGTTGCGTTCCGAGGGCAGCTTCCGGCGCTTGGTGCCCTGGAAGAGTTCCTGCTGGAGCGACGCTGGGACTTCGGCAGGGGCAACTGCTGGCGCGACAACCGCGGCAACAGATGCGACTGCAGCAACCTTCTCGTCTTCTTTCTTGCCTGCTGCGGAGAGAGGCTGCGAACGCTTGGAATTGTCGCGATAGATGGCCACGGCCTTGAGCCCGAACTTCCAGGATTCGATGTAGGCCTCCATGATGTCCTCGACGGTCGATTCCTCGGGCATGTTGATGGTCTTGCTGATGGCGCCGGAAAGGAATGGCTGAGCCGCAGCCATCATGCGCAGGTGACCGCGCCAGGCGATTGAGCGGCCCCCGCCCATCGGCGAGAGCGAGCAATCGAAAACCGGGAGGTGCTCAGGCTTCAGGCCGGGCGCGCCTTCGATTTTGGCCTGTGCGTCAATGTAATCCACGATCTTGGCAACGTCCTCGGGCGCGTAACCGAGCCTCATCAGCGCCTGCGGAACGGTGTTGTTGACGATTTTGATCACGCCGCCGCCGACGAGCCGCTTCTGCTTGACGAGCGCGAGATCCGGCTCGATGCCGGTGGTGTCGCAATCCATCATGAAGCCGATGGTGCCGGTGGGCGCGAGAACGGAGACCTGCGAATTCTTGTAGCCGAACTTTTCGCCCAGCTCGAGCGCATCATCCCATGATTTCTGCGCTGCGTGGAGCAGAGATGGCTGGACGTGCTCTTCCTTGATCGGGCGGAGCGAATCGCGATGCATGCGGATCACGTCGAGCATCGCTTCGCGGTTGCGCGAATAGCCGCCGAACGGCCCCATGCGCTCGGCGATGCGTGCCGACTGCGCGTAGGATTCGCCGGTCATCAGCGCGGTGATGGCGCCGCAGAAATCGCGGCCGGCATCGGAGTCGTAGGGAAGCGCAAGCGACATCAGCAGCGCGCCCAGATTGGCGTAGCCAATGCCCAGCGGACGATAGTCGTGCGAATTGCGCTCGATTTTCTCCGTGGGATAGCTGGCGTTATCCACCAGAATTTCCTGCGCGGTGATGGTGATGTCCACGGCGTGGCGGAATCCCTCGCTATCGAACTGGCCGTTGGGCCCGAGGAACTTCAGCAGATTCAGTGAAGCAAGGTTGCAGGCCGTGTCGTCCAGGAACATGTACTCGGAGCACGGATTCGAGGCGTTGATGCGGTCGGTGGCTTTGCAGGTGTGCCAGCGGTTGACCGTCGTATCGTACTGCATGCCGGGATCGCCGCACTGCCAGGCGGATTCGGCCATCTTCTTCAGCAATTCCTTGGCGCGATACTGATCCGTGGGTTCGCCGTCGTTGACGTTGCGCGTCCACCAATCGCGGTCTTCCTCGGCGGCGCGCATGAAATCGTCGGTGACGCGGACGGAATGATTCGCGTTCTGAAAGAAAACGGAGGAATAGGCTTCGCCGTCAATCGAGGAGTTGTAGCCCTGCTCGATCAGCACGTGCGCTTTGCGCTCTTCCTTCGTCTTGCTCTCGATGAACTCCATGATGTCCGGGTGATCCACGTTGAGGATCACCATCTTGGCGGCGCGGCGAGTCTTCCCGCCGCTCTTGATTACGCCGGCAAAGGCATCGAAGCCCTTCATGAAGCTGACCGGCCCTGATGCGATGCCGCCGCCCGAAAGCGATTCGTGGCTGCCGCGAAGCGAGGAGAAATTCGTTCCCGTGCCGGAACCCCACTTGAAAAGCATCCCTTCCGTCTTGGCCAGGTTCATGATCGAGTCCATGTTGTCCTGGACGGAGTTGATGAAGCAGGCGGAGCACTGCGGCTTGGCCTGGACGCCGACGTTGAACCACACCGGCGAATTGAAAGCCATCTTCTGCTCGACGAGCAGGTGGGTCAGCTCATCGTGAAACGCATGTTTCGATTCGGCACTGGCGAAATAGCCGCCTTCCATGCCCCAGCGGACGATCGTGTCGGCCACGCGGCTGATCAGCTGCCGCACCGATGTCTCGCGCTCAGGGGAGTTGGGCTTGCCGTGAAAATATTTCGAGGTGACGATGTTCGTCGCCGTCTGCGACCAGGACTTGGGGACCTCGACATCTTCCTGGCGGAAAATTACCTGGCCCTTGTCATTGCCGATCAGTGCCGTGCGGCGCTCCCATTCGACTGCGTCAAAGGGATGCACCTTCCCGTCGGTGAACCGGCGAGGGAATTCCAAACCGGTCGTACGCCGAGCGGTTTTTTCCGTCTGAAGATTTGAGTTCAGGGCCATTCGAGTTTCCGCCATCGTCTGCCTCCGCGCCGGCAGTCGTTCCGCCGAACCATTGCTCTGGGTACCAGCGGGAGGGTCGCTGACTCCATTGTACTCCCAACCGGGCCCTAGGTTTTGTTGCGTGTATCAGGGATACACGATAGTGAAGGGAGCTTGTTAGCCAGAAGAGCGGGCCGCTTCGACCCCCGAAAAAGTCCGCCCAAAACCGAAAAACGAGAAAAGCGCAGCTAAGCCGCGGAAAATTCTGAGGCGCGGTCAGAGATAAAGCGCGTCCCTCAGGCTATTCGGTTGAACCCGGTCTGGCTTATCGCGAGGAGGCCGCCGGCGCTGCAGCAGGCGACCAAGTCACGCTTTTGTTGCCGAGTCTGGGTGCGAAGTATCATGGGTTGTGGAAAACTTGTCAAGGGGAAAACGGCTCGCGACCACAAAATGTCCGGTGGCGCGTGTCGAAGTCGTCTACAGGTAGTGGTGTGACCGCCGGACTTCCACTACACATGGACAGGCTTCACATGTGCCATTCAAAGCACACGGCAGAATTGACTCCAGCGCTGCGCTTGGAAAAAAATCAATAATGTATGCCATGAGTACGCCCGCCATCGAAATCCTCGGACTCACGAAGGATTTCCCCATCGGCTTCTGGCGCAAGCGGATGCGCAGATCGCTCGATAACCTCTCGTTTCAGGTGGATGAAGGCGAGGTGTTTGGCTTTCTGGGACCGAATGGCGCTGGCAAAACGACCACGATGAAGCTGCTGATGGGACTGATCTTCCCGACGGGCGGAACGGCGCGTGTGCGCGGCCGCTCAATTGACGACGTGGAGATGCATCGCGAGATCGGATATCTTCCCGAGCAGCCATATTTCTACGATTATCTGACGGCGCGCGAACTGCTCGATTACTACGCGCGCTTTTCAAATTACAGCGCGGTCGAGCGGCGCGAGCGCGTGGGAAAATTTCTCGAGCGCGTAGGGCTTGCAGCCGCGGGCGATGTGCAGCTGCGAAAATTCTCGAAGGGCATGTTGCAGCGCGCGGGAATCGCGCAAGCAATCCTGCACGATCCGCCAGTTGTGATTTTGGACGAGCCGATGTCCGGGCTCGACCCCGTTGGGCGACGCGAAGTGCGCGACATCATCCTGGATCTGAAGAAGCAGGGACGAACGGTATTTTTCTCGACGCACATTCTCTCAGACGCAGAAATGCTATGCGACCGCGTGGCAGTGCTGGCTGGAGGAAAATTGCAGGGAGTGGGCGCGCCGGGAGCGATTGTCGCGATTAAGGCGCCTGCCATGGAAATTCTATTTGAAGCGCGCGACGGCCGTGCGTTGCCGGCGGGGCTTGCCGAAAACGCCACTCGAATCGGAGGGCGCTGCCGCGTGGAAGTTCCACGAAGAAGGACTTTACGCCGCGCTCGAACAATTGCGTGGCTGCGAGGCGCGAATCCTTTCCGTTTCGCCGGTGCATCCGACGCTGGAGGATTATTTCCTCCGCCTAGTCGGAGGTCCCGCGGCTTCGCGCGGGCTCGAGGAGATCTCGCGATGAGCGCGACAGTGGGACCGGTGGCCATCAATACGTTCCGCGAAGCGGTGCGCGACCGCGTGCTTTACAACCTCGTGCTGTTCGCGCTGATGATGATCGGCGCGGCGATTCTGGTTGGCGAGATTTCAGTCGGCATCGAGCGGCTGGTGATCATCAATCTGGGGCTTTCGGCGATTTCGATTTTCGGACTGGTGATGGCGATCTTCATCGGCGTAGGGCTGGTCTACAAGGAAATCGAAAAACGCACGCTATACAGCCTGCTGGCGAAGCCGATTCGCCGCTGGCAATTTCTGGTCGGAAAATACGTGGGCTTGCTGCTGACTCTCGCGGTCAACACCGCGCTCATGACGCTCGGTCTGGCCGTCGCTCTTTTCTATGTGGGAAGGCACTTCGAACGGTCGGACGCATCCATTCTGATCGCAATTTATTTCATTCTGCTCGAATTCGCTCTGGTGACAGCGCTGGCGCTGTTTTTTTCCTGCTTCACGAGTCCGATGCTTTCGACCTTGTATACGCTGGGTATCTATCTGACGGGCGTGTTCGCGGACGATATTCGCAGCATCGGTGATTTCACGCAGAATCGAACAATTTTGGCGGTCACGCGCACCCTCTACTATTTGGTCCCAAACTTTCACAATTTCAACGTCATCGCCACGGTGGCGCACGGCGGCGCGATTCCTTTCCCTCTCGTCTGGAAGAACACGCTATATGCAGCGTCGTACGTTGCAGCGCTCTTGCTCGCGGCTTCCGCCGTATTTTCGCGCCGCAACCTGAAATGAACCATCCGAGTCAAACTCGCTCTCTGTGGACTGCGGTGGTTGGCGTGCCGCTGCTATTCGTGGCGATCGCTGCATTGCAAGTAAGGATTGACGCCTCAACCCGCGCGTTCGCGCCAGAAACCGAGGAGCTATTGCTGCGATCGGGCTCCGCGGTGCAGCAGATGAGCCTTGGATACGATTCGCTGCTTGCGGACATTTACTGGACGCGCGCAGTGCAGTATTACGGCAGCCGCGCGGGAATCGAAGGCGCGAAGTTCGAGCTGTTGTGGCCGCTCCTTGATATCGCCACGACCCTTGATTCAAAACTAATTGTCGCCTACCGCTTCGGCGCTATCTTTCTCTCGGAGCCCGCTCCGACGGGCGCCGGACGCCCGGACCTGGCCGTCGAACTAGTGAAACGCGGAATCGCCGCGAATCCGGACAATTACTTTCTCAGTGGCGACCTCGGTTTTCTCTACTACTGGCGAATGCAGGACTATCCGAAGTCGGCGGAAGCATATCTCGAAGGCAGCAAAATTCCGAACGCGCCCTCGTGGCTGAAGATGATGGCCGCGCGAGTAGCGGAAAAGGGCGGCTCGCTAGAAACATCGCGCATGATCTGGTCGCAAGTTTACGAAACTTCGCAAGACAAGCAAGTCCGCGGCAAGGCGATGGAAATGTTGCGCGGGCTCCGCGCTCAGGCAGACGAAGCGCAGCTCGACGAGCTGGCGCAGGACTACAAAAGCCGTTTCGGACATTTTCCGGCCTCGGCCAGCGACCTCCTTGACGCCGGACTTTTGCGCGGTGTCGCGGCAGATCCCGCGGGTTATCCTTACATCTTCAGGCCGGACGGTAAATCGAGCCTCAATCCACAGAGTCCAATCGTGATTCCACCAAAACTTACTCCCCCTCCCGAAGAATCAAAATAGCCAGGCGAAACAGCTACAATAAAGATTACAACTGCCGGCTAACGGTAGGAATCCCATCAGGGGACACCATGAGGATCTCCAATCGCTCCCCAGTTTCGATTTTGATTGCGACTCTCGCTATACCTAGCCTGGTGCTGGCAGCCGGACCGCAACCGGCAGCGCATTCTCAGTCCAAGTACCAAGCCCGTACGTCGGCGAGTTCACAGATGCAGACCGGCGCACAGGCGCAACCGCTCACGGACGAAGATCTCCGCGTCCGCACGAAAAAGTTACTGGCGAATCAGCATGCTGACGATGACGCGCTTGAACTCTACGATCGAGTGGAGCGGCATATTGACCGCACCAGCGGCGCAAATCCCCGAACGATTGACGATAAAACTTATCGCGTGGTGCCCACGGGGATGGGGAACACAAAAATCCTGCTCCACGAAGAAGGGAAACCCACGGTTGCGTCAACCTATGCCAGTCAAATGCAATCACTAGTAACCTTGCTACAGACCATGGCGAACCCGGACGACCCTAAGGCCAAAGCGGCCTACGCCAAATTCCAGAAACGCATGCACGAGCGGGCGCAGTTTGTCGACGCTGCAAGCGAAGCGTATACGCTGAAGTGGGTGGCGCGAGAAACATGGAATGGGCGAGAATGCGACGTGATCGCGCTCGATCCGGATCCAAAATTCCAGCCCCAGTCAATGTTTCAGGCAGCATTCGCGCACACCACGGCCAAACTCTGGGTGGATCGCCAGGATATTCAAATCGTGCACGCAGAAGCCCACGTGACGAGTGATATTTCCTTCGGCGGGGGCATCTTGGGAAAACTTTATCGCGGCAGCTTGGTTTCGATGGATCAAGCCGAAATCGCGCCGGGCATCTGGCTGCCGACACACTACCACTATGATTTCGCGGGGAGAAAATTTCTGTTTTCCTTCGACCAGCACCAGGTCATAGACGTGACCCGCTACCGCCGAATCGGGCCGCCCAAGGAAGCGCTGCAAATCGTGCAGAACGAGTTGTCGAGTGGGAAAACCTTCAGCGAAGATCCGTAACTTCCTCCGGCATCCGGGTGTTCAATAGAAGCAGCCTAACCGCCCCTATGCAAGGAGACTTCATGAATTATCGATCCCTTGTTTTTCTAGCGGCAGCACTTTGCGTGGTCGGTACTGGAAGCGCGGCGCGCGCGCAGAACAGTTCGACTGGCACAGCACCTCCGGCCGCGGGTCAAACCGCCGCTACGAACAGCGCCACGGCTACGCCTGCGCCACCCGCCGGAAAAAAGGTCTGGACCAATGACGACGTGAGCGACTTGCGCGGCGAGTCCGTGATTTCCATGGTGGGTTCTTCCAACACAAGAGCTGCTGACAAGCCTGCGCCGAATGCGAAAAACGCCAATGCGAAATCGTATCAAGCCCAGATCGCCAGGCTTGAATCGCAAATTCCGCCGATCGATAGCCAGATCGCTGAGCTCCAAGCGGCGATTGACGGGAAGCCCACAGGCGACGGGAAGACCTCGCAGCGGCCGCGCAGCGTGAAGACCGACGACTGGTCCGTGGAGATGCAGTCTCTCCAGAAAAAGCGCGACGGCATTGTGGCGCAGATCGCAGCGCTCAAAGATCAGGCACGCCACCAGGGCGTGACCCCGAACGCGCTGCCTTAGTTGGTCGCGAGATCCATTTACCGCGCGGCCGCGGCTGCTTCCTTTTCGATCGGCGCGCCGATCAGGTTGCCCCACTCGGTCCACGATCCGTCGTAGTTCTTCACATTGTCGTAGCCGAGCAAATATTTCAGAACGAACCACGTGTGCGAGCTACGTTCGCCGATACGGCAATACGCAATCACCTCGCCCGAACCCTTCACGCCTTTGCCCTCGTAAAGCGCCTTCAACTGGTCGGCAGATTTGAATGTGCCGTCTTCATTGGCCGCCTGCGCCCAGGGAATGTTCGCCGCGGTGGGAATGTGGCCGGCGCGCTGAGCGGTTTCATTCATGCCCGGCGGCGCAATGATCTTCCCGGTAAATTCATCCACGGAGCGGACGTCCACCAGCTGGCCGCCGCCTGTCTTCTCGATTACGGCGAAAATGTTTTCTTTGCGCGCGCGCAACGATTCATCCGGTCCGGTCGCGCGATACGTCGTGGGCGTAACTTTGGCGGCGTCGGTCGTCAGCGGGCGCTTTTCCTCCAGCCACTTCTTGCGTCCGCCGTTCATCAGACGCACGTCCTTGTGCCCGTAGTATTTCAACTGCCAAAGCGCGTAGGCTGCAAACCAGTTGTTATTGTCACCATACAAAATAATCGTCGTGTCGTTTGAGACTCCGGATTTCCCGAGCAGCTGCTCGAGCGCCTCTTTGGTGATCAGATCGCGGCGAACATTGTCCTGCAGCTGCGTTTGCCAGTTCCATGCAACCGCTCCCGCGATGTGGCCCTGGTCGTAGCCCGTGGTGTCCACATCCACTTCCACCAACCGTATCTTCGGATCGTTCAAGTGTTCGGCCACCCACTGCGTCGAGACCAGCACTTCCGGATGCGCGTATTCAGCCATGTGACTTCCTCCTTCAAGAGTTTCGCTGGGTATTGCGATTGAGTTTAGTCTTCCTGCAACAAAAAACCCACCAGCCAAGTTCATTCTGGCGGTGGGTCAAGGAATCTTAAGATGAAATTAGCTTCCTAGATGACTTGCTTCCCCCTGCCAAAGGACACACCTCCGCAACATGGGCAACAACAACCTAGCGACAGCCTCTGGTGGCAGGTCATCTTTCTCAGGATACACCGTGGTCGCCCGGAACCGCAATGGCGCCGCCGTCGATTAGGGCAGCGGTTGAAGCGAACCGTTGGCGGTGGCCTCAAGCTCGACGCGAAGCAGCCAATCGAAGTGAAATTTTCCGGCGGCGAGCCATTTTTCCAATTCATCGCGACCTGGAGCGTCGAATTCCGCGAGCATTTTCCCCTCCTGCATGTTGAAGACAACTCGGCGCGCGGACACCGGCTTTCCGTCCAGCAAGCGCCGGGAAAGTTCCTCAGCGCCCTGGCGCGTCAGACAAGCCAACGTGTGTTGCGAAATGTAGCGAGGCATTTGATCTCCGGATCGATCGGATTATTTAACCGTAATTGCCAGGAAAGGGAATACATGGCCGGCGCGGAAAAAGCAAATCCGCCGTCCGAGCAATTCGGTCGAACCTTTCGCCGCGCGAGGCGAACTGAACCATGGGACAGGTGACCGATCCTGAAATTCGCCGTCCGAAAAAGACAATGACCATCGCTACGAAGTCTAGAATGGATTTGCGAGGTGCCAAGAGCATGAAGCCAATGCAGCGATTCACGTGTTTTTTGCTGCTGATTGCCGCACTGGGAATGGCCGGGACTGTTCGCGCCAACGGGCCGATCGGAGAACTCCGGGGCACGGTGCTCGATTCCAAGGGTAATCCCGTCTCCGATGCGACTGTCACCCTGCAAACATCCGACGGCAATCATCCCCACGCCACGCACACCGACGCCAGCGGACATTTCAAGTTCACGCGCTTCGAGACAGGACAATACGACCTGCGGGCCTATTCCAAGGGAATGTTCTCGAATTGGACGAAACGCATCTCCATCCACTCGAAAAAGACCACGGAAGTCACGCTTCACATGCCGCCCCCGGCAGACGAATCGGTAACCGTAAACCAATAACTTTGCCTTTCCGGCTCAGTACTAATACCCCGGTACCGCGAAAAGGTACCTTGCGAGCCATGGTCGCAATCCGAGTTCGATTTCAGAGAATGTGATCGCGGGTTGGGAGCTGCGTTGCGGGGACGACGGTTCCTAACGGAGCCGTAGCACGCTGACCAACCCGTCGAAACCCCTCCTGCGGACGTACCCCTGCCCGACCCCCGTTTGCAGGACGTGTTTGTGTCGCGACTGCGCGGACTAGTAGCGTGACGTTACAGGCTCTATTTGAAGGTAGCGGTAGCTGTGTTGTTTTGAATCGCCGGGAACTCACAGGTTGTCGCGACAGTTGGCGGGGTAGTCGCGACACAATTCGTGCCGAGCACGGTGCCTCCCCAGGTTATGAACGTAGACGGAGGAGGCAAGGTCGAAGGCGAGGCGGTCAGCGTAACAGCACTACCACTGAGATAACGGGCCGTGCAGGTTCCCGACTGAACGGCGGGCGCCCCGTTCATTCCCGCAGTTTCGACGCAATGAATCTGTCCTGTGGTGTCGGTCACCGTACCGGATCCCGTGCCATTTGTTTCCAGCAGATTAACGGTTAGATTGAACGTAAGAGCCGAGCTCGCCAGAAAGATATCTTCGAGAGCGTTCGAATCGTTTGAGACGAGATTGTCCGCGAAAGAAATGAAACTGACTGTATTGCCGTCGCCGCTGATGGATGGCGCGACGCTCTTGCCGTCGGCGGGCGGAGGCGACGCGCCTGTAGGCTTGCTCACAAGAAGCGTGTAGGTCACACAACCCGTCGTAATCGTAGTGCTAATCGGCGGAACATTCAGGCAAGGGTTGCGGACGAAAATGTTTTCGAGTCCGTTTTCAATGTTGCCATTCAGATTGGACGCTTGGGAAGCAAATGCCACAGCTTCGCCGGTCGTGCAAGTCGTTAACGTCACCGCTTCGCACTGGCTGATGCTCGGCGCTTCACTGAAGCCGTTCGCTGGCGTGGTGCCATCGGGCGTGGACGCCACGATCGTAGTTGCCGTGCAGGTCGGCGGCGTGGTGACAAGAACTCCCGTGCAGGTGTCGCGCAGATAGACCTGCTGAACCGGACCGACGCCGGGGATCAGGTTCTGAGCCGTCGAAGCAAAAGCAACGAAGCGCCCCTCCTGCGATATGGCAGGTTGCGAATTGACTCCACCGGCGGGCGAGACGCCGTCCGGCGTGGAGACGAGGCTCGTGACTGGCGCGCAGGTGTTCCCGTCCAAACCGATGGTGGTAACGCAAGTGGCACGCTCAAAGATTTCGCTCGCGCGATTCGGATTCGACCCGGTTACCAGGTTTGTAGCGGTTGACACAAAGGCAACGAAGAGTCCCAAGTCCGCGATGCTGGGACGCGAGCTGGCGCCATTTCCCGCGGCCGTGCCGTCGGGCGACACTGAAACAAGGTACGTCGTGGGAATGCACCCGCCCAGGGTGAGAGGCGGGACGACGCTGCAAGTATCTCGGACAAAGACTTGAGGTGTGGCGCCGTCAAAGCCGCCAGGTGGCGGATTTGTAAGAAGGTTTGTGGCGAGCGAGACGAAGGCGACATAGCGTCCGTCCGAACTGATCACTGGATTGTAACTCTCGCCGTTGCCCGGGTTCGAGCCATCGGCGGAAATGGAAACCAGAGCCGTGGACGCATTCCCAGCGGTGCAGTTCGCACCGGCCGTGCAAGGAATCTCCCAGTAGACCTGGCGCCCAATACCAGGTACTACCACATAGTTCACAAGATTGCTGGCTGTCGAGGTGTAGGCGACATGCGTGCCGGTGCTGTCAAGCGTAGGCTCGGAGCTCGCGCCGTTGGCCACGGCTCCATTGGGCGCTACGCTAATCAGGGAGGTCGTCGGGGAACACGTGGACGACCCTCCCGATTTGACCGTGTTGCTGAAGCAGGTATCGCGCAGAAATATCGCGCTGGATGTGATCGCCGGGCTGACGACGAGGTTGGTGGACGTAGATGCGAAAGCCACAAACTCACCCGTCTGATTTGTGGACGGTCCGGCAGTCGTAAGTGTCGGAGTTCCGCTCACACACGTGGCGCCGCAGATACCAGTGTTGGCCTGGGTGCCATCGGGCGCGAGGTCGACGATCAGGGGAGGTCCAGAAAGTTCCGTAGCGTTCACCGCGAATGTGGCGATATTGGAAGTGCCACCGCCGGTACCGCCGTCTGCTGGGTTTACAACTTGTACCTGCACAACCCCTGCACTCGCGAAGTCGCCAGCGTTTAAGCTAGCTTGAACGGCGGCCGAACTGATAAAAGTCGTCGTGCGCGGAGCGCCATTCAGCGTGATCACAGAATCGGGTACGAAATTCGACCCGTTCACCCCGAGGAACGAGGCTGGGTTTCCCGCCAGGATGGCCGTGGGCGTCAGAGTCGTGACCACCGGCACTGGATTCTTGACCCTTAGAGGAAAGTTGCTGGAGCTGCCTCCGCCGGGCGGCGGGTTCACGACGGCAATTTCCAATGTGCCCGCGGTCGATACATCGGTCGAGGAAACGTTCGCCAGCAGCAGGGTTGTGCCCTGAAAAGCGCTTGATCGAATGCTGCCGTTTACCGTAACCGTGGACTGCGAAACGAAGTTTGCCCCCGTCACGGATAATGTGAATCCGGCGCTACCTGTCGATGACCGCCGTGGGCGATAGCGAGATGATCTGCGGAATCTTGCTGGAAACGGCGTCAATCGTAAACGTGAGAGTCTGGGTGGTTCCTCCGCCGGGAGCCTGTGTCAGAACCGATACCGTTGCGGTGCCGGCATTCTGAATGTCGCTCGCGAAGATCTGCGCCGTCAGTTCTTTGGTGGTGTCAAAGAGCGTCGTGCGCGGCGACCCATTCCACAGAACAAGGGAGGCGGGCGTGAAATTGTTGCCGTCCACCTCCAACGTGAAGGCCGGCTGGCCCGCGGAGATGTTCGGCGGCGAAAGCTTGGAAATGCTTGGCGCCGGCGATTTAATCTGCTGCTGGCAGCAGGAAAGGACAACCGCCAGCATGCAAACCAATGAACCGAAAAAGAGACGAGCTATGCCCCGCAAGTTTCTCACTCCTGAGTCCGCAGGTCGAATCCAGCGGCTAAGCGTAATCGTAGAGACTACTAGAGATGGCCCCAACGGGCAATCGGGATGCCTGGCTCATCCCGGGGGCAGCCCCTGGGCAATGGCTCGACCGAAGCCTCAACGTATGGCGCGCGCGGGGGCCCCGTTTGCAGGGCCCGGATGAATCGCCGGTAAGGGGCCCCCCGGATAAGCGCGCCGTCGGTGGACTTTGCGTCCATGTGCCCATGCTAGTGCGCTCGAGTCCGGGCAGGATTTCCGCGCCTGTGGACTTTTTGGAGCCGCCGAGAACCGCAATCAAAGAACTGCGTAGTAGGTGAAGATTGTATAGTCGGGATTCGCGTGGCGCTTGCCCGTGCCGACGATCACGGTTCGGGTGAGCCAATCATGCGGGCCGACCGGCGTATCGAATACGGGCGTCAGGCGGAAGTAAAACTCGCGGTCTCCGCCCCAGCTTGGATCGCTGCGGTCGAGCGGCTTGTTATCCGCCGGATAGAGGTACCCGGTGTTGTTGATGTAGATCATCGCGCCGTCGGAAGCCTGGAGCATGTAGTGGGCGTTAAGACGGCCATTGCCGGCGAAGTCGGCTCCGCTGTGCGGCACGACTTTGCCCTGCAGCCGCGGGCCCTCGATCACGCCGGAGACCGCCGGAACATACGCGCGACGTCCCGTTGGAGTCTGGAAGGAAACGCGCTCGCTGAAATCGATGCGAATCTGAAACACGTATTCGAGCTTGATCGGAACAACCTCTCCCAATGATTTCACAGCGCCTTCCGCAGCAGGCGGCGCATTCTGGCCGGCGGCGAGAGCTGGATCAGGAAGCAGTCCGAAAAGGCTTTCAGCGAGCACGGCGCCGCCGCCCAGCACCGAACCCTTTAGCAGCGAGCGACGGCCCATGGATATATCAGGCCCCGTGCCCGCAGAACCGATGGAAACCCGCCGATCGGGGTGATTATTCTTCATGAACGTGGAACCTCCTATCGTACGAACAAACTGATTAGAACTGGAGCAGGCACACAACTGGGAATTCCCAGCCCGTTACTTCACGCACTCGAAGCTGGCCGCATCGTCGGGATTGCCCTGACCCTTGTACTGCGCGTGCTTCGGATAGGCGCAGAGCGGACGGCTGCGGCCGGGAAAAGCCTTGCCTGTCGCGACCACGGAATCGGGCGCGGTTCCATTCTCGACCCAGCTTACTACCGCGCCGAGCAAATCAAATTTATCGAGAGCGGCGGGCCCGCCCTGGCAGTGGTTCATCCCGGGCACGAAAAAGAATCGGCTCGAATTCATCACCGAATCCGCGCCGCCATTGGCTGCAGCCATTTTTTCGTAGTAGGCAAGCGTGTCGAACGGCGAGAAAACCGGATCGCTCGTGCCGTGATAGAAAACCAGTTTGCCACCGTGTCCAAAGAACGTACTAAGATTCGTCCAGGTGGTGTCTGTCATGGTCTGATTTTCGTTGGCCTCGACGCCGGCGACGAGCTTATCAACATCCAGGTCGGCCGGGGGGAGCACGGACGCCAAAATGTTGGGCCCGCCGCTCGGGAGAAAGCTGCCGAATGGCCCGCCAACGCCGGATAGATATCCCGTATCCCATGGAAATTGAGAATAGACCTGGTTCCCGTGGGAATCCTTCGGGCCACTGAACGCTTTATCGAGCGCGCCGGTCTGCTGCGAGGTGAGGCAGGAATCCGCCTTCGCGCCCTTGCACTTCAGAACACTCGGATCGAAATGGCAGGCCACCGGATTGAAGATCATTCCGTCCTTCAGGCCGTCCTTCTCGTCGCAGGTTTTCATGATCGCATCGGCGAGCAGTTTCTTGTCGCCGTCGGAAAAATCCTTCGTGGGATCGGGCTTGCCGGAGGCGTCCTTGGGCGCGATTTCCGCGAAAGCGACTCTCGCCCATGTCAGCCCGATATTCGAATATCCCGTCCGCATCGCGGGATCGCCGGAAATGATTCCGTCGAAATAGGTCGGGTAGCGCTGCGACATCAGCATGCCTTCGCGCCCGCCGGTCGAGCAGCCGTCGTAGTAGGAATGTTTCGCGGGCTGGCCGTAATACTGCGCGATGATTTGCTTCGGCTAGTACCGCGACTCTGCCAACGGCGATGTAGGCGAAATTCAGGCTCGCCAGCTGGTCCTTCATAAATGACGCGTCGAACACCGCGCCTTTGTGTCCAGTATCGGTGGAGACGACCGCAAATCCCCGCGCCAGTGCCGGGGAATCTGCGGCGGCTTGTCCACCAAGCGGCGGGTTCACCGAGCCGTTCAGACCGCCGCCGCCCTGAAACAGAAAGCGCCCATTCCAATTGTCCGGCAATGCGATGGCGAAACTGATCGCGTATGGCTTGCCGTCAACGCCAGTGCGCGGATCAATCGTTCCATCCGCGCGGCAGTACGACGGAATTGCGACCGGAATCGTGTCGGGCGATAGAAGGGAGATGCGTACTGTTCCCGCTGGCGCGGTGGGAATTTCTTCAGCCTTCGTGATCACCATCGTTGACGATGGAATTTTCAGATTCACAAGGTCCGCGCATTTTTGCGTGGGCGCGATTCCATTCGGCGCTAAGCCCGATGCCTGCCCGTATGCCGCTGATGTAACCCCCAGCGCTGACAAGGCTGACAAGATCAAGAGGCCATAAACTGCAGTCTTTTTTACGTATGTCACAATCAGCCTCCCGACAGGACTCCGTAGTCTGAAAACTCGAGAGTTATGCCTGAATTGAACGGTTGATGCAACGGAAGATTCAATGGGAGAAATCGACCGGCGGATGCGAGCAACTGCGCTGATCGGGCTAGTTCGATTGGTTGGAAGGCGAGTGCGAGGTCCAATCCTGCTGCGCGAATTCGACGCCCCAGAAATGCGGGCTGGGGCACAGGAATTCAACGCCGACGCGCGTGCCCTTCTCCGAAGTGTCCCCGAGATAAACGATGCGGCACTCCTGCTCTTCCTCGGTTGCGGGATTGATGAGGATGATATCCGCTCCGAGCTTCAGCTCTTCGTTCAGATAGAGCAAGCCGCCGTGCGCGTTGATCACGATCGTCTGGCTCTTGGAGCGAAACTTCTGACCAAGCACGTTTTTGCCCTTCGCCTGGACAGGAATCCGCGTGAAGACCCGGGAACTGCGTCGTTCGCTGCTTGTCTGCGTCTCGGTCATCGCTCTATACATCGTGCAATGCTGTGCAGGCCGAGTCAATCGTGCGCGGAAGGAACGTGCCCAAAGAAGCAGTCGCAAAAATGTGTTGAAAATGAGCAGCCTTGGGTACTATGGCAGGACTGCCTGAGGGAGGCGGAAGCTCACTCTCCCCGGCCGGACCGGCCGGGCGGTACAGGTATTTCGATCCCCCGGGGCCAGGAGTGGTGCATGGACCTGATCGGCTTTATCGATTCGAAGCGCGAAGAACACCTGAACGAGCTGAAAGAGCTGCTGCGAATTCCGAGCGTCAGTACCAAAAGCGAACATAAGCCTGATATCGAGCGCGCCGCGCACTGGGTGGCGGAAAAGCTGCGCGCCGCGGGCCTGGACAACGTCGAAATCATGCCCACGAAGATGCACCCGCTCGTCTATGGCGAGTCGCTGCATGCTCCCGGCAAGCCAACGGTTCTTTTCTACGGCCATTACGACGTGCAGCCCGCCGAACCCCTCGATCTTTGGACGACTCCTGCGTTTGAGCCAACCGTGCGCGACGGCAATCTCTACGGCCGCGGCACCGCCGACGATAAAGGGCAGGTGCACATCCACATCAAAGCGCTCGAAGCGCTGCGAAAGACTGCCGGAAAGCTTCCGATCAACGTAAAGGTGATGATCGAAGGCGAAGAGGAAGTCGGCAGCGTGAATCTTTGGGACTTCGTAAAGACTCATCGCGATCGGCTGAAGGCCGATGCGCTGGTCGTTTCCGACACGGCGATGCTCGGCAAGGGCGTGCCCTCGATTACGTACGGCCTGCGCGGCTTGAATTATTACCAGATAGAGCTAACCGGCCCGGCGCAGGATCTGCACTCGGGAGTTTTTGGAGGCGCCGTTCCGAATCCGATCACGATTCTCTCGGAGATGATCGCGAAGCTTCACGACCGGAATTTTCGCATAGCGATCCCGGGTTTCTACGACGACGTCGCCATCGGTATCGCGGCAGGAGCGCAAGGCGCTGAATTCCCTGCCGTGGAAAGAAAAGGAATTTCGCAAGACGGTGGGCGCGCCCGCGCTGGGTGGCGAAAAAGGTTTTACGATCCGCGAGCAGACTCTGGGTGCGGCCCACGCTCGAGTTGAACGGAATTTGGGGCGGCTACCTCGGCGAGGGCGCGAAGACGGTGATCCCATCGAAGGCTTACGCGAAGATGTCCACGCGCCTGGTGCCCAATCAGGATCCGGCGAAAATTGCCAAGATGGTCGAGCGGCAAATCCGCAAGCTGTTGCCGAAATCAGTTCACTGCAAATTTGAAGTTCTCAGCATGGGCAAGCCATGGGTGGCGCCCTATACGCATCCGATTTTCCAGAAGGCGATTCATTCGCTCGAAACGGGATTCGGAAAGCGAGCGGTGTTCATCCGCGAAGGCGGCTCGATTCCCTTCGTCACGCAAATGCACGACACATTCAAGGTTCCGTGCGTGCTGCTCGGATTCGGATTGCCGGATGAGAACGCGCACGCGCCGGATGAGCACATCGCGCTCGAAAATTATTTCGGCGGCATCAAAGCGATCGCGTTGTTTTACGAGCAACTTGCAACGCTGTAGAGAGCGCGGTCGATTTGGCCGCGCGATGCAAAAGGCCCGATTTTGCGGGCTTTTTTAACGTTTGTACTTGCGTTCGCCTGGTAGGACGGCTATAGTTCGCGGCGGCATCCCGGAAGCCGGGGCCGATCAGCAATTACACCTGAGGAGGAAAGAGAATTCGATGGCCACCCCGTTGAGCAAGTCTAAGATTATCGCCCACATGGCTGACAAGGTCAGCACCCCCGAAAAGCCGATCTCGAAGAAGCAGGCGGCGTCCTTTTTCGACGAGCTGTTCAAGCTCGCGGTGAAGGAAGCCAAGGGCGCAGGCAAGTTCGTCATCCCCGGTATCGGTCGAGCGGTGAAAGCGCATCGCAAGGCGCGCATGGGCCGCAACCCCGCCACGGGCGAAGCGATCAAGATCAAGGCCAAGACTGTGGTCCGCCTGCGCGCGGCGAAGGCGTTCAAAGACGCCATTTTGAAGTAGTTCGGCTCGGCGCGAATTGGGCCAAAGGTTTCGCGGCGAAACCCCCACGTCCTTCCTGCTCTCTAAGGCAGATGGGACGCTTGGGGGTTTTGTCTTTTGCCCACATCGCCAGTCACCAAAGCCAATCGCATGACTGAATACTCCGGCCTGCTTACCGATCTCTACGAACTGACCATGGCCGCGGGCTATCTGCAGACCCGCTTCGATGGACGCGCCACGTTTGAGCTTTTCGTCCGGCACCTGCCGCCGCAGCGCAATTATCTGGTCGCCGCGGGCCTCGAGCAGGCGCTCGAGTTTCTCGAAAACGTCCGGTTCACGCCCGAAGAAATTGACTATCTGCGGCAGCATCGCGTCTTCCGCCACATCCGCGAGGAATTTTTCACGCTACCTCGCGAAATTCCGCTTCACCGGCGACGTCTGGGCGATGCCCGAAGGCACGCTCGTATTTCCGGGCGAGCCGATGCTGCGCGTCACGGCGCCGATTATCGAAGGCCAGATTCTGGAAACGTATCTGCTCGCCACGCTCAGCTACCAGACCATGGTGGCGAGCAAGGCCGCGCGCGTGGTCACCGCGGCACAGGGCCGCCAGGTCGTGGATTTCGGCGCGCGTCGCGCGCACGGCGCGAAGCCAGCCTGCTTGCTGCGCGCGCGGCCGTCGATCGGCGGCTGCCAGGGAACCTCCAACGTTCTGGCCGGCCAGCGTTTCGGAATCGACACCTACGGCACGCAGGCGCATTCCTGGGTCATGGCGCACGAGAGACGAAGCCGACGCCTTCCGCAATTTCCTCGACGTGTTTCCCGAGGACGCCGTGCTTCTCGCTCGATACCTACGACGTTCGCAACGCCGCTCGAAAAAAATCATCGCCATGGGGCGAAAGCCCGCGGGCGTCCGGCTCGATAGCGGCGATCTGGTCGAAAGACAGCCGCTGGGTGCGCCGCGAACTCGATCGCGCCGGATGGAAGGACGTGAAGATTTTTGCGTCGGGCGACCTCGATGAATACGAGAATCGCGTCGCTGCTTCGCCAAGGGCGCGGCGATCGACGCGCTTCGGCGTGGGCACCGCGCTCGCCACTCCCGGCGACGCGCCGCAATTGAACATGATTTACAAGCTCGTGGAAGTGGAGCGAGGACGGAAAAACTCGCGAAGCCGCGAAACTGACGCAGTGCCAAAGCCACCTATCCCGGGCCGCAAGCAGGTGTTTCGCTACTACTGCCGCGAATGGCGAATTCAAAAGCGACCGAATCGCGCTCGAAAGCGAGCCGCCCAATGGCGGCGAACCGCTGCTCGTCGGAAGTGATGCGCGACGGCCGCCGCATCGCGCCCGCCGAAGCCATCAACACTCTCGCGAGACCGATGCATCGCGGGCCTCGCGCGGCTGCCGCAGCGCTATCGCCAGATCAGCCGCGCGGCAAAGTATCCCGTCACGCTACAGCAAGGCTCTTCAAGGCTCGCTCGAAAAGGTCCGCCAGCGCATCCGCAGCTTTGCGGTAAAATAGGTTCGCAAGCCCGGGGGCCAAACCGATGGCGCCGCAGAAAACCGTTTTCTGGGAAGTGGACGCGCAAGCCGATTTCATGCTGCCCGGAGGAAAGCTCTACGTTCCCGGCGCCGAGAAAATCATTCCCAATATCGAGCGGCTCGTCGCCGGGGCGATCGAAGCCGGCGCGCTTCTGATTTCCAGCGGCGACTCCCATCCGGAAGGTGACGTCGGAATTCGAGCGCTTCCCGCCGCACTGCCTTCGCGGAACGTCCGGCGCGCGAATCGTTCCCGAGGGATTGGCCGCAAACTTCTGCACCATTCCAAACGACGCCTCCCGCGCCATGCCGAATCACGTTCTGAGTTTTCCGCAGGTAATTTTTGAGAAGCAAACTCTCGATGTGTTCGACAATCCTCACGCCGGCGCGCTCGTCGAACGGTTGCCGGCCGACACGGACTATGTGATTTTTGGCGTGGTCACCGAGTATTGCGTGAAATGCGCCGCGAAGGGATTGCTCGACCGCCATCGCAAGGTCTCGATCGTGAAGGATGCGATCGAAACTCTTGACGTCGAAGCCGGCCGGAACGCGCTCGAGGAATTGCAAGCGCTTGGCGCGCGACTGATCACGACCGATGAAGCGCTCGCGGAATTAAACGGTCGCGTGTCCGCCGTAAACTCACGGCGATAAACGGAAAATGACAGTCGACAAAAGCAAACTCGCCTGGGAAATCTTCCAGCAGGCGTACCAGGCTCAAATGAATGGCGAACTTGACCGCGCCGCCGAGCTCTACCGGACTTCCGTCGAGATTTTTCCGACAGCCGAGGCGCACACTTTTCTCGGCTGGACGTACCACTATCAGGGAAAAGTAGAAGAGGCGATTGCGGAGTGCAAACGCGCGATCGAAGTGGATCCTGATTTCGGCAATCCATACAACGATATCGGTGCGTATTTGATTTCTCTGGGGCGCCACGACGAGGCCATCTCGTGGCTGGAGCAGGCCATCAAGGCGCCGCGCTACGATCCCCGCCACTTTCCGCATTTCAATCTCGGCCGCGTCTATTATGCCAAGGGCCAGTTCAACCGCGCCCGCCAGTGCTTTCAGGATGCCTTGCACATCGAGCCGCGCTACACGCTCGCCCGGCAAGCCGTCGAAAATCTACGCCGTATGGTGAATTAAGCGGCGCTCAGGCTGCCGGCGGCTGGTGGGCTAATTCTCCTGTGGAGCGCGAGCACTATGCCGCCAAGCCCCCAGGCGGCAACAGTCACTCCCACCCAGAACCCCACATAAGGAACCATTCGGGCGGCCTGTATGATCAGGAGGCCCAGCGCCAATCGTCCGACCGCAGGTCCGACTCCCACGCCCGCGCCTAGCAATTTCTCTCCCAGCCACGCGCCCACAAAAATCTTGGCGGCATAGAGGGCAACTCCCCAGCAAAGAATCACGGGGATGCCAACACTCAATCCCACGATTGTGGCGCAGATAATGATCGCGGCGATGGGAGTCGCAAAAAGGAACAGTGCGCCGAAACCTATGGCCGGGCCGACTTTTTTGCACGCCTGCTCGACGTCAAAGAAAAATCCCGGCGCAACCAGCAGGATCACGAGACCCAGCAAAAAGCTGGCTCCCCAGAACATCACCCGATGCCAGTAGTAGGCGGCCCGGGTACGATCGGGACCACGCTTTACTTCGCTAATCTGAATGGGACTCCCCAGCTTCGCGCCGGTAGAAATTTCCGGTTGGTGGCTTCCAATATATTTTGTTTGCCCCGCAATCTCCGCGGAGGGGCCGATGTTCAGCCGATCGCCTTGAACCGTGACGTCGTGTCCCATCGAGCCATTTATTCCCACCAGGCCCGCGCCAGCGAGAACATCGCCTCCAACCTGGCCGTTCAGCTGTGCCACTCCCGTGCCGATCGTCATCGTGCCGCCGACTTTTGCTTTCGAATCTAGCTCGACTACTTGAGACCAGACCATCGCGTTTTTAGCCACGGTTGAATTGAGCGATAGCGCCTGGCACCAGACGCGGACGTTTCCGTCCACCGGACCGTTCACTCGGACTTCCTGTCCGAACGCCAGGATGTCGCCCTTCACGTGCCCGTTCACCGTTACATATTGTGAACCGACCATCAGGTCGCCATCCACGTCGCCATCAATCTGCGCGCGATCGGCCAATACGATCAGGTCGGTCTTCACTTCTTTCCCGGCCGGCAATGTGTAGCCGGGGTTGCCCTTCTCTACGTCCGCGGCCGCCACCGGTCGAGGCAGAGCTAGCGCGAGTGTAAGCGCGCCCATCACAAACGCAATCGCGGTGAATCGCTGCCACTGTTTTCGCAGCAGCCAGATTGCAACCGTCCCGAGTGTCGCCACCGCCATAAATTCCATCAAGCTTCGCATTGCGTCCCATCCTTCCCAGAAAGCGCCGGTAAAAAAAAGTGTGGTCAGTAGACTTCCCTGCGTGAAACCAGCCTGCGATGCTCGATTGAGCGACGGTTCGATGAAGCCGCTCCAGAGCGTGTATGCGCCACCGGTGCCGAGTGCGAACGCCGCAATCCAACCCCAATGCGCCGTGCCCTTCTCCGGGGCCGCGATCGCGCGTGCCGGAATCGATTCGTCTTCCGCAGCCAGAGCTTCGCGCAACCAGACGCCCTCCGTTTCAAGCGCGTGGACGATTTCGCTGCATGCGGCGCACGAGCCGAGGTGCGCCGAGACTTCGCTCGCGCGGCCCGGGTCGAGCTGGCCCTCGAGATACAGCAGACCGGTCATCTCGTCGAAATGACCCTCGGAGTGGTTCATGGCGTACCCCCTGCAGAAACTTTCAGAGCGTTTACATCGCCGCTTTCGCCTAACGCATCTCGCAATTGATGCCGCGCGCGCAGCAGCAAAACTCCCACGAACGCGCGGCGCACGCCTAGCGTGTCGGCAATTTCTTCGTAGCTCATGTCCGCGTAATAGCGCAGGACCAGCGCCATCCGCGCGCGATCCGGAAGCCGTGCCAGGCCGCTGCGCACCTCTTTGCTGGTGTGTTCGGCCTGCAGACGTTCGAGCTGACTTGGATCGGGATGTTCAAGGGGAAGTGTGTCCAGGTCGCCGGTCTCAAGGTCCTGGCGGATGCGCCGGCGGCGCAAGGTATCCCAGCAGTGATTGCTCGCGACTTTGTAGAGCCACGCGGTAAATGGCCGCGAGGAATCATACGTCCCGAGTTTCTGGCGCACTTTCATGAAAATTTCCGTCGTCGCGTCTTCCGCGTCCTCGCGGGCCGGCAGCAGCCTGCGGCAAAACCTGAAAATGGCCGGAGCGTATTGGCGATAGAGCTCGCCCCAGGCGTCGGTGTCGCCCGCCCGGACCTGGGACAGCAGTTGTGCCAAATCCGTGTCGCTCATCGTCCCGGTTGTCTTCTGTCTGTCCATGGATTAATACGCAGGGCCCTAGCCGAATATTTCACAACTATCACATATCAACGTACTTGTCCGCCGCACAATTCCTCACCCGGCCTGCCGCCGACCTGCTCTCCGGCGTCTGCGCCTCCCTGCCCTGAGTGCTCTCGCGAAGGGTGCGGTGAATCATACGATTCCTCCGTGGACTCTGTGCCTTCTCTGTGTCCTCTGTGTTAAGTCTTAACCCTTTCTCGGTCTGATATACTCGCGTCCCTGCCAGCCTGCTGCGACTCATAAGGATGGGGCGCAGTAGATTCCGGCAGCCCGATTTGCATGGCCCCCAGAACCACAAAACGCCTGTTCCTGGTTGACGCCATGGGCTACATCTTTCGCGCGTTCTTCGCGCCCATGGACCGCCTGCAGACCGCCACGGGTATCCCCACCAAGGTTCCCTACCTCTTCGCCACCATGATGCGGCGGCTGATGCAGAGTAAGGACCTTCGCCCGGACTACCTGGCTGTCGTCTTCGACGTCGCCGCGCCCACATTTCGCGACAAGCTTTTCGCCGAGTATAAAGCCCAGCGCCCTCCCATGCCCGACGACCTCGCCATTCAGATCCCGTTCGTTCGGCGGTATTGCGAAGCGATGCACCTGTCCATTCTCGAATATCCCGGCTATGAAGCGGACGACGTGATCGGCGCGCTCGCACGGCAGGCCACCAAAGAGGATCTCGACGTCCTCATCGTCACCAGCGACAAGGACCTGATGCAGCTCGTCGGCGGTCGCGTGCGCGTTCTCAATCCGGCGAAGGGCGACCTGATCATAGACGAGAAAAAAGTCGAGGAGATCATGGGCGTTCCGCCGTCAAAAGTGGCGGACGTGATGGCGCTGATGGGCGACTCGATTGACAATATTCCCGGCGCGCGCGAATCCGAATGACAAGCCCGCTCCAGGCGAGCGGCGGAAGCCCGGCATCGGCGAGGTGGGCGCGCGAAAGCTGATTCAACAGTACGGCAGCGCCGAAGAGGCGCTGGCGCACGCCGCCGAAGTGAAGCCGACGAGCTACCGTGAAGCGCTCGAAAAGAACGGCGAATTTGTGCGCCTCAGCAAGCAGCTCGCCACGATCCCCACCGACGCGCCTGTCCCTCTGTCGCTCGATGCGCTGCGCATTCAAGAACCGGATGCCGCCGCGCTGCGCACTCTGTACGCGGAACTCGGCTTCACTTCGCTGCTCAAGGAAATTGCAGCGCCGCCGCCCGGCGGACGACCGCACCACCGACTATGCCGCGCTCGATTCTCCCGCCGCACTGCGAAAGTTTCTCGATGCGGTTCCGCGCGGCCAGGAAACTGCGGTCTGGCTCGGCCTCGATTCGCAGGATCCTGACGATGAGGGCTTCGCCACGCGCGTAACCGGCTTGGAAATTTCCGCGAAGCCGGAATCCGCACGCACGTCCACGAACGACGCGGATAACAAAACGCTCGCCGCGATGAAGGAATGGCTCGCCGATTCAAAACGCCCCAAGGTCGTGCACGATCCGAAGCTGTTTCATTTGCTCGCCGCGCCAGATTCAGACGACGGCGCAAAGGCAGTCGCCGGAATACGCCACGCCACCATTCTTTATTCCTATCTCCTCCGCCCGACCACCTCTAATCACGCATTTGCTGAGACCGTGCTCCGCCATATGAATCGCACTCTTTCTGGCGCGCCCGGGCGAACGTGCGGATTTTCTGCTGCGCCTCGCGCCCGTGTTGCGAGAGGAAGTGGAAAAGCAGGGCCTCGCGGATCTTTACGAGAAAATCGACTTGCCGCTTGCCTCGGTCCTGGCCCGCATGGAAGTCGCGGGTATCGGCGTGGACTCGCGCGAGCTGGAAAAAATCTCAGTGAAGGCGCAGGAAGAAATTGAGGCGCTCGAAAAAAGCATCTTCGGCCTGGCCGGATTCGAGTTCAACGTAAAGTCTACGCAGCAGCTTGCGGAGGTGCTCTTCGACAAATTGAATCTGCAATCGCCGCGCCGCAGCCGCGCCAAGGCGCGCTCCACGGCCGCGGAAGTTCTGGAAGAGCTGGCGCTCGTCCACGAGCTGCCGAAAAAAATCCTCGAGCATCGCGAGCTGGCGAAGGTGAAGTCTACTTATGCCGACGCCCTGCCCAAGCTGATTCATCCCGTGACCGGGCGCCTCCATACGCAGCTCTGCCAGACCGGCACCGCGACAGGCCGGCTGAGCTCGTCGAACCCGAATTTGCAGAATATTCCGGTGCGCACCGCGCTCGGCCGTGAAATCCGCGCCGCATTCGTCGCGCCGCCCGGCCGTGTGCTTCTTTCCGCGGATTATTCGCAGATCGAGCTGCGCATTCTGGCGCATCTCTCAGAGGACGCCGTGCTCACCGAAGCTTTCCGCCACGGTGAAGACATTCACTCGCGCACCGCCCAGGAAGTTTTCGGCGTGGGGCCCATGGCGCAAACGCCGGAACACCGCCGCGTCGCCAAGGTGATCAACTTCGGCGTGATCTACGGCCTTTCCGCGTTCGGCCTGGCCCAACAGCTTGGAATCGACACGAAGGAAGCCGCGAAATTCATCACCGCGTATTTCGAACGCTATAGCGGCGTGAAGAGTTATCTCGACGCCCAGATCGCGGAAACCCGCAAGGCCGGTTTCACGCGGACGCTATTCGGACGCACGCGGCAAATTCCCGAAATTAATTCTCCGCAGCCCAATTTGCGCAGTTTTGCCGAGCGCACCGCGATGAACACTCCCATGCAGGGCGCGGCAGCCGATCTGATCAAGCTCGCCATGATCGAGCTTGACCGCCGCCTCGACGGTGAATTCGAGTCGCGTATGATCCTGCAGGTTCACGACGAATTACTATTCGAGGCGCACGAGAAAGAATTGCCGCGCCTTACGAAACTCGTGAAGGAAGTAATGGAGGGCGTGTACAAATTGCGCGTCCCGCTGGTTGTGGACACCAAGGCTGGTCCCAACTGGCGCGACATGAAATGAAACGGGAAGGCGCAAGAGTGACATTGGAAAAGGCGCCTTCCGCCAGTAGTTGGCTCTGTGCTGCGCCTCTATCTTTCTCGGTGAACTCTGTGCCTTCTCCGTGTCCTCTGTGTTAATGTTTTTCCCTTCTTATCAAAATGGCGAGGTGAAGCGATGGCTCCGGATCATCCCGAAGGTTTCCTGAAGCTGGTGCAGGATGCGAAGTCGCGCATCAAGGAAGAAAACTTCCGCGACACGAAGAAGCGGCTCGATGCTGGCGAAAAAATCATCGTTGTGGACACGCGCGAAGATTCCGAATGGGCCCGGGGCCATATCCCCGGTGCCATCCATCTCGGCAAAGGGATCATTGAGCGCGATATCGAAAAGACGGTTCCCGACAAAGAAGCCACAGTCGTCCTGTATTGCGGAGGCGGATTTCGCTCCGCGTTGGCCGCCGACAATCTTCAGAAAATGGGCTACCGCAACGTGATTTCCATGGACGGCGGCTGGCGAGGCTGGACCGAGGCCAGTTTTCCCATCATCAAGGACTAGCGGAGAGAGTTGGCTGGGGCGGTTGGACTCGAACCAACACCGTCCTCATTAACAGTGAGGTGCCCTACCGATTGGACCACGCCCCAACTCTGTAGTGGGTGATTCTATCTAAATTTACACGAAACTCGCGCTGGCGTGAATGCGCATCAGAAGAATTCCTATTGGGAGCTTCGCGGCGAACAAGAAGTGAAACAAAAATCAGCACACCCCGCCGCACATCGGAAGGGGTAGGCAGAAGTAACGGACGGCGGTAGTGGCCGGGGGAAGGAAGCCGGCCCAGCCCTCAATCCCCTATAGGGATCCTCGGCTTTCCTCCCCCTGACGCCATTCTATAAGGCACGCCAAAAACCAAAGCTAAGGTGCTGAAATCAAACGCCGTCTTAACCCAGTCCCGGGTAAAAAGTCCTTGTAGCCAGCAAAAACTTCCGCAGTACTATTTGCGGAATGGGGCGAAAGGCGAAAGGTACTACGGCCATAGAAACCGAGCGCCTGTTGCTCAGAAATTGGGAGACACGCGACCGCGAGCCGTTCGCGCGCCTGAACGCGGACGCACGGGTGATGGAATTCATGCCCGCGCATCTCTCCCGTGCCGAAAGCGATCTCATGGTCGATCGCATCGAGAATCATTTCCTCGAGCATGGATTTGGGTTGTATGCGCTGGAGCTGCGCCAAGAGCGCGAGTTCATCGGATTTGCCGGACTCTCGATGCCCGCCTTCCAAGCGCATTTCACGCCTTGCGTGGAAATTGGGTGGAGATTATCAGCTGAGCATTGGGGACGAGGACTTGCCACGGAAGCCGCCGAAGCAGTCGTGCGCCACGCTTTCGAATCGCTGGCGCTCGACGCGCTGGTGTCCTTCACCGTCCCCGCGAATATTCGCTCCCGCCGCGTGATGGAAAAAATCGGCATGACCCACGATCCTGCCGATGACTTCGATCATCCGCAGCTGCCCGCAGGTCATCCTCTTCGCCACCACGTCTTGTACCGCCTGCGTCGCTCCGAAGGCAAATCCGCAATGCGCTAATCTCCGTCGTTTCGATTGACATTTATTTCTACTGCAGGACACGCCAGGGCGACACGGTTTGCCAAGAAGAAAGCTGCTGAAGGGCCCAGTCCGGAGTTTTGTCCGCGTGGCAGGTGGTACACGGATTCGGAATTCCGAATTGCTTGGTGAGTTGCGGTGAGATGAACCGGAACGTGTGCGCGGCCACGAACTGATCGCCGAGCGTCACCTCGATCTGAGGCATGTGGCAGGCAATGCACTGGCTTCCGGTACTACCCGCAGCGTGGTGCGTATGCTGCGCCACGGGCATATGCGGGCCGGGAATCGTATCGGGCCCATGGCAGGTCAGGCAGACGTCGTTGCTCGCGGGAGGCGCAATCAGGTCAGATTCGAATCGGTCGCTGTGCACGTCGTGGCAGTCAAAGCAGCGTACACCACGGTGATACATCACGGATTGGCTGAAGTCATTTCCCTGCATTCGATTCTTGTGCGCGGTGCCGTCCTGAAAGTAGTAGAAATCTTTCTGACCGAAGACGCGGTCCTCGAACTTCCAGAAATCCGCTAGCCGCTCGCCCGGAAGAAAGCCCACAGGCCAATCGAAATATTTCCCAGCGACTGGATTATTCAGCGGGCGGCCCTGGCTGTGGCACTGAATGCAGGTGTCGTTCGCGCGCACGAAATCCAGCTTCGCCGGATTGACGATGTTGTCTTTTGAAGGATGCTCCACGTGCTCGCTGCCGGGACCGTGGCACTTTTCGCATCCGACATTCCATTCGGTCGGCGTCTTGGTGATTGGATTGTAATTCACCGAGTGGCAACCGTCGCAAAGCGGCCCAGTCGGGCGCTCGGTGTTGCTCTCGCCATAGTGCTCAACCCACCAGTCGGCATTTTTTTCGACGTGGAACGGCAGCCACTTCTGGTGCTTGATGTCCCACTGCGCCGGGAGGACGTAGTAGTCGTCGCCTTGCTTCGCAAAATAGCGCTGCTTCCAGCGGCTGCCGTAGACGAAAGCGACCTGGCTGAGGTCAAACGTCCGCACAGGATCGGGCTTCGAGAAATCCCCGAATACCGCCTCGGGATGCACTTTCGGGTCGCGAACGACATTCGCCATGCGCGTCTTCTGCCAGCTCGCATATTTATCTGGATGGCAGGCAGCGCATCGTGCAGGAACCAACGAACGTCCTCTGCGCCACGGGCGTCTGGGCAAGCGCTACCTCATTTCCAAGGATCACGTACGCGAGTAGAAAGAAGAAGCGCACTCCGATTCGCATTGTGAGCAAGATAACCCCGTTTCCCGCTAGGGACAACGTTGAATCTTCCGAGATGATGAGCGGTTGGCAGATTTTGAATGCTGCTCGGGATACTCGATTTATCGGAAACTCGCCCACCACGCTCCCGCAAGCCAACTTGACCGCGTCCCGCCGCCCTTGCTAAGTTGATAGATTACACTGGGCGCATTCTACCCAGTGTGCAGTGGGCTCGTCTGTACGGGACACTTCATCCATGGGTCTGAAGAAAATCGTCATCCGGGGCGCACGGCAGCACAATCTTAAAAATATCAGCCTGGAAATCCCCCGCAACACCTTGACGGTCATCACCGGGCTGTCCGGCTCCGGCAAATCCTCGCTCGCGTTCGACACGCTTTACGCCGAGGGCCAGCGCCGCTACGTGGAATCGCTCTCGGCTTACGCGCGGCAATTCCTCGACCAGATGGAGCGGCCCGACGTGGATTCGGTCGAGGGGCTTTCGCCCTCGATTGCCATCGAGCAGAAGACGACCACGCGCTCGCCTCGCTCGACTGTCGGTACGATTACCGAAATCTACGACTACCTCCGCGTGGTCTATAGCGCGATAGGCACGCCGCACTGCCCGAAATGCGGCAAGGCAATCGCAAGGCAATCCACCGAACAAATCGTCCAGGCCGTCACGGCGCTCAAACCCGAAGATCGCATCATGGTTCTTGCGCCAGTCGTGCGCGGTCGCAAGGGCGAGTATCGAAAGGAACTCGAGAAATACGCAAAGCAAGGCTACGTCCGGGCGCGAGTGGATGGCGACCTCGTGAACATCGACGAGCCGGTCGCGCTCGACCGCCGGAAAAACCACACCATCGAAATCGTGGTGGACCGCTTGCTGTTGAAAAGCGGAATCGCGCAGCGCCTCGAACAGTCCGTTGAAACTGCGCTGAAACTCACGGGCGGTCTGGTCACCATCGCCGTGGTCGGCGGCGAGGAGCACGTGTATTCCGACAAACTCGCCTGCCCGGACTGCGGCATCTCCGTCCCCCAGCTCGAGCCGCGCTCGTTCAGCTTCAATTCGCCGTATGGCGCATGCACCGAATGCAACGGCCTCGGCTCGAAATACGATTTCGATCCGGCAAAGATAATCGTGGATTGGACCAAGCCCCTCTTCGAGGGTGGGTTGGGCCCGGGTTCCGGTTCGAGCTATTTACAGCGCACACTGCGAATCGCTGCGGCGGCACATGGCTTCGACCTGGATGCGCCGTTTGAAAACCTGCCGCGTAAAGTTCAGAATTTGATACTGCAGGGAAATCCCTCCAATGGCGCATCGAGCAAGAGTTTGAATTTTCAAGGAGTCATTGGTCACCTCGAAAGCAGCCTCGGAGATTCCAATTCCGATAATTATCGCGAATGGCTCACGCACTACATGTCGCCTGCGCCCTGCACCGCTTGCGGCGAGCAACGCCTGAGGCCCGAAAGTCTCGCGGTGAAAATTGCCGGGCTTTCCATTGCGGACTTCACGGGTCTTGCACTCACGCGGGCGCGCCCCGCAGTGGACAAGATTCGCAGCCGGCTCACGCCGCGGCAGCAGAAAATTGCCGGACGCCCGCTCACCGAAATTGCCGAGCGAATCGATTTCTTGCTCAACGTCGGCCTGGGCTATCTGACGCTCGCTCGTTCGGCGGCCACGCTTTCCGGCGGAGAAGCCCAGCGCATCCGCCTCGCCACGCAGATCGGCTCGCGCCTGCGCGGCGTGCTGTACGTCCTCGACGAGCCTTCGATCGGCCTGCACGCCCGCGACAACGGCCGCCTGCTCTCCACGCTTGAAACCCTGCGCGATCTGGGCAACACGGTTCTCGTCGTGGAGCACGACGAGGAAACTATTCGCCGAGCCAACTACGTGGTGGACCTGGGCCCCGGCGCCGGGAAAACCGGCGGCTACCTGGTCGCGTCCGGCGCGCCGGAGGAAATAGCCGCGAATCCGGCGTCGCTCACCGGCCAATATCTTTCCGGGCAGATGAAGATTGCGGTGCCAACCGAGCGGCGCAGTCCCAACGGAAAGTCGCTCGCGATTCTCGGCGCGAGCGGCAACAATTTGAAAAATATAGATGTCACGATTCCACTCGGACTTTTGTCAGTCGTCACCGGAGTTTCCGGCTCCGGCAAATCCACGCTAGTGAACGACATTCTGTACCGCGCGCTCGCCGCGAAACTCTATCGCTCGATGGAAAAACCTGCCGCTCATCGCGCCCTCGCCGGCGCCGAACAAATTGATAAGGTCGTCCAAATCGATCAGGCCCCGATCGGGCGCACACCGCGTTCAAATCCCGCCACCTATACGGGCGTATTCGCTCCGATTCGCGAGATTTATGCGATGCTACCCGAATCGCGCGAGCGCGGCTACAAACCCGGCCGGTTCAGCTTCAACGTAAAGGGCGGCCGCTGCGAGGCCTGCCAGGGCGACGGCCAGCGGCGCATCGAAATGAATTTCCTGCCTGACGTTTACGTTACCTGCGAGGTGTGTCGGGGGAAGCGTTACAACGCGGAGACGCTCGCCGTGCGTTACAAAGGCTGCTCGATTTCCGACCTGCTCGATTTGCCGATCGAAGAGGCGCTCAAGGTGCTCGAAAATATTCCCGCGATTCAGGTGAAGCTGCAGACACTCGTGGACGTTGGCCTGGGCTACATCCAGCTTGGGCAATCTGCGACCACCCTTTCCGGCGGCGAGGCTCAGCGCACGAAACTCGCGCGCGAGCTTTCGAAGCGACAGACGGGCCGCACCCTCTACATTCTTGACGAGCCGACCACCGGCCTGCATTTTGATGACGTGAAGAAGCTGCTCGACGTGCTCAATCGCCTGGTCACGCTTGGCAATACGGTCTTGATCATCGAGCACAATCTCGATGTCATCAAACAGGCGGACTGGATTATCGATCTTGGCCCCGAAGGCGGCGAAGCTGGCGGGCGCGTAGTCGCACAGGGGACACCCGAGCAGGTTGCGCGCGTCAAGAAGTCGTATACGGGCCAGATTCTCGCCCGCGCGCTCCACAATTGAGGCTCGCCCACGACGATGAGCATCAACGACGAACTTTCGCGTCCTCCCGAGCCGTCCGACCCACCTGATTTGGCGCCTGCAGCCCGGGAATCGGTAGCTGGTGCCGCTAGTCTGGCGCTTCCTCCGGATCTCCGCGCGCCGTGGGATTGGGTAGATCTCGTTGTGCTCGCGGTTCTCTCTATCGTCGCTAGTTTTCTCCTGAGGCTCTTGCTGGGCGCGGTATTTGCGGCGTTCGGCATGAAGTCCGCCCAACTTACTGCGTCACCCAGTGCAACGGGACTATTCACCATCCTGCTTCAGGCGCTGCTCTCTCTTACCCTGCTCGGCTACCTGACTGCGCAGATTCGCGGCAGCTTCGGCGCACCCTTCTGGCGCACGGTTGGCTGGCGTGCATTTGAACTGGACCATGTCCCCCGCGTGCTTCGGTGTTTCGGTTTCATCGCCGGCGGATTTTTGCTCGCCGCGGCGGTTGAGTTCTTGTCCGTTGCATTCGGCAACCACGCGAAGGTGCCGATGCAAGCGCTGTTCCAGGACCGTCGCACGGCAATTCTTCTCCTGCTGATGTCGGTGTTTTTCGCGCCGGTAGTCGAGGAAACCATTTTTCGCGGCTATATTTACCCTGTTGTCGCGCGCAGTTTCGGCATGGCGACCGGCGTCCTCGCGACGGGAATACTTTTCGGATTGCTTCACGCGCCGCAGTTGTGGGGCGGCTGGGTGCAGATTGCGCTGCTCGTCGGCGTCGGCATCATCTTCACGTATGCGCGCGCGATCTCGCGAACTGTGCTCGCCAGTTATCTTCTCCACGTCAGCTACAATTTTTTCGTTTCCTTCGCTTTTCTGCTTGGCTCTCACTGGCTGCGACTCGTCTCGCCCGGCCATTAGCGTTTGGCCTTTCGCGGAATCAGTTAGAATGAATGACCGCTGGCAAGCGTGAAGCGGCGGAAACGGAGAACAATCTTGCGCAGCGTTGAACCGATCCGATGGACGCCCGATGGCGTGATCTTGCTCGACCAGCGCAGGCTGCCCGGTGAGGTCATCCACCACACCTACACGGACTACCGCGAACTGGCGCAGGCTATCAAGGACATGGTGATTCGCGGCGCGCCCGCGATCGGCGTCGCGGCGGCCATGGGCATTGCGCTCGGCGTCGAGCGCTCGAAGGCGAAATCGCTCGCGGAATTGCGCACCGAATTCGCAATTATCTGTGACACATTCGCGCGCACGCGCCCCACCGCCGTCGATCTTTTCTGGGCCATCGACCGCTTCAAGAAGCGATTTGACGCACTCGCGCTCGCCGCCCCAAGCGATGGCGAAGCTGGCCTGGCGCGCATCAAAATCTCGCTCGTCGAGGAGGCGCAAAATCTCCATCAGGAGCGCCGCGACGCCGACGAACGCATCGGCCGCTTCGGCGCGGAGTTGCTCCCTAAGAGCGGTCGCGTAATGACGCAATGTAACGCCGGCGCGCTGGCGACCGGCGGAATCGGCACGGCACTCGGCGTGATTCGCATGGCGGTCGAGGGCGGATACCGCATCGAGGTGCTGGTCCCGGAAACGCGGCCTTACCTGCAGGGTGCGCGCCTAACCGCATGGGAGCTTCACCAGGACCACATTCCGCTGACGCTGATCACGGACAACATGGTCGGGCATTTTCTGAAGACCGGAGGAGTTTCAGCTGTCGTGGTTGGCGCCGACCGCATCGCGCGCAATGGCGACACGGCGAACAAAATCGGCACGTACGGAATTGCAGTTCTCGCGCGCGAGAATAAGGTCCCGTTTTACGTGGCCGCGCCGATTTCGACGCTCGATCTTTCGATCGCGTCGGGAGAGCAGATTCCCATCGAAGAACGCTCGGAGGAGGAAGTCACGCATCTCGCCGGAGTGCGCATCGCGCCCGACGTCCACGCGGCGCATCCAGCTTTCGACGTCACACCCGCGCGTTTCATCGCCGCGATCATCACCGAGCGCGGCGTAGCCCGCGCGCCATTTGAGGAATCTCTAAAACGTTTCGCGGAAGACGTTAAGTCCTAGAAAACCTGCAACCAACGACCTACTCGTATCTGAGAGCCTCAACCGGATTCAACCGCGCGGCCTTCCACGCCGGATACACGCCGAAGAATATTCCAATCAGGCTCGCGACCGTCACGCCTACGGCCACCAGAGTAAACGACACGGAGGCTGGAAACGAAGAGAACGCCAGCCGGATGAGAAGAACGATAAACGAGCCGAGCAGCACGCCGATTGTGCCTCCGAGCATAGCGAGCGTCACCGCTTCGAGCAAAAACTGCGTCAGAATATTCGATTGACGCGCGCCGATCGCCTTGCGCACCCCGATTTCGCGCGTCCGCTCCGTCACGCTGACGAGCATGATGTTCATCACTCCGATGCCGCCCACCAGCAGCGCCACGGAGCCTACCGCCAGCATCACGATGAATATTCCGCCTGATATCTGCTTCCACAAATCGAGGAAAGTGTCTGTAGTCAGGACTGCAAAATCGTCGTCCTTCTCGGACGGCAGCTTCCGCACTCTGCGCATATACTCGCGCACTTCGTCCACCACCAGCGGCAGATTGTCCGTGGTATCCGCCTTGGCCAGGAAAATTATGTTCTTGAACTCGGGGTGCAGCTTGCGAATTACCGAGAAAGGCACGAGCGCCGTATTGTCCTCGGGATTTTCTCCCGTTCCCAGCGCCTGTTTCTGTTCGTCGAGTACGCCAATCACCGTGAAGTCGTGGCCCTCCAGCAGCACTTCCTGCCCAACCGGATCTTCGCCGTTGGGAAAAAGAGTGTTTGCGGTGATGTGACCCAGGACGGTGACCGAAGAGTGGTGGTCTTCATCGGTATCGTTGAAGAACCGGCCGCGCGCCATCCCAAAATCGCTGATCTGCGAGATTTCAGGTCCATCCCCCTCTAGGATCACGTTCTTCGCTCGAAGATTGCCGCGCCGTACCTCGCTCGATCCTGCACCAACCTCGTAATTTTCAATCTGCGCCGCAGGAGCGGCAGCCACCACGTGCGGCAATAGCTTCAGGCCGTCCACCCATTCCGGCTGCAAATCCTTCCGCTGAAGCAGTTCAAACGACGGCCTTCCAATCGTGGCCCAGGAAAATTTCGAGATGATCACGGTGCTCGAACCAAGCTGCTGAATGCTGCCGAGCACGTTGGAATTCAGCCCGTTGATCACGGCGCCGATCACAATGATCGTGGTTACGCCAATCACGATGCCCAGAACGGTCAGAAACGAGCGAAGCGGATTGCGCAACAACACGTCCAGCGCAAGCGCGATCGCTTCCTTGAATTCGCCGGATCTGCCTGTTTTCCGCATCGTCTCTGCCTCTCCCGACTAATCGGCTCTCAACGCAACCACCGGATCGAGCCGCGCCGCCTTCGCCGCCGGATACACGCCGAAAAATAATCCCACGCTCGTCGCCACAATCAATCCCATCAGCACCGACCAGATTTGGACCGAGCTGGGGAGCGCCGTCGTCAGGCTCACAATCTTCGCCAGTAAAATCCCTAAAATCACGCCACAGACCCCTCCGATTAACGCGATCGTCGAGGATTCAATCAGAAACTGCATGCGGATATCGCTCTGCCGCGCGCCCAGCGACTTGCGCAGGCCAATCTCCCGCGTCCGCTCCGTCACGGAAACGAGCATGATATTCATGATCACGATTCCGCCCACGATCAGCGAAATCGACGCGATCCCAATCGTCACGCCAAAAAATGTTCCGCTGATGCTGCTCCAAATCGAAAGGAACGAAGCGTTCGTCTCCATTGCGAAATCGTCCGCGTCCGCATACTTCAAATGACGGCGCCCCCGCAAAATCATCCGCACCTCGTCCATCGTGGGATCGAGCGCCTTGGTGCCCGCCGCTTTCACCCACAAACGAACCGAGTCGTCCCTCGCGTACATCGATTGATAGGTGGTCAGCGGCATGATCACCCAGTTGTCCTGCGACTGCCCCATCACCGATCCGCGTTTCTTCGCCACGCCGATGATTTCGCAGGTCCCCGAGTCCACTTTTATTTGTTTGCCCAAGGGGTTCGATCCGGGCAGCAGCTTATCCACAACGTCGAATCCCACGTCGCAGACCGGCGAGGCGCGTTCGTCGTCGAGCCGCGTAAAATAGCGCCCCTCCGCGAGTTCGCGGCTCAGCACCTGCGGCATCTCGCTCGTGAATCCAATGATGTTCGTATCGGAGAGATAGTCCGTGCCGTACTTCACCTGCCCGACCTTCTGCATGTTTGCGGCAACGGCATCGCAGCTGCGGCACGCGTCGCGCACAGCCTCGTAGTCGTCGTAGTGGAATTTCCGGCGTTTCTGGGCGTCCGCCCATTGATCCACGTTCGTGATGATCGATGGCGAGCGATTGATCATGAAGATGTCCGCGCCCAGGCCGACAACCTTCTCCGCCACGTAGCGGTTCAAGCCGCTCACCAGGCTGACCACGGCGATCACCGACGTCACGCCGATCACGACGCCCAGCAGCGTAAGCACGCTGCGCATCTTGTGCGCCCATAGGCTCGCCGTGGCGATCCGTACGGCTTCGCCCATGGACATTGAGGTTTTGCCAGCCATTTTTCCAGCCAAGGTTGTGCCTGTCTGCTCGCTCTATTATACGCGCCGGGAGCATACGAAGTTGCACGCCCGGCGAATGCTCAGTTTGACGGTTTCCACACCTAAGTCGTGTTTCCACGTCTCAGACGGCGTTCTTGGCGTAATGGTAGCCGGTGTACGCAGGTAGCGATGGAGCAGGCGCAAAAAAAAGGCGCCCCGGCCGCAGCCGGGACGCCTTCGAATTACAGCCGCACGCTACTCCGCGCGGGTTAGAAGGTAACCTTGATCCCGAACTCAACCGTGCGAGCCGAGCCGAACGCGAACGCGCCCGAACCCAGTCCGATTCGGCCGAGATTATCTGCACGCCGCTGAGCTGCCGTCGTCGCGCCGATCGATCCTTCGTTACCGTCCACGACCGCGCCCAACAAGGACAGTGCGTCGTTGAAGTTCGCCCGATTGAACAAATTGAAGACCGTAATTTCCGGTTCGATGGTGAACGACTCCCACGACCGGATTGGCTTCACGGCATAGCCGAGCGAAAGGTCGAAGGTGAATAGTGGTGAATTACCGGCTTGGTGCGCCGGAATCACCGGAATCTGTAGGTCCGGATATGCTGCTGCGCAGCCATTGATCGGGCTAACCGACGGTGTTATTGCGCAGAGCTCTTGGAGTTGGGTTGTTGTCATCAGGCCGTTGTTAACAAGGGCCTGTCCGGCTGGGGTGAGCTGGTTCCCGGAATTGGTGCTGTAGCTGTTCAGGAAGTTAGCCAGATCACTCGGCTTGACGGATCGGCCAAACGCCCCCAGTTTGCTGCCGGGGAGTGGTATTGGCACGGTGCCGCTCGGAGTCTCACCGGTGCCATCAAAATCATACTGGAAGATGTCTTCCGGGTTTCCCGGCGCGTTGACCACGATGTTCTGGGGAAGCGCCGTGTACCAGTGGGTGATCGCGTTGACCTTGAATCCCAACGGAAGAGCCATCACCACGCCTGCTGACACCTGATGCGTCCGGTCGAGGCTGTCCGGACCCATGTACTTTGTCGGATGAGCGTAGTCCAGCGATTGATTGACGAAATCCAGATCCTGGGCGTCGCTCACGAGTCGCGAAAGCGCGTACGAAACCTGCGCGTCCATGTGTTTGATACCAGGAAGTGGATTGTTCCATTGCGAACGCAAGGAGACCTGAAGTGCGTTATAAACCGCTCTGCCGACTGGTTGCAGCAGTAGGATTTGGCCATAGTTCGGGTTGATCCCCGGAAACGCCAAGACGCCGGGGCCGGGTGCTACGCCGCCGGTGGCATTGGTGCCGCCCGCCAGCCCATTTTCCGCATAATTGCCGATCGTGGCTCCAGCTGCGATTGCGCAATTGACGCCTGCGTTACCGTCCGGGCAATCAAACCCTTCATTGGTCGCGTTGATGGCATTAATCGCTGTTGCCGTATCGAGGAATCGTGCGTCACCGACGTGGTTCTCGTCGATTCCCTCCGCGATGTGAACGTCGACGTTCCGCAGATAATCAACCGAGAGCACTGTGCCCGGCCGCAACTCCCGCTGCACGCCGATGTTCATCTGGTATGACCGCGGTGATCGGAAATTCGGACCAAACATTGAGCCGGTGCATGCCGTTGAATTGCCGCAGTTCGCAAAATTGGCCCCGTTCCCCTGCGGGCCCGCCTCCGTAGTCGCGGCTTGGAAAGCTTGCTGAACGGCCACGATATCGGACTCGGCGCTTCCGACGGCAATATTGTCGCTGCCGCAGATGTCGTCATTGATGTTGATTCCAGCAACTACCGGGCTGACGAAGTTATTGCCCGGCATGATCACTCCGCCCTGCGTGCAGAGTTCTTGAACTCCGTTGAAGAGGCCCTCCGTCAGACGGCCGGGACGATCGAACAGGACGTTGTTGAAAATAACGTTTTCGTAGTAGATGCCCGCGCCGGCGCGAAACACCGTCTTGCCGGTTTTCCAGGGATCCCATGCAACTCCCGCAATGCCGCCGAAGTTCGAGTTCGGCTGCCGAACAGGATTGCCGAGTCCGGGCTGGAAGGCATTGAGGGCGTCGACCGGCCCAAGATCGGAGTCGGTACGGCCGGTGTCACGGTTGTATTTCAAGCCATAGTTGACCGTGAGGCCGGGACGCACCTTCCAGGTGTCAGAGACGTAGGCCTCGAAGCGCGTATCATATTGACCGCCGCAATCCTGACCGAACTCCGGGATTTCAGTGAAGCAGCCCTCGCCGTTGCCGATATCGACGCGGTGAACCGGCCAATTGAGAGGATTCGTAATCCCGCCCTCGCCAAAGGGATCGCCGGCCGCAAACAAAGCCGTACCACCAGTCGGATTGCCGTTCGCGTCAAAACCGGTGACTTGTGCGCGGACAGCCGGTCCGAGTCCAAAGAAGTTCGCGCCGCCGCCGCCGAGAATACGATTCACGCCGACACCATAGCGCAGGGTGTGCGCACCGATGCTCTTGGTGCCATCGTACTTAAACTGCTTGTCGCTCTGGAACGTTGTCTGAGGAGCAAGAATATTAAGGCCCGAGCACCAGAGGTCGCCCGAGATTGTGCATGGCGTGCTGACGTTGCCGATCGCCAGCGAGATGTCCGGCGCGGGATTGAACTCACCGGCCGGCAGTGGGGCCGCTGCAATCCCGTTGCGGAACTTAAAGTAGCCCACGCGGAAGCTGTGCGTAAACGATCCGGTCGTAAAGTCCACTCCGCCAGCATAGGCCGGTGTGTTGTTATGGTTCGCAAACGGCTCGTACGTTCCAGGCACAAAAGACGCGACGTCGCGGTTCTGCTCGTAAGCGAATTTGAAAAACGCGTGAATGTTCGACGTGATGTTGTAATCGAGTTTTCCGACCATCTCAGTGTCGTGGAATGGGCTCCCGACCGCGCCCGCCAGCCCGTTAAACGGAAAGGTGGGGGAAACCGAACCGTTCAGCGACAATTCCGTGCGTTCGAATGCGCCGAACGCGAAAAGCTTGTTCTTGATGATGGGCCCACCGACGTCCCCGCCGTACTGTTTCTGGGTGAAAACCGACGGCACGGCGGAAACGCCGTTGTCGCGGTAGCCGTAGAGAGCGCCTTCGCCGTGAATTTGGTTCGTGCCGGCCTTCGTCAACACGTTCAGCGTGCCCGAAGAAGTCAGTTCCGTGCTGATGTCCAGGCTCGACTGGCTCACCTGAAATTCCTGGATCGAGTTCATCGGCATGTTCTGGGTTGTCGTTCCCACGTTCTCGTCGCTGATGTCCAGTCCGTCGACTTCAATTCGCGCCGTTCGTCCAAATCGTCCCCCGAATGATACCGAAGCAAAACCTTTCTTCGTGGGGTCGAAGTTCCCGCCATCCTGAATCTGCACTCCAGGCTGGAGCTGCGCTAGATCAAGGAAGTTCCGCCCATTGATCGGGAGGTTCTCGATCTGGTCTTGGCTTACTACACCTTGAATGGTGGCTTGCTCGGTGTTCACGATCTGCGTCCCGGCTTCTACCGTGATGACGGTGCTCGCAGCACCAAGCTCGAGGACGACGGAAGCATTTGAAATGTTGCCCACTTGCACGGTGACGGGGATCTGCACCGTCTTGAATCCGTTGGCTTCAATCTTGACCACAAAATCGCCCGGTGCCAGGGGCCCAGAATTGAACGTCCCGGCGGAGGTCACAACTGGAGCTGTCGTCGTTCCAGTAGCTCTGCTGGAGATCGACACTTTCGCGCCAGATACGACTGCTCCCTGAGGATCGGTAAGAGTTCCCGAGATACTGCCCGTAGAAAGTGTTACCTGCGACCAGACGGGTTGAGCGCTCAGAACCGCCACGGCGACCAACATAAAAACAACCAAGAACTTGTGATTCATGAACCGCCTCCTTGGACTCGCACCCGCCAATTTCGTTCTAGCCAGCCGCGACAACGCACCCCAACTACAGGAATCTCTCGATATGGTTTGCGTATGGCAAGTTAATACCCATTAATACTTGGAAATAAAGATAGCAATTTCAATAAGATACGAAGTTATGCAAAACAGAATGCCTAGCTAAATACCATTTCACATATATGTAATTTAGAAGCGATACGTATGTGCGTTTTCGCTAGCCTAGGAATGGGCGCTGCGGGAGTCCTTTACACGAGCCCGCCACCTACATGTATCGCGCTTGACGAAGGCCCTGGTAACCCCCTGCCGTGGGTAGGCATCAAAACTAACCCAGCCAAGAATGGTGCCAGAGAACTCTTAGTCAATCGCTTCGTGCCCCAGCGAAGGACGGCACACTAAGCTGCACCAGTTGACGCAAGCTTCAAGAATCCAATTACTCCCAGGAGAAAATTTTCATGCTACGTAAATTGTCTTTATTGGTTGGGTTGGTTTTGCTGGCGGCACTTGCGGCAAGCGCGCAGGAGGCCAGCGACAAGGTCGAACTCTTCGGTGGGTATTCCTACCTTCGGGCCAATGGCGGCAATGGGGCTAACCTGAACGGATGGGAGCTTTCCGGCCAATACAAGGTCGCAAACTGGCTGGGCGCCGTCGCGGATATCGACGGTCACTATGGCGACGGCGGTTCTTTGCACACCTTCCTGTTCGGACCCCAAGTCTCCTGGCCAGCGCGTGTTTCACCCTTTGCGCACGTCCTTATTGGGGGCGCTCACATCAGTTCCAACGGATTCGGGCAGACTTCGTTCGCCATGGCAATAGGAGGCGGAATTGATACCAGGCTGGTCCACGGAGTCTACTGGCGAATGATCGAGGGTGATTATCTTCCCACGCACTTCGGCAATACCTGGGAAAATAACGCGCGACTGTCAACCGGCATCGTCTTCCGGTTCTAGGCACGAAATCCACTTCAGTCGAATGGAGCGGCTCGCATCGCCAGCGCGATTCGCGAGCCGCTCCTGAGCATTCCCGTTCTCGATCTTCGTCTCAATTCCTGCAATTTACTGCAGGACGAAGTTCACCGTGATCTGCGTCTCTACCTCCACCGCTTGGCCATCCAGCAGCGTCGGTCGGTAGCGCCACTGTCGCACGGCTGCCAGCGCGGCCGCGGCGAGGATCGGATTCCCATTCAATACTTCGAGTTCGTGCACCTCGCCATCTGTCCCGATCACGGCCCGGAGGAGCACGCTTCCGGAGAGGCGCGTGAGAGTCGCAATTCGTGGATAGTCGGGCTGCACGCGATGAATCAACGATGCATCCATCACCCCCAAGCTGACCTTGCGAGGCTTGCTGGCCGGCGTGGGGAGTGCGATTTCAGTGCGAGAGCCCGTTTCATTCCCGCCGGGGACTCCGCCGGGCTGCGCCGACGGATCCCCATTTCCCTCGAGGGTCGGTGGCTCGAGATCCGCGCCCACTGCGATGTGTGCGGGGATGGTAGGTGGTTGGCGAAACACGTCAACGATGAAATTGCGCCGATTCGATGCGACCTGCTCCGCTTGGTGCGGCGGCGCCGGACGCGAAATTCGGTCGCCCCGATATGGCGGGACCGGCGTCAACATGAGTTGCGGCGTCAGTACGCCCAGCGTGACGAGCGGCCACAGCAGCACGCCCGCAACGACAACCGCCTCAAGGAAAAGGGACGCCGCCAGCGCCTTCCCCCGAAGCCTCCTAGCCCGTCCATTTGCAGCGGCATCGCTATCCATCATGCATTGCGCAAGGTTTCCGAGGTCGCCCATGAACACACCTCCAGCGTCTAATTGACGCACTCGAAGATTGCTTTTGCGGCGCTCAGCCTGGCTCGATAACCCCAGGACTTAGCGTCGCCATGCGGCCGGACATCGAAGTTCGCGCGATTTCTACATTGCATAGACACCGGCGCCGCGCCGTGGTTCCCAGCCTGCCGATTTGCCGCCTGAGATTTCCCGCAAACTGCTGTAAATAAGCCGGTTGTCATCTTGTGAATAATGGTGCATCACTCTGGCGGGTACGCGCGTCTAAGGCTTTGTAGGCTCCCCGATTAGGGGTCATAAAATTATAGAGGGGTCTTTTATGAATCGCTCTTCAACTGAAACAGTGGGTGTTCGCTTTACCGCTTGGGCCGCGCTGAACCGCGACCCTCTCGAAGATACGGTCGAATTCACGTGTCCGCATTGCGGGACACGGGGAACCAAGGCTGCCCGCCGGCCGCGATCGGAATATCATTTCACTGACGGGTTCGTACAGGACCTGCAGGGCGAGATGAGCCGGTGCTCGGGCTGCAAGCGGTCGCTGCGGGTTTCTCCGGTGGTTCTGCTGCACGACCGGGATGAACAGCGGCGATTCAACGCCGTCTTCCTGGCAGACGCGGAAATCTCCAAGAACTAAACCCCGATGGGCAAAGATTCCGGATTTCGGAATCATCGCTAGCGGTGCGCCTGCCGCACGGCGAGCGCGTTCCTGCGAGTGGCGAACTTAGACCACATCCGGAGCCAGGTGGAACTTCTCCATCTCGCTGCGAACGTGGTTGAAGGCTTCGTCCACCGTGTCGGCAAACTGCAGCATTTTATATTCGCGCTCGCTGACGGTCCCGGTGCGCACCATGTGCCGCCAGTCAATCACTTTGTGCCAGTATTTGCGCCCGTAGATCAGAATCAAATGGTGCGACGACATTTTCTTCGTTTGCATCAGCGTAAGCACTTCCCACAGTTCGTCCATCGTGCCGAATCCGCCCGGAAACACAATCAGAGCCTTGGCCATTTGCGCGAACCATAATTTGCGCATGAAAAAATAGTGGAAGCAGAAATTCAGCTCCGGGCTGATAAACGGATTCGGCCGCTGTTCGTGCGGCAGTTGAATGCTCAATCCCATGGACGATCCGCCCGCTTCCGCCGCGCCGCGATTCGCCGCTTCCATGATTCCGGGGCCGCCGCCCGAGCAGATGACGAAGCGCTTTGGCTGGTTCCCGAGCGTCATGGACCACGACGTGATCCGTCGCGAAAGCTCGCGCGCCTCTTCGTAATAGCGCGACATTCCCACGATGGATTTCGCGGCAATGAGTTTCGTTCGCCATTCGCCGGTGCGGCGGCCGCGCGCTTCGCGACGCAATTTCTGGAGCTGCGCCAGAGCGCGATCGCGCGGCTGAATGCGCGCCGAACCAAACATCACGATCGTGTCCGCGACGTTCGCCTTGCGGATGCGGTTGATCGGGTCAATATATTCCGCAAGTATCCGCAGCGGCCTGGCCGGAAGACTCTCCATGAATTCCGGATCCTCGTAGGCCAGTTTCGACATCGGCAAATGACCAAAGCGCTTCATGATTCCCCCTCGCAAATTGTGCAGGAAGCATTCTAGCCCGTCGTTCGCCGGCAATGCGCCCAGATCGCGGGCGAGCGTCCGATCGTGTAACGGCTCGCAGTCCGACGGCGCCAGATGCATTCACTCGCGCGAATGGTGCAGTTGAAAAGTACAGGAGAAGTGCAGCAAAAAGTCTTGGACCCACAGGAGAGGTATAGGACTGTCCCTAGGGACAGCGTGCGGAGAATTTATGAAGCGCTGCGAGCGGTTTCGGCGCCCTTCGAATCTTCGCTCAGAAGTTCGCGGGCGGTGAAGATCGAGCGGTAGTTGTATTTCGCGCGCAGCATTTCGGAGCCGCCCTCTTCGCGATCCACCAGGCTGATCACCGCGACCACTTCGCATCCTTCGCGCTCGGCGGCATCGATCGCTTCCTGCGTGGAGCCGCCCGTGGTGCAGACGTCGTCCACAATCGCGACGCGCTTGCCGCGCGTTTCTTCCATTCCTTCGATCTGCTTCTTGCGGCCGTGGCCTTTCGCTTCCTTGCGGACCAGAAACCCTTGCACGGGCCGCTTCTCGATCGCGCTCACCACAATCGCCGCGGACACCACGGGATCGGCGCCCATGCTGAGCCCGCCAATCGCGTCCGGCTTCACGCCCATTTCGTCGAGCAACTCGAGAACGCAGTAGCCGGTGAGCAGCGCGCCTTCCGGATCGAGCGTCGTCAGCCGGCAGTCGAGGTAGTAGTTGCTTTTCTTGCCGGAGGCTAGCGTGAAGTCGCCGCGCTTGATCGATTTCGCGCGCAGCAAATTTGCAAGCGCTTCCCGGTGGTTCATCTACTTCTTCTCCGGCTCGGCTGGCGGCTCTTCTTCGAGGATGGCGGCGGCAGCGGCGATGCGGTCGCCCTCATCGAGGCGCAGCAGGCGGACGCCCTGCGTCGAGCGGCCGGCTTCGCGGATTTCGCCGGAGTGCACGCGAATCACTTTGCCGTGGCCGGTGATGATCATCACGTCGGAATCCTCGCGCACCTGCAGACGCCGCGACGACCGGGCCGTTGCGGTCGGTTGATTTCAGGTTGATCACGCCCTTGCCGCCGCGCGACGTGACGCGATATTCGGCGAGCGGCGTGCGCTTGCCGTAGCCCTTTTCGGCGACGGTAAGCATCAGCGACGTGAGCGATTCGCGAATCTGGTCGCTTTCGAGCTCGTCGAGGTCCTGCGTCTCTTTCTTGTATTCCTTCTGGATGATCCCGAAATCCACCTGCGCGGCGTCCATCGAGACCACGAAATCGCCCTTCGCCAGGTCCATGCCGTTGACGCCGCCCGCTGCGCGGCCCATGGCGCGGACTTCCGTCTCGCGGAAAAGGATGGCCTGTCCATCGTGGCTCGCGAGGAAAATCATCTGCTTGCCGTCGGTGAGCTTCGCGCCGATCAGTTCGTCGTTCGCGTCGAGATTGATGGCGATGATTCCGGAGGGCCGCGGGTTCGAAAATTCGGCAAGCTCCGTCTTCTTCACCGTGCCGTTTTTGGTGGCGAGGAAGACGTAGCGGCCGGCCTCTTCCAGATTGCGCGTGGGAACGATTGCCTTGAGCGTTTCGCCCTCCTGGAAGCGCACCAGGTTCGCTGATCGCTTTTCCGCGCGTGGCCGCGGCCGCTTCGGGAATTTCGTAAACCTTCAGCCAGTAGACGCGGCCCTTCGACGTGAACAGCAGAATGTAGCTGTGCGCGGAGGCGGTGAAGAAATGCTCGACGAAATCGTCGTCGCGCGTTTTCGCGCCGATGCGGCCCTTGCCGCCGCGCGATTGATGCCGGTAGGTGTCAACCGACGTGCGCTTCACGTAGCCCGCGTGGCTGACCGTGATGGCCATCTCCTCGTCTTTGATCAGGTCTTCGAGCTTGATTTCCTCGACGCGGTCCACGATCTGCGTGCGGCGCTCGTCGCCATAGGATTTCAGCACTTCGCGCAACTCGGCGACGATGACGCCCTTCAGCTTCTTTTCGCTCGCGAGGATGGATTGCAGCTCGGCGATGCGTTCGCGGATCTGCGGCGAGTTCCTTGAGGATTTCGTCGACCGATAGCTGCGTCAGGCGGTGCAATTGCAATTCGAGAATGGCGTCAATCTGAATGTAGCTGAGGCCCAGACCCTCGCCGGAGCTGATGGCCGTGATTCCGTATTTCTTGGCGTCGAGCTTGACGCCCTTGATCGTGGTTTCCCGGTTGCCGACCATGACGCGGACGGATTTGTTCTCGAAGAATTCGTGCAAATTCTCGCGGGCGTTCGCGCGGCTGGACGATCCGCGAATGATCTTGATGACGTCGTCAATGTTGTCGAGCGCGATGTGGTAGCCGAGCAGGATGTGCTCGCGCTCCTGGGCCTTGCGCAGCTCGTACTGCGTGCGCCGGCGGACCACGTCCACGCGGTGCTCGATGAACAGGCGCAGCAATTCGAGCAAGCCCAGCTCGCGCGGCTGCCCGGCGACGATGGCGAGCAGGATCATGCCGAACGATTCCTGCATCTGCGTCTGCTTGAACAGGTGCGCGAGAATGATTTGCGGCTCTTCGTCGCGCTTCATTTCGATCACGATGCGCATGCCGTCGCGGTCGCTTTCGTCGCGAATGTCGGCGATGCCTTCGATTTTCTTGTTCTGGATCAGCTCGGCGATGTGCTCGATCAGCCGCGCCTTGTTCACCTGATAGGGCAGCTCGGTGACGACGATGTCCTGGCGGTCCTTGCCGCGCTGCTCGATGGCGGCCTTGGCGCGCACCTGGAACGATCCGCGGCCGGTCGTGTACGCCTGCTCGATTCCCTGCCGGCCGTAGATATAGCCGCCGGTCGGAAAATCCGGGCCGGGCACGATCTTCATCACTTTTTTCAGGTTCGTGTCGGGCTCTTCGATCAGCAGGATCGCGGCTTCGACAATTTCCTTCAGATTGTGCGGCGGGATGTTCGTCGCCATGCCGACGGCGATGCCGGAGGAACCGTTGACGAGCAGGCTGGGAATTCGCGTCGGGAGAACGACAGGCTCGTGTTCGCTTTCATCGAAGTTGGGAATGAAATCGACGGTTTCCTTTTCGATGTCCGCGAGCATTTCCTCGGCGATTTTCGAAAGGCGCGCTTCGGTATAGCGCATCGCCGCCGGAGGATCGCCGTCCACCGAGCCGAAGTTTCCCTGGCCGTCCACCAGCGGATAGCGCATGTTGAAATCCTGCGCCATGCGCACCAGCGCGTCGTACACGGGCGAATCGCCGTGCGGATGGAATTTGCCGAGGACTTCGCCGACGATCTTCGCGCACTTGCGGTAGGACTTCGTCGAGGTGAGGCCCAGCTCGTACATGCCGAAGAGGATGCGGCGGTGGACGGGCTTCAGCCCGTCGCGCACGTCGGGCAGGGCGCGCCCGATGATTACGCTCATGGCGTAATCGAGGTACGACTTCTTCATTTCCGATTCGATATCAACCGGCGTCAGTATCTGGTTCGGATTTAGATCGTCAGCCATTTAGAACCTTTCGTGATTCGAAATTCGTAACGCGTGACTCGTGAAAAACCGGAGCTTGGCAGCGCTTCGCGACCCTTGAAAAAGTGTGTCACTTTGTACGGGCACCCATCGTTTGTTTTCAATGACTTAGGCGGAAATTTACTCGGCATGGTGTGTCGAGTAAATCCGCGCAGATTGGCGCAGCCGGAGCGGTTTGTTGTGTCCGCCGCCCAGTGCCGATCGTTCCGTCCGTATTCAGTCAAAGTGCTCATCGCGTCGAGATTACCAACCCCGTGGCCGAAAAGAAATACTGGTGCGCCTGTGGACTTCTCTCGTCTGGCATTATCGAAGACTCATTTTGCTGCCGGGTCGTATTTCACGGCGCAGGCCAGGTTCCCTTCCGTATCCAGAAACTTGATGATCCAGCCGACGCCGGGAATCGCGGCTTTGGGCATCACGATCTTGCCGCCGTTGGCTTCCACGGCGCGTGCCGCAAGGTCCAAGTTGTCCACAACTATCGAACATTCGAAGCCGATCACCGGCTGCGGCGCGGAATTGAATTTGCGCGACTGGATTGCGCCGAGCGGAGCGAGCATGTTGCCGGCGGCGTCTGTAATCTGACAGAAGTCGGTCATCGGACCGCCTAAGCCCTGAAACTTCCAACCGAAGACGCCGCCATAGAATTTGCGAGCGCGCTCGAGATCGTCAGCGTGAATTGCGAAATGCGCCAGTTGGTTTGCCATTGCTAATCTCTCGCTAAATATCGAGGTTCACGACTTCGAGGGCGTTTTGCTCGATGAATTTGCGGCGCTCCTCGACGTTTTCGCCCATGAGCGTCGAGAAAATTGTCTCGGCGGCGACGGCGTCTTCCAGGCGCACCTTCAGCAGCGTGCGCGTCTCGGCGTTCATTGTGGTGGCCCAGAGCTGCTCGGGATTCATTTCGCCGAGACCCTTGAAGCGCGTGATGGTGAAATCTTTTTTCGCGTCTTCGAGGACGTAATTCAGCACGCCGAGCGAATCTTCCTTTGTGACTTTGTCGCCATTGTGCGTGATGGTGAACGGCGGCTTGTCGCTTTCGTCGATTGCCTGACGCAGACACGCGGAGACGCTTGTAGTCCGGCGTGGCCGCCAGCGCCCAATTGATGCGGCGCTCTCCGCCGTTCGTCAGGACCAGCTCGTGCAGGCTGTGCTCTTCGTCGTAGGCAAGCTTGGCTTCGAGATTCAGCTTGGCCTTCTCGATGGCTTTCACCAGCTCCTGCAGCTTTTTCTTGTCGGCGAAATCGGTTTTCTTGTCGAGGTCGCTTTCGGCCAGCAGCTCGACAAGCTTCGGCTCGCGCAGACGGCGCCCAAGCTTCGCGGAGATTTGCTCAAGCTCCTGAATGTTCAGCAGGAATTGCGTGAGGTCGCCGCCTTCGAGCGGCTTCCCGGTTTTGCCCTTCACGACGTGCTCTTCGGTGGCGCGCTTCATCAGCTCGCGCGAAAATTCACGCTCGTCGCGGATGTAGCGGTCCATCTTGCCGCGCTTGACGCGATAGAGCGGCGGCTGCGCGATGTAGATGTGCTCCTTTTCGATCAGCTCGCGCATGTGGCGGAAGAAAAACGTGAGCAGCAGCGTGCGAATGTGGCTGCCGTCCACGTCCGCGTCGGTCATCAGGATCACTTTGTGATAGCGCAGCTTGCCGGCGTCGAAATCGTCCTTGCCGATGCCGGTGCCGAGCGCGGTGATGATGCAGCGGATTTCTTCGTGGCCCAGCATCTTGTCGTAGCGGGCCTTTTCGACGTTGAGGATTTTGCCCTTGAGCGGCAGGATCGCTTGATAGCGGCGGTCGCGCCCGCCCTTGGCGGAGCCGCCGGCGGATTCTCCCTCGACGATGAAGATTTCGCAGCGCGCGGGATCGCGTTCCTGGCAATCGGCGAGTTTTCCCGGCAGGCCGCTGGAATCGAGCGCGGATTTGCGGCGCGTCAGCTCGCGCGCCTTGCGGGCTGCTTCGCGGGCGCGTGCGGCGTCAATGCACTTGCCGATGATTTTCCGTGCGATCGAGGAGTGCTTGTCGAAATACTCTCCCAGCTTTTCGTTTACCAGCGATTCGACGAGGCCCTTGATATCGCTGTTGAGTTTGCCCTTGGTCTGGCCTTCGAACTGCGGCTGCGGAAGCTTTACGGAGACGACGGCGACGAGTCCTTCGCGCACGTCGTCGCCATTGATCGTAGACTTCGTCCTTCTGCTCCTTCAGCATGCCGAATGAGTTCGCGTAGTAATTGATTGTGCGGGTCAGCGCGGAGCGGAAACCGGAAAGGTGCGTGCCGCCGTCCACCGTGTTGATCGTGTTCGCGAAGGCGAAAATATTTTCGGCATAGCTGTCGTTGTATTGAATCGCGATTTCCATGTCCACCTGCTCGCGCTTGCCTTCCATGTAGATGGGCGAGTCGTGCAGGACGCCTTTGCCGCGATTCAGGTGCTTGACGAATTCGGCGATGCCGCCGGTGAATCGGAACTCGGTTTTTTTATTCGAGCGCTCGTCCTCGAGCGTGATTTTCAGGCCCTTGTTCAGGAAAGCCAGTTCGCGCAGGCGCTGCGAAAGCGTGTCGTAGCTGTAGGTGACAGTGTTGAAGATCGAAGGATCGGCGTGGAAGGTGATCTTCGTGCCGGTTTTTTTCGTTTTGCCGGAAGCCTTCAGCTTCGATGTGGGCACGCCCTTCTCGTACGACTGTTCCCAGACTTCGCCTTCGCGCCAGATCTCCAGGTCCAGCCAGTCGGAAAGCGCGTTGACCACCGAAACGCCGACGCCGTGCAGGCCGCCGGAAACTTTGTAGGTATCGCTATCGAATTTTCCGCCGGCGTGCAGCACGGTCATCACAACTTCGGCTGCGGGCTTTTTTTCTGTCGCGTGCATGTCCACGGGAATGCCGCGGCCGTTGTCAATCACGGTGACGCTGTTGTCGTCATGCACCAGCACGTTGATCTCGTCGCAGTAGCCGGCCATCGCTTCGTCCACGGAGTTGTCGGCAACTTCCCAGACGAGATGATGCAGTCCCATTTCACCGGTCGAGCCGATGTACATCGCGGGGCGTTTGCGGACGGCTTCGATGCCGCCGAGAACTTTGATCGAGGTCGCGTCGTACTTGTGCCCGGCGACCTTGGCGGCCGGAGTCTCTTTGTCAGCCATGAATCGTGCGTCTCCCCTCAGATGGCGAGTGATACCTGGCGAAGCTGTGATTCTCGAGTGGTGCTAGGGAAGGCGGTCGCGCGGAATGTGCCCGACATTGCCTTGCCCATTGGCCCCAGTCGCTCGAAAAATTTCTGTCGAGCTGGGACTCGAAGGGTTTTTCAGGGCTCCATCCCGTCCCGTTCCGAATTTTTCGGGAGGACGCGGCGAAGCCTTTTTTCTCCCCGCAGAATGGGGAGTCGATCACTTGCGACCCGCCGTTTTTAGCGGCCAGTTCTGGCGCGAACGGGCTCGGCGCGGAGCAAGTTTAGTGCGAGCAAAACGCTGTTCGGGAGGAATCTCGAACACACAAATTCTACCGGATGCGGCCGGAATTCACAAGGCGATTCTCAGGCTGCGACCTCGGCTTATCAGTCGTAGTATCAATGGGTTACTGGGTCTATCCCGATGCGCATTTTCGGCATCCGTGGCCCACGGGTGGCGCTGCTGCGGCAAAACTTTCTCGTGTGAATTGCGTCCAATAATGGCGTACGCTGAGGGCACGTTTTGGGGAGGTTTGCAGCGATGAAACGATCCTGGAATGCAAACGTTTGGGCAGGATTTATTCTCGTTCTCGCGGGAGCGATCAGCTATCCGCTGTTTTTCGCGCGCTTTCCGGTGACGCGAGATGTTCCATGGGCAAGTCTGGTGATCATTGCTCTCGCGCTGATCTTGTTGGGCGTGGGAATTACGCGCGCATTTCGGCGGCCGGACGCGTATCGCGGAAAGATCTTCGGCAGCATCCTCGGAGTCATGGCGGTCGCGCTCTCGGTATTTTTCTGGTACGGAGTTTTCTTCGGGACGCGGGAAGCTGCCGTGTCTCGCGGAACGCCGCAAGTTGGCCAGGTGGCACCGGATTTCACGCTGCCGGATTCAAGGAACGTGCCCGTGAATTTATCCGGGACGCTTCATTCAACATTTGTACCAACGGGGTCGCTCAACATCATCGGCATACCGCCTTTCACTTTCCCGCCTACTGCGGCGACAGTGCTGATTTTCTACCGCGGGTATTGGTGACCGTTCTGCAACTCCGAGTTGCGGAGTTTCGAGAAGGCGTTGCCGGAATTCGACTCCCGAAAAATTCGAGTGATCGCCATCAGCGTGGATACGCCCGCGGAATCTGAAAAGTTGCGTGAGTCGCAGGGCTACGCGTTTCCGATTCTGTCCGACGCGAATGACGAGGTTATCCGGCGTTGGGACCTGGTGCACCCGCACGGAGGAGTGGACGGCGCCGACGTCGCGCGGCCCGCCGAATTCCTGATCGACGCGTCCGGCAAGATCCGGTGGATGAATCTGACCGAGGATTTCCGCGTACGCACGCGGCCGCAGCAGGTGCTGCAGGCGTTCGATGCAATGAATTCCGCGGGGCGATCAGGCCAATAGCAGAGCCGTAGCCGCGGTCAGATGCGCATGGGCATTACGACGTAGCGGTAGCGGCTGGTTTCGTCGCCGAGAGGGCGGAGCTGGCCGGCGGATTGTTCGTCCTTCAGCTCGAAATTGATCGGGCCATCCGCGGCGGCGGCGAGAAAATCGAGAAGGTATTGCGCGTTGAAACCGATGGCGATGGTCTCGCCCTTGAATTCTTTCTCGATGACTTCTTTTGCTTCTCCGTATTCGGGGCTCGATGCGGAAATTTCCAGGCCTTCCTTGGAGAGCATGAACTTCACGGCGTGCGAGCGCTGGTCGGCGAGCTGAGAAACGCGACGGAGCGCGTCCTGGAGCTCGCTGCGCTCAATGGTGACCGTTTTATTCACGTCGCGCGGCAGCACGGCCTCGTAATTCGGGAATTGCCCGGTGAGTTTGCGGCAGGTCAGCAAGCGGCCGCCAAACTGGAAGAAGAGATGGCTTTCGTCCTGCCCGAATTCGACGACGGCATCGTCGCTTGATTCGGCAGCCAGGCGCTGCACTTCGTTCATCGCTTTCTTGGGAACGAGCACGCGCGTCTCGGTGGGGAGTCCGTCAAACTTATGATCCGTCTCGACCATCGCGAGGCGGTGGCCGTCAGTTGCGACCATGGTGAGCGAGCTAGGCTTCACGACGAGCAATGCGCCATTAAGCGTGTAGCGCGATTCTTCCAGAGAGATCGCAAATGTGGTCTTGGCGATCACGCTGGCGAGCAGCTTGGCGGGAATCTTGATGAGCGCGTGCGGAAAATCCGGCAGCGCCGGGAAATTATCTTTCGACATGCCGACCAGCTTGTAGTTCCGGCGGTCGCAGGTGATGTGCACCCAATGATTTTCGAGCAGTTTGAAACGAATCTCTTCATCCGGCAGCAGCCGCACCAGCTCGAGAAGTTTCTTGGCCGGGATCGTGCCCGCGCCCTCTTTCTTGACCTTGGCTTCGCACGACGTACGAATGCTCAACTCGAGATCGGTCGCCGTGATCGTCAGGCGGTTGCCTTTAGCTTCGACAAGAAGATTCGACAGAATCGGAATCGTCGTCTTGCGTTCGACGACACCCTGCGTCAGCAACAGTTCTTCGAGCAGGTCGAATTTCTTTACGCTGAATTCCATCTCTTGTGCGGTCCTTGCGCTGGTTTCTGGGCTCATCGTTGAGTACGGCTACTGTACTTCTTTTCTTAAATTCAATAAAGATAAGAAAACCGTCGCCGTCGCCGCATCTGTGGATATCCGCAAAAGCGATCCAACATGCGTACAGCGCTGCGCTTAGGGTACTGCTGGTACTGTGCAAATCCAAGTGCCGCGGTGCAAAACGCCGACTCGGCCGAGCGCAATCCGAGCCGGAGAGCGTCTTGCACAATTGATTCACAGCAAAAAAATCCGCGCCGCCGGCTTTCAAAGCCGAACTCTATCCGAATGAGTCCAGTAGCCTGTTGATCGTCTTGTTCAAATCTTTATCCACTTGGCGAAGGGTCTCGATCTTGTTGATCGAGTGCAGGACCGTGGTGTGGTGCTTGCCTCCGAACTGTTTGCCGATTTCGGGAAGCGAAGCGGAGGTGAGCTGCTTGACGAGGAACATGGCAACCTGGCGCGGGTAGGCGATCACTTTGGAGTTGCTGCGAATTTTCAGGTCCTGGGCGCGCAGGCCGAAGACCTCGCCGACCGCTTTCTGAATCTGCTCGATCGTGACTTTCTTTTCCTGCGTCTCGATAATGGCTTTCAGCACCTGCTGCGCGGTCGGCAGGTTGATTTCCGCGCCGGTGAGCGAAGCGTAGGCCATCAGCCGGATCAACGCGCCTTCCAGCTCGCGAATGTTCGACTTGATGGCGCGGGCGATAAATTCGGCGACGTCATCCGGCAGGTGCACGCGCTCGTTATCAGCCTGCTTCTGAAGAATGGCGATTTTCGTTTCCAGATCGGGCATCTGGATATCGGCGATCAAGCCCCATTCGAAACGCGAGCGCAAGCGTTCCTCAATGGCGGAAATTTCCTTCGGCGGGCAATCGGACGAGATCACGATCTGCTTCTGCTGGTCGTAGAGCGCGTTGAAAGTGTGAAAGAACTCTTCCTGCGTCCGCTCGGCGCGCGCGATGAACTGAATATCGTCCACCATCAGCACGTCCATATTGCGGAATCGGTCGCGGAAGGCCGGCATGCGCTCGAAGCGGATCGAGGCGATCACTTCGTTCGTGAATTTCTCCGCGCTGATGTAGGTGAGGCGCAGCGCCGGATTGCGGCGCTTCAGCGTGTGGCCAATCGCCTGCATCAGGTGCGTCTTGCCCAGTCCCACACCGCCGTAGAGGAAGAGCGGGTTGTAGGATTTCGAAGGCTGCTCGGCCACGGCGACGGCCGCGGCGTGCGCGAACTGGTTCGACGAGCCCACGATGAACTTATCGAACGTGTAGCGCGGGTTTAGTTGGTTACTCGACGAATCGAAATCGAGCTTCGCCTGCGGAGACACAACCGGATTCGCTGAAGCAGGTTCCGCTTCGACGCAGACAAACTCGAGCGCCAGTCCCGGCCGGCCAATCTCTACCAGCACCGCCTGCAGCAGCTCGCCGTAGGTTTCCGTCAGTCGCTTGCAGAACAGGCGGGTGGGGACGCGGATCACCAGTACGTTTTCGTCTGACCGCTCCTGCCGCGTGGGACGAAACCAGGTGGCGTAACTATGAGGATTTACGCGCCGCTCCGCATGTTGAAGGATTTTGTCCCAGAGATTCATCTAAAAAATCAGCCCTCGCGCAATTTCCACCGATGTGGAAATGCTGTGGAAACCCTCTCTCCCCGCGAAAGAGGTACTTGGTGGTCTAGCCTTACAGGCTCAATGCTGCAAGTTCGCGCCACGTTCCTGCGGCATTGCTTACGTACTGGAGTTCGATTTAAAAATGTGTCAGTTAGGCGAGCGGGGATTCTGCCTAAACGCAACGCGATGAGCAAGAGAAAATTTCACGAAGAAGAGTCGCACGCTCCACATACAATTCACAGTTTTTCCACAGCGCAATTTTGTTTGAGAATTTTCTGAAAACCACGCCCGCAGCGCATCGAATGGGCCTGACCGCAAAGTTAACCCCGAAAAATTCCACACGAATTTCCACAGGCGGCATTTCAACAAGCGCCGCCACGATCACTGTCGCGATGGAGTCGGCGATTATCTTTCGGGCAAAACGAAGTCGAAAATTCCAAGTGTGCTATCGGCGATCAAGATGCGATCGTGCTCGACAAGAATCGAATTAGCCTCGATGCGCACACCATCTGTCGTGGAAGTTCGATACGCGGCGCGGCGGCTGCCGTCCTTATCGAAATGCACAAGCTCGTCGCCGATGGCGATCCAAACTTCCTGCGTGATTGGATCGGTACCCAGGGCGCGGATCTCGGGCTTTGTCTCGGCTGGCGTTGCGCCCTGCTCAATGGTGATTTTCGTCCAGCGCTTGGCCTCGGCTTGGGGCGTGAAATCCGACGCGGGCAGCGAAGCCTCATAGGAGACGTAGCCGAAGCGGTCGTATCGCCGAAGTGTCGGGTCCGGTAAGTTGCTGAATGCAAAATAGATATCTCCAAGTAGATCGCCATAAATCCGGCCTGGGCTCAGCGCCATATTACCGTTAACACCGCTGGCCGTACCGGGAATTTCACCGAAACCGCGCGCCAGCTTTCCCTGCGCGTCAAAAATGCTGACCAACTGCGCGCTACGCAATCCGGCGACCGCAAACTCGCCGCCCGGAAGCGCAACGAGCGATATCGGAGCGGCGACAGGACGGATGGCATCAAGTGAACCATCAGGTTCGAAAATTTTTACGGCGTTTGCGCCGCGGTCCGCGACGAAGACGCGGCCTTTCGAGTCCACGTCAATATCCTGCGCGTACGAAATCTTGGCGCCGTGCGAATTCGCGTTCGGTATTTGGCCGATGCTCTTGCCGTCGGCTTGATAGATCGCGATCGCGGTCGCGGGATCTGCAAGCACGTAATAGCGCCCCGCGGAATCGCTTTTGATCGCTACGACGCCGGGCCCGACTGTGGGAAAAACGCGTGCGCGTGCGAGAAGCTCGCGGGAAAATTCCTGATCTTGATCCGGAACAGGCGCGGCTGCGCGCAAAAGATTCCATCCGGTGGCTACGGCCACCAGAATGGCGAGACACACACCGATTTGTAAGCGGCGAAACATGGACTGGGCGATCTTACCCGCTACACGTGCCAAGGATGCGAGCGTATGCTGGAGCGTTGCTTGCGCGAAACCTTTCCGAACGCGCAGTACGCGCGCTGACTAATCGAGACGGAAGTTAAGGCGCTCGATCGAGCGCGCGCGGCCGGTGGATTCGTCCACGTTGATGAGCACGGAGTTCATTTGGATGTCACCCTCGGCGACGACGAAGCGCGATGGCATGGTGGTGTCGTAAAAGTGCTCCAGGATGCCCTGCTTTTCCATGCCGATCACGGAATCGTGCGGTCCGGTCATGCCCACGTCGGTGATGTAAGCGGTTCCATGGGGAAGCACTCGAAAGTCGGCCGTGGGAATATGTGTATGAGTGCCAAGCACTGCGGATACTTTGCCGTCAAGGTGCCAGCCCATGGCTACTTTTTCCGAAGTCGCTTCGGCGTGAATGTCCACGACGATCACTTTAACGTCCGGCGGAATTTTGGCGAGCTCGTGTGTGGCGGCGAGGAACGGATCGTCAATGGGAGTCATAAATGTGCGGCCCTGCAGATTCAGGACAGCATAGCCCACGCCATTTTTCGCGGTGCCGACGTAAAGTCCCCCGCCCGGTGAGACGCTGGGGAAATTTGCCGGGCGCAGCAGGCGCGGCTGCGTTGGAAAATAATCAATAATTTCGCGCCGCTTCCAGATGTGGTTTCCGCTGGTCAGCACGTCCGCTCCCGTGGCGAAGAAATCCTCCGCGATTCGCGGCGTGACGCCGAAACCGGACGCGGAATTTTCACAATTGATGATGCAGAGGTCTATTTCGCGCTGGGAGAGAATATCCGCGAGCCGGTCGTGAACGATCTTTCGGCCGGGCGAGCCGACGATGTCGCCGATGAATAGGATTTTCAGATCGGAACCTTTCCTCCTAAAAGAATCGCCCCTCGGATTACTCGTCGCTACGAACCTCGCTCCGACCAACTCGGGCCACCACCAAGAATCAGGCCTTTCGGCTCACTGCGTTCGCTCGGGACTACGATGCTGGTCGCATCGTAGGAGCGGTCCACTCGGCCGTGCGCTGCTAGGCCCTGAACCCCACAAATAGGTGGGTGACCTGCGCCTGCTTTCAGGCTTTTCCCTCACCGGCAAGCCGGCGCCGGAAATGCACAAGGGCAGGACGACGCGGACTCCCTGGGATCCAGTGTTGGTTCAATAGGCTTTCGCAACATCACCTGCTTCGCAGGCAACTCCAAGGAATATTGTAGCAGGAAACTTAGGCGACACGATTTGAGGGGCGTGCGCTAAGCGAGGCGAGCAAGTGCGCGGATCACTTCCTGCGGTTTCTCGAACGCAACGACGTGCCCGGCTTCCGGAATGATCACCAATTCCGCGTCAGAGATTCTCCGCTGGAAAGCCGGCCCGTAAACAGGTGGTATCAATTTGTCGCTCTGGCCCCAAATCAGAATCGTCCTCGCCTTGATGCGATAAAGCCGTGACGAAAGCCCCCGGTCCGGGATGGGGAACATGATCTTGCCCGCAGCGCCGAGCTGGCGCGCGGCCTGAACCAGAAACGCCTGCAGGAACTTTGGGTCGGTCATGTCTCCACCCGCCGACATGATCTTTGCTCCTGCGTCCGCATCGTGAAACAGATACGGCGGCAGCTGATAGGGTAGCAGCGAAAAAATGTCCGGTATCGGATGAGCGTCCAGCCACAGTCCTGCGGGTGCGATCAGCGCAAGACGCGACACGTCGCCGGGCGCCAATGCCGCCATCTCGCTCGCAATCATTCCTCCCATCGAGAAGCCGACCAAGATGGGATCCTTCAGGCCGAGCGCGGCGACAACGTCCCAAGTGTGCAGCGTAAAATCGAGCATGTCGCGCAGTTCGGCGCACTCCTCGCTATCGCCATAACCGGGCATCAGCGGCGCATAGACGTGGAATCTTTCCGCGAGCGCGCCAAGAAAATTCATGTCGAGCTCAAGCCCGCCAGCGCCGTGAAGGAACACGAGCGGCTGGCCCCGGCCTCCCTCGAAATAGCGTACAGGCACGTGGGGTGTTTGGATGGTTTTCAGTTCCATCGCCAATTCTCTAGGCCTCGGCGCCGGTTGCGGCGCGCACATCAGATTCGGCCGGCAACGCTCCCGCCGAAACGCGGTCTGTCATCGGGCGGCACCAGAAACGATCGTCGGCGGCGTGCTCCGGAAAGATGTTGCGAAGCTTAGGCATCACCTTTTCGGCGAACAGACGGGTCGAATGCATGCACTTTTCCTTGGGCATGTCGCCGATGTGCATCAAACAGAAGACGTTGCCGACACGTAAGCCCTTTATCATTTCTTCCATACGCTGCCGTACGGTCTCTGGACTTCCCGCGATGATGTACCCTCCGTCGACCATTTCCTTCCAACTCAGCTCCGGGAACAATCCACCTTTCGGAGGAGCGTATTGCGAGAGCACACCTTTCTGGATCGTCTTGATGGTGCGATAGCCAGGGGCGTCCGCGAACCCCGGAAACACATGCAGGCAGCGGTTGTAGAAATAGCTGACGTGCTTGGCGTAAAGGCGTTCAGCTTCCGCGTCGGTGTCAGCGACGCAAATCGTCTGGGCGAATCCCGCGCGGTAGGGAGATGTGTCGGGAGTGTTGCGTTCGGCGACGCGATCCCAATAACTTTGCATGAGTTGCTTGCCGCGCACATAACCGCCGAAGCTCAGGTAGGAATAGGAGTACGTGTTGTCGAGGCAGAAATCGAAAGTTTCGATTGAACCGCTACCCGGGATATGGACCGGCGGGCGCGGCTGCTGGATCGGCCGCGGCCAAAGATTCACGTGGCGCAATTTTGTGTAACGGCCGTTGAACGCGAATGGCTCGCGTTCCCGCCAGGCGCGGAGGATCAGCTCGTTCGCCTCGAGATACTTTTCGCGCGTGAGTGCGGGGATCTGGCCGTAGCAATAATTCGTGTCCATCGAAGTGCCCACCGGGAATCCAGCGACCAAGCGTCCGCCGGAAATGCAATCGAGCATCGCGAATTCCTCGGCGACGCGCAGCGGAGGATTATAGAGCGCGATCGACGCGCCCAGCACCACGATGGCGACGTCACGCGTGCGGCGTGCGAGCCCAGCGGCAATCAGGTTGGGCGAAGGCATCAGGCCGTAGGCGTTCTGATGATGTTCATTCACGCCGATGCCATCGAAGCCGAGCGATCCGGCATATTCGAGCAGGTCAATGTAGGTGTTGTAGAGCGCATGGCTCTTTTCGGGATCGAACAGCTTCGAATCGATGTCCACCCACACCGAGCGGTGCTTCTGCCGAAAATCCGCCGGCAAGTAAGGCCACGGCATCAGGTTAAACCACGTGAATTTCATGACATTCTCCCTGATCGGAGCGGCTACGCTAGCACAGGACCGTCTATTAGTGGTACAGGCACGCCACGGATTGGCGATAGACAAATCCGGGCTGCCGAAGTGTCTTTAGTGATGAGGACCTACGGCGGCCGATCGGAATGTGAAGTTGGCGGAACACCAGCTCAGCGCAGACGAAGTGAGGCGGCTCTACGACCAGCATGGTCCCGCGCTGGTGCTTTATGCGCGCTCGTTCGTGGCTGATGGCAGCACCGCGGAAGACGTGGTGCACGGCGTGTTTTTGAAGCTGCTGCGCGGCAAGCAAGTCGTGTCTGACGTCCCGGCAGCTTACCTATATCGCGCGGTTAAAAATGCCGCGCTCAATATGCGTCGCGATCGGTCGCGCGACGCAGCGCTACCCGAGCGCGAAATTTGGTTCAGCCATCGCGAACACGATCCAGACGCTGCGTTTGCTTTGCAGCAAGCGCTGCAGGAATTGCCGGACGAACAGAGAGAGGTAGTCGTGATGCGCATATGGAGCGGCATGACGCTCGAGGAAGTGGCCGGCGCAACCAACGTGCCGCTGAACACAGCGGCATCGCGATATCGGTATGCGCTCGCAAAGCTTGCGCGAGAAACTAAGGCTGTACGAAAAGTAGCGACAGTCGGAGCGAGAAATGAGCGGAGACGAACAAAAATTCGAGGAGTTTCTGCGGGCATTCGAGCCGCGCCGGCCGCGTCCGCTGCCGCTCACGACTGGTGGCTGGTATCACAGCCGACGATTAGCCGCTGCCGCAGTCGTGTTGATGGCGATAGGTGCGTCGCTGTGGTTGGGTTTTCGAGGTTCCGGGACGAAATTCGCGGACCAGCGTCCAGCGACGACGCAAGACCGTCGAGCCGCACCGATGGAGCTGGCCCTGACATCATCCATGTCGCTTACGGACGCGGCGCTCGAAGATCGAAACCAATTCGACAAGCAGATGAACGAAATGTCGCCGATGCACTTTGCCGCGGCTCGACCGAGCAGACAGCAGCCTGCGTGCCCTGGCGAAGGAATGAGAGGAGCGAGCCGCATGCGACACCAACTGAAAATCGCGGGAACGGTGATAGCTTTCTTTCTAGGTGCCGCGGCCGCGCGGGCCCAGACTAAACTTCCTCCTGAAACGCACAACGCCGCGCTGCGCTACTGGATGGCGTTCGCCGATTTGCAGGACCCGCCGTCGGACAAAGCCACGCAAGAGTTGCTGGAGAAAACCGCCGCGGGAGAATCCGCGTGGGATGAGGCGAAGCTTGGCCCCATCCTCGACCTCAATACCCAAGCCATTCAGGAAATGCAGCGAGCGACGAAACTGCCGGAATGCGACTGGGGCCTGGAATATAGCCGCGGGCCGCAGGCCTCGATCGCGTACGTGCCGAGAGCGCGCGTGCTGGCGCGACTGAACACACTCTACGGAATGCGGATGATGGCGAAAGGCCAAACGCAAGCCGCGCTCGAAGCATGGCTCGACGGTGTGCGATTTTCGCAACACCTGGCGAAGGGTGGCACACTGATTTTCAAGCTGGTGGCGCGAATGTCGCTGCTGTCGAATTTCGATGAGTTGACCCGCGCGGCGCAAGCAAGCCAGCTCGATGGTGGACAAAAGCGCGAGATTGCCGCTGCCGTTCGCGCGCTGCCGGACGACGGCTTCGATTGGAGCGAAGCGATGGCGTTTGAAGAAGAGTCTTTGGAGATATCGGTGCGGCAGATGCAGCAGGCAGCGAGTCCCGCGGCCTACTATCAGGAAATAATGGGCAAACCCATGCCGCCAAACTTTTCGATCCCCGGCCCCAGTGATATTGCAGCGTGCCGTTCGCTATTCACCGATGCCGAAGCTGATCTGCGGTTGCCGCCGGAACGGGCGCGGGCAAGGTTGGAGGATATCCAAAGCCGCGTGACGAAATTGCACCCATTTTTTCAAGAAACGATTCCTGCACTAGCAAAAATCAACCAGGCGCGCTCGGAGATAAAGGAATCGCGGGCGAAACTCCTGCTGGCAATTAAGAAAAGCTGAGTTGCTCACGGAAAAGGGGGTGGCCCCTCGGGGGGTGTACCGAAGGGCCTTGGGGGTGGTGCGGGGACCTAGTGATAATCCTCAGTGAGCGACGCAAGAAACGCCGAGAGCGCCGCGACGTCACTTTGGTTGATCGACATTCCTGCGAACTCCGGTGGGGGGTTGCGAAGCTGCCCCATCCGGGTGAGCTGCGAGCTGGCGACATAAAACTGAATGACGTCGGTAAACTTCGCCTTGCTGCCGTTGTGAAAATACGGCGCTGAGTCTTCCAAATCGCGCAGCGTGGGCGTCTTGAATTGCGCGATGGTGGTGAATAGACCCTGATCGGTCGCACAATTCTGGGCGTTCGCGCAAACGATGGCCGCGAGATTCGTTTGCGGAGTCGGGATGTCGGGATTCTGATAAATGTTCCAAAGTCCCAGGTCGGCGAACCGTGGACTTCCGGCGACGGCGGGATGTCGAAAGCGCTCGCTGGCATTGGGATGATTTGCTGACGCGGGCAGGTAGGAGTCGTAAGCCGCGGCGCGCGCGGCAAGTGACGGAATCGCAAGCGCTGCAAACGCGCCCGCTCCATTGGCCGCGTCGTATTCCTCTTGCGAGACGCCGGTATTGTGGAAGCGGAAGTCGGTGAAGTTGGGAGCGACGTGGCAGGCAACGCAGTTTCCGGCGTGCTGCGAACCGTCTGTCGTGCCATTCGCGGCGGCGAGAAATATTTTCAGTCCCGCAAGCTCGGTGGCGCCGAATGCAAACGGCTGCGAGTGAAATTGAAAGCTGCCGAGCTTTCCATCCACGAACTTCGGATTCGAAAGCGCTCCAACCGCCTGTGACAGCCGCAGAGCGTACTGCGCGTCCGTTTCGCCGGAGTCAGGCTGCCTCGGCAAATGGTTGATAAGCAGGAACACGTCGTAGGGCGAACCGATGTAGCGGCCCTGGTCGTCCTGCTGAAAGAGCAGGCTTTGCAGGTACTGCGTGATCAGCTGCGCCACGGCATCGAGAATCTGGGCGTCGCTGGCGCTTGATACATCGAGCCGATATTGTGCGGGCAGGCGGTACTCCGCCGGGATTCGCTTGTCAGTTCCGAGGAAGGTGGTGGCGTAGGAAAGATTTCCGTACGATGCCGCGATGATGCCCTGGCCATTGTCCTGGCGGATCACCTGCGCGATGTGAGCCATGGCCTGCAAACTCTGATCGGGCGCCCATCCGAAGTTGCGGCCGGTGAGCGTCGCGCGAACCAGATCTTGCGGAGATGCGAACTCACCATCGAAATGCAAAAATGTCGGGCCCGCATGTGTTTGCAGCGAGCCCACCATCTGCATCGCGTTGCGCGGCGTGCTGAGAAACCCGGTGAGCAGCCGCGGAATCGGACTGTGGTCGGTGAAGTCCGCGTAGGTGCGATTGCCGGCGTGCGGCGCTCCCTGAAACTCATCCACGAAGTGGCACGTGCGGCAGTTGATTGACTGACCCGCGAACGGGCCAGCCATCGGGCCGCCGTTCGCGTTCTGAACTTGATTTACGACAGGGTCGCCGACCGCGAGGGGCGCGTTTATGTCCGTCATGTTGGCGGCAAAATATTCGGCGAAGCGCGTCTCGAGGAAAAGCCGCTCGCCGATCGTCTGCTCCGGTGGATCGAAGTCTTCTTCCTCGGGTGGGGGCGCCACGCAGCCAGCCAGCAGCAGTACGCCAGCGAAGTACAGGGTCCACAGCCCGATTCGCTCGACAGTTTTATGGCCCAGGAGAAGCATCAGCGGGCGGCCGTTTGCGGCGCGGCGCTGAGGTTGGTTGCTGAAACGCCTGGTGCCGGTCCGAGGCTCTTGAGATACGTGATGATCTGCCAGCGTCGCTGCTCCGGGATGCCGGACCACGGAGGCATGCCGTGGACAAGGTTGCCGTTGCGCAGCAGCCATGCGAGTTCGCCAGGCGTCGCATTCTGCACGCCCGGGGAGCGGAGATTGGGGCCGTGGGCGCCGGTTGCGTCATCTCCATGGCATTCCGCACAATGCTGGCGGAAAAGTTTTTCGCCGGCAGCCACGGCGTCGGGCTGACCCTCGTATGGATTTTTCAGGCTGCGCATTTTAATGGGCGCGCGCGCTATCTCGAGCCAAACGCCCCGATCATCAACCTTGTGAATGTGAGTGGAGGAGGCAGCGGCGGCGATGGAAGCAGCAAAAAGCGAGACTAGAATCAGGGCGCGTTTCATCGGAACAAGCTCCTCACCTTGCGGCCGAAGCCGCCGATTTCATAGGACATTCCCCAGCGCAGCAGGAAACGATGGGCGTTGTCGTTTAGACCGAATCCCGGCGACAACGAAAACGTGACGCCGTTTGGGAGTTGCCAGGCAACGAGCGGAGCAACGTAGTGCGAGGTGCCGGACAATGTGAACGCCTTCACGGTGCCTAGTCCCCCGTACATTTCCGCGCCGAGAATTATGTTCTCGCGGCAGAAATTGCATCGGCGCGGAGTAGCTGCCAGGCGCAGCGGGCGGTCCACGCCCAGCGCGTAGCCGAATTCCCAGGGCTCGTGGCCCAAATTCTTTTCGCCGATGAAATTCTCCGAAAAATTCCAGCCCTTGTAATCGCTCGAGAGGATCAGCTTGGTTTCGATTTCGTGGGCGTGCGAGCGGTTCGCTTCGGAGTTCGGGTCGGCGGCGTCGAACTGGGAGTCAAAACCAACGACTTCTTTGAGCGTCTTATCCGCGTCCGTGGTGTTTTCGAATTCCACGTAGAGCACCGGGTTGATCCAGTGCTCGCGCATCATCGGGCGGAAGCGGTTCTCCCAGCGCGTGCCCGTGAAGACGGTGCTGTCGTTAAATGTATGCTGCGAGTCAATGTAGAACTCAGTGGTCCACCAGGCCGTGACGCCGTACTCGAGCTCCATCCATGGAGCGATGAAGTCGCCCGCGCCCTTCTGGGTTCCGTAAATCGAGTAGGTCTCGATTTCGAGATTGCCCGGCTCTTCAAGGTGGTGCGAATACGCGACGAAGTAGGGAGTTTCTTGAGCGGTTGCCCGCGCAGGCGTCAGAAGGAAAGCAAAACCCGCCAATGCAACGGCCACAAGTAAGCGGGAGAGAGCGCGGGACAGAAACAACTGGCTGGCAAATGGGACTCGGTCGAATGTCATTTCACAGGGCCTCAGCTAGAAATTGAATTTCGCGGCGAGTTGGACGAGCCTAGGCGGTTGCGCGCTAACCACCTGGCCGAAGGTTGAGCTGTCGATATTTCCGTCGGCGGATTGGGGCCCGAAGAATTGTGCGTGGTTGAAAATGTTGAAGGCCTCAATGCGGAACTGAAGCGATTTCGATTCCGTCAGGTGCACGTTCTTCAGCAGCGCTATATCGTAGTTATCCAGGCCGGGGCCGTAGAAGAAGCGCCGCTTGGAATTACCCGGCGTGCCCAGTGCGTTCTCGGGGAATTGGGTGGCGTTGAAATACGACTGTCCGTTGCGCGGGTTCTGATTCAGGTTCAGCGGGCCGCCCGAGTAGTCCGGTTCGTCCACGCCAAAGTTGTTGATGCCGTTAGGCTCCGAGCCCAGCAGCGAGTTGTCGCCGAAGTTGATGAGGGTTACGGGCAAGCCGCTGCTGAAGCGCGTGATTCCGGAAATCTCCCAGCCCTGCGTCCAACCGTTTGAAACTCCGAAGACTCGCTCGAACGGAATCTGATAGCTGTAGCTCACGACGAAATTGTGCTTCACGTCAAATGACGAGAGGGCTTTGCTCAGGGAGGGATCAATCGGATTCACAGCCTCTCCCACGTTGGACGACTGATCCTGGGACTTGCTGAAGGTGTATCCGGCCAGCACATTCAGACGTTTGCCCGTGTGGCGCAACGTGATCTGCAATGCGTTGTAATTGGAATTACCGATGGTGGCTTGATTGGCATTGCTGCCGAAATTCGGTCCCAGCGGCCCGCGGGTACCCGGGACCACAGTGTCCGTCGAAGTTGTGTAAGTGGTGTCCTCGCCGAAGGGGCCGCAGGGAGTTTGTCCGGGGGCGAGGTTGGCCGGATTGCTCAGGAAGAGGCACAACGAAGGATCGCCGGGATTCGCCTCTTCGATCACGAGTAGGCGGTGCGCTTGAGTGCCCACATAATTTAGGCTGAGCACGGTATTGGCGCCAAACCCGCGCTCGAGCGACAGCATGTATTCCTCGGTGTAAGGAATGCGATTCGTCGTCAGATAGTTGGGGAGTCCTGTGATGGGCTCGAACTGCGCCCAGTTGATGTTGTCGTCCGGGTGCTTCGCGCTCGAATTCAACGGCGCGAGAGTGACCGGGAACGCCTGGCCGAGAGGCTCGCCGCTCGATGCGGTGACAAAAGGCGTGGAAAAAAGGGGCGGAGCCGGACTGGTGTACGTGGTTCCGTAGGGCGCATTGGCGGCCATCACGCCAATCGTCAGCGCTTCGATCGCGGTGTAAAACATTCCAAAGCTCGCGCGGATACTGGTTTTGCCCGGGCCGCCCAAAATTTTGTCGAGCACGCCGTTTCCGGAAGCGCTGGGCGAATAGGCCAGTCCGATGCGCGGCGCAAAATCGCGATTCCCCGGAGGCGCCAGTGTTCGCGGTACTCCCGGATCCGTGGGATAAAGAATTCCGGCGGGCGCTCCCGGGAAAACGACCGACTGCTCGTCTCGGCACGAATGTGGCGATCTGATTGAATTTCTCATACCACGGCTCGATTCGATCCCAGCGCAAGCCGTAGTTGAGCGTCAGATTGTGGGTTACGCGCCAGCTGTCTTGCGCGTAGAGGCCGACGTATTTGTTGCGGCCGTAAAAAGGCTGCAACTGGCTTTGGTTATACTGGCTGGGAATTCCCAGCAGAAAATCCGCGAAATCGGAGCCCGTCTCCGTGCCAAAGAAGAGAAAGCTGCCGTTGAATTGGGCGATCGCGTTGACGTTGATCTGATCGTAATGGAATTCGCCGCCCACTTTGATCGTGTGGGTTCCGATCACTTTCGAAAAATTGTCGAGCACCTGAAACGTGTTGCTGGCCTGGCTCAGCTCATTGGTGTTGGTGCCGATCGTGAAGCTGTTGAAGCCGACGCTTTCCACTCCCTCGGTTTTTGGCGACAGCGGAACAATTCCAAGAGTTCCCGGGCCGACTTCAAATCCTTGCGATGCCAGGCTGACGCCCACTCCTCCAACGGGCTTGCCTAGGTCATTCGAATCCCTCAGGTAGCTGAAATGGAATTCATTCAGTGCGGTCGCGCTCAGCGTTTTCGTGTCGCCAAGATCAATCAATTGCGAGCGTCCCCGGTAGAGAGCGTTGAAACCGGGGACATTCGCGCCACCTTGCGCAACCGGGTAGGGATTGTTCTGCGACCAATCGTCGAGGAAATAGTAGGCGGAAAGCATTCCCCAATGCGTGTTGGCGTCGAGCCTGTAGGCGCCTTTATCGTCGCGTAAGTTTTCGTCGAAGGAGGAGGTTGAAAACGTCCCATTCGCATTGTTGGGCGTGGGAATGTATTTCAGCAGGTTGGTCGCGGGCGCGGACCACGCCTTCATCGGGATCACGGCGCCTGGAAAAACGCAGCTTGAGGCCGTGCATCCGGACGTGTAGTAGGGTTCGCCCGCAATAACCGTATATCCCAGCCTATCTGAAAGGACGCCTGCCCACGACGTTCCGCTCACAGTTGTGGGGATCGTGTTTCCCTGGGCGTCCGTTGTAACGAACGAATTGGCCAGATCGGAAAGATTGCCCGTCTGGTCCTGTTGCGATGGAACAGGAATCTGGCCGGTATCCACTCCCTGCGTCGAGCGAGTTCCCTGATAATCCGCAAAGAAGAAAATCCTATTTTCCTTGATCGGTCCGCCGAACGTGCCGCCGAACTGGTTCTGGTCGAATGTCCCGCGAGTGGGCGAAAAAAAGTTGCGCGCGTTGAAGTTCGTGTCGCGCACGAATTCGAAGGCGTTCCCGTGAAATGCGTTCGTGCCGGATTTCGTCACCACATTGATCTGGCCGCCGCTGAACTCGCCGTATTCCGCGTCGAAGTTATTCGTCAGAATCCGGAACTCCGCGATGGAATCGAGGTTCGGAACGATTGCCGCGCCCATATTGACGTCTTCTTCCACGTCGCTTCCATTCACGAGGAATGCGTTCGCAAATTCCCGCTGGCCGTTGATGGAAATGGTCCCGGGATTCAGATCACCGGAAGGAGAAAGCGCGCTCGCGCCGACATCCTGCACCGTGCTCGTGGTGATGGAAGTGGCGGGAACTACGCCCGGCTGAAGCGACAGCAGATCGGTAAAGCTGCGTCCGTTCAGAGGAACGGAAGTCATCTGCGCGCCGGTTACGACTTCGCCCATTTGAGAGTTGACGGTCTCCACGCGGGCGGCGGACTCGCTCACGGTGACGGTTTCGGTCTTCTCGCCGATTTCGAGCGTCGCGTCCTCTACGAGGGTGCTGTTGGCATCGACCACTACATCAGTCCGCCGATAAGGCTTGAATCCCGCGCGCACGACTTCGACGTCGTAACGCCCCACAGGCAGGCTGAGGAAGGAATAGCCGCCGCGGTCGTCCGTGGTCGTCGCCTGCTGGACTCCCGTGCTGGTGTTCGTTGCGGTGACGGTCGCTCCGGGAATCGCGGCGCCACTCGAATCTTTCACGCTGCCGGAAATGCTTCCGCCGACGCCGGCCCATGTAACCAGCGTGATGCAAGGAAGCAGAACGAGCGATGTGACTGCGAGAATTTTCAGGAAGATGAATTTGGCCGGGGACAATTTCGTTCCTTGTATTCGTGTGATACGCGGGCTAGAATCTCGCGTTTTCTCAGTTGCAAACGGTTATCAACTGAGGAACAGAGATTATTCCAGTTGAAAATGGTTGTCAAGAGCTAATTGTTAACGATTGTCAACTAGGATTTACTGCGATTTGGAGGAGATTGCGGCTCGCGCGGCCGCATCTGCTCCTCGATCGTTGGCTCTAGAAGTGGAAGCCGATTTCTGCGGTCACCGCGCGCGGCGTTACGTAGTGCGTGCCGCTGAACGTTGAGAGGAAGTTATACAGCGCGTACTCGTTCGCGAGATTGATCACCGTTAGTCTGGCGCTCCATTTGTAGCGGTCGGCGTGGAAGATGTTGTCGTCCCCGATGGCGATATCGAAAAGATTTCGGGGCGCGATGCGCGGCGGATTTTTGTCGTCTTGCTCCGTTCCCGGAGCCGGCACCTTTATCAGAGTTGGACCCGAACTGGTTCGCGGGGCAAGGATCGGGGATGGACTGCGTCGGCGTGGCGTGTACGCTGCCGCAAAAGAAGCCCGCCTGGAATTCCTGATCCGCCGTCAATGGAATGCAGCCGTTTCCCACCGCCTGGAGCGTGAGGCATTGAGGGTCTATGAACGGAGCGCCACCCGGACCGGTGAAGGATTGCGGGCAAGCGTTCTCTTCGCCCACGCCATAGCATGGAGTGGCGCCGGCGACCAGACCGCTGTCGTAACGCCAGTTGAACCCGATCCACGGCCCGCGTTTCCACGGCTGATATTGGAGGTGCGTGGTCTGGTTGAAGCGCTCGTCATGGTCGATCCTGAACGGCACAAATTCCCTCGGTGTGGATACGACGGGAACGGAGCCGGCGCCGCCGATTTGAGGAGTGAAGAAGCGCGCGGCGACGCTGGACATCACCACGTAAGCCGTAAAACCGTGAAGGTTCGTCAAGTTTACGCGCGCGGTGAAGCCGGGGATTTTGGAGTTGTGCCATTCGATCGGAAACGTGATCGGGGTATTGCCGAGCACGCTGAAATCGTAGCTGTTGTGCGTGTATTTCCAGATGTATTCACCGTCGAACACGATGTGCTTGCCGAATGCCTGTTGCAGCCCCGCGTGGAATTCATTGCGAAATCCCGGGTTCAGCGGAGACAACGCGTTGGAAGAGCAAAGCAGCAGCGGATTCAGGACTGGCGACGCGCATCCGATGCTCGAAAGCACCAGGTTTTCATTGAATGGCGTTTCGAGCGTTCGCGCGTAGGAAACGCGGAGGACCGTATTGCTGGGCTTCACGTTGTAGGCGACGCCGAGCCGGGGCTCGGCCTGACTGGCTGCGGTAAGTCCGTTGTAAAGATCGCCGCGAATCCCCAGATTGAAGGACCAGCTTCCTTTGGTGATCGTGTCCTGCACGTAGAGCGCGAGCTCCTTCACGTCGGTGTGTCCACGGAACGCGAACAAGCCTCCGCCGCGCGTCAGATCGAACGGCAGCAGGATCGGGTTGAAGTTGGGGTAAAAGGAGGCGCCAAGCTGCGCGGGAGACGCAGGGTTCGCGGCCGTATTCGGCTCGTCACCTGCCGGGCATTCCGACGGATCGGTAAACCCGGCGACAGGGACGAAAGCGAATGCGCTGGGTCCGGTTGCGGGAGCCAGGCACGGCGCATTCAACGTGGGATCGACGATTCCAAGATGGTCGTTCTCGGTGACAAACGTTTGCTCATAGACGACGCCGGCCTTGATGTTGTGGACGCCCTTCACGTAGGAGACGCTCGCGCGCGCGCCGGCATTGGTGAGAAAGCGGAGTTGCGAAACGGATTCTCTCTGCAGATTCGACCGGGCCAGCATCGGCGAGAGGATTGTCGCTGGGATAGTAATTGTATTGGTCGTGGCGCACGAACGCGCCGACGGTGAGCACGGCGTTCGGGCCGAGCAGCCGGTTCCAGGTGGGAGCGACGTTGAACGTGCGAATCTGAGACCGCTGATCCGCCGGGCCGATGAAGCGTCGGATCCGCCGGTGCCGAGCAGATCGCCCTCGGTGATGCCCGTGTTCAGATTGTCGAATGTATTGGGCGTCTGAAACCACGAACGCGAGAATCCAAGGTTCAGGTGAAGGGAATCCTCTTTCGTAAGCTGGTAGTCCAGGCGGTCGAACAGATTTTCTTCGTTGCCCTTGTCGTGCATCACGATGAACTCGGGCGGATCGAGGAATCGGCCGCTGTTCAATCCGCTCACCGAAATGAAGTTTCCCCAGTTCTGGCCGCCGTAGCCGAGATTGAATCCGAGATTCGACGTGCCGAATGCGCCGTAGGAAGTTGTGATGGCTCCGTGCGGCGTGGTCATCACCCTGGCCGGAGCGCGTGGTCACGTCGATCACCAGGCTGGTCTTGTCGCCGTATTCGGCAGGCGGCGCTCCGTCGATCACTTCGAGCGATTGAATCGAATCCACCGGAATCTGATTCGAGAAAACCTTGCTCTGCTGGTCGGTGATCGGCTGGCCATCCACGGAGAACGAATTTTCGGCGTGGTCGCCAAGCCCGTGGAAAAGCCCGTTGGAATCCGCGGCGACTCCGGGCGATGTCTGCGTGACCAGCGAACTCACGGAGGACGACGCGCTTTCGAGCGGAACTTCGTTGAACAATGCGCGGTCAATGTCCGTGTGTGATGTCGAATCCGTCTCGAGCAGATCGCCTGCGGCCTCGACCGTTACCGTGCTGTTAGCCCCGGCGAGTTGAAGGCTGATCTTCAGGCTGATCGGCACCGACGGAGCGCACGTCGATATCCTGAACGTAGGCCGGCGAAGCCCGTGGCGCTGACGGTCAAGTGATAGGGATTGAACGGCACGTTGGCGAAGGCGAAATTGCCGGACGCGTCCGTCGCGGCGGTGCGCTCAAACTGGCTGACCGGATTGTGAATCGTGACCGTCGCGCCCGGAATCACGGCGCCGGTAGGATCCGTCACGGTTCCCGTTACATTCGTTGAATTGCCGCCGTTCTGCGCCTGCGCAATCGGTCCGGCTGCAAGGAAGCACAAAACGACCAAGCAAGACTCCGAGCAAAAGCGTTTACGAATCTCATTATGTTTCTCCCTGTATGAATGCGGCCGCGGCGCATCCCTGCGCTGTGGCTAAGAATGAATGTGGAAATCCACACGCGCCGCGCGACAGGCGCCGCGTGCTGGGAGACGATTATTTATTTTGGGAGAAAACTCTTAAGCCGGAGGGGCTCGCGGGATGCTGAGGGTATAGACAAGTTCGAGATCGGGCGCAAATTCTTCAGCGAGTGCGACTCTTGCAATCGGAACGGCCGCTTGCACGGCCACTTGCGCTCTCGCTTGCGGAATCGCGGCGTGTCCGACGTGGCAGACCTGGCAATTATCCTCGTCGTAGGCGTGGATGTGCCAGTGGCTGACGGCGTGCGTGGCTAGCAAGACCATCGCGAGGACGACGGCTACTGCCAGCAAACGTTTTGTTGTGCGCTTCAACATGTTCAACTCAAATCAAACCTGCAGCACGTCGCCTTCGCGGGCGACCGCGCGATAGAGCACGGGATCGACGAAAATCGCGATGAACAGCCGCGAAATAAGGCCCGCCACGATCACGATCGCAAACGGCTTCTGCGTGTCGGAGCCGATGCCCGTGGAAAGCGCCGCGGGCAGCAGGCCCAGGCAGGCGACCAGCGCCGTCATCATGATGGGCCGCAGCCGCAGCAGGGCCGCCTCGCGCGTCGCCGTGCGGATGTCCTTGCCCTCCTGCCGCAGCTTGTTGATGAACGAGACCAGAATCACCGCCGTCTCAACCGAAACTCCCATCAGCGCCAGCAGGCCGAGCACTGACGAGACGCTGAACGGCGTGCCCGTCAGCTTCAGCGCGATCAGCGCGCCGACCGGTTCGGTGATCACCACGCCGAGCGCAATCGCCACCGGAAATTTGAAATTGCCGTACAGCGCGAACAGAATCATGAAAATCAGCAGCAGCGCCAGCGGCCCGATGATTTCCAATCTGGTGCTTCGCTTCCAGAAACTCGCTGTACTCGCCGCCCCACGTCAGCCGGTAGCCGGCCGGCAGCGATTTCTGAATGTCCGCGATGGCGCGCTGGCCGTCGGTGACGGCGCTCTGCAGGTCGCGCCCTTCGACGCTGTACTGCACGCCGATGTAGCGCGAATTGTTTTCGCGATAGATGAACGAAGCGCCGCTCGCTTCGTGAATGTCGGCAAGCTCGCTCAGCGGAATTTGCTGGCCTGCGGGCGTGCCGACAAGCAGGTTGCCGATCTGCTGCGCGTTCTCGCGGAATTCCGGCTTCATGCGCACCACGAGATCGAACAGTTTCTCGCCTTGAATCACCTGCGTGGCCGCCTGCCCGCCCACGGCCGCCTGCACGACCGCTTCCACGTCGGCCACGTTGATGCCGTAGCGCGCAATCTTGTCGCGGTCGATGTCGATCAGCAGGCTCGGCTGCCCAAGTTCGCGCACCACGGTGAGTTCGGTGAAGCCGGGCACCTGCGAGAGCCGCCGCTTGATCTCGAGCGCCTTGTCCTGCAGCACATTCAGATCGGGCCCATAGATCTTCACCGCCAGCGCGCTCTTCAGTCCCGTGAGCGCTTCATCCACGGCGTCTTCGGCCGGCTGCGTGTAATTGAAAATCACGCCGGGAAAGGCGTCGAGCTGCTTCTGAATATCCGCGGTCAGTTCGGCTTTGTTGTGGATCGGCCCCTTCTTCCACGTCGAATCGCCATAGGGCTTCAGGCCCACATAAAATTCGTCGTTGAAGAATCCGGTCGGATCGGTGCCGTCGTCGGGACGGCCCAGTTCGGAGCCAACATCGGTCACCATCGGATACTTCATCAGGATGTTGCGCACCTGCGGGCTGAACTTGCGCCGCTTCTTCGAAGGAAATCGTGTACGGCATCGTCGCGCGGACCCACAGCGCGCCTTCATCGAGGTGCGGCATGAACTCGCCGCCGATAAATGGAACCAGCAGCAGCGTCGCGCCGAAAATCGCGAGCGCCACAAGAATCGTGGTCTTCGGATGATCGAGGCACCGGTCGAGCTGCGCCGCGTATTTCGCTCACGAATCCATTCGAACGGCTTGTTCACCGCCTCGTGCACGCCCTTCCTGAACCAGTAGGCGCACATCACGGGCACGAACGTCAGCGTCAGGATCAGCGCGCCGACCAGCGCGATGGACATCGTGTCCGCCATCGGATGGAACAGCTTTCCCGAAGGCCCGCTCAGCGCGTAAATGGGAATGTATCCGGCGATGATCACGGCGACGGAATAGAAAATCGGCCGGTCCACGTCCTTCGCCGCCGCCAGGATCACTTCGTGCAAGTTGTATTCCTGCCCTTCGCGCAGGCCCAGCTCGCGGAAAATGTTTTCGACCATCACCAGCGTGCCGTCAATGATGATTCCGAAATCGATCGCGCCGATCGAAAGCAGGTTGGCCGCGACGCCGCGCGCGTGCAGAAAAATGAACGAGAAGAGCAGCGCGAGTGGAATCGTCAGCGCCACGATCACCGCGGCGCGCACGCTCACCAGGAAGAACATCAGCACGATCAGCACCAGCATCATCCCGCGCAGCAGGTTGTGCTCAACCGTGTCGGTGGTCACGCGCACCAGGTCGCTGCGGTCGTAGAACGGACGCACTTTCACGTCCGGCGGCAGGATGCTTTCGTTCAGCTCCTTTGTTTTTGCCTCGACGCCTTTCAGCACATTCTGCGTCTGCTCGCCGCGTGAGCATCATGATGACGCCTTCGACCGCGTCATCAGTCTTGTTGAAGCCGAATTCGCCCAGGCGCGGCGCGTTGCCGATGGTCACTTCGCCGATATCGCGGACGCGCACGGGCACGCCATTCTGCGATCCGACGATCACGTTGCCGATGTCCTTCGTCATCGCGCAGCAGGCCCAGCCCGCGCACGTAATAGAACTGGCCGCCCTGCGAATAAAATCCGCCGCCGGCGTTCGCATTGTTCACGGAAAGCTGCTGGATCACTTGCGGGACCGGAACGTGATAGCCGTAAAGCCGCGCCGGATCGAGCAGCACCTGGTACTGCATCACCGTGCCGCCGAAGCCGGAATCGTCCGCGACGCCGGGCACCTGCTTGTATTCGCGCTCGATCACCCAGTCTTCAAACGTCTTCAGTTCCTGCGGCGTGCGGTCCGGGCTTTCGATCACGTAGCGATAGACGAGTCCCGAGGGGCTCGAAAGCGGCGCGAGCGTCGGCGTCACGCCGGTGGGATAAGTGACTTCGCTCAGCCGCTGGAACACCAGCTGCCGCGCGAAATAGTCGTCGGTGTCTTCGTCGAATGTGAGGATCACGTCCGAAAGACCGTAGAGCGAAATCGAGCGCATCACGCTCATCTTCGGCACGCCGTTCATTTCCACTTCGGTCGGCAGCGTGACGAGCCGCTCGATTTCTTCCGCCGCGTGGCCCGGCCACTGCGTGATGATTTCCACCATCGGCGGCGAAAGATCGGGATAGGCGTCCACCGGCATGTGCTGGAACGAGATCGCTCCGCCGACGGCGATGAATGCCGCCAGCATCAGGATCAGGAACCGCTGCCGCAGCGCGAATTGGACGATGCGATGAATCATTTTTGCTTAGGCTCCGTCCTTAGTGCTGAAACGAATTCGCGAATTGCAGGAACAGGCTGCCGTTGCCCACCACTTTGTCGCCCGCCGAAAGCCCCTTCAGAATCTGCGTCTGGCCGTTCTGGCTCTCGCCGATTTCCACCGGCCGCCTGCCGAATTGATTCGAATCCGCCGCCACGTAGACGAACGGCTGGTTTTCGTCGTCGCGCAGCACGGAGGCATCCGGCACGCCAATCGCGTTCTGGATCACGCCGGCCGTCACCGTCACGGTGCAATACATGTCGCGCTTCAGTTTTTCGCCGGGGTTATCCACCACGATGCGCGCCTGCAGCGTGCGCGTATTCGGGTCAAGCGCGGGCGAGACGTACGAAATCTTTCCGTGGAAGGTGTCGGGATACGCGTCGGTCTGCACCACCACGTCGTCGCCCGATCTTCACATACGCCAGATCGGCCTGATAGACATTGGCGAGCACCCACACCGTGCTCATGTCGGAAATCGTGAACGCCTGCGTCTGGCCCGCCTGCATCACCTGTCCCGGCGACACCAGCCGCTCCACCACTTCGCCGCCGATCGGCGCGATCACGGGAATCTCGGCCGAGGATGGCGCCTTCGCCAGATCCTCCGGATTCTTGATGCCCAGAATCTTCATGCCCTGCTCGGCCGCATTCAGATCCGCCTGCGCCTCGTTGCGGTCCGATTCGGCCTGCAGCAAATCGCGCTCGGCAATGGCGTGGTGCTCGTACAGATCCTGCGCGCGGTCGTAGTTCTTATCCGCCACGCGAAAGGTTTCGTGCGCCTTCAGATATGTAGTCGAGCAACTGCGAATAGTCCGGGCTGGTCACTTCGAGCATCGGCTGGCCCTGCGTGCACGTGCTCGCCCGGCACCACCAGAATGCGGCTCACCGGCCCGCCCACCTGCGTGATCACCGGCGTGGTCTTGAACGCGTTGTATGCCACCGCTCCCGTCAGCCGCAGCGTGCGCGTCAGCTTCGTCGGCTGCGATCGTGACGACCTGCACGTGCGACATCTGGTCCGGCGGAATGGTGAAAAGCTGCGGCGTGGCCGATTTCGACGCCTGCGAGGAGAACGACGTCATTTCGCTGGCGCTTGCGGTCCGAGCTGCATCCCGCGAGCGACGCAGGCCAGCGCGCCCAGTGCGAATGCGCCGGTAATTCCGAGCGAACGGCTAGCGTTCATGAATTGTTGAATGCTCATGGCAGGCTCCTCGTTCCCACGGCTTCGCGAAGCTGCTCGAGCGCCAGCAGATAGGCCGCGAGCGATTGCCGGTAGGCGAGTTGCGTCGCGCGATAGCTCCGCTCCGCGTCCAGAAAATCGAGCAGGCTCGCGGCGCCGCGCTTGTACGCGTACTCGCTGATGTCGCGGTCCTGCTGCGCCTCGTCGAGATAGCCGGAGCGGTAGAGCTGAATGATCTTGATCGTTGGACTGCAGGCCTTCGTAGGCGTCTCCCACGTCGGTCAGCACCTGATCGCTCGCGGCTTTCTCCTGCTCCTGCGCCTGCGTGATGGCGAATCGCGTGCGCGCGATTTCGCCCTGATTGCGGTCGAAAATCGGAAGCTGGATCTGGCCGAAGAGCGAAGCCGTGCTCAGTCCGGCGACGTGCGTGTAGTTGATCTGCCCGGTCACGTCGCGTTTGCCGTTCGCTTTCGCAGTTCGTACTGGCTGTTCGCGGCGGTCACGCCCTGCTGCGCGGCGCGCAGGTCCGGGCGCGTCGCCAGCGCTTTGACTTGCAAGTCCTCCATGTTCGCGTTGAGCGGCTGGTAGTCGAACGGACCCGCCACGTCGTAATCGAGCGGCACGGATTCGTAGCCGAGCAGCTGCCGCAGGTCCGAAAGCGCCTGCACGCGCGCGAGCTGCGCCTGCGAGGCGTCGGTCTGGAACTGCAGCAGCTGCAGCTTGATCTTCAGGAAGTCGTCTTCGCTGATATCGCCCGCGCTTGTAGCGCGCCTTGCTGATATCCACCGTGTTCTGAAAGCTCTTCAGATCCTGCTGCGCCAGATCGAGCGTCGATTCGGCGAGCTGCGCGTTCGTGAACAGCGTGGCCACTTGAAAGGTAAGCGTGCGCTCGTTGTCCGCCACTGGTCGATCGCGTCACGGCGGTTGGATCCTTCGCCGCGGCCAGCCGGTGCTGCCGCTTCTTGCCGCGCTCGAAGAGATAGCTGAGCCCGAGGTCAAACTGCGCTACGTTGTCCAGGTAGTTCGAATCGAACTGGTTCGGCATTGAAGATCGGCAGAAACTGCGCGTCGCCCAGCAGCACGGGGTTCGGCCGCAGGTTGGCGGTGATTTCCTGCGGCCTCGCTCTGCTGGATCGTGGTGCGCGCGGCCAGCAGCGTGTGGTTGTGCGCGAGCGCCATCTGGATCGCGTCATCGAGCGTGATTTTCACCGGTCCCTGCGTGGGTGAAGGCGTCTGTGCCACGCGCGGACGCAGTCCAGCCGGCAAGCGAGGCTGCAAAAATCGAAACCGCAAAATACATAGTTCGTGTGCGCATGAAAGTTCAAACCTCAGTAAACAAAACAGAATTGGATTGGTGTGCCGGGTGCGGCACGGGATACGCCAGGTTTTATGCGGTGGGTGGAGCGCGTGCGGGAACTTGCCGAACCGTCGGGCTCGGCGCCAGGCCGGCGTCGCGGGGTTCCGGCGTGGGTGCTACCAGTGCAAAACTGAGAGCGTGATTCGCTGCAATCGGCCGGTCAATCGGCTGGTGACTCAGATGGCAGATCGGGCAGGTGGTTTCGGCGGAGGCGTCATTATGGTGATGCCAGACGACGCTTCCAAGCGTCATGCCCACTAGCAGCAATGCCAGTAGGGCTACTGGAATCACCAAATACCGTGTTTGACGTCGATTCAGCATGACCGCAGGAGCTCCTCGAAACCTCGATATCAATCATATAGCAGACGTTGCCGCAGTCCAATGGGTTACGCCCGCGAATGTGCTGGAAAGGCAGAGGCAGTGGGCTGCCGGAAGGCTCTGGCGGCCGGTCTGCTTAGTTCGATTGTTCGAGAGCTTTTTCAACCAGCGCGACGCATTTCTCGACGCGTTTGCGCAGCGGGCCGTCAATTTCCTGCTGGCGTTCGCGTAGCATGAACAGCTCGTCGGCGATATTCAGCGACGCGAGCACCGCGACCTTCAGCGAGTCCACCATGCGCGTGGCCGTAGCGATCTCGCGCATTTTGGCGTCCACGTAGGCCGCGAGTTCCTGCAGGTGCTCTTCGTTTTGATCCGCGTTGACGTTGTAAGCCTGGTCGTAAATTTCGATTTTCACGTTCGCGCTCCCCGGTTGCATCGATCGCTGGGCCGCCGCCATTGTCGGCCATTGCCGCTGTGCGTGCAACCATCTTTGCCATAGAGACACGCGGAAGCACAGAGAATGCGGAAGACGGTCTCCGCAGCAGCGCGTGGCGGAACGATGCGGCATCGCGCCCGTTCGCTCCAAGGACGCGTCGGAATTGAGTCTCGCATCCCCGACCCGGGGCTGTCATTCCGAGGCCCGCATCTTGGGCCGAGGAATCTCTCTTCGTGTGACGCGCTCGCCGAGCGGTCGATCGAAGAGAGATCCCTCGGGCAAAATTCGCCCTCGGGATGACACGTCAATCGGGGAGGGGTTCAAGAAACCAACTCTCGGCCAGGTCGATCCAGTCCGGATTCTTGGATTCGATTAAAACGACTCGCTTCTTGCGCGTCCATGCCTTGATCTGCTTCTCTCGTACAATTGCCATGCGGATGTCGCCGAATGTCTCAAAGTAGACAAGCTTCGTCACATTGTACTTCTTCGTGAAACCAGGAATGAGCTTCTGCCGATGCTGGGTGACTCTCTTCTGAAGACCGTTCGTGACGCCGGTATAGAGAACACCGGACGCGCTTGCCAGGATGTAAACGTAGTAGGTCCGCATGAAGTGTCTCGCGGGGCCTTCAATTTTCAATTCCACCCTTAACTAAAGAGCTGTCATTCCGAGGCCGGTGTTTGGCCGAGAAATCTCTCTTTGTGTGCTGGCATTGTCCCGGCTTCAGTTTGCGCGAAGTGTGGCGCCCAGCTTGGTTTCGAGCGTGGCGACGATCTGCGAGGAGCATTCGGCGATCCGGGCGTCGGTGAGAGTGGCCTCGCCGCTCTGAAACGTGACGCGGACCATCAGCGAGAATTTTCCCGCCGGCATTTTGCCGCCGCGAAACAGGTCGGCGGCCTCGATGTTCCGAAGTTCGGGGATCGCGAGCGCGCGAATCGCGTCCGCAACCTGCGCGAATTTCACGCCATCCGCGAGCACGAGCGAAAAATCGCGTTCGATCGCCGGAAAACGCAGAATCGGCGCAAATTTATGAGTTGCCCGCGCCGCTTCGATGCCCGCGAGCAGCGGCTCAAGCGGCAATTCCGCGACGAAAATATCCTGGCGTAGCTTGAGCTGATCGGCGATCCGGCGCGCGAGCTGTCCGGCGATGCCGAGCGCCGCATTACCAACCGAAAGCCGCGTCGCGCACCCGCCCGCGAGCCAGCTTGGCCCGCCAGACTGCCAGCTGAATCCGCCGGTCAGCGCGCCTAGACTATCGAGGTCGCCTTTCAAATCCGCGAAGCCAAATTCGCGCGCAGCTTCGTGAATCGTTTTTTCGCGCGCCAAGCCCGTCGCGCCGAGCGTGAGGATGGGCGTCTCAACCGGCTCGCCATTCCGCAACTCGTACGTCTTGCCGATTTCAAACAGGCGCAGATTCCGCTGGCCGTGATTCAGATTCCATTCGATCGCGCCGAGCATGCTCACGATTCCCGTCGAGCGCATCACCGAAGCATCTTCCGCGAGCGGGTTGCCGATCACCGCTGGCGTTACGCCTTCCGCGCGGAAAAGTTCGTCGCGGCGCGAATCCACCAGAGGGATCGCCACGATTTCCTGATAGCCGAGCGCGACCACGCGTTCGCGCAAGCGGTCCTGCGCCTCGGCGTGAGGCAGGCGATGCGCTGGCTGCTTTGCCGGAGGCAGCCGCGGCGGAAATTTGTCGTATCCGTAGTGCCGCGCGACTTCCTCGATCAAGTCAATCCCGCGCGATGCGTCGCGTCGCCACGAAGGCTGCGTGCATTTCCATACGGCGCAGCGAGCCGGCGTCCGCGATCGCGTCCGTGCGTACGGGATAAAAACCGAGCGCGCTCAAAATTTCCTCGATGTCGCGGTCCGGCACGTCCGCGCCCATCACGCGCAGCAATTCCTTGCGCGAAAGCTCAATCGAAGGCGCAGGCGAGCGGCCCGGATACACGTCCACAACGCCAGCGAGAATTTCGCCGCCGCCCAATTGCTGAATCAGCTCGGCGGCGCGGCGCGAAGCCAGCTCCGCCATTTCCGGATCGGCGCCGCGCTCGAAGCGATACGAGGCCTCCGTGCGCAGGCCGAGCGCTTTCGAAGTGCGGCGCACGCTAATCGGATCGAACCACGCGGACTCGAGCAAGATATTTCGGCTCGCAAATCCGATTTCGCTTTCGGAGCCGCCCATCACTCCGGCAATCGCCACGGCCCGCGACGCATCCGCGATCACGCACATGTCTTTCGTCAGCGCGCGCTCCGCGCCATCGAGCGTGCGAATCTTTTCGCTCGCTCGCGCGCGCCGCACCACGATCCGGCGCTCGCTGAGCTTGTCGAGATCGAACGCATGCATCGGCTGGCCCAGCTCGAACATCACGTAGTTCGTCACGTCCACCACGTTGTTGATCGAATTCTGGCCGATGGCTTCGAGGCGCTGGCGCAGCCAGTCAGGTGAAGGCTGAATTTTCACGCCGCGCATGACGCGCGCCGTGTAGCGTCCGCAAAGTTCCGGCGTTTCGATTTCGACGCGCGTGGCGTCCGACGCTTTCGCCGCCGCTTCCTTCAATTTCGGCGCGAGCGGTTTCACCGGCAGCCGGTAAATCGCCGCCACTTCGCGCGCCATGCCGTAGTGACCCAGGCAGTCGGGACGGTTCGCCGTGATTTCCGCGTCGAGCACGGGCCCCGCCGCCGATTCCTCCACCGAATCAATCGAGACGCCCGCAAGCGAAAGCCGCGAACGCAACTCCGCTACCGGCGCCGTCGCGTCCACGAATTCTTTCAGCCAGTTGTAGACAATCTTCATAGTCAATCTTTGTGGGTCGTGGCTTCAGCCACGACATGAGCTCTGCAAGATCCAGACGGCTTTAGCCGTTGAAATTCTGATTTTGCAGTTGCCCCTCTGTTTACAGCGCCGCTTCCAGCCGGCTCTTTTGTCTTCGCCCGTTTTCGGGCCGAAGCTGAACTCGTCCATCCTGCCCCGTTGTGTCTCCGTTAGGGGGTCGGAGCTTTAGCTCCGACATCAAATCGTCGCGCGAAGCGCGATCTTATGCGCTGTTTCTCTTGCGGCAAGTATTTCTGCCGCTCGGCCGCCTATTCATTCGCCACGGAATGACTCCAATTGCCCGTAATAAACGTGCGTCAAATACTCAAACCGTACGCGGCCGTCCTTCGCGTGTGCCGCGAACAATTTCTCGAGCGCCGCCAGCATCGGCTCGTGCTGCGGATGTCCTTGCGGCGGCGCGTACGACGAACTCAGGAGCCGCCCGCGCAGCCCGTCAAAATCAAATACCTGTTCGTTGGCGAATGATTTCTTCGCCGCCAGCGCCAGAGCCGAAAAACTTCCTCATCGGACGGTCTTGCGGATATTTCTCCGAGACCTTTTCGTAATCGGTACCAAACGCGCGCAAAAAAGCCTCGTACTCGCGCAGAAACGCCGCTCCATCCTGCTTGCGCTCGTTCCAAATCACCGCAACGAACCCCCGAGGCTTCAGCACACGCTCGAATTCCGCGCGCGCGGCCTTCGGTTCGAACCAGTGAAACGCCTGCCCGACGACCACGAAATCCACGCTCGCATCAGGCAGCGTTGTGGCTTCCGCCGAACCGGCGACGCTGTGGAATCGCGCGTACTTCTGCAAAAGATTCTCGCCCGCCGCGCGCATCTCCGCGTTCGGCTCGACGCCATGAACGACGTTCCCGTTTTCCAGCAGCATCTGCGTCAGGATTCCAGTGCCGGAGCCGATATCCGCGACGACTGACTCCGGCGCAAAACCGCATTCCTCGTTCAGAAGCTCCAGAACCGCGCGAGGGTATCCCGGCCGGTAGCGCACGTAGTCCGCCACGCGATTCGAGAAGCGCTGTTTCGATTCCGATATCGTGGTTCCCGTGGTCATCAATTTGATGAAAGGCAAGCCGAATTAATAACCTGGTCAAACAAACGCGCCTCACTAAGCGGCACTGGCCAATAGCCCGCTGCGTCTCCGTCAGAAAATGAAACGTACCTCCAACGATCGCCGCCGTTCAAATCTCCCCAGTGATCCTTCCCGACGCTGCGTCCCCCGTGAGTGCGGACGTCGTCTTGTCCTACATGGCGAGAAAACACGGGAAAGGCATTCTTTAGATCGCTAAATAATTCATCGTCCTGCCATACCACCAGATACTCGGCCCGCTCCTTGAGCGTCACGGTGTAGAGTTTTCCGCCCGGCATGTCTCGCTCATGAGCTCTGACCGTAAAGTTCGCTTCAGCCGCATCAAATTGTGTACCCCAATTGGCCTTAAAGCGGCGCATTCCTGGTGCAACAGCCTGGCAAGCCGACAGCACAAGCGACGGCGGTCGGCGCGGAGCGCGCATGCGAAACACATAAACGACGACAGCCAAACCTAGAACAGCGCCAATTATCGCCAGAACGAGCCAACTGGACGGTGCGATACCGCGCGACGACAATCCTGACTGGTTCATCACGGAAACTGCCGCAGGAAACGCACGTCGTTCTGCGTGAGCACGGGCAATTCGCTGACGCCGTACTTCATCATCGCCAGGCGATCCACGCCCATGCCAAAAGCGAAGCCCGAAAGTTTTTCCGGGTCGTAATTCACGAAGCCGTAGACGGCGGGATTCACCATCCCCGCGCCGAAAAGTTCAATCCAGCCGGAAAATTTGCAGACGCGGCAGCCGCTGCCGCCGCAGACGTGGCAGCTCGCGTCCACTTCCGCGGAAGGCTCGGTGAAGGGGAAATAGCTGGGCCGCAGGCGCGTCTTTGCCTTCGGTCCCAGAAGTTCGCGCACGAAATATTCCACCGTGCCCTTGAAATCGCAGAACGTGATGTCCGTATCCACGGCCAGCCCTTCGATCTGGTGGAACATGTAGCCGTGCGTCGAATCGGGATTGTCGCGGCGATAGACTTTTCCCGGAACGATGATGCGCACCGGCGGCTTTTCTTTTTCCATCGTGCGAATCTGCATCGGCGAAGTGTGCGTCCGCAGCAGATGCCCGCCGCGCGCGCCTTCGATATAGAAGGTGTCCATGTTGTCGCGCGCCGGATGGTGCTCGGGAATATTGAGCGCCTCGAAATTGTAGTAGGGCGTCTCGATTTCCGGCCCCTCGACCACGCTGAAGCCGATCGAGAGGAAAATGCGCTCGAGCTCTTCGTAGGTTTGGCGGATCAGGTGCCGCGTGCCGATCGCGCGCTCGACGCCGGGCAGCGAAAGATCGATCTGATCGCGCGCGGCAGCGGATTGTTCCTGCAGCTGTCGAGTTCTTTGGCGCTTCGCGCTCGAGCATTGCGTTTCGACGTGCGCCTTGAGCTTGTTGAGATTCCTGGCCGACGACGGGCTTGAGTTCTTTCGGCGCGGGCTTCAGCCAGTTTCGCCGATTTCGGTGAGGATTCCGGATTTGCGCCCGAGCCACTTTACGCGCGCAGGCTTCCAGATCAAGCGAGCGTTATGTTCCTGAGCGGCATCGTCGATCGAATGCTCGGCGCACGTCGCGCGAAAGCGAGCGCAACTTTAGCTCGGGGAATCAACGCCGAGCTGGGCGAGCGTTTGCTTCGTGGAATCGGTCGTGGCCATTGAAGTATTGGTGCGCAATGCGGGTCAGAGTCACGCTTGCGCGTCAGCCGATGAACGATATCGCTGGCGCTGAAGGCCGCCGCTACGCAACTCGACGCCAATATTACACAGGCATTGCCGAACCGGTGTCACGCCGATTACGCGCTGATTCTAGGCCGCGGGCTTGGCGGACGCTTTCGGCGGCGCAGTCATGTGCTTCTTCGCCGACACAACCAGCGCGGTGAATCCTTCTGCGTCGCGCACGGCCATGTCCGCCAGAATCTTCCGGTCGAGATCAATCCCGGCTGCTTTCAGGCCGTGGATCAATTGGCTGTAGGTGGTGCCGTTCGCGCGCGCGGCGGCGCCGATGCGCTGAATCCATAGCGTGCGGTAATCGCGCTTGCGCGTGCGGCGGTCGCGATAGGTGTACCGCAGCGAGCGGTTCACCGCTTCCTTGGCGGAGCGGAAGAGCTTTCCCTTTGTGAGGAAAAATCCCTTCGCGTGTTTCAGCAGCTTTTTGCGGCGTGCGCGCCGCTTGGTACCGCGTTTAACTCGTGGCATGGTTCTCGTCTCCTCGTGCGCGCCTCGCGGGCGCTCTCAATGAATTGCGATTCCCAAATTCAATTTAAGGAAAGTTCAAACGGGGAGACAAACGCGGCCCAACCGCCCGCAAGAATACGCGGGAAGTAAGACGGGTTTGTCTCATTGAACTGCATTGCGCCTCCAAAATTTCTGGAGCGCGGTCCCTTCGATCGCCTTGGCGATCTCAGGCCAAGCCGGCAGGCACCCGTTACGCTCTGCCTGGCTCGGAACGAAAACTAAAGTCCGTAAGGAAGCGCGAGACGGATATTGCGCACGTCCGCCTTGTTCACCTGCAACCTTATTCAGCAGCTTGCGCATGCGCCGCGGCTTCTTCGTGCCCAGCAGGTGGCGCTTGCCCGAATGCCAGCGCATGATTTTCCCGGTGGACGTGATCTTGAAGCGCTTGGCCGCGCCCCGGTGCGTCTTCAATTTCATTTTCTTGTTCTTCTTCACAATTCCCTCTTCCTCGAAATTTCTTTAGGCTTGGCCGCCGGCGGCTGGCTGCGCGGGCCGCGTCGGCGGCGCGCGTCGTCGCGCCCTTCTTCGGCGCGAGCAACGCAAGCAGGATGTTGGCTTCCATCCGCGGACCGAATTCCACCAGCGCGTGGTCCGTGACTTCCTTGAGCAGCCGCTCCATCTTCGCGCGGCCCACGTCCTGATGGGCCATCTCGCGGCCGCGATGGAAAATCATCGCCTTTACTTTGTGTCCCTCGCCAAGGAACCGGATGATCTGGTTCTTGCGCACCTGAAAATCGTGCTCGGCGGTGGACGGCCGGAACTTCACTTCCTTGATGTGCGAGCTTTTTTGATGCTTCTTGGCTTCGTGGGCTTTCTTGCTCAGCTCGTATTGAAACTTGCCGTAGTCCACGAGCTTGCAGACCGGTGGCACGGCGCTGGGCGATATTTCGACGACGTCCAGGCCGGCATCACGCGCCGCCTTCATCGCGTCGAACAGGGTCATCACGCCAAGCTGATTCCCCGCTTCATCCACCACACGAACTTCCCGAGCGCGAATCCGCTCGTTGACCCGAAGGCCAGGAGGACCACCACGTTCTGCGATAAACCCACCTCCCGGGCTCGAAATTGGATTTCGATGCCCGCTTGCCCGCCGTCCCGCTTACAAAACGCTCGCGGGGAGCGACAGGCCAGAAAGTATAGCACGGCTTATTGGCTCGCCTGCAAGGGAGCGTTACGGCCACGGCTGGGCCCGATCAAGGCTCGGTTTTCGCTGGCGCTGAAGCGGCGCAGGCTTCCAGCGCCTTGTGAGCTTGATTGGCCCACTTGGGAAAGGCGCGCGATTCCATGAACTCCATCACTTCGGAATCGCCTCCGCCAACCGATTCGTGGAACTGATACATGATCGGATGCTCGTCTTCGGCGTCGTCATCGCGTGGGCGGACGAAGGAGATGTTTTCAAACGATTTGTATTGCTCGGCCACGGCCGGACACTGCTCGGCGGAAAAATTCCACGCCTGGATTTTCAAATCCTGCTTGAGCTGCTCGTAGGGCCGCGACGGATCTTTGGTATGCAGCGTCAGAAGCTGCTGGTAGAGCGACGCGCCCTGCGATTCGCGAAGAATGCCGCGAATCGCGCGAGGGGTTTGCGTATTTTCCAGAACGACCGAGAATTCGGGGAGGTCGTTCACGCCATCTCGGTGAGCGCGAACCGCGATGAAATCGCCCTCGGCGTGCTGGATGGGAAAGAACTCGTCGAAGGCAGCCGTAAAATGCTGGCCCGCCCAAGTGCGATCGTCTTGTGATTGAGGCCGGGCGACCAAACCGGCGAGCGCGAATCCCATGACTAGCGCGCCGGCTTTCAGTATCGAAAGTTTCATTTTGCCAGCTATGCTCGCGCGTTACAGAATTGCGCGAGTATCGACCTCGGCTTGCAGGTCCGCAATAAATTGCTCGACCGGACGCGGGCCGAGATCGCCCTTGGTCCGATGGCGCACGCCCACCGTGCCCGCTTCGGCTTCTCTGCCGCCGAGGACGAGCATGTAGGGAGTCTTTTGCATCTGCGCGTCGCGAATTTTCGCCTGCAGTTTTTCGTTGCGGTCATCGAGATGGACGCGGAAGCCGGCGTCCTTGAGCTGCTTGGTGATCTTATTCGCGTAATCCGCGGTCTTTTCGCTCAGCGGCAGCACCGAAACCTGCAAGGGAGCGAGCCACGCCGGAAATGCTCCGGCATAATGCTCGATCAGCACGCCGAAAAATCGCTCGACCGAGCCCCACAGCGCGCGATGAACCATCAGCGGCTGATGCCGGGCTCCATCTTCGCCGACGTATTCCAGTTCGAAGCGCCGCGGCAAATTGAAATCGAACTGCACGGTCGAAAGCTGCCACGGGCGGCCGATCGCGTCCACCAGCTTGACGTCGATTTTCGGGCCGTAGAATGCGGCTTCGCCGGGAATATATTTGTAGGGGACGTTCATGCGCTTCAGCGTGTTGGTGAGCGCGTCCTCCGCGCGTTTCCAATCTTCGGGAGATCCGATGTAAGTTTCTGGATGCGTGGTATCGCCGCCGGAAAGCTCGACCACGTAATCGCTGAAGCCGAAGACGCGCAGCACTTCCCAGGCGAATTCGACGCAGTCCTGCACTTCTTTTTCGATCTGATCCGGCATGCAGAAAATATGCGCGTCGTCCTGGGTGAAGCCGCGAACGCGCAGCAGGCCGTGCAGCACGCCCGACCGCTCGTAGCGATAGACCGTGCCCAACTCCGCGAGGCGGATCGGAAGCTCGCGATAGCTGCGCAGGCGCGACTTGAAAATCAGGACGTGGCCCGGGCAATTCATGGGCTTGAGCTGGTAATCGGCTTTTTCGACTTCGACCGCGCCGAACATATTCTCGCGGTAAAAATTCGCGTGGCCGCTGGTCTTCCACAGGTCGAGCCGCATGATGTGCGGCGTATAGACGAGATCGTAGCCGCGGCGAGTGAGTTCGGTGCGCAGCCAATTTTCCATGATGCCGCGAATGATGCCGCCCTTCGGGTGCCAGAAAATCAGGCCCGGGCCGGCTTCGTCCTGAATGCTGAAAAGATCGAGCTCGGCGCCGAGCTTGCGATGGTCGCGGCGCTTGGCTTCCTCGAGTTTGTGCAGATGCTCGTCGAGTTCTTTCTGCTCCACGAAGCAGAGCGCCGTAGATCCGCTGCATCTGCGGATTTTTTTCGTCGCCTTTCCAGTAGGCGCCCGCGACGCTCACCAGCTTGAACGCCTTGATGCGGCCGGTTGAGGGAATGTGCGGGCCGCGGCAGAAGTCTATAAATTTTCCGGTGGTGTAGAACGAAACCATCGGCTCGACGGCTTTTTCCTCCACCAGCTCGCATTTGAATTCCTGGTTCGACTTGCGATACAGCTCGAGCGCTTCGGGCTTCGGGAATCATCTTGCGCTCGTTGGGAATGTCTTTCGCGGCCAGCTCGCGCATTTTGGCCTCGATTTTTTCGAGGTCCTCGGGAGTGAACGGCTGCTCGCGCACGAATTCGTAAAAGAATCCATTTTCGATCGGCGGGCCGATGCCGAGTTTCACGTCGGGATAAAGTTCGAGCACGGCGGCGGCGAGCAGATGCGCCGCGGAATGGCGAAACACCTGCACCGCGTCCGGATCTTTCGCGGTGAGGATCGAAAGCTTGACGCTGTGGTCGAGCGGCTTCGAAAGATCGACCAGCTCGCCATCGACGCGCGCGACCAGCGCGTCTTTGGCGAGGCGCGGCCCGATCTGGCCCGCGACCTGCGCGGCGGTGGTGCCGCTGGGCACGTCGCGTGTCGAGCCATCCGGCAGCGTGATTTGAATGTTTTCCATGTGTTTTTGGGCCTGAAATCGATTCGCGCAAAGTCTCGAAAATTTGCGATTAGAACCGGCCCCAAGTCTTTGTTTTCAATGGTTTAGCTGCGATTCTAATTCCCGAAATTTGCGATTAGAAATGCAGCGGCGAAGATGGTCGGTCGAGCGGGACGTCGATCTCGCCGCTACCTGCTCTCGAATTTTTCGTCTTGCATCATGATCATCATAAGCGCCAATTACCGTAGCACGATCCCTGCGCGATTTCATCCGGTTGTTGGTGCGGGAAATTGCGAATGCCCGGAGTTGCGTGGCCTTGAGGCAAAGGAGGGCCGAGGGCTGCTGATCGCGCTACTGTCCGAACAGAACCAATTTCAAGTCGCCAGCTTCTGCGGAACGATCTTTCTGTCGCATTGCGCCGACGACCGCGACGAAAGCTTCCAGTGCCTTCGGACTTTCGAGCACTGCTCCCACTTCCTCAAATCTCGCGAGAGTCGCGATAACGTCAGCCGAACCATAAACCGCCATGCGAGCTTTTGCGTCCGTCATCTCAGCCACCGCCGACCGGTTAGCATCGGCCGAGACCGCGTGTTTGGCCTTCGTCACGGCCCGCAGATAGTCGACGTAACACTGAGATTGGAGCAACTGAAGTTGCTTTCGGGATTCCGCAGCGCGGGAAAACAAATGCTGCATTGTCGCGCCAACCACCACGCCGACTAATGGAAGCACTGCGATCCATTCATTCATAAAAGCACCTCAACGGTGCCACGATCGCGCGCATGAGCGTTAGCGCCGTTTGCGCTTTGTCGTGAACTCGTCTTTAACATTGCGTATTTCGTGGAGGATCATACGGAACATTGCGAGCGAGGCCAGTACGATGATACCCCCCTTGACTATCAGTGTTTCAGGATCAGGCATCGAGTGGACTCACCCTTTCGGCAGAAAGACCTCAAACATTTTGTCCTTCTCGTGCCACGTCGCCGGGAGCATCGTCCGCTTGAGCCCCTTCCACCCGACGTGACGCAGAAAGGGTTTCGCCCGTATGGTGGCCGAGTGGCTTCCCACGCCAATCGAAACGGCATACGCATTGGTGTCGCCCTTTACTGCCGCCTTGAGCGCGACTTTCCTATTGTTCTTGTCCCACAACAGCAGCGACAAACTTCACATTGGCCTCTCGCAGCATTCTAACGGCGGGAGCGTTAAGGGCAATTTTCCCATCGGGCGTCGAACGATAACGATGGACTCATTCTACTCTGAATGAAGTCCTCTGGTACACTTCGTAAGCCATCGATGAGCGACACGCTCTCCTATCGAATAAGGCTACACTACCTTGTACTCGGTCGCAAGCGTGAATGTGGGCACTTACGAGGCCACTATTTGGCCCTCAGTGGCTGAAGTCGGCTGGATCTTTCAACGGTTGCGCCACGAGACCTCAAGGTGATTGCGGAGCAACCGGAAGGCGGCAAGTGAAGGCGTCGGTGCCGATGACGCCGATTCGAAAAAAGTCGGCGGCGAAGAATGTCGAGGCATGCGATACTGCCGGTGCAGGCGAAGGGAGAAAACGAAAAATGGCAAAGAGCAGGCTTACGAATGCGGCAAAAAAGATTGGCGCGGCGATGGGCAAGGCGGATCGCACGGCGCACAAAGTTGCGAAGGCCGGGGTCCTGGCCAAGAGCGAGCTGAAGGATATTTCGAAGCAGGTGGAAGCTCTGAAGAAGCAGTTGATGAAGACCACGAAGCGGCTGCAAAAGGCGCTGAGCTAGCGCGCGCAGACAGAATTTCACGGAGATGGCGCCGGGCAGTTGCTGTCGAACTGCAATGTCGCGTGAATCTGCTGCCCTAGTGCGTGTGGTCAGGGAATTTCCAGGCCAGCACGGCGGTCGTCGCCGCGCCGTAGAGCAGTTTGCGCTTGGGCTCACCCTCGAAGGACAGGTTCCCCGGGACCCCGTTATGTGCCGACATCGAAGCTGACGGAAACACGTACCTTCTACATGCGCCAACCTGCGATCGGTGGATATTGAGGCTGAACAATAACTTCGGGAGCGACAGGTTCGACGGTCACCACCCGAACGGTTAGAGCCGGAGGATGCTTTCTGCGCCGCGACATACAGCGCGGAGGGTTTATCAGGTGCACCGGGAAAGAGACCGTCATATTTGCCCGAAATCAAATCGTTTGATATTTCGGCGTCAGGGATTTCGGCGGACGTCACAGCATCAGCGCCCGATCGCGAAAATCGGTTTGTCCATCACGCCCGGTCCAATGGCCTTGTCCAAGCGCTGGAGCAGCGCCAAGGTCCACTGTGTGTTCTTTGGCGTATTGGGCGACTTATCGAACCAATCTTTTTCCAGAATTTTCGCGTTGATGACCGGGTGTGGCCCCGCAAGGAACCTGCATCGAAACATCGGCGCCACTGAAATTCAGACAGTTCTTACATCGCTTTTCTTCACGATGTAGATTCTTCTCCGGAATCGTGCAGGGATTCACTGGTTTCAGTAGGTTGGGCACGGGCGCGTCTAGCCGTGCCGCAGCAAACTCCACCTTAGCGGGCGCCAAGCATGAGGCTGCGGCGTAAGCAGAACTCTTGCGACGGTCGACGTTCCGTCAGCCGTCGGCCGCACCATGAATATCTCGTAGTAATCAAAGGGTGGTCCAAAATCGAAGTAGGTGAGGCGGCCGATCTCAAACTGATCGGGGCAAATCTATCAGTGCCTGCTTTCCTATTTTGCGCCTGCGGCGCCGAACAAAACGCGAGACAAATAGCGACGCCCGCAAGTATTCGCATTGTCAGCATTTTACTAAAGAATGTTGATGCCGCCGGTTCTTGGGTGGATGCTTGGCACGCTGGCACAAGCGCGACGATGGTGGTGCGGTTGATTGCCAAGGTCGAGCGCCGGGCACGACATGTCGTGCCTCTACGAAGAAAACGCCGAATCACAGTCCCCGCTGGCCGAAAATCGCGGCGGTATGCCTGAAGCTCAGGGCAATGCCGCGCTGCCCTTCGTTCCTCAGAGAGTAAAAAGTCGCGGCGCGACATTCAAACCTTTTGGCGGTCAGGGAATGATGACGCCGGGGAGTCCGCGGAAATGGGTGTTCGCGGTGACGAGCTGGGCCTGGCAGACGCGCGCGGTGGCGTAGACGATGGCGTCGGTGCCGGTGAGGCGATGGTCGAGGCTCACGTTGGCTGCCGCGAGGGCGACGGTTTCGTCCAGAGGGATCACTTTGCGGAGAAGCGCCTGCGAGGCGAACCGGTCCGCCAGCGGCCTCCCGCGATGCTTCGCGAGGTGCCGATAGACTTCGAAGATGACCACCGACGGGACGATGACCGAGGCTTCGCCTTCGAGGTAATGGCCAAAGGCGGCCGCCTTCGAGTCTTCAGTCAGGTATTCGAGCCAGCCGGTGGAGTCAACGAGGTAGAGATCAGAACCGCTCCGCGTGGTCACGATAATCGTCTTTCCATCTGAGGCCTTTGGCGATGCCGCGGAGCTCCTTGATCGAACGGCGGGGCACGAGGCGCAGCGACCCGTCGAGCGCGTACATCAGGAGTTCCTGTCCCGGCTCGATCTTGAGCTCTTCGCGGAGAGCTTTGGGGATCACAACTTGAAACTTGGGAGAGACGCGAACCTTTGCTTTCTCCATTTGGTAAAACCCCCAGGCATCGTATCGATTGACAGATCGTATGTCAATATGGCGATCGATAGGCCTGGCGTAATACCGCTACCGAACGGCTGCGGAGCATCGACTTCAAAGCATGAGTCTTAGCGACGAGATTCCGAACAGCGGACCGAGTGATTGCGCGCGAGATTTTTCAAGAACGCGCATGAAAATTGTTGATCTGTCGGCGCGTCGACATGGATATTTGCGCGGAAAGTATTTCCGGTCGCGCCGAAAAATTCTCGCGACAAAGCTGGAACCGCGCAACGCGAGCCGAACGACAGCGGTGTCGCACCTACGGCGCTTGGAATCGAGAGGCATTTGTTTCCCAGCCCTGCCGGGCTGGGCTAACATCTGCGGCGCCTACGGCGCTGACGAGAGCATAAGGTAATTATTTCTTGCGCGCCCCTCCCAGCGTGTCCCAATCGGTCTGCCGCGCCTACGGCGCTGATGGAAGAATGAGGGAACTATTTCTTTCGAGCTGCTTCGAGCGTGTCCCAATCGGCATCGGACATCTCAGCGAAGTGATTAAACTCACCGGCGCCGCGAAGCCATTCGCCGCCGTCAATTACGACGCACTCGCCGTTCACGTATCCGGCTTGTTCGCTGACCAGATACGCCGCGAGGTTGGCCAGTTCCTCGGGGCGGCCGAAGCGCTTCATCGGATGATGATTCCTCGCGCGGTCTTCGAGTTCCTGCGACGGCACGAGACGCGAGAACGCGCCTTCGGTCGGGAACGGCCCCGGGGCGATCGCGTTTAGCCGGATATGGTGACGCGCCCATTCGACGGCGAGCGAACGCGTCATCGCAAGGACTCCGGATTTCGCGCACGCCGAGGGAACGACGAAGCCGGAGCCGCAGTTGGCATCCGCATAGGTGGTGACGATATTAAGGACGGTGCCCGGCTGCTTCGCGGCAATCCACTGGCGGCCGAGCGCGAGCGTGCAGTGGAACGCGCCTTGAAGAACGATCCCGACGACGGCATTGAACGCGTTTGGCGAAAGCTTTTCGGTGCGCGCGATGAAATTTCCAGCGGCGTTGTTGACCAGCGTATCTATTCCGCCAAACGGGCGGCCGAATTCTTTTTCCGCCGCGGCGAGCGACTGCTCGACGGCTGCAAAGTCGCGGACGTCCGCCGAGAACCACGCGGCTCGCGCTCCCTTGGCCACAATGTCGCGCGTGGTTTCCTTGAGTGGATCTTCGCGGCGCCCGACGAGAAACAAGCTGGCGCCGAGTTCGGCAAATCGGAGCGCCATCGAGCGGCCCAGGCCCGTGCCTCCGCCCGTGATCATAATTGTCCGGTCCTTTAGTAAGTCGGTTTGGAACATGGGTGAGAACCTCCTGGGATTCGCGCGGTATTGTTCGCGCATCGGCGGCCGATCCGCAAGGTACAATTCCTTGAAGCTCACTGGCGCGTGCCGGGACGCGCCCTGAATGAAACGGAGGGCGAACATGAAGTCATTTGTGATCGGTGTGATCGTGGGGCTGCTGATTCTGCCGCTGGTTTTCGGGTTCTATGTGGCAAGCGGGAGGATGCCGGTGGCGACGTCGGATGCTCCATTGCCGTTTGAGGCGGCTCTTGCCGGAGCCGGCCTCTACGCGCGGATCAAGCGCGAGGCGCCGACGCGTGATGTTTCCAGCGTGGCGACGGCCGAACTTGTTAGCGGTGCGGACGTGTACCAGAAAAACTGCGCTTTTTGCCACGGATTGCCCGGTCAGCCCGTGCCCCCGGTCGCGCAGGGAGAGTTTCCGAAGCCGCCGCAGCTTTTCACTGTGGATGGGCGCGTGAGCGACGATCCGGCCGGCGTTACCTACTGGAAAGTGAAAAATGGCATTCGTCTGACGGGAATGCCCGGATTTCAGGCGTCGCTCGCGGATCAGCAGATGTGGGAAGTCGCGGCGCTTGTAGCACGCGCGGACAAGCTGCCGCCGGAGGTCCTGGATGCGCTGAAGCCCGGGCCTCCGGTGATCCTTATCACTGCTGGGGCGGCGAATCCGGCGGCTGGATCAATGCCGGTCAGCCCAAGAGCCGTAAGAGCATATAAATCAAGATGGTTAGCTACCGCTGCCGCCATGTAGGTCATTCGTTGCAGATCACGATTTTGGGGCGACAGGTCCCGAATGGTGAAGGATTCTCAAGCAATTTTGCCGGCCGCAGCATCCTGCGCTCCTACAAATTCGTCTCGGCGGTCGCGCGGCGAGGACGTCTGGCACCACGCCAAGAAATTGTGCCGGGCACGACATATCGTACCCCTACGAAACCGGCGCAATCAGAAATCAACGTGCAACCGCAGGCCGGGGACGGTGATGGGTCCGCGGTCCTGGTTATAGCCGGGATTATTAATGTGCTGGATGTCGAACGAAGCGAAGAACCCGCTCCAGAGATGCACGGTGTAGAAGCCCTCGAAGATTTTCTCCGGGCCGTAGGTCAGGCGCCGTCTCCCAGCAGAAAACCCAAACCTCCAAGCGCCAGGTATTGCTGGTGATGCCGCGACGATTCCGTTGGCCACGAAAGCGACGCCGGCGCGATCGTTGCGCCGATGCCATGGCGTGCCCATCGAGAATGCCCCGAGCTCGAGCTCGCGGTCGTCTTCGGTGTAAGCCCAGGATTCGTTATGACCATCGCTCCAGCCCAGCCGTCCGAAAACGCCAATGTCGTCTGTTAAAGATTGCTCGAAATTCAGGCCGAAGCCGTATCGGTGACGGCCCTGGCGGCGCGTGTCTATGATGTTCGGCGTCGCCGTTTCGTGATCGAGGAATTCGGCGATCGCCTGCTTGTAATTTCCCATGTCCGCCTGGTTGACGTAACTCAACAGGCGGACTGTGCCGGCGCGATGTGCAATAAGCTTCCCGCTGGCTTGCAGCTCGAGATTTTCGCCCCGCGCGCGGGCGATATCAGCATCGAGATTGATGCCGTTCGCGGACTTCGGTTCCATCGCTACTGCGAAGCGGACTGCGAACCAGTGGTCGTCATATTCCAGGAGCGCGCCATCGGTATAACCGCGCGTGTTCGCGGCGTAGTCGTAGGCGCCGTTGTTATCTACTGTCCAGTTCAGGAATTGCAGATGGCTGTCCTGGCCCCACGTGTTCAGGTCGAAGAAGTCGGCGAGGTCAAATTTGCCGATTCGAAATTCGATGCGACGCACTGGCAGCGAAGTGGCCAGATGAAATTCGTCGCGCTCGGCATCGATCTTTTCGTCGGTCAGAGGAATAATCTGCCGCAACATCAGGCGAGCGAGATACGGCGTCGTCGAAAGCTGCGCGCCGGATACCGTCCGTACGGAATCAAGATTCGTGTAGCCTGCGAGGCCAAACGCTCGCCCGACCCCGCCTCCCGTTGCGTACTCGAAATCGGCGAAAAATTCCGTCGTTGGCGTGATCGTCCAGCCCGTAAAAAGAGTTACAACGTGCGTGGTGGCGCTCTGGCCCTCGGGAGTCATGCTGTTTGTCCCGGTGTATTTCGCTGGAAACGACGGGTGCCATTGGAAAACGACGTTCGCCTGAGCGGAAATCCAGTAGCCGTCCGAATCAGAGTGGGGGAGAAGCGTGACTTTGTCAGGCTCGGCTGGGTCGTACAGATCGTTTGGCTTAGGAGAATTTGCATTCGCGTCCGAATCGGGCGGCGCAGGCGCGGTGGTTTGTGCTGTCTGCGCGCTTTGCAGCGGATCTTGCGCGCGCGCCATGCGTGGCGCGGCCGCGCATGCCAGCAGCGCGCACACAAGGAGTTGGACGAAGTGAATGAATGGGCGTCGGACGCACATCAGAGTATGAAACCACAATGTTCGTTAAAATTGTGTAAAGGAGAAGGAGCGATTACCAGGAGAACGTGAAAACCGGCTTCACGACTTTGCCGGCCGCCTGATCATCGATCGCTTGATTGATTTTCTCAAACGGATATTTCGTGACGAGCTTGTCGAACGGGAAACGGCCGTTCATGTGTAGCTCGACGAGATGCGGAATAAAGGTATCCGGCACGCTATCGCCTTGAACGATGCCGCGAATCGAAAGGCCGCGGAGCATCACTTTGGACATTTTCGGAGCCTCCGCCGGGATGGCGCAGAATCCAAAGCAGCCTTTCGCGGCAAGCGACTCAAGCGCTTGGTGATTGCTGTCCGCGCGGCCCGTGGTATCGAACGCGTAGCCAACGCCACCGGGGACGATCCCTCGAATTTTCTCGGCGACGTTCGCTTGCGGACCACCGAGCACCGTGTGCGTCGCACCAAGTTGTAGCGCCATTGCGAGCCGCGATTCCAGCACATCCACGGCGATGATCGCCGAGCAGCCGCAGACGACCGCGCCCATCACGGCGCTCAAGTCCCACGGGGCCTGCGCCAAATATCGCGACCGTGCTGCCCGCCGGCGGATGCAGCGAATTCATGATCGCGCCCGCGCCGGTCTGCACACCGCAGCCGAGCACACCGAGAATTTCCAGAGGCGCGTCCTTGCGCACGGGAATCGCGTTGCGCTCGCGCGTGACGGCGTAATTTGCGAACGACGACTGGCCGAAGAAGTGGCCGTGAATCGCCACGTTTCCCCTGTTGAACGAGCCGGGTTCGCCCGCTCGACCGTCCGTGAAATTCAGCTGCGACATTAGATCGCAATACGCGGGATCGCCGCCGAGACAAGTGGGGCACGCGCCGCAGGAATCGCCGGTAAGGACGACGTGGTCGCCAGGCTTCACCTTGGTGACGCGCTCGCCCACGCGCTGGACAATTCCCGCACCTTCGTGGCCGAGCACGACGGGCATGGGCACTCCCATCATTCCGTCGCGAGCTTTCACATCGGTGTGGCAAAGCCCGCAGCCAGCCATGCGAACCAGAATGCTATCCGGCCCGGGCTCGCTCATCTCGAGTTCTTCGATCGAGAACGAAGGCTGGCCTTCGTAAGCAACTGCGGCGCGCACCTTCATGATTTTTCTCCGGTCGCGCGGAGAGCTCACTGCCCCGCCGTCGGCATCACGAGTTTTCCGACCACGGGAACCGGCAGTGCGCCTTGATCGAGGACGAGATCGTGAAATTTGAGCATATCGAATTTGCTCCCGGCCTTGGCTTGATATTCTTTTCGCACGGCGGACCATTCGCGGAAGCCGACGTAGTAGGTGGGCAATTGCGTGGAGCTTAATTTGGCGCGCAGGAGTTTTCCTTCGGCTTCGGCCTGCGTTTGAAACGCATCTTTCGTCATTAGCTCCATGGCCTGTTCGTCGGTCATGCCCATAGTCTGCATTCTGATGTCAAGGATGGTGTTGGCGAGCAAGCGAAGACGGATTTTCCGCATCATCATGCGAAAGCGCGGATCGTTATTGAGGAAGCCTTCGTCCATCATCACCTGCGCGCCGTATTCCGCCCAACCTTCCACGTATGCGCCGTTCCCGAAAATCGCTCGCAGCAAGCGGCGCGATTCAGGCTGTATGTTGTTCGCGTGTTCGGCCTGCACGTAATGCCCGGGCAATCCTTCGTGGAGTGAGAGCCACTGCAATGTGAAATTGTTGTATTCGCGCAGCCGGGATTCGGTTGCAGCCGCGGGAGCGTTGGGATCAATCGGCGTCACCCAATATTCGGCTTCGGCGTGCGGCTCGAGCGGAGGGGCGCTGTGGAATCCAGCCACGGAATAAATCCCGCGCATAAACAGCGGCGTGGGAATCACTTTCAAATTATCGCGCGAGCTGAGCGTCACAATTTTCTTTTCGCGGATGAACGCGATGATGCCCGCGAGGTCGGACTGAATTGTTTGCTGCAATTGGTCGGGGCGCGGGTGATCGTCCGAGATCTCTTGCAGCACTTCGCCGATGATTTGATTTTCGCGATCGCGGCCGGTTAGATCGGAATGGTCGCCATGCGATGGAAACATTTGCGCGTGCATGGGCGATGCGAGCCCCAGCATTTCAGCGCGCACGTCCTTCAGCTCGCTTTCGGCATCGGCGAGAAGCGCTTCCGGCGTGATGTCCGTCTCCATCACCAGCCGGAATTTCTGATCGTAGAATTCCTTGCCCAGGCGCCAGGTCAGCCGCGACGGACGCTTGCCGAGATCGTCCTTCAGCCACGCGGAAAAGTTTTTCAGCGAAGCGATGGCGATGGGCGCGACCTGGTCGTACTCGCCCTTCAGCGCCGAGCCCGCAGGAATTTCCTTGGCGATTTCGTTCTGGATGAGGTCGATATTGCCGTCATTTTCCGCGACAGCCGTGCTGATGAAAATCGGATCGGCATCGCTGAGGTACGCCTTCACTTGATCGAGCAGCCGCGGAATCTGGCGAACGCGTGAAAGCACCTGGCTAAGCCGCACCTCATGCGACGCGTAGGCTTGAGTCAGCGGCAGAAACAGCGCGTTGCCGATCAATTCAACCGGAACCGTGGGATTGTGGCGATAATTCTGAATCCTGTCGAATTCGAGCAGGTTCAGGCCGATCTGATCGTCAATAAGCTGCCAATCGGCGGCGTCCTGTGGGTCGAGCGTTGCGAGCGGCGTCTCGGTGCGAAATCGCGCGCGCCAGCTGGAATAAAATTCGCGCTGCCCGTCCATGGCTTTCAAGCTCAGGTCATCGAGCTCGCCATCGAGCGCGATCTTGTCGCCCGTTTTCGGATCCACGTGAATGTGATATCCAGCTTGCGAAGCGCTCACCGGCGATAGCGCGAGCGAATCCTTCATGAAACGATCGCTAAGTTCGGCAAATTTACTGCGACCCCGAATCGGTGGACGCGTTTGCGGGCGGTTTCGCCGGCCCGGAGCCGGACGGCAGCAGCACCATGAGCGAAAGTACCGCGCAGAAAACAGAAATGCTGGTCGCCGGCATCGGTAATCCCCCTGTGAATACTGAAAAATGTGCGCTAGCTGCGGCGCAATGCGGCTAGCACGCGATTCGGCGTCAACGGAAATTCGTGCATGTGTACGCCCGTCGCATCAAAGAAAGCATTCGCGATCGCACCGGCTGCGGCCGCCATCACCTCTTCGCCCGCGCCGGTGGATTTCTGGTCCACGCGCTGCACGACGATCGGCGTGACTTCGGGGCATTCCTCAAAGCGCAGGATCGGGTAGCTGTTCCAATCGAGGCTGGTGACATTCGTTTTGTTGAACGTCACTTCCTCGTGCAGCATGCGGCTCGCGGTTTGCACCAGCTGTCCGCTGATCTGATTTTCGATGAACGCGGGATTCACGGCGAGGCCCGCGTCAATCGCGCCATACATGTGCTTCACCGCGACCTTGCCAGTTTCCTTGTTCACTTCGATTTCGGCGACGGCGCCGCCATAGGACGTGAGATGCGTGCCGAGTCCGATGCCGCGGCCGCGTGGCGATCTTCGCGTCGGAAACTGTTCGAAGCGGGCGGACGCGGCTCCCACTTCGCCGCCTGCGCGACAGCATCGAGCACGCCCAGCCAGCGCTCGTCTTTGATATTGCGCTGGCGAAATTCGTACGCGTCCATCCCCACCAGACGCGCGAGCTCGTCAATCGTCTGCTCCGATGCGAACGAGAACGAAAGATCGAGCGGCGAGCGCAGCCACGCGCCCTTCAGATATTTGAGTCCCGGCACCTGATGATTCACCAGCCGCACGTTGGGAATGTCGTACATGCCGCCGCAATCGGTGGGATTCACCTGCTGGGCCGCGCCGAGTCTCCACTCCGCCGCCGGAGTTCCGAGCGCGAGTTGCGCGGATGTTTCGATGGCGCTCCAGTTGTGCTGCCAGCCGTCATACTGATACGCGACGATTTTGCCGTTGGCGTCGGCCGCGGCGCGAATCTCGCCGACGTGCGCGGGGCCGTAGTTGTCCCAGCCGTGCTCGTCCCAGCGCATGAACTGCAGCCGCACCGGTTTGCCGGCGAGCTGCGACAGAATCGCGGCAGCCTGCGCGACGTCGTCGTAACAGCTGTGGCCATAAGTGCCCGATCCTTCGTAATACTGCACGCGAACTTTTTGCGCGGGCAATCCGAGCACGCCCGCCAGAGTGTTGCGCGTGGCGTAGACATCCTGCGTCGAGCAAATGACCAGCGCGGAATCGGATTTCACGTCCGCGAGCGCGCCATTGGGTCCGAAAGCCGCGTGCGCCTGATAGGGAGCGTGATAATTCCCGGAGACGACGTGCGCGGCTTGCGCAAATGATGCGGTCACGTCGCCTCGTTCGAGCACGACCCGATCCGTGGTTTTTTCGGCGCGCATCGCGTCGTACACACCGTCGCTGCCAGGAAGCGTCGCGGGCATGTCCCACGTGATTTTCAATTGTTGCGCCGCGCGGACAGCGTCCCATTCGCGCTCCGCGACCACGCCAACGAAATCGCCCTTGCGCAGGACGCGCGCGCCGGGAATTCCGGCGATCGAAGTTTCGTCCAGGCTCGCCACTTTCGCGCCCGCGCCGTAAACGCCCTGCCCGCGCGGGCGAACCACGCGTCCATGCATCATTCCCGGCAGGCGCACGTGCTGCAGGTAAACGTATTTGCCGCTTACTTTGTCCGGAATGTCGTTTCGCGTGGGACTCTTGCCGACCAACTTGTAATCCGCGACGGGTTTCAAGCGGCGCCGTTCCGGTGAATGCCAGGTTGAAAGGCTTATCGCCGACGAGCTCGCCATAGGTGACGGAGCGCGCGCTGCCCCATCTACAGTAACGACTCCTCGAGATACCGTCAGGCGCTCGACCGGCGCGTCGAGTTTTTTCGAAGCAAGCTGCAGCAATGCCTGGCGCGCTTCGGCGGCAGCCGTGCGGATTGCCGGACTTCCGCGAGCGATGGAAGAACTCGAATACGTGCCGCCTTGATTCGGCGTGATGTTCGTGTCGAGGCGAATCGTGCTGACCTGACTCATGTCCAGGTCGAGTTCCTCGGCCGCGATTTGCAAAAGCGATGTCGTCGAGCCTTGCCCAAGCTCGACGTAGCCGATGTAGACGGTCGCGGTGTTGTCGGCGTGGATGGCGAGCCAGGTATCAATTTGTTTTGGATCGGGAGGACCGGCCACGCCGCCTCGCGGCGATCGCGGTCTCCTTGTGCGCCGAGAGCGTCGCCGCTGAGAAAGCCTCGCATGCTGAATCCGATCACCAGCGCGCCGCCGGCTTTCAGAAATTCGCGGCGTGGAAATAGTGACGACGGAGTCGGTTTCTGCGCTGGTCAGCTTCGCGCCGATCATCGCGCAGCCTCCGCCGCTCGCTGGATCGCTTTGATTACGCGCGGATAGCTGCCGCACCGGCACAGATGCCCGTTCATCGCGGTGCGAATTTGCGCTTCGGTGGGCTGCGGTGTTTTCGAGAGAAGTTCCGCGGCCTGGATGATCATTCCGTTGAAGCAGTAGCCGCACTGGACGGCTTGCTCGTCAATGAAGGCTTGCTGCACGGGATGCAGCGCGGGAACCTTGCTGAGCTTTTTCTGCTTCGCGTACCACGCGGGCAATCCTTCGAGCGTGGTCACCGATTTGCCGGCAACCGCGGAAACCGGCGTCACGCACGATCGGATTTCTTCGCCATTCACCAGCACCGAACACGAGCCGCACTGCGCGAGTCCGCAGCCGAATCGCGGGCCTTGCAGCTGCAGTTCGTCCGAGAGCACGTACAGCAGAGGGCGTATCCGGCGCCGCGGCGATTTCCGTCATGCGCTCGTTCACGCGAATTTTGAGTTTGCCCGCCACCTCCCGCGCGCCTCCAGTTTGCTGTGGAAACGGCCTAGTGTTAACAGGTTAGTTTGTTGTGTCAAGCACGCTACTCTCGCCAAGCGCTTCACGTTATCGGCGCGCGCGAATTCCATGATCTCTGCCCCTGGCTTCGTCCCTGGTGGCAACCGGATGCGGGGACGGACCGGTGCGCGCTACTTGCCGTTCGCGCCCTGAACGTTTGGGTTTGAAGGGCGGCGTTTGGCCGGGTAAACTGACACCTGCGGAGGGGTAGGAAAGTGGTTGACTCCGGCGGTCTTGAAAACCGTTAGGCCCGAAAGGGTCTCGTGGGTTCGAATCCCACCCCCTCCGCCAATCCTACTCGCACAACAAACCCTTCCGCTCATACCGCGCGTTCGTTTCTCTTAGGCCGGGATCGCGATCGCCGGCGCGGGAAGGCCGACGCGTTTCAACAGGTCCTGGAAACGGGGGTCGCTCCGCAAATCGTCCATGCTCGGATCCATATGAAGATAGATAAGCCAGTGGGAGTGCTCCTCCCAGGATTTCTCCAAGTATTCAATCGCACGGTCGTTTTCTCCCAAGCCGATATGGATTCCAGCGAAGAAGTGAGGCGCGACATATTTGTGCTTTGCCAGTTCCGTCAGATCATCGAGCACCTGCAGCGCTTCCTTTGCTCTTCCGGACTTTCCGTAGGTATGCGCCAGCGCCGCGCGCATCAGAGGACTGCCGCCTGAGAGGTTCACCCCCTTCTCACCCGCGGTGATGGCCAATTCGTAGCGGCCGGTTATTCCGGTACAGCAGGCCGAGAATCCAGTACGTGACGGGGTAGTTCGGATCCAGTTCGACAGTTCGCAGGAGTTGTTCGATGGCTTCGTCGTATCGACGGGCCATGTAGAAGGCCCATCCGATGGCGACATTGATAATCAGGGACAGCGGATCCAGCTCCTGGCTGTTTTTCATCTTGGCGATAGCTTCTACGTGGCGGCCCATGGTCATCAGATACTCGGCGTACCAATGATTGGCAGTTGGATAGGTGGGATTCAGTTCGAGGCTGCGCTTGAATTCTGTCTGAGCCTCTTGCCACTGCCAATCGTGAAGCCACAACGCGGCTGCCAGAGGCGTGTGGGCTTCGCCGAGATCCGGGTCGAGCTGCAGGGCGGTCATCGCGGCCGCTTTGCCTTTCGGGAACGCGTCCTTCGGCGGCAGATAGCTGTTCCATCCCAGGAGCACGTAGGAATCGGCCAAGCCAGTGTAGGCGAGAGCGTAGCTGGGGTCCTTCTCGACGGCTTGCTGAAAGTACTCGATCGCCTTGTAGAATCCTTCTTCAGTCCATCTGTTCCAATGATGACGGCCTTCAGATAGAGCCGGTACGCCTCGGCATCTTCCGTGTGGCGCCTGATGAGTCGTTTCTTTTCCGCCCGCGTCAGCTGCAACCGCAATTTTCCCGATATCTCGTTGGAAATTTCGTCCTGGATCACAAAGATGTCGCCGGGCTTGCGATCGAATTGCGCGCCCCATAATTGAGAGCCTGTCGCTACATCGACCAACTCGGTCCCGATGCGCAAAGAGCCACCGCTTTGCATCATTCTTCCAGTGAGCACGGCGCGCACATTGAGCTCGCGACCAACGGCTTGAGGGTCAATCTCGCGGCCCTTGTACCGAAATACTGTGCTCTGTGCCATCACGCGCAGTTTTGGCACCGTCGCCAGGATATTGATGAGGCTCCCGGTGATCCCGTCACTGAGGTATTCGTTCTCAGGGTCGCGACTCATGTTTTCGAAAGGCAAAACGGCAAGCGAGCCAATGATCTTTGAAACTCGCGGTGCGCGGAACGGGCCATGTTTGTCGTGTGGAAGTCCGTGATCTTCGGCTTGCCGGCCGAGGATAAAGGGCCTGTGCCTGATGTGCGCGACTGATTCTGCGTCCCGCTTCCTGATCTCTCGGCCCGAATCGGTATCTCGCTTCAGTCGTTGCAGGTCAGCGAGCATGTCGGCCGCGTGCTGGTAACGCTGGTCCCTATCCTTGTGGAGCGCTTTGTCGATGATTTCTTCCAGCTCGGCGGGATATCGGGATTGATACTTCGCACCGAAACAGGCGGCCGCGTCAAAACAGCCTCGATAATCGCGCCGCCCGTGCCGCCGCCAAACGCCTGTCGCCCTGTCGCCATTTCATACAGCACGAGGCCGAGCGAGAAAATATCCGTGCGAGGGTCCAGATCGTCTCCCCGTACCTGCTCGGGTGACATGTACGAGGGAGTGCCGCTGATGATTCCGACGATCGAATTGGAATCCTGGCGATTCGCCGCCGGAATCCGCGTCCGCCACTCGCCGATCCCTTTGGGAACAAGCTTTGCGAGGCCAAAATCGAGCACTTTCGCTTGTCCGCGCTTGGTCACGAAGATATTCGCGGGTTTGATATCGCGGTGAATGATTCCTTCGGCGTGCGCCGCATCCAGAGCTTCCGCTATTTGGATTCCAAGCTTCAGTATTTCTTCGAGAGGAAGCGGCTTCCCATGGATGTGACTGCGCAGAGTTTCGCCGTCGATGAATTCCATGGCGATGAACGCCCGGCCGTCCTGCTCGCCGATGTCGTAGATCGTGCAAATGCCCGGATGGTTTAGAGCGGACGCGGCTCGCGCCTCGCGTCGGAACCGCTCGAGCGCCTGCGGTTGTTGTGCCAGTTTTTCAGGGAGGAATTTCAGAGCTAACGCGCGGTCAAGCCGGCTATCGTGGGCCTTGTACACGACGCCCATTCCGCCGGCGCCGATTTGCTCCAGGATGCGATAGTGCGAAATGGTCTGACCAATCATTGGCAGACAAAGTTTCGGGTGAGCGGCAATTCAGACTACAGCGTTGGATCGTCGGGACCGGCTTCGGCGAACGGTTTTCTTTCTTTCCGTCTTTGGTGGTTTGGGCGATCCGATCAGACTCAGAACGGTCGAGCCTTCTCCGAAGTTATTCGCGGCCGCCAGAGGTTCTTGCTCAAGCGTGATGTTCTTGTTGCACACGGTACAAACGAGCGCTGCGTAAGCTCCGCCATCCGCCTGTCTGAACATGTTGCAGCGCATGACGCGCCCGCAACATACAGGAACCCACATCGTGGAAGCATTGTCCGCAGCCATGAGCCTCCTCGCGGGAAGCGAATGCGGGCGATTATACACTGGAATCCGCTCGCTCGGATTCGAGCAATAGCCTGGAAATGCTTTGGCACGTTGCAATAATGGCGCGCACCTTTAAGGTCTGCTGGATGTTGCCGTGCTTGAGCCGAAATACGCACTCGTGTTCCAAAGAGACTTCGCTGGGTGTACGGGCATGTTTTGTGATCGAATACTGAAGTGACCGGGCCTCATTCGCCGACTACCAGAGAGACGACAAGATGAAGGTGATCTATGTTGTTACGACCGGTGGAACCATCGAAAAGGCATACTCGGAGCAGAGCGGCACCGTAGCGAATCTCAACAGCAAGATTGACCGTTACCTTCGACTGCTTGCGGCTTCCCGATTCCGACGTGCGCATCGTTCCACTGATGAATATTGACAGCCTGGAGATGACTGATTCCGGGCGCGTCGAGATTCTGGGAACCGTGAAGGCTCTTCTGCCGGAGGAGCGCACCCATCGTGATAACTCATGGAACCGATACGATGGTTCAGACAGGTTTGTATCTGCAACATGCTCTGCCCGAGCTGAAGATTCCAATCGTATTGACGGGCGCCATGACGCCCCTCGGCTTCGAAGGCAGCGACGGTTTGCAAAACTTGACTGAGAGTTTGTTTGCGGTTCGCATCCTCACGCCGGGAATCTACGTTGTGATGCACGGCCAGCTGTTTCCCGTGGACCGCGTCCGGAAAGATCACGCCTTGGGCCGATTTGTCGCGACCGATCGGGAGTCGGCGTAGTTACGATCGAATGTAGGAGGACTTTAAGTCTATATGAAGGCCCTAATCAAGAGTCGCCCTGAACGGGGTTTGTGGCTTGAGGACGTGCCCGAGCCGCAGGTTGGCATTAACGACGTAAAGATTCGCGTGCTGATGACCGGCATTTGCGGAACGGACCTGCATATCTACGAATGGGACGATTGGGCGCGGTCAACAATTCCCGTACCTCTCGTGATCGGCCACGAATTCGTGGGAGAAGTCACCGAGGTCGGATCGAACGTCGTCGATTTTCAGCCTGGCGACATCGTGAGCGGCGAGGGCCACGTTGTTTGCGGGCGATGTCGCAACTGCCTGGCTGGACGGCGGCATCTGTGCGCAAACACGTTAGGCGTTGGAGTCAATCGTCCCGGCGCGTTCGCCGAATATATCGTGCTGCCGATGAGCAACATATGGAAGCACAACTCAAAGGTCGACCTTGAAGCCGCGACCATCTTCGATCCGTTCGGAAACGCGGTGCATACGGCGCTGTCATTCCCGATTTTGGGGGAGGACGTGCTGATCACCGGCGCCGGCCCCATCGGAATCATGGCTGCAGCAGTGGTGCGTCATGCAGGCGCGCGTCACGTCGTCATCACGGACGTGAACGCGAAGCGCCTGAAGCTTGCGGAAAAGCTCGGCGTCACGCTGGCGGTGAATACGACTGAGACTCCGTTGGCCGAGGTCCAGAAACAGCTCGGAATGCACGAAGGTTTTGACGTGGGACTCGAAATGTCTGGAAACGCCGCCGCCTTTCGGGAAATGCTCGCGAACATGAGTCATGGCGCGAAGATTGCCATGCTCGGCATTCCCTCGACTGACATGGCCATCGATTGGAAGCACGTGATCTTCAACATGCTGACCATCAAGGGTATCTATGGCAGGGAGATGTACGAGACCTGGTACAAAATGACGGTGATGCTGGAATCAGGGCTCGATATCAAGCCGGTGATTACGCATCGGTTCGCGTGGAATGAGTTCGAGAAAGGTTTCGCGGCCATGAAGTCAGGTGATTCCGGCAAGGTCATTTTGGATTGGCGCGGAGCGCGCTGACAGGCGGGAGCGCACACAAATGTTTGAAGTCGCAAGAGCACAGTACGAGGGCCAGGTTCGGGAGATTCGCGAGGCCGGGCTGTACAAGTCGGAGCGTATTCTGGCCAGCCCGCAAAATCCGCGCGTGGATCTACTAGATAAGAAATCCGTTTTGAATCTGTGCGCCAACAATTATCTTGGGACTTTCCGATCATCCCGAAGTCGTAGCCGCGGCGCACGAAGCGCTCGACCGCTGGGGCTACGGTCTGTCGTCCGTTCGTTTTATCTGTGGCACTCAGGAGATACACAAGCAGCTCGAAAGCCGCTTGAGCGAATTCCTTGGCATGGAAGACACGATTCTCTACGGCTCTTGCTTCGACGCGAACGGCGGCCTCTTCGAAACTCTTATGGACGCCGAAGATGCCATCGTGTCCGATGAGTTGAACCATGCCAGCATCATTGACGGCATCCGATTGTCGAAAGCGCAGCGCTTCCGCTATCGCAATGGAGATATGGCCGATCTTGAGAAAAATCTCAAAGAGGCCTCGCAGGCGCGCCGAATTCTGATTGCCACGGACGGCGTTTTCTCGATGGATGGATTCATCGCCAAGCTGCCGGAGATCTGCGATCTGGCTGAGAAGTACAAGGCGATGGTGATGGTTGACGATTCCCACGCGGTGGGATTTATGGGCGAGAACGGACGCGGAACACACGAGCATCACAAAGTGATGGGACGCGTGGACATCCTGACCGGAACCCTTGGCAAGGCGTTGGGCGGCGCCAGCGGCGGATACATCAGTGCGCGCAAGGAAATCGTGGACCTGTTGCGCCAGCGGTCGCGTCCGTATTTATTCTCGAACACCGTTGCGCCGGCCATCGTGGGCGCATCCTTGAAAGTGCTCGATCTGGTGACGCGAACGAGAGCTCTCCGAGCGCGCCTCTTTTCGAATACCGCATTTTTCCGCGAGCAGATCTCGGGAAAGGGCTTCGACATACAGCCGGGCGAGCACCCCATCGTGCCCGTTATGCTGGGCGATGCTTCCGTGGCGGCGAAGAATGGCCGCGCGCCTATTGGAGAAGGGAGTCTACGTAGTCGGCTTTTCCTTCCCCGTGGTGCCCAAGGGCAAGGCTCGTATCCGCGTGCAAATTTCAGCCGCACACACCCGCGAGGATTTGGAGTTTGCGATCGAGCAGTTCGCCGCTGTTAAGCGGGAGCTTCCCACGGTTTAAAAATGAACCCGCGCGCCCAAACGTCATCGGCGCGTCACACTGGCGTCATCGCCAGATCTATGGCGAACGCCACCCGCGCGTAGCCGATGTCTTGATCAATCTCGGAGCCATCCGATTCGATCTGGGGCACTACGCCGAAGCGGAGCGTTACGATCGGCAAGCGCTGGACATCGCTCAAGGTTGGTACGGCAAGGATAATCCCGAGACGGCAACCGACTTAACGATCCTGGCTCGCGCGCTGATTCATCAGAATCGCTTAAATGAAGCCAACGACCTGCTGGAGCAATCGCTCGAGATAAAAGAGCGCGCGTTCGGAAAAGTTCATCCCAGCGTTGCGTCTACGCTCAACGAACTTGGAGCTGTGGCGCTCCAGGAAGACAAATACGACGCTGCCGAGCAATATTTCAAACGCATGGCGGATATTTACAGGGCGGTCTACGGAGAACACCACTATTTGCTCGGAACCGCGCTTTCCAATATGGGCAGCGTCTATTCAGCGCAGCATCAGTGGAGCCGTGCGGAGCAACTCTACCGGCAGGCGATTCCCATTTACACGCAGGCGCTTTCCCCAACCGATATCAACGTAGGCACCGCCCGAATTAAATTGGGCAGAGCGATTTTGCGGCAGCACCGCTATCAGGAAGCAGAAACCGAGACGCGCGCCGGGTACGACATTCTGATCACTCAGATGGACCCGAAGGTCAACTGGCTGGTAAACGCGCGCAAGGATCTCGTGGAAGAATACGACGCGCTGAAACAACCCGAGCAGGCGGCGAAAATCCGAGCCGAAATCGCGGCGGAAGAGGCCAAGTCCCCAGAGATTCCTGTCCGGAAATAATCCGCCTCAAGCGGCCGTCTCCACAGTTCCGTACTAGTCAGCGATTCAGGAAACCGCGCGCTTCAGAAACCCGTCAATGCGCGCATTGGCCGCAGGCCCCTGCGGCAACGGGAAAATATTGAACGCGTGCGGTGCGCCCGGATAAACCGCGAGTTCCGCTTCATTTCCCGCCGCAATCCACCGCGAATAAAGGAACAGCGTATCGTCCAGCAGCGGATCGATTGTACCGACGGTAAAAATCGCCGGTGGCATATTCTTCAGGTCCGCGTAAAGCGGCGAGACGTCCGGATCGCGCGGGTCCACGCCCTTGGGTAGATAAGCTTCGCGAAATTTGTGAATGCCGGTTCGCCCGACGAGTATTCCCTTCTCCGGCGAATGCGTCTGGCTTGGAGTCATGGACGAATCGAAATTTCCGTACGCCAGGTTCGCCGAGCGGAACCCCGTGTAGTTATGGCGGTCGCGCATGCGGAGAAGAGTTGCCGCGGCAAGAGTGCCGCCAGCTGATTCGCCGCCGATCGTCAGCACGTCGGTGCCGAATTCGGATTTCGCGTTCTTCACCAGCCAGACCGCGGCTGATTCGCAATCATCCCAGGGAGCGGGATAAGGATTTTCGGGCGCCAGCCGGTATTCCACGCTCACGCACGCCATTCCCGTGCTCGCCACGATGCGCTCGAGCATTGGGTCCTGATTCGCCGCGGAACCGAATACCAGGCCGCCGCCATGAATGTGCATGTAGACGCCCTTCGCGCGTTCGGGCGCGATCACGTGCAGCGCCACTTTGTGGCCGCCCTTGCCGTCAATTTCAATCGTTCGCGCGCGCGCGGATTTTTCCGGCGGCGGGAATCCCCCCGGCCGCTGGCCATCGCCTCGCGGTAGGCCGCCGCGCCGATGTCCCACCAGTCGGGGCCGCCCGACATCGCTTTGCGGAACGCTTCGTTGGCCGCGATTGCCTCCGCGGAGATTGCCGCGGGCTTGAACATCGCTGGATCGAGTGGATTGCTCTTTGCTGCCGTCGCTTCGCTCATTGGATTCTTCTCCTTCTGTCGCCGTGCCGCGGGAGTATACCACCGCGAGCCTGTGCCTGCGTCCTGTGGCCCCGATCGAGATAGCTCCGCGCATGCGTCCATCCATTCTCGGGTTCCGTCGCGTGATAAACTCGCGCCCATGAGTGACGACCACCTGACTCGCCGCGAAATCCTGCTCGGGATGACCGCTGTGCCTCTCCTCGATAGCGCTCTGGAGGCGCAGGCCCCGGCCTCCACCTTTGATACGTCAGTTTGTTTTATGAGCGCGGTCGAGATGGCCAGGCTGATCCGCGCGAAGAAACTATCTGCGCGCGAAGCTCTCGCCGCGCACATGAAACAGATCGACCGCGTAAATCCGAAAGTGAATGCCATTGTGACTCTGGTGCCGGAAATGGCAGCCGAAGCTGCCGCGAGGGCCGACGAGATGCAAGCGCACAAAGAGACGTTGGGGCCGTTGCATGGTCTGCCAGTCGCGCACAAGGACCTGTTCGAAACCCGCGGCATCCGCACCACATTCGGATCGCCGCTCTACAAAGACTACATTCCCACCCAAGACGACATTGTGGTCGATCGGATGCGTCGTGCGGGCGCAATCACCATCGGCAAAACCAATACACCGGAATTCGGCTCTGGATCGCAAACGTTCAACTCAGTCTTCGGCGCGACGCGCAATCCTTACGACCTTACGAAGACATGCGGCGGATCATCCGGCGGTGCTGCTGTCGCGCTTGCTTGCGGACTCGTGCCCGTCGCGAACGGCTCCGATGCCGGAGGTTCGCTGCGTAATCCTGCTGCATTCTGCAACGTGGTTGGCTTTCGCCCTTCAATCGGCCGCGTGCCGAATCCGAAATCGGCATTCGGATGGTTTACGCTGAGCACCTCGGGATGCCTGGGGCGTTCGGTGGCCGACCTTGCCTTCGCGCTAAGTACAATCGCGGGTCCTGATTCGCGCGCGCCGCTTTCCATCAACGAACCGGGAGAACTTTTTGCGCGTCCGCTCGGCCGCAGCTTCAAGGGTGTGCGCGTGGCCTGGTTCAAGGACCTCGGCGGCGTGCCCTTCGATCCGCGCGTGCGCGCCGTGGTCGATGCGCATCGTGCGACATTTGAATCGCTGGGGTGCATCGTAGAGCAAGCGGAGCCGGATTTCGCCCCTGCCGAGATTTCCTTTCGCACGCTGCGCGCATGGAATTCAGCCACTACCTACGGCGATCGGCTGCGTGAACATCCGGACGCTTTCAAGGACACGCTGAAAGCTGAAATCGAAGAAGGTCTGCGGCTGACCGGCGCTGATGTCGCGCGCGCCGAAACCGCCCATAGCCAGCTCTGGCGGCGCTTTCAGGCGTTCCTCGAAAAGTATGAATACTTCGTTCTGCCCACCACGCAGTTGCCGCCATTCGACGTCAACTCGCCATATCCTACGCAGGTCGCGGGCGTGGCGATCGATAACTATATCGACTGGATGAAATCCTGCTGGTACATCTCGGCAACAGGAAATCCGGCGGCCTCGGTGCCGGCCGGCTTCACGCCGGAGGGACTGCCGGTTGGCGTGCAGATCGTCGGCCGCGACAAGCAGGATTTCAGCGTCCTGCAAATGGCTCACGCATTTGAACAGGCGACCGGCTTCGGCAAGAAGCGCCCGGCCATTGCCTAGATCACGCGCATGAGTTCGCTTTTTGCGCGGATCGGCTCCGCTCCGCCACCACGGCCCCGTGCCGTAGTTCCTGATAACGCTTCTCGGTCCAGCCCGTCAAAGATCGCAGATTGCTGAATGAATTCTCCTCAAGCTGGAGATCGATGATGAAGCGAATCCAATTACTGGCGCTGCTCGCGGCTGCGCCGGGTGCAATGGCTCAGTCAACTTTTCACGGCAACGTTGCCCGCACCGGCGTTTATGATTCGCCCGGCCCTGAAACGTTCACTGGCGTTAAGTGGACGTTCAAAACAGGTGGCCCTATCGTTGCTTCTCCCGCGATCGCCGACGGAGTTGTTTACTTCGGCAGCACGGATGGCTACCTCTACGCCCTCTAGGTTTGTGGTTCGGCCCTTTCAGGGGTGGGATAGGAAGCTCGATAGAGGAAAATCGCTTCAGTCTGCGGACAAGTAGCGTATTTCGGAATCTCGCCAGCCCCGTAGGCGCGGCAGAGGCTAATCCAGCCCGTTAGGGCAGTGAAACGCGGTAGTGGAAGCACGACGTTCCGAACGCCGTAACTGCGACACATTATCTAATCAGCTCCGTAGGAGCGCCAGAAGCTAGCCCAGTCCGTTAGGGCTGGGAAACTTCAGAGGTGGAAGCACGTTGTTCCGAGCGCCGTAGGTGCGAGACATTTGCGCTCGATCTGGCTTCAACGCCTCAAGCTCACTAGAGCCAAAAGTCCACAGGGATACACGCTTGCGCGCCCGCTCCCGTGTACTAATATGGTCGCGTGAAAAGCATGATTGAGATCGGCGCAAGAAAGCAGTCGCAGGGAAGGCTCGCCATTGTTGTGCCCGGTAGCCCAATACCCCCGGCACGGGACGAATATGTGCGAAATTACTCGACACACGTGCTGAGTAATTTTCGCGCTAACTTATTGAAAGTAAACGACGGGGGTACCTGCGAAGTGACACAGAAAATGACCCACGCTCCATACCCTCAATATTCCCTCGTGGCCCACAATTTATCTCCTATAGGGGCATGGCATGCTTGCCGTGCCGATCTCCGGCGGCCCATGTCCGGCAACCGACCTTGGCTGACCGTGCCATCAGCCGCCTCGCGATTTGCGTCTTTCTATTTTCCATTTTCTATTTTCCCGTGGCCGCACAAACGCAAAGTGCGCCCGGCGAAAATTTCAGGCGACCTCGCGAGCGATCTGAAGGAATTTGTCGAGACACCGTCCGTCTCCGGCTATGAACAGCAGCTCATCGAAAAAATTCGCGCGAAGCTCGCGGCATTCCATCCCGTCGTGGACAATCTTGGCGACGTAATCGTTACCATCGGCAGCGGCGCGCCGCGTCGCCTGATCGTCACGCCAATCGATGAGCCGGGCTTCGTCGTCAGCGGAATCACCGCCGACGGCTACTTGCGCCTCCAACGCCTGCCGCAGGCTGGAAACCTTCCGCCGATTTTCAACGCGCTCTATTCCGCGCAGCCCGTGAAAATTCGCACCGCAAGCGGCAAATGGATTGATGGCGTCGTCGCCGGAATCTCCGTTCATCTGCACCGCGCGGGTGAGAACACGCCAAGCTCCAGCGACATCGAAAACATGTACGTGGATATCGGCGCAAGTTCCGCCGCCGAAGCGCGCAAAGCCGGCGTGGACATCCTCAGCCCCGTGGCGATCAATCGCCAGCTCGGCGATCTGGCGCAAGAGAAAATCTACGGGCGCATCCGTCGGTGATAAATTTGGCGTCCGCGGCGCTGATCGACGTCCTTCGCCACATCGGATCCGGCGGCGATCAAAGGCACGCTGACCGTCGCGTTCGTCGCTCCAGCAACGTGTTGGTGGGCGTGGGCTCGACCGGATTCTCAGAACCACGCAGTCCGACGAAATGATCTACGTCGGCCGAATGCTGCCTGGCGGAAAAGTCGCCGGAATGGAAGGCGTGCATCGCGCCCCGCGCCGCGAACCCGGCAGTGGCGTTCTGATCGGTCTTGATAAATCGAGCGGCGAACTGTCGGGTATTGCCGCTGATCTCAAGCAGCTCGCGGACGCGCACAAGATTCCCCTCGCAGCCGATTATTCAGCCGATATCACTCCGGCGGGTTATCTCCCGCCGCCGGCATTTCCGGCCCGATGGACGCACATCGGCATCGCCACCGCGTGGCCCGACACCCCTGCGGAGGCGATCGGCCTCGATGACCTGATAGAGCTGACCGATTTGATGGAGCACTACCTGGATGCAGCGCAAACGGCCCGCTACCTCGACGGTCTCAGCGCGGAACATTTCCATTACACGGAGATCGTTTCGCTTCCCGGCGTTGGAAATCTGCCGAGGCCTGCAAAGAACATCGCCGCCCACGGTGGACTCATTGCTGCAGGAGCTTGTCGAAACCTACGGCGCGAGCGGTCATGAAGAGCTGATGCGGCAAAATGTGACGAAACTTCTGCCGAATTGGGCCAAGCCGGAAACAGATGATGCCGGAAATCTGATACTGCAAGTCGGCACTGCGCCCGCCGGAACAAAGACTCCGAAGATTCTCGTCGTCGCGCACATGGACGAAATCGGCTTCGAGGTGAAATCGATCTCGAAGGACGGCCGCCTCGAAGTGGAAACGCTCGGCGGCATGGATTTGAGCTTCTACGAAGGCCATCCGATGCTGGTGCACACTTCGACCGGCGATCGCGACGCGATCATGGAATTGCCGAATGGCTGGGACGAGGCCGAATTTCAAATGGCCGGCCGAATCGGAACAGACGATCCGCGTGGACGTCGGCGCGCGCAGCGCCGACAGAAGTCGCCAAGCTCGGCATCAAAGTCGGCGATTCCATCACAATTCCCAAGGAATATCGCCCGCTGCTCGGCACGCGCGCGAATGGTCGCAGCTTCGACGACCGCGTCGGCGATACGGCGCTGATCTCCGCAGTTTGGGCGTTAGGCGGCCCGCTCAAGGATCGCGACGTCACGTTCGTCTGGTCCACGGGCGAGGAAATCGGCCTCTTCGGCGCGGCCGCGCTGGCCAAGCGCCTTGCCAGCGGAAGGCCACAGCCCCGGATTACGTTTTCGCCGTGGATACGCTGGTCAGCTCGGATTCGCCGCTCGAATCGAAACGTTTCGGCGATGCGGAAATCGGCAAGGGTTTCGCCGATCCGCGCCGTGGACAATTCCAATATCGTGCCGCGCGAATCTCGTCGAGAAAGTCGAAAAACTCGCGCGCGCCAATCAAATTCCCTACCAACTCGGCGTCACCGGAGGCGGCAACGACGGCGCGACGTTCGTTCCCTACGGCTCGGTGGATATCCCGCTCGGCTGGCCGCTGCGCTACTCGCATTCGCCCGCGGAAGTGATTGACACGCGCGACGTGGACGCGCTCGCGCGCATCGTCGCCGTGATCGCGCGGAGCTGGTAGCGCAGTGAAGCTTTGGCGGGGTTTGCTATAATCGCGCGCCATGACCGAACCTGTATTCAAAGCGCCGCGATACATCGTGGTCGAAGGGCCCATCCGCGTGGGCAAGTCCACGCTCGCGAAGGCGCTGGCCGAGCAGCTTCACGCGCGGCGCATTTTCGATTGCGAGGACAATCCGTTTCTCGCCGATTTCTACGATGAGAAAGCCCGGCGCCGCCTTTCGCGCCCAGATGTATTTTCTCCACGAGCGCCATCGCCGCCTGGCCGAAACCCGGCCCGAGGACAGTGCCGCCCCGATCGTCAGCGATTTTCTCTTCGAAAAAGACAAAATCTTCGCCTACGTCAATCTCGATAACGAAGAGCTGAAACTCTACGAAAAATATTTCGACATGCTTGCGCCCTCAGTGCCCGCGCCCGACCTGGTGATCTACCTCCACGCGAAGCCCGAGGTGCTGCAAAAGCGCGTCTCGAAAAAGGGCGATCCCAGCCGAGAAGCAGATTTCACCCGAATACCTCGAAGCGGTTGCCAACGCCTACGGACACTTCTTCTTCCGCTACTCCGCGTCGAATCTGCTGGTGGTGGACACCACGGAAATCGATTTCGTCGAGCGCAACCAGGATTTGCAGGAGCTTCTGCGGCGTCTGCGCCAGCCCGTAAAGGGCACGCAATACTTTCTTCCGCTGGGTCAAAGCTAAAAAGCTGGTTTGAATTTGTCTTGGAGGGTGATCGGGAGAGCCCTTCGATCGCCTTCGGCGATCTCAGGGTCATTTTTCGTGAAGCGAAAAATGAGAATCCGGAGCGGACACATTCGCTACGCCCAGAACAAGCATCGCGAACTGCGGGGGCCCGCCCCGGATCACTGCACGGGGTAAACTCTTATTCTCCGAAAGGCGCGCCGCTCAGGCTGCTTGCGACGGACCTGTCAGACGGTGACGCAATCTTCCCAGCGTTCGATTCACCGGATGGCTGCGGTGCAGGAAATTGACGATCGGATCTCGCCGCGAGCCAATCTTCTGCAGAGCCCGGCGAATGCGGAAATCGCGTCCCGCGGACACCAGCCCCTTCTCAAGAGTGGCAATCGCTTCCTGCGTCCGGCCGGACTGTTGATAGACCTCGGCCAGATTCAGGTACAGCTGGGCGTGGTTGTGTCTCATGCCCAGGGCTTCCTGGCAGAGAGCTTCGCCATCGCCATAGCGCTTTTCGGCCACGGCAGCCAGCAAACCTGTATAGGAGAGATAAAATGGGTTTTTCGGAGCGATTCCAAGTGCGCGCCGTGCGTGCTGCAGGGCCTCGCTCGAATGCCCGTCACGCAGCTGCTTGAGGCATTCCTTGAAATCCGACATACCGGCATCCGCCGGAGAAGTTGTACCGATCCAGTGGGACATAGGCTCCTTCCTTAGCCCCGCAGGCGACTTTCACTAGCAGGGCCGGTAAAGAAAGTTAACCCGTAGTCTCACGCTTGGAAATAGAGCGCCAGGCCAGATTTCGTTCCAGTACTTGGGCCTGTACTAAGTGACAGGCGAAACCACGGCTAACGAACGAGCTCGGAAGCGAAGACCTGCCGGATGCCGCGGGCCCGACGAGGGAGGAAACAAACCGGGAAGTGGCGAGGGCGGATTAGTCATACGCAAGCCCAAAGGCCGCGAATCCAAATATGACCATGATATAATGACCATAATCGGTAGGAGGAAACCATGAAGCACGTAAAGAAGATGGCAGCGGGGACATTCAAGGCCAAGTGCCTGGCGGTGATGGATGAGGTCCAGTCCAAGCGCGAGACGGTGATCATCACCAAGCACGGCAAGCCCGTGGCGAAGCTCGTTCCGGTCGAGCGGGAAAACGATGAAATATTTGGGTTTTTCGTGGGGAAAGGCCGCATTGTGGGTGATGTGCTGTCCCCAGCCCTTTCACTGGAGGAATGGGGCGACCTGAAGTGATTCTCGCCGACACGCATGTGGTCTTGTGGCTCTCGTTTGCGCCGGAGAGAATCTCGAGGAAGGCCAGGCTGCGGCCATTGAGAGCGCGCGGAGGGATGCGGAGGGAACTGGCGATCTCGGACATGACTCTTTTCGAGGTGGCCATGGCTGCGAGCAGGCGGCGAAATCGAGTTGGACGTGAGTCTCGATTCATTCCTGCAGGAGATGGAATCGAAGTTTGTGGTCCTGCCGATGAACAGCCGCGTGTGCGCCAGGGCCGTGGCCCTGCCCGCAACCTTCCCCAAGGACCCGCCGACCGTGTGATCGCCGCGACGGCGCTCACCGAGGGTCTCGCCTTGATAACAGCGGACGAGCACATCCGCAACTCGAAAGTCGTTCGGACGATTTGGTGAGAAGATTTTCGCTGGAATCGGTCGGTGGAACAAAACCGAGAACACGTCAAAGGCAGGAAGAAGCCGCACGCTCGCAAAGCGCGCACGGAGCGGCATCAAAACCTGCGACGCGAGAATAAGCTATCCCCCCGCTTACTTGTGCTGCTTCAAGTTGTTTCGCTGGTCACCGAACCCGACCCAACGAGGGCCGTCGCACCCTGCGGATAAACTCTGCGTTAGCCGTGAATCAACCTTTTGCCTCTCGTCCTTTAGGTAGATGACGTCATCCACTACAAAGTGGTCGTTTTCCCGCACCACGATCGCCGCGACGTGCCAAATCTCTGGGAGCTCGGGCGGCTCCCCCCACGTGAGCCTCACGTACACGCGAAAGGAGCCATCCTTCTCTGATTGCGTTCTCTCGATGTGGAAAGCCCGTGGTTCGGTTCGCTCGTCGCCGCCCGAGAAAAGCCCAGCCTCAAGCCAGGCGAATGTTGGCTTCAAGTTGGGATCCGGATATTGGCGATCATAATCAGCTGCGCAGGCGATGGTTACATCGATTCTGTGAAGCAGAGCTTTGCTGAGATATGGCGCGAAAATCTTCATGTCCGCGCCCTGCGGGATACCGGTCGGGTGACGAGCCACCACCTGCTTGTATAAGCTCTGAACCAACTCTTCAGGCTGGTTGGGTAGGCGAGGCGGCTCACTCGGGGAACTGGCTGGCCAAGAGTCAATGTCGTCGCGAAGTGCAGAAGAATGATGCATCGCAAAAGAGTCATATCATCACCTCCTGATTGCTACCTTACAAGGTCGGAAGCGAAGACGAGGTGGATGCCGCGGGCTTCGAGGGCCGGAACACCCTGGGCGAGCGCGGCGATCGTTGCGGGGCGGGGATGGCCGATGGCGATGGCGGAGCCGTCGCGGGAGGCATCGCGCGCGGCCAGTTGGAGCTGGGCGAGGATCGCTTCCTTCGAGGGCACGTCGTCGAGGAACACTTTGCGCGACGCGGCGGGCACGCCGGCTCGCTCGGCGGCGTCGTACGCCACGGTTGCGGCGGTGGTGCGGCTATCAATGAAGAAAAGATTGCGGTCGCGCAGTGCGGGCATCAGCGCCTGCATGAGCGCCGGATCGGCGGTGGCGCGCGAGCCCTGATGATTGTTCACGCCCGCGGCGTGCGGAACGGTTTCGAGCATCCCTTCGAGCGCGGATTTCACCTGATCCGGATTCATTCCCACGCGCAGCTCGATTTCCTCGGGCGTCACGCCCTCCGAGTTCCCTCCTTCAGCCTCCGGCTCCATCGGGAGATGCAACAGGATTTCATCGCCTCGGCGATGGGCCTCTTCGGCGACCTCCGCGGATAGCGGCAAATGAGGAAGAATTGAAATCGTGAGCGGAAACGGCAGCGCGAGCAAAGAATCGGCGGCGGCGCGGTCGTGCCCATGTCGTCGAGGATGATGGCGAGCTGGGGATTTCCTCGGAGGCGCGGAACAGTCGCGCGCGAGCGGAGGGCCAGCGGCGTGACCACGTGGATCGCGTGCGTGCGAATTCCGTCGCGTGAAAAATCGTAGCGAATGATGCCTCCGGCGGAGGATTCCGCGATCGAAAGTTTGTGACGCCGTGCGATTTCCGCGAGGGCCTGCCTCAGCGCGGTGGTCTGCGATGGATCGGCGAGCGATATATAGATGTTGTCGGCCGCGAGCGAGGCGGGAGCGCCTGGTCGGGGCGGCTGAGCTTCCGGGCGAATCGTGATCTCGGACTTGCGTCCGGTAATTCGCTGGGCGGCGCTGACGACTTCGTCCGTAACGGCGCGGAGTTCTGTTTTCGAGAGCGATTTTTTTCCGCAGCCAGCAAGAAAGATGACAGCGATGGCGAGAATCGCGACGAAGGCCGCGGTGGCGCCACCCGGGCGATCGAAGAGAGATCCCTCAGGCATGAATGCCTTCGGGGCCGGTGTCAGGACTCCGGTCGAGCCCACCGGACTCCGAAGACCGGAGATGACAGCGCGCACGCTGTGCTTCGTCAATTGGGAACGAATGTTGGAGTGACGGGGGGGCGCGGCCAGCGTCCCGCGCGAATCCGCCACGATTTACTAGGCGGCTTTCCGCGCAGGAGCGTTGCCCTGCAAAATCTCGATGGCCTTCTTGATGTCGGGATCGCTCGGCGAACTCGACGGAGCCGGTGGGTACACGTCCGCTGCCGTAATGTCTTCCGGCGCAGGACGAACTTCCCGCGTGGGCGCAACGCCATCCACGGGGATTTCTTTCCCGCCCGGCGTGTAGTAATTCGCGAGTGTAAGAATCAGCGCGGAGCCGTCCTCAAGCTGAATCAGTTTCTGTTCGGAGGCGGTGCCGTACGTTCGTACGCCGACAGTTTCGCCGCGATGATTGTCCGCAATCGCGCCCGCGAGAATTTCGGCAGCGCCGGCGGTGCCGGTATCAATCAGCACGGTGACGGGCTGCGACCAAACAACTTTCGATGCGTCCGCGGAAGAAACCACCGGCGACATCGTCTGACCCTTGAGCGTCGTGATGGTGCCAGAGGGGAGGAAAAGCTGCGCGGTCGAGATGCCTTCCTGATCGTCGCCGAGAGCGCTGTCGCGCAAGTCGAGGATGAGCTTATGCGCGCCCTGATGTTCCATTTGCACCAGCTCATCATGAATCTGCTTCGTGGCGCCCGCCTGGAATTCGGAAACGCGAAGATAAGCAATGTCTCCCTCGAGTTTGTCCTCGACAAGCTTTGGCGCCTGCAACTTCGCGAGCGTGATTTCCATATCCTGGGGTTCGGCCTTGCCGCGACGGATCACCGAGAGCTTCACGACCGTTCCAGGATCGCCGGTGAGCAAAATCTGCGCCTGCTCGATGGCCATCTGCCCGGTCGTAAAACCGGCGATTTTTTCGAGTACGTCGCCCAGCTGGAGGCCCGTCTTCTGTGCGGGACTGTCCGGGAGGGCGGAAATTACGCTGATATATCCGAAGCGCTTGGTGAGCGCGAGGCCGGATTCAGCCTTAGGGGCGACCGCACTCTTTTCCTTGTAGTCAGTGTATTCGAGCGGGCTGAAATAGCTCGATTGCGGGTCAAGCGAATCGAACAGGCCATGGAGGGCGCCGCTGGTCACCTGATGCAGGTTGGGCTCGTCCACATAATCCTGTTGGATCTTGTCGAGCACTTCGCCGTAAACGGTGAGCGCGCGGAAGGCTTTGTCGTCCGAGGAGCGTCCGCGGACGTAGCCCACGGCGACAAACCCGAAGACAATCACTGACAGCACAACGACAATTTTCTTTGTGACGGAAGTCATCTCTGGTTCCTTTTCCCGACCGCGCGCCCCGCTGCCTGGTACTAATATTGGACGCGCCGAGCGCGCCAAAGGAAGCTTGATTATAACATCGGGTTCCGGGATTCGCCGATTTTGAAAGTGCGGTAGCGCGCGCGGGTTAGCTCAAGGCGCTGGGGCTGCTTGATATCGCGGCTGGGGTGGCGGGCAACGCTGCCGGGACGACCGCCGAAGCCTTCCTTGATGAGCTTCCAGATTATCGCGCGGCTTTGAAGGATTGTTTTCACCCACGCGAGCTTGCCCATCTGGGGGAAATAGATCCCGCGGAAACAGAGGCGCGCGATGAGTATGTTGATGCGGTAACCGAGAGGCTTGTGGTCGAGCGAATCCACGGCCTTGGCGATTGCCTCCGGGCTGTATGACTGAGCCCAGCCGTAATTCACCTCCGCGTGGGCTTCGGGAATCGTCATTTTCAGCGGAGTGTGGGCCATCGCAAACGGTATGAACTCCTGCCAGTGTTTGGGGCGCGTGAGCCTGCCCGCAGTCTCGAGCCTTTTGTAGAGCGGCGTCGCCGGCAAAGGCGTCAGCAATCCGAAAATGGGGAGTCCAGCCGGCCAGGTTCGAATCTGCTCGAGGGTGCGCTCCGCCACTCCGGTCGTGTCGTTGTCCATGCCGAAGATGAAGGATGTAATCGCGTACACGTTCCGTTGGGCGAGCCTGTCGAGGACGGCGGCGTATTCACCGGGCTTGTTGAAGCCCTTGTTCATGTCCTTCAGATTTGCCGGATCGATGGATTCCATGCCGATGAAAATCCACTTTCCGCCGGCGGCGGCAATCAGGTCCACGAGTTCTTCATCTCGCAATAAATTGGCGCTGATTTGCGCGACCCAGTGCACCTGGGCGTTCGCGGCGATAATATCCCGCAGGAGCGACTTGGTACGCTTCACGTTTATCGCGAAATTGTCGTCAATAAAAAAGACGGCGATCTGGCCCCGCTCGCTTTTCGCGCGCTCTTTCAGTTTCAGCAATTCGTTTACGACGCTTTCGTTGGTGCGAAACCGGATGGAATCGCCGAAAAAGCCTGTCACCGTGCAAAATTCGCATCCATACGGGCAGCCGCGCCCCGATTCGACCGGGATAAGGCGGAACGTCCCCCAGCCGCCTCCGAAGCGCTTCAGCAGAGGAGCAGCAACCTTGGGAACAAGATTGAACTGGTCGAGATCAACGGATTCCCAAGGGATCGCGGGATAGGGGCGGAGAGGAGGTTTGCGTTCCTTCCCCAATTCATCCACCGGAGCGTAGATTTCCTTGAGCTCGCCGCGCTACGACGATCATCGACGATCTGCGGCCAGGTTTCGTCGGCTTCACCGAGGGCGACAGCGTCGGCATGACGCGGCCCGCCATCGCGGCCGAGTGCTTCGTCGGCCAACTCGGTGACGTGAGGTCCGCCCATCACGACCGGCACTCCGATGGCACGAACGGCGTCGGCCATGCGGTAAGCCTTCGCGATCATTCTGGTCATCGCGCCAATGCCAACGAGTCCGATGTTTTGTTCGCGAACGAAGCGCGCTAGGCCGGCTTCGTCCACCGGTTGCGCGTTACCGTCCATGAGAAGCACTTCGTGGCCGGGCGGCGTCAGAGCCTGGAGCAAAAACATCCAGAGATGCGGCATAAAGTTTTTGGTGACGCCGTTGTCGGGGTTATAAAGCAGAATTCTCATGCTTCCCTTTTCGTCGTGGAGAACGGGCAATCGGCTATTTCCAGACGTAAAGGGTAGGCCGAAGGCAGATTTCAAGAATGGTCACTATTGACCACTTCGGAAAATTTTCGGATGTGAAACCGGAGGCGGTGTTAATCGATGAGAACTACGTTGAGGAGCGAGCTGTGCACGGAGAGCCCGCCGTTGTATTCGATGAAGCCGAGCTTTCTGAATTTGTTCATGAAAAAACTGACGCGCGACCGAGTAGTTCCCACCATTTCAGCGAGAGTTTCCTGGCTGATTTTGGGAACGACGGTCTCGGGCCTGCCTTCCTTGCCATATTGCGCGAGCAGCAGCAGCGTCCGGGCGAGCCGCCTCTCGCTTGAATTGAAAAGCTGATCCACGAGATCGGCCTCGAAACGAATGTTGCGAGCGAGGATATGCGCGATGAATCGCTCCGAAAAAGCGTGTTCGTCGCGAAGCACGCGCATCATGGCGCTCTTGCGGATTTCAAGGATGGAACTCGCCGAAATGGCGGTCGCGGTGGCCATTCGAAGCGGCTGACCGGCCAGGCATCCTTCTCCGAGAAAATCACCGTCGCTCAAAATCGCGACGACTGCTTCCTTCGCATTCTTGGAGAGCACCGTGAGCTTGACGCGGCCCTTCTGGATGTAAAAGACTTTCGAGGATTGATCGCCTTGTGAAAACACAACCTGCTTGTTGCGGTACTGCACGACCTTCTTGCCCAGTCCACCGGTATTGAGAAATGCGTGAAGGTTGAATCGCTGATTTTTCGATTGTTTCTTCATGCCGTTCGCTTCCTTGGGCAATTTTCCTGCAAGAGAGAAATTGAGTCAAGAGCGTGCGTGCCGGCGATACGTATGTTGAATTCTCGCGAAAGCGCCGCGAACTACTTGTGCGCGAAGCGGTGGCGGCTCGGCGGTATGTCGAGCGAGTCGAGTCCGGAAAGCGGCGCTGCGGCGGTAATGTAGGTCTGCGACATGCGGTCCTGCCAGGTGAAATGGTCCTCGTCCCAGATGGCCCAGACGAAACCCAGCAGCAGGGTTGCTCCGGAGAGCATGTATCCGAAGTTGCGCCACAAGAGCTGCCGCGTGTCCGGAAGGCTTCCATCGAGACGCACGACCGTCAGGCCGCGGAATTGCATTCCGGGAGTTGCGCCTGCCATCACCGTGAACAGGAAAAAGTAGAGAGCGTAAAAAAGGTACGCCACGGCGAAATACACAATCGCGTCCGTCTTCTCCAGCGTCATCTGCCCGCCCAGCGAACGGAACATGCTGACGAATCCCGCGCAGGTCAGGCCCAGAAAGAGTGCGTCAAGGAGGCCCGCCCACCGGCGTTCGGCTAAGGACGCGACGGGCACCAAAGCTGTTTGCGGGCGTGCGCGGTCACTCGCCGAATTCGAGAAATTCAGCTCGGGCTGAATGCGAATATCCAATCGCTCGGTCGAACGCTGGCGCTGCACCGGCCGGGGACGCGGCCGCTCGGGAATTTCATCTTCGATTTCGATATCGGAGACCGAGACTGCCTGCCTGGAAAGGAAGCCCGGACTGGGAATCGTCCGGGCGCAGGTGACCTCGGCGCGCGCGGTACTGTTCCAGGCGCCGGGAGACCTCCACGCGCCATTCGGGCTCAGGAGTCTCGACGAACGAGTTTGCTCCAACGGTTACAGGCTCTTGAATTTCGCCATTTTCGGCAGCAGGAATGGCACAGAAAGAACAACTTTCCGTGTCGTCGAGCAAGAGGGCGCCACACTTCGAGCAGATACGTATCACTGGTCCGTTTTGCGCTGCGGAAGTCCAGTGGAACGAACGAATCATATCACGAGCGGATAGTGGGTCGAGGCCGAACGGTTCGTTAGTCGTGTGGCCGATCAGGCAACATGGACAGGGCCGCGAGCTTCTCAGGTGGGCGTAGCCGGAGCGAACGAGGTTTCGTCGATTGCCTGGCGGGAGCGAGAACACGGCGTCGCCCGCGCCGCTGATTGCGGGCGCGGAAGGCGCGTGTTAGGCTCAGCTTTCTTTTTTGCATTTCTTTGGCGATGCTCAACGCTTAATCTCTCGAATTCTGTCCGCAAGATGGCGCTTTGCCTGGCGCTGCTCTCGCTTTTCTCTGTGACATCTCGAGCGCTCTGGGGCCAGGCCTCGCCGCAGAAACCGCTCGTGGCGCTCACCGCCGGCGGCGAGGCTACGCTCGAAGCGGACCAGCAGCGCCAGGCCGGGAAAATCTTTTACGCCGATGGCCACGTGGACGTGCGCTACCAGAACGCGCGGCTGCGCGCCGACCACGTCGAATACGACAGCGAAACCCAGGTGGTCGTTGCGCACGGCCACGTGGTGCTCGACTACACGACGCAGCACGTGGAGGCCGACGACGCGCGCTACGAACTCCGCACGGGCCGCGGCACTTTTCACCACGTCCGCGGGACTTTCGCCATGCAGCGGCGGCCCACGGCGACGCTGCTCATCAGCCCCAATCCGCTATATTTTGAAGCGGAGGAAGCGGATCGGCTGGACGAAAACACGTACCGCATTCACAAAGGGTGGCTGACGGTCTGCAAGCCGGGCCACCCGGTCTGGAAATTTTATGCGCCTGCCGCGACGGTGCGGTTGAAGCAGTCCGTCCGCATCGAGAACGGCAACTTCCGCGCTCTATTCGATTCCAGTTCTCTATTTGCCTTACGCGTACGGTTCCCGCCGAGCAGCGCCGCGATTCCGGATTCCTGATTCCCGAGTTGGGGAACACATCGCAAAAGGGTTACGTCCTGGGCGATTCGGTTTACTGGGCGCCGCTCGACTGGATGGACGTGACGCTCGGGGCGGCCGATTACAGCAAACGCGGCTGGAGCCAGAAGGGCGACTTCCGTATGCGCCCGTGGGAGGGCGCGGCACTCGACGCCAGTTATTACGGCGTGATCGATCGCGGGCTTCGGATGCGACGATCGAGCCGCCGGTGAAGCAGGGCGGTCACGAAATGAAGCTTCTGTTCACGTCCATGCTGCCGGGTGGCTGGCGCGCGGTGGCCGATCTCGATCAGCTTACGTCGCTGACGTTTCGCCTGGCATGGTCAGAGACGTTCAAGGAAGCGGTAAATTCCGAGGTGCGCAATTCGGCGTTTCTGACGAATAATTTCGACGGCTTCAGCGTGAATTTCGCGGCGCTGAGTTACCAGAACTATCTCACGGCCACGCCGCAGACTTCGATCACGCTGCGGACCGCTCCGGAAGCGCGGATCAGTTCGGTGGATCAGGCGTTCTTCAAGCCGCCTGCCGTTCTATTTTTCCTTCGATGCGTTCACCGGTGCGGCGAGCATCGCGACGAAAACGTGACGCCCTTTGAAACGCCGGCATTCGTCGAGCGCAGCGAATTCGCGCCGAGCGTGACGGTGCCTTTGCATTTTGGCGAGTGGCTGAGCGTGACGCCGAGCTTCACATTTCGCTCGACGTATTACGGCGGGCAACTGCGGAACGGAGCGTTTCTGGGCCAAGGGCTTTTCCGCGACACGGAGGAGCTGTCCGTGGACATCCGCCTGCCGGTGTTCGAGCGCGTTTATGACCGCGGCGATACGAAATGGAAACATGTGATCGAGCCGTACGTCGTCTATCGCTTCGTCAACGGCGTCAATGATTTCGGGCGATTCCTGCGATTCGACGAGGACGAAACGCTGACGGACACCAACGAACTCGAATATGGAGTCACGCAGCGCCTCTACCGCCGCACCGCCTCGGGTGACACCGAAGAATTCATTACCTGGACGGCTGACGCAGAAATATTTCTTCGATCCGACGTTCGGCGGCGCGCTGGTGCCGGGCCAGACCAACGTGTTTCAGACGCTCGACGCGCTCACGCCATTTGCGTTCGCGGACGCGGCGCGGCGGTTTTCGCCAATCGTGAGCGACCTCACCATCGATCCGGGCAAGCGCTTCGACACGCAGTTCATCATGAACTACGATCCGCAGCGCAACCGGATGACCGCCATCGGGACGTTGCTGAAGTTGAAGCCGTACAAGGAATCGTTTCTCACGCTGGCGCATTTTTCCACGCTCAATCTTCCGCTGAATCCCGCGCCGCCTCCGCCGAATTTCGAGCAGCGCTCGAATCAAGTGCGGGCGCTCGTGGGCTACGGGGAGCAGAACCGTCGCGGCTGGAACGTGATGTTCGGGGCCAGTTACGATTTCGTCCAGCAGGCTTTTCAGAACCAGATCGTGGAGGTCGCCTACAACGGCTCCTGCTGCGGCATCGGCTTCGAATATCGCCGCTTTTCGTTCGGCACGATCCGCAATGAAAATCAGTACAGCGTTGTAGTTCGCATCGCGAATCTCGGCTCGGCGGGAAATTTGCGGCGCCAGGAAAAAATCTTCTAGACTGAATCGCATGACTGCGCATTCCGAATCCGAGCTGGCATTTCTTTCGATCGAGCAGGCGGCTCGGCTGCTGCGGCGAAGGGAAATTTCGCCCCTCGATCTGGTGGAGGCGTCGCTCGCGCGAATTGAGCGGCTGAATCCCTCGCTCTACGCCTTCCTTACCGTGCTTCGCCGAAAGCGCGCGCCGCCAGGCTAAAGCAGCGGAACGCGAAATTCTTCGGGGCCGCGCGCGCGGTCCGCTCCATGGCATTCCGATTTCCCTGAAAGACAATTTCTGGACGCGCGGAATTCGCACCACGGCCGGCTCGAAAATTCTCGCGGATTTCGTGCCGCAGGCCGATAGCGACGTTGCCAAAAAACTGGCGCGAGCGGGCGCGATTCTGCTCGGCAAGACAAACATGCACGAATTCGCTTACGGCATCACCGGCGAGAATCCACATTACGGAAGCTCGCGCAATCCATGGGCGCGCGAACGCGATTTCCGGAGGCTCGAGCGGAGGATCGGCGGTCGCCGTTTCAACAGGAATGGGCTTCGCTTCGGTGGGCACGGATACAGGAGGCTCGATCCGCATTCCCTCCGCGCTTTGCGGGATTGTGGGATTGAAGCCGACGTTCGGCCTCGTCAGCACGGCGGGCGTTGTGACGCTGGCGGCTAGTTTCGATCATGCCGGGCCGATTGCGCGCAGCGTCACCGATGCGTGCATCCTGCTCGAAGCGATTGCCGGGAAATATCCCCGCGGCGAGACGCGCCCCGATCACCGCAAGCTGCGGAGGATTCGCCCGCGGCGATTCCGAATCGGCTTGCCGAAGGAATTCTTTTTCGAGCGCCTGGACGCTGAAGTCCGGCGCATGGTTGAAGCGGCCGCGAAAAAGTTCGAATCATTGGGCGCGCGTGTCGAGCAGGTTTCACTGCCGCGTTTAACAGGCGCGATTGACCAGGCCAGCCTGCTGGTTGTCGCCGAGATCAACGAGTATCACGAATCGCAAGGCTATTATCCGGCGCAGCGCTTCGGAGTATGGAGACGATGTCCGCCAGCACCTGGAAACAGGGCACAGGCTGCTGGCCGTGAATTATCTTCGCGCGCTTCCGAAGCGGCGCGAAATCGTAGAGGATTTTCAGGCGGCGTTTCAAGAGGTTGACGTAATTTTGGCGCCCACTTCGCCGATTCCGGCGCCGCGTATCGGCGAACCCACCGCGCGCGCTCCGGGGCAAAGCGAAAGCATTGTGCGCGCCGAGCTCCTGCGCTTTACGCGGCCCGCGAATCAAACAGGATTCCCGGCCCTCTCGATGCCCTGCGGATTCACGCGCGCGGGCTTGCCTGTAGGATTGCAGCTAATGGCCCCGCGCTGGGGCGAAGCGCGATTGCTGGCGATCGCCCTGGCCTACGAAGAAGCCACCGATTGGCACAAGAAACATCCGAATCTGAGCTAGAGCCCGCGCCGTCTGGAAAAGCATCCGCGCCGCCAAATTCCAGCTGCCGCAGCACGCTGATAGGCCAACCGCTCAGCGAATTTCGGCCTCAAGAGACGCCGCATGCACCGGCGGCTTTGTGTTTCACATGGTGGGATTTCCGTGCGCGTGACTCCGCGACAGAACCAAAAATCGGTGGCGCACGTCTAATCGTTGTGGGAGTATTGGCAAAGTCTCTGCAGAGAGTGACGCCGCAATCCCTTACTCCCAGGGCATGAAAGTGGCGAAAGGACTTCGATGGATATATCCATCTTTGGTGTGTTTCTCGCGGGAATAATTTCTTTTCTTTCGCCGTGCGTGCTGCCGCTTGTTCCGGGATACGTGTCGATGCTCTCCGGCGTCGGCGTGGAGCAGTTGAAGGAAGGCGAGGGCTCCTCGACGGGCAGGCTGCTGGCTTTGGCCTTCGCATTCGTGATTGGCTTTTCGGTGGTCTTTATCACGCTCGGCGCTTCGGCCAGCGCGGTCGGCTCATTCATGTTGCGGAATAAAACTCTGATCGCGCCGATCGCCGGTGCGCTGATCATTCTTTTCGGCTTGCACCTGGTGGGATGGCTGGTAAAGATTTCGGTGCGACTGGGAATTATCGTCGGGTCCGTGCTGATCCTGGCTGGGATCCTGCTCAATGTGCGTTACGGGAACGCTCTGGAAGTGAAGCCCGTGCAGTTCTACGCGGCTTCTCTGATTTTTCTGCTCGGACCTTCGATGACGCGCTGGCTGAATCGCGACGTACATCTGCGAAATGTTGGCGGAGGCAAGCAGCCGGGAATTGTGAGCGGATTTTTACTCGGTTTTGCATTCGCGTTTGGATGGACTCCTTGCATCGGCCCGATTCTCACGAGCGTGCTGGCGGTTGCGGCCACAAAGGACACCGTCGGTCAGGGAGTTCTGTTGCTGGCGTGCTATTCCGCGGGACTGGCGATTCCATTTTTGCTGACGGCTGTCGGCATCGGCCGCTTCCTGAAATTTTATAAGCGCTTCCGAAAACATCTCCACACGGTGGAGGTGTTCAGCGGAGCGCTGCTGCTCTTCATCGGAGGGTTGATTTTCTTCAACGAGCTGACCTGGCTTTCGCAGCGTTTGACGTTTCTAAATCGGTTTGTGAAGTAACCGGAGTCGAGGATGAACAGGGCCAAAACATCATTTCTCCTGGCAGTTGCAATCATAGTGGTCGGCGGTGGGTTTCTCGGGCTGCAAGAGCAGGATCTTCGTCCAGTGGCACGCCCAGCAAGCCCGCCGCGCTTGCGGATGAGCCGAATGTAACGTTCAAGGATTTGCAGGGAAAAAATGTGACACTCGCCAGCTTCAAAGGGAAAGTGGTTCTCGTGAACTTCTGGGGCACCTGGTGCGAGCCCTGCCGCGGCGAGATTCCCATCCTGATCGCCATGCAGACAGAAGTACGGCCGCAAGGGTTTCACGCTGCTGGGCGTGGCGACGAATGACGAAGAGAATACCGTGGACGCGTTCATCCACACCACGCAGTTCAACGTGGGCGGCCAGCAGATGACCATGAACTATCCCATCGTGATGGGCAGCGACGATATCTCGAACCAAATTCGGCGGTTTGCTGGGAATGCCCACAAGTTTCCTGATTACCCGCGACGGCAAAATCGCCAAGAGATACATTGGGTCCTTGAACGAAAATCAGATCGTGAAGGACGTGGAGAGCCCAGCTATGAGACTTGCGATGCGATTCGCACATGTTGTCGCGCTATCCGCTCTGATTTTGATTTCGGGCGCCGCGACCGCGCCGGCGCAGGAAACATCCGCAGTACCCCCGAAAGCCGTCGGACATCGTCAGCACGAAGACTTACGTTTCGCTTGACCCCGTGCCGCGCGGCAAGGCGTTTGAAGCCGCGGTCGTGGTGAAGATCAACTCCGGCTACCACATGAATTCGCACAAGCCCTCGGACAGCTATCTGATTCCGACGACCGCTGACGCCGCAACTCCCGGCGGGCTTTGCCATGGCCGGCGAGCCCGTTTATCCGGCTGGGAAAAATGAAAAGTTTCCTTTCTCGCCCGACAAGCCTCTGAACGTGTACACGGGGAGCGTCACTTTCCGCGTGAAGTTGACCGCGGACGACAAGGTCGCGCTGGGCAAGACCACCATTCCGGTGACGTTGCGCTTTCAGGCGTGCAATTGTCGGCATGTTTGCCGCCGGTGAAAATTCCCGTGACCGTGGAATTGAATGTGGCCGCTGCGGGGAAGACCGGCAAAGCTGTCAATCCCGAAGTTTTCTCCGCGAAGCCTTCAACCAGCTAGTCGAAGGCGTCCAACTGAGGATTCAGCCGGGAATTTCACAAACGGACACGGCGCGGCGGAGCCGCGCGACCACGCGCTCCTTGCCGAGCACGACCATGGTTTCGAACAGCGGCGGGGCCACCGCGCGCCCCACAATCGCCACGCGCGTGGCATTGATCAGCAACCCAGCCTTCACGCCTTCCGCCGTCGCAACGCGCGCGCGATGCGGCATCGCACGCGTCGTGGTTCCAATCCGGCAGCGCATCAAGCGCGTCGGCAAGTTTTTCGAGCATGGCCGGCAGACGCTCATCCTTCCAGAATTTTTCCCGCGCTTCCGCGTCGTAATCGAAATCATCGGTGAAAAACGCGCGCGCCCAGGTGGTGAAATCGCCGAGCAGCCGCGTTCGCGGACGAATCAGATCGACCGTGCGTCGCGAACCACGCGCGGTCGCGGCTGGCCTGCGATCCTTCCCACAGTCCCGCGCGCTTCAGCTCCGCTTCCACGTAGGGCAGCACGTCTTCGACCGGCGGCTTCTGCAGATATTGCGTGTTGAACCATTCGAGCTTCGGCGCGATCGAATACCGCGTTCGTGCGGCTGACGCCTGAAAGCGCAAACCGCTCGATGAGTTCGCTGGTGCGCAGGAACTCCGCATCGTCGCCGGGCGACCATCCCAGCAGCGCGAGAAAATTCCGGAACGCTTCGGGCAAAAATCCTTCGTCGGCGTACGAGCCGACGCTCGTGGCGCCGTGGCGCTTGGAAAGCCGCGTGCGGTCGGGCCCGAGAATCAGCGGCACGTGCGCGAAAATCGGCGGATCGGCGCCGAGCGCGCGATAAATCAGCGCCTGTTTCGGCGTGTTCGAAAGATGATCGGCGCCGCGAATGATGTGCGTGATGCGCATGTCGATATCGTCCACGACCACGCTGAGCTGATAGGTCGGGAGGCCGTTGGAGCGCAACAGCACGAAATCCTCGATCTCCGCGTTCTGCACTTCGCGCGGACCGAAGACGGCATCCTCGAATTTCGTGACGCCCGTGCGCGGCACGCGAAATCGGATCGCGCGCGGTATGCCCGATTTTTCCCTGGCCGCGCGCTCGGCTTCTGTAAGATCGCGGCAGGGACATGCGATGTTCTTGTGGAGCCTTCGGGCCTTCGTCGTCGCCTTCGCCTTCTGCGTCTTCGGGATCGCTGGTGCGGCGTCTCCGCCGGCATACGCGGTAGCCTTGCAGTAGCAAGCGAAGGCCGCGCCGCTGGCGAGCAGGCGTTCCGCCGCCGCGCGGTACAGTCAAGCCGCTGCGACTGAAAGATCGGGCCTTCGTCCCATTCGATCCCCAGCCACTTCAGCCCCTCCAGAATGCCGTCCACCAGCTCGGGGCGGTTGCGCTCGACATCGGTATCCTCAATTCGCAGCAGCAGCGTGCCGCCTTCGTGCCGCGCGAAAAGCCAATTGAAGAGGGCGGTCCGCGCTCCTCCGACGTGCAGATAGCCGGTGGGCGAAGGCGCAAAGCGAACGCGTGGTTTGTTTGAGGGAGGCATTCTTTGATCTTTCCGTTGGTTTAGAAGCAATTCATATTAGCGGAACGAGCGGCCAAAATCGAGTACAGGTAGCGGCGTGCAAGTGCACATGAGGCGGCGTAGCGTTGGTACCCGGGTACTGTTGACCCGTGGCACTGCGCGACATAGTGGATGTTGCAAGGTAACGTCCTGGATAAGGTTCCTGCGCCAGGCGCATTCCGACGTTAACCTCCACGAAACTACGCTGGACACACGGCGAGGAAGGCTGCTGATTTTCTGCTATCCTCGACCGACGAGTGCCTGAAGAACGGGCGCGGGTATTCAATTGCCGAGCTATCTCACTATCACTGGCGTAATGCTCCTGGTAAGCACGCTTCCTGCTTGCCGGCTTTTTCTATTTCATGTACCGGCTGAAGCGCCAGGAATATCTGCTGGCGTGGTCGGCCGCGTGGTTGCTCCTGGCTCTGCACTTCGCCACTGGCGGTTTGAGCGCCTGGCGTAGGCCAGAGAATCCGTGGGACCGCCGGCTCCTGGAATTGAGCGAATTCCTCATAGCCTTTTCGGCTCTGGCCTTTTATTCGCGCCGCGCGGTCTGTATGCGGGCCTGAAGGTTCCGGTCCGCACACTGGTTGTCGCCACAGTGGTTTTTGCCGCGTGGCCTGTGGTCCACGTGCACCAAATCTTGAATATCCCGCCCACCGTGCTGGGCGTGGGCTTCATTTTCCTGCTGGTCGGCTACACCTTCTGGCAGGAAGGGCGCAAACAGGAAGCTCGCGCGGATGTGCTGCTTGCTTCGCCTTTGCCGGCTGGGGCCTGCTCTGTATTTCGGCCGCGTTCCGATCGTTCCTGCCTTCATGCAGCGCGACGGTCTGCTGCCGCTGATGATCTTGCCGGAACTTTTCACCTGCGTACTGATGGTGATGGCGGTCTACGAAGAGGAACGGCGGCGCGTCGAGCGCAACATGCTGGCGCTCTCCAATCTGAATCTGGCCACGTCGAGCTTCGTCGGCGGCGAAATTCAGAAAATGCTGGCCCAGGCGCTGGAACGCGTCCTGAACGTGGTGCGCATCCCGGCCGGGCGCTCTTTGCTTGCAGCACGGCGAGGCAACGGCGCCGCCTCTGTGATCGTCGCCGGGCTCGACGATTCCTTTTGCACCGCCATTCAGGAGAACGGATCTCGAATGAATATTTCATCAATCTTGGTGGCGCGCCTGGGCGGGCTCGTGGTTTTTCGCGATCTCACGCGCGACGCGAACTGGGAAGCGCTTGAGAAGGAAGACTCCTTCCGCGCAGGTGCGCCAGCTGCTGCTCGCGCAGGGACTGCGCACCGTGGTCGGAATCAGCCTGCAGGCGAAGGAGCGCGTCTTTGGCGTGCTGCTGCTCGGCACACCGGACAACCGCAGTTTCACTCCCGCGGAACGGCGGCTGCTGCTCGCTCTCGGCCAGCAGATCGGCATGGCGGTTGAGAATAGCTATCTGATCCAGCAGACCGCGCGCCGCAGCGAAGAGCTGCACATCCTCAACGAAATCGGCCGGGCGCTGAGCTCGACTCTCGACCTGGATACATTGCTCGAGCGCATCTATTCCGAAATGCGCCGCGTGCTCGATGCGAGCAGCTTCTTCATTGCCTTCCATGATCCGAAGACACCGCGAAGTCCGCTTCGAAATCGAAGTCGTCGATGGCGAGCGGCTGCCGAAGCGCTCGCGCCGAGTCCGGAAATCATCTGGTGGAACACGTCGTGCGCACGGGGCAACCGCTTTTGATTCGCGACAATTTCACGGAAGAAGCGCAGCGTCTCGGGTTCGAGCCTCTGCGGCCAGCTCGGTTCCATTTGCGCTGTGCCCCTGATTCTCTACGACCGCGCCCGTGGGCGTGATGGCGGTGCACAGCCAGAAGGAACAGCGTATTCGACGAAGGCCACGTCGAGTTTCTGCGCGTGCTGGCGAGCGAAGCCGGCATCGCCATGGAGAACGCCCGGCTTTTTGCGGAAGAGCAGAAGAAATCGCGCCAGCTCACGTTGATCAACAACGTTTCGAGCCATGCCATCACCACTCTCGATCCCGACGAAATGCTCGCCAAGATCGCCGCGGAGATGGAAAAGCATCTCGCCTACGATCACATCGGCATCGCCATTCTCGATTATTCCGCGAAGGAGCTGGTCGTCCAGGCCGAGGCCGGCGCGCGGCGCGAAGCCGTGGGCCGCCGCATCGTGCTCGGCGAAGGACTGGTTGGGCAGGTTGCGCGCAGCGGACAGATGGCGATCGTTCGCGAAGTCAACTGCTTCAGCGCCTCGCCTGGTTCTTGCCGGGCTCGGTCGCTTCGGTTGCGTTGCCGGTCACTTACGGCGAACAATTCCTCGGCGTTCTCTACGTCGAATCCTCCGAGCCCTGCGATTTCCCGGAGCAGGACGTCGCTGCTGCTGCGCACCCTCGCCGACCTTTTTGCCGGCGCGCTGCACAATGCCCTCACTTTCCAGAAAGCGCAGGAGCAGGCCATTACCGACGGCCTGACGGGTGTGAAGACGCACCGCTTCCTGATGGAAGCGCTCTCCGCCGAATGGAAGCGCTCGACGCGCGCCAACCGGCCTCTCGCGCTGGTCCTGATGGACCTCGACCGCTTCAAGTTCGTGAACGATTTCTACGGCCACCTCGAAGGCGACGTGGTTCTGCAGCGCGTCGGTCACATCCTCGAGCAGAATTGCCGGCGCTCGGACGTCGTCGCGCGCTACGGCGGCGACGAATTCGTGATTCTCATGCCCGAAACGGCCATCGAGCAGGCGCGCCAGCTGGCGAATAAACTTCGCGGCTGGATTGCCTCCGATCCTCTGCTGCGCGACAAGAACATCACCGCCAGCTTCGGCATCGCCGCGTTTCCCGTGCATGGCTCCACGCCGCAGGAACTCATCCAGGTGGCGGACTCCTCGATGTATCTTTCCAAGCATCAGGGCGGCAATCTGGTTTCCAGCGCCGAGCAGGGCGATCCGAACGACCGCAAGCGATGGAAGAAGGATGTGCTCGAAGCGTATCTCGGCGTCACGCTCAAGCGCCTGTTCTCCACCGGCCCCGAGGCGTTCGAGGAAATCTATCGCCGGCTCGAACAGTTCACCCGCTCGCTAAGGGAGCAGGGCGGAGACGGTTCCGGCGATGCGCTGCCGCGCGGCCGTGGTCGAGACGGTTACGTCGCTCGCGTTCGCGATTGACGCCAAGGATCACTACACGCAGGGGCATTCGCAGAAGGTTTCCGCGTATTCCGTGATGATCGCGCAGGCGCTTGGCTTGACGCCCGCGGAAATCGAGGAAATTCGGTTGGCCGGTCTGCTTCACGATATCGGCAAGGTCGGAATTCCCGAGGCGATCCTGAACAAGTCCGGCCCGCTCGATGCTGCCGAATGGGAAACGATGAAGACGCATACCGATCTGGGCGCACGAATTCTCGAGCCGCTCAAGCCCATGGGCCGCATCCGCGAGATGGTTCGCCACCATCACGAATTCTACGACGGCACCGGATATCCGCTGCGCCTTGAGGGCGAACAAATTCCATACGGCGCGCGCGTGATTGCGATCGCGGACGCCTACGACACGATCACATCGGAACGCACCTACAAGAAAGCACGCACGCCGGAAGACGCATTCGCGGAACTCGAGCGCTGCGCCGCGAACCAGTTCGATCCCGACATCGTTCGCGTGTTCATTGATACCATGCGTCGCGCTCCCCGCCCGACGGTCGAAGCTGGAGTCGTAGTCGCCAGCCGCGCTACCAACGCGGAAGTCTAGTCCTCGATATTTCTTCCAGCGCACTTTCGCCAGCCGCCCCTTGCCCGCCCGCGAGCTTGCAAAGAATGTTCGCGGGTACGCCGTTCGTTCAATGAACTTAGGATGATGAAGGCCTACGCTCCGCCCTGCTCTTGGGTGGAAGCCCCGGCCTTTCAGGCCGGGGAAAGGCGGAGATCTAAAATCATGGCTTTAGCCATGGTGGCGCTGGGTCGACCGCGGCGTCACAATAGGCAGACGAATACGGGAAACCTCCCTCCGTTTCCACGAGAAGCTCCTTTACGGGATTCTGCCGAATGTAGCAGCGATGACGTTCGTAGTCACGCTCGTCGCGGATGCGATGATTCGTGAAGCTTGCTTCCCAGATCGACCCCTGAAAATCGAGTTCCTTCTTGGCCCGAAAGGAAAAGCCCCCTTTGATGTACTGCACCGCCTTTTCCAGCGGAACGTCCGCGGAAGGCGTCAGCAAGAGATGGAAATGGTTCGGCATAATAACAAACTCATGCAGCAGAAACTTTTCCTGGCGTCTGTAATCTTGCAAGATTCCAACCAGTAGAGTGGCCATGCGCTCTGATTGAAATATCGCATGGCGTCTGATGGTCACGGATGTGACGAAGAAAGTCCGCACTTCTTGGGGAGCGAGAGGCATCGGCCCGGGGCTGAAGCCCAAATTCCTTTCCACTTTGTTCCCCGGCCTAAAGGGCCGGGACTTCCACCCCTTTTTTGCGGCCCCGCCCTTCGTCCGCCGCCACGAAGTCGGGGCAAAGAAGGCCCGCGCTTCCACCCGGATTCGAACCATAGTCTTTGCGCGCAAGCTCATCAATTCGTAGAAGTACGTCCGTAGAGTAAGCACGGAGACCCCGATACGAATGTCCTGCCTGCGGGCTGGCGAATTCGGTCCCGCCGGATTAGGATGTGTCTGCAAAAGCTGTCGGGGGAACGCCACACATGAAACACATGCTGCTTCGCGAGTGGGTGACGAAATTTTCACGCCGCGGATTCCTGCGCGGCAGTGCGGCCACGGTCGCGGCCGTTGCGGTCAGCGGCACTAGCCTGCTCGCAAGCGGCGGCGAAGCCGCGGGCCTCAGCGCCGAAGAATCGCGCGCGCTGCTGAAATTCACGCGCGATTTATTTCCGCACGATCGCCTCGACGATTCTTTCTATGCGAAAGCCATCGCGCCCCTTCAGGACGAAGCCGCGAAGGATGCCGCCACTCGAAAGCTGCTCGCCAGCGGTATAGCGCAGCTCAACGCGGCTACGATGGCGTCCGCGGGCAAGCTGTACGCCGATGTTTCCGACGAGAAAGTTCGCGTCGCTGCGATTAAGCAAATCGAGAGCGGCGCGTTCTTCGCGAAAGTGTATGGCGACACGATGACTCCGCTCTATAACCAGCCCGAGCTGTGGCCAAAGTTTGGCTACGAAGGCCCATCGTCCGCTTTGGGCGGATACATCAACCGCGGCTTTAGCGATATCGATTGGCTGCCGAAATAGGGATTAGCTGTGAGGAAAAATGCCCGCAAAGTTTGATTTGAACGATTCGTCGGTTGTCGTGATCGTCGGCTCCGGCGCCGGCGGTGGAACGCTAGCGAACGAGCTGACGAAAAAAGGAATCTCCGTCGTCGTCCTCGAAGCTGGGAAACGCATGGAGATGACGGACTTCCAGAACGACGAAATGGCCATGTTCGGCGCGTTCACGTGGCTTGATCCCCGCACGTCGTCGGGTTCATGGAACGTCGCGAAATCGTCACCGGATTTGCCCGCATGGATCTGCAAGCTTGTCGGTGGGACCACCGTCCACTGGGGCGCATGCGCGCTGCGATTTCAGGAGCACGAATTCAAGACCCGTACATGCTATGGCGCGATTGCCGGCGCCAATCTGCTCGACTGGCCCATCGATCTCAACGAGCTCGCGCCTTACTACGACCGCGCCGAACTGCGTATGGGCGTCACCGGGACGCACGGGATTCCGCGGCTGCCTGCCAGCAGTCACGGAAAAGTTCTATTCGCGGGTGCAAAAAGATTGGGCTACACGCAGTACATGACCACGAACATGGCCATCAATTCCGTGCCGCGCGATGGCCGCGCTTCCTGCCAGCAAACCGGCTTTTGCGTGCAGGGCTGCACGTTCGGCGCGAAATGGTCCACGCTCTACATCGATATTCCGCAGGCCGAGGCCACGGGAAAAGCGGAGGTACGCGCCGAGTCGCAGGTTCTGCGCATCGAGCACGACGCGTCCGGCAAAGTTACAGGCGTCGTGTACGCGAACCGTACCGGCGCGCTCCAGCGGCAGAAAGCACGCCTCGTCGCCGTCGCCGGGAATTCGATCGAAAGCCCGCGCCTGCTGCTCAATTCGGCGTCGAGCCAGTTTCCGCAGGGACTCGCGAATTCATCCGGGCAAGTCGGTCAGGAACTACATGCGGCACGTGACCTCAACGGTGTTCGGCGTTTTTGACAAGCCCGTGCACATGTATCGCGGAACCGCGCAGTCCGGAATCGTGATGGACGAAGCCCGCCTCGATACGAAGCGCGGATTTCGTCGGCGGTTACAACCTGGAGCTGCTGCCGCAGGGTCTGCCCAGCTTTGCCACAAACCTGCTGCCCGGCGAATGGGGCCGCGACCGCGCCTCGGTGATTGATAACTACGTGAATCTGGCGGGCGTGTGGATCATCGGCGAGGATTTGGCGCGCGACACCAATCGCGTCACGCTGCACCCGGATCGCAAAGACAAGTTCGGGATGCCGATTCCCAACGTCCACGTGGACGACCATCCCAACGACCTCGCCATGCGCAACCATGGTTTTCAGCAGGCGGACGCGCTCTACAAATCCATCGGCGCCAAGCGCACCGTGCACCATCTTCCGTTTCCGTCCACGCACAATATGGGCACCAACCGCATGTCCGAAAAGCCGCAGGATGGCGTCGTCAACCGCTTCGGCCAGTCCCACGACGTGAGAAATCTCTTCGTTTCGGACGGTAGCCAGTTCACTTCGAGCGGCGGCGAAAATCCCACCCTCACAATCGTGGCCCTCACCCTGCGCCAATCCGAGTACATCGCCGATCAGATGTCCAAGGGCGCGATCTGATCGAGGCCCTCGGGCCCCGGAATGCCACTTTCGCTGTATGTGATTCAAAACACACAAATTCGTAGGTACCCGGTAGGGCGAAATTCGCCCCCGCGGCTGCGCCCGGCCAATTGACACCGCTCGCGGCCCAGTGCTACCGTTTTCGCCGTCAGCCTAGCTCCTCACGTTTTCGGAGGTGACTCCATGCCGTACAAACTCACCGTAAATGGCAAGCCCGCTACCGTAGACGTCCCGGAGGACACGCCCTCTGCTGTGGGTGGTCCGCGATGTCCTCGGCCTGCATGGCACGAAGTATGGCTGCGGAATGGCCCTGTGCGGCTGCTGCACCGTCCACATCAATGGAGAGGCCATGCGTTCCTGCACCACGCCGAATCTCGAGCGCTGCCGGCAAGCACGTCACCACGCTCGAGGGACTATCCGAAGACGGAACTCATCCGGTCCAGATCGCTTGGGAGGAAATTGACGTGCCGCAATGCGGTTACTGCCAGGCCGGCCAGATGATGTCCGCCTCGGCGCTGCTCGCGAAGAATCCGCATCCCACCGACGCGGATATTGACGCTGCCATGGACGGCAACATCTGCCGCTGCGGCACCTATCTGCGCATTCGCAAAGCCATTCATAAAGCGGCGGAGATCGCCGCCAATCAAACGACGAAGGAGCCCGCGGCCGCCGCCCATTCGTAACGCGCCGGGCTGGACGAATTCGCAAGCAGGAGGTCTTATGGAAACGACGCTTGTTAGCCGCCGCTCATTTCTCCGCGCTTCTGTCATAGCCGGTGGCGGCATGATGCTGGCCTACTACGTCGAGCCGCTCGAGAAAGTTCTCGCCGCGCAGTTCGGGCCGCCCGTCACGCTCCTGCCCGCTTCCTTCATCACCATTGCGCCCGATGGCGTCGATCACCATCATCGCCAAGAATCCCGAGATCGGCCAGGGCGTGAAGGTCATGCTGCCCATGATGATCGCCGAGGAGCTCGACGCCGATTGGAAGGACGTGAAAATCGAGCAGGCCGACCTCGACCAGGCAAAGTACGGTCTGCAAATCGCCGGCGGCAGCACCGCGACGCCCTTGAACTGGGAGCCCCTGCGCCAGGTCGGCGCGGGGGGTCGCGCGATGCTGATCGCCGCAGCCGCGCAGAAATGGAATGTGCCGGCCTCTGAATGCACCACCACTCCCAGCCGGGTGCATCACGAAGCCAGCAAGCGTTCCGCCAGTTACGGTGAACTCGCGTCGGCAGCCGCCACTATGCCCGTTCCGGATCCGAAAACTCTCAAGATGAAGGATCCGAAAGACTATCGAATCATCGGCCATTCCACAGCCAATGCGGACATCAAAAAGATCGTCACCGGCAAGCCTGTTTTCGGAATCGATTTCACGATGCCCGGGATGCTGTACGCCAACTACGAGAAGTGCCCCGTTTTCGGCGGCAAAGTTGTCAGCGCCAATCTCGACGAGGTAAAGGCGCAGCCCGGAATCCGGCACGCCTTTGTCGTTGAGCCGAGCAGTGATCCGAGCGCGCTAGTGGGCGGCGTTGCGATCGTCGCCGATAGCTGGTATCAGGCGCGCCACGCGAGGGACAACGTTCTCAAGGTCGTATGGGACGAAGGCCCGACCGCCGCGCAGAGCAGCGCGCTCTACGCCAGCACTTCGCGTGGAACTCGCTAAGAACGAGCCTGGCCAGACGCTTCGCAAGGATGGCGACGTGGACGCCGCTTTTGCCGCCGCCGCGCACGTCGTCGAATCCGCGTATTCCTATCCGTTCCTTTCGCACGTTCCGCTCGAGCCGCATGAATTGTTCCGCCTACTTCAAGGACGGCAAACTCGAAGTCTGGGCGCCCAGCCAGACCCCCGCCAGCGGCGTCGGCGCAGACTGCGAAGACCCTGCGGCATAGATCAGAAGAACATCACCCTTCACCTCACGCGCATGGGCGGCGGCTTCGGCCGGCGCCTCACCAACGACTACATGGTCGAAGTCGCATTCATCGCCAAGCAAATTGGCGTGCCGGTGAAATTGCTGTGGACCCGCGAACAGGACATGGCGCACGACTTCTATCGTCCCGCGGGCTTCCACTTCCTGAAGGGCGCAGTTGATTCCAACGGCAAGCTCGTCGCGTGGCGCAATCACTTCGTCACGTTCGGTGAAAAGGGCCGCTTCGCGCAGAGCGCGGGTCTCTCCGGCGAGGAATTCCCGTCGCGCTTCGTTCCGAATTTCTCGCAACTCAGCTCGATGATGCCCAGCGGCGTTCCCATGGGCGCGATGCGCGCTCCCGGAAGCAACGCGATAGCATTCGTGATGCAGTCCTTTATTGACGAGCTCGCGCACGCCGCCGGAAAAGATCCCGTGCAGTTCCGGCTCGACATGCTCGCAAATGAGCCTCTGCCGTCCGCTGCTCCGCCGCCGGGAACTCCGGTTGCGTTCGCTCCTGTGCCGTTTGACGCCGCCCGGATGCGCGGCGTTCTTACTACCGTCGCCGAGCGCTCTGGTTGGGGCAAAACCAAGCTGCCAAAGGACACGGCCATGGGCGTCGCATTCCACTTCAGTCATCGCGGATATTTCGCGGAAGTCGCTGAAGTTCGCGTCACGGACGGCGCTAAGGTAAAGGTCAACAAGGCCTGGGTTGTCGGCGATATCGGCAGCGTGGGGGCCATCAATCCGGCCGCCGCGGAAAATATTTCGCAGGGCGCGGTCGTGGAAGGACTGAGTCACGCAATGGGCTATGAGATCGTCATTGATAAGGGCCGCGCCATGCAGAGCAATTTCCACCAGTATCCGCCAGCGCGTCTCACCCAGGCGCCCAAGGCAATTGACGTCTTCTTCCTGAAGACAGATAACCCGCCGACCGGTCTCGGTGAGCCCGCGTTGCCGCCGATGATCCCGGCCATCACCAATGCGATATTCGCCGTCACCGGTAAGCGTATCCGCTCGCTTCCGCTCTCAACCCAGGGCTATAGCTGGGCGTAGACGCTGCGTTCATTTCGCCTACACTTTCGGCGACGTGCGAATTGGTTTCGTAGGGGCACAGCACGCTGTGCCCGGCGCAAATGCTTGGCGAAGTCGCCCCATCTGCCGGTGGTTTGTCTTCGTAGGGGCACGGCATGCCGTGCCCGGCACAACTTCTTGGCTCGATGCCGCCCATCCGCCTCAGGTTTCTCTTCGTAGGGGCGTAGCAGTGCTACGCCCGGCGCGTATGCTTGGCGCCACCCAAACCATCCAGCTCCCACCGCTTCGCTTGTCATTCCGAGGAGCGAAGCGACGAGGAATCTCTCTTCCAGCGTTGCAACTGAGCTCCCTCGCCTCGCTCGGGGGAAGGCGGCGTTCAGACGAACGCGCAATCCACTCTCTACCGTCGGGTCGCCCGGAAGACCGCGGGTTGCGGTGCGCTCTGAAGCAGTACGTATTTCTGCGGCGCGCAGCATGCGGAACCAAGCCGCGCTACGTCGCGTTTCATCTCTGGCCTCTCCTGCAGATGTCTTAGCGTCTCGCGCAGAATCCTTGAGGCCACTTCGTCCCTTGGAATCGTGAGCCGGTAGTGCATCCACTTCCCCTCGCGCCGGGAAGCCACGATCCCTGCCTTGCGCAGATACGCCAGATGCCGGGATATTTTCGGCTGGCTCGTTTTCAGAATCTCCACGAAGTAGCAGACGCAAATTTCCCGGTCGGCGATCAGGTTCAGCAATCGCAACCGCGTGGTATCCGCCAGCGCGCGAAAGAGAACGTCGAGAGAGAATGCCGCCTGAGTCTTTGCCATGCGCGCAGTATACATCATATGTGCCTTGACATATACGTCGGGTCGAGCTAGGCTGCGAACATATTCGCAAGTGCAGATATGAAGTCTGGAGTCCAGCGTGCCGGACAACGACCTTAAAAGCGCGGTCCAAACCAAGTACGGAGAAGCGGCCCGGCAGGTTGCCTCGGGCGGTACGGCCTGTTGCGGAGGTGGCGGCGGTCTAAGCCTTTGCGATCCCATCACCCGCAATCTCTATGACGAATCGCAGAAATCAGCGCTTCCCGCCGAAGCCGTCGCTGCATCGCTGGGTTGCGGCAATCCCACGGCGCTTGCGGAATTGCGGCCGGGAGAAATCGTCCTGGATCTCGGTTCGGGCGGCGGGATTGACGTGTTGCTTTCCGCGCGCCGCGTCTCTCCGGGCGGCAAGGCCTACGGCTTGGACATGACGGACGAAATGCTGGCGCTAGCACGCGAAAACCAGCGCAAGTCGGGAGTCGAGAACATCGAGTTTCTCCGCGGCGAAATCGAGAGTATTCCGTTGCCGCGGGATTTCGTAGACGTCGTAATTTCAAATTGCGTCATCAACCTTTCGGCGGACAAGGATCGTGTCCTTCGCGAGGCATTTCGCGTGCTCAAGCCTGGCGGACGGTTTGCCGTCTCCGACGTGGTCGTGCGCGGCCCCGTTCCCCCGGCAATCCGTAAAAGCATCGAGCTATGGGTCGGGTGCGTTGCGGGAGCGATGGACGAATCCGAATATCGCGCGAAGCTCGCGGCAGCCGGGTTCGCCGAGATCGAAGTCGAGCCGACGCGTACTTACGGCATCGAAGACGCGCGCCAGTTCCTCGCGGCCGAGGGAATTGACGTGGACGCGATCGCGCCCGCAGTCGAGGGCAAGTTCGCAAGCGCCTTCATTCGCGCCCGTAAACCGGTCGAAGCTGCAAAGGCGTATTGAGCGTGGGAGTTCGCTACAACGTTCTCTTTCTTTGCACTGGGAATTCCGCACGGTCAATCATGGCCGAAGCCATCTTGAACCGCAAAGGCCAACCCACATTCGCCGCGTACAGCGCGGGCAGTCATCCGGCCGGGGCTGTGCGCCCCGAGGCGCTCAAGCAGCTTGCGCTGGCGCAGCTTCCGACGGAAGGCGCGCGCAGCAAGAGTTGGGATGAGTTCTCCAAGCCGGGCGCGCCACAGATGCAATTTGTTTTCACCGTTTGCGACAACGCGGCAAAAGAAATCTGTCCCATTTGGCCGGGACAGCCGATGACCGCGCATTGGGGCGTGCCCGATCCTGCTGCCGTGACGGGCACGCCCGAAGAAATCGAAAAGGCATTCCGCGAAGCGTTCATGATTCTTGACCGCAGAATCAACTTGTTCCTCTGCCTGCCTCTCGCGAGCATCGATAAACTCGCCATTAAAAAAGAAATTGACCGCATCGGCCGGCAATGAAGAGCTCACTTTCCCGGCGATTGGCGGCTGAGTTTCTGGGCACCGCGTTTCTCGTCGCAGCGGTCGTCGGATCGGGAATCATGGGCGAACGTCTTGCAGGCGGTAACGTCGCCGTGGCCCTCCTTGCAAATACCATCGCCACGGGAGCGGCTCTCGTTGCTTTAATTCTCGCGTTCGGCCCGATTTCCGGCGCGCACCTCAACCCCGCCGTCTCGCTGGCGGACGCCTTGGAAGGTGGCCTTCCCTGGAAGGAAACCCTGCTGTACATCTCAGTTCAAGTTTTCGGAGGAATCGCCGGAGCCATCGCCGCGCATCTCATGTTCGGATTGCCGGTTGTTTCGCTGTCCCGTCATGCGCGTGGCGGACCGGCGCTGATGCTCAGCGAGTTCATCGCCACGTTTGGGCTGCTTTTGGTGATCTGGGGATGTTCTCGGCTTCGTTCGAACGTTACGGCGTTCGCCGTGGGAGCCTACATCACGGCGGCTTACTGGTTTACGGCATCCACATCCTTCGCGAATCCCGCTGTCACCATCGCCCGTTCGTTGAGCGACACTTTCTCGGGAATCCGCCCGCTCGATGTTCCCCTCTTCTTGCTCGCGCAAATTGCCGGCGCGCTCGCGTCAACCGTTCTTTTCCGCTGGTTGGTCCCTCGTCCGCCGCTCGCCTAGACCCGCGCCATACGCGCCGGAAAAAGTCCACAGTATTTCTTTCTTGACTTCGATTTTCGCGCGCTATCATTGCCCTCGTGCATGCGACAACCAGACTCGGCGCGCCATTGGCGGCTCTCTCGGGAGCGGGGATAAGTGTGGACGCTCGAGCCCGCGTCGCCCGCAGTCGACACGCTTGGATGGAGCCTCGCCAGTCCCAATTTACTCGACACAGGGTGCCGAGTAAAACTCGGCGTAACCCATTGGAAACAAACGATCGGGGCCTGAATTACTCGACACACAATCGAGGGGGCCGATGAAGGCGTGTTTGCTCCGTTCCCCGGCGCCGGTCGAGAGCAATCCGCTCGAATTCACGGACGCGCCCGATCCGCGGCCCGGCAAGGGCGAGGTCCTCGTGCGCGTGAAAATGTGCGGAGTTTGCCGCACGGACCTGCACGTGGTCGAGGGAGAATTGCCGCCGAAAAAATCCCCGGTGATTCCCGGACATCAAATCGTAGGCATGGTCGAAGGTCTCGGCGAAGGCGCGCGCCGATTCAAGCAAGGTGACCGCGTCGGCATTCCCTGGCTGCATAGCACCGACCAGACTTGCGAATTTTGCCGCGCGGGCATGGAAAATCTTTGCGACCATCCTACGTTTACCGGCTACACGGTTGACGGCGGATACGCGGAACTCACCGTAGCGCCCGAGGATTTCGTTTACGCCATTCCCGAAGCGTTTGCCGACGAACACGCCGCGCCGCTGCTGTGCGCAGGCATCATCGGATTTCGCTCGCTGCGCCTTTCGGGAATCAAGCGCGGCGGGCGTCTCGCGTTTTACGGTTTCGGATCGGCCGCGCACGTCGCCATTCAGGTGGCGCGACATTGGGGCGTGGAAGTTTACGCCGCGACGCGCGGCGCGAAACACCAGCAGCTTGCGCTGCAGCTCGGCGCCGTGTGGGCGGGCGAAGCCTCGGCTGAGCCTCCCGAAAAGCTCGACGCGGCGATCATCTTCGCGCCTGCCGGAGAGCTGGTCCCTCCTGCGCTCGCGGCGCTGAAGAAAGGCGGTGTGCTCGTTCTCGGCGGCATTCACATGAGCCCGATTCCGTCTTTCGATTACAATCTTCTCTATCAGGAGCGCGTGATTCGCAGCGTGGCCAACAACACGCGCAAGGACGGCGAGGATTTCTTGCGCGTCGCCGCTGAAATCCCGATTCACTCGCAGACCATGCTCTATCCATTGCGCGACGCCAATCGCGCGCTGAACGATTTGAAGAGCGACCGCATCAACGGCGTCCGCCGTTCTGGATTGCAGGCAATGAAAATCATTTCGCTGCAAGTCGGCCTGCCGCGCACGGTACGCGATGCCCGTGGCCACGACGTGCTCACCAGCATTTTCAAATCGCCGGTGCGTGGCCCGCGCCTGCTCCGCCGCCTGAATCTCGATGGCGACCTTCAATCGGACCTGGAGGTTCACGGCGGCAAAAACAAGGCGGTCTACGCCTATCCCTCCGAGCATTACGAATACTGGCGCAAGGAATTGCCCGGCGTGGAATTGACCTGGGGAAATTTCGGCGAGAATTTCACCACCGAGGGGCTCACGGAAGAAAACGCCCGCATCGGCGACCGATTCCGCATCGGAGGAGCCGTGGTCAAAGTTGCCCAGCCGCGCTTCCCCTGCTACAAGCTCGGGATTCGCTTCGATCGCGCGGATATGGTGAAGCGATTTTGGGCCAGCAAGCGTTCGGGAATTTACTTTTCGGTTGTCGAAGAGGGTTTGGTGGACGTGGGCGACACCTTCGAGCAAATTCACGAAGACGAACGCCGCATCAGCATTGCGGACATCAACACGCGCTTACGAAAATCCCCGCGACAATCTCGAACTCATTCGAGCGGATCGTAAGCCTGGAGGTTCTTCCCAGCGGCCTGCACGAGGAATTCAGCGAGGTGCTGGCTTCTCTCAAGTCCTGATTTCCGCGCCTGATCTCCTCAGGGGCCGCGCTATTTCGTATAAGTTTTCTGATAATTGTTTCGGGAATTCGTAACCGTGAACGTCGCGTTTGGCTCGGCCGCCACTTTGATGTAGTTGCCTTCGTCGTTTCCTCCGACGTTGGCGATGAACTGCTCGGGCGAGTTGTGGGGTTTGTCTCCCTGGATCGAGTAGTGCAGTTGCCAGAGATCCTGGAGCCCCGGCGAATCGTGGACGATCTGCCACGCCACAGGATGGCCGCCCTTGATCGCGCCGTTGTTCATCACGGCCACGCGCGGATGCAGCGCCTCGACGATCGAGCGCGCGCCCGAACCGTCGCCAGTCCCCGGATGCGCGGTGCCGTGATGCGTGGTCAGGTAAAGGTCCACGGTTCCGATCAGGTTTTTCGGGCACGCCAGCGCAATTTCTTTTTGATTGGTCAGATCGCCCAGATCAATGAATCGAAACTTGCCGAACGTGAGCAACACGCCTACCGAGCGCGAATTCTCGCTGGGATCGGGACCTACGCGCGGGTTCGGACGCGCACACCGGATTCGCCTGGCCCGCTCCCGGCAAAGGCGCGCTGATTTCTTCGCCCGCCGCGGTCAACACTTGCACGCGCATTCCCTTGAGCGGGATTTCGTCGCCGGGCTTCACGGTCACGCGCTTCGCTTGCGCCGCAATACTTTCGTAGCCGGCGTAACTGGCGAGCGTAGCGGCGGAAGTCTCGGTATTGGGGCCGTGATCGAAGAACGTGCCGATCTTTATCCGGCTCGCCAACTGAGGAACTCCTCCCGCGTGGTCGGAGTGATAGTGCGTGATGATGACGTCGTCAATATGGTCTATTCCCGCTGATTTCGCGGCGAGCATGATGCGGTCCGCGTCGCGGCCGTTAAAATCGTCCCAACCCGTGTCGATCAGCAGCGATTCGCCTTGCGGGTCCACGATCAGAGTGGATTGGCCGCCCTCGACGTCTATGAAATATATCTGCAGCGGCTTCGGATCTCCGGTCGCGGGCGCGACGGGCGCAACCCAGAGGCAAAGACCAAGAAGGAAAGCAGCAATCAAGGCAGCGCGGCGCATATGAAGCTCCAGTCGTGCTGGCGAGCAAAGTTATCGGCCCTGCGACTGCAATTGTACCGGAACCGGCGCCGGCCCGGCATTAACCCATCGGACTTTGTGATGCATGTCATTGGAACAGTTGCTCGCCACGTGGAGGGCTTTCCCTTTATGATAACCGTGCGTTGGCACTGCCATTCGAGGCGCGCGAATGTGCGGAGCGGGAGCACAAAACCGTGAGCGGAAACGAAAAAATTGGAATCCTAACCGGTGGCGGAGACGTACCGGGATTGAATCCGGTGATCAAGTCCGTGGTGTATGGCGGAAGCGAAATTCGAAAGCCGGTGATCGGCATTCGCAAGGGTTGGGAAGGCCTGACCTATATGACCAGCGCGGAGGACCCGACCTACATTCGCGACCTCACGCGCGATAACACTCGCACGATTGACCGCACCGGCGGCACCGTGCTGCACACGTCGCGGACCAATCCCCGCCGCGTTCCCGAATCCAAGCTGCCCAAGCACATTCCCAAGGAGCAATTGAAGAAGCTTCCGTTTGACGGCAAGACTTACGATCTGACTTCGATCGTGCTCGCGAATCTGGAGAAATTGGGAATCGGCTGCCTGGTCGCCATCGGCGGCGACGACACGCTGAGCTTCGCGTCCGTGCTTTGCAAGGCGGGATTTCCCGTGGTGGCGATACCCAAAACGATGGACAACGACGTTCACGGCACTGAGTACTGCGTCGGATTCTCGACGGCGGTCACGCGCGCGAAGCAGTCCATCACGCGGCAGCGCACCACCGTCGGCTCGCACGAACGCATCGGGATTTTTCGAATATTTGGCCGCGACGCCGGCTTCACCGCTCTGTACACGGCTTATGTGACTTCCACGCGCTGCTTGATTCCCGAGCATCCGTTCGATCTCGATCGCGTGTGCGGTCTCCTGATGGAGGACAAGGCGAATAATCCCAGCCACTATTCGCTGGTCGTCGTGTCCGAGGGCGCCGTCTGGAAGGACGCGCAGGTTAAGGAATATGGCGAGGCCGATGCGTACGGTCATCGCAAGAAAGCCGACATCGGCCACGCGCTCGCGGAAGAAGTGCACACGCGCACCGGCCAGGAAACGATGGTCAGCGACCTGACGTACGATCTGCGCAGCGGCGAGCCGGACGCGATTGATCAGCTCGTGGCGATCACGTTCGCCAACATTGCCGTCGAGCTGATTCGCGACGGAGTTTCCGGGCGGATGGTGGGAATTCAGAGCGGCCACTACGGGCACGTCCCGCTGCCGGATTCTTCGGCCGGCGCGCGCAAGGTGGATGTGGCCAAACTCTACAATACGGATCGCTACCGGCCCAATTACGGCTCGAAGCTCGGCGCGCCTCTTCTTTTCGGCGGATCGTGAAACTTGTGGTCAGATGCCCCGAAGCGGAGAGGCGGGGCGCGGCCATCTCCGCGGCGTGACATCGACTGATTCTGTCGAGGGGCGCTGCTTGCGTGGCACGTTCGCGGCGGCGTTGGAAATGGACGACGATCGGTCCGCGCATGGACGCCGAACTCATTGTCGACCGCGGTTCGACTACCCTCAGGCAGCGAATCGGTACTTCATCGCGAGTCTGCACTCAGGCGCAACCCTTTTCGCGCATGCAGATCACAGGTACCCAAAGCCTGCATGAGGTAGCCGTCCGGGTCGGCCAAGTCGCGCTCGCGTATCCTTCCAGAAGTGCCGGCATGGGAGTGATGCCGAAACGTGCACTCCCCTTGCGGCTGAGATCCTGATGCGTCCGGTCGACGTCGGCGACCTGTATTGTCAGCGAACATTTTTCGCCTGCGAGGGGCGTCGGCGTTTTCTGGCAGGAAGATGGTGAAATCGCTGTCGTCCTGAATGGCCGCGAAACCGGCCGCCAAATTTTCGAACTCGAACTTAAAACCGAGAATTCGCATGTACCAGTCCCGCGAACGGGAAGATCGGAAACTGGGAGTGTCATGTGATCGAATTCATGAGTGGTCCTTCCTTCGGGCATCCAATCGGACCGAAGCGCTCAATGGCGTGAAATACGGCTTTCGAGTATAATGAACACTTCCCCGCGGGCCTAGCGACGCGAATATATGGCACGGCTTTACCTTCGCGCAGACCGGCCGGCAGACAGGAGCTTTTCATGAAAGAAGGAATTCATCCGGATTACCACGCCGTGACGGTGCATTGCGCCTGCGGCAGCACGTTTGAAACGCGCTCGACGATCAAGGGCAATGCGATCCGCACGGAAATCTGCTCGAGCTGCCACCCGTTCTTCACCGGCAAACAGAAGCTGATTGACACCGCCGGCCGCGTGGAGCGCTTTACGAAGAAGTATGCCGACAAGGCAGCTTCGATGGCTTCGACTGCGAAGAAGTAGACGGTTCTTTGACTCCCCTTCGAGGGAAGTGACCTTCAAGGGCGATCAAGCCTGCAGCGTGTCGCGGGGTAACCGAATTGATTTCGTGGCACGGATTCTACGAGGAACCCGAAACTCAGCCCTTTGGTGACCGCTTCGGGCCGCCGCGCAAATACACTGCTGCCGGTCTTTTGGACCCGTCACAGTTCCCAAGGATTCGCCCCAAGTGCTTTGGGTGCTCCCGCCCTCTTTCCCTTCAGGAAATCAAACGGCACGTCCTGAGCTGTGACCAGGTCTCGGCGCACGATCTGGCGCGCTTCGAAATTGCGCTCGCGGAGTTCAACGCCAATCCGATGCGAGCTAGGGAGATTCTCAAGGGCTTCTTGGATCGACTGCAGATGGATCGTCGCTTTCAGTCCGGAGACGAGTCTTCCTAGTTGGCATCCGACGCCGCTCAGAATGACGGCATGCGGTGTACAATCACCGAAGATGGCCACGCAATTGTCTCCCATTCCCGACGCACCCATCGGATCGCAAGTGGAGACGGCGGCGCCGCGCGTGACGCTGCGCAACGCGTTCGCGCACCCGTTCGATTCCGCGATTGCGGCGGCGCGCACCTGCTATTCGCCGCATCTGGTGGTTCCCGAGGAAGTCACCGAAAAGCAGCGCGTGACCATCGGCGCGGGAACGTATTTCGGCGGGCATCACACCGTTTACCAGCACGCGCACTTCGAATTCGGGCTCGAAAATGTGAGCCGGCAATTCGTCTGGTCGTTTCTCCACGCGCATCCTTTTTACAATTCCGAGCAGCAGAGCCAGCGCTACGTGCGGCTGGATCGCGCGCAGGCGTACATTCCCGCCGCGAGCGCGGAATTTGGCGCGGCCGAGCGCGCGATCTACGAAAAAGCTGTCGCGCGAGCGTGGGAACACTATCGCGAGCTGACGCGCGTGCTCGAGCCGACGGCGCGCGCGATCCTGAGCGACATCTGGCACGTCGGCCCGATGTCGCATCGCGCGGCGCGTGCAGAAGGTCGAGCGCCAATCGGAGAAGCGCGCGATCGAAGTGGCGCGTTACGTCCTGCCGGTCGCGGCGTTCACCACCATGGTGCACACGATTTCCGGAATCGTGCTCTACAGGCTGTGGCGGATGCAGGCGGCGAACGATACGCCCACCGAGGCGCGGCACGTGCTGAGCGAGATGGTCGCGCGGGTTCGCGAAGTGGATCCGGAGTTTTTCGACCGCTTCGACAACGGCGCGATGGAAGACATGCCCGAATGGCAGCAGCCGCCGCGCGATGGCGAAGCGTTTGCGCACGAATTCGATGCGCGGCTCGCGGGACTCACTTCGCGGCTGATGGATTTTTCGCCGCGAGCGATCGAAGCGATGGCGGAGGCGTATCGCGCGGTGATGGGACTGACCGCGGCGGAATGTCCCGGATGCGGAAGCGCTCGACCGGATGCTCAATCCGGCGCGCAATCCCTATCGCCGCGAGACGCTCAACGTGGGCGTGCACGCGCCGATGATGCGCCCGCTCGATCACGCGCACTTCACGTTCGCGAAAAAAATCAGCCACACGGCGGATAGCCAGGACCAGCGGCATCGCATGGTGCCCGGCTCGCGGCCGCTGCTGACGCTTGCCGACACGCGCTCGCCCGACTACATCACGCCGATGCTGATCCGCGAAAATCCGCGGGCGCTCGAAATCTATCAGCAGGCGATGGAAGAGGCGTGGGCGGCGAAGAATGAACTGCTCGATCGCGGAGTGGCGCGCGAGTTCGCGCTCTATCTGCTGCCGAATGCGAAGGCGATTCGCCTGGTCGAATCGGGCTCGCTGCTGCACCTGCTGCACAAATGGACGATGCGGACGTGCTTCAACGCGCAGGAGGAGATTTATCAGGCCTCGATCGAAGAGGTCGAGCAGGTTCGCGCGGCGTTTCCGGAGCTGGGCGATACATCGGCCCGCCGTGCCATTTGCGCGCGGGGATTTCGACTCCGATTTGCACCGAAGGCTCGCACTTCTGCGGCGTGAAGGTCTGGCTCGATTTTCCAAACATCGAACGGCGAATTTGACGATCCGACTAGGATCGTCATCCCGAGTCCGCCAACGGCGGGCGAGGGATCTCTCCTCAAGATTACACTCGGACGACGTGCTCACTCGAAGAGCAGATCCCTCTCTGCGTCCCGCGCCCGCGAAAACCGCGGGAAAGGAAAGGACGCGCGGGACTTCGCTCCGGATGACCACTAGTAGTGGTGCACGCAGGAAGAGAGATCCCTCGCTTCGCTCGGGATGACAACATAGCCTGTGGTTGCGCGAAGCCAAGGATGTTCGCCGGGCATCCGCCTGCGGCGGACTGCGCCCCTACGAACCCAACGACTCGGTAGGGATTTCAGGGACAGCGGCGATGAGGGCTTGCGTGTAAGGGTGCTGCGGAGAGTGCAGGACTTGATCCGCTGTGCCGGATTCGACGAAGCGGCCGGCTTGCATCACTGCGACGCGCGTCGCGAGTTGCGCGACAACCGGCAGGCTATGCGAAATCAGAATTAGCGTGAGCGAAAGCTCGCGCCGCAAACGGTCGAGCAGCTCGATAATCTGCGCGCCGACGGAGACATCGAGCGCTGAAACGGGTTCGTCCGCGACGACAAGTTCGGGACGCAAAATCAGCGCGCGGGCAATGCCGATGCGCTGGCGCTGGCCGCCGGAAAATTCGTGCGGGTAGCGATCGAGCGCTTCGCTGCCAAGGCCGACAGCCTCCAGCATTTTCGCGGTGCGTGCGTGGCGATCGGCGCGCGAAAGCCCCGGTTCGTGGATCGCCAGCGGCTCGCCTACAATCGCACCCACGCGCATGCGGGCGTTGAGCGAAGCGATGGGGTCCTGAAACACCATTTGAATGCGGCGGCGCAAAGCCCGCAGGTCTGCGCCACGCGCGCCCCGCCAGTCTTGGCCGCGGAAACGCATCTCGCCGGAATCCGGCTCGATGAGCCGCAGCAGCATGCGCGCGAGCGTGGTCTTTCCGCAGCCGGATTCACCGACGATGCCGAGTGTTTCTCCCGGCGCGAGCGAAAAACTCACCCCGTCCACGCCAACGAATCCGGTGACTGCGGCTGGCGGATCGCCTTCCGCTTGATGAATCGCGCGCGCTGCGACCGCGATAGGATTTTCGCAGATCGCGCACTTCGAGAAGGGCGTCGGCGGCCATGTCAGATTTTCTCACCGGCGATAAATAGCGTGGTATTGGTGAAGATCAGCTCGCGCACGCCGCTGCCATCTTCGCTGGGCTCGAATCGCGGATGGAACCACGCCGCGTCGTCCGCCATGGAGTCTTCCATCAGGCGACGCGCTTCGATATATGTGCGATCGCCGGGCTTCGATCCTGCTACGAGCATCCAGTGGTCGAAGGAACGCGAATTCTCCTCGACACCGGTTTCAAGAACGCGTAGCCCGTGCGCGGCGAAATGCGATTCAAAGTCCTCACGGGCGAGCGTGCGCGTGTGCGACGCGTCTCGCAAGATTTCGATGCGGTTGTTAAGCGCGGACACTCGAGGATCGTTGGGCAGGAAAATATCGAGAATGCCGACGCGCCCGCCGGGCTTCACCACGCGCGCCATTTCACCTATCGTACGCGCCGCATCGGGGAAATGGTGCAGGGCGTAACTCGTTACGGCGATGTCGAGCGATCCATCGGCGAACGGGAGGGATTGCGCATCGCCGATAGCGAAATCGAGATTGGCGAGTCCTTCGGATTCCGCGGAGCGTCGGGCGCGTTCGAGAATTGCCGGCGTAAGATCAAGTCCACAGATCCAGCGGACGTGCGGTGCAAATCGCAACGCGAGCGTGCCCGGACCGCAGGCAATATCCACCGCGCGATCGCTGCCGATCGCGCGTACCATGCGCGCGAGCCGCTCCGCCTCGGCGACGCGGCTGGCCACGGCATAATTGCCGAAAACCTGCGCAGTACGCGTGAACTGCTCGCGCACCAGATCTTTTTGCCGCTGATGGCTTTCCATTTTCACCTGACCCGTCACCGAACAAGGATACATCGTGCCCGATGGGTTTCGCTCGCGCCGGCCGCGTGAATGAGTGCGGGCATCGCTGCGTCACATTCCGCGATGTGCTGGGCGCAGCGCGGCCCGAAGGAGCAGCCCGCGGGCAGCGCATCCAGTGGAGGAACCGTTCCGGGAATGGCGACCAACTTTTCGCGCGCAAGGCGCGGCGCCGCACGCAGGAGCCCCTCGGTGTATGGGTGGCGCGGATGGCGCAAAACTTCGGAAGCCGGACCTTCTTCGACCACACGGCCGGCATACATCACGGCGACGCGGTCGGCAATCTGCGCGACGACTCCGAAATCGTGCGTGATGAAAAGCAGCGAAAGCTGAAGCTCGCGGCGAAGCGATGCGAGCAGCTCGATAATTTGCTTTTGCACGGTGACGTCGAGCGCCGTGGTGGGCTCGTCCGCGATCAGCACGCGCGGACCGGCCGCAAGCGCCATGGCAATCATCGCGCGCTGGCGGAGACCGCCGGAAAGTTGGTGTGGATATTGGCGCGCGCGGTGCGCCGGCTCGGGAACCGCGGCGCGTTCGAGCGCTTGCAACGCGCGGCGGCGGACTTCGTCGCCAACGAGGCCGGGTCCGTGGGCGCGAATCGCTTCTTCAATTTGCGCGCCGATGCGGACGACCGGATTAAGCGCCGTCATCGGCTCCTGAAAAATCATGGCAATTTCGCCGCCGCGCAATCGCCCACATCACTTTGCGCGATGCTGTGAGGAGGTTTTCCCCGGTGGCGGGAGGCGATGCGGCGTTTCCGTTTCCATTGACGCCACGCGAGCTGAGCCACGCTTCGCCCGTCAAGCGCGCCCCCGGTGGCTCGAGTCCCATCAGCGCGAGCGCGAGCATCGTCTTGCCCGAGCCGGATTCGCCGACGATCCCAAGCGTCTCGCCATCAGCAAGCGAGAACGAAACGTCGTTCACCGGGCGCACCCAGCCCGCGCGGGTCGGCAGCTCGACCGTCAAGCCGCGAGCTTCTAGGCGTGTCGCCATTGCAACATCATATGTCCAGCAGGAAGGATGCGGAGAAATTTTGCGGCTAGGATTTCGAATGTGCGCGCTCAGCGGCGGGCGAGTGGGATCACGAAGCGAAGGGCCGTGTGCGTTTCGGAGAAGCGGCAGATTTTGTTGTCGGTGAGGCCGGCGGATTTTCCTGCGGCGATCACGTCCGCTTCACGAATGTGCTTCTGGCCCTTGGGATAGACAATCCAGATGGCGCCGGCTTTCTGGATTGCGCTGGCGAGCGATTTCACGCGCGTGAGCGCCTTCAGGTTTTCAGCGCCGAGCAGGATCACATCCGTGCCGCCGAGCGGCTTCTCCCGCACGAAATCCGGAACGCGGTCCGCGAGCTCGCTCAGAAACGCCGCGTCTTCGACTCCCAGAACGCAGATCAGCTGGCCCGATTTCACGCCGAGCTTGTCGAGCAGAGAGCGATGCGAGTAATCGCGTTCAGGTTCGCGCGTCTTATCAGTTCTCGGGTGCGGCACGGCGGGCTCTCCTTGGCGAAAGAGGCGGATTATATTACGTTTCTTTGGGTGGCCCTATTGTGGCGTGCGAGGTTCGTGAACTCGGCGGAATAGGCAAGAAACGAAATCCCACGGGTTTGCCGCGTTGAATCGCTTGCAGGGAATTCTCGAAGGGTAGGGTCAACGCTGAGGCGGATTGAGTTCCGCCTCCGCATCAAGAAAGCTTTAGTAATCGTTCGCGGAGCCTTCGAGGAACGCGCGCAGCTTGCGCGAGCGCGAAGGATGGCGCAGCTTGCGCAGCGCCTTGGCTTCGATCTGGCGGATGCGTTCGCGCGTGACGGCGAACGACTGGCCGACTTCCTCGAGCGTGTGCTCGCTGCCGTCGTCGAGACCGAAGCGCATCTTGATGACTTTTTCCTCGCGCGGCGTGAGCGTCTTCAGCACGGAAGAAGTCTGTTCCTTGAGGCTCAGGTTGATCACCGCGTCGGAAGGCGAGACGACGGCCTTGTCCTCGATGAAATCGCCGAGATGCGAATCTTCCTCTTCGCCGATGGGAGTTTCGAGCGAAATCGGCTCCTGCGCGATTTTCAGAATCTTGCGCACCTTGGCGACGGGAATATCCATGCGCTTGGCGATTTCTTCCGAGGTCGGCTCGCGCCCAAGTTCCTGCACCAGCTGCCGCTGCGTGCGCACTAGCTTGTTGATCGTCTCGATCATGTGCACGGGGATGCGGATGGTGCGGGCCTGATCGGCAATGGCGCGGGTGATGGCCTGGCGAATCCACCAGGTCGCGTAGGTGGAAAACTTATAGCCGCGGCGCCATTCGAATTTGTCCACGGCCTTCATCAGGCCGATGTTGCCTTCCTGAATCAGGTCGAGGAACTGCAATCCGCGGTTGGTATATTTCTTCGCGATGGAAACGACCAGCCGGAGGTTGGCTTCGATCAGTTCATTTTTCGCTTGCTCGGCTTCGGCTTCGCCCCGAAGAATCACCTGGAGCGCGCGCTTCAGTTCCGCGGGGCTGACTTCGCTGGCGAGTTCGATTTCGCCGAGTTCCTGGCGGCGGGCTCGCAGGTCCTTGCGCGCCTCGGCTTGAACGTCGGCCTTCGACGCTTCCACGCGGCGTTCGAGCTTCACCGTTTCGCGCTCGAGGAAATGGACGCGCTCGACTGTCTGGTGAATCTTGTCGATCAGCCGCTTTTTTTCGAGCGGATTGAAATCGAGTTCGCGCACCAGGTTGGACATCTCGATGCGCGTGCGCGCCACGGCATATTTCGCGTGCAGGTACGGGCGCTTCTTCGCTCGCGGCACCCGCTCGAGCTTCGCGGCCAGCTTCATCGCCAGCAGGTAGAGCTTGGCGATCTTGTCGATCTGCTTAAGCGTTTCCTTGGTCTTCGCTTCGATTTTTTCTTCGGTCAGCTCTTCGTCGTCGAACTGGACGATTTCCTTGATCGAGCGCGAGCCGTTGCGCAAATCCTCGCCGACCTGCAGAAGTTCCTTCAGGATCAGCGGAGCGCGCGTGATGGTCTTCAGCACGAGCAACTGCCCGCGCTCGATGCGCTTGGCAATGGCCACTTCGCCTTCGCGCGTCAGCAGCGGAACGGTGCCCATCTCGCGCAGATACATGCGAACGGGATCGTTCGTTTTTTCGAGAGTTCCGGGAGTGAGATCGAGCTCGCCGTCTTCGGAGGCGGATGCTGCCGGCGTATCGTCCTTCGCGGGTTCAACGCCGCCGTCGGCGGATCGGCGGCCGCAAGCGCAGCCTTCGCGGTCGAAAGATCCTCGTACACATCAATCCCGTAGCGCTCGAACGTCGAGAGCAGATCGTCAATTTCTTCCGAGGAATGAACCTCGGCCGGCAGGATATCGTTCACCTCATCGTAGAGCAGGTAGCCCCGCTCCTTGCCCATGGCGATGAGCTGCCTTACCTGATCGTATTTTTCTTCAAGAGCCAGCGTCACGCGTTCTCTCCAATAATGCTAATCGGCCCGGCGATATGAATTCCCAAGTACAAAAGGCCGGGGAAGACACCCCGGCGCATTCTTGATTTAGCTACGTATGGACGGATTAATAAGGCGATCCCCTGAACCTGCTGCCGAACTTTGTCTTGTGCGCCCAACTTGCCCCGTGCGATACAGATACAACTCTATTAGATGCAGCACGGGTGCCACCCGTTTCCCCCAAAACCTTACAATACTATAATAAGCGCCAACCGGGCGTCAACGCATTGCCTTAAGTGGAACAGTCCATTCTGGTTGCGGCTCGTAAGCGTCGATCCCTTTTCGGAACGCCCTAGGGCAGATGGCAGGCTCTAATGCCCTGCTTCTCGAAGTATTTCTGGTGGTACTCCTCCGCGCGGAAGAATTCCGGAGCCGGAACGATCTGCGTGACGATAGGACGCTTGAAGACTCCTGATTTGTCCAGCGCCGCCATCGATTCCCGCGCGGCCGCTTCCTGCTCGGCGTCGTGAAAGAAAATTGCGGAGCGATACTGCGAGCCGTAGTCCGGACCCTGGCGGTTGAACTGGGTCGGGTCGTGGCTCTGAAAGAAGACCGCGAGCAATTCGCGATAGGAAACCTCGTTGGGATTGAAATCAACCTCGACTGCTTCGGCGTGGCCGGTCTTGTCCGTGCAGACTTCTTTATAGGTCGGGTTATTGGTATGGCCGCCGGTGTAGCCGACTGCCGTCGAAGTCACGCCTTTTACCTGCCGGAACGCGTCTTCGACGCCCCAGAAACATCCTGCCGCAAAAGTCGCCTTAGCCATGAATTGGAACCCCCTTCTTTTCAGCTCGGCCAGAGGTACTGCATGTTGCCACAAGGCAGCCGCCGGGTCGAGTTCGGGCGCGCCAAGCCCTGCCTGTACCGCTCCAGATGTAATGTGATGCGGGACCGCGAGCGGGAAGTATCTACACGAGCATTAGACGGCGCTGCGGCCATTTGGTCGCAGGAAGTTTCGGCAGTGGGTCAGTTTCCGGTTATCCGACTAATCAGGAGTTGCAAGCAAAAATCGAGGTTCTTGACGTTCCCGATGTCGACCTATCTGCATGGTGCCGGAAGGTTATAGAAAAACGGAAACCGAAGCTCGATGCTTGGATTCTGATAACTTGCAGGCAACGGTTCGAACGGCGACGATTCCGGATCGCGGCGGCTGCCGCGTTATCGAGTGGATCACTTCCTGAAGTTCTTTCGATCCACGGCTCGTTGGCGGGTATTTCCCCATCCTGTTGAATGTGAAAACGGAGGACAACTATTCCTTTCGTTCCCTTCAAGGCCTCCTCAGGCATCACGGTACGCCAATTGCGTAGCGCAACTGCTAGAAAGCGATTTACGTATGGACGAAAATCAACTCCCATCGTCGGCGTGAGTATCTCCCACAACTGCCGCTTATTGGATGACTCCTGAGTTGGAGGAGCCAGTTGCGCCTTGAATTGAAGAGTATTCAGTGTCTGGAAGAGATCATCCAGTCGCTCGCGTTTTCTTTCATCCAACACAAATATGAGTGCATAGCCGTTCAGCACTGTAGAGACATACGCCTGGTAGAGGCTTGTCCCACTGAGCGAATCCATACTTGTGTCCATCCGTGAAAAAACCTTTCCGCCGAGGGCAACGTTCTTAGGTTCGCGTAAGACCTCAAAGTTAAAGCGTGAATAGCGCCGAGCAAGTTCCACTTTGAAACTCAGCAAGACTTTTTCACCCGTTACCGGACTCGGGGAGCAGGACACATCCTTGGCAAGGATCAAAATCCCCGGATTCACAAGAGCTGAAGCACCGATTGGATGCTGGAGTAAATGAAGTAATGAATGAGTTCCACTTGTTAGCGAGTCAAGATTGCCTTTTCCACCAAGATCGCCCTTGTCCGCTGTCCCCGTCCCAGGCTCCTCAATGGAGGTCTTGGTCCCATCGGTCTGAACGAAGCAGCCCTTTGGAATTCGAAAGTGAATTCGAAGAAATCGTTGGTATACACATTGCCAGAAATCAAACCATCTTCAGGCTGGGAGATCCGCTGCCTCGTTTTAACGGCGGCGTTGCCACTCGATTGCAGCACAAGGGGAGGAGAGGTTCGCTCTGTTTTCGTTTGCTGAGCCTGCTCGGTGGAAACGCCCAGGCGACAGGAAGCAAAACCGCACTCAGTGCCGCGACGGTGGCTAATCCAATTGCGATTTGTCTTACCACTGTCATGCGGAACATTGTCGATTTCCTCATACGATAGACCACTACCTGTGTGAACGCCGCAACCCTCGTGAACGGATTCCATTCCCCCTCTGTATATCGTCGGTTTCGTAGTGCTTACTAACAAGCTGCTGCGTGGAGGGCCCCCAGGGCAAATGGATAGAAATCACAGCTCAGCTCCCGACAAACGCGGTAATCGGAAACTGATCTACTGCCGAATATCGACCCATTTTGCGGAATGTCGAAGAGGCGGACAAATCAGGCGAGTTTCGCTGCGAGCATCGGAGTTGCCATTCGCGGGCGCACGACCGCGCGATCGTTCGAAGATTTGTTCGAGGATTTCGGGGATCTCGAAGACGGCGCGATTGTGGAGCGCGGCGGCGTTCGCGCGGTAGCGAGCCAGCGCGGCGGGCTCGATCAATTGCGCCACGGCCGCGTCAATCTTGGCGAAGCTGCGCAGCACCAGCCCGACTTCTTTCTCGACGATCCACTCGGCGTTGTAGCGCTCCTGCGGCAGCGTCCAGGCGTTGCATTCCACGATCACCGGAAGCTGCATCGCCAGCGCTTCGCTGACGCTGCCGGGGCCGGGCTTGCCGATGAAGAAATCCGCCAGCTGCATGTAATCGTTCACGCGAGTCGTAAATCCTTCGACAAAACACGGCACGCGCGATTTTCGCGCGCGCAGCGCGTTCGCAAGCTTTTCATTTTTTCCGCAAACGAAGATCAGTTGAAGATCGAGCGCCGATTCGATCCAGGCGCTCGGCGATTTCCAGCATCACGTTGGAACCGTGGCCGCCGAAAAGCACAAGCCCCGTGGGCAGATCGGGCCGCAGTCCCAGGCGCTCGCGCTGCCGGCAATGCGGTTTTCGACCGGCGGCGTCGTAAAACCGCGGATGCAGAATCATTCCCGAAGCGCGGAAAATTCGGTCGTCCGGATGCCCCATCGAGCGCGCCTGCTGCGACCGCGCGATCCGATCCGCAGATCAGATATTGCTGCTGGCGCTCGATCCAGAAATGCGGCGGGTAGTCGGCGATGTCCGTAAGTATCGTTACAAACGGGCGTCCCGGAAAACGCGGCGAAAACTTTCGCCCATCGCGCGATTGAAATGCGGCACGAACGAAATCACCATGTCCGGCTGGGTTTCCTTCCAGTGCGCTTCGAGCAGCTGAACCGTCGGCCGGTGATAAATGCGCGGATCACCAGCTGCAAGACCTTGCAGTAGTTGCGGACTGCCGAGCGTCCAACCCCGTGCGCAACATCGTGTTGTAAACGTCCTGAATTCGGATCCCGGCGTATTTCTTGACGATATCGAGCGGGTCCATCAGTTCCTGCAGATTCGTCAGGCTGGACTTCCCAGGGACGCTGCTGTGTCCTCGATGGCCATCTCGAGGGCGGTGGCCGCCGCCCGGTGGCCGCCGCCGGCGTCGAAGAACCCAAACTCGATCCGTTCCACTTAGAGTCGCTCCATAGGTGACGCATTCTGGCACTGCGAAGGGCCATCGAATGCTACAGGCATGTTAAAAGCTCTGAATCGTGTGTCGAATCAGTTAAATACCTATGTTTTCAGAATGTTAGCGGCAATGTCATCTGTGCGTAACCCTGTGAATTTACTGTGGAAATCGTGAAATGCGATATGCACGTCCACTCGTACTTCTCCGGCGCCTGCACCACGCCGTTTGTGCGCGCAGTTCTGCCGGGAAAGCTATAGCGATCCCGCACGAGGTTCACGCCCTGCTGAAGCGCCGGGGCATGGACCTCTTCACGCTAACCGACCACGACTCGATCGAAGGCGCCGAGAAACTGCGGCGCGAGCCGAATTTTTTCCTGAGCGAGGAGCTGACGTGCCGGATGCCCAGCGGTACGGAAGTCCACATTGGAGTTTACGACTTCCATGAGCGCCAGCACGCGCAGCTCCTGCAAAGGCGCAACGATCTGGTCGCGTTGCTGATGTATCTGACCGAGCGCAGGATTTTCTTCAGCATCAACCATGTGTTTTCGAGCGTGACCGGGCGCCGCGAGACGCGAAGACTTCGCGTGGTTCCAGGAGTATTTCCCGGCGATCGAAACGCGCAACAGCCACATGCTCGAAGGCCACGAATGGCTACGCCGCGAGCCTCGCCAAGCAGTGGGACAAGATCGCCATCGGCGGAAGCGACGCGCATGCGCTCGCATCCGTGGGAACGGCTTACACCGAAGTTCCCGGCGCGCGCGATAAAGACGAATTTTTCGCGGGGTTGAAAAATGGAAAGGGCCGCGTGGCGGGCGAATCCGGCCGCTTCGCGAAATTGACGCGCGACGTGTTTCTGATCGGCGTCGAAATGATGCGCGAGAAATCGTGGACGGCTGTCATCACGCCGCTGGGCGTCCTGGTCCCGATCATCACCTATCTGAATTATCGCGACGAGCGTTCATTCAGCCGCCGCTGGGCCGCAGAGATTTTGAATCGTCCGAAATCACGCAAGCGCTCTCGCTGGATCACCGTACCGCAGCGCGCGGTGGAGGAGTGGGTATGACCGTCGCAAAAGCAGTCTGGGATCAGATTCAATCGAACGATCACCGTCTGATGCGCCGCGTGCACCACTGGCGCGCTCCGCGGTGGTTCCGCATTCTGATGATTGTGGCCACACGGGGAGGCGACGGATGGCTCTGGTACGCACTCGGCCTGATTCTGGTGCTCTACGGTGGAGAGCAGCGCTTCGCCGCCATCGGGGCGGCCGCTTCCAGCGTCGCGGCGGGGATCTTTTTATTCCGCGCGCTCAAGCACACCAGCCGCCGCAAAAGGCCCTGCGAAATTGAGCCGCATTGCTGGGCCTCAATTCTGCCTCCCGACAAATATTCGTTTCCCTCGGGACATTCCATCACGGCGTTTGCCGTGGCGATTTCGCTCGGACTCTTCTACCCGTACCTTCAGCCGGCTCTTCTGGTCGTGGCGTTTCTGATCGCTGCCTCGCGCATCATCCTGGGAATGCATTTCCTCAGCGACGTGCTCGCGGGATCGGCGATTGGCGTCGCTGCTCGGCGTCATCAGCTTCCACATTTTCGCGATTCTCTAAAATAGGAGTGGGACTTACGTGCGGCCGCGAGCGGGTTTGACGCGAGTCGGAGGTGGATCCGGCTCGGGAATCTGTTTTTTGCGCAGCAGGTCCACGGCGGCGTGGTAGAGGTGCGCGCGAACTTCGTACCGCTCGTTCGCACGCGTGAGATAGCGCAAGACGATATTCACTCCGGTCGCGGCGGGCCGCACGCTCAGCGACGGAGCTGCCGAAGGCGCGCCCTTTTCGCCCGGTGTGGTCAAGCGATTCCATTCCGTCTCGGCCAGCTTCCCATTTGCCGCCGTCTCTTCCGCGGCGATTTTTTGCAGCTCCGCGCCGATTGCGTCCAGATCACCGCTTTCGGGGACCTGTACTTCGATTTCGTCCCATAGCCACTGGCCGGACGTCGAAAAATTGAAGTAGTGCCCTTCGATCGCGAAACTGTTTACGAACGACACCTGCCGCCCGGTCGGGTGGCCCGCGTCGGTCCAATTTCCCGTTTCGAGTATTACGGTGTGAAGCAGCCCAACCTTCAGCACTTCGCCAGCGACGCCATTGATCTCCACCCAATCGCCCGCGCGAATTCCGTCCTTGCCCATCAGCACGAACCAGCCAAAGAATCCGACGATGAAATCCTTCATCGCCACGGTGAGGCCCGCACCGGCGAGCGCGATAACCGTCGCCAGATTCGTGGGCATTCCGAAAATCACCAGCAGAATTGAGAGCAGCCCCAGCGCCTGCAGCGCGAACAGAATCAACGCGCGCATCGTGTGCATCTCGCGGCGTTCGAGGGCCACGCCGGCGAATAGACGCTGGATCAGATAATTCGCGGCCAGCACGAGCACACCGATCAGAATCACCCAAAAAATGGACACGAAAATCTGGTGGAGAAAACCCTTCGCGCGAGCATTGACGAGATCGGCCCAGCTGGAATAAACGGCGGCGAGCTGCTGTTCAGTTTGTATGCGCTTGTCGAAATCGGAGAGGTTCTTCTTGTCTTCCGTTTGCTGGCGGAGATGCGAGAGCGGCGTATCTGATTCCGGCGCGGATTGCGATCCGTCAGCGGGCGCGGCGTGCTGCGGCGACTCACCTGCGTTCAGTTGCTTCTCGAGCGTCTCGTGCGTGGCGGAAAGTTTCGCCGCGCGCGCCAGCGCATCCGCCTGCGCTTGAAGCAACAGCCTTTCTTTCGCGCGCAGCGACATCCAGGCGCGAGATTCCGCGGCGATACTTTTGGACTGAGTGAGCTCTATCGACGGCGCCGATCCCGCGGGAGGACCGACTTGGGGAATTGCGTTTTGCGGGCTGGCGGCTTTGCGCTGGTCGAGCAACTGCTGGATCGTGGCCTGCCTGTCGCCGCCGGAACGAATCAGATCCTGCTGCGCATCTTCGAGATCATCCTGATCGAGAGCAAGCTGAGCTTGCGCAATGCCAATTAAATTCTGAAGATCGTCCTTCGCGCCGCCCTTCGCTTGAGCCATCGCAGCGGTAAAAACGCCGATGCGGGCCTGATCGGCGGCGACGGCTGCGGTGCCGGACTTCACCCGCGCGGCGAGATCGCGCGTCTCCGGGGTCAGCGGCGCGGGATTTTCGGCTGCGTCGTGCATCGCCGCGGAAAATGCCAGGTCCACCGAATGGTCGGCCAAGCGGAGCGCCTGCGTGGCGTAGTCCTCCTCGATATGCGTCACGGCAAGGGGAGCAACCTGCTGCGCGGTGTCGAGCGGATGAGTGTCAACCAGGTTCGAGGCGCTTTTCGAAGCCAGGCGGATCGCGCGCAGGCGCTCGCGATAGTCCGACCAGCTGCGGGTGAGAATCACGGCGCCCAGCGAGAGCGCCAGCAGCGCGAGCAGAGACACCCAAATGGCTTTTTCGTAGGTTTTCATATGTGCTGGCTGGGGTAAGCCAATTCTAATATGCCTACTGGCCGCGCGGAGGATAAATCGGCTCGGGCGCGCCGGAACCTTAGAGGTCGAGCGGCAGCGGGTTTTTCCCGGTGATCAGGCGCGCCGAACGATCCCACGTAAAATAGAACCAAGCCCATTGCACGAAGACCAGCAGTCGGTTTTGAAACTCAACGATGTAAAGCAAGTGGACAAAAATCCACAGCAGCCAAGCGGGAAATCCGGAAAGACGCAACCCACCGAGATCCGCGACTGCGGCGCCCCGGCCAATCGTCGCAAGATTTCCTTTGTCGAAATAATGAAACGGCTTGGACTTTTCACCTCGCAGGCGGTGCGCGATCACGTCCGCGGCGTAGCGGCCCTGCTGAATGGCCGGTTGGGCAACACCCGGCAGGGGCTTGCCCGTCTGGTGCAGGAATTTCGAAAGATCGCCGATGACGAAAATCTCGGGATGCCCGGCCACGGTAAGATCCGGTTCCACCGTTACGCGGCCCGAATTATCAATCTCCGCGCCGGTTTCTTGCGCGACGATGCGGCCGAGCGGCGAACCCAGCACTCCTGCTGCCCATAGAATCGTGCGCGTGGGAATGGTTTCGGTTTTGTCGCCCTCGCGAACGGTGACGGATTCCTTCGTCACGCCCGTGACCATGGCGCCGGTGCGGACGGTCACACCCAGGCGTTCGATCATCTTGCGGGCGCTCTCGGAAAGCTGCGGTGGGTAGACGGGGAGCACGCGGTCCGCGCCCTCCACCAAAATGATGCGAGCTTGTGAAGGAACAATGTTGCGGAAGTCCCGAGTCAGCGTGTCGTTGGCAATTTCACCGAGCGCTCCGGCGAGTTCGGCGCCCGTGGGTCCTCCGCCGACAATCACGAAGGTCATCCAGGCGCGCAATTTTTCGGGGTCAGGTTCGCGCTCGGCGGTTTCAAACGCCAGCAGAATCCGGCGGCGCATGTCCGTGGCGTCTTCGATCGTTTTCAACCCGGGCGCGAATTCCTCCCACTCAGGGTGGCCGAAATATTGGTGGCTCGATCCGGTGGAGACGATGAGTGTGTCGTATTCGACCGAGCCGTCGCTCAAAATCACGCGGCGGTTTGCGACGTCAATTCGAGTGGCTTCGGCGAGGATCACGCGCGTGTTTTTGTGCCGCTTCAGGATATTGCGCAGCGGTGAAGCGATGTTAGCGGGCGAGAGCGTGCCGGTGGCGACCTGATAGAGCAGCGGCTGAAACAGGTGGTAGTTGCAGCGGTCAATGAGCGTCAACTGGACCGGGGCGCGCTTCAGTCTCAACGCGGCGCTCAATCCGCCGAATCCGCCGCCGACAATCACTACTCGATGCTGGTTGGCCATGCCTCACCATCCGCGAGCAACAACACTATTATCGTACCCCAATCCGCGGCGACGCACGCACCGCACTCACCACGGAAAGGCCTGCGGACGCGGCCTAACCGGCCCCGTTTGAGGCGTTTCCGTTGCTTACAAAATCCTTACAGCTCTCTTATTCCTTCCTGATGCCTCGGGAGTAGTCTGCATTCGGCTCCGGCCACGGGCGCGCAGGTGGGCCGCCCGGTGGGGCTTGAAAAGGAGTACGGCAATGCTTATCTTCCTGGCGATTGTGATGGGGCCCGGACTCGGTTTCATGCTGTTTGCGCTGCGCCAATTTTGGCTCGAAGCGAGGCGGTTCCGACATGCCGATCCGAGAAGACTGAGAGTGACGGTGGTCAAAGCGACCGATCCTTTAGACGAACAGGCTGCACACGGTTTGCAGGAAACGCATGGAGTCGAAAAGCGCGCGCAGGAAAAAGCGGTTACCACGCGCGTCGATAATTGCTTCGCCGCGATTCCGTCTGGAACGGGACGCGAGGCGATGGAGCACGTCGCGAAGGGGTCATCGTAATGCTCGACATCATATTCTTGGTTTGCATCGTTGGTTTTTTCATTTTGGCGATCGGCTACGTGTGGGCATGCGACCGCCTCAAGTAAGGAGCGACTCCGATGATCGGTAACATTGTGCTCCTGGGAATTTGCTTTCTCACGGGCGTGTATTTGCTGGCCGCATTGCTTTGGCCGGAGAGGTTCTAACCATGACTGCAAACGGTTGGCTGCAAATCGGATTGTTTTTCGTGGTGCTCCTTGCCGTGACGAAGCCGCTCGGCGTGTTCATGACGCGCGTCTTCGCGGGCGAGAAGACATTTCTCGATCCAGTGCTGCGCCCGCTCGAGCGGCTGCTTTATCGGCTGTGCGGCGTGGACGAGAAGACCGAGATGGACTGGAAGGAATATACGGTCGCGATGCTGCTGTTCAGCGGCGTCAGCATGGCGTTGCTCTATCGGCATCGAGCGCGTGCAGCAATGGCTGCCCTGGAATCCGCAGCATCTCGCCAATGTTCCGCCTGCTCTGGCGTTTAACACCGCCGCTTCGTTCACCACCAACACAAACTGGCAGAACTACGCGGCGAATCGACCATGAGTTACTTCACGCAGATGGCCGGGCTCGCGTATCACAACTTCGTTTCCGCGGCGTGTCGGTATCGCGCTCTGGCCATCGCCGATCATTCGCGGGATTGCGCGCCGCGAATCGAAGACCATCGGCAATTTCTGGGTGGATGTCACGCGGTGCATGTTGTGGGTACTGGCGCCGGCCTGCCTGGTGATCGCGCTGGTGTTCGTGTCGCAGGGAATGACTCAGAACCTGCGGCCTTACGACACGGCGAAGTTCCTGAACCCGCAAACCGTGCAGACCACCGGCGCCGACGGCAAGACCACATCCCAGATCGTCACCGATCAGGTGATCCTGCAGGGGCCCATCGCTTCGCAGGAAGCGATCAAGATTTTCGGCACCAACGGCGGCGGCTTCGCCAACGCCAACAGCGCCCACCCATTCGAGAATCCCAATCCGCTGACCAACTTTATGCAGATTGTGATGATGCTTGCGCTCGGATCGGGTCTCACCTACACGCTCGGCCGAATGACCGGATCGCAGCGCCACGGATGGGCCGTCTGGGCCGCGATGGCGCTTCTGTGCCTGGCGGGCGTCTCGGTGATCTACGGGATGGAAGCTCACGGCAATCCATTGCTGCACGGCATTGACCAGCATGCGAGCGCCATGCAGCCCGGCGGCAACATGGAAGGCAAGGAAGTTCGCTTCGGCATTGCGAACACCGCGCTCTTTGCGACCACGACCACGGACGCAAGCTGCGGCGCCGTCAACGGCATGCACGATTCGTTTACTCCGCTTGGCGGGATGATTCCGCTGGTTAACATCATGATCGGCGAAGTCATTTTCGGTGGTGTGGGTGCGGGCCTATACGGAATGGTCGTTTTCATCGTGCTCTCGGTTTTCATCGCCGGATTGATGGTGGGCCGGACGCCGGAATATCTCGGCAAGAAAATCGAGGCATACGACGTGAAGATGGCGATGATCACGGTGCTCGTTTTCTGCCTCATCGTTCTCGTCCTCACGGGCGTTGCGATCGTTTCACCGTTCGGCACGTCGTCCATCTCGAATGCGGGTCCGCATGGTCTGTCGCAGATTCTTTACGCCTACACCTCGATGGCGGGCAACAACGGCTCGGCGTTCGCCGGGCTTAACGGCAACACGCCCTGGTACAACGTCAGCGGCGCGTTTGACATGTTGCTAGGGCGGTTCCTCATGGTGATTCCGGTGCTCGCGATGGCCGGAAATCTGGCGCGAAAGAAGATCGTTCCGGAATCGTCCGGGACATTTCCGGTGACCACGCCGCTTTTCACTTTCCTGCTCATGTCCGTGATCTTGATCGTCAGCGCACTTACATTTTTCCCGGCGCTCAGCCTGGGCCCGATTCTCGAGCACCTGCTGATGCACGCCGGAAAGGTTTTCTGAGGCAGCCATGACCCCACACACGACCCAAGAACCTGAATTTGTATCCCCGGCGAATGTTCCGGATCCCTCCTACAATGTCGTTTCCAGGGAGCGTAAAAGGAAATCGCTTTGGACCGGCGGAATCGTCGCCGGCGCGCTGCGGGATTCCTTCATCAAGCTGAATCCTCGCACGCTGATGAAGAATCCCGTGATGTTCGTGGTCGAAATCGGCTCGGTGATCACCACTTTTGATCTGGTGCGTGATCGGATGCTGCACCTCTCTGGATTCGGGTTCGAACTTCAGATCACGCTGTGGCTGTGGTTCACGGTTCTATTCGCGAATTTCGCCGAGGCCATGGCCGAAGGCCGCGGCAAAGCGCAGGCAGACACGCTGCGCAAGGCCCGCGCCGAGACCATGGCGCGACGCTTGATGACGGATGGCTCGATCGAAGAGATTTCGGGCTCGAAGCTTCGCGCCGGCGATCGCGTGAAAGTTGTCGCGGGCGAATTCATTCCCGGAGACGGCGAAGTTGTGGAAGGCGTCGCGTCCGTGGATGAATCCGCAATCACGGGTGAGTCCGCGCCGGTGATTCGCGAATCGGGCGGTGACCGTTCCGCTGTGACTGGCGGCACGCGCGTGCTCTCCGATGAAATCATCGTGAAGATCACGTCGAATCCGGGCGAGACGTTTCTCGACCGCATGATCAAGCTGGTCGAGGGAGCGGAACGCCAGAAGACGCCGAACGAGATCGCGCTGAATATTTTGCTGTCCGGCCTGACGATTATTTTCCTGCTGGCCGTGGTCACGCTCCAGCCCATGGCGATCTACTCGGGTTCGCCCCAGTCTGTTTTCGTTTTGATCTCGCTGCTGGTCTGCCTGATTCCCACGACGATCGGCGGCTTGCTCTCGGCCATCGGCATCGCGGGAATGGACCGCGTGGTGCAGCGCAACGTGCTCGCGATGTCCGGCCGCGCCGTGGAAGCGGCGGGTGACGTGGATACGCTGCTGCTCGACAAGACCGGAACGATTACGCTCGGCAATCGCCGGGCGACGGAGTTCATACCCGCACCGGGTGTGACGGAAGCCGATCTCGCGGATGCCGCGCAGCTTTCTTCACTTTCCGATGAAACGCCGGAAGGGCGCTCGATCGTGGTGCTGGCGAAGGAGAAGTACAACCTGCGCGGCCGCGAGCTTTCGGCCTACGCGGCGACGTTTATTCCCTTCACCGCCGTGACGCGGATGTCGGGCGTGGATCTCGACGGCCGCGAAATCCGCAAGGGAGCGTTCGATGCCATCGTCCAGCACTGCGCGCGGAAGGGCAATCCCGTCCCGCCGCAGGTCGAAGAGGCAGTCAAAGCAATCTCCAATGCCGGTGGGACGCCGCTGCTCGTCGCCGAAGATTGCCAGATCCTCGGCACGATCCATTTGAAGGACATCATCAAGGGCGGCATGCGCGAACGCTTCGACCAGCTGCGGGCCATGGGCATTCGCACCGTGATGATCACCGGCGATAACCCGCTGACCGCGGCGGCGATTGCGCGTGAAGCCGGTCTGGACGATTTTCTCGCGCAGGCTAAGCCGGAAGACAAACTCGCGCTGATTCGCCGCGAGCAGGCCAAGGGGAAACTCGTCGCCATGACCGGTGACGGCACCAACGACGCGCCGGCGCTCGCGCAGGCCGACGTCGGCCTGGCCATGAACGCAGGCACGCAGGCCGCGAAGGAAGCCGGCAACATGGTGGATCTCGATTCCAATCCGACGAAGCTGATCGAGGTCGTCGAAATCGGCAAGCAGTTGCTGATTACGCGCGGCGCGTTGACGACATTTTCGGTGGCCAACGACGTGGCGAAATATTTCGCCATCATCCCCGCTATGTTTGCCGGCGCCTTTCCGGTATTGAACGTGCTGAACGTCATGGGATTGAAGACGCCGCAGTCGGCGATCTTGTCCGCCGTCATCTTTAATGCACTGATCATCATCGCGCTCGTGCCGCTGGCGCTGCGCGGTGTGCGTTATCGCCCGCTCGGCGCCTCGGCGCTGCTGCGCTGGAACCTGCTTGTTTACGGGGTGGGCGGCATCGTCGCGCCCTTCATCGGAATCAAGATCATTGATTTGATCATTACGCACGTGGGCTTGGCATGAGTTGTACAGGATGGATCGAAATGAGGATACAAAGGACACGGCATGACGCCCCTCAGCTTGTTCGGATTGCTCGCGGTCTCCGTGATGGTTGTGTGCTACGCCATGGAGCGCCGCCATTCCGGGTTCATCCTGGCGTTCGCAGCGTCGTGCCTGTTGGCGTCCGTCTACGGATTTTTGCAGGGAGCGTGGCCCTTCGGCGTGGTGGAAATCATTTGGTCGGTGATCGCATTCTGGCGCTGGTGGGTCGCCGTCAAGCAGCCGCGCACGCCGGGCTTATAGCAGAGGGAAATAGAACGAGGCGAACATGAAAAAAAATCTACTGATCTCGATTTGGTTCACGCTGGCGACAACCGTGTTGCTTGGAATTATTTATCCGCTCGTGGTCACGGGAATCGCGCAGGTCGTGTTTCCGAAGCAGGCGAATGGTGAGCTGATCAAATCCGGGGACAAGCTCGTCGGCTCGCACCTGATCGGCCAGCCGTTTACGCAGCCAGGATATTTCTGGTCGCGGCCGTCGGCGGCTGGGAGCGCCGGCTACGATCCCACGGCTTCGGGAGGATCGAATCTCGGCCCCACGAACAAGGCGCTGCAGGATCGCGTCACCGCGAGCGTCCAGCAGATTCAGCCGACGAATCCCAGCGCGCCCATTCCCGCGGACCTGGTGACCACATCCGGCTCGGGGCTCGATCCGGATATTTCTCCGGCGTCCGCTGAATTTCAGATTCCGCGCGTGGCGAAAGAGCGCGGCATGAGCGAAGAGGATGTGCGTGCAGCCGTGGCGCGGCACACGAAGGGCCGGCAGTTTGGTTTTCTCGGCGAGGCGCGCGTGAATGTTCTCGATCTCAATCTCGATCTCGACGCCGCCCATCCGATGCACTAGAGCGCTTCTTGGCGCGTCGTCATTCTGAGCGGAGTCCCGCGCGATTTTGATTTTCGTCCCGGCTACGCGGAGATGCGCGGGACGCAGTCGACGAAACTCTCTTGGTTTTTCTCTGCGTTCTCTGCGTCTCTGCGGTGAGTCATGGGTTTCCTCTGTGATCTCTGTGCCTTCTCAGTGTTCTCTGTGGTGAATGTGTTGACTTGCGCTCGGGACGACGCACACTGCTACAGAATCTTTCGCTCATTCTCCGCGATCGGAAGATCGTTGATGCTGGCGATTCGCCGGCGCATCAGGCCCTGCTCGTCGAATTCCCACAGCTCGTTTCCGTACGACCGGAACCACTGGCCCGCGGCATTGTGACTTTCGTATTGGAATGTGACGGCGATACGGTTCTCCGTCCAGCACCAAAGCTCCTTGCGCAGGCGATAATCCAGTTCCTTCGCCCATTTGCGGCGCAGAAATGCTTTGATCGCGTCGCGGCCTTGAATGAACTCATCGCGGTTGCGCCAGTCGGAGTCTTCCGTATAGGCGAGCGCAACGCGTTCGGGATCTCGCGAATTCCAGGCGTCCTCGGCCGCTTGCACCTTGGCTTTCGCGGTTTCCAGAGTAAACGGCGGTTTGATGATCGGCGGAGCCATTCATTAATCCTTTCCGACAACCGGTTTGAACTCTCCTCCGGAGGGCTTGATGTTGTACAGAAATAGGATCCGAAGCTTCAAAACCGGCCCATGAAATTGTTGTGGCAGCGCTTGAAACGGCACCGAATTACGAATTGCATTCATCGCGGCCTTGTCCAGAGCCTTGAGGTCTGAGCTCTTCTCGATCTGCGGATCTCCGGTTGCAAGCGTGCCGTCCGATAGAATTTCGAGCGTGATCGTGGCCTTGCCCTTTTCTCCCATTTTGGCCTCTTCAGGCATGATGGCCTCCCAGTTTTTCTGGAGGAGCTTTAACATCTGTCGCACATACGGAGTGAAGTCCACACCTTGCGTATCTGAGAGAATCGCGACTCCAATGCCCATGCCGGAATACGCGGCCGAGCTCGTTGGCTTCTGACCAGTTTCGGATACTGTTGGTGCCGGTGCTGGCTGGGCGGGTGGAGTGGATTGCGCGGATTGTGCGGGGCTTTGTGATCCGCTCGCCAGGAGCAAAACCGCAAGCATTAGGGTTGAGGGAGGGTCGAAGCTAATTCGTTTACTCATAGCATGCTCTCACCTCGGCTATTTTTCCGAGCGGGTCGGGCGCGCTTTTTCAACCGGCGGATCGAAGCGGTATCCAACCCAGGGCTCGGTGTGAATGTAACGCGGGTTTTTCGGGTCAGGCTCGATTTTTTTCCGCAGCTGGTTGATGAAGACGCGCAGATATTCGGTTTCTTCGCCGTAGTCCGGTCCCCATACCGCCTGCAGGAGCCGCCGGTGTCCCTGCGCCTTGCCCTGATTGGCGACCAGGTGGCGCAAGAGCTCGAATTCCTTGGGCGTCAGGCGGACGGCCTGCCCCTTGAGCGAAACCGCGCGCTTCTCGAAATCAATTTTCAGATCGTTCGATACGAACGGCGGCATGGATTCGGCCGGCGCCGCGCGGCGCAATCCAGCGCGGATGCGCGCCATCAGCTCTTCGGAGCCGAATGGCTTCGTTACGTAGTCGTCCGCGCCCGCGTCGAGCGCCTGCACTTTGTCTTGTTCCGTATCTGCGCACCGTGAGCATGATGATGGGAATGTCGCTCGAGCTGCGGATTTCGCGGCAGGTTTCAAGCCCGGAAATCCCCGGCATGTTGACGTCGAGCAGAATCAGATCGGGACGCTCGTTGCGAATTTGCTCGAGCGCTTCGTCGCCGGTGCGCGCTTCGGCGACGGTGTAGCCCTGCGAAGTCAGAGTCGTGCGCAGCACGCGGCGAATCTGCGGTTCGTCGTCAACGATAAGAATTTTGGCGGAGGTCATGTGTGCTGGGCTACCGGAACCGCGCGGCTGCGATCGATGGGCAATGTGAATGAAAAGACCGAGCCGTGCCCGCGCTGGCTGGTCAGGCTGATCGTGCCGCCGTGCGCCTCGACGATCGCTTTGGCGATCGGCAAGCCCATGCCCGTGCCTTCCACACTATATCGCTGATCTTTGCCGCGATAGAATTTTTCGAAGACGAGCGCGCGTTCCGGATCGTCAATTCCGCTGCCGCGATCGGCCACGCTGGTAACCACAAAATCTCCGCTGGCCTCCGCGGTGATCGTGATCGGCTGGTCCGGCGGCGAATACTGATTGGCATTTTCGATCAGATGCACCAGCACCTCTCGCGCGCGCGCCACGTCCACACGAGCTCGCGGCAAGCCCTCCGCCACATTCACGCGAACCTCGCGATTTCCCAGCGACGGCCGGCAGCGCTCGAGCGCGGCCGTGATCACGTGGTCAATCGGTTGAGGCTCGACGTTCAACTCCACTTCTCCCGCGTCCAGGCGCGCCATTTCCGCCGCTTCGCCGACCAGCCGATTCAGGCGATCGCTTTCCTCATTGATGATCGTGAGCAGTTCCTGCCTCTGGGCGGCGGCGAGGTTGGGGTTCGAGATCAAATTCGTCACGGAGGCTTTGATGGAGGTGAGCGGCGTGCGCAGCGCGTGCGTGACCGCATCGAGCAGCGCGGTGCGAAGCTTTTCCGCCTCGCGCGCGGCTTCCGTTTGTCCCACTTGCTCGACCGCGCGCGCGTGCTCCATGGCGACGGCGATCAGCGTCGCGATGGCTTCGAGCGTCTGCCGCGAAAGCACCGTGCCGGAAATCCCGAGGCTGCCGACCGGATGCACTCCCATCCGCACGGGCAGAAAGCAAACGCTGTTGGCCACGTCAATCACCGGCTCGTCGCGCGCAAGAATCGCTTTCAGGGTTTCGGTATCGAGCTGCGGCACCACCGGGCCCGGAGCGATACACTTTCTGCTTGTCGGCCAGAAAGAGCGCGGTCGCGCCGACTTCGAAAGCTCTCACGATCTGGCCGGGGATGCGGTTTACCAGTTCCATCACGTTGCGGGATTCGAGCAGGCCCTGGCTGAACGAATACAGTTTTTCGACGTCGCGCTGGCGAGCGGAAGCGTCCGCGGCCTTCTGCCGCGCGCGAGTGGAGAGATGGCTCGAGATTACCGCGACGGCCAGAAAGGCAAGCAGCGCCACCCAGTTTTGCGGGTCGGCGATCGTGAGCTTGCCCACCGGCGGCAGGAAGAAGTAATTGAACGCCACCATCGCCGCCACGGACATCGCCACGGCAACGGCCATGCCCCAAAATCGTCGAAACGGCTAAAATGGCGAGGAGAAACGTGAGCGCGACCGTGGTGGCATTGACGGGAAGCACCTTGTGGTACAAAAGTGCGATCCCGAGGACAATGCCGAAGCGCGGCCGGAAATTGGAGGATGCGAATCAGAATGCGCACGCGCACGGCGCCATTCTATCGTAGCTTTCCGAGGCCCGCTAAAAGAGAATAAACCCGTGCCGAAGACCCCAGAAGAGTGGCTGGCAGTCACCACGCCCCCGGAAAAAACGAAGGGCGTGCTGAAGCTCTTTCTCGGCTACGCGCCGGGCGTCGGCAAGACGTACAGCATGCTGAGCGAGGCGATCCGCCGCCACAGCCGCGGCGAGGACGTCGTGATCGGCGTGGTCGAAACCCACGGCCGCAAAGGCATCGCTGAACTTGGTGCCGCAGCTCGAAGCCGTCCCGCGCAAGAAAATCGAATACAAAGGGACGCTATTCGAGGAAATGGACGTGGACGCGATCATCGCGCGGCGCCCGCAGGTCGCGCTGGTGGACGAGCTGGCGCACACCAATATTCCCGGCAGCAAGCACCGCAAGCGCTACGAAGACGTCCTCGAGCTGCTGGACGCGAAAATCGACGTGCTCTCCACCGTGAATATCCAGCACATCGAAAGCATCGCGCCCACCGTGAACGCGATCACGGGCATCGTGGTGCGCGAAACCGTGCCGGACTGGGTGCTGCAGCTCTCCGACGAAACGGTGATGGTGGACCTGACGCCCGGAAGCGCTCCACAACCGCATGAAGCGCGGCGACGTCTACAACCAGAACAAAGTCGAGCAGTCGCTGAAGAATTTTTTCCGGCGCGGAAATCTGATCGCGCTGCGCGAACTGGCGCTGCGGCAGGTGGCGGAGCAGGTGGACCGCAGCCTTTCGTCCTACATGGACGAAAAGGAAATTCAGGAAAACTGGGCGGTGCGCGAGCGGATCGCCGTCTGCATCAGCGCCAATCCGCGCGCGCAATATCTGCTGGCGCGCGCGGCCCGCATGGCGCGGCGCATGGATGCGGAGCTGTACGCCGTGCACGTGGATCTCGGCGAACGCCTCGACGCGCGCGACGAAAAAGCGCTCGCCGCCAACCTGCAATTCGCGGAAAGCCTCGGCGCAAAGTCGGTGCGCCTGAAGGGCAAGAGCGTTCCCGGATGCCGCCGCGCAGTTCGTGCGCGAAAAGCACGTCACGCAGATGATTTTCGGGAGAACGGCCACCGAAGGCTGGCAAAAGCTGCTCTACATGAATGCCATCAGCCGCTTCCTGCGCGACGCCCCCGCCGTGGATGTCCACATCGTCACGCAGGAACCCGACTGACCCCCTTCGAAAAAGTTGTCACTTTGTGGGTACCGCTTTTCGTTTGTTTTTAGCGAGTTACACGTGAAATTACTTGGCATGGTGTGTCACTTAATGTAGTGACTTGTAAGCCGGTGACGCATGATCCGCGGAAGAAAACAAAGCAGATCGTCGCACCTACGGCGCTTGGGAGCGTGGCTGGCTGATCTCCCCGCCCTGACGGGCCGGGCTACCGTCTGCCGCGCCTGCGGCGCTCTCCGAGCTCGGGTATCCGAAGATTCAATTGTGAAAGTGCATGCAGCTCTCGTCAAGAGGATCGTGGCTGGATGATATCCCAGCCCTGACGGGCAGGGCTACCGTCTGTCGCACCTTCAGCGCTCATGCGAGCTCGGGTATCCGAGAGTTTCAGTTCGCCCGGTCAAAAGGACAAGAAAGTACAGAACCAGTCCCCTGAACGTTTCGTCCACAGGCGCACGACGATTGACGCGTCGCCTCCACTCTAGAACGATGGACGCATGGTCCACAAGACCGAAGTCATGGCGCGCTGTTCGCGTCCCGGACGGGTTGGCGGGGCGCGGTTGTGCAGCACTCGCAAGAGCCGGGAGTGGCTGCGTCTGCTAGTTTGAGGCAATTCGGCTGCCTGTGGCGCGGGCTCTCATCGAGCGCTGACTTCTCCAGTTTCACTGCGCAAATTACTCGACACACCATGCCGAGTAATTTCACGCGTAAGTTATAGAAAACAAACGATGGGTGCACCAATTACTCGACACACAATTGAGGGCGCCACAGCACGCTATTTCAAGCTCGACGAGCCACGATTCGCTCTGTCTAGCCACTTGCCACTAGTCACTAACCACTGCGTGCTACTCATCTGCGGGCATATCGAAGCGTACCAGGCTGGACTGAAAGCCCCGCGTGCTCACCGCGCCGTAGATGATTCCGACGAGTATCCACGCGCCACCAACGATCTTCGCGGGACGGCTCAGATTCAGCCAGATAAAGAAGCAGATGGAGAATCCGAGGAGCGGAAATACGAGGTTCGTCCAGCGCTTCTCCGGCGCGCGCAGGAAATACCGGACGAAGGCCGCCGCGTTTACTCCCATGAACGCGATGAACGCGCCGAAATTGAGCAGCTCGACTCCGCGTTCGTAGCTGATGAAGAACGCTCCGGTCAGCGCGATGGCGCCGATCAGAAGCACGTTGTTCATCGGAATTCGCCGCTTCGGCTCGATCGCGCCGAAAAATCCGCGTGGCAGCGCGTCGCTGCGTCCCATGCCGTAGAGCAAGCGCGCCGCGGCCAGTTGCGCGCCCATGCCCGATCCGACGTTCGCGATCAGAATCGTGAAATTCAGGAGATGAAACAGAAAAAATCCGCCCACCTGCCGCGCCACCAGCGGAAAAGCCGACTCCAGCATGTCCTGAGGAAACGGCTTGCCGCCCCACACCAGTTGCGCGGCATAGACTTCGAGCGAGGAAAGCACTCCGGTGATCACGCAGACCAGCACCGTCGCCAGCAGAATGTTCCGCCGCGGATTTTCGGCTTCTTCGGAAAATGTCGAGATGCGCGTCGAATCCGATGTACGTCAGCACGGCGATAGAAGTGCCGCGAAACACCCTGTGAAAGTCGAATGTCGCCGGGTCGTAGAACGGCTGCGTGAAAAAAGCCGGCGCCGTGTTGGTGCCATCCCCACAGCGAGCGAATCACGAACGCGAAGAAGATCACCACCACGATCATCATTCCCGCCGCGAGCACTTCGTTGATTCGCGCCGAGGTTTGAATCGCGCGCAGGTTCAGCGCGGTGAAAAGCCCGGCGAACACAATGGCCAGCGCCCAGTAGGGCACGCCCGGCAGAATATTTCGCGCGAGCTCGCTGCAAATCACGGTGCAGATCAGCGGGTTCAGGATGTAGTCCATCACCATCGCCCAGCCGGTCACGTAGCCGAGCGCCGGATGAATTTCCGGCCCACGTAGGTGTAGGCCGATCCAGCGCTCGGATACGCGCGAGCCATTTTTCCGTAGCTGATGGCGGTGAAAAGCATGGCGACCATGGCGATCAGGATCGTGGTCACCACGTGGCCGCGCGCTTCGTTGTTGATCACGCCGTAGATGCCCATCGGCGCGATCGGCTGGATGATCACAATGCCGATGATGATCAGGTTCCAGAGCGAGAGCGCGCGCTTGAGGCGCACCGGCGATGAGTCAGGAGGTTGCGATTGGGAATTCGCGGCCATCAGCGGGATGGGCCGACTCGTGCTGTCGCCGAATGGGACCAACTGGCAACGCGGCTCCGGCTCGATGTTCCAGCCAGTGACTGTAAGATTCCACGCCAGTGCGTGCCAACGGTCGCCAGGGACTCCGGAAGAAATCCGCATTGATCACGCGCGATTCGCCCGGCATCAGCGAAATGTAGTTGTCCTCCCACGCACCGGCAGGACGTTCGCGGTCTGGCGTAGTCCTCTTCATAGCGGAATTCGAGGCGCACCTGGAATGCCAAGATGGGTCGCTCGGATTCTTAAGTTCGACGAAGACGCGATCGAACGTCGCCCGCCTGCCCCGAGGTCACGTGATACTACTTCGAGTTTCCCGGCGCTCGGCAGCGAGTTAAGCGCGGTGAGATCTTCGTAGGATTTCACAGGCGTGAATGCATCGTTGTCCGCGGCGGACCAGTCGTAGACGTTTTTCTTGGCCGAGAGCCAGTAGAAATTCGTGCTGACGACTTTGCCGAACTGATCCTTCAGGACGAGATCGACGAAATAGATCGGCGATACGGGCTCGAACGCGCGCTCCGGGAATGCACCTGCTTTTGTGACGCCATCCGCTGCGACATTCACGGGCACGGTGACCGAAAATCTTTCGTGCAGCGCGGAATCGAAAAGCTTCGCGGTGACGGTGAGATTCGACGCCGGCTGATACGTGCTGTTGACGACGGCGACGCTGCGGTCGTCGTAGGAGTACATCACGTGGAGCGGCTCGCAGGCTTTTTTCGCGCCGTAATATCCGCCGGCGGGCTGCAAATAATAGTCCCAGAGCTGCCAGATCAGCGAGGGCCACGCGCTGTTGAGCTTCCACTGGATCACGCCGGTCGCGCCGTACTTGTTGCGCGAATAGGCCTCGAACATGGCGCGCTCGGAATCGTAGGCCATGGCCTGCGACTTTGCGTTCGTAGTCGGCGAGATCGGCCGGCGCGCCGTAAATCGCTTTCATCGCGTCTTCGAAATGGCGCAAGTTCTGGAATCGCTCGGAGCCGGCGTGATAGTTCCAGACGGGATCGTCGGGAACGAGATGTCGCGGCCGGCAGCATTTTCCGCAAGGCTCGAGATCGGCGGCACGGCCGCGCCCGGAGATATTTCCGTGGCGAAGCCATACGCTCCGCCGAATTTCGACGTGTCCGCGAGCCAGTAATCCGGCGGCGTGTAGTCGTACGGCCCGCGCATTTTCACGCCGGTGCTTCCGGTGATCGGCGTGATGTTTTCCGATGCGGACGAAAGAACCGGATTCGGCCAGTCGAGTTCTTTGAGCGCCGCGAGAAACGGGCGCTCGACTGTCGGCGGGCGGAGGCTGGTCGCTGCCGTTGAGCCAGGCGAGCATGCTGGGATGGCTGCGCAGGCGTTCGATCTCGCGAACGCAGCGAAGCGGTGGCGATTTCGATGTCGCGCTGCTTCCAGTCCGTCCATTTCTGCCAGTAGTCGCAGCAGGTCCATCCGGCCATGACCAGAATGCCCTGCTCGTCGGCGAGATCGAAGAAATGCGTCCGATTCCATGGGGCCTTCGAGGCGGATGGCGTTGAGATTCAAATCGCGAACGTAGTCGAACTGCGTCTTCAGGCGCTCGGAAGATTCGCGCAGGAGCATGTCCGGCGCCCAGCCGCCGCCGCGGATCAGGATGCGCTTGCCGTTGACGCGAAACAGCCGATGGCCCTGCGGATCGATCTCGGAAGTGATTTCGCGGATGCCGTAGCGGATCGTCGCCGAATCGGATGCTTGGCCGCCGAGCAACAAATGCAGCGCGAGTGTGTGCAGCGCGGGTGCGCCCATCTGGTGCGGCCACCACAGCTCCGGATTTTGGACGCGCAGCTCGGCAAAATTCTCGGGCGCGAAGCGGATCGTTCGCGTATCGCCGGCTTCGAGCGTTACATCCTGCCGGATGGTGTGACCTTCGAGGTCGGCTTGCAGCACGGCCGACACTTTGGCGTCGCTTGCGTTGTGTAACTCGGCTTCGACGGTGAGATCGGCTTCGGCAAGCGACGCGTTTGCGAAATGCGTGATCACCTGCGGAGAGCGAATTTCGACCGGGCCGGTAGACCGCAGCCAGACGCTGCGCCAGAGGCCCATGTTCTTGTCGGGCGGCGTGGGATTCCAATCCACCCAGTTGATGCCGAGATCTTTTTCGGTTTGCGCGATGGTTTCAACAGCCAGCACGTTCGGACGATCGCGTGACCAGCAGCGGAGTGATGTCGAACTCGTACGCGCGATAGGCGCCGGCGACGTCGCGCGAGTCGGCGATCTTCCGGCCGTTGAGCCAGATGTTGGCGCGATTATTGATGCCGCCGAAATTCAGCCACACGTGCTGGCCGTCGAAAGCATCCGGCGCGCGAAATTCGGTGCGGTACCACCACGTGCAGCGAAACGGGCTGTCCTTCGGCATCGGCAGCACCGAAAACATTTTGCCGATGGGATAGGTTGTTCCCGGAATCGAGCGCAGGTTTTCGCCGAAGTAGGGATCGGCAAAGGTCTTGTCCGCCACGAGCGCAGCGACGACGGTCGAGGGTACGGTCGTGGCATGCCAGCCATCGGTGCCGAAACCGGGAACCGAAATCTGCGCGCCCTTTGCCGAGACTTTGCAGGAAGATTGCAGCATCCAGCCGTCGTGAAGTGGAACGCGGTCATTCGTGCGCGATCGCGCGAATGCGCAAAGGTCAGCGAGAGCAAGCGCGAACAATGCAAGGCACGAATGCGAGCGCGGACGAAAGCGAGGAGCCGCGCGGATTTCGGTGCGAGAAGTTCATCATGCGGGCCGAATAAATTCGGCGCACGAGCATCGTAGCATCGAAGGGCTATAGCGGGGGAATCTGCGAGACGTTCCATCCGCCGCCAAGCGCCTTGACGAGCAGGACGCTCGCGGCCATGCGGCGCGTGAGGACGTCCACGGCGGCGCGTTCGTTGCCGAGCGCGGCGCTCTGCGCGGTGGTTACCTCGAGATAGTTCGCAACGCCGCCTTTGTAGCGGCTGTTCGAAAGATCGAGCGAGTGCTGGGCTGCCGCCACCGCCGCATCTTGTATCTTCGCTTCGTTCTCGAGGATGCGCAGGGCCGAGAGATTGTCCTCGACCTCCTGGAATGCAGTCAGCGTGGTCTGCCGGTAGGTGTCCACGGACTTGTCGTAGTTGGCACGCGCTTCCTCGCTGACGCCGCGGCGCAGGCCGCCATCGAAAATAGTTTCGGCAGCCGATCCAGCGAGCGACCAGAATCCGCTCGGTCCATCGAGAAGATTGACGAGTTTCGAGCTGTCAAACCCTCCGCCGCCAGTGAGCGCGAAAATCGGAAAATAGGCGGCGCGGGCGACGCCGATCTGCGCATTCTCTTCCTGCACGCGGCGTTCGGCTGCAGCAATGTCCGGGCGGCGCTCGAGCAATTCGGAGGGTAACCCCGGCGGAATCGCGGGCGGCGGAGTCGTCAGCGGCAAAGGCTGCTGGCTAAACTGGGCGGGCGGCTTGCCGATCAAGACGGCGATGGCGTGCTCGAACGCGGTGCGATCCACGGCTACGTCCACAGCCTGCGCGCGAGTGGTTTCGAGTTGCGTTTGGGCCTGCGCCACGTCCACGCCGGATGCGACGCCGCCCTTATAGCGGCTGTTGGTCAATTGCAGCGCGTGCTCGTAAGATTCGACGGTCGAATCCAGGAGTTGCTGCTGCGAATCGAGTCCGCGCAACTGGAAGTAATCGAGCGCCAGCTCCGCATGGAGACTCAGTTCCGTGTTCGCCAAGTCGGCGGCGGTCGCCTGCGCTTCGGATCGCGCGGCTTCGACAGTGCGGCGAACGCGGCCCCAGACGTCTGGCTCCCAGGCGGCGTCAATAGGCGGCAGCTGATAATCAGCGTAGGTTATCGGAGCCGTCGTCCCGAAAGGCGCCTTGTTCTGCGATTGGCGCGCGCCGCTGGCGGAAGCATTCGCCGTGACGGTGGGGAAATATGCAGCGCGAACGGTGCGGATCGCGGCGCGCGCTTCAAGGAACTGCGCCTGCTCCGCTTTCAACGATTCATTCGAGACGCTGACCTGCTCTTCAAGAGCGTTGAGTTGCGGATCGCCATAAACTTCCCACCACTTTCCCTTGGCGATAGCGTCGCTTGGCTGCGCGGCTTTCCAATTAGCCCACTTCCTTGTAATCGGCGGGAACGTCGGCTGTCGGCCGGACGTATTTCGGTCCGACCGTGCAGCCGCCGAGCAGAAGTACGGCAATGCCCAGCACTTCCGCCCGGCGACTGCGCCAGTCTTTCAAAACCAGCCAAAACCAGCGGGTCGCGATGGGCCTATTTCTTTGCGTACGTGACTTTCCAAATGGAGTTCGTGCCATCATCCGTCACCATCAATGAGCCATCGCTTGCTACCGCGACTCCCACCGGGCGTCCCCAGCATTCGCCCGTCGGCGTTGACAAACCCGGTGAGGAAATCCTGGTATTCGCCGGTGGCGTGGCCGTTTTTCAGCGGAACGAGAACCACTTCATAGCCGGTGCGCACCGAGCGGTTCCACGAGCCGTGCTCGGCGCCGAAAAGATCGCCCTGATATTGTTTTGGGAACTGCTTCGCTTCGTAGAACGTGATGTTCAGCGAAGCGTTGTGCGGTTCCATCAGCACGTCGGGCACGATGACTTTGTCTTTCAGCTCGGGATGCTTGCCTGGGAAGCGCGGGTCGGGATGGCCGCCGGTGTAATACCAGGGCCAGCCGTAGAAACCACCCTCTTTCACGGAGGTGATGTAGTCGGGCGGAATATTGTCGCCGAGTTCGTCGCGCTCGTTCGTCGAGGTCCAGAGTTCGCCGGTGGCGGGGTTCGTCATCAGGCCGGAACCGTTGCGGATGCCACTGGCGTAGACGTCGATGGTCTTGCCGTCCTGATTCGGGGTGTTGGGATCGGCGACGAGAATATCGGCGCGGTGAAATTCGCTGGTGTCGGTGTCGATATCGGTGACGTTGGTGTGCGAGCCGACGGAGATGAACATTCTCTTGCCGTCGAGCGAGAAGGCGACGCCGCGCGAGAAGTGATTCGGGCCGGCGGGAATATTGGTGACGATCGTTTCCGGATCGGCGGTCGCTTTCAAATCGCCCTTTGCGTAGGGGAAGCGAAGAACCTTGTCCGTATCGCCGACGTAGAGGTATTTCGGATTGGGGCCGGGAGGATAGAACGCGAGACCGAAGGGAAGATTGAGTTTCGACGCGAACACCTGCATCTGAGCCATTTTGCCGTCGGGACCGGTATGGAAAGCCAGCACCATGCCCTGATTCTGCGCGGCGACAAAGAAGTCGCCATTGGGGGCGGTGATGATGGTGCGCGGAGAGATGGCTTTGCCGTCATCGCCTTTCAGGCTCTCGGCGTAAAGCTCGACTTTGAATCCGGCGGGTGCCTGCGGCCATGCGTCACCGCGCGGGACGGGGCGCGAGAAGACGGCCGAGGATTTCGTCGCGTAGGGGTCCGGCAAATCAGCAGCGGTAATGTGGTGCACGTTGCCCGGCGCTTCGCCCTTGAAATCCGTAAACACGCCCGGAGTGCCGGGCTTGGCGTTCGGGTCAACAGCATGGCTCGGTGGTGGGGTAAAGCCTGGCGGCGGGCCGCCTTGCGCGGCAGCGCTCGGCCTGGCTGCCGGGCTGTTTTGCGCGGCAGCATACTCACTTCGGGAGACGACGAAAATCAACAACATAAGACCCAGCGCGATCATCGCGCCCTGATAAAAACGTTTCATTCTCATTCCTCCTCAGAACCGCTACTTTCTCGACAACTTCATGATTATTTTACCGGAAAATCAGTCGGGGCTGCCGGACGAATCGTCCACGGCCGAATTCGTCCCCGGAGTAACCACGCGGACCGTTTCTCCCGAGATCAGCGAGTCAGGGGGATTCGCAATCACGGAATCACCGGCTGTCAGGCCGGAAACAATTTCGGTTTCTGTTCCCAAGTCGTGACCCAGAATAATCGTCTTCAGCGCGGCTTTATTACCATCCTGAACGGTACCGACCTGCAGGTTGTTGCCACGAAAAATGAGCGCGCTGACAGGCAGAATCAGGGTAGGGGAACCCGCGGAGACACTCAAATGAACTTCGGCGTATGCGCCGGGAAGAAGCTCGCCCTTCGCGTTGTCCACATCCACTTCGACCAGCAGCGTGCGTGAGGCCGGGTCAATGGAATCCGCCGTGCGCACGAGCTTTCCCTGAAAAGACGCGCCCGGGGAATTCCTGAAGCGTCAGATCGGCGGGGATGCCCGGCTTGGCTGCCTGCGAATATTGCTGCGGCACGTTGATATATACGCGGAGGTTTCGGATGGCGGCGATGTGAAACAGCTCGGTGGCCGGACCGCCGGCGCCGGAATTGATCAAGTGCCCGACATCGGTATTACGCGCGGTGATCACGCCGTCAAAGGGCGCGTAAATTTTCTCGAACGATTGCAATTGTTCGAGGCGTTTCACGTTTGAGTCCGCGGACGCCACCATGGCTTTCTTGGCTTCGAAATCTCCGTGGGCGTTGTCTACGTCCTGCTTCGACACGGAGTCCGTTTTCAGAAGATCCTCGTATCGCGTCGAGGTGATTTCGGACAGACGATAGTTCGCCTGGGCCGTATTCAAATCAGCGCGCGCCTGATCGAGCTGCTGATCGACTTCCGGTGTTTCAATGTCCGCGAGCAGTTGGCCGGCAGTCACGCGTCCGCCGATGTCCACATACCACTTCTTCAGATATCCATTCGTGCGGGCATAGATCGGTGAATCCGTGAAAGCCTGGATGTTACCGGGAAGAACGATTTCCGTCTGAGGCGCTCCAAGCTTCGGATGAATCACGGAAACAGTGGGAATCGCCAGATCGTGGGTTTCCGTGCGAAGCGCTGCTTTGGCCCTCCAACGCGGCACGATACCCGCGACGACGATACCCGCCACGATCAGCAGCGCGACGATCGCCCACAGCGCACCGCGTTTCGGCCGCGCCTGCCCGGCAGCGGGGGGGTGCCCACCGGGAGTCATCTGTCCCCTGTCTTCCCGTTCACTCATGCCTTCCTCTTCATATTGAGCGTCAATGTCATTAGACGATTTTCGGTCAGCATTCGTTTCACCCCGAGGCCGCCGACGAGGTATCTTTCTCGTGCCAGCCGTGCACGATAGCGAAGACCGCCGGGACGAAAAAAAGCGTGGCCACGGTGGCAAACAGCAGGCCACCGATCACAGCGCGGCCCAAGCGGCGCGTTTTGTTCGCCGCCTTCGCCGAGCCCCAGCGACATCGGAAGCATGCCGATGATCATGGCCAGCGCGGTCATCAACACGGGCCGGAAGCGCGTAAACCCGGCATCGAGCGCCGCCTCCACGGGAGTCTTCCCGGCCTGCAGCTTTTCCTTCGAAAAGCTGATCAAAAGAATGCTGTTCGCCGTGGCCACGCCCATGCACATGATCGCTCCGGTGAGAGCCGGGACGCTGATCGTGGTATGCGTGATGAACAGGAACCAGACGATTCCGGCCAGCGCGGCGGGCAGGGCCATCAAGATGATAAATGGATCGAGCCAGGACTGGAAGTTCACGACGATCAGCAGATAGACCAGCACGATTGAAAACCCGAGTCCAGCCAGCAGGCCAACGAAGGATGAGTTCATCGTCTGAATCTGGCCGAGGATCCTGACTTGGGAGCCGCGAGGCAAATTCTTCCTGCTTTGATTCACGATCGGCGTGATGTCTCGGGCTACGCCGCCCAGGTCGCGTCCGTCAACCGCTCCAAAAATGTCGATCACGGGCTGAACGTTGTAATGGGAGACCACAGCCATTTCGGACCCGCGGCTGAACGAAGCAAGATCTCCAAGAATTTCGGGCTGGTTCGTTCCTGGTCCCGCGATCGGAATGTTCTCGAGCTTTTGAAGAGAATCGGTTCGATATTCGGGCGTCTGGGTCACGATGTTGTAGCTCACGCCGGTTTCGGGATTGAGCCAGAATGTGGGCGACGTTTGAAAGCTGCCGCTGAGCGAAATCAACAAATTCTGGGCGACATCGAGAGCGCTAAAGCCAACCTGCTGCGCCTTGGTGCGGTTCACATCAATGTGCAATTTGGGCGTATTGAACATTTGCTGGATGCGGAGATCCACCGTTCCCGGCACGAATTTCAACTGATTCAGAAGATTGTCGGCAAACTGGCGGTTGGCACTGAGGTTCTTGCCCACGATTTGAATATCGATCGGCGCCGGCAGGCCGAAATTCAGGATTTGCGTGACGATGTCGGTGGGCAATTCATAAAATTGGACACCGGGAAAATCCGTGCCGAGCCTTCTGCGCAATGCGCGAACGTATTGCTGCGTGGGAGGATGGCCCGGCGCCAGTTCCACCAGAATATCCGCGTCGCCCGCTCCGATCGGCGCTGAATTGCTGTAGGAAAGATTGAGGCTGCTGTAGGGAAGCCCGATGTTGTCGATGATGGTGGTCAGCTCCGACGGCGGGATCTCGGAGCGAATGTCACTCTCCACGTGATCGCAAAGGTCCGCTGTTTCCTCAATGCGCGTACCTGTCGGAGCGCGCATGTGCAGCGTGAATTCGCCGCTGTCCACGCTCGGGAAGAAATCCTGTCCCACGAGCGGAATGAGAGCAAAAGAGAGACCGCAGGCTATCAGAAAGACGATGACGAATACTTTCCGGTGATGGACGGCCCTTTCCAGCAGGCCGTGATAGCGATCCCGGAAGCGTTCGAATCCAGTTTCAAATCCCTCCTGCATGCGCACGAAAACATTGCCCGAGGTTTTGGTTTTCTCCCGCCGTTCTTCTTCCGTTTGTTCGATCAGGAGATAGCGAGCCATCGTGGGCACCAGCGTGCGGGACAGCAGGTAGGACGCCAGCATCGCGAATACCACCGCTTCCGCGAGCGGCACGAACAGATACCTTGCAACTCCCGTAAGGAAGAACATGGGCACGAACACGATGCAGATCGAAAGCGTGGAAACCAGGGCGGGAACTGCGATCTGCGACGCGCCGTCCAGAATCGCCTGAATGATTTCCTTGCCCTGGTCGAGATTGCGGTTGATGTTTTCGACTTCCACGGTCGCATCGTCCACCAGGATTCCCACGGCCAGGGCGAGACCGCCAAGCGTCATGATATTGATCGTTTCGCCGAGCGCGCTCAGGACCATGAGCGAAGTCAGAACCGAAAGGGGAATGGACACCGCGATAATCACCGTGCTGCGCCAGCTCCCCAGGAAGACGAGAATCATCAGGCCCGTGAGGCAGGCAGCAATCACTCCCTCGCGAACGACGCCCTTAATTGACGCGAGCACGAATATAGACTGGTCGGAGAGCGCCTGAACCCTGAATTCCGGAGGCAGCCCCGCCAAAATCGTTGGCAGCAATTTCTTGATACTGGAGATAATGTCGAGCGTGGACCCGCCGTTCTTCAAAATCGACAGCAGGGCAGCGCGCTTCCCATCCACGCGCACGATGTTCGTCTGTGGTGGGAAGCCGTCCCGAACGTTCGCAACGTCGTGAATGTAGATGGTCGAATTCCCGGACTGCTTGACCGGTAGGTTATTCAATTCCTGAATCGTTTGAGGAGCGCCGTTCATTTCGACTTGGTACTCAAACGAGCCGATCTTAGCCGTGCCTGCCGGCAGAATCAGGTTCTGGCTGTTGACGGCATTCACGATGTCGAGAGGAGAGAGCCCCTTGGCTTGCAGCGCCTGGGGATTCAGGTCCACCTGAATCTGGCGCTGTTTTCCGCCGTAGGGGTACGGCACGGCGACCCCGGGCACGGTAATCAGTCCTACACGGAGGAAATTCTGTGCGAGATCGCCTAGTGCCTGTTCGGAAAGGCCTTGGCCCGAGAGTCCCAGCTGCAGAATGGGAACAGTAGACGCGTTGTACTGGAGAATGAACGGTGGCTGCGTTCCCGGAGGCATGGAATGGATGGATGATTGGGAGATAGCCGTCACCTGGGCGACCGCGCTGCTGATTTGTACGCCCGGCTGAAAGAAGACCTTCACGATTGCGCGGCCGTTCAACGATTGCGATTCGATGTGCTCGATATTATTGACGGTAGTGGTCAGCGAGCGTTCGTAGTTATAGACAATGCGATCGGATATTTCCTCCGGGGAAAGTCCGGCATAGCCAAACAGAACGCTGACGACTGGGATGTTGATATTCGGGAAAATGTCCACGGGGGTGCGGAGGATCGAAAACACGCCCAGGATCAGAATCAGAATCGAGGCGACGACGAAAGTATAGGGACGGCGTAACGCGAGTCGAACAATCCACATCTCTTCAGCGCTCCGGAAGTTCCTTTATGAGACGTATAGACCGTTCAACAGGATTCCGCAGACTTTCATTATCGCACGCCCGGCCTTGATCATCCAGGCGCCGCCCGCGTCCCACGCAGCGCAAGCAATCTCTTGACGAATCGAGCGGTGGCCCCCAAAATGCTCCTTGGAGTTCGCCTCTCGGAGGGAAAATCTGATGGCGGTGACCTCAGTCAACATTCTTCTCCTGATCGTCGTGGTCTTGGCTGCGATCCTATTCATTTTCGGCCCGGTGACGGCTCTGAGCGTGATGTTTTGGCACTGGCACAAGGAATTGAAGGAAACCGCCCGTCTGCGTGTCGCAAGAACGACTCAAATCCGCTAGCCACAGTCACTTAGCAACTTGCCGCACTCAAGAAACCGCGGACTTGGCCGAGTCCCAGTTGCGCCCTCAGGTGGGACGGTGGCAAGTTTTTTCAGGATTTGGCGTTCCGACGGCGAATAATTTGCGCATTTAAGGTAACGTAGCTCCGCGCGAACCGTGGACCGTGGGGCTCACGCGCACTTTTTGTCCAGCAGAATCAATGAATCGTTGCTGGCAGCGGAATTGCTTTTGTAGCAGCGGGCATCTAGGGTCCTGCCTCGCCCAGGGGCAGGGGTTTCGTGGGCCAATCCTTTGGAGGAGAAGTGCGCAGCAGAATTAGTGTTTTAGGTTGGGTCCATATTTTCGCTTTGGTGTGCGCGGCCGCCGCGACGCTGTTGAGTTTCAGCGGAAGGATGAGCGCGCCGCGAGGATCCTCCACCGTATCGAATAAACTGAAGCCGCCTCATGGGCAATCGCTGCTCGCCAACTCCGGCCTTCCCGCGTCCGACTCGGTTTCGGTAACGCGTCCGATTTACGCCTACTCGGTGATTCCGGGCGGAGTCGAAAGCGCGGCAGAGCTGAAGAACGCGGTCTTCCACGATCCCGTGGTCGCCGGCCATTACGCGAATTTCGATATCTCGAAGGCTCGAGTAGTCCATCTGGATCGGGACCGCGCGGTATACGTTTCCTACAGGCTCGGCGATCGCGTTTACTGGACGAAAAAGGCGCTGAAGCTTTTCAAGGGCGAGACGCTTATCTCCGATGGCGTTCACGAAGCACGGACCCGCTGTGGAAATCGCGTGTCGGATACTCCGGTTGGGCCGGTGTCTCCACAGGAGCCGTTGCCAACTGCCATGGCAACGCCGCAGCCGCCTACTCTGTTCGCAGTGAACCAGCCGCCGCCGGGATTGCCGCTGACTCCGCCGCTTCCTGCGACTCCAGGGGCAGTCCCTCCCAGCGGGCCGCCGGGAGGGGGAGGCGTCATTCCCCCGCCGATCTACCCGATCGGAGGTGGAGGGCCTACCCCCCCGCATCGCACGACCACTCCTACACCGCCGACGCCGCCAACGCCACCGTCTGGACCGACGCCGCCAACGCCACCGTCTGGACCGACGCCGCCAACGCCGCCGTCTGGACCGACGCCGCCAACGCCGCCGTCTGGACCGACGCCGCCAACGCCGCCGTCGGACCACGCGCCAACACCACCGCCCGTTCCGGTGACAGAGCCGGGCACCTCGGTGTTGCTCGCGAGCGGGCTAGTGATTTTGTTGGTAGGCGGACTGCTCCCGTGGGTTCGCAAGAAGCGCAAAAGCTGAAACTTCAGCAGTGAATTTATTTCTGCGAGACGTACTTCTGCGTCGAGGTGAGGCCTTCCTGTGCTGCCTCCAGTTGTCTTGATGGTCGGGGACAGATTATGCTTGTCAAAGCACTGGGCGATCGCTCTTCCGATTTCGTCGTATCGGCCGGTGGCCAACGCGACCGCGCTCGGCCCAGCGCCGCTCAGCGCGATTCCCAGCAAACCGGGCATGCGCGGCAGCGCGAGCACTTCGGCCAGCCCTGGGATGAGCGTTTGGCGCGCGGTCTGATGCAGGCGATCTTGCATCGCGTCCCATAGGAGCTCGTAGCGGCGGTCTTCGAGTGCGGCAACAAATAGCGCCGACCTCTGCAGGTTGAACACTGCGTCGGCGCGCGGAACGCTGGCCGGTAGCACAGCGCGCGATTTCTTCGTTTCGAGCTTCACGTTAGGCGTGACCACGATCAAGCGAATCACTTTCGGCCAGTGTTTCCGCACCGCGGCAACTGTCCCATCGGGTCTGCTGAACGTCACCACCAATCCGCCGAGCAGCGCGGCGGCGACGTTGTCGGGGTGGCCCTCCATTTCCGTTGCGTAGCGCAGCGCCGCGTCCTTCGCGATGGCGCGGCCGGTGACTGCGAATCCCAGCGCGATACCGGCCACGGTGGCTGCCGCGCTGCTGCCAAGTCCGCCGGCTACGGGGATTTCGTTTTGCACCGCCAGCCGCACGCGCGGCAAAGCGAAGCCTTCGCGCTCGGCCGTATGGCGCATCGCGCGAAAAATCAAATTTTGGTCGGGATCGCTGGGAAGCTCGGACGTGCCGCGCACGCCGCGGCTCCGCGCCAAGGCGCGTCCTTCGGGTTTCGAGAGCACCGTGGCCCGCACGCTCAAATACATTTCCAGCGCGAGGCCCAGGCAATCGAAGCCCGCGCCCATATTCGCGGTGGAAGCCGGGACGCGCACTTCAAACGAACTTTGCCGGGAGAGTCATTGGATACGAATCGGAACGCTTGGGGCTCGAACATCGAAGCCGTCTGCTATCGCCGTCGCCGTCGCAGCGTCTGCCAGAATCGCGGCTCTTGTTTGCGGCCACGCGCTCCGGCGAATTCCGAAACGCGCCATGAATCGGCCGAGGCGCCGCGGAACCATCCTTCGCGCCGGAATCAATCGCCAGCGTTCCGCGATGATATGCGCTCACGTAGTCCGGGTCTTTCAGCATGTGTCCGGTGAGCACGGCGATCACGTTTTCATCTGCCCGGATGTGTCCCGCGGCCACGAGTCTTTTGATTCCCGCGACAGTAGTGGCGGATCCCGGCTCGCAACCGATGCCGTCGCGGCCGATCATGGCCTTCGCGTCGGCAATTTCCTGCTCGCTCACGGAGATAATCTTCCCGCCCGAGCGCAGCACCGCGCGCAGCGCTTTCTTCCAGGAAACGGGCGCGCCGATTTTGATCGCCGTCGCCAGCGTGCGCGGATTTTCCACCGGAGCCATCGTTTCCGGCAGATTCGCGCCGCCGTGCTGCTTGCTTCAAGTCGAGCGTCGCAAACAGCCGCGCCACCGGCGCGGCGCCTTCGGCCTGAATCACGCTCAGTTTCGGCAGGCGCTCGATCATGCCGAGATCGAGCAGCTCCTGAAATCCTTTGCCGAGTGCCGTGCTATTCCCCATATTTCCGCCGGGAACGACCACGTGATCCGGAACCTGCCACAGGCACTGCTCCATCAGCTCGAACGCGACGGTCTTCTGCCCCTCGATGCGGAACGGGTTGATCGAGTTCGCCACGTAAATCGAAGGATCGTCGCCCAGTTCCTGAATCAGGCGCATGCAGTCGTCGAAGTTTCCGTCAATTTCGCAAACCAGCGCGCCGTAGTCCAGGCTCTGCGCGAGCTTTCCCGACGAAATCTGTCCGCGCGGCAACAGCACCGCGGACTGCAATCCCGCCCGCCCGGCGTATGCCGCGAGACTCGCCGACGTGTTTCCGGTGCTCGCGCAAACGGCCGTGCGCGCGCCGAGCACTACGGCTTGCGTGATGGCGGCCGTCATGCCCGTGTCCTTGAACGAACCGGTCGGATTGCATCCTTGATGTTTCAGCCGCAAATCGTCCAAGCCGCAATACTGCGCGGAGCGCGGCCCGTGATAGAGCGGAGTATTGCCTTCGAATAGCGTTACGAACGGAATGGGCTCATCGAACGGCAGCATTTCCCGATAGCGCCAGACGCCGCTTACGTCGCGCGGATCGCGCGAAGCGGCGCGAGCCGCCCAGCGTTTGCGCAACGCGGCAGGATCGCTGGACGCATCGAGGTGGCAATCGATTTCGAGAGTCCCGCCGCACCGCGGGCACACGTAGATGCGTTCGCGAAGGCCGTAGGTGGCGCCGCATGCGGAATCAATGCAGCGCTGCACGGCTTTCTCGGCTGCTTTGTCCGCCGCCCGCGCAGTTTTTTCCATCATGTCAGGAACCCTTGGCGTTCGACTCCGCCAGACCGAATTCCCGGTGCGTTGCTGCAAGCGCCGCCTTCATTTCTTTTTCGAACACGACGAACGAAATGTTCGTTTCGGACGATCCCTGCGCGATCGCGATGATGTTCACGTTCTCGCGCCCCACGGCATTGAATGTCCGCCCGGCGACGCCCGGAGTGCCGCGCATGTTTTCGCCGACCACGGCTACGATGGCGATGGTCGTGTCCACCGTGATGTGCTCCACCTTTTCGTGCGCCACGTCCTGCGCGAATTCCTTGCGCAAAGCTTCGACGGTGCGCTTGGCATCGGCAGCAGCGACGATGAAGCAGATGTCGTTCTGCGAAGACGATTGCGAGATCAGCAGAATGCTCGCGCGCAATTCCGCCGTCGTCGAAAACGTGCGGCCCACCACGTCCGTCAGGCCCACGATTCCCGGCCCGCCGATGGTGATCAGCGCGACGTCGCGAATCGCGGTGAGCGCCTTCACGCCTCCGCCGTTGGTGCGTCCCTTGGGGGTGATTTTCGTGCCCGTTCGCTCCGGCATAAAGCTGTTGCGAATCCACACGGGGATGCCGGCTTGCGATACCGCATGCAGCGTTTTCGGATGCAGCACTTTCGCTCCGAAATAGGCGAGCTCGGTCGCTTCGCGATAGGAAATTTCAGGAATGGTGCGCGCCTCGGGAACCAGCCGCGGGTCCGCGGTCATCACGCCATCCACATCGGTCCAGATAATCACTTCGCCGGCGCCCATCGCCGCGCCCAGAATTGTGGCCGAGTAATCCGATCCGCCGCGCCCGAGAGTCGTCAACACGCCGTCTTGCGTCGCGCCGATGAACCCGGTAACTACCGGAACCACGCCCTCCAGCAGCAGCGGCTGCAGCCGCGCTTCGGAGCGCTCGCGCGTTCGATCCATCCGCGGATCGGCGCCACCGTGGCTCGTGTCCGTCACGATCAGTTCAGTGGCCTCGACCGGTTCGCTGGGCGATTCCCAATTCGGAGAGAGCGCCGGCAACCATGGGCGCGGAAAGCCGCTCGCCAAGGCTCGAAATTGCGTCCAGCGAACGCGGAGTCAGCTCACGCAGCAGCGCGGTGCCCCGGCAGAGGCGCTCGCCCTCATCAAAGATTCTTGCGAGGCATGCCGCAACTTTTTTTCTCTTGGCCTCGTCGTGGATCAGCGCGCCGAGTGCGGTCTCGTGCTGAAGGCGCAGCGACGCGAAAATCACGTCCACCTGTTTGCTCTCGGCCAATGCCGATAGGTTCGCGGCATCAATCAGGCGGTTGGTCACGCCGCTCATCGCCGAAACCACCGCGACGATTGGGCCTTCGGCCGCCGCTGCCTTCACAATTTGCGCGACGCGCGCGATGCACGACGCATCGCCGACAGACGTCCCGCCGAATTTCATGACTCGCAGTGACTTTTTCATGTCGTAGGAGGATCCGGCGCAAAGCAATTCGAAGTGGCCCTATGCGAAAACAACCTGGCGTTTACGATGGCCGCGCCTGCAAAAACTATACACTATGCGGCCGAATTCACGCGACGGCTGTTGAGCACGAATGTTGCGGAAAACGCATGGGGAAAAGCCTCAAGGCGGCAGTGTGATTGCGCCGGTCCCGCTGCCCCGCTGCCGGCCGGTATGATCAAACCAGAGCCGGGCGGAGCAGAGGGCCGGTCGCGTTTAGCGCTGGGCCACGAGTGCGGTGATCAGCGCGCTGGCCTGAGGTGTGCCCAGGCCGGTGACGTAGTCATACCCTGTGGACGCCGTGCAGATGATGCCGCACGTGCCATTCGTTCCCTGCGTGACGGCCCGGAAGTCGGTGTTGATACCGGTCTTCGCGAGCGTGTAAAGCGTGGTGTTGGTGCTGGAGAGGTTTGATTTGCGCGCCGCAACTCGCATCGAGTTGCTGATGGCGATCAGCGCCGCCCATTGCGGCGTGCCCGCGCTCGTCCCGCCCACCTGAAACCATCCGGCGTAGCCGCTGATTCCGATGGAATCGTAAACCGCGTAGCCGGTGCCGGGATTTCCGTTGTACGAAACGTCGGGACTGCCGCGGTAGCCGCGCGAATCATTCGGTATTCCGAACTGCGCCTGGAACGAAGGCTCGCGCTCATACGCGCTCAATCCGCCGCCGCTGCCGCTCCATGCTGTTTCGCTCAGGTAGCTTCCATTGGCGTTCAGAGACAGCGATGTTCCGCCGACTCCGATCACATCCGGCGACGCGGCCGGATAGACCGCGCCGGTCCCGGCATCGCCCGAAGCTGCCAGATATGTCACGCCGTTCGAAACGAAATTCTTGTCCGAGCTCGTCTCGCCGGAAAATTCGTTGACCGTCCAGCTCATGGATACCGCCGACGCGCCGTCGCGCACCGCAGTGGTCACTCCGCCGATCAGATCGGTCAAGCTGTTGCTAGGTGTCTCAACCAGAAGAATCGTGGCTTTCGGCGCGATCGCATGCGCCCATTCCACGTCGAGCGCGATTTCCACGGCCCAGTTCGCGTTTGCGACGGGCTTTTTCCCATTTGAATAGACTTTGCGGAAGCAGCCATTGCTGCTGGTGCAAGCCGGCAAACCAAATTGTTTGCTGAACACGCCGAGATCCGATTCCGCATTGGCATCGTCGTACGCGTCCACGATTCCGATCGTCTGCCCGGCGCCCTGATTCGTTACCTGGTCAAATCCATAGGCGTGGCGCACTTGCGCAGGGGAAAACGCGGAAGTCGGCGGCGCCGGATGCCGCGCTCACTGACGAGGTATGGTCCGGCGTATAGATCGAATAGTGCGGGCGCATGAAGCTGACGGGGCTTTCGCCGCCTGCGGTAAGGCGCGGCAGGTTCGGAATAACGTGTTGCGCGTGGAGCGGCTGGCTGAATAGCAGCGCGCCGGACAGAACGAATCAAGCTGAGTGCGGTCTTGCGGATTCCCTCAGTACGCATTTCGATATCCCCCATCTGGAAGGCCCCTTGCGGTCGGGACCGGATGACTTGCTTCTTCCAACGAGGATGAGGATAGCGTCCGAATCGGGGTCTGCCCTATAGGCCAGGTTTCTCAAATGACTGGTACGAAGGTTCAGGTCGCGAACCTGTCCCCAGGGGCGCAGGTCACAAGTAACACGCCTATAATCATAGGTATAGAATGAGTTACATTGACGAGGATTGGAGCCTAGAGACTACGACCGGCGGAGGCCGGTTTTGTCTGCAGCGAGCTTTCCGGTGTAAATCGCCATCCCTACGGCGGCGTCCATGCCGGCCTTTTCGAGGGCATTTACCTCGCGCATGCTGCGAATTCCGCCCGCCGCGGTGATGGGCAGCTTGGTGACGCGCTGAAGCTGCCGGAACCACGAGAGGTCGGTTCCCTTCATCGTGCCTTCGTTGTCCACGAACGTGGAAAGGAACCCGGAGCAGAATGGCTCGAGCTCGGGAATCACGTCCGCGGGGCGGAGCTTCAGGCGCTCCCGCCATCCGCGCACGACGATGCGTCCGCCTTCCGTATCGAGAGCGACGATCACGTGTTTCCGCCCGACGCGCTTGCGCGAGCGCGCCCAGAAATTCGCGCGCTACTTTTCCGTCCTGAAAAGCCGCGCTGCCCACGATAATTTTTTCCGCGCCCCACGAAAGAATTCTCTCCGCGCGCGCCACGGTGCGAATGCCGCCGCCGACGCGCACTTTCCGGTTCGCCTCGCTGGCACAGCAGCTTGATCCATCGCGCGTTCGAGCCTTTTCGCATCGCGGCGTCGAGGTCGATCACATGCAGAATCGGATAGTCGCGGAATCGGTCGAGCAGGCCGAGGACGTCGTCCACAGCGAGCGCGCGTTGCCGGCCGCGCACCAGCTGCACGGCTTTTCCGCCTTGAAGATCAATGCAGGGAATGATCATCGCGTTATCGGTTTCACTTTATTCCGGCTATCTGCTCAGGCGGATCGGCACGCCGCGTTCGGCCAGAAATTTCTTCAGCGCCGCAATCGAACGCGTCTCCTGATGAAAAATCGAAGCGGCGAGCGCGGCGTCCGCGCGGCCGTCCGTGAACACGGCGAGAAAATCCTCGAACGTGCTCGCGCCGCCCGACGCGATCACCGGCACCGGCACCGTCGCCGCGATCTTCGCCGTCAGCTCGCAATCGAATCCGCTGCATGTGCCGTCGCGGTCAATCGAAGTGAGCAGAATTTCTCCCGCTCCGCGCGACACCGCTTCCGCAGCCCACTTCGCCGCGTCGAGCCCCGTCGCGTCCCGCCCGCCGCGCGTGTACGCTTCCCACGAATCGCCCTTGCGCTTCACGTCGAGCGAAAGCACCACCGCCTGCGCGCCGAATTGCTGCGACAGCTCCGAAATCAATTCCGGCCGCTCGACCGCCGCGGTGTTCACCGTCACTTTGTCCGCGCCGGCGCGCAGCACCGCGCGGCCATCCTCCATCTTTCGGATTCCGCCTCCCGCCGTCAGCGGAATATTCAGCTGCTCCGCCACGCGGCGAATCGTTTCCAGAAACGTCGCGCGCCCCTGCACGGACGCGCTGATATCGAGCACCACCAGTTCGTCCGCGCCTTCGCGGTTGTAGCGCGCGCCGAGCTCGGCCGGATCGCCCATGTCGCGCAGGCCCTCGAACTCGATTCCTTTCACCACGCGGCCGGCGTCCACGTCGAGGCACGGAATGATTCTGCGAGCGAGCGTCATTGGATGGATTCCACGAAATTGCGCAGCACTTGCGCGCCCGTCTCGCCCGATTTTTCCGGATGGAATTGCACGCCGCGCAAACTGCCGCGCTCGATCACCGCGGCAAACGGGAAACCGTGATCGCAAGCCGCCACCGTTGGCTCAGCCGTAGCAGGCGCCGCAAAGGAATGCGCGAAATAAAAATAGGCGTCGTCGGGAATGCCGCGAAGCAGCGCGCTCGGCTGCGTGCGCCGCAATTGATTCCAGCCGATGTGCGGCGACTTCACGTTCGTCGGCAGCGCGCGAACTTCCTCCGGGAAAAAGCCGAGGCCCTTGTCGCCGGGAGCTTCTTCGCTCGAAGCGAACATCGCCTGAAGTCCCAGGCAAATTCCGAGAATCGGCACGCCCGCCTCGAAAGCGGCGCGCAGCGGCTCCGTGAGATTTCGCTCGCGCAAGCCCGCGACGAATGCCGCGAAGTGTCCCACGCCGGGCAGCACGATCGCTTTCGCCGCGGCCAGTTGCGCAGGCTCGACCGCGCGCTCCGTTTCCGCGCCCAGTCCGCGCAGCGCGCGTTCGACCGACGGCAGATTCCCGGCGCCGTAATCGACGATGGCGATCTTCACAGCAGCCCCTTCGTCGACGGCAGCACGCGCCGCAGCTGCTTATCGCGCGTGACCGCAAAACGCAGCGCCTTCGCAAACGCCTTGAAAATGGACTCCACCTGATGATGCGACGACCGGCCGTACATCAGCTTCAAATGCACGTTCGCCGCGGCCGCATGCGCGAACGCGCGGAAGAAATCCTCCATCAGCTCGGTCTGAAAATCGCCCACGCGCGCGGCCGAAATCTTGAAATTGCAGACGCAATACGCGCGGCCGGAAAAATCCAGCGCCGCGGCCGCCAGGCAATCGTCCATCGGCATCAGAAAATATCCCGCGCGCAGGATTCCGCGCTTCGATCCCAGCGCCTTCTTCACCGCTTCGCCCAGCGCGATGCCCACGTCCTCGACGGTGTGGTGCTGGTCCACGTCCAGGTCGCCGCGCGCCGATAGATCGAGATCCAGGCCGCCGTGCCGCGCGATCTGCTCCAGCATGTGATCGAAGAATCGAACTGCCCGTGGCGATATGCGCCTTGCCGCGCCCGTCGAGATTCAGCTTCAGGCGAATGTCGGTTTCTTTCGTGGTTCTCTGCAACGCTGCTTTTCTCATAGGATCTCTTTCAATTCGCGCAGCAGCCGCCGCGTCTGCGCCAGAGTTCCCAGCGTGATGCGGACGTAGCCTTCGCCGCCGAAATCGCTCGAACGGTCGCGGACCAGAATTCCTTTGCGCGCCAGCGCCGCGACGATTCGCTTCGTTCGCTCGCCGAAATGCACGAGCACGAAATTGCCCGCGCTCGGAAAGCACTGCACGCCGAGCCGCTTCATGCCGCGCGCGAATTCCACGCGGCTGCGGCGCACTTCGCGGACAGTGCGCGCGATAAACGCGCGGTCCTGCATCGCGGCTTCTGCAGCTACCAGCGCGGCGGCATTCACGGGATAGGGCGACTGCGCCTTGCTCATCGTCGCCGCGAGTTCGCGATGCACGAAAATGCAGCCCAGGCGCAGCCCGGCCAGCCCGGCCGTTTTCGAAAACGTGCGCGTGACGATCAGATTTTTGTGTCGCCGAATCCACGGAATCACCGTGATGCCGGAAAATTCGAAATATGCCTCGTCGATCACCACCATCGTCCGCGTGCGCCGCTTTCAGGAGTCGCTGCAACTCCCGCGCGGACAGCAAGTTGCCCGTGGGGCTATTCGGATTCGGCAGAAAGAATACGCGCGGGCCCGCCTGTAGCGCCGCCAGCACATTGTTCCACGGGAAACACATTGCGGCGTCGTAGCGCGGCGCCACGATGCGCGCGCCCGCCAGCTCCGAATAAAAGCGGTACATCGCGTACGTCGGCTCGACCAGCAGAACGCGTGTCGCGCGGCTCGACGAACGTGTTCACCACCAGGCTCAGCGCTTCGTCCGTGCCGTTCGTCAGCAGCAACTCTCCGAAGGCGCGACGCCAAAATACTTCGCCGCCTTGCGGCGCACGGTTTCCTGCTCCGGATACGCCGAAATGGAAGCAGCGCTGAGTTTCGCGAGCGCCCGGCGAACCGCGGGCGAGCAGCCGATGGGATTCTCGTTGAAATCCAGGCGCAGTTTGTCCGTGCGTCCTTCGAGCGGCGGATTATAGGCGCGCATCCGCTCGACCGCGCGGCGCACGCGAATCGGCGGCTTCACTTGCGCACCTCGACCGATCGCGCGTGCGCGGCAAGTCCTTCGGCGCGCGCGAATTCCTCGACCACCGGCGCGAGTCGCCGCACACCCGCGCGCGACACTTCCTGCACGCTGATGCATTTCACGAAATCCGCAACCGAAAGTCCGCCGCGCGTGCGCGCCACGCCGCCCGTCGGCAGCACGTGATTCGTGCCGCTCGCGTAATCGCCGAACGACTGCGCGCTCCAATCGCCGAGAAAAATGCTTCCCGCGGAATCGATCCGTTCGAGCAGGCCGTCCGCCCCGCCGGACAGACTCAGATGTTCCGGCGCGAACCGGTTCACGAATCGCTGCTGCGTCCGCCAAATTCCGCGCGACCAGCACCGCGCCATTTTTCGCGAGCGAGCGCCGCGCGAGATTCGTTTTCGGCAGCTCCGCCAGCTGCCGCTCGATCTCGGCAGCAACGGCGCGCGCCAGTGCGCGCCGAGGTCGTAACGAGAATCGAAATCGCATCGGGATCGTGCTCCGCCTGCGCGATCAAGTCCGCCGCAATAAATCGCGCGTTGCCGCGCACCGCGAAAACGAGCGCTTCCGTCGGACCTGCGAGCATGTCGATGGCGCAATCGTTGCTCACGAGCTTTTTCGCGGCGGTGACGAAGCGATTGCCCGGGCCGAAAATCTTGTCCACGCGCGGAATCGAGCGCGTCCCATACGCCAGCGCCGCAATGGCCTGCGCGCCGCCCACGCGCGCCACTCGCCGCACGCCGAGCTTTTCAGCGGCAGCAAGCAGCGCCGGTCCCGGCTGCGGGCTGGCGACGACAATCTCGCGCACGCCGGCTTCCTGCGCCGGAATCACGGTCATCAGCAACGTCGAAACCAGCGAAAAGCGTCCGCCCGGCAGATAGCATCCGACCGATTCGATCGCACGAACGCGCTGCCCGGCGCGCACGCCCGGCTCGACTTCGAAGGTCCATTCCTGCGGCTTCTGCCGCCGCGCGACGGCGCGAATATTGCGCGCGGCATGGTCAATCGCCGCCAGAAATTCGCGCGAGACGTTCTTGCGTGCCGCGCGCATTTCCGCGCGCGATACCCACACGTTCCGCGGACTGAGCGCTAGCCGGTCGAGCCGCTTCGTCCAGGAAAAGAGCGCAGCGTCCCCGCGCCGCCGCACGTCCGCAACGATGCGCGCGGCAACGCGCTCCGCATCGCGGCTGCTTGCGCGGCGCGACGCCAGCATTTTCCTTTCGTTTGCGTCCGTCAGCGGAAGAATGCGCATCAATACACGACCTTGTTCAGCGGATACTCCACAATTCCTTCCGCGCGCGCCGCTTTCAGCTTGGGAATCAGTTCGCGCACGGTTTTCTCCTCGACGATCGTGTTGATCGCCAGCCATTCCGCGTCGCTCAGCTGCGAGATCGTGGGATTGCGCAGCGCGGGAAGTGCGGCGAGCACTTTTTCGAGATCGTCGCTTGCGCACGTTGAGCATCAATCCCACGCGGCTGTAGGCTTTGATCGCGCCTTCGAGCAGCATCGCCATATTTGCGATTTTTTCGTGCTTCCATGGATCCTGGCGCGCAGTGCGGTTGGCGATCAGCCACGGTCGCGGATTCAAGCAGCGTATCCACCACGCGCAGATGATTCGCGCGCAGAGACGAGCCCGTTTCCGTCACTTCCACAATCGCGTCGGCCAGCTGCGGAACTTTCACTTCCGTGGCGCCCCAGGAAAATTCCACGCGCGCCTTCACGCCATGCTTGGCCAGATACTGCTCGGTCATCTTCACGGCTTCGGTCGCGATCACTTTTCCTTCGAGGTCCTTCACGCTTTGCATCGGCGAATCCTCCGCCACGGCCAGCACCCAGCGCACGCGTCCGAAGCTCGTCTTCGAATAGACGAGCTCGATCACTTCCTCCACGTCCGCGCCGGTTTCGAGAATCCAATCCTTGCCGGTGAGCCCCGCATCGAGAGCGCCGCTTTCCACGTATCGCGCCATTTCCTGCGCGCGGACCATCATGCATTCGATGTCCGGGTCATCAATGCCCGGATAATAGCTGCGCGAGCTGACCGAAATTCGCCAGCCGGCCTTCGCGAATAGCTCCACGGTCGAATCCTGCAGGCTTCCCTTGGGAATGCCAAGTTTCAAGCGGCTCATTATTTTTTCCCCTTGCCGTAAAGTTCCTCGGGCGTCAGAACCCGCTCGGCGACCACCTTTGCTTCGCCGTGCGCGATCCATCTGGCGGAAGAAGCAGCTGCGATAGCCCTCATGGCATACCGCGCCGCCATCGAGTTCGGCGCGTACCAGCAGCGCGTCCTGGTCGCAATCCACGCGCATTTCGCGCAGCAGCAGTTTTTGGCCGCTGCTCTCGCCCTTCATCCAGAGTTTCTTGCGCGAGCGGCTATAGAACGTGACGAAGCCGGTTTCCTGCGTCTTGGCGAGCGCCTCGCGGTTCATGAATCCCAGCATCAGCACTTCGCCGTTCACGGCGTCCTGCACGATCGCCGGAATCAGCCCGTTTTCTTTTTCGAAATCGAGTTCCATGTTTTCACAGTCTCCTGAAAGCTTTTGAGCGCCTCATCCCGACGGTTTTGCCGTTGCCGTTTCTTCGTAGGGGCACGGCATGCCGTGCCCGGCGAAGTTCCTTGGCGTCCGCCGGCCATTCTGCACAGCGTCATCATCCCGCCTTGCTTGGAACGAAAACGCCTCATAAGTCCCCTAAAAACAAAAAGCCCGCCAGCGCTTGCCGCGCCAGCGGGCTGATAAGTGCAGCTAATTTCGATCCAGCTAGCCACACCGCCGCGGGCACGGGTTCACGTGATGGTGTTGGCTATGATGTGTCCGCAGCAGTTTCATGACGCTCTTGAAATTATGATATGAGGCGGCCTTTGTCAAGCACCGGCTCGCGCGAGTGTTGTCACCACTTTGGCGGAAGTATTGCACACCGAGTGGGCGGAGACGCGGCGCGCAAACTCATCTTTGTTGCGAGAGCGCGAGGAAGATTCCGCCCAGCGGGACCAGCGCCGTGAGCGCGATGACGATCCACGCGGAAGCGTGCGCGAAATTGATGGTGTAGCCGATGCCGATGCGTTTTTCGACGAACAATGCCGAATCGTCCGGGTTGAAATAGAAGAGCCCGTACTTCCAGCACGTGTCGGGCGTGCCGTCGCCCGCGGCGCGCGGCGAACTGTCGAGCCCGTGGCTGAACCAGCGGCTCAGAAGGACGGCCGAGGCAAGAATGGCGACGGTCAGAATCACAATCGGCACGACGCCTGGATTTCCTGTGATCGGCAATAGCCCCACCATGGAAAAAATCGCGGCGAGGAAGAATTCCACGCCCACCAGAAAAATCGCCATGCGATGTGCGAAGTCGGCCGCGCCTCCCGTCGCGGGGTTCCGCCTGGCCATGTGCGAAACTCCGTACGCAAGCAAGGCCATACCTGCCACGAGAGCTGCGCCGAATACCAATGGTCCGTAGACGCCGACCAGACTGCGCGCCGACCACCCGTTGGGCTTGCCGTCGATGCCCCAGTGAACCGGAAAGCGCTCCGGAATTGCGTCCCAGTGCAGGTGCAGATAGATTGCCGTGACCAGCAGAATTACGAATGGCCCGAGCTCCAGGCTCCATCCGCCGGGCAGTTGCGTCGTGCGCGGTGAAAGCGATGCTTCGCGAATGGTGGAGGCGGCGACAGCATGCGGCAGCGCCATCTTGTGTGCGTGCGATACGGCGACCAGCGGACCCACGGTCAGCCAGAGTACGCCGAGGATCAGCAAAACGAAATGCAGGAGCAGCGCGCCCGCCAGAATCAACGCGAAGCTGATCGCGACATGCAAAAGAGTTTGGAACCGATAGTTCCGTAGCACACGCTGAGCCTCCGTGGATTTTCGGAAGTTCGGTACAACCGTGACCGCGAAAAAGATTCCGGGACGCGACCACAGCGGCAGCATCCAGAAAAGCCACGCCACCAGCGCCGCAACCGAAAACATGACGGCGCCAAAAATGATTTGGGGATGCCCGATCATTTCTTCCTCCGCTCCTATGTCTTGCCGAGTTTCTTCGCCAGCGCCGCCATGTGATCGGCGAGCGCCGCTCTGGGCACGCCGTCCGTGATCGCTTTCGCGACGAGCTCTTCCAGGCGATGCCCGAATCCGTGCTTCACTGCAGTGATCGGCCGCGGGTCGCGGCGATCGAGCACGACCGCGCCGCGCCCCCTGCGCAGATCGAGCCAGCCTTCTTCGGCAAGCACGCGATAGGATTCCGCGACGGTGTTGTGATGCACGCCAAGATCCATGGCCAGTTGGCGCACCGTCGGCAACTGATCGCCGGGCGCGAATTCGCCAGCCACCAGGACCGCTCGCAGGCCGCTTACGATCTGCTCGTAAACCGGTCGAGGGGAAGCCAGATCAATGCGCAGCGTGCGTGGGTTATTCGCCATTGCCTATTGTATATGTACAATATACAACTGGCAGCCGCGATTGTCAAGGCGGACTTAGCGCAGGCGGGATAACTCAGCGCAGCAGGTCTTCGAGCTGCACCTTCACGTCGGTTTTCGCGTCGCGATATTTCACGATCACCGGCGTGTAGAGCGAAAGATTCCATTCCTTGCCGCGGCCCTGCGGAATGGCGCGCGAGCCGGCGACGACGACGGCATTCTCGGGAATCACCAGCGGTTCGTCGGCGCTCGCGCTGTGGACTGTGCCGGTGACGACGTCGTACACCGGCGTCGAGCGATTCAGGATCGTGCCGGTGCCGAGCACGGCGCGCCGCTTCACGACCGTGCCTTCATACACGCCGCAGTTTCCGCCGACCAGCACTTCGTCTTCGATGATCACCGGCAGCGCGCCGACCGGCTCGAGCACGCCGCCGATCTGCGCCGCGGCGGAGATGTGGCATTTGCGTCCGATCTGCGCGCAGCTTCCGACCAGCGCGTGCGAATCGATCATCGTTCCTTCGTCCACATACGCGCCCGCGTTGATGTACATCGGCGGCATGCAGGTGACGCCCTTGCCGACGTAGCAGCCGTCGCGAATGCTCGATCCGCCCGGCACAATCCGCACGCCGGAATCCGCCGACATATTTTTCACCGGGTACGTGGACTTGTCGAAAAATGGCTGGCGCGCGGCGTCGATGGACATATCCACGATCTTGCCCATGCGGAAGCCGAGCAGAATTCCCTTCTTCACCCACGCATTCACGCGCCATCCGCTCGCGCGCGCGGAATCCGGCTCGGCCGCGCGAATTTCGCCCGCGTTCAGCGCGTCCTTGAATTGCTGGAACAGGCGCAGGTGCGCGTCGGTGTAACGCCCCGGATTATCGTCGAACAGCCGCTCGATCTCGGCGCTGATTTCAGCGGGCAGCATAGACCTGCTGAATCAGCCCGACGCCTTCGAGCGCGCTGCGGATTTTTGCGAGGTTTTCCGGCTTCGGCGCCACGATCGGCAGACGGAACACCGGCTCGAGCAGCCCCATCAACGCCATCGCGGCCTTCACCGGCCCGGGATTCGTCTCCACGAAATTCGCTTCCATCAGTCGGAAATAGCGCTGGTGAATTTCGCGCGCCGCCGGCAAAATCGTTCGCGAGGCAGAGCTGCACGATGCGCGTCATCTCCGCGGGAATTTCGTTCGACGCCACCGAAATCACGCCGCGCCCGCCGAGCGCCATCAACGGAATCGTGATTCCGTCGTCGCCCGAAAGCACGGCGAAAGCTCTTCGGCACGCTCGCCAGCACCACGGCCATCTGCGCGATATTTCCCGACGCTTCCTTCACGCCGACGATATTTTCGATCTCCGCGAGCCGCGCCATCGTGGCCGGTTCGATATTCACGCCCGTGCGCCCGGGAATGTTGTAGAGAATGATCGGCAGCGAAATGGCCGCGGCGATGGCTTTGTAATGCTGGTAAAGGCCTTCCTGCGTCGGCTTGTTGTAATACGGCGCCACGGAGAGAATTCCGTCCGCGCCCAGTTTTTCGAACTCGCGCGCCATCTCGATTACGTGCGCGGTATTGTTTCCGCCGGCGCCGGCGACCACCGGAGTCTTGGTGCGCCGCGCTTCTTCGACCGTGATTTCCACCACGCGCCGCTGTTCCGCGTGCGCTCAGCGTGGGGCTTTCGCCCGTGGTGCCGCAGGGCACCAGGAAATTGATCCCGGCCGCGATCTGGCGCTGCACCAGCTGCCGCAGCGCGGTTTCATCGAGCGAAAGGTCCTGCCGAAATGGCGTGACCAGCGCCGTGCCGCATCCCGTGAACATTTTCCCCTCCTTACCGTCCACCTTACTCCAGCTCGTTCACAATCTCCCGAAAATCGAAGAAGCCTTTCTTGCCGGCCACCCATCGCGCGGCTCGCAGGGCCCCGCGCGCAAATCCTTCGCGGCTGCGCGCCGTATGGCGAATCGTAATCGTATCTGCGGCGGAATCGAAACCAATTTCGTGCGTGCCGGGATGCGCGCCCGCGCGGCTGCTGCTGGCGTCGATCGGCCTCGTGTAACCCTCTTTTTTCATTCGCTCGACCAGCGCGAGCAGCGTTCCCGAAGGCGCGTCCTTTTTCGTCGCATGATGAATTTCCCATGCCCATGCGCCGTATTCCGGCTGGCGCGCAAGCAGCCGCGCCGCCTCCGCCACAATCTGATTGAACACGCTCACTCCCACCGAAAAATTCGGGCTCCAGACGAGGCCCGTGCCGCCGCGCTCGACGGCCGCTCGCGCTCGCTCCATTTCGCCGAACCAGCCCGTCGTCCCGATCACGGAGTTCACGCCCAGCCTCGCGAGCCGCTCGATATTTTCGAGCGCCGCCGACGGCGTCGAAAATTCCACGGCCGCATCCACGCCGCGAAAATTCTCCTGGGTGAAGCCCTCGAACTTCGCATTGTTGTCCACGTCGAGACGCAGCTTCACGTCGAATCCGTATTCCGGAGCGAGCTGCTCGATCAGCCGCCCCATTTTTCCGTATCCGACAATCGCGAGATTCATTCGCGCCTTTCCTCACGCCTTCGCGATCAGTTTCTTTACCACATCCGCATACATTTCGACCGCGTCCGAAAGCTCGCGTTTCGAGATTCGCTCCTCCGACGTGTGCGCCACATGAATGCTGCCGGGCCCGAGCAGCAGCGGCTCGCCCCAGGTTTTGCCGAACACCGGGACATCCGTGGTGAAGGATACAACCGTCGTCGGCATTCCATCCACGCTCGCGAAACGTATCGGCGGAATGCACAGAATCTCGACCAACTCCGCGCGCTTGCCCACGGCGCGCGCGAAGGCCTCGCGAATCGGCGCCGCATCGCCCACCAGCCGCACCATGATCTCCGCTTTAGCCGCGTCCGCAATCACGTTGGGCGCGCGGCCTCCCGAAATCGTGCCGATATTCATCGTGCATCGCCCCAGCAGCGCATCGGTCGGCAGCGGAACTTTGCGAATCGCTTCGAGCGCGTCGAGCAGCGCTTCGATCGCCGATTCGCCCAGCTCGGGATAAGCCGAGTGCGCCATTTTCCCGCGAGCGATAAGCTCATAGCGCAGCACGCCCTTGGACGCGAGCGCGAGCTTGTTTTCCGTCGGCTCGCCATTCACCAGATACTTCGACCCGCGCGGCGCGCGCGCCGCCACTGCTGCGCCCGCGCTGTTGCGCTCTTCGCCCACCACGAAAAGCAGCGCGAAATTCTTCACGCCTTCGCCGAGCAGCTTTTCCGCCGCCGCGACCATCGCCGCGATGATTCCCTTCGCGTCGCACGCCCCGCGCCCCCAGATGAATTCCGCATCCTCGCGCGAGGGGAAAAACGGCGGCACGGTGTCCATGTGCGTCGAAAGCGTCACCGACGGGCTTGCCCCACGTCGCCAGCACGTTGAATCGGCCTGGCTCGACATCCATCCGCTCCGCATGCCCGCCCGTGCGCGCGGCGAGCTTCGCGAGATGGTCGAGCAGATACGCCGCGACCGAGCCCTCATTTTCCGTGATCGACTCGATATCCACCAATGCTCGAGTCAGCTCGTACACATTCATCGGTTACCTGCTTTGGGAATGGAACGAAACGAGAAGGAAGGATACGCGAGAGGCGCCGCTCGTGTCTTCACTCCTCGATAGCGCTCCACCCGTTTTGCAACGGATGACAGTGGATAGGCCTTTCGGCCTATCCCCCAACCGTCCGCGATTCAGCTATCGCGACGATTTCGGCGGAGCGACCTGCCTGCAAAACCCCTTTCGCCCGGCCTTCCGAAGCTGCTCGGAAGTTTCGGCCCGGCTACTCATGGCCTCCGCACCTCTACCAAGAACAAATCCAGTCTAGCGGCGGCCTAAGCCGCAGTCAAGCAACGGGCTAAGGAAGAGGGCAACAAGTGAAACGGAAACGTATTCGTCCGCTTAGCGACTAGTGTTAGTCTCCCCGATAATTGCCATGCCTAACCTACTCCTCAAGACTGTCGCTGGAGATATAGCCGACGCGATCAAGGATATCGACGCTTCGGAGCTGCCGTTCAAACAATTCCAACGAGGAGTCGGACCATATGGCGAGCCGCAGCTCGTGAAGCTAATAGCTGGTCGTTTAAATCGTCTCCCTAGATACCAGGGTCGTGCCGCGACTCGACGGACACCAGATTTGCTAATCGCTGGTGAGTGGGCCATCGAGTTCAAGTTGGTTAGGCCGTATGGCGACAACGGTAAAGAGGCGGAAAACTGGTCTGTAAACCTTCTGCACCCGTACCCGGGCAATGTCAGTGCGATCGGCGACTGTTTCAAACTCCGGGAATACTCTGGGCCGGAACGCCGGGCTGTCGTCGCCGTAGGATACGAACACGTCCCATGCAAGATTGATCTAACACCTCTCGTCAGGTCTTTTGAAGCTGTCGTTCGAAGTGTCGCTCTAATGAAAATATCCGATACGATCGAAGTCAGAAGAAGCAATCTCGTCCACCCCGTCCATCAATGCCTGCGATTATTTGCCTGGGAAATACTTAGCCACGAAAAATAATCAACCTCGATTTAAGGGGCCAGCGGAGGATAAGCGTTACACGAGCTAACGCCAAAAGCGGGCGATGCTACAGCCCATCGCCCGCTTCCAACGCGCGCAAATTAGTTCGGCAGCAAAACCGTATCCACAACCTGAATCACGCCATTGGACTGAAACACGTTGGCAATCGTGATCGTTGACACGTCGCCCTTTTCGTCCTTGAGCATGATCTTGCCATCCTGCTCCATCGCCCAAAGCGTGCCGCCGCTCACGGTCTTCAGTTCGGCCGTGCCATGCCCCGCCTTGATCATTTTCCGGATGTCGTTCGTGCTCAGTCTTCCCGAGACCACGTGATAGGTGAGCACTTTCGTCAGCATTTCTTTGTTTTCGGGCTTCAGCAGAGTATCCACGGTGCCCATCGGCAGTTTCGCGAATGCTTCATTCGTGGGAGCAAACACGGTAAATGGGCCGGGGCCTTTCAGCGTGTCAACGAGACCGGCAGCCTTTACCGCGGCCACCAAAGTGGTGTGGTCGGCTGAGTTGACGGCGTTGTCAACGATGTCTTTGGTTGGATACATGGCCGCGCCGCCGACCATCGGGTCCTGCTTCATGGACATGGAATCCTGAGGTGCGGCGACCGTGGAGATTCCTGCGAGAACGAGCGCGCAGAGTGCAACTAGAAATCGTGATTTCATTTCGTTTTTTCCTCTTTTTTGAGATTGAACCAACACCCGTAGTACGACAGCTGCGCGGATTTGGATTTAGTGATTTGCGATTTTTGTGCGGGCGAGTTCGGAGGGACGATGCGCGCCGGATCGGCAGGCACTTGTCAGGTCGGCTCGTTCACGAGGCATTTGCCTGATTAGCAGGTGTTAGCAGATGATTGTGGCTTCTCGTACAGAACTCAAAGAATCTCCAAAAGGACCAACGGTGGATGGCGAGCGAAAATGCCCCGTAACCGGGAAGCGAATGTACGCGAGCGAAGGTGAAGCTTTGGCGACTGCCGCACACCAGATCGCCACGGCCAATGCGCCAAAGGAACTTCGATCCTATCTGTGCTCCTGGTGTGACGCCTGGCACCTTACGAAAAACGCGGGAAAGACCTGCAAGGGTCGTAGATAATCGGCAATATCCTGTGAGGTGGATGCGATGTCGGATCGTCGTGGAAACGAAGTCCACGCCAACTAGCGACCATGGATTTTCTGGATTTTTCCCGCCAGTTTGAAGTCGTTCTTCGTCAGGCCACCGGCACTATGCGTTGATAGATCTACAGTGACTTTGTTATACGCGTTGGACCAGTCCGGGTGATGATCCATTCTGTCGGCCGCGATCGCGACCCGCTTCATGAACCCGAACGCCTGCTTGAAATCCTTGAATTCAAACACGCGATGCAGATTTCCCTTCACCACGCTCCAGCCCCGCAGCTTGGATAGCCCCGCGGCAACTTCCTGTTTTGACAGTTTTTTCGTTTCCATTGGTCCTCCCATGCTGCCACCGCAAGCGATTCTGTGTAGTCAGGATCGTACCCGCAGTGGACAGGCGAGTGCTGTGCCAATTCGCACAGTTCCCAGCCCGGAATTCCGGAGGGCCTCGGTGAGGACCGTGGCTTTTCGCCGCAGAGTTTGTATGATGGTGCGTCATGATTTCTCCACGCCGCAAATCGTCGCACAGCGCTGACCCGACGGACTACACGCCGTGCTACGCGTACGAGTCCGCCGGACGCGGAACGCGCGCGCTTTACTGCGAAGGCGTTTCGCTCGCGCGAATTGCGGACGAAGTCGGCACGCCTGCGTATGTCTACAGCCGCGCCAGCATCGAAGCCGCCTATCGCCGGCTCGATCGCGCGTTCGGTGCGCTGCCGCACACGATCTGCTACGCGATGAAGGCGAATTCGAATCTTGTCCGTGCTGCGCGTGCTCGCGCGGCTGGGCAGCAGCTTCGACATTGTTTCCGGCGGAGAGCTCGACCGCCTCGGCCGCGTCGGCGTTCCCGGCAACCGCATCGTGTTCTCAGGCGTGGGAAAAACGCGCGAGGAAATTCGCGAAGCGCTCCGCTACGGTCGGAAGAAGCGTCGCGGCAGCAGCGGAATTTTGCTCTTCAACGTGGAATCCGGCGCGGAGATTGGAAGTTTTGCTGAGCGAATCGGCGCGCCACGTCGCGGCCGGCGGCGCTCGACCCTCTGCCGCGATTCGCGTGAATCCCGACGTGCTCGCGGGCGGCCATCCGCATATCGCCACCGGCGCCCATCAGCACAAATTCGGCGTGGATTGGCAGGAAGCGCGGCGGCTCTATCTGGCGCACAAGGATTCCGCATGGATCGCGTGGCGCGGAATCACCGCGCATCTCGGCTCGCAGATTTTCAGCGTCGCTCCCTATCGTCGCGCGCTCACGCGGCTCGCGTCGTACGTTCGCGACCTCGCGAAAAATGGAGTTCGCCTCGAGTACCTCGACATCGGCGGCGGCCTCGGCATTCGCTATACGGACGAAGCCGCGCTTCCGCCCGCCGCGTACGCCAAAGCGCTCGCCGAAATCGTCCGGCCGCTCGGATGCCGCCTGCTGATCGAGCCCGGGCGCACGCTCGTTGGCCCGGCGGGCGTCCTGCTCACGCGTGTCCTTTACGTGAAAGGAAATCACAGGAAAACGTTCGTGGTGGTGGACGCGGCGATGAACGATCTGATTCGCCCGGTTCTCTACGGCGCCACGCATCCGATCACGCCCGCCGTGCGCACCTCCGGTGCCTGCCGCGAAGAAAACTCGCGTGGACATCGTGGGTCCCGTGTGCGAATCGGGAGATTTTCTCGCGCGCGATTGGCCTCTTGAGCCGGTGAAATCGGGCGACCTGCTCGTCGTCTGGACGGCGGGAGCTTACAGCTTCGCCCAATCCTCGAACTACAACGCGCGCCGCCGGCCCGCCGAGGTTCTTGTCGAGGGCAAGCGTTTCCGCGTCGCGCGCCGCCGCGAGAAATACGACGACCTCGTTCGCGGCGAATCGGTATAACGCATGCCTCTGTTTCCCGCTTTCCTGAAATTGACCGGCTCGCCGATGCCTGGTCGTCGGCGCCGGTCCGATTGCGCAGGAAAAAATCGAGAGCCTTCTTCGCGCGGGCGCGAAAGGTTCGCGTGGTCGCGCCTCAAGCGACAGATTCCGTTCGCGCCTGGGCTCGCGCGAAAAAGATTCGCTGGGAGCCGCGCAAATTCCGGCCCGCTGATTTGAAGGGCGTGTTCCTGGTCGTTGCTTCCACGTCCTCGTCGGCGCTGCACGCGAAGATTTACCGGCTGGCCCGGCGGCACGCCGTCCTGTGCAACGTGGTGGACGATCCCGCTCACTGCGATTTTTATTACGGGGCCGTCGTTCGGCGCGGCGAATTACAAATCGCGATTTCGACTGGCGGGCACAGCCCCGCGCTCGCGCAGCGGCTGCGAAAAAAACTCGAACGGGAAATTGGCGCCGAGTACGAACACTGGCTGAAGAAACTCGGCGCCGCGCGCAAACGGCTATTCGCGAAAATCACTTTCGCCTGCGCGCCGCAAGGCGCTGCTGCACAGTCTCGCAAGCGAAATAGTCGTTCGAAAAGTTTCTGCATCACCGCAAGGCAAGAAAAATGAGACTCGCGCAAAGGGCCTTTACGCATTCTTTACGCGGGAAAGCGAATTAAATCAGGAAGTTGGGAGCGAATTTGTAAGACGAATACGTCCAATCCAATATTCGACGAACGCGAGAAGCAAAACGTCTGATAGTGTCTCTGCATTCGCCGATGCGGCCGGGTCCCGGCATTCCCCCCCCACCCAAACCTTCCGTGACCCGGCCGGTCGCCGAAAGCCCTCAGAAGATCAACCTGCAGCTTTTCCCGCTTCTGTTCCAGCAATCCCGTCTCCACACTGTGCCGCTTCGTTCACCAGAAATCCCATCTTCGGATGCGCTGGCTCGAAATCCGCCGAAAATCCCTGCTCGCGCAACTCTTCCGAAGTCATCGGGCCGATCGAGCCAATCAGGATTCGCGCGAATGCGCTACGAAGCTCCTGCTCCAGATTCATTTCTCGCGCGATTCGCAGCAGATGCGCGACCTGAATCGAAGTCGTGAATAGCGCCAGATCAATTTCGCCGCGCGCAATCGCTTCCACCGCCGCGCGCAGCGGCGCGGTGTCTTCCGGCAGCGCCCACTGATACACCGGCACGCGCGTCACCTGCGCGCCGCGTTCCGCAAGCCCCGCGAGAAGTTCGGCATTCGACGCGCCATATTCCTGCACAGCCACTCGCTTGCCCTTCAGCGCGGCTGTGACCGGCTTTTTCGTCGAGCGTGCGCAACAAATCCCGCCACGTGTTTGGCTCCGGCACAGCAATCGTCACCGGCACTCCTAATTCCTTTAGCGCGGCCACGGGCTTCGGCCCGCGCGCCACCACGGTGATTCGCCGCAGCGCCTCGGCGAATTGCTCCAGCGGATAAATTGTCTCGACCACACGCGCAAGCGCTCTCGTGCCTACGCCGGTGAGAAAAATCACCATGTCGAATCCATTCGCGGCGAGCGATGCGCGCGAATGCCAGCGCTTCGGTGTTGGATTCCAGGGGAACTTCGCGCATGGACGGCGCCACGATCGCGCGGCCGCCGTAGTTTTCGATGAGCTTGGCCATTTCCGGCGCGCGCCGGCTTTCGAGTGACAGCACGCGCAGTCCCGCCAGCCCGCCCGGTTTGCCTCGATCGTCCATCAATATCGCCTCAAGAATTTGCCGACGCGAGAACTTTTGTAGGTCGTGGCTTTAGCCACGACATCAATTTCGCGAAATCAAAACGGCTTTAGCCGCTGAAGTTCCCTGCCGCGTCTAATGCCGGAAATGCCGCACGCCGGTGAACACCATCGCCATGCCGAGTTTATTGGCGGCGTCAATCACGTCCTGATCGTGTACCGATCCGCCTGGCTGAATCACGGCCGTCGCGCCGGCTTTCCCGGCTTCCTCGACGCCATCGGCAAACGGAAAGAATGCATCGGATGCGACCACGCTTCCCGCGAGAGAAAGTTTCGCGGTCGCCGCTTTGATCACCGCGATCTTCACCGAATCCACGCGGCTCATCTGCCCCGCGCCCACGCCGACGGTTTGCCCTTCGCGCGCAAAAAGAATCGCATTCGATTTCACGTGCTTCGATACTTTCCATGCGAAGAGCAGCGCGCGCAGTTCGGCGGCGGTCGGAGCGCGCTCGGTCGCCACCTTCAGATCGGCTTCAGCGAGTTCGTGATGGTCCGCCTCCTGCACCAGCACGCCGCCCGAAATTCGCTTCAGCTCGAGCTCCTGCCGCCCGGCCTCGCGCGGCATTTCGAGCAGGCGCAGATTTTTCTTCGCCGCGAATTTTTCCAGCGCCGCCGGTTCGTAGCCCGGCGCGACAATGCACTCGACGAAACAGCTTCGCTACTTCTTCGGCCGTCGCCGCGTCCATCGCGCGGTTGAACGCGAGCACGCCGCCGTATGCGGAAACCGGATCGCACGCGAGCGCCTTCAAGTACGCCTCACGCAGCGAATCCTGTTCCGCCGCTCCGCAGGGATTGTTGTGCTTGATGATCGCGACCGCCGGGCGGTGAAACTCGCTGACGAGCGCCCACGCCGCATCGAGGTCCACGAGATTGTTGTAGGAAAGTTCCTTGCCCTGAAGTTGTTTTGCGCCGGCGAGACCCTCTGCCGCGCGCCCCGCGGGAATGTAGAGCGCCGCAGCCTGATGCGGATTTTCGCCGTAGCGCATGGCCTGGCGGCGTTCGAGCGCCACATGAATTCGCTCCGGCAATTGTTCGGGCGGCGCGAGCCTCACGTCTCCATTCGCGACTAAGCGTTCCAGTTCCGTCGCAATTTCGCCGTCGTAGCGCGCCGTGCGCGCGTAAGCTTTCCGCGCTAGCCCAAGACGCGTCGCCAGACTTAGTTCGCGCGTGCCCCGCAGCTCCGCGGCAATCGCCGCATAGTCAGCCGGATCGGTGATCACGCCAACGCTCTGGAAATTCTTTGCGGCCGAGCGCACCATGGCCGGCCCGCCGATATCAATATTCTCGATCAATTCTTCCGCCGTGACGCCGGGCTTGGCCGCCGTCGCGGAAAATGGATAGAGGTTCACGACCACCAGGTCAATCGGGACGATCGAATGTTCCGCGGTCTGCTTGCGATCCTCCGCCTTGCCGCGCTGGAAAAGAATTCCGCCGTGCACTTTCGGGTGCAGCGTCTTCACGCGCCCGCCGAGCATCTCCGGCCAGCCGGTCAGCTCGGCTACGTCGCGCACGGGAATTCCCGCGTCGCGCAGCAGTTTCGCGGTGCCGCCCGTGGAAACAATTTCAACTCCCAGCGACGCAAGCTCCCGCGCGAACTCCGCGACGCCGGTTTTGTCGTAGACGCTGATCAGCGCCCGCTCGATCGCCACAGCCGTGCCTCCAATCATCTCGAAGGAAAGTAGCGGGCCAGTGTAAGCGTTTGCGGGGAATTTCGGAAGGGGACGCGCGGGAAGAGGTCGTCGGAGAAGGAGTCGCCGGAAAGAGGTTAACTCGAAATGCGCGCTTTCAACTTTACTCGGCCGCCTTCGACGCTCACGCTATATTCGATTTCGCGGCCACCCTTATCTCGCAGGTCTTTTGTTTTCTGCTGAACGAAGCGCTCGAAATCTTTCAGGCTGGGCGTGCTTGAGCGTTCGCCGGTTTCGGTGCGCGCTTCGATTAGCTTCTCGTACAGCGTGTACACTTTTTCCTTCTCGTGCTCGGGATTTGAGAACGACAGCGCAAATGCTGCCGCCGCTTCCTGTACGGCATCCGCGCGCGCGGCGGCTTCTGCGGCGCGAAATTCGAGCGGAGGTGGCGCGATAATTTTGGCGGCTTCGGGGGGCGGCTGCTGCAGCGCGGCCTTGCGAGCGCGCTCGGCCTCTACGGCTTTGGCGGCGGCGCCGAAATGATGTTGCTGCACTCCCGCCTCTTTTTGCTGCGTTTTCTTGCGCCACATCTCTACGTACTTTGCGTAGGTCTGGGATAGATTGTTGAAGCGGAATCGCTGGGCAAAACTCAGCTCCGCGGTGCGCTCGTTGTACCGGCGCACCAGCGTATCCACGCGCCACTGCGTGTCCGCGGGGGGACGCGAACGCCCGCCGCCGAAGAACTGTTCGTACTCGATCTTCAGCGTGCGGATGTCCCGCTCGATTTGGCCCAGGTCTTCGTCAACTGTAGGCATGGTCGTATTAAAGCCGGCAAATTTCAGCGTACGGTGCGTCGGCATCGGCGTCAACAAACCCGTACGCGGGCTTGTCGCAAAGAGAAAGCCCAGCATAGGTCCGGCCTCGCCGGGTTTTCGTGCCCCTCGCCGCCTCCGCCGCAGTCGCGCCAAATGACAAGTTGACTTGACATTCCATCACTTCGTCCGCATACTCGTATGGAAAGTTGACTTTACATGGCGCCCACAATTCAAAACCGGGTCAAAGAGCTACGCAACGCCCGAGGGTGGACGCAGGAACAGCTCGCGAAGGCCGTGGGTGTCTCGCGCCAGAGCATCAATTCGATTGAGCGCGACCGCTACGTGCCAAGTCTTGTGCTGGCGCTGACGTTCGCCCAGATTTTCGGCTGCACCACCGATCAGATCTTCACGCTGGAGAGTGAAAAATGAGAATCCCGATAGTCGGCACGATAGTTGACGAGCGTTTTCTGAACCGCCGCCTCAAGTCCTCGAGCATCGGTGGGATCGCCGGCGCCGTGGTGGCCGTCGGCCTGTTCGAGTACCGCTATTTTGCAAAGCATTTTTGGAGCTGGGACCTGTTTGCGGTCGCTATAACGATTGCGGGCGTGAAGATGGGGGTGATGGCGTGGTATTGGATAACCGACCAAAGACAAAAGGAGAATTAAACGATGTGCGCAGATCAAACGAAGCATAACAAAGTAATCGGATGGTTACCGCTGGGCATAATTCTTCCGGTAATCGCCATGAGCTTGCCGCGCTTTATTCACCCTGCGGGCCAAACTTCGCTGGACTGGCTTGACGGATTCCGCGGGCTCCTTGCCGGTATCGGCTTCGGCATCATGATCATGGTGATCGTCAAGTTATCCCGCCAACGCCGCTCCGACGGTGTTTAGATCGCGCCGCCTTGACTTTGCCGAAACCGGCTGCATAGACTCGAAGTTTCGAGCCATGCCAACCAAGGACACAGAGGGCCGCGTCATCACGGTCGGAGTCACCGGCGCAAGCGGCGCGGTCTACGCGCAATCGTTGCTTCGGTTGCTCGATGCCGATCGGCGCGTCGCTCAGGTTTTCCTGGTTGCTACCGAGGCTGGCCTGCGCCTGCTCTCTACCGAACTCGGCGTGGTCGCGGCCGACGGTAAAAAGCTCCCGCCGCTACTCACCGGCACCGCCGCGAAAAAAATCGAGTACCTCCCGAATAAGGATATTGGTGCGAGCATCGCTTCAGGCAGCGCCACCGTAGACGCGATGACCGTGATCCCCTGTTCGGCGGGCGCTCTCGGCTCGATTGCGGCGGGCACGTCTGGCGACTTACTCACTCGCGCCGCGGACGTCTGCCTCAAGGAACGCCGCCCGCTGGTCCTCTGCCTCCGCGAGACGCCGCTGAATCGCATTCACCTCGAAAATATGCTTCGCGTGCACGACGCCGGCGCCGTCGTGATGCCGGCCATGCCTGCGTTCTACTACGAGCCGAAAACGATTGCGGACACGGTCGAGCAATTCTGCTATCGCGTGCTGGCGCAGCTTGGCCTGCCGCAGGAGAAGCAATATCGCTGGAAGGGCGCAGGATCAAGGAACTCTCAGTTGAATCCATGAGGCAACCCACAGTCATGCACATGGAAGACGCCGAGCCCGTCTTCATCGTCGACTACGATCCCTCGTGGCCCGAGAACTTTTGTGCCCTCCGTGATCGGCTGGCCAAGGCCTTGGGTACGTTGGTGATCGCGATTGAGCATGTGGGCAGCACGGCGGTCCCTGGCCTCCCCGCCAAGCCGATCGTTGACCTCGACGTGGTCGTTCGCGCCCCAGACGTTGCTGCCGCAATCTACGCTCTCCAGAGTCTCGGCTATCAACACATCGGCGATTTGGGGATCGAAGGGCGCGAAGCCTTTCGCTGCCCGCCTACGGTTCCGCGCCATCACCTTTATGTTTGCCTGGAAGGAGGGACAGCGCTCTTGCACCACCTAGCGTTTCGCGATTGCCTTCGGGTCCACGCGAAGATATCGCGCGAATATGCGAAGCTGAAAATGGATTTGACTTTACGATACCGAAATGACCGCGCCGCGTATACGAAAGCAAAGTCTGATTTCATTGCGTCCGTGCTGGGGCGTCTCGAGTGAACCCACGATGACAAAGTCCCGCATCCGCACCGTGCTCGAGATGATCAAGTTCGAGCACTCCGTGTTCGCGCTGCCCTTCGCGCTCGTGGGAGCATTGCTCGCCGCACGCGCCGGCGGTGGCTTGCCGGGATGGCGCCAGATTCTGTGGATCGTCGTCGCCATGGTCGGCGCGCGTTCCGCCGCGATGACCATGAACCGCATCGCCGATATCGAATTCGACGGCCGCAATCCGCGCACCGCCAATCGCGCCCTCCCGGCCGGAACGCTTTCCGTCGGCTTCGCCTGGGCTTTCACGATCCTTGCTTCGGCGGTGCTGGTCGTCGCGGCATGGCAGCTCAATCCGCTGGCGCTGAAACTTTCGCCTGTCGCGCTCGCCGTCCTGTTCCTCTATTCCTACACGAAGCGATTCACAGCGTGGTCGCACATCGTTCTCGGCTTTTGCCTCGGCATTTCGCCCGCCGCGGCCTGGATCGCGATTCGCGGCTCGCTCGACTGGCGCATGCTGATTCTCTGCGCGGCAGTCACGCTCTGGGTCGGCGGCTTCGACGTCCTCTACGCCTGCCAGGACGTGGATTTCGACCGCGCCGAGGGCCTGCATTCGATCCCGAAAAAATTCGGCATCGCCGGAGCGCTGCGCATCGCCCGCGTCATGCACCTGGCGATGGTCGCGCTGCTCATCTGGCTCGCCACGGCCTTTCATCTCGCCTGGCCCGCCTGGGTGGGCATCGCCGTCGTCGCGCTGCTGCTCGGCTACGAACATTCGCTCGTAAAGCCAAACGACCTGAGCAAAATGAATGCTGCGTTTTTCGCCGTGAATGGCTATATTAGTTTGTTGTTCCTGCTGTTCTGGGGCGCTGCTGTAGTTGTGATGCGGCCTTGAATTGGCGCGCCTTTGTAGCGCCGACCAGGCGGGTACCTTTGACTAAGCTGAATGTCAGAACTTCAAATCACGGACGCGCGGCTCGAGCCCATCGCTCAGCGGGTTCTCGCCGGCGAGCGCCTCAGCTCCGAAGACGGCCTCGCGCTATTCCAGTCGCACGACCTGCTGGCCGTCGGCTGGCTCGCCAACCACGTCCGCGAGCAGCGCCACGGCAACATCGTCTATTACAACGTCAACCGGCACATCAATCCGACCAACGTTTGCGTCGCGCACTGCAAGCTCTGCGCCTTTGGACGCTCGCCGGACGTGACCGGCGCGTACACCATGGGCCTCGAGGAAATTTACGCCCGCGGCGCGCAAGGCGTCGCCGAAGGCGCCACGGAATTCCACATCGTCGGCGGCCTGCATCCCGATCTTTCGTTCGACTACTACCTCGACATGATCCGTGGCCTGAAGCAGCGCTTCCCGCAGGTTCACCTGAAGGCGTTCACCATGGTCGAGGTGCACTACTACGCGCGCCTTTCAAAACTTTCGATCAAGGACACGCTGCTGAAAATGAAGGAAGCGGGCGTGGATTCGCTACCCGGCGGCGGCGCGGAAATTTTCCATCCGCGCGTGCGAAAAATAATCTGCGACCACAAAGTTTCGGGAACGATGTGGCTTTCCATCGCGCGCACCGCGCATGAAATCGGCCTGCGCTCCAACGCCACCATGCTCTTCGGCCACGTGGAAACGCTCGAAGAGCGCGTGGACCATCTGGTCCGCCTGCGCGAAACGCAGGACGAGACGCACGGCTTCCAGACCTTCATCCCGCTGGAATTTCACCCGGCGAACACCGGCCTCGCGCACATTCCCAAACCCACGGGCATGGACGCGCTGAAAACGATCGCCGTCTCGCGCCTGATGCTCGACAATTTCGACCACATCAAGGCCTACTGGATCATGCTCACGGAGCGCATCGCGCAAATCGCCCTCGGATTCGGCGCGGACGATCTCGACGGCACGGTCGTCGAGGAGAATATTTATCACGACGCCGGCGCCACCACGCCCGAAGGCCTCACCCACGCCGAACTCGAGCGCCTGATTCGCGCCGCCGGCCGCGTGCCGGTCGAGCGCGACACGCTCTACAATCGCGTGGATCGCTCGACGATGCCGCTGCCTCCGTCCGCACCCGCGCGCGGCTCCGCCACCTTCGTTCCGGCCAGCTCCCTCACCGCCTAGCCATCCGTTAATCTGTTTCGTATTCGTAGGGACACAGCATGCTGCGCCCGGTGCCGATGCTTGGCAACGCATGGGCATTCGCCTTTGGTGTTTCTTCGTAGGGGCACGGCATGTCGTACGCGGCGAACGTGCTTGGCTTCCATTCGCCCATCCGGCAAAGCCCATGTGGAGCGCGGCGGCTTGCCGCCGCTGTCTTATGCCGAAGCTTGCCTCTCCTGAGCGAGGTCGAAGGGCTCCCGCATCTGTCTAATCGTTCATCGGGGTCGGGGCCGAGGAATCTTTCTTCATTGGCGCGCGGCAAATTACAATGTCCCGGTCGCAATGAACGTCGCCGACCACACGCGCCTCGTCTTCCTCCTCGCCATGGTGATCCTGCTTGTCGCGCCAAAAGCCCGCGCCCAAACCGACGAAATCCAGGTCTACGACGCCTCAATCGCGGAGCGCGGAAAATTTAATCTTACCTGGCACAACAATTTCACGCCCGACGGCCTGAGTGCTCCCGCCTTCCCTGGGGCGATCATCGCCGACAAGTCCTTCAACGGCGTAACCGAATGGGCCTACGGTGCAACCGATTGGCTCGAGCTGGGGCTGTATTTGCCGCTCTATAGCATCTCGAAAAATCACGACGTGACGATCAACGGCGGAAAGCTCCGCTTCCTGTTTGTATCGCCACACGCAGCGGATCACACTTTCTTTTACGGAGCGAATTTCGAATTCAGTTACAACTCTACGTCGTGGGAGCCGGTTCGCTTCACCTCCGAAATCCGGCCGATTTTCGGCTGGCACCTGCATCCCGTGGACATCATCATCAACCCAATTCTCGACAATTCTTTCCGCGGCGGTTTCGTCAACCTCGATTTCGCGCCGGCCGCGCGCATCGCCTACAATTTCACCCCCAAATTCGCGTTGGCCGTCGAGACGTACTCGGACGTCGGCCCTCTGCGCGCCGTATTACCCACGCGCGTGGAATCTCATCAGGTGTGGGGAGTTTTCGATCGCAGCACGAAAATCGGAAGTTTTGAAGCGGGGATCGGATTCGGCGTCACGCCCGCGTCGGACAAAGTCACACTGAAACTGATTTTCTCGCGCGACCTGAACTAACCGGCTGGCCTTTTCTTCGTAGGGCGTGGCACTGCTACGCCCGGCAGAATGCTTGGCACGATCGCGCTATTCGCCGACGTTGTGTTTTTCGTCCGTAGGGGCATGGCATGCCATGCCCGGCAAACATCCTTGGCTCTCAGTCGCCCATCGGGAGAAGCCCATGTGGAGTGCGGCGGCTCGCCGCCGCTGTTTTGTGCCGGAGCTCGCTCCGGCATCTACCGCGCATGAACGCGCGTCGAAATTCCGAAGGCCCGAGAAGATCATCGGGCTAAAGACTTTCTCTTGTTTTCGTGCAGGGAAACCGGGGAACTCACGCGTGCGGATGCGCCTTGTCGTACACTTCCATCAGCTGCCGGATGCTTGCCTGTGTGTAGCGCTGCGTGGTGGATAGCGACACGTGTCCCAATAGCTCCTGAATCGCGCGCAGGTCCGCGCCATCGGCCAGCAGGTGCGTGGCAAACGCATGCCGCAGCGAGTGCGGGTGCATGTCCCAGTTGACGTTCGCGAGCCGCGAATATTTTCGCACCAGCAGGTGCACCGAACGGTCGGTCAACCTTCCGCCGAAATGGTTCAGGAACACAGCTTCCGGTGCGGATTTCGTCCGCGGATGCGCCAGGATTTCATCGCGCACCGGCCAGTATGCTTCCAGTGCCGCCTGCGCCTTCCCGCCGTACGGCACCACTCGCTCTTTGCGTCCCTTGCCAAGGACGCGCAGCATTTGCCCGCTGCGGTCAATCTCGCCTAGGTCCAGCCCTACCAGTTCGGCCACGCGCAAGCCCGGAGGCGTACAACAATTCCAAAATTGCTCGATCCCGTTTCAGCAACACTTTCGCTTCTTCTTCGGAATGGGCGGTCGGCTTGCGCGCGCGCTTCGATTTATTTTTTGCCGCGCTGCTCCCCAGGCTGTCGAGAAATCCATTCAGCTCTTCCGCCGTCAGCACGCGAGGCACGCGCTTCGGCAATTTCGGCGTGGCTACCAGTCGCGCGGGGTTCTGCGTGGCCAGTTTTTCGCGCACGCAGAATTTGAAGAACGTCCGCAGCGAAGCCAGCCTTCGCGCCACCGACGCTCGCTCGAGCTTCCGGTCGTACATCGAAGCCACGTATTCGCGCACCACGCGATGATCGATTTCCCCGAGCGGCGGCGCTTTTTCACCGGGCGGCGTCAGGAACGCTTCGAACTGCTCCATGTCGCGGCGGTATTCCCGGATCGTGTCCGGCGACACGTTGCGCTCGTAGCGCAAATACTGAATAAATTTGTCGATGACTGGCTTCATAGTCGCTGACCCACATTCCGAGGTCGCAAGGCATCGAAATTATAGTGTGAATCGGAAGCCGCGCCGGAGGTTCACTGGCGCTGCGTTGCTTCACGAGCAGGGGGTAGGCGGTGTCTCTCTGCGAAGTTCGCCCGACAAAGTCCACAGAACAAACTTTCTTGAAATGCGCGCGTCTTATGCATCATGCTAGCGTGGCGATTTCGGAGGCACGATGAGTATTGACGAGCGAGTGGAGAGTCGGAAGGCTGGCGCTGGTACTTTGCGCGCGGAGTCTCCGATATTGCAGCCGTTTCTAATCGCCACTGCCGCGATTAGAATGCATCGTAACCTTCTGAAAACAAAGGATTGCACCCATGTCTAATCGCCAAAAATCAGGGGGCCGCTTCATCACAGAATCTCGCCTTCCCGGCTTCATTGTTATTGCATTTGCAGTTGTGGCCGCGTGCGCGTCGCCGGCTCTGGCGAAACCGCATCCGTCCAAATCGCTCACGGTCGAGCGAATTTATGGCGGCCCGAGCCTCAGCGGGCACCTCACTCAGGGAATCGAGTGGAGTCCCGACGGCAAGCGCATCTCGTATCTCCAGCGCGAAGGATCGAGCGTGGAGATGTGGACGATGGATGCGGCGAAGGGTGACCGCAAAGTTCTCGTGAAGGCCGAGCGTGCTCCAGGAAGTGATGCAGCCGCGAAAGACGAGCGCCGTTCAGTCCACGGGCCTGGGCCGCGTGGCGGCGGACAACTATATTTGGTCGCCGACCAGCGACGCGCTGCTTTTTGTCGGCAGCAGCAATCTGATGTACCTCGACCTGAAGACGATGGCGTCGAAGCCGCTCGCCGCTGCGGCGGACAATGCCGCGCAGGATATTGCGGACCCGAAATTTTCGCCCGACGGCAAATGGGTCAGCTTCGTGCGCGATTTCAATTTGTGGGTCGCCAGCGTTGCGACTGGCGACGCAAGAGAGCTAACCACCGGCGGCAGCGAGGAAATTCTGAAGGGCCAGCTCGACTGGCTTTATCCCGAAGAGCTCGATTGCACCACCGCGTACTGGTGGTCGCCCGATTCCTCGAAAATCGCCTACTACGAAATGGACGAGCGCCCGGTGACGCGCTATCCCATCCTGGACATGAGTTCGCCGCTCGGAGCCACGGTCTACACCCGCTTTCCGCAGGCAGGCGAAGCGAATCCGATTGTTCATGTGGGTGTCGTCCCGGCGGAGGGCGGCGATACAAAATGGATGGATACCGGCGCGGACACAAATGTGTATCTTCCGCGCGTCGTGTGGCTCGCCGGATAGCAGTCGCGTTGCCATCGAGCGCCTCAATCGCGCGCAGAACCAGCTTGATTTGCTCTTCTCAAACGCTGCAACCGGATCTTCCCAGGCGATTCTTACCGATTCCGACAAATACTGGATTAATCTCGGCGACGATCTCTACTTTTTCTCGGATAACAAACGATTCCTTTGGACGAGCGAGCGCACCGGCTTTCGCCACTACTACCTCTACGATATTTCCGGAAAGCAGCTCGACCAACTAACGAGCGGCGACTGGGGAATCACCGGAAATGGCGGATTCGGGCCCGGCGCGGAAAGCCACCCGACGGTTGACGAGGCGCGCGGCTTCGTCTATTTCTTCTCGAATAAGGACGACTTGCGCGGCACGCAACTCTACCGGCTTTCGTTGCAGGACAAAACGATCACGCGGCTCACGCGTGAAGATGGCGCGCACGCCATCGTTATCGCGCCCGATGCGTCCGCATATGTAGACACCTATTCCAACGCGATGACCCCGCCGCGCCAGGGCCTCTATCGCATCGACGGCAAGCGCGCCGCGGTGATCAGCGAAAATAAAGTCTCCGAACTGGGTGACTTTCATTTGTCGCCTGTCGAATTTCTGGACCTTAAGGCGAGCGATGGCGCGAAGCTGTGCGCCTCGATCATCCGGCCGCCGGATTTCGACGCATCGCGGAAATATCCCGTGATAGTCAATGTGTACGGCGGCCCGGGCGTCCAAAACGTGCGCAACGAATGGGACGGCGCGGATTTGCTGTGGTTCGAGATGATGGCGCAGAAGGGTTACATCATCTTCTCGCTCGACAATCGCGGCTCGTACTATCGAGGCCATGCGTTTGAAACCCCGATCTATCATCAGCTCGGCAAAGTTGAACTGGAAGATCAGCTCACGGGCGTGAACTATTTGAAATCGCTCGCGTACGTGGATGCGTCGCGCATTGGAATCTGGGGATGGAGCTACGGCGGCACGATGACACTCAATGCCATGTTCAACGCCTCCGATGTTTTCAAGGCAGGCGTTTCAATCGCGCCTGTCAGCGATTGGCGCCTTTACGACACGGCTTATACGGAGCGCTACATGGGCCGGCCGCAGGACAATCCGTCCGGCTACCGCGACGGTTCGCCGGTGAATCAGGCCGCCAAGCTGCGGGGCAAGCTGTTGATCGCGCAAGCAACCGGCGACGATAACGTCCATTTCGCGAACACGTCCGAAGTGATCAACCAGCTGATACTCGCCGGGAAATATCCTACGAGTTTGATGATCTTCCCAGGCCGCGGCCACGGGATGAGTGATACCCCGGCGCGCATCGAGTTATTCAGAGGTATCACGGATTTTCTGCTGAATAATCTCTAGGGCAAAGAGCCTTCAGGCAACCTGTGGATTCTGGTATGGCTCCAATAGAATAGCCGTCATTTTATAAATGGATCGAAGGTGCGTGGGGAATGCGTTTTCGAAATGGGGAGCCATTTTAGGAATGTCCTGCGCAATGGATCGTTCTGGCCGTAGGCTGCGAATCGGATTCGTGGCATGCTTCGCTGCCGTGCTTTTCAACTGGACGCCCTTTTCTTCGGCGCAATCAACGGCCGAAACCCCGTCCGCCGCGGAGGGAAATCAATCGGCGGCGCTCCCGCGCATCGAAGCGGCTCCGTCCGCGGGCATGCTCGACGCCGGCTTCCGCAATCTCTACGAACTGGACTTCAAGAAAGGCCGCGAGCAGTTTATTTCCTACCAGAAACTCGAGCCTTCCGATCCGATGGGCAAAGCCGCTGAGGCCGCGAGCTATCTCTACGAACAATTCAACGCCAAAGGCATCTTCACATCGGACTTTTTCCTGAACGACCAGAAATTTCTGGGCGGCGCGCAAGGAACTCCCGCCGAGAACCGCAACGATGGATTCCTCAACGCCAACCACATGGCGCGCGACATGGCGGTGAGCCGGCTGAAAACCGATCCTCGGGACCGCCAAAGCCTGCTTGTGGTCACGATGACCGACGGCATGGAGGCTGATTACGACGCGCTGATCGTGAAAAAACAGATGGCAGGCCTAAGCCTGACGAAGCAGGCGGACGCCGAAGCCGCGAAACTGCTCGCCGTTGATCCATCTGCCGAGGATGCTTACATGGCGCTCGGTGCGGCAAACTATGTGATCGGAAGCCTGCCGAGTTACAAGCGCGCGGTCCTCTGGTTCGGCGGGATTCATGGCGACCGTGAACGCGGACTTGAACAATTGCAGCGAGCCTCCGAACATGGGCACTATTTGCAGGTGTTCGCGAAAGCATGGCTGGCGCTTGCCCTGGAGCGCGAACATCAAATGGATCACGCGCGCCAGATTCTCGCCGAACTGGCAGCCGAATATCCCGCCAATCCGCTCTTCGCTCGCGAACTGGCTTTGATCGATCATCCCGTTACTACCGCGAAGAAATAACCGCGAGGACTGTGACGACGCCTACCATTTAACGCGGACGCGATAATCGAGTGTTGCCGTTCCATCCTTCTCCACGGGAATCGAAAATCCAATCGTCGTCGCGTCGAGCTTCGTCCACTTGAAGTTCGAGGTCACCACTTCCCAGTCTCCGCCGACCGGTTCGCGCACCTCGACCGTCACCGGGCCGTCCTTGTGATTTCGCAGCGTGAGCTGATACTCCATTTCGTGGAGATCGTTGGCGAGTTTCTTGTAATCCATCTGCTTGCGCTCGCAAACCACATCGAAGGCATTGCCAACGTAAATGCGCAGCGTCTCATCTTTCGGCGTGTGGTCAATTCGGTCCTCGCCGGCGAATTGCGCGCCGCCCTTGGAATCAGCCTGATAGACGCGAACGGTTCCCGCGGGCAGCGGCATTCCGAGGCTGCTTTTCTCGTCGTTTTTGAACCGGTAATACACTTTCACTGGCTGCGGGATGGCGTTCCCGATTCCTTGCGGGTTGCGGTAGAAATATTGCTGGCCCTCGACGGAAAGATATTTCTCGACGGGAATATTCGTTCCAGTCAGCAAGCTGATCTGCTTCGATTCATTGTTCTGGATCGAAGTGCGGCGCTCGAGCGTGTAGAGATGATATTCGGAAAACGCTTCCTGCGAGAATTGCGCAGCTCCCGCGCTATCGGCAACTTTTGCCAACGCAGTGTACATGCGAGTTGGCTCGACGGCCTCGGTGCGGTGGACTTCGCCGGCGACGAGTTGCAGCTTCGTGTTCGCATAAGCCGCGCCGCTGTTGTTTACCAGCGTGACCCAGCCATCCAGGTCGGCGGTTTTTTCGTCGCGGCCGACCGTGAGCACGTAGTCCGCGCTCCAATTCATGTTGCCGGTAAGGTAGGAAGCCTCCACGCGCTGCGCGTCCGCGCCGCGATTCTCGAGCGTCCACACCAGCGTCGGCCGGCTGTAAAGATTTCCGGGCAGGTCCGGAAAGCGATAGGAATCGCGCGCTCATGCCGGTGACGATTTCATCGCCGATTTTCCAGACCGGCCCGTTGTTGTCGGAAAGCAGCAGCGCTTTCGTTTCAACCCACTTCGTCGAGCCGGCTTCGGTTTCCGGCGCGCACCAGCGTCACTTCGCGGCCCACGTATTTTTGCAGCAGCTTTTGCGGGTCGAGCAGATCGTATTCGTAGTTCTGCTCGATCACGCTGAGCTTCGCTGGATCGGTGAGCGAGCGAAAATGCACGGTCGCGGGATTGATGGATGCGGCCACGTCCTCAAAGTGAAGCGGGAACACGCCCGATTGCAGGTGAATCTGGCGGACGTCGCGGACCAGCGCGAGATTCGAGTTGTAGACGGTGACGGAAAGATCGGTCTGGTCCTTTTCCGTGGTCGTCCCAGCTTCCGCTTTGGCTTGGTTTTGGCCGTTGGCTCCGGCCGCGCGGACCGCCTTCAATTTTCCCGCGAGCGGAAGAAGCAAGAGAATCGCCGCCAGGGCGGCCGTGCCGGAAATCTGTGCGCTGCGTGATGACATGGGCTGTCTCCTTCGCATGAACGTGGCTGCATAGATTAGAACGCTGGCAGCCGGATTTCTTGCAGGTTAATTAGACACCGGCGAGCGCGCTATGGCGCGGGCGTCCAGTGGTCGCCGCGGTCGCTCGTCGTGAATTTGCGGCCGTCCGCGGACGTAATCGTTGCGGACGATGCGTCCGTTGCCGCGACGTCCACGAAATCCGTCTCCGCGGGCGGAGCGATCGTCTTCCATTTTTTCCCGTCGGTGGTCACCAGGATCATCGCGTCGCGGCCCACGAGCCAGCAAGTGTCCGTGGTTGGAGCGGCGCCCGCGACCAGGCGAGCATTCGGGTTCGTCCACTGCACGTGCCAGGTTGTGCCCGCGTCGCTGGATCGCTCGACGTATCGGCCGCCGGAAAATCGCCACAGGATTTGCGGATCGGGCGTGTGAACGAGGGTCCGCGCGGAAGTTTGGTCGGCTGCTTCCACCACGACCGTCTCATTCTGTGCGGCTGAACGCGTTCATGGCCATGGTTGCGGCCAAGTGTTCGCTCCGCGAAGATTTCGGTGTCGCCGCCGGCGCGGGAGAAACCGCGCCAGCGGATGTGCCGCTCGAAATATCTGGCGGAATCGGCTCAGTGGACACGCGCGCAGGCGGTATTGCAGGCGCGACTGCCGCGTCCACGGTAACAGTCTCCGAAACGCTGCCAGCGGCGGCGGAGTTTGCGGCTGGTGACGAAGCTTCGGATTTCTTCATCTCGGCGGGCTTTGTGATTTTGTACAAAGCCTCGCCGTCGCGACTTCTGAACTGGGCACTCGTAGCATCCTGAGCTCGCTGCTTTTCGTCCAGCACGCGCGGTGGCGGGAGCGGAGCGACGTCCGCTTTGGCGGAGTTCAAGTTCGACGACTCGCGGGCGAGCGACCCGGCAGCGCCTGTCGCAGGCGCACTGCCGTAGGCGCGTATTCTGGCGCCGCGGTCAGCATCCGCGGGCGGTCGTCGCTGGTTGATTCATCGCGACCAGCCGCTGCTCGGCCGGACGATGCGGCGGGCGAAACATCGTCACAATCACTACGAACAAGATCGCGGCTGTCGCGGGCGCGAGCCAACGCCAATCCCAGGTCGAAGCCCAGCCTGGTTTTCGCGAACGCTTTTCTTCAGCTGTGCCGGCGAGTTCGCCGGCGCGAACCAGCGCCGCGAGCTGTTCGCGGCAGCGCGCGCACTGGGAAAAGTGCAGCTCGTAGCGCGCGGTTTCGTCCGCGTCAAGCGAGCGCTCCGAATACGCCGCGAGGATTTCGGGATCGGGGCAAGCGCCAATTTCTGAACCGGGGTCTGAACCGGGCGCGCCCGCCGAAGAGGCGAGGCTCCGCCGCAGGAGATCCGCCGCTGGTTTCTCGATGCTCCCGGTCTTTGTCGCCCAATGCCATGAAACTATCTTCCTCCATCCCTTAGAACGCTCGAAACTTCAAATCTTGCGCGCGGCTTCCTTCGAGCCGCAGCGGGCGGCGGCGGACTGCAAGTGAACGGTCAAATCGAATGGCCACTCGCCGCTCGCGCATTCCAGGCACGCGCGCACCTGCGCTTCGCTCATTCTGTTGCGTTCACGCAAGGACGCTTCGACGCGAGCGCGAACGTCGCCGCGCGTGCGTTCGAGCTTGCGCGATACGGTGGCTTCGTGTTCGCCGAGCAGGCGGCCGATTTCGGCGAGCGTGCGATCGTCCGCGTAGTAATACGCGAGGCGCAGGCGATCGCGCGGATCGAGCCCGCCGAGCGCCGCTGCGAGCGCAGCCTGCAGGATCGCGAGATTGTTCGCGCGCTCGGGATCGTGATCTGGCGTGGGCGCGCTGAGCAGCCGCGATGTGGATGTTTTCCTCGCCGGCTTCATTTTCGAGCGGCTCCGTCCGGCGCGCGCGGCGAATTTCGTCCACGTGCCGCTGCGCGAGCACGGCGCGAAGCCATGTGCCGAGCTTGCTGCGCCCGTGAAAATAATCGAAGAGCGATTTTCTGCGGCCCTCGGATTCGCGCAGGCCGTACAAATCGGCGTAGAGCGAATCGGCCAGCTCGCGCGCGTTGGCGTCCTGCCCGGCGCCGAATCCCGCGATGGCGCGCGCGGCGCGGTAAAGCTCGGGGCGGAATTGCGCGACGAAGAAATCCCACGCCGCGGGACTGCCGAGGCTGCACGCGCACGCAAGCGCGAGGTCGTTTGCGTGCAGCGCTTCGAGATGCGCTTCGATCTTTTTGGCATCTTTTTCTGTGGTGGGCTGCGCGCCCGGGAATCGCTTCGCGGCGCTGCGTTCGAGCGCGCTTGAAATTGCTCGCGCGTGAGATTCCATTCCGCGGGCGCGGCGGCTTTGTGCCAGCAGCGTTCGACAGCGGCCGCGAGCGACGCGGGAAATTGCAGAGCGGCGTCCGGCGCGTGCGGGGCTGTCGCGACCTGCGCTGAAACAGGTCCCGTTTTTGGCGCGGCGATCGGCTGGGCGGGCCGGGAAGTCATGCAATGGATGATAGCGGATTGGGGCGCCGGGGTTGTATCTCACGGCCCGCAGTTTCCGCTATACTAGCCGGGCAGGCCGCGTTTCCTTCCACTCGTATTCACCGCGGAGAGGTGCTGGTAAAACACCCTACGCCTTGATCTGCCACGAGTTCGTGCGTGCTTGGCCTTCCGTGACAGCAGAATGTCACAGTCGAACAAAAAGCGAAACGTGTTTGCATCCTCGCTTTGTGTGTATATACTGCGGGGATGCTGCGGCAGCTTTCAAACTTTGGATTTGACTACGAACACAAGAAAATCGATCGTTCGCTCATCATTCACGCGGACTGCCTTGAGTGGTTGGGTCGCGTTCCCGAAAACACCATCCACGGCATCGTCACCGATCCGCCATATGGGGTGAAGGAATATCAATTTGACCAGCTAGAAAAACGAGCAAACGGTAATGGCGGGATATGGAGAATACCTCCGTCGTTTGACGGCAGCACGCGCCAGCCGCTACCTCGGTTCACGGCCCTCAACCAAAAAGAACGCGACCAGTTGACCCGCTTCTTTACCGAGTGGGCACGCGTCGCGGTTCACGCTTTAAGGCCCGGTGGCCACGTGTTCATCGCTTGCAATTCTTTTTTGTGCCAAATGGTTTACGATGCGCTGGTGCGGGGAGGCTTGGAGTTCCGCGGGCAACTCATTCGTGTCGTTCGGACGTTTAGAGGCGGTGACAGGCCCAAGAATGCGGAACAAGAGTTCCCAGACGTTTGCTCCATGCCACGCGGTTGCTATGAGCCTTGGGGCATCCTGCGCAAGCCAATGCCTACGGGCCTGAAGGTCAGTGATTGCCTACGCGAATTTGAAACTGGGGGGCTGCGCCGCTTGCCCGACGGTTTGCCTTTTACAGATCTGATTGAATCCGGGCGCACACGACAAGATGAACGCGAAGTTGCGGAGCATCCAAGCCTAAAACCACAAGCGCTACTGCGCGAGTTGGTGTACGCCGTGTTGCCGCTGGGCAAGGGCATTGTCGTTGATCCTTTCATGGGGTCGGGTTCCACGATTGCCGCTGCTGAGGCCATAGGTTACTCAAGTATTGGGATCGAAAAGGATTCGGCGTACTATTCTGTCGCCGCGAAGTCCGTACAAGAACTTGCCCGGTTCAAACCGAACGGGTGCGCTAGGAAGTATGGGGGCGCGTTTGCCGCTGCCAAGAGACCTCGAGCCAATTCACATCAAGAAAGCGGTCGCATACGTTGAAGAGCAGACTGCTGACCTCATAGACCTCTATCTGGAACAGGCGAACGTATTCAGTGCAATCGTCGGCATCTTTGGAGTGAAGGCGTTGCACGCTGTCAGCCCATATAAGAAGCACAAGCACCCGGATGTTGCCCAGCAGCGATTCCCTGATTTGTCACTCGCTGGCCGACTCAATCCACCGCCGCAACAAGCTTTGGAGTCCAAGGGCAGCACGCGACCGTGGGCGATACAGTCCCATTACAATCATCCCGGTTGGTACGTGGTATGGCGCTATCTGGTGGACACGACAGAATCAATTAAACCCAAACATCCTGTCGTTATTTGGCGTGTGGACGTAGTATTTCTAAGAGCCAATGATTGGAAGTATGAGGGAAGCAAGGCTAAAGAGGGCACAGGTGGTCGCACGCATACTTTCGGAGTTTCAAACCCTGCAAAAAAGCTTGCCGGGGCCGCTGCATACACGCTGCCGGGGATCGCAGTCAGGAATGGTAAGCCTGTTCTGGCTGAAAGCTAACACGGTGACTTCGGCGAAATGCGTCCGCCAGCAGTTTCCGCTATACTAGCCGGGCAGGCCGCGTTTCCTTCCACTCGTTTCGCCGCGGAGAGGTGCTGGAGTGGCCGAACAGGGCTGCCTGCTAAGCAGTTACACCCCAAAAGGGTGTCGGGGGTTCGAATCCCCCCCTCTCCGCCACTTCTTGCGCGATCCAACCACTCCACTTGCACTGTGCCGGCTCGAAAATCGCGATAGATGGGAAACACGGAGCCAAGCATCTGCGCCGGGAACGACATGGCGTGTCCCTATAAGTGCGAAATCAAAAGCATTCGCCTGCCTAGGTTGTGCCCCAGACTTTGCGCGCGGTGTTGACCACGAGCTCGAGCTTGCGCCACTGCTCGTCCGCCGTGAGCAAATTGCCGGCGGCAATGGAAGCGAAGCCGCACTGCGTGCTGAGCGCGAGATTTTCGAGCGGAATGAAACGCGCAGCTTCGTCAATGCGGCGGCGCAGATCGTCCTGCGATTCAAGCTTCGGGAAATTTCGTGGTGACAAGTCCGAGCACGACGCGTTTCCCGCGCGGCACCAAGCGCAGCGGCTCGAATCCGCCGGCGCGCTCGGTATCGTATTCCAGCAGGAAATTGTCCACGTCGAGTGTGCCGAAAAGTTTTTCCGCGATGGCGTCATAGCTGCCCTCGGTGTACCAGCGGCTGCGGCTGTTGCCGCGGCAGATGTGGACCGAGACCGTAACCTTGTTGCGCGGAATATCCTTCAGCAACGAATTGTCTCCGGCGACGGATTTCGTGAACTCCTCATCAGGATTCATGCCGTCGCGCTGCAGCCTGCCGCGCTGGATTGGGTCGAGATAGTGAGAGTAGAAAGGCGCGTCGAGCTGTATATAGGTGACGCCTTCCGCGACGAGCCATTTGATTTCGTCGCGCACGATTTCGATCAGGTCTTGCAGCAGCGCGACATGCGTGGGATAGAAACGGCTGCTGACGCCGCGCTTGTAGCTGGAGACCATGAAATTCGAGGGCGCTGGCACCGTGATTTTGAACGGGCCCGGCGCGGATTTTTTCAGGAACGGAATTTCGTGCGCGGTCAGTTTGCGAACTTTTTTTAGTTTCGCGCCGACGGCCTGGGCCGAGCTGGCCTCGAAGCCGCCGCCCGGGCCTTTCCAGTCCAGAATCACTTTGTCGGCGACGAAGCCCTCGACCGCGTCCGCCATGTCCGTGAGCCAGGAACCGCGGCGCAGTTCGCCATCCGTGAATACGGTTGCGCCGGCCTTGCGCTGGCCGTCGAAGACCTGGAGGACGGCGCGATCCTCGGCGTTGCGCAGCTCCTCAAGCTTGATCTGGCCCGCGGCGTAAGCTGCGCGGGATTTCAATAGATCGGGCGGACGCAGAAAACTGCCAACATTTTCAGCTCGGTGAAGTGGGGGCATCGGTGATTGTCCTTTTTAGCCGCAGGTACCCGGCAAGGGACATCCCCGGTGGTATGGAACTGTGGGTTCGGTCGCCTGCGGGCAAACCGAGGACGCCGGAGACCTTCACTCCGGCGCCCCCGTGCTAGACGTCGTGGTTGCACGCGCTACTCGTCCTTGGAACATCATCGCAATCACACGCAGATTTTAGTTCTGCGCGTTTCCGGACTGCTGCACATCCTGCTCGGTCTGATCGGCTGATTGCTGCTGCTGGTCCAGATCGGAGCCCACGCTCGTGTCGGGCTGCGCCTGGCCGTCCGGGTTCGCCTGCGGATTTCCCGCGGGACCGGATGGCAATCCGCCGTGGCCTTGGCTCTTGTTCAGTTGGGCCAGACCGTCGTCCACCTGCTCGCGAAGATGGTTGTGCATTTCTTGCAGGTCATCCACGCCGACTGGAACCTGCGAGCTGGTGGCGCAATCGCCGCGCTGGCTGCTGACAACCCGCACGTTCACGTTGTTGTTCGAGTCTGCCGTGTCATCGATGCGGCGAAGCACGTCGCCCGCGCTGAGGCTGCAACCCGTGCCGTCCGTATTCTGGACGCTGAGCGTGCTGGCCACCACGAAGGTGCGATGATTGGGATCGAGCGCCGCAGGTGCGGGGTCGGCACCTCCGCCACCGCCCTGATTTCCCGCCTGCGCCTTTTCTGCAGCAATTTGCGACGCGACTTCGTCCGCAATGGCTTGCTTCACCTCAGGCGTGATGGCCTGTGCGTTGCCTCCCGAATCGCCGCCTTGCGCGTTCGAGTTATCCTGCCCGCCTTGTCCCTGATTGGCCGCCTGCTGAGCTTCGTAATTCGCCTGCAAGTTTTGTGCGAGCAGGTAATCGGTCAGCCAGAAAGACGCGCTCGGGTACGTTGCATACGGAGAGAAGTAATATCCGGAATAGCCGTACCAAGGAGACCCGCCCCAGCCCCAGCCATAAGAGATCGGCGCGCTCCAGGGATTGTAGGCCCAGCCGTAGAAGCCCGGATTGTAGTAGTAGCCGGGAACATAGCCGTAATAGCGATACCCGTGATAGTAGTAGCCACGGTAGGCCCGCCCGTAGTACCGGCCGTTTCTGTAATACGTGCGATTGCGCCACTCGTGGCCGCCGCGAGAAAAGCCGCGCTCGCCGTAGCCGCGTCCGCGTCCATAGCTCACGAGGCGCGAGTGATCGCCGCGCTCGGAGACGATGGTGCGCCCCCCGCGTGCGCCGTGATTGATCGTCATTCCGCCGGAGCGAATCGTGCTGACGTGTCCGCGAGAATCATATCTGGCGGCTGCGCCGCTTCGCGTAGTGATGCTCGTAGGTCTACCCGACCTGTTGTAATCCACGCGAGAGCCGTTTGTGCGGGTCACACTGTGGCCGCCAGGAGGCGCGCTGAAACCGCGGCTTCCCGATGCGTTTGCAGTGCCGCCGCGGTTACCGCCAACGCCCCCGCCGCGATTGCTGCCGCCGATAGCGCCGTTACCGCCGCGGGCGTTCGCTGTATTCCCACCGCCTCTATTGCCGTTCCCACCGACCGAGTTTGCGCCGCCGCGATTGCCGCCGACGGCGCCAGTGCCGCCGCGCGCGTTTGCCGTATTCGCACCGCCTCTATTGCCGCCGATATTACCGTTGCCACCCCGGTTGCCGTTAATGCCCCCTGCGGCGTTGTTCGTGCCGCCCCGGTTACCGGTGGCGCCGCCAGCGGCCGTATTTGTGCCGCCTCGGTTGCCGAAGCCTCCACCGGAAGAGTTGGTGCCGCTACGATTGCCAGTGGCAGCGCCAGCAGTTGTGTTCGTGCCACTCCGATTGCCGTTCGCACCGCCGGCGGCCGTCCCCGTGCCGCCTCGCGAGCCGTACGAGCCGTAGGGATTGGAGGAGCGGCTCGCGCCAGTTGAGCTACCGTTCGCGCCACCAGCGGTCGAGCCACCACCGCCTCTATTACCGTAGGAACCGTAGGGGTTGGAAGACCCGCCGGTGTTCGAGCGGCCCGCGCCTCCGGCGGTGTTGCCGCCCGTGTTGCCGGCGCCACGATTTGCATTGCCCGCGGGCGGCGAGGAAGGACGCGCGGCCGGGGAGGAAGGACGCGAAGGTGGCGGCGCCGAACGAGGAGCGGGTGCACTGCCTCCGCCTCCGCTATTGTGGTGCTGGGCCAGCGCGATGCCTGGGACCGTCAGCAGAATCAGAATCGCAAACAACAGCTTCAGAGTGCTTCGCGTTGCCCTGATCGAATTCATCGTTGCCTCCCATTGCCGAACTCGTGTGATAACGGAGCCTTGATTTCTGCGGTCTTTGCTCCGTACAACGCATTGCGCAAACCGGAAGGTAAAACCGTCACGACTGCGGCTCCCGGGCACGCACGCGATCACTCCAGCACTGACGACCACCCAGCCGGCGCGGATATGTGAGCCAATTCGCGCCTCCCAACGATGCTCCCCCGAGACAGGGTGTTTGGTGCGCGAGCATAGTCCGCGCGCTATCGGAATGTCAATCGAGACAGCGAAATGATGCCAAACCGACGAACTCACAGCCGCGCGGCCTCTGCAGGGCAAATCATACGGACTTGGATTCGTTATCCTTTCGGGAATTGCTGCCGTCGTGACGGTTTTGCCGCGCCGTTTGCGCAATGCAAACTAAGAAGCAGCGATCCTCAAGACGAAGGAGAGTTTCTTGTAGCCAGGTAACCCGCTGAGGATGTGACAGGAATGTTGACACCTACAACGATGGACCAGTAAGATTCCCGACTGCCGGGCGGTTCGTTAGGTATCCTTGCGTGAGTTTTCGAGGGGGAGACATTTAGATGAAAAAGATTCTATGGGCAGCATTGATTCTGGCGATTTTTTTTGGCGCGAGGGCGGACGCGCAGAATTCGAACGCCCCGGCCCCCGGAGCGCCGACTACGGCTGCGGCCGCGCCTGGTTCGACTCCGGCGCCGTCAACGCTGCGCAAGAAGCGCGTGGCCGTATTCGATTTTGACTTCACTGCGATACCGACCGCGATTGTGGCCCAGTTAGGAGCCAACGTTGACATTGGAAAGGGCGTGACGAACCTGCTGGTGAAGTATCTGGTACAGGACGGCACGTATTCAGTGATCGAACGCAACGCGCTGGACAAGATCATGTCCGAGCAGAATTTCTCGAATAGCGACCGCGTCAACCCGAATTCGGCGGCGAAGATCGGGAAAATACTGGGCGTGGACGCGATGATTGTCGGAAGCATCACGCAATTTGGAAACGACACGAAGAACACCAATATCGGCGGTGCCGGTGGCGGCCCGTTCGGCGGATTCGGCCTCGGCGGCGTCAAGCACTCAAACACCAAGGCCATCGTGAACATTGACGCTCGCATCGTGGACATTGATACGGCGGAGATTCTGGGCGTGGCCGAGGGCCACGGCGAGTCTTCCCGATCGAGCACGTCGCTGACGGGCGGCGGCGGAAACTGGCGCGGATTCGGCGCCGGGAATGTGGACTTCGGCTCCAGCGATTTCCAGGAGACGATTCTCGGCGAGGCCGTCAAGGCATCGGTCGAGCAGATGAGCGCGGGACTGGTCGCGGATGCCACCAAGCTGTCGGCGCGGACGATTGTTGTGTCGGGACTGGTGGCGGCGGTGGACGGCGGACAGGTCGTCTTGAACGTGGGCTCGAAGTCGGGCCTGAAAATAGGCGATCAGCTCTCGATCGAGCGCATCACCCGGACGATCAAGGATCCGGCGACGGGCCAAGTGCTTCGCCAGATGACCACCCCGGTCGGCGTTGTAAGGGTAACGGACATTGACGATGTTTCCGCCGTCTGCGCTCCGGTTTCCGGTGCGGGATTTAAGGTGGGCGACGCGGCGAAGACGGTAACGCAGTAAGAGAATCGTCACAAACAATTATTCCATCGGCAGGCCGACGTAATTTTCGGCGAGCGTTTGCGAAGCGGCGCGCGAACTGGTGACGTAATCCAGTTCGGCCAGCTGTCGGCGCTGATCGAACGCGTTATCCGTGTCGAAACAGGTGGAGCATCGAAGTCATCCACCAGGAAAACCGCTGTACCTTCCACACGCGCCGCAGGCAAATTTTCGAATAATCTTCGAGCAGATTCCGTTTCCCAGTCTTGTAGAACTCCGCAAGCGCGCGTGCCAGCACTCGAACGTCGCTGACAGCGAGATTCAAACCCTTCGCGCCGGTCGGCGGAACGATGTGCGCCGCATCTCCCGCGAGGAAAAGCTTTCCGTATTGCATTGGTTCGACCACGAAGCTGCGCATCCCGGTGACGCCCTTTTGCAGCACTTTCCCTTCGGTAAGCTTCCAGCTCGGGTCGGATGACGCCAGCCGCAAATTCAATTCCTGCCAGATGCGCGCGTCCGGCCACTCGTTGATGTCTTCCTCGGGCTTGCACTGAATGTACAGCCGGCTGATCGTGGGCGTGCGCATGCTCAGTAGCGCGAACCCGCGCTCGTGATACGCGTAAATCAGCTCTTCGGACGACGGCCGTGCTTCCGCCAGAATTCCCAGCCAGCCGAAGGGATACACGCGGTCGTAAATCGTCAACGCGCCCGCGGGAACCGACGGCCGGCACACTCCGTGAAAGCCGTCGCAGCCGGCGATGAAGTCGCATTCGATTTCCTGCGATTCGCCGCCCGCGCGAAAGCGAATCTTGGCTTTCGATGAGCCGCTCGCGCCCGCGAAATCGTGCACGCTCGTATCCTCGGCTTCCACGATCACGCGCCCGCCCGCCGCTGCACGCGCGTCAAAAAGATCCGCCACCACTTTATTTTGCGGATACACGATGATGCAGCGGCCGTCGGCCAAGTCGTCAAAATCGAACCGGTGCGTGCGTCCCGCGAATCGAAACATCACGCCGTGATGAATCAAACCTTCGCGCTTCAGCCGATCGCCGATGCCCGTTTCGGCCATCAGGTCGGCGGTACCCTGCTCGAGCACTCCCGCGCGCACGCGTTCCTCCACGTACTGCCGGCTGCGCGCCTCGACCACGATTGAATCGATGCCCTGCAGATGCAGCAGATGCGAAAGCATCAGCCCCGCCGGTCCCGCGCCAACGATTCCGATTTGCGTGCGCAAGCTCAAACTGGCCTCTCCGTTGAAATCGGCGCCTATTCTACATTCAACTTGCAATGTCCGGATATCAAACTAGAATGTCCGCACGTTCACCACGAAAACAGCTCCCAGGCAGGTCCGCCCTTCATTTTGGCGGACGAGCCTGGGAGATCAGTTCCCGCCGATTTGGGCGGCGGGAACGGCAGAACAGGCGCGGCAACGCGTCTGCGCCGGGCGCTCCTACGGAGGTTCCGAATGTCGAATGCACGTTCGTTCTACGGCTGGAAGCTGGTCGGCGCGCTTTCTGCGATGGATTTCCTGAACCTGGGAATGCCGTTTTACATCGGAGCGGTCATCGGTCCCTACATGCTCCAGCACATCGCCATGAGCCGCAGCACGTTTGGACTCGGATCCACGCTGCTTAACCTCTTCGTCGGGATTCCCTCCACGCTCGTGGCCATCTCGATCGTTCGCCTCGGCGTACGCTCGACGTACTTGATCGGCTCGGCATTCGTTTGTGCCGGTTCGCTGTTTCTGGCGTTCGCCACCACGAAACCGTGGGAATTTCTTCTCGGCTTTGGCGTGATCAACGGAATCGGCGTCTGCTTCGGCGACATCATTCCCGGCAGCACCACCGCCTCCCGCTGGTTCGAACGCTACCGCGGCCGCGCCGTGGGTCTCGTGCTCAGCGGTTCGGGAGTATGCGGATTTTTCATGGCGCCTCAGATTGACAAACTCTTGCGCGCGCACAACGGTAATTGGCAGCTCGGATGGGAAATTGTCGCGGCAGGCGCGGTCCTCGCGGGAATCGTCGCATTGCTTTTCGTCAAGGAGCGCCCCGAAGATCTCGGCCAGCTTCCCGATGGCGCCGCGCAACCGGTCGCCGGCGCTTCGCCGCAGCACGCTTCTGGCAAGCTGGTCACGCAATCCGAATGGACAACCGGCGAAGCCTACCGCACCAGCGCTTTCTGGCTCGTCGTGATCGCCGGACTCGCCGCTCAATTCCCGTTCTTCATTTTCGTCGCTCACTGGTTGCTCCATCTGCAGAGCGTTGGCGTTCCGTCCGGCCAAGCGGCATCCTCGTTGGGCCTGTTTACCGTGGCGTGTATCGCCGGACGTTTGATCGGCGGCTGGCTGATGGATACGATGTCCGCCCGCTGGTCCTTCATGCTCGGGTTGTGCTGCTACCTTATCGGATCGATCGCCGCCCTGCATGCCGGTCCCGGCGCGTTGCTCATCGTCAACTCCGTGGCCATACTCTACGGCCTTGGCATTGGCTGGACGTTCACCTGCATGACCACTTCCATCGCGCATTACTTCGGTCCCACGGCGTTTCCGATACTTGCCGGCACATTGTTGCTTCTGACGTCCGGCGGCGCGTCGCCCGCGGGATGGGTCGGCGGTAAAATCTTCGATATATACGGCAGCTACACGCGCGCCTGGCAATTGAATATCGTCATCACCGTGATCGGCATCGTGGCCATCCTTTTCGCCGCCAAGCCGCGTCACCGTAGTGAAGCAGCCGCAGTCGCCAAGGCCGCATGAGCGTGCGCCCGGAAATCGCATAGGAGACCCCAGTGCCCGAGAAAAAAAGCTTCTACGGATGGAAACTCGTCGCCGTTCTGTTCCTGCTCGATTTCATCAACATGGGATTCCCGTACTACGGCGGCACCATCATCAACAGCTACATGATTCACTCCATCGCCATGAAGCGCAGCACACTCGGCCTGGGCTTCACCATCCTGAATCTCTTCGTCGGAATCGCCGCAATCTTCGTGGCCATGGCCATCGTTAAGTTCGGAATCCGCAAAACATTCATCATCGGGTCCTGTATTATCTGTATCAGCGCGCTGTTCCTCGGCTTCGTGGCGTCGAAGCCATTGGACTACCTAATCGCCTTCGGCGTGGTGAACGGCACGGGCATGAGTTTCGCGACGCTGGTCCCGGCCGCCACGGGCGTCACGCGATGGTTTCGCCGCTACCGTGGCTCCATGATGGGCCTCACGCTTTCCGCCTCCGGAATCTCCGGATTCTTCCTTCCCCCGCTGCTCGACAAGATGTTGCGCGAAGGCGGCGGCAACTGGCACCTGGGATGGAGAATCGTCGCCGGCGCCATGGTCGTCTCCGGCGTGATCGCGTTTCTCTTCGTGAGGGAAAGCCCGGAGTCCATGGGCCAGACGGTGGATGGCCTGCCCGCGGAGCAGCAGGAGCTGGCTTCGCGCACCGACGCGCTCGCCACGAAATACGAGTGGACCGCCGGTGAAGCACTGGGAACTTCAGCGTATTGGCTGGTGGCCATTGCGGGAATCGCCGCCACCTTTCCTTATTTCCTGTTCATCGCGCACTGGGTCGAACATCTGACCGGCGTCGGAATCACTCCCGCCAAAGCCTCGTTGGGAATCAGCCTGTTGACCGGCGGCACGCTCTGCGGCCGTTGGCTCGGCGGATTGCTCATGGACTACCTGAACGCTCGCCTGGTATTTGTGCTGGGCGCGAGCCTCTACTTCGTCAGCTCGTATTTGGCTTTCACATCGAACGCGGACGCACTGAAACTGGCCTACATGGCGTCCGCGCTGCAGGGCATCGCGTATGGCTGGACCTACAGCTGCACGAACACGATGGTCGGCCACTACTATGGCCGCAAGGCCTATCCGAAATTGAGCGGCATGTACATTTTTCTGACGTCCGCGATCGCGTCGCCTGCCGGGCTGGTTGGCGGCATGATCTTCGATCGCTACGGAAGCTATACGAAGTCGTTCGAGCTGGACGCCGTGCTCGCCGCCGTGGGAATCGTCGCCATCATCTTCGCTGCGATGCCCACGCCGCGCGAGAAGGTTCCCGTCGCCGTAGCCGAGCCGCAGGTCGCGTAGCACTGGCTTGTCTTGAGCGCAGCCGAAGGGCGTCTCGCCGGTTCTGGTCTGTCGAGGTTTTGTAGGGGCATCCGCCGCGGCGGATGCCCGGCGCACATGCTTGGCTCAGCGCCACCTCTGCATCCAGGCCGCGCGAAGCCGGAGTTTTGAATGTAAAGCCGAGGTCTTTAGCGCGGCATTTGTGGGCCGCTATAGCTGAATCTTTGAGAAGAAGTAACTTCCAATGCCAAGCAGAAGCGCTGTGAGGACTGTCACTACGATCAAATCGGTTGCCAGACCATACGCGAAGACGCTGCTGCACGCGCCGCGCAGGCCGTCTACGCCGTAACTCAGCGGGTTGAGCCGCAGACCGAGCTGCAGCGCCTTCGGCAGCCCATCCGCCGAAAAAATCGCGCCGGAGAAAAAGAAAATCGGCATGATCAGAAAGTTGATGATCAGCGGGAATCCCTGCATGTCCTGCAGCACGGAGCCGAACACCGTGCCGATCCCCGCGAACAGCAGCGCGATCAAAAACATGAACACAATCGCCAGCGGCAGCACCACCGTCTTCTCAATCCGGAAGCCGGCAATCACGCAGATCACCAGAACGACGATTCCCTGCGCCATCGCCACCAACGCGCCGCCGAGCATCCTGCCGAACACAATCTCGATCCGTGAAACCGGGGCGACCAGCGTTTCCTTCAAGAACCCGAATTGCCGGTCCCAGATGATTTCGATTCCCGAAAACACAGCGTTGAAAAGAATCGCCATCGAAATGATTCCCGGCGAAAGAAAATTGATGTAGTTCCCTCCGCCCGCCTTCGCGAACATCGACCGGAACCCAAATCCCAGCGCAACCAGAAACAGAATCGGCTGTCCAAGCGAACCGATGATTCGCGCGGGCGAACGCACGTAGCGCTTCAGTTGCCGCACGCAAAGAATGTAGATCGCTTTCATCGCCGTCCTCCGCCTCTCCACGCGCGTCCCATCATCCGCATGCGATCGGTCGCGTTTGCTTCTTCTTCGCGAATGGCGTGTCCGGTCAGCGCGATGAACGCGTCTTCGAGCGTCACGCACTTGGTTCGCTCTTTCAGCTCGCCGGGAGAACTTTGCGCCACGATTTTGCCATGATCAATCACAGCCACATCGTTCGCCACGCGATCGGCTTCGTCCATGTAATGCGTGGTGAAAAAAACGGTGACGCCCTCGTCCTTGCTCAACTGCTGGATATAGCCCCAGATGTGATTTCGCGTCTGCGGGTCGAGGCCGATCGTCGGCTCGTCAAGAAACAGGATGCGCGGCTTGTGCAGCAGCGCGCGCGCAACTTCCAGCCGCCGCTTCATCCCGCCGGAGTACTGCTTCACGAGATCTTTTTTCCGCTCGCCCAGCCCAACTAAGTCCACCAGCGCGTCGATCCGCTTGTGCCGCTCGGCGCGGGGCACTCCGTAAAGAACTCCGTGCAGATCCATATTTTCCTGAGCGGTCAATTCGTCGTCGAGGCTCGGATCCTGAAACACGATTCCGAAGGATCGCCGCACTTGTTTCTGCTCGCGCGTGGGATCGTGCCCGTTGATGCGAATGGATCCGCTGGTCGGGTCGAGCACGGTGGTGAGCATCTTGATCGTGGTGGTTTTGCCGGCTCCGTTGGGCCCGAGGAAGCCGAAGATCACTCCCTCCGGCACGGTGAAGGATATGTGGTTCACCGCGCAAAATTCCCCGTAGTTCTTCACGAGGTCCTGGACTACGATCATCTCGCCCATCGGTACCTTTCCAGTGGCCGGAGTGCGCCGCTCCCCGCCAGAGGCAGCGGCGAAACAGGATACGATGTACGCAGCGCTGTCCGGCAATTGGTATCCGCGCCATTCCGCCGCTCCGTTCCCGCGGCGCGTAAGAAATGGTTTCGTAGGGGCGCAGTCCGCCGCGGCGGACGCCCGGCGCAGGACCTTGGCGACGCGTTTCTTATCTTCCTCGCTCACACTTGAAGTTGCTTTCGTCCGGCTCGTTCGGCGCCGAGAAAGTACAGGGGCGCACCTGTCCTGCACTGAAGGTCAGTAGACTCGCCTTCCACAATTTGTCAGCCTCTTTGCGACGAGCAATTTCGTCCGCTCTCCGAGCGAGAGCCGAACGCTCTTTGACAACTGAATACGCAGCTCCGGGCTAAGTCACAGCAACTGCGATGGCTGTTGGTCCTTGCACTTGTGTGGAAGCGCGGGCCTTTAGGCCCGCGGAACACTCCATCGTATTATGGCTTCAGCCATGGCCGTTTCTTGCGGCCTGGGCGCGGATACGGTTACTCCCGCACCGGCAGAGAGGTTCCGACTTCCCGAGCGCCGTAGGCGCGGCAGAAGATAGCCCAGCCCGGAAGGGCTGGGAACTCGATCAGCTGTGTTCCCAAGCGCCGTAGGCGCGGCAGAAGCTAGCCCAGTCCGGAAGGGCTGGGAACTTGATCAGCCGTGTTCCCAAGCGCCGTAGGCGCGACACAATTTCTTTGAGTTCTCTTCCGCTACTCACTTCGTCGTGGCCACTGAACGCAAATTAAGTGACACACCATGCAAAGTAATTTCACGCCTAACTCGCTGAAAACAAAGAAAAGTGGTACGCACAAAGTGACACACTTTTTCAGGGGGCGCCGTCAGTCCAATCAGCACATTTCGGCGCGATTCCGGTATATATTCGAGCCAGCAACGAACACTTGAGGAGGCTTTCCGGCGTGACAACGGTCCGAGAAGTAACCTACGAAGTCCTGCGCGATCTGGGGATGACGAAGATTTTCGGCAATCCCGGCTCGAGCGAGCTGCCGTTCCTGAAGGACATGCCGCCGGGATTTCGATTACGTCCTCGGCCTGCACGAACGAACCGCGGCGGGCATGGCGCTGGGCTATGCGATGGCGCGCGGAGAAGCGGCGTTCGTGAATTTGCACTCGATTGCCAGCGCCGGCAACGGGCTTTCCGCGCTGATTGACGCGCAACTTTGCCACGCGCCGCTTGTGGTCACCACGGGCCAGCAGGACCGGCGGCAAATCATGGCCGAGCCATTTCTGGTGAGCCGCGCGGTCGAAGTCGTGAAGCCGTACGTGAAATGGGCGTGCGAGCCGCTGCGCCCGGAGGATGTTCCCGCGGCAATCGCGCGAGGCTATCACCTGGCAATGCAGCCGCCGCGCGGGCCTGTATTTATTTCCGTGCCGATGGACGACTGGAACAAGCCATGCGAGCCGCTGGTCGCGCGCAAGGTCAGCCAGTCGGTATCGGCCGATCCCGCGGCTCTGGATGAAGTGGTGCGCGCGATTGATTCCAGCCGCAAGCTGGCGCTGATCACCGGCGCGCAGATCGAAGAGGATGGCGCTGGACGCGAAGTGGTCGCGCTCGCGGAGCGCTTGAACGCGGATGTATACGCCGAGCCGATCGCGTCGCGCTGGGCGTTTCCGCGAAGCCATCGCCTGTTTCGCGGCGGATTGCTACCCGCACAGAAGCCGCTGGCGGATCAGCTGGCGGGTTACGACACAGTTGTGGTTCTGGGCGCGCCGGTTTTTCTCTACTACGCATACGTGCCGGGAAACGCGATCAATCCCGGAACGAAGCTTTTCCAGATCACGAATTCGCCGCAGGATGCGTCCACTGCTCTCGCCGGAACGAGCATCGTGGGAAATATTCTCGGGGCCACGGAGTACATTCGCAGCCGCGTAAAGCCGGTCGAGCGCGACGTGCCAGCCCGAACGAAGCCGCCGGAGCCGAAGGCCGAGCACCCCATGACGTGCGGCTATGTCTTCAGCGTCCTGAGCAAACTTCTGCCACGCGACGCGATTATTTCCGAGGAGTGTCCTTCGTCGAAGGGCGATTTCGACCGCTATATCCAGCTCGACGAGCCAGGATCGTTTTATTCCGTGCGCAGCGGGATTCTGGGATTCGCCATGCCGGCTGCGGTCGGACTGCAACTCGCGCATCCGAATCGGCGCGTGGTCTGCGCGGTGGGCGATGGCTCCATGCAATATTCCGTTCAGGCGCTGTGGTCGGCAGTGCAGTCGAAGGCGCCGGTGATCTTCCTGGTGATCTGCAACGGAAATTATTCGGCGCTCAAGGGTTTTCGTGATTTTACAAAGGTTGGAAAAAATGTGCCGGGAATCGATATCCCCGGAATCGACGCTGTGAAAATCGCGCAGGGTTACGGCATGACCGCCCGCGCAGTGGACCGCGCCGAAGATCTGGAGTCCGCACTGAAGTGCGCGTTCGCCTCGAAGGAAGCCTTCTCTGATCAGCGTGAACGTGCAGGAGGGCGGCCAGAAAACGATGGGGATGGATCAGTCAGTGAACCCGCCGAATTACGGATAACGGCTACACGTCGAAGAAAACCGTTTCTTTCGGTCCGCTCAGATGAATTTCATGCCGCCACGTTCCGGGCTGGCCCGCGACGGGCTGCGCCATCAGCGTCGCGCGTCGCGCTTTCGGAACCAGCGCGAGTACGGGGCATTCGCCGTTCGCAGCGTCGCCTGAAAAATAGATTCGCGTGGCGAGATGTTTCAGGACGCCGCGCGTGAAGACGCCCACCTCCAGATGCGGCGCCTGCAGCGATTTCCCGCGGCCCCGGCACGCGGCCCGGCTTGATCGTTTCGAATTCGCACGCGCCGTTTTCGTCCGTAATCTGGCGCCCGAATCCACGAAACGCCGAATCGATCGGTTTCGCCTGCCGGTCGTCTGGATGATTGTATTTTCCGTCCGCGTTCGCCTGCCAGATTTCGATCAGCGTGTCGGGGACGCATTTGCCGTCGCGGTCAAACACCGAACAGAGGAGTTTCACGCGCTCGCCTTTTGCGTCCGGCGGCGCGATGGCTCGCACGCAATTCGCGTCGGTCACCGTAGACGGAAAAATACGGACCCACGGTGCACCACGGCGTCGGTTCGAGCAGCCGCGCCGGCTTTACTTTTTGCGCTCAAACGGCGTGCTCTCCCTTCCGCGCAGCACGATGTCGAACCGGAACCCCAGCGACCAGCCCGGTTCCGTGCGATTCATTTCAAATCGCGCGATCATTCGTTGCCGCGCGCGTTCGTCCCGCACGGAATTGAAAATCGGATCGAACGGAAATAGCGGATCGCCCGGAAAATACATCTGCGTCACCAGCCGCGTCGCAAACGCCGTCCCGTACAGCGAAAAATGAATGTGCGCCGGGCGCCAGGCGTTTGGATGGTTCTCCCACGGATAGGGCCCGGGCTTGATGGTGATGAAGCGATAATTTCCCTGCGCGTCCGTCAGCGTGCGTCCCGCGCCGGAAAAATTCGGATCGATCGGCGCCTGATGCTGGTCAATCCGGTGGCGATACCGCCCGGCGGCATTGCACTGCCAGAGTTCGATCAGCGTGTTGGGCACCGGACGCCCGTTGTCGTCAAGCACGCGCCCGCTGACGCTGATTCGCTCGCCCAGCGGTTCGCCCGCATGCTGGCGCGTCAGGTCGTTGTCCGTTTCGCGCACGTCGTCGTGCCCGAAAACAGGCCCGGTGATTTCTGAAAGCGTGTGCGGCAGGACGATCAGCGGCCTGCGCGGCGCGCGCGAAAGCGTCAACCGATACGGCGGATGAAGAAAGGCCGGCTGCGAGCCAGCGTGCATACCGGCGATACGGAATTACGAGCGAAGATTCCGGCGCGGACTGAGGCCCTGGACGTTTCGCCTTAGATGATTTGCGCGCGATGAGAGGCTCCCGAAAAAGCGCCTCATTATGCATCCCGCGCACAGAGGCATCAAGCCGCGAGGGCTTTGCGCAGTCGTTCAAACGTGGTCGAAAGTTCTTCGGGCTCCACGCGCGTTTCGCCCGTGACCGTCATGAAATTGGCGTCGCCACCCCAGCGCGGAAGCACATGCAGATGAAGATGGCCCGTGACGCCCGCCCCGCGGCGCGGCCAAGATTCATGCCGAGGTTGTAGCCCTCCGGATGGTACGTTTTGCCGAGCGCCGTCTGCACGCGCTGCGCGAGCCGCATCATTTCAGCAAGCGTGTCGGGATCGGCTGCTGCGAAATCGGCGACGTGCGCGTAGGGAACCACCATCACGTGGCCGCTGGTGTAGGGATAGCGATTCAGGATGACGAAGTTTTTCGCGCCGCGCAGAACGATCAGAGTTTTCGGGTCGTCATTCGCAGCGAGGGCGTCGCAGAAAATGCAGCGGTCGTCCTTCGTCGCGTCGGCGATGTAGCGATATCGCCACGGCGTCCACAAATAATCCATCCCGCTCAGCCCTGCGCGCCGGGCCCGGCCGCATGAGGATTATTGACGTAGTCCTTCAGCTCTTTGCTGGGTTTGAAGAAGGGAATTTTCTTCGGCGGGACTTCCACTTTCGCGCCCGGTCTTCGGATTGCGCCCGGTGCGCCCGCGGCGCTGCCGCGTGCGGAAACTGCCGAAGCCGCGAATTTCGATTTTGTCGTCGGACTGGAGCGCCGCGATGATGCTCTCGAAGATGGTCTCCACGACCGCCTCGGATTCCTTGCGCGGCAGCTCGGTGACCCGCGTCGACCTCTTCGACGAGGTCCGCCTTGGTCATCGTATGTTCTTTGTTTTCGTGCTCTCCCGCAGCTTCTGCCATCGGATGAGAGCCTCCTCTCGCGACTAATGTTTAGCGTGGGCCGAACTGCGCGCCTGGGGCTGAGCGTCTGACGATCTTGGCACATCATGTAAGCTGCTGCAAGGTAAACACCTTATTTCGCTGGCGTAAGCACGCGTTTCAGCGACGCACTGCAGCTTCGCCCGGATCGCATCGCCGATCGTGGCGTTGGGCGACGACTTCGTTGTCCGGAACGACTTGATTTCTTCGCCGCTCGACCTGCTTCTGCGCCGCGCGGATAACTCAGGCTGATTTTGCGCTGTTCCGGCTCGAGGCGCAGGATTTTGAAATCGTATTCCTTGCCCGTGCGTAAGCACCGCGGTCACGCGTGCGTCGCGCGGAGCTTTCGCCTTGTCGCGCTCGCCCTTCGGCCGCCGCTCCTCGATTTCGGAGACGTGGCAGAGCCCTTCGATGCCTTCGGCCAGTTCCACGAACGCGCCGAAATCCGTGGTGCGCGCCACTTTTCCCTTGAGGATGTCGCCGAGCTTGTGCGTCGTTGAACCAGTTCGCCCAGATGTCGTTCATCTGCTTGATGCCGAGCGAAAGCCGGCGGTTCTGCGAATCCACTTTCAGCACTTTCGCTTCGACCGCTTCGCCCTTCTTGAATTTCTCGCTGGGATGCTTGATGCGCTCGGTCCAGCTGACGTCGCTGATGTGGATCAGCCCTTCCATGCCCTCTTCGAGTTCCACGAACGCGCCGAACTCCGCCAGGTTGCGGATGCGGCCGTTGACGATCGCGCCCACCGGATATTTCTGCGCGGCCGCTTCCCAGGGATCGGGGAGCAGTTGCTTCATGCCCAGCGAAATGCGCCGCTGGTCCGTCTTCACGTCGAGCACCACCACGTCCACTTCGTCGTCCGTCTTCACGATTTTCGAAGGGTGCTTCACGTGCTTCGACCAGCTCATTTCGCTGACGTGCACCAGACCCTCGACGCCCGGCTCGATCTGCACGAAAGCGCCGTAGTCCGTGACGCCGACAACTTTTCCGTGCACGCGCGTTCCCGTCGGGAATCGCTCCGGCACCGTGGCCCAGGGATCGGGCAGCAGTTGTTTGCGGCCCAGCGAAATGCGCTGCTTTTCCTTGTCGAATTTCAGGATCTGAACTTGAATTTCCTCGCCGGGCTTCACGATCGAGGTCGGATGCGGCGCGCGTCCCCATGCGAGATCGCTCACGTGCAGCAGGCCGTCCATCCCGCCAAGGTCGACGAAAACTCCGTAGTCGGTCACGTTCTTCACGCGGCCCGTTACCACGGCGCCTTCGGAAAGCGTTCCGGCCAGCGCATCGCGCTTGGCCTTTTGCTCATCTTCCAGAATCGCGCGCCGGCTGACCACCACATTGCCGCGCTTGCGATTCAGCTTCAGGACGCGCACTTCGATTTCGCGGTCCTTCCAGGCTTCCAGATCGTGCACCGGACGCAGCTCGATCTGCGAAGCGGGCAAAAACGCGCGCACGCCAATATTCACGACCAGCCCGCCCTTGATTCGCTCGTTGATCTTGCCGGTGACGTTGGTGTGCTCGCGGTAGGACTTCTCGATGCGCTCCCAGACGCGGCGCCGGTGCGCGCGCACGTAGGAGAGCAGTACGTAGCCGTCCTTGCGCTCGTGCAGCCGCTCGACTTCGATCGTCTGCCCCGCGCCAAATTCGATGGGTTCGCCGGAATCGAGGAATTCCTGCGCGGGAACCAGCCCTTCGAACTTTCCGCCCACGTCCACGACCACGCCCGCGTCCGTCACGGCCAGCACGCGGCCATCGAAAATCTCGCCTTCGCTTGCCGATGGCGGAGTGGAAAATTGGTCCAGCAGCTGGTCCATTGTTTCGGTTGATTCGAGCTCGGCTTGCGCTTCGGACGCTGCGGATTCCGCCGACGGCGCCGCGTCGGAGGTCGCGACTGCCGCGCCGCTGGTCTCGGCGGCGGTAATTTCCGCGCTCGCCACCATCGGCTCGGTTTCGCTGCTGCTGGCATTTGGGGGGCCGGTCCCAGGGGCAGTCTCAGGAGCCGTTTCCGGCGTGACCTCGGGCGCAGCCTGCGCTCGGGCGACAGCGGTAGCCGCACCGGTCGCGCCTTGCTGCGAAGAAATACCCGTGGAAATTTCAGGAGTCAAATTGGCGGCCTCGGGCTGAGCCGGGGCTGATTCAATCACGGACGGTTGTGGGTTGTTGTCGTGTTCGGGTGACATGAAAGGCGGCCTCCATACGGATTCGTACCCTATTTGCCAAAGGCTATGCCTTGGCTACTCCACCCTGCTGGGGGTTAGAGCAAAGAAGGGGATAAAGCGCCCACGCTCGACGCCGTACCGCAGAAATGATACCCGCCCGGTTTGCGCGTTGTCAATCAAACCCCGGACGCACGCTGGGGCCCCGGTGGCACTCGACCATGCCGGTCGCGTTGTGCGGCGGGGAGGATATGGTAGAGTTGCGAACCGATGCGGATCTTCGTTCTTGGAGCGGGCGGCACGGGCTCCTTGCTGGCACATCTGCTCGAGCGCCAGGGACACACCGTCTGGTGCGGCGATCGCGACCCGGAGCGCGCGCAGCGGTTTCTGGGCAAGAAGAGCACGATCAAAGTAGTCGAAGCGAACGCCCGGAATCTCTGGTCCATCGTTCGCGCGGGCCGCGGCGCAAATCTGGTCATCAACGCATCGCCCGCCGTCTTCAATAAAATTATCCTGCGCGCCGCGCTCCGTCTGCGCGCCCACTACCTCGATCTGAATTCGCACCTGACGCACCATCCATTCCGGCCCGAGCAATTCCGCTTTCACAAGCAGTTCGTGGCGAAGAATCGCGCCGCGCTGATCTGCGCCGGCGCGGCGCCGGGCCTTACCAATCTGCTCGCACAGCGCGGCTCGGAAATGCTGGATGCGGTCGAGGACATGCAGATTCGATTGTTTGAAAGCACGGAGAGCAGTGATCCGGTTTCCACGTGGTCGGCGGAAGTCGCTTACGACGCGGCGATTTCGCGTCCGCGAGTCTATCGCCATGGGAGATTTTCACTGGCCAAGCGGTTCGACGAGCGCGAGAAATTTCGCTTCCCGCCGCCCATCGGCGAAGTGCCGGTCTATTTGGCCGCGCAAGACGAAGTCTGCATGCTGCCCTACGTGATCAAGGTCCGCGACGTGGACGCCAAAATCGGCGGCAACGATTTCGACCGCTTGCGGCGATGGTATCGGCAGGGGAAACTCAATCGCTCGGCGGGAATCGCACGCAAGCGTTTTCCGGAGACTCTTACGCCGCGCCGTGTCGCTAAGCTAATTCGCCAGGGCATTCTGGAAAACGCGCGCTTTGCCGCCGCCGTTCTGGTCCGCGGCATGAAGGGCGATCAGCCGCTGCTGCTGCGCTGGGACGCAAGCTTTCCCACGCTCTATCAGATTCGCCAGCGGGGCCTGGTTTCCACGCCGATTGCCTACGCGACCGCGCATCTGGCCGCGATTTTCGTCAAACACTTTCCGCGCGATTCCGCCGGCGTCATCGGACCGGAATCGCTGCCGGCCGAAACGCGCCGCGCGATCCTGGCGGGCGCGCGCTCACGCGATTTCCGCATCACGCTCAAGACTACGCGCCTGAAAAAGCAGGAAGACGACGAGTTCTAGCGGTATCGCCAGGAGGGTGATGGCCAGAAGCACCGTCAGCTTCGACACGGTACGCAGCATCGCACTCGAAATGCCAGGTGTGGAGGACAGCACCGCGTACGGGAACCTGGCGCTCAAGGCGCATGGAAAACTCCTCGCGTGCGCGCCCACTCATCGCTCGGCTGAACCTGGCTCTCTTGTTGTAAGGGTCGATCTCAACGATCGCACCCAACTGCTCGCCGAAGCCCCCGATGTGTACTACGTGACCGAGCACTACGTCGGCTATCCCTCCGTGCTCGTTCGCCTGTCTCGCGTCGACGCTGATGTGCTGCGGGACCTGCTCCATATGGCTTACAGGTTTGTGACCCGTAAAGCTGCGTCGCGTTCGCGAGCGCGAAAGCCCCGAAAGCGTGGACCCAGCAAATGAATAGCTCCCCGTCGGCTTCGGCGTTTGACCGCATGCAATTTGCCCCGCTATAATTGGTGTTTCGACGGAAGGTTTAACACCGCAGGGAAACTCCCTAAGGGATTTCAGGAGCATTCATGCTTAAAGCAACACTTCTGCGCGCGGGAATGATCATCAAGCACGATGGCGACCTCTACTCGGTCTATAGCGTGGACCATCGCACGCCCGGCAACAAGCGCGCCGCCATGGCGACCAAGATGCGCAACCTGCGCAACGGCTCCATGATTGACCATCGGTTCCGCGCTGAGGAATTTCTCGATAAAGTGACGGTGGACGAAATCGATTTCGACTACCTTTATAGCGACGCCGAAGGCCATCACTTCATGAACACGCAGAACTACGAGCAGCTCGCCTTGCAGAACGACATCGTCGGCGACACCAAGGACTATCTGATTCCGAATATGCCGGTGAAAATCGAGTATTACGACGAGAAGCCCATCGGCGTGCTGATTCCTGACACCGTTGACTTGATGGTTGTGGACACCGAGCCCAGCATTCAGAAAGCGACGGCCAGCTCGGTGATGAAGCCGGCGAAACTTGAAACAGGCCTCGTCATCAACGTGCCGCCGTTCGTCGGCACCGGCGACAAAGTGAAAGTCGATACCACCGAGGGCCGCTACATTCAGCGCGTGCAGTGACCATGCGATAAGCCCGCCGCGGCGGGTCATCCCGAGGGCGTTCAAGCCCGAGGGATCTCTCTTCGGCTGCAATACCATCACATGAGAATCATTCTTGGCGCCGTGTTTGCGGTCGTCCTGCTAATCGGGGCATCCGCGCGCATCGCCAGTTCCTCGCAGCAGCAAACCGAAACTTCCCCGCCGCAAGCGCACCCCGGCTCCGACCAGCGCCCCCTTCCGGACATTCCCACACTGCTCCGCGACATCGGCAAGAATCAGCGAGCCCTGGAAGATCTTCGCCAGCTCTACACGTGCCACCTCTCCGAGGAAGAAGACAAGACGGACTCGGATGGCAACGTGAAATCCCGCACGATGAAAGATTACGACGTCTTCTACATCGGCGACGAACCGGCGCTGCATCTGCTGGCCAAGGACGGCAAGGCGCTTACCGGCGACGAAAAGAAAGACGAAGACGGCAAATTCAACAAGCAATACGACAAGCTGAAAAAGAAACGGGCCGAGCTCGCCGGCGATCCCAAGAAAAAAGCGAAGCAACAGGAAGAGGACGAAGCCCAGCTTTCGGATTTCCTGCGCGCCGAACTTTTCACGAATCCCCGTCGCGTACTCTTCCGCGGACACGAAGTAATTGCGTTCGACGTGAACGGCAACCCGGACTACAAGCCGAAAAAGCGCATCGACAGCATCATCCAGAAGCTTTCGGGCACCATGTGGGTGGACGAGCAATCGCGCGAAATCGTGCGGCTCGAAGCGCATTTCGCCGAATCGGTGAAAATCGGCGGCGGGTTGGTTGCGTCGCTCGCGAAAGGCTCGAATTTCGTTTTCGAGCAGGAAAAAATTAACGAGGAGGTTTGGCTGCCGTCCTACGCCGAGGTGCACTTCAGCGGACGCATCGTGTTCGTAAAGCTGAAGCAGAATTTCATTGACCACTTTTCTGACTACAAGAAATTCCGCTCGGGCGCCGCTCTCGGAGCGACCACTCCGCAGCAACAATAGCTGTCATCCCGAATCCGCTTTAGCGGCGAGGGATCTCTCTTCGCTCGACCGGGCGGCGAGTGCTTCACACGAAGAGAGACTCCTCGCGCGACCGAAATGCGTCCGGGCTTCGGAATGACAACGGAACCCCTAGCGCGCGGCGGACGATGACGATTTTGCGCCGAAGACGCGCTGAAAAATCGCGTCCACAGCCTGCAACTGGCGTTGCAAGTCGAATGTGTGGGCCAGCGCTTTTTCGTTGAGGAATTTTCTGATGTTCGCATCGGCGGCGACGCGGTCCTTGAAACTTGTTTCCGATTCCCACGCGGCCATGGCGTGGCCCTGCACCCACTTGTAGGCGTCTTCGCGCGGCGCGCCGTGCTCGACCAAATCCTGCAAGAGCTGCCCGGAAAAAACCAGGCCGTGCGTCGCATTCAAATTCCGCAGCATGCGTTCCGGAAACACTTTCATGTTCGCGACGATTTCGTTGGTGCGGTGCAGCATGTAGTCCGTGAGAATCGTCGAATCGGGAAGAATCACGCGCTCGACCGAGCTGTGCGAGATGTCGCGCTCGTGCCACAGCGCGATATTTTCGTAGGACGCGAGCGAATTGGCCCGCACTACGCGCGCCAGGCCGCAAATCTGCTCGCTCGAAACCGGATTGCGCTTGTGCGGCATGGCCGAGCTGCCGCGCTGCTCGCCGCCGAAGGGTTCCTCGACTTCGCGGACTTCGGTGCGCTGCAGGTGGCGAATTTCCGTCGCCACGCGCTCAAGCGACGCCGCGACGATGGCGAGCGCCGAAAGATATTGCGCGTGGCGGTCGCGTTCGATTACTTGCGAGGTGATGGGCGCGGTCGCCAGGCCCAGGCGCTCGCAGATTTTGTGCTCGATGTCCGGACCGAGATGCGTGCAGGTGCCGACGGCGCCTGAGATTTTCCCCACGGCCATTTCGCGCGCGGCGGTTTCAAACCGCGCGGCGTCGCGGCGGTTCTCGGCGTACCAGTTCGCGACTTTCAGGCCAAAGGTGATCGGCTCCGCGTGGATGCCGTGCGTGCGGCCGATTTCCGGCGTGTCCTTGAATTCCCACGCACGCTTTTCCAGGACTTCGCCGAACCGCGCGATGCCCTTCTCGATCAGCCTTGACGCTTCGCGGACCAGCAGCGCCTGCGCGGTGTCCACCACATCATTGGAAGTCAGTCCGTAGTGCAGCCAGCGCGCCGCTTCGGGATCACCGACGGATTCCTGCACCACAATGGTGAACGCGATCACGTCGTGCCGGACTTTTGCTTCGATTTCGTTGATGCGCGCCACGTCAATGCGCGCACGCTCGCGCAATTTCCGCGCGGCCTCTTTCGGGACGATTCCGGCTTCGGCGAGCGTTTCCGTGGCGGCCAGCTCGACGTCCAGCCATTTCTGGAATTTATTTTCCTCGCTCCAGACGCGGCCCATCTCCGAACGCGTATAACGTGCGATCAATCGGCTCTCCTGGTTGCGATCACGATTTCGCCCAATCTTCCCACAAGAGACCTTCCACGCGAGCGAATTCTCTGACGTTGGCCGTAACGAGTGTAAGTCGGCGCCGGAGCGCCTGTCCCGCGATCAGCAGGTCGTACGGTCCAATCGGTTTTCCTGTTGCTTCAATTGTAGCGCGGATGCTTCCCGCAGCCTTGGCGTCCTCATCGTCGAACGCGAGCGAGATGACGGGGCCAGCCATAAACGCTTCTACGCGCCTGGCATTTGCCTCTGGATGAGCGCTACGGCCAACTCCGTACCAGAGTTCGAACACCACGACCGAGGGAACATGAACTTGGGCTCCCGAACCAACTGCTTTCTCCAGACGGACACGCACCGGAGACGGCTTTCCGCGGCCGACTTCGTTGATCAACGCGATGCAGGCATTTGTGTCCAGCAGAAAGCTCACCGGAAAATCCTTCGCCGCGGAGTCTTGGGCTGCTTGCGGCCTTCCGGCATGAATGGTTCGGTGTTCAACCGGTCAAGCTCCGCAAACCAGCTCTCCAGATCCGGAATCAATGGTTCGAGCAGTACTCCGTCAGCGACCTTGCGGATGCGCACTTCATCACCTTCGAATCGGAATTCCTGGGGCAGCCGCACTGCCTGGCTCCGCCCGTTGCGGAACAGTTTTGCCACATTCTTCTTGGCCACGGTCGATCCTCTCGGATTGATATATACCACGGATATATACTCTCGCGCAAAATTTCTGGCGACAGATGATCTAGAGCTCAAACGGGCCGAGGGGGATGTGCTGGCTGGCAATATGGAGCGTGCCGCGGAATGCGAATTCGGCTGGCCGGCGATTCAAAGCTTCTTCGGCGGAAATGCGGGCGACCTCGGGATTATTGTTCTGCTCGGAAAGATGCGCGAGGACGACGTGGCGCGCGCGGCCGTCGAAAACTTCCGCATCGGCCAGAAATTCGCTGACGATGGCGTTCGAAAGGTGCCCGGTTCGGCTCATCACGCGCTGCTTGATGTGCCACGGATACGGCCCAACCTTGAGCATTTCGAGATCGTGATTCGATTCCAGAATCAGGAAATCGGCTTCGCGCAGGTGCTGCTTCACGAGTTCGGGCATGTAGCCGAGGTCCGTGACGATCGCGACCTTCGTGCCGTTCATGCGAAAAGCGTAGCCGACGGGATCGGCGGCGTCGTGCGGGATCGCGAACGGATTGATTTCGATGTCGCCAATTTGGAAGCGCTCGCCCGGGCGAATGTGCTCGACGCGATCGATGGTGGCTTTTTTGCCGGGCTTTTCGGGATCGTCCGCGTACATTTTCACGATTTCGCGGTGCGTCGGCTCGGTCAGGTACGCGGGGCAATTCCACATGCGCGCGAGTTGCGCGACGGCGGTGGAATGGTCGGAATGCTCGTGGGTGATCAGGATGGCGTCCACGCGCTCCGGCTGCGGGCGGCCCAGCGCTTCGAACCGGCGCAGAATTTCCTTGCGGCCTAGTCCAGCATCAATGAGGAGGGTTGTGCGCTCGGTTTCGAGCAACGTGGCATTGCCCGTGCTGCCGGAAGCGAGAATAGATATGCGGAACGAGATGCGGGACCTCTTCGCGCCCTTCTTTCATCAGGGCAACAGGATGATGGCAAAGTGGCGCGGCCGCGTCAAAGGAAAAACGAAGGCACGCAGACACCGAGGCACGGAGGAAGGGCCGGATTAGCCACGGATGAACACAGATGAACTCAGATGTCAGAGAAAAACCGCAGAGACGCAGAGGTCGCAGAGAAGAACTACCCCCGCTTAAAACGCGAGTTGTTCCCGGGTGAGCTGAAAGCCGTTGAGGTTGCCGACGACGCTGGCGGCGATGCGGCCGGGCTGGAAAAACTCCGCGCGATCTGCTGAACTTCTTCCGCGGTGACCGCTTCGAGCATGGCGATCAGCTCCTGCGGCGTGAAGTGGCGATCGAAATAAATATGGTAGCGCGCCAGGTTGCTCATGCGCGCGCCGCTGCCCTCGAGCGCCAGGAGCGTCGCGCCCTTCAGATGATCCTTCGCGCGGCGCAGTTCTTCCGTTTCAATCGGCTCGTCGCGCATCTTGCGGAATTCTCCGAGCACGGACTCGCACAACCTTGCCGGCGGTATCGAGCGAAGTGCCGGCATAGACCGAGAGCACGCCCGCATCGCGATAGGGATTCAGATCGCTGAAAATCGAGTAGGCCAGGCCCTGCCGCTCGCGAATATTCTGAAACAGCCGCGACGACATTCCGCCGCCCAGAATATTGTTCAGCACCGAAACAGCGAAGCGACGGCGATCGGTAAGCGGCAGCGCAGGAACGCCGAGGCAGACGTGAACCTGTTCGAGCTCGCTCTTGGTGCGCAGCGTAATGTGCGGCGATGGCACGGGCTTCGGATCGGTGAAGCCGTCCTCGACGCGCGGGAGATTCGAAAAACGCGCGGAGACCAGGTCCACAAGCTGCGCGTGAGTCAGATGGCCCGCCGCGGTGATGACCATGCGATTCGGCGCGTAGCATTGCTTGAACCAATCCTGCAAAGTGTCGCGCGTGAATGCCGAAACCGTTTCGGGCGTGCCAAGGATCGGCCTGCCGAGCGCGTGCGGCTGCCAGAAATTCTGCGTGAAAAGCTCGTGGACGAGGTCCTCGGGATTGTCCTGCGTCATGCGGATTTCCTCGAGGACCACGGATTGTTCGCGCGCGATGTCTTCGTCTGCGAATTTCGGCTCGAGGACCATGTCCGCAATGATGTCGAAGGCTTTCGGCGAGATGCTCGTCGAGCACTCGCGTGTTGAAGCAGACCATTTCTTTGGAGGTGAACGCGTCCAGCATTCCGCCGAGGCGGTCAATTTCGCGCGCGATGTCTTCCGCGGTGCGCCGCTGCGTGCCCTTGAACACCATGTGCTCGATGAAATGCGAGATGCCGTTGAGTTCAGGCCGGCTCGCGCCGCGAGCCCGCGCGCAGCCAGATTCCCACCGAAACGGAATGGACGTGCTCCATCGGCTCCGTCAGGACGACCAGGCCGTTCGGCAGAATTTCCTTGTGCACAGTGTGAGTTGTATTCGACATGTCTGATTCCATTCTTGCACGGCGTTGCGGTGAATGTCATTCGCGCCTGCGCGAAAGCGTTGCGCAATATCCTCGCGTGTTATGATGGCTCCAATATGTCCTCGCAGGTTCCTAATGCTGGCGCAAATCTGCTCGGAAAATCGCCGGAAGAGCTGCGCGAATTTCTGCAAGCGCTCGGCGAGCCGGCGTATCGCGGCGCGCAGATTTATCACGCGCTGTATGCCGAGCGGCGCTTCGATTTCGCCGCGATGACGAATCTGCCGGCGGCGCTGCGCGAGCGCCTGTCGCGCGAAGCGCGCATTGCGCTGCCGCAGGTCGTGCGGCGGTACTCGTCTTCGGACGGCACGGTGCGCTACGTGCTGGCGATCGGCGAAGGCGACAAGCCGCGCAACATCGAAACCGTGTTCATGCCGGAAGAAAATCGCCAGACGATCTGCGTTTCGACGCAGGCGGGCTGCGCGGTGGATTGCCGGTTCTGCCTGACGGCGCACGCTGGGCCTGGTGCGCAATCTGACGGCGGGCGAAATCGTGGGGCAGGTGCTCGTCGCGCTGGAGGACAACCGCGCAGCGCTGAAGCCGCAGACCAACATCGTGCTGATGGGCCAGGGCGAGCCGCTGCTGAATTACGACGCGGTGATGGCCGCGGTGCGCATTCTGCTCGATCCCGAAGCGCATGGCCATTTCGCCGAAGCACGTCACGCTTTCGACCAGCGGCATCGTTCCCGGCATCGAGCGGCTGGCGCAGGAAAAAGTGCGGCCCGAAGCTGGCGATTTCGCTGAACGCGTCGTCGGACGAGCAGCGCGACGAGATCATGCCCATCAACCGCAAGTATCCGCTGGAAAAACTTCTCGATGCCTGCCGGAACTATCCGCTGCGCCCGTGGGAGTACCTCACGTTCGAATACGTGCTGCTCGGCGGATTCAACGATTCGCCGGAAGACGCGCGCCGCGTGGTGCGGCTGCTCGCGAATCTGCGCGCGAAAGTGAATCTGATCCCGTGGAATCCCGGCGACCTGCCGTACGAAGAGCCGGACGCGGAACGCGTCGAGGAATTTCAGAGCGATTCTGACGGATAAGGAGTGCCCGCCTTCGTGCGCTATTCGCGCGGGCAGGACGTGATGGCCGCCTGCGGCCAGCTGGCGCTGATGGAATCTGCCGGCCGTTTCCGCTGCGCCGCACCGAGCATCTCATCCTGGCAGCTGCTGCAGATTTCCCAGCTTACTACGAATTCCAATCACGGCCATCATGCGGCCGGTCGTGCGCTTCGCGGCGATAGCTGAAGAAAAGATCGGTGCGGCACGCGGTGCAGAAGCCGGACGCCGAAATTTGCCGCGCGGGAACGCCCGCGTCGGCCAGGATTGCACGATTTGCCGCGATCAGATCGAGATGAACGCGCAGCGGCGGAGGCTGGTGGCCGGGCGGCTTCATGGTGAGCCAGGGCAGCCAGTTCGGATCGTTTTCGCCGGAGGCCAGCGCGTCGAACGGCCCGTCGAACCATTCGCGCGCGTTGGGAAATTGCGCGTCGAAATCGCGCGCGACTTCGGAGCCGACTTCGTAGCAGCAGCGGCCGATTCCGGGACCGAGCGCGGCGACCACGTCCTCGGGCCGCGTGCCGAATTCCATCTGCATGCGTCCCAGAGTTTTTGCGGCGATGCGGCGAAGCGTGCCGCGCCAGCCGGCGTGAATCGCGGCGACAGCGTGACGCTTCGTATCGGCGAGCAGGATGGGAATGCAGTCCGCGGTCTGCACGGCGAGCAGAATCCCCGGATCGCGCGTGAAGAGCGCGTCGCCCTGCGGGGCTTTTTCATTTGCATCGGTGTGTGCGGCGCCGCTGGACGCATCCGCGCGATGCGCGACGTCGGAATGAATCTGGCGAAGCGTGACCGCGCGTAATTTGCCCGCGCCAATCGCGTGGAAGAATTTCTTGCGATTATCGAGCACGCGCACGCGAGAATCCCAGTCGGTAAACCCGAGGTTCAGCGCGCGATTATTTGTGGTTCGCCGCTCGCCATTGTTCGAGGCGGGCTCGCTCGAGCCGCCGGGGCGCGTGCTGAATCCGTGGACAAGCCAGTCAAGGGCGGCGAATGCTGGAGCTTCCAGAATTTGCAGCCCGCCCGCGCGACGCAAATTCCATATAGCACGAGCTCGCGAGCTCTTATTCTTCTTCGCTGGGGCCGTCGGCATGTTCCTGTTCAACTTAGCACGACTGCGTTCGCTCGGGCGCGGAGAGAGATCCCTCAGTCGTCCGCCGCGGCGGACTCCTTCGGGATGACGATCCTGATCGGATCGTCAGGTATAATCGCGCGTCGTCGCAGATCAAGTTAACGAGTGCAGGGGCCATGATCGTCGGACTAGGGCTGGACATCGCCGAAATTGACCGCATCGAGGCGGCCATCAACCGCCATGGCGCGCGCGTTTCTCGAGCGGCTGTATACGCCTGCCGAGGTAGCCTACTGCGAGCGCCACAAAAACCGATTCGAGCGTTATGCCGCGCGATTCGCCGCCAAGGAAGCGGCGATGAAGGCGCTTGGCACCGGCTGGAGCCGCGGCGTGCGCTGGCGCGACATCGAAGTGGTCCGCGAACCAAGTGGCAAGCCTACGTTGCGCCTCGCAGGCGCCGCGCGCGCGATCGCCGACGGGCTTGGCGTGAAGAATATTTCGCTCTCGATCACCCACAGCGGCAACCTCGCGCTCGCCCAGGTCATTTTCGAAAGCTAGTTTTCGTGTGTCATCCCGAATCCGCTGCAGCGGATGAGGGATCTCTCTTCTGCTGACCGTCCGGAGAACGCTTCACACGAAGAGGGATTCCTCGCCCGACTGCACGGCGTCGGGACTTCGGAATGACAACCCACGCCTAAACTACCCGCACGTCGTGCCATTCGTTCGCGGGATGCCGCCCGGCGATTCGCACTTTCAGATAATTTCCAGTAAGCGCTTCGGTCCAATTATCGCCGCCGCGAGCGAGCGTCAGCGCGCGCAGAGTGTGGCCTGCCTGCGAGGCGCGGAATGCGGCGGCTTTCTGCTGCGCAAGCTCGCGCAGTGCGCGGGCGCGTTCGCGAATCGTTTGCGGCGGGATGGTCTCGCCGAGGCTCGCCGCTGCGGTGCCCGGGCGCGTGGAAAACGAAAACACGTGCAGGTATGTGAACGGTAGGCGCTCGATGAACTCGAAAGTGGCCCGAAAATCGGCGTCCGTCTCGCCCGGGAATCCCACGATCACGTCCGCGCCGATGGCCGCATCCGGCAGCAGGCGGCGGATCAGATTCACGCGCTCGGCGTAATGCTCCGTGCGGTACCAGCGATGCATCGCGTGCAGGATGCGGTCGGAGCCCGATTGCAGCGGCACATGAAAATGCCGCGCGATGCGATCGGAGGAAGCCACCAGCGCCACGAAATCTTCGGTGACGTCCTGCGGCTCGATCGAGCTGAAGCGCAGTTGCTCGAGGCCGGTCTCGCCTAGAATGCGCTGAACGACATCCGCGAGCGCCGCGCGCGGAACCAGATCGCGGCCATAACTGCCCAGGTTGATGCCGCTCAGGACGATTTCTTTCGCGCCCGCCGCGCCGAGCATGCGCACTTCGCGGACCACGGCATCGGGCGTCAGGCTGCGGCTGCGCCCGCGAACAAACGGAATCACGCAATACGAGCAGCGATTGTTGCAGCCGTCCTGAATTTTCAGGATGGGCCGCGTGCGGTCGCCCGCCATCAAAGTGGCCGGAGCGATCTGCACGGTGGATTGCGCGAAGATGTCGCCGGTCAAAATTTTCGCGGGGCCGCGCGCGAGTGACATTGGGTCGCCTTCGAGCTCCTCCACTGGCACAAAACCCCTGCGTGCCTTGTGCGCACCAAGTTCGCGAACGATCTCCGGGATTTCCGCCTGATGGGAGTTTCCTATCACCCACGCCACGCCCTGAATTGCAGCCAGTTCCTCCGGCGCGCGCTGCGCGTAACACCCGGTGACGACAATCCGCGCCGTCGGGATTTGCGCGATGAATTTTCCGCACCGCTTCGCGCGCCTGCGAATCCGCCGCTGCAGTTACGGTGCAGGTATTCAGCACGACCACGTCAGCGGAGGCGTGTTCGGCAGACTGCGTCAAGCCCGCCCGCGAGCAGCTCGCGGCGAAGCGCGGCGGCATCCGCTTCCGTGGCGCGACAGCCAAAATTCTCAATCGAAAAAGTAGCCATGGGGCTTGGGGTGTTTCCGCAGGTCGAGCGCATGAATTATAGCAGCGAACCACGAACGTTTACATTTTCAGGAGGGAGGAACAGAAAGGAAGAAAAGAAGAGCACAACTTTTACCACAGAGGACACGGAGGAGGCACCGAGAGCACAGAGAAAGCCTAAGGCTCACCGCACCCTTCGCCAGGGCACTCAGGGCGGGGAGACGCAGAGGACGCAGAGAAAGAGAGGAGAAACGGAAAAAATGAAACCACGGAGATAACCCTAAGTATTATGCACCCGCGCCGCGGCGCTGGTAGCAGAGGAGAATCAGATCGGCCCGGCGGCGAACTCCGAATTTCGCGAGGAGGTTTGACACGTGGAATTTCACGGTGCGCTCGGAAATGTGCAGGCGGTCGGCCACTTCCTTGTTGGCCAGGTTTTCGAGCAGGCCGCTGAGGACTTCTTGCTCGCGCCGGCTGAGTTCGTTCGGGGAGTCCACGCGCAAGCGGCGTCCCTGCGTGGTGCTCAGGATGGAATCCACGAAGCGCGAAAGCACGGGCCGTGAAACCCATATGCCCCCGGCGGCGACTTGCGGCAGCGCGCGCGGGAGCTGCTCGCGGGCCTCCGCGTACGTCAGGATTCCCTTGGCGCCCTGGCGAAGCAGGGCGAAGCTATCCGTTTCCTTCAGGTTGTCGCCGACAACCAGAATCCGCGCAGACGGACAAGCGATCGAGGATATTGCCGAGCAGCGCTCCGGTGGCCTGGCGCGCGGCATGGGCGTCCACCACATATACGGACGCCTTAGGCACTTCCAGGTTCCGAAGATCCGGCGCCAGCATCGAATCGAGCTGCTTGGACGTGATCTGGAAGCCTGAGTCCTCGAGCAACCGATGGAATTCGTCCAGAACCATCGGATGCGGCGAGAGCAGGCAAACCTTCAGATTTGACTTGGCGTTTGCTTTGGCCATCCTGAATTTAGGCTAGCCGAATTGATGAGCAGGGGCAAGGCGCAGAAAGCGGGTCAATTTCATACCAGACACGGGTAAGCATCACTGCGAAGTACTATCGCTCGAAAAGTGACTGGCGGGCCTGCCTGGAAGCTCAATCCGGCCTGGGCGGAAGACTCCGAGGGAAACGCGCCATCGACATCCTGCTTTCGGCGGGGGCGCTTGGCGGGAAGTCCTGCCTGGCGAACCTTATAGAGCAGCGCGCGATAGCTGATTTTCAGCACTTCGGCGGTCCTGCGGCGGTTCCAATGGTTGGCCTGGAGAACCTTCAGGATGACGTCGCGCTCCATGCGCCGGGTTACCTGCTGGGCGATGCGCTTAAGAGGAATATTGCCTTCCTCATTCGTCTCGTACGTGAAGTGAACCGGTGCTCTCTCGGTGCGCTCCGAGTAAAACGTCTCTTCCGATCCTAGAACCACGTAGCGCGCCATGCAGTTTTCGAGTTCGCGCACGTTCCCCGGCCAATCGCGCTGCTTCAGCAGGTGAAGCGTCTCTTTTGACAAAGGGGGCGCCTCGCGCTGGAATCGCCGATTGAACTGTTCGCGGAGGTATTCGACCAGATAGGGAATATCGTCCCGGCGCTCGCGGAGCGAAGGAAGCGTGATGCTGATCACATTGATGCGATAGAAAAGATCGGCCCGGAATCCGCCGGTTTCGATTTCGCGCGCCAGGTTCCGGTTTGTCGCGCAGATCACCCGGGCGTCCATGCGCTTTTCTTCGTGATCGCCGATGCGCGTGAAATGCCCGTCCTGCAGGACGTGGAGCAGCTTGGCTTGCAAGCTGGCGTCGAGCTCGGCGATTTCATCCATGAAAAGGCTGCCGCCCTGGGCCATTTCCATCCGGCCGGGCTTCGTGGCGTGCGCTCCGGTGAAAGCGCCTTTCTGAAAGCCAAACAGCTCGCTTTCAATCAGCGTGCCGGGGATCGCCGGGCAGTTGACCTTTACAAAGGGGCCCTCATGCCATGGGGAGGAGTTATGGATGAAATGCGCCAGGACCTCCTTGCCAGTCCCGCTTTCACCGAGAATCAGGATCGGCACATTCAGCCCGGCAGCTCGTTCGACCTTTTGTCGGACGGCCTGCATTGCCTGCGACGGTCCAAAATAGATGTGGTCGGGAGGCAATTCGGCTTGATTTACGGGCGGCTCAGGTTTGAGTGAGGTGGCGGAAGCCATTCAGGTCAAAGGCTCAAGTACAAAGCCCAAAGTTCTCCTGCAATGTACTTTGCACCTCGGACGCCAAACACCAAGCCATCGGGACCGGCCTTTGGATTTCTCGGAGAGACCGTGGAATGGCCTATCACGATGATTCTATGGATGTTTTGGTTTTGGCCATGCAGGAGCGAGTGACTAGGACGAGATGCAGTCGTCGCGTTTTTTCGGTGAAGCACCTGAAAATTGTTAGCACTTTAGGGAATGGCCGTTCCCAGGTGGACACTAGAGTTATCCAATGATTTCCACAGACATCTTGAGGGGCGGTGCGCCCAGCGATGTGATCGAGAGGCGGGGCTATAAGCCGAAAAAGGCACAATGCGGTACCAGGCGCAGTTCAGCGGCTGATCGCCCGACAGGGCGTCTAGATGCGGGAACCTTCACCGCGAACGATGTCGTAGCGCTCGATCACCGCTGCGACGCCAATCGTTTCGTGATTGTCGTCCGAGCGCTTGTCCACGCGAATCACCCGGCCGTGAGCCCGGACGAAGACCTCGGAGCCGCGCGTAATTTCCGCAGGCAGCGTCAGCGTAAAATCAAGTTCGGAGCCTGGAGCAAGGTCATCTTGCATTGTGAAGTACACGCCGCGCGTCGAGATGTCCCGAGTCTGGCCGCTGTGCGAACGCGGCTCCATATTGATGGGCATGCGGATGTTGACAGGTAGAGATAGGTCGTACCGGCGAGCCAAGCGACGTTCTGTCATTCCCGATGCTCCCTCAGCGCTGGATTGAAGTTTCACGTGTCCTCAGACAAACAGAATTAGCAATCCCTCTTCCAAAGGCCGCGTGCTATTTCCACGCGGTCGTTGATTGAGGTCCGATCTCGACTCGCGCAGGTGCGGCCAATGCCGCGTTCCGCGCGATCACCAACCCCTTTGTAAACAACAGGGATTTCTGTAATTTTAACGAGTGGTGACGACCACTCGATTCACACGCGACAGATTTTTGCGTGCGGCCTGTTTCGGTCCGGAATACTAGACCATGGCAAGGCGGGAAGGGTAGTGCTATTTCGAAGCGTGTGCTCTACTTATGCAACAGTTTGCAGGGGACCAGGACTACGCACCTGCCCACGACTCACTAAACTTTTGGAATCGAGTTTTGGTACGCCGCGCGCCATGTTGTGAAGGCGTCCACGCGGACTAGCAGCCTTTCCACGCGATCGAATGCCGCCTGGAACTTGGTTACGAAACGCGAACGCCCGGACCGGCGGGAGCCACTTCCTCTTCTTTTTGCTCCTCTGATTTTGCGGCGGCCTCTTTCGCTGCGGCGGCAACCTTCGCCGCCTCTTTCGCCGCTGCGGAACGCGCGCCGCGGCCCGAGTCCAGATTGAACTGGCGCATCTTATAGAGCAGCGCCTTGTAGCTGATTCCCAACATGCGCGCCGCGTCCTTGCGGCACCAGTTGGTCTTCTCGAGTGCGTCCGCGATGGCTTCCATTTCGGCTTCGTCCTTCAAGCCGCGGACCAGTGCCTTGAGTCCTTGTTCCTTGGGAGGAGCTGCTTCGGCTCGAGGAGCCACGCGCTGCTGCTGACCGGTCATTTCCAGAAGTTCGCGGAAGCTTCCCTCGTCGTCCTCGAGAATCACATAGCGCTTCACGAAATTCTCGAGTTCGCGCAGGTTGCCGGGCCACGGATAGCGTAGCGCCGCTTCGAGCAGGTTCTTTGAGGGATCCGGCGCCTGTTTTTGATACTTCTCGCTGTACTTCGTCAGGAAATGGCGGAACAAGAGCGGAATTTCCGACGTGCGCTCTCGCAGCGGTGGTATGTGCAGTGAAAGGACATTCAAGCGGTAATAAAGGTCTTCGCGAAAGCGGCCCGTGCGCATCGCTTCCTTGACGTCCATGTTAGTCGCGGCAAGTACACGAACATCCACATTCACGACCGATCGCGCGCCCAGGCGGGAGAACTGGCCGTCCTGCAGCACGTGCAAAAGCTTTGCCTGCAAGTGCGGGCTCATTTCCGCGATTTCGTCGAGGAAAATTGTGCCCTTGTTCGCAAGCTCGAACTTGCCGGGCTTTGCGCGCACGGCGCCGGTGAAAGCGCCCTGTTCGTAACCGAAGAGCTCCGATTCCAGCAACTCGCCCGGCAGTGCGGCGCAATTCACCTTGATGAAAGCCTGCTGCTGGCGCTTGGATCGAAGATGAACCATGCGGGCGACGACTTCTTTCCCGACGCCGCTTTCGCCGCTGATGAAGATTGGCACATCCACTGGCGCAATCTGCATGATCTGCTGGCGAATCTTGATCATTTGCGGGCTGGCGGCCAGGAAGGAGATGTCCTCCGTGATCGCCTCGCAATATTCCCGCAGGGCCTGGTTTTCGGAGCGAAGCTGCTGCTTCTGTTTGCATTTCAAGAAGGCCGCATCCAGTTCGGGCTTTTCAAACGGCTTGGTCAGGTAATCGAGCGCGCCCACGCGGATGGCCTCGACCACCGTGGTTACTTCGTTGGTGCACGAGAGCATGATGACGTTGAGCGCGCGGTCCACCTTCATCAATTGCCGCAGCGTCTCCAGACCATCCATTTCGGGCATGAGCACGTCGAGAATGACGAAGTCGGGGCGCTCGCCTTCGCCGATGCGCTGCAGGGCTTCCTTGCCGCTGGGCAGCGTCTCGACCTCGAATCCATCCACTTCGAGCAGCGTCCGCAGGTATTTCCGGATGCTCGGCTCGTCGTCCACCACCATAATCTTTTCTTTAATTTTTTCTTTAGTCGCCATCGTTTTTTCCTAGGGAGCGAGAATTTGCCGCTCCGGCTTATTCGATGTAGATGGGCAGCAGAAAAGAAAACGAACTTCCGCGGCCCACTTCACTATCGACCCATACTTTCCCGCGATGCGCCTGAATCAATCGTTTCGTAATCGCCAGGCCGAGACCCATGCCCGAAGACGAAGGATCCACGCGCACGAACTCCTCGAAAATCTCCTGGTGAAATTCCGCCGCGATCCCCGTGCCCGTATCGGTGACCGTGATCAGAATGCTGTTCGCGCGCTCGCCAGCGCCCCGGCGCCGCTCTTCCTGCGGAGACGCTTCGGCAAGCCGCCGTTCCCAGAAATGTGGTTCGGCGCGCAATGTGACGCGGCCGCCGGCGGGCGTGTGTTTCAGTGCGTTATCAATCAGGTTCACGATGCACTGCTGCACTTTCTGGTAGTCGAACCTGAAAAGGGGCAAGCCCGTGTCCATATTGATGTCCAAGTGAACTTCGGCGCGTTGGAACGCGTCCTTCCAGCGTCCCGCCAGATCGTTGACGCAATCTCTTAAATCGTTTTCGTGAAACTGCAGGACGAGCTTGCCGCTTTCGAGCGCCGAATAGTTCAGGAACATGGAAACCAGGCGCACCAGGCGGTCGCAGCTCTCTTTTGATTCCCGCAAAATATCGCGCTGCTTCTCGCTGACTTTACCGAGCGAACCCGAAAGCAAGAGTTCGTAATATCCCTTCATCACCGCCAGTGGTGTTTTCAATTCGTGCGCGGCGGATGCAAGAAAAACCGTCTTCTGCCGGTTTGCCTCCTGGAGGCGCAGATACGCGGCCAAAAGATTTCGATACGTGATTTCTCTTTCCTGAATCAGGTCCTGAACCTTCTGACGCATTTCTTCTTCGTCAACGGAAGGTTCAGCAGGAGCTGGCTCGATAAAGACGGCGAGCCAATCAGGCTCCGGTAGCCATCGAACGCGCGCCCGCGTGTTGCCATCGGCGGTTTCGAGCGCAAGGTATACCTCTTGCTCGCCTCCCTCGAGTTGGGCCAGAACTGCCTTCCGATCGGCGTGCAGCACGTCTCGAAACAAGTTCAGATCAGGTCTGGCGTCCAGTCCCTGCGACTGCAACGAATCCTGTGCGTGGAGATTCGTGAAAAGAATCTGTCCGCGGCGGTCCGATACCAGCAGAGGGCGATCGAGAGCGTCCAGAAGGCTGGCGACCAGCTGAAAACCGGCTTGCCGGCTCGCCTGCTTCTCCGCTGTCATCGATTTCGGCAACTTCCCCTCCGGGGTCCGGCCGCAGGCTAAAGCACACCGCTCTCTTGTTTTAGAAGAGAAATCAGTTGGGATAGGCTGAGGAAATGTATGCTCGCAAAGGGCGCAAAACGTGTCAATGGTAAATACGTTCCACGTTTGCACAATCGTGGCAATCAATTGCCTAAAATTTGCATATTCCCATGCAGGAATCGCGCCCTCTCATTGTGAGAATTCATTTAACTTACTGTTTATAAATAACTTAAAAACAATTCATTTTGGAGCCTCAAACTTGCATTCAAATTGCGGTTCAATCGAGTACTAATACTTGGGTACCAATGAGCACACGAGAAAATGCAGTTCATCAGAGGGTTGCAGTGCCGCCGCTAGACGACGAGCGCCGACGATATCAGCGAATTCAGCTGCAGATCCCGCTATTCATCCGTGGCAAGGATGCGCAGGGCGAGCAATTCATGGAATTGGCTAAGACGTTGGATATAAGCGCTTTAGGTGCATTTTTGGCGAGCCCGAGGCCGCTGACGACCAATGGATTCATCACGCTCACCATTCCTTCGCCATCGATTACGTCCTCCGGGCTGGTTCCTGCAGGGATGGCGCCAATTCAGGCCAAGGTGAGACGTCAGCAAGAAGCGGGGGATGTGTATCTGATCGGCGTAGAATTTCTCAAGCCGATCGCCTAACGTTTTCCCACTGTGACGGCATCCTAAAACACTTGGAGAAATTCCAACTCAAAGTGGAACCGTTTTTCACTTTTTCCTCTCCTGCCGCCTCGCCTGCATGCCACTATTCGGCCAGCTATGTAACTCCATTCAATACAGATGATTACAGGCAATCATTCAGAGGCCGTCGACCCGCGATTGGACTACCCCGTGCTATGCCTATAGTGCCCCGCAGGTGCCCCTGATTCCAGGGTAGGTCAGTACTGTCTCGGAACCACGAATGTCCCAACTAGGCGACCACTTGCAGCCACAACCATCGACCGAAGACTCCTATCTCGACCTTCTCGTGGAGACCTTGGAGGGTCTGGACGAATCCATTCGCGGACAATTCCTGCGGCAGTTCTTCCGCACCGTCGCACAGATTGACGTCACCGAAGAACAGAGCAACGAATACTGGGTACGCATCCTGCGCCGCCGCGGCGAACTCGCCGATAGCGTCGGTAAGAAAATCTCGCTGAAGACCGCGATGGTGGACGTGCTCTCCGCGGCAAATTTCCTGCGCGTTCCTGTCCTGATCGAATATGACGAATTGAAAAAGCTCCAGGTGAACGCGGCAACCGACGCGCTGACCGGACTCCACAATCGCCGTCTCTTTGATGAATACTTCGAAAAAGAAATGAATCGCGCAAAGCGGTACGGACAGCAGCTCGCGATCGTCATTCTCGATCTTCACAAGCTCAAGGAAGTGAACGATCGTCACGGACATCTGCAGGGCGATCAGGTTTTACAAATTGCGGCCGCAACGCTTCGTCGCACTCTGCGCAATTCTGACTTTGCGTTTCGCATCGGCGGCGATGAATTTGCCGTGCTGCTCCCGCAGACGGATTCCGAGCAGGCCGTCACGCTGTGCCGCCGCGTCCGTTCTCAATATGAAGGCGAGCTGGCGCCGCTGGCGCTCGAGATCGGCGTAACGCTGGATTTCGGTGTGGCCGTACATCCGCAGGACGGCGATCAGAAGAGTGCGTTGATGGGCCTGGCGGACAAAAGGCTTTACGAATTGAAGCTTTCGGGCCGCGTGCCGTTGCGGATGGTGCCGCTCGAGCCGCCGCCAATGCGCGAACGCGAACCGGCGCCCGCGCCTGTTGCTCCTCCGGCTCCAGTGCAGCCGCCAGTCCGCAGCACTGTCGCTGCTGCTCCAGGTCCCACGGTTGTTCCGTCACCCGTTCAGCATGAGGACCATCGGAAGTGGGAGCGTGTGTCGCTCGCGGGAACCAAAGCGCACGCGATTCTCACAGAAGGCAGCCAGAAGACCGCCAAAGTGATTGATCTGAGCTACGGCGGCGTGGCGTTGCAGTTCGACAAAGCGGAAGATTTGCCCGATCAATTTAACGCCGTGCTGCACGTGCCGATACTTCCTCCGGTGAGGGTGGTCCTGCGCAAAGTACACACACTGCGAACCGAAGGTGGCCGCACCCGCGTCGGCTGCTCCTTCGTCTCTTAATCGCCCGTCGGTGGAGTTTTTCTCTTGCAGATCGAAAATCAGAGCGGCGTTGTTTCATCCGCGCGCGATGAATAGAACGCTTTCTTGCGAGTGACCACGAACCAAAGTTGTATGGCGGCGAACAAAAAGCCCGTAACCGCACCCACCCACAGCGAGGCATGCATCACCACTGGTTGCGGGTTCATCGGTAATCCCATTCGGGTCTGCATGGCTTCAATCGCTTGATTCATGGCGCCGGGCCGCAGAAAGGTCATCGCGCCGTTGAAGAAACCAAACAAAAGTACGCCGATACTCAGATTGCGTCCCCAAGGCCGGAGCCGCAGCAACCCGATTCCTGCTACACCTTGCACGGCGCACCACGCAAGAATCACCGCAGGGCCTTTCCATCCGGAAAGCAGCACACCCAGAAAGAGAAGGGGAATGCGGAAAAACAAGAACGGAAGCACGATGCAGCTGCTAATCACCATGAGCCAGCCGATGATGGAGATGCTCAGCGGTCGCGCGAAAGGATCGGCCGGAGTTGAAACGGCTGAACTCACGCCTCGGAATTGCTCTTTCACTTTCCGCGTATTGAAGAAGTAGAGCCACCACACGCCAATCCCGGCGATGATGCCGTAAAATACCTCAATTCCAATCTTTATCATGAGCACCGCATTTGCCGGAATCTCCGCGTTCGGTGGAACTCCCTGTCCTTGCCCCATTGGTATGAAGGGAATAATCAGCAGGGCCGGAAGCGTACAGATCAGCAGAAGCACACTGAAAATAATTACCGAGATGCGCCCCCACTGACGAAGACGCAAGAGCCCGATTCCCGCAAAAATTCCCCAGATTGCAAACGCCAGCTCGAAAAGTGCAACGCCGAGGATTATATAGCGGAGAAACGGAGTTTGCAGGACATTGCTCGGCGCAATCAGCGGAAGGAACGCGGTAAACGCTCCATAGAAAAGAGTGAGACCACTACCGATGAAAACCATAACCGCCGCGGCTGTGACGCCGCCGGATCGTTGCACGGGATCCCTCCGTTGGGGAATTAGCCGGAGTATATACCCTTAATAAAGTCCCTTTGCAATACATGGGTGCCTGATCGGGCCGGCGGCTTGCCCCGGCAGGTCAATTGGGCTCGTTTGAATTATTGTCTGCGCCGGGTTACCATACGGTTTCCGTCCCGGCCCCCCGAATTCGATTGGACTTTCGATGGCTCTCACAATTTCTTTGCCTTCCAACCATCCCGCCAGAAGTGCGGGTCTTGAGCTGTGGATGGACCGCGTCGTAGACCGCGCCGAGCAGGTTCGACACGGCTGGGATGCGGACGCGGTTCACGATTTGCGCGTGGCCCTGCGGCGCTGCCGGACGATCGCGGACGCGCTGAGCGAAGTAAATCCAGGTCCGGGCTGGCGCAGGCTGAAACGGGTGAGCCGCGATCTATTTCGCGCCCTGGGCAAGCTTCGCGATACGCAAGTGAAACAAACCCGCGTGAAGACGCTCGGGCCTCCGGGAGATCCGCTACGAACTCACATGCTGCGGCTGCTGTCGCGGCAGGAAAAGAAAGACCGCGAATCCGCGGAACTGGCGCTGGATGGATTCGATCGCAAGGAATGGAAAAAGCTGACGCGCAAGCTCGCGTCAAAGGCACGTTTTTTCCCGACGAATAGCGTCGTCTATCAACGCCTGGCGCTCGCGAGATTGAACGGAGCGGTCGAGCAATATCAGCAAGCGCGAAAGCGTCGAAGCAGTGTCGCGTGGCACCGGCTGCGAATTGGGCTCAAGCTCTTTCGCTATGTGGTTGAAGATTTCCTGCCGCAGCGATCCGAAGTCTGGTCGGACGATTTGAAGCACATGCAGGATCTGCTGGGCGAAGTGCACGATCTGGACGTGCTCCGAAGTGACGTGCGCAGAAATGCGGGCAAACGAAATCCCGCGGTCGTGACTGGATGGATCGAGAGAATTGACCGGGATCGAAAAGCCGCACTCCAGGAATTTTTGGCAAAGAACACCGGCCCCGAATCTCCCTGGCTGGCCTGGCGGGCGGGATTTCACTGGGGACACGCAGTCGTGGAATCTCGAACCGGCGAACGACGAACCGCTTAGCCGATTCTCTTAATCGCCCAGGTCCCGCAAAACCTTCGGAGTCAAAATCCAGCGCAATTCCCACCGGCCATGCGCGGAAACCTGTTCGAAACAAGCTGCGCCCGCTTTCTTCAGTTCGGTGAACGCGCTGCGCGCACCCACAAGTTGCGCCACCACCAGATCGAGATGCGGGGCGTGGCCGAAGCACGCCACTTCCTTCGCACGCAGATGCGCGATTTCCTTCAATATTTCGGCGGGATTGTCGGCGGGTTTCAGGCTTTCGTTCACGCGAATTTTTTCCAGCGGGAATCCCAGCGCCTCCGCAAATATTTCCGCCGTCTGCGCGGCGCGGACGTAGGGGCTGGTGATCAGCACATCCGGTTTCGCGCCCAGCGCGCGCAGGCCGAGCGCGGCGGACCTTGTCTTCTGCACGCCCCTCGCCGTCAGCGGCCTTTCCGGCTCAGGGGGAGATTTCGGATCGGTGCGATCGACTGCGATTCCATGGCGAACCAAATAGAGAATCATGGCTTACGCTACCTTTTCCTTCCGCTGTACGCGCCGGAATTCGGCGCGGAGATGGAACTCTTTCTCGAATAAATCCGCTTTGCGCGCAAGGCCCGCGAGATCGAGCCGCGTGCCGTCTGTCGCGCGAATCTGAAAGATCGCTCTTCGTCCGGCGATCTGTACATCCACGCCGGAGATTCGCTGCGCGTGCTCCGATTCCAGTTTTTCCGCGATGCGCAGCAACGACGTGAGCAGCCGAACTTGCCGCCGTCGCGCACCGTCGAGCGAGGCGTAGGAAGCGTGCTCCAGCTGCGGCTCGGACTTGCAGTTGTGGTAGCGCACGAGCGCCGCCACCATATCGCGCCGCCAGCCGCGCAAGCCCGGTACTTGTCCATTGCGAATCAGATATTCGCCATGGCGGTGGTGCGACTTGTTGTGCACGAAGTGTCCCACGTCGTGCAGCAGCGCGCCCATTTCCAGCGCCAGTCGCGCGTCCGGTCCCATTTCATGAATCGGGCGCAGCTGATCGAATAATGCGAGGCGCCAGCCGCGACACCTGCTCGGCGTGCTGCGCGTTGTAATCCAGCCGCCGCGCAAACCAGCGCGCGCCAGCCAGCAATTCCTCGGCGCGGCCTTTTTCCTCGGCGGATGCGATGCCGCCGGAATATTGTTCGGCGACGAGATCGAGCAGCAAACCTTCGCGCACGCCCACTCCGGGGACCAGCATCGAGCGCAGCCCGAGCCACTTCGCCACCGTGGTGATAATGATCGCGGCGATTCCCATCACTTCCGCGCGGTCTTTGCGCACGCGAAACGTCCGCATTCGCCCGGGAACATCCAGTCCAATCAGTCGCCAAGTCTGGTCCTGCAGCAGCCGCACATTGATTGTCGGCGTCCTGCCGACCAGCGGGCCCGGTGCGAGACGCACGAGCGCTTCGGCGTTTCCGCCGCAGGCGACGCTAATCGCGCGCGAAAGCTTCGGAGGCGAAGGCATCGCGCTTCGCAACAGCGACAGAACGTGGTGACGCAGCCGCCGCGCCGTATCTTCGTCAATCGCGCCCTCAATGGAATACGTCTCCATCAGCCGGATGGTGCCGAGCGGCAGAGCCACGCGATGCCGCAGCACTCCGCGATCGAAGAAATTCAGCTCCAGGCTGCCGCCGCCAAGATCGAAAATCAGCCGCGGCTGCACGCGGTCGCCCAGCGCCCAGTGCACCGCCGAGCAGACCAGCCGCGCCTCTTCCTCGCTGCTGATCACTTCGAGTTCGATTCCTGTTTTGCGCTGGATGCGCTCCATCAACCGCCGGTAATTGCGCACCTCGCGCGCCGCGGCCGTGGCGACGGCGCGGTACGTCGTCACATGATGGTGATCCATGCGATCGCGAAAATGGCGGAACGCGCGGGCCGCGCGTGTGATCGTTTTTTCGTCGAGCAGGCGGCGCGTGAACGCGTTGTGGCCCAGACGCACGGGGGCGCGTTCGCTTTCCAGGATTTGGATGTGCTGCGGAGAGGTGGCGCGCGCAATCGCCAGCCGGATCGCGTTCGATCCGGCGTCAATCGCCGTCAGTTGGACCGGGGCGGCCACTCTTAGCGCCAGAGATGCGCGAGCGCGTGCGAAGGCTTGTATTGCGTGCTCTGAATCCCAAGCTGCGACGGCGATCCGCTTGCGCAGCAGGCCGTTCACTTTCGAGACGTTCGCCTCGCCATCCAATTCAATGAAGCCGTGCCGCTTCGAAAGATATTCGAATTCGCGCTTGATCATGGACTGGTAGCGAATAAACGACTGGAACAAATCGTTCGAAAGCGACATGTCGCGGCCCGACTCCCAGTAGCTGATGGTCTGCGATTTCTTGAATTCGCGATCGAACGCGACTTCCGGCCGCACGTTCAGCCAGAAAGTCAGATCGGGCCGCAGCGCGATGTCGTAAATTCCGTGCAAGTAGTCCCGGCCGATTCCGCGGACCGCCGCGCGCGCGATCAGCGTGAAGATATAGCGGTCGGCGAGAACAATCAATCCCGAACGCAGCGCGGGCAGAATCCGCCGCTCGAGCTGGTCGAAGAAATCCGTGCTGTACATCAGCGCAAGCGTCGTGCGCGTCACCGCATTTTCGGCTAGCAGCCCGTCAATATCCTCGCCCACCAGAAACGACCGCCGCAGTCCCATCGTCTCGACCGCGAATCCCTCGCCTTCGAGCCATTCCGTGAGCAGCGAAATCTGCGTCGAGCGGCCCGAACCGTCCGTTCCCTCCACCACAATCAGGCTGCCGCTCAGATCCTCGGTGCGGACGCCCGGCAGCGGCATCCCGTAGAAACGCGATGAGCCGTTCGCGGAGCCGTTCCTGCCTTTTTTCGCGCGCTTCGAGGGACTGCCGTTCGACCCCGCGCCCGCATCGCGAATTGGAATCGTGGCGTCATTTTTTCTTGGGAGCAAATTGTTTCAGGTCCACGCGGTCGCCGAGAAGCTGGCGCATCAGCTTCTGCAGCTTGTTCACGCGAACCGTGCCGTCCATCAGCACGAAGTGGTCGGTCTCCACCATCTGGTCGTAGTGATTCAGGATTTTTTCCTGAAAGATGCGGAAGCTTTCCGCGCGATCGAGCGAAATTCCCAGATCCATTCCCGCTTCGTAATATTTCAGTTTCGGGCGCCCGGCGACGATCCGGTTCACGGCCACGTCCAGCGGCGCGCGGAAATAAAAAGTGATGTCCGGCACCGGCGCGAAGCTATAGAGGTTGCGCAGCCAGTGCGGAGAGCAGCCGCGCGCCGCGTCGCGCGCAAACGCCGTGTAAACGTAGCGGTCGGCAAGCACCAGATAGCCGCCGTGCAGCAGTGGCAGGATTTGCCGTTCGCAGCGGTCGGCGAAATCGGCCGCGTGCAGCAGCGAAAACGTCGTCGGCGTCAGCAGCCGGCGCTGCTTGCCGCGCCGCGTCGCCGATTTCACCAGCGGCGACGAATTCCACTCCGTGAAATGAATCCGGTAGCCGCCGATTTCAAGCCAGCGCTTCAGCAGGTAGAGCTGCGTGCTTTTCCCCGAGCCGTCAATTCCCTCGACCACCACCAGCGCGCCGGGGTACGGGCGTTTCGCCGCAGCGGCGACCCGTTCCGGTACAGGCCGTGGAGCGATAGAAATTTCAGGAGTAATGGTAGCCATGCGGGCACACCCAGAACAGAGGAATAATGATACTTCGGAACCTTGAACCCCGCGTGAAAAAAGTGTTACGCCCGTATGACCCATAAATTGAAAGGTTTACACCTTGCCACGCGACTCTCTAGGGGCGCAGTCCGCCGCGGCGGACGCCCGGCAAACGTGCTTGGTTATCTGTCACCTATTCGTCTCGAGGCTTTATAGCCTGTCCGTCGTTCTCGCGGAATATGGTAGGTTTAACCCCGCCATGCAGCTGACTTTGCATACCCAGAATGTTGGAAACGTGGTTGTGGTTCGATGCCGCGGCCGCATCGTCAGCGGCGATGAAGTGCGTTTTCTTCAACTCGAGTTGGAGAAACTAACGGACGTGACCAGAAATGTAGTGTTGCAGCTTGCCGACGTGACCTATGTGGATAGCGGCGGCCTGGGAGCGCTGGTTCGAATCTTCGGCGTGCTGCGCGCCGACCACGGCGATCTGAAGCTGTGCGAGCTTTCGCCATTCGTAGTTCAAGTTCTGCAAGCGACCAACTTGCTCAGCGTGTTCCATCCATTTGCTTCGGAGCAGGAAGCAATCGCAGCATTTTCCGCGCGCCCAAAAGCGACGGAAGAAACGCCCCATACAACCAGCACGCGAGTCGTTTGCCTCGACACGTCGCTTGATCTGCTCGCATACCTGAAAATGCTGCTGCAGCGATCGGGCTACGAGGTCTTCACCACGCGTTATCCATCCGACGCCGTTTCGCTGGTGGTTGGGACGAAGCCCGGAGTGGTGGTTTGCGGTCCGGGTATGCACGCGAATGAATCCGTCATCGAGAAATTCCAGCAGAGCGCTCCGAATGTGAAGCTTCTGCATCTTCCTCCGGATTTTTCCACTTCCGAAGCGGATCACGCTGGCTCTGAGCTCGTCAGTCGCCTTCGTTCACTGCTTGCCGCTGAAGCGTAGCTCGCCTCAAGTATCACGGTTTCGCTGATATGAAACACAACGAGGCTGCCGCTAGCGTGTCGGCGGAAGCCTCGTTGTGTTGTGCACTTGGCCGGGTTAGTGGCCCGAGTAAGTTGCTGTTTGCGGAGCGTACGAGTTTTCATAATTGGAGTAGATGAAACTTACTCCGCGGCTGTCGCCGGGGTAATACCAAGTCCGAAGAGCTTCGGGAGAATCACCGGAGCGCTCGTCGAGCCGGAACAAGGTGTGGTCCGGTGCGTGCCAGCGGTAGCTGGAGACCGTCTCGAGGGTCGCGAAGACATACGTCTGATCCTCGCTCATAATCTGAACGAGGTTACGGTTCCCCGGCAGGTTCAAGAGTTTGAAGACGTACGTTCCCGGTGGCAATATTTGTCCCGGAATTTCTACAGCGTCGCTGAAATTGACCACGGTTTTTCGGTCCCAGTTATCGGCTTTGGCGCTTGTGCCAAGGGCGGCGCAAAGTATTGCGGCACATACTGCAAGTTGAAGCGTCTTGATACTTCTCATTTTTCTGCCCTCCTCGTTTAATTTGACTGGGGGAAACTCTTGACTCGGGAAATTTATGCGTTTATGGTTCAGTCATCGGCTCCATCCGCAGCAATGATGGCGGATCGGGAAGATCCCAGGTCGCGACGATGAGCAACACGCTGCCGAGAAGAAACAGTAACGAAACCGCCCGGCGTTGGTTCACTACTCTTGACATGACTGGCTCCTTGACTGCAGAGGAGTGCTGGAACCGGCAGAGCTCCGGTCGCACAATCGACTCGGCGATCCTCTCAAGATCCGTCAGAGCCTTATCAATGTCCGACCACAATCTCTGCTGAACCGCGCCCTCTGTGGTTCTTGCCACTCGAATAATCCAACGCAGTGTCGCCTCCTTTACGGTTAACTCCTCGAGTGCGACCTGGATGCGTTCGCGTTCAATCAGCAAGCCGGGATATGGCGCATCCATCAAATCGTTGATTACATTTCCCAATTCTCGCAGCCGGGCCTCAATGCCGTATTTGGCTCGGTTCCCATCACGTAACGAGAATTGCAAAACCTTCGCGGAATTTTCTTCGTGCACGGCGTCCCTCACGACTCATCTCCTTCCCGGAAGCCAGTATCAAAATGCCGCCGGCGTCCTGCACTCCCGAACCGCAGCTACTTGCTTACGGTTACGCTAACCGCCATATCGTTGCCGTTGTCCAAGCGGTAGATCACGTCGGCGTTTGCGCCGACTCTCAGCTTGCCGTCCACGACGGTGTTGTCGTCCACGATGAACATCATCGTCTTGTTATCTTTGCTGACTTGCTGAAGGTGCTCTCCGGGCGTGCCCGCGCTGGTCACGAGAGTGAACGAGTTATGTTGAACGGTCGCAATTGTTCCGGAAACGGATTGCAGGTCGATGCTACCGGCTGGCGCGTTCTGGCTCGCAACCGCGCTTAATGATGCCGGCGGCAATCCCCACGTGCCAACCGTCAGCAGCGAACCGGATATAACGGAAATCGCTATTCGTCCCATTTTTCTCATCGCCGTGTCCTCCTTCGAAAATTCCGTTGCACAGTGAGTAGGGGCAATGAGCCTGCCAAAGGTGAAAATCAAAATACTGAGGCAGCGAAACTGCACGACGGCATCGAGTTAGGGGCGCGCCTCGTAATGACCGGGACAATGCACTCGGTACTAGGGGTGGAAATCTCTTCACGATCCGGTGCTAATTTTCCCGGTGGATTGGACCGAATCTCTAAATAACATTTATGCTGCGCAGGCAGGAGTACTAAATGGTTTGCGGTACGCGACTGCTGCGGGTCGAAAGCTCTATGTGAATCTAATTTGGCGCGGTGTCGGACGAGCCGTGCTGCGGCTGCGTCGTCTCAGTCGCCGAATGTGACGCGGATTTGCTGCCTCCATCGCCAGAAAATTCAGGGTCCAGAAACGCTGTGAGCGCATAAGCCTGGCCGTGATCCACCAGTCCCGTGATCAGCAGTTCGTAGCGGAATCCCTCCGGGTGGCCGGCGCTCCTTAATAGCGCGAGCAGCCCGCGCACTTCGGCATCGGCGCGGACAACCACTCGATCACCCGAAGCGACCGACGACAGCAGCACGCCATGAAATGGAGATCCGTCGCGGTTCACGGCGGAATCAATGGAATCGAGCAGCTTGACGCGCAGCACCGTCCCCTTGGGCAGCGCGTCGAGCGCCTCACCTACATTTGCTTTCAATCGAGTCTGCAAATTAAAACTCAGAATTGTTCCCGCGGGGAATCGAATCGGTGTGACGTCGGAATTTTGCGCGCGCGTCGCGATTGCGGTCAGACCAGCGGCGCATAGAAGCAGCACGAGAAAACGATTCAATCCAGATCCTTCCCGATGCAACAAGAGCGAAGAACAAGTTTCAGGCGGCCGCTGGTGCCAAGTCAATATCCAAGCTGTACGGCGGATTACTAGACCAGCAGCGTTCCGCCATCCACGTCCACGACGGCTCCGGTCATGAAAGTCGCCGCCATCATCGCCAGTACGACTGCCGCGATTTCCTCCGGCCGGCCCGGCCGCGCGATGGGTTGCCGTTCGGTGAATTTCTTGAGCGCCTCGGCCCGCGTATCTTCGGGCAGACCCGCCCAAAGTTCTGTCTCGACGATACCTGGCGCGATCACGTTTACGCGCACGGGCGCCAATTCCACGGCGAGCGCTTTGCCGAGCGCTTCGACTGCCGCGTTGATCGCCGTCAATGCGGGCGCGCCCGCTCCCGGCTTGCGCGACGCCACTCCGGAGAAAAGCACCACGGATCCCGACGGCGACATGCGCGCCGCCTTGATCGCCGCGTATTGTCCCCAGAATTTGCTCGCCATAGACGCTTGTGCGTCGGCAATGGAAAGTTTTCGGAACGCTGTGATGTGCACTTCGTTCCCTGGCAGAATCAGGTGGTCGATTTCTCCCGCCGCTTCGAAGAATGCGCGCACAGACTCGCCATCGGTCACGTCAACCACGCGTCCTTTCGCCGACGCTCCGAGCAGAGCCACCGTGTCGTCCACTCGTTTCTTGTTGCGCGACGCAACCGTCACCCGCGCGCCGGCTGCTGCCGCTTGCTGCGCAATCGCCCGCCCGATCCCGGACGTACCGCCAATCACCACGACGTGCTTGTTCGCGATGCTCTCCGATTGCGTGCTCAAAGTTGCCTCCCATCGAACTCAAGGGCGATACGTTTCCACCACTCTACTCGGGAATGGATGTCTTGGCCGGATGATCCTTGTCGGGCGGCGGAGGCAGCGGCGCGAGCTTTTCATAGCCGCGCTGACCGTCGGGACCGATCGGACCAGGGCCCGGTTGCAGATGCGGCGCGTCGACATTTTCTTCCGCGCACGAATATTCCTGCACCTGTTGCCCCGACGCGCCTAGCAGCCAGGTCCGCTTATAGTGGATCGGCTCGGTGTAGAATTTCGGATCGATTGCCGTGAGTTCGAGGTGCAGGTGCCCGGCATCAGGACGCGTCCATCGCTCGATCGTGTGCATCTGATCGCTGTGCGGATTCGCGTTTTCGTCCGCCCAGGTGCGCCCCTCCTTGAATCCGACTGAATCAACCAACAGCGTGTCGCCATTCCAGCTACCCACCTCTTCACCAAAAAACGACGGATCGGGATCCTCGCTGTGTTTGCGGCCGTTGGTCGGGATCAGGCGGTAGGTCGTATACCAATAGAGAAACGCGACGTGGTCCGTACCTTCGAGCAACTGGAACGGCAGCGCGCTTGCGTCATGCCGAGGAATTCCGCCCACGATGCAAAGGCTTTCCGGATCGACCGTATGCTCGACGTTGTACTTCAGCGCCGCGCGGCCCGCCGCCGTGAATGGCAGCTTGTAGCCGGGCAAATCTTTACCGAGGTTTCCCACGGGCTTGTCTTTGCTTGATGGCACCCAATAGCCGGAAAGGTCGGGGCGCCCATCTCCCAAGCGCGGCGTAGGACCCTTCGGGACGTCCTCTTCCCGCCGCGAGAATTCAGATACCGCGGACTCAAGCTCGGAGTTCGATGGTTTCGCAGCGGTCGTGGTTCCCGGAGCCGCTGGCTTGGGCGTTTCATTCTGCGCCGCGGAGCCTGGTGCAATCAGGAGCGCCGTGATTAAAAGAGCTACGGCCCACGCGATCCATTGCGACGAAAGCGGAAGCGGAGAATTCAAATTCACTGGCACCCCCTTTTCCAACGCGTCCCTGGCGCTCAAGGAAAGGTCAGAGTATAAGGTTTTTCGGGCTCAGTGGAAGCGTGGGACTTTTTGTCCAGACCAAAGTCGACGGGCTGCCCCATGAAAAAACGGTCCTCGCAAAGTAGGGACTCTAGCCTTGGAAGCCGTTAGCGTTTTTATTCGACCGATTTGTGAGATCATCTCCCCTTGCGAGGGATTTCCATGAAGTTCAAAGCCACGGCGATATTGGCCGCATTACTTCTCGCGTATTGCCAGCCCGCTGCCGCCCATCACTCCTTCGCCGCCGAATTCGACGGCAGTAAACCCGTGCGCCTCGTGGGGAAAATAACGCGCGTCGAATGGACGAATCCGCACTCCTATTTCTATCTCGATGTCGCCGACGACAAAGGAAACGTGACGAACTGGGCCTGCGAGGGAGCCAGTCCTCTCGCCCTCACGCGCCGCGGCTGGAAAAAAGGCGATCTGCAACTTGGCGACACGGTCGTAGTCGACGGCTACCGTGCCCGCGACGGGTCTCACTTTATTAACGCGCGCCGCGTCACATTCCCCGACGGTCGCTCGCTCGACAGCGGCTCCCGCGCCCCCGACGCGCCCCCTGACAACACGCCATCCAAGTAGCGCAAACGGCGGATGGCCCATGTCCCTGCGCCTTCGCATCTCGATAGTTTCGTGCCCTCTAGCACGCCACACTCGCGTTACTTAAAGTCTCGCGTAAAATTCGAGGGTGCCGCATTCTGCGCCTCTTAGAAGGATGCGTTCTTGCCGTTGGCTCGTGCTTTGCGCGGTAGGGGGACTTTCTCTGAAGAGTCCACAGGCGCGATCCCTTGCGCCGCGTTGCGCGTTGTGGCAGCGTGGAGGCCGAGGAACACAGTGCGAATTTTGAAGTTGGCAACGGCAGCACCGAGACGGTCCCGAAACTTGGGGACACGCTCTTTGTGTCCAGGACGCTCCTGCGGGACGCGGCGTTCGCGAGCGGACGAACTCGCATTCGTGGCCGTGTGCCCTCCGGATGGCGCGCCAATCCGATCTGCAGGAAACTCCGCCCGAACGCCTCCAACGAATCGAGACACGTCTTTTGTGTCCCGGACGACTCTGCGGGACGCGCCGCGAAACTGCCAGCACAATTACTCGACACACGTGCCGAGTAAATTTCGCGCTAACCCATTCAAAACAAAGGATTGGGGTCACCGCTAAGTGTCACTGGCAGACGGGGTCAATTGCGGCCAAAAACATCCACCGGGCGGGCGCAATCGGACAAGAATCGCAACTCAATCTAATCGACACACTGGCGATTAGAGACGCCTCTATCTGCTTGGAAACGAAGGAGCGGCCCTCATGCTAATCGACACACTTCGGGGGATGAAAAGCTAATGTCTACTAACTTCAGCAAGGAGCTCCTGGTCACGCCCGGGAAGAAAGTGAAGCTCGGGAAGTGGGATCCCGAGGACACGCTCGGCTGGGAAAAGGGCCACAAGACGACGGCCGCCCTCGACAAATCGTGCGAGCGCCTCGACAAGCTGCAATACCTGCTCTACGCCGAGCACAAGAGCGCGCTCCTGATTGTCCTTCAAGGACTGGACGCGGCCGGCAAGGACGGCACGATCCGGCACGTGATGGCCGGCGTGAATCCGCAGGGATGCACCGTGACGCCGTTTAAGAAGCCGTCGCCGGAAGAAATGGCGCACGATTTTCTGTGGCGAATCCACAAAGCAGTTCCCGAATATGGCGACATCGGGATTTTCAATCGCTCGCACTATGAAGATGTTCTCGTCGTGCGCGTCCACAACCTGGTTCCCAAGGACGTCTGGTCGAAGCGCTACGATCAGATCAACGAATTTGAAGAGACGCTGCGCGACAACAACGTGAAAATTCTGAAATTCTTCCTGCACATCAGCAAGGACGAGCAAAAGAAGCGCTTTCAGCAGCGCATCGACGACCCCGACCGGCGATGGAAAATTTCCGAGGCGGACTTCGCCGAAAGAAAATTCTGGGACGACTACACGGAAGCATACGAAGCCGCGCTCACGAAATGCAGTACCGACCGCGCTCCCTGGTACGTAATTCCGTCGAACAAGAAATGGTTCCGGAATCTAGCCGTCTCTCACATCATCATGGAGACGCTGGAAGACATGCACATGAAATTTCCGCCGCCCACGGTGGACGTGAAGAAACTGAAATGGAAATGAACATCAAATCTCTGGAGGCTCGGAACCAATGAGGGGTTTCATACTGGGAATATTGTTTACGCTGATTGCGTTGATCGTCGGCGGATGGTGGTCCGTCAAGCAGGGCTACGTCAATTTCGCGGCGGACCAGAAGCCGACATTCGTCGAAGAGAAAGTCGCGATGGCCGCGGTGGACGCCTCGATGGATCGCCGCGCCGGCGATGCGAAGAACCCGGTCGCGCCAACGGAAGAAAATATCGTAGCCGGGGCCAAGCTTTATCTCGACCACTGCGGCGGCTGCCACGGCATCCCCTCGAATCCCGACAGCGCATTTTCCCGATCGTTCAATCCGCCGGTGCCTGAATTTTTCAAGGACGCGCCGGACATGTCCGACACTCAGAATTTTTACGCGATCCAGCACGGCATTCGCTGGACCGGTATGCCGGCGTGGAACAAAACTCTGAGTGACACGGAAATCTGGCAGCTCGCGACGTTCCTGGGCAATATCGAAAAGCTTCCGCCCGCCGCGCAAAAAGTATTTGGGCCGGACGCAGCCGCCGCACCTGCGCCATCTCAGATGCCCATGAACATGCCCATGGCTCACTAGTCCAAAGGCCGCTTGATTGTGCGCTGGGATTTATGGACTAATATTGTCCGAGTATCCGGGCCCTATGCGCTCAGGACCCGGTCCCCGAAACGCGCGCTGCGCGATTTAGCATTGGCTTGAAGCGCGTTGTTCACCGCAATCGGTCCGAATTCGGATGGCCTCAAGCGATCCGACCGGCGATCGAGATTGATTGTGTCCGATTCAGTGTTGGCGACGCGCAATAGCCCGGTCGCTCGCCGTGCCAATTCGGAGCGGTTTTCAACGCCGAATTTGTTCAAAAGCGACGAGATGTGAAATTTTACAGTTCGTACCGTGATGTTGAGCAGCGAGGCGATTTCCTTGTTCGCTCGGTTGCACATGACGGACTGTAGAATCTCTTTTTGCCGGGGACTAAGGGTAGATGGACCAGCAGCCGCTCGGCCTTGCTCGAGCAGTTCCTTGGCGCGGGAGACGAGCCGGTTCGCCCAGCGTTGTTGCTGCTGGAACCAGGATGGCAAAATCGCTCGGATCCGATCCACGAACCAGGCACTGCACCGCCAGCAAGCCAGCCATTCTTTCGATGATGTAGTTTGGGTCGGAGTTCGATTCTGCGTGGAATCGCGCCGCGCCGGTGGATTTCTCACAAAAAACAAACACGTTGGGTGGGTTGGACTCGTGTTTTCTGCCCTGCGGAACCAGCTTTGGGAACGCTCGCACTCTTTTCACTATGGGCCTCTCCGTCTTTACCCAGGGCTGTACCGGGCAAAGAGTCTCGGTTTTAACTCCTACCTTGCAATGTGTAGCTGCTGGGCCGTACCGATTCCAAAACGGGATCTTCCCCGCCCCCAACCGGAAGATCGAACGTCATTTTTCAGAAACGCGCTGCGTGCGGTAAGCGAGCCTGACGTCGCCGACATGGCAGATAAGATGCCATCGGCCGTCTCATTTTAAGACGCGCATATTGAACCAGATGCGCGGGCGCGAGCTTACAGCGAAAACTGTAGTCTATGTAGAAAATTCCTGTAGCCGGGAAATATTCCTCGAAAGTGCTTTTTCCATAGGGAGTTAGGACGCCTGCGTGTGATTCCAGCATGACTCCTACGTGACGCTCGCGTCACTTCTCGTTATAATCCGGGCCGATGAATCCTCACAGCAGGCTTGGGAAGACGATTATTGGGTTCCAGATGACTCGACTGGCCTTGGTTTTGGCCTCGACCGCAGCTTGCCTGTCGCTGTTCGGTCCCGCTGCCTTCGGGCAGAACACCCCGATTAGCCCTCCGCCCGGTTTTGGCCAGGTTCCGCAGGGCACCGGGGCCTGTTCGGTCGAAAAGTCCTGCGCTGACCTTGCTCCCTTAATGATAAAGAGCGCGACGGGACCCTCGCCGCTGGAAGAAAATCTGCGCACTCTCACCGACTCGATCGGGGGGCGTATCACGGGTTCGCCAGCGGGTAGCCGTGCCATCGCATGGGCGGTCGGTGCGTTGCGCCGTGCGGGTGTGGACGAAGTCCACACGGAAAAATTCACGATCGCTAACGGTTGGAGCGAGGGCCAAACACGGCTGGAGGTTTTGTCGCCGTCGCCCTTTCCGGTGCGTCTCGTAGCGGGCGGGTGGTCGCCGGCGACGCCCGCCGGCGGAATCAGGGCCGATATCGTGGACATCGGCGCGGGCGACGCAGCGGGATTTGCAAAGGCCGGGAGCGCTGCGAAAGGTGCGATCCTCCTGGTGCACTCGACGACGCTTGTTACCTGGGACGATCTGGACCGTGAATATAGTGTTGAGCCCGCGATCATCGAGCGCGCAAGGAAAGAAGGCGCCGCCGCAATTTTCTGGATGTCTACGCGCCCGAGTCTGCTGCTTTATCGGCACACCTCCACTTCGGACGGTCGAATCGAGGATCTTCCTCAAGCAATCGTGGCGCGCGAGGATGCGGAGCGCATCGCGCGATTTCTGGCCGCGGGGCAAAAGGTTCGCGTGCGCTTCGAAATGCCCAATCGCGTGAGCGGTCCCGTGGAATCCGAAAACGTGGTTGGAGAAATTCGCGGGCGCGAAAAGCCGGATGAATTCGTGCTGCTCGGCGCGCATCTGGATTCGTGGGATTTGGGAACGGGCGCGCTGGACAATGGATGCAATGCCGCGATGGTGATTGACGCGGCGCGGGTGATTCATGCTTCGGGAAATATTCCGCGGCGGTCCATTCGATTCGTGCTGTTCACAGGTGAAGAACAGGGGGAGCTTGGATCGCGAGCTTACGCCCAGGCGCATCGGGCGGAACTCGATCGAATGGTCGCGGCGATCATTTATGACTCGGGCGTGGGTCGCGTGACCGGCTATTCACTTGGCGGACGAAAAGATCTTCTGAAAGGCGCGCTTGAGACGCTCGTACCGTTGAAATCACTCGGACCGATGGAATACACGTTCGATGCCGAGGGCGACACGGACGATCTCGATTTCCTCCTCGAAGGCGTGCCGACGCTGGTGGCGAATCAGGATGTGGCGAATTACATGCTGAACTATCACGCCACGTCGGACACGTTCGACAAAGTGGACATCAGCGAACTGAAACGCAACGTGGCAATTTCGGCGGTGACCGCATACGCGCTGGCCGACGCCGCCGCGAGAATCGGGCACCGGCAATCGCGGGCCGAAATCGAGCAGTTGCTCAAGGATTCGGGCCTCGAAGAATTCTTGACGAACGAAGGCGTCTGGGCCGAATGGAAAAAAGGCGAACGCGGCCGCCGGCCTTAGCTTCTATCTTGTTTTTCCCGCGGCTTTGAGAACGTCAATCATCGGCAGCGCACTGCCGCCGCTTCCGGCCATATAGACACTCGGCAGGCGGCCGTCCCAGCGCGACTGCATCATTTCGATGGTGCGGAGTTCGATCAGCTCGGGCGTAATTTGCTGTTTTTGAACTTCGAGAGCTTTAGCTTCCGCCTGCGCCTGAGTGACTTTCTGTTCGGCCTCGATTTTGATGCGGGTCAGATCGTTTTCCGCCTTTAGCGCGTTCTGCTGAGCGGTAACTTTGGCTTCGATGGCGCGGTTGTAGTCTTCGGAGAAATTGAAGTCGGTGATGCTGACCGCGTCCACGTCAATGTGGTGGGCGGTGAGGCGGTCGCGCACATATTGCTCGATGCCATTGCGCACGACGGCGCGCTGCGCGATCAATTGTTCGGCGTCGAACTGGGCGGTCTGCGCTTTGATGGCCTCCTGAACCGCGGGGATGATGACGCGGTTCAGCGCGTCGTCATTTAATTTGGCCCAAATGTCAGTAACGCAGCAGGGGTCTTGATAATAAGCAAGGGTGACCTGCGTGTGGACGACCTGCAAGTCGTGACTCGCGGCCTGAGAATCAAGCTTCTCCACCTGAACCTGGACGGAGATTGGCTTAACGGTTTCAAAAATGGGAATGATCAAGTGCGGCCCCGGCTCGAGCGTGCGTCCGGTGAGCGCGCCGAAGCGCAGCACGACGCCGCGATATCCGGCATCTATGGTGGTGAACGACATCCAAAAGACGAAAATCAAAGCGGAGAGCACGAAGAACGGGGTGCCGCGCGATGGATGGAAGTCAACCTTGCGACCATCCTGGCTGGACAGAGTGATGACTGTGGCTCGCCAGGCCCCGAGAATGAGAAATGCCACGAACAGAATGAACAGAACGTAGCCCATCAGTCGCTCTCCTTTTTACCGCTGCATTAATTTACCTTGCGGTGGTCAGCGCACCTGCGTTCTCATACGCCATCCCCGCCGGAAAGGCAACCATGTTTCAGACACGTCCGCCCGATACGATCTTCGAGTCGCCACGCGCGTCACGTATAATGAGCGGGCGATGGCGATGACTCAGCGTGCCAGTGCGGGAGAGACTTCCACGATGGCGGAGAAGCCGCGTCGAATCCTCGCGGTGGACTATGGCCGCAAGAGAATCGGCCTCGCACTGTCGGACGCGCTCGGGCTGACGGCTCAGCCGCTCGCGACCCTGGTCCGCGTGAACCGGCAAATTGATCTTCGGCGGTTGCGAGAGGCTTGCCGTACCCATGGCGTCACGCATATCATCGTCGGCCACCCGCTCCATATGACCGGCGAGGCGGGCGAGATGGCGGACGAGGCGGCGCGGTTCGCGGTGCGCATCGAGAAAGAGATCGGCATCGGCGTGGAACTTGTGGACGAGCGGCTGACTAGCTGGGAAGCGGAACAAACAGTGGCGGAAACGAAATCGTCCGCGCGGCGCCGGCGGCAATCTGCTTGACGACGTGGCCGCTGCCGTTCTATTGCGCGACTACCTCGAACGAACACGCGGCCTGGCGCCCGGCGCCTCTGCGGAGAAGGCTTAAGCGGGATGCGACGGCTCGGCTTCCTGGCGCTTCTTTTGATTGCCTTACTGGGAGGCGGCGCGAGCTGGCTCGATTCGCAGCTCAGCCGTCCCTATCGCGGCCACCGGCCCGAAAAAGTCTTCGTGGATATTCCGCATGGCACTTCGCGCTGGGGCGTGGCGAACATTCTGCGGCACAGCGACGTGATACGCAGCAGGCTGGCGTTCGCGCTTTTCAGCGATTGGCATTTCCGCAAGAATCTGCAGGCCGGCGAATACTACTTCGATCATCCGGTGAACTCGCGCGAAGTGTTCTGGAAAGTCGCGCGCGGCCAGATATACGTCCACACGGTGACTGTGCCGGAAGGCTGGACGATGTTCGATATCGCAGCGGAGCTGGACCGGCAGGGCGTCTGCAACCGGGAAGATTTTCTAGCGGCAGCGCACAATACGTCGCTGATTGCGGATTTGGCGCCGCAGGCGACGAGCCTGGAAGGATTTCTTTTCCCCTCGACGTATGAATTCACTCGCCGGGCCACATGCGATACGGCGGTGAAGCGGATGGTGCAGAATTTCCGCGCCGTCTGGGAAACGCTCGGCCCCGGGGGCGCGCCGCAACAGTACCCGGGCGATCTCGCGCTCGCGCAAGTGGTTACTCTCGCGTCGCTGGTTGAGCGCGAGACTCCAAATGCGAGTGAGCGTCCGCTGGTGGCTGGGGTTTTCTACAACCGGCTGCATCTTGGGGATCCGCTGCAATGCGATCCGACGGTGCAGTACGCGATGGAGCTGGCGGGGCATCCGGAGAAAAACGTGCATGCCGTGGATTTGCGAATCGATTCGCCTTACAACACGTACGAACATCGCGGCCTGCCGCCGGGTCCAATTGCGAATCCCGGCGAAGCGTCGCTGCGAGCAGCTCTGGCGCCGGCGACGACGGATTATCTCTACTTTGTAGCCAACGATGAGGGTGGACATGCATTCAGCCGCACGCTCGCGGAGCACAACCGCAATGTGGCGCGACTTCGCAAAATGCTGGCGCGTGATACCGCGAGTGCCGATCCGGCATCCAAGAAAGTGCAGCACTGAGACCGACTGTGACTCCCAGCCACTCCAACAAAAATTCGTCCGGCGAATCCTCGAGCAAGAAGGATTTGATCCTGGAAGCAGCGCAGGCGATGGGCAAGCCGCGCTTTACTCCCGCGGAGATCGAGCAGATACGCAGGCAATTGATTTCGCAACTTGGCGCGACGGCTGGGAAAACTTCCGCCGATTATGTTGTAAGCGTGCTGGAAGAAGCCGGGATGCGAGTGGTTTGGTCCACGCGTTCGGATACGGAAGGGCGCTACGAAGAAGAGTTCACCGACCTTTTGCATTTTTCGACGTTCACGGAAGCGGAGATGTGCCTGGTGCGGCTGGATGAGCTGTTGCGAAAGTTTTCGGGCGAGGGCGAGCGCAACGCGGCCGAGCGAGTGCGTGAAGTAGCGCGGCTCGGGAGGCGGCGCGCGGAGATGATCTCGCGAAATCATAAAGTGGAAGCGGACAACCGCGCGCAGAAGGAAGAGGCCGCTCACTGGTTCGCAATTTGGCTCGAGACGCCGGACGCATTCTTCGACTGGCTCGAGGTGCGGAAACAATCTCCAGATTTTCAAAAGAAATTCCCACGCGCATTCAGCGAAGAGGAATAGATGTACCTGCTCGATATCGAACCGCTCGATCTGGGCGCCGAAGTGAAATCCGTAGGGCTCGATCTGGTGGAAGCGGATGAAAACCGCGAACCGGTGCGCGGAGCGGACGCCGCGCGGATCTGGAGCCGCGTGCTGCAAGCGACCGCAGGCACGGAACCGTGGGCGCTCGATTTTTTCAGCCACATCGAACGCGTGCGCGACTTCTGCAAGTTGCACGATATCGCCTTCCGCGAGGCTAACCAGCGCTCAATCGTAGTTCCGGCGCCGGAGCCGGCCGCGTTGGAATCTCTGCTGGAGCGCTTTGAGGCGGAGACATTCGGAGCGCGCGCGGGAGCGCTGGTTGCCGCCGGCGCAGCAGGCGATCCCGAACTCGAAGGAGAGCTGGCGCGCCGTGGCGTGGATGCGTACCGGGCGGCATTTCCAAATTACTTCTTCTGCGGGGTCTGTGCGTTCGAAGATGCTTCACTGGTGCTGCTCAGCGAGAAGCTTTGGGCCAGCGAAGTGATTCGCCGGGTGCGTCCAGCGATCAAGGGTCTGGACGTGGAGGTGCGCCTGCCCAATTGACCAGGTACATCCCCGTTGCTTTGTCCGCACCCTTAGCCCGTTAGTACCATTTCCCCCGCCATTGGTTCCAGTACACTTGATTGGACAACGAGGAGATTCGCCCCCTGCAAAGCGAACTAACGGTGCCCACTGAGTCCACTATTCCGAATGCCCGCGCGTTCGTGCGGAGCCTCAACGTCCTCTTTAAGTACACTCGGCTCTATGGTTTAGACCATCTTCGATCCGCCGGGCAGTTTGAGATCAGCTGGAACGAGCTCGAGCAAGCTGTACGGACGGCCGGCCACGGCGGGCTGCTGCTAGGGGCCTCCGGATCCCAGCTCCTGCTGGATGGCGTACCCCTCGAATCTACCCAAGCTGAACGCAGCTTTGCCGACCTCCTCAACGCCGCGGGTGTGGCGAGCATCAGTTTCCTGCCCAGCGTGGAGCGGGACGAGTTTGCCAATCTCGTTAAAGCATTCCTGGAATCCAGTGGCCCGAAGGCTGGCCCGCTGACGGACCGCCTGCGGCTATATTTCGGCGATAGCGAGACGCGCCGGAATTCGCGTCAACGAAATTCGATTTGTCGCCGAGGATGCGGCCTTCTCCGAGGCGCGCGTTGCGGCACAACTGACGGCAAGAACGCTCGGCGCTGACGCCGAGATGGTCCAGGACTGGTTTCGCAGCCCCGAAAAAATGATTCAACTGATTGCCGCTGCTGAAGGCGCACATGGCGGCAACGGCGGACCCGGAACCGGGCAAGGCGCTGGACAAGGCACGGGAGGCCAGGGAAACGGTTCGAGCAATGGCAGTGCGTACTCGGGGGGACTGGAGATTAGCGCTGGGACCAGCACTGGAATCGGTGCCGGGCCTGGAGCTGGCGGTGCGGGCGTTGGCGCGGGCGGCGGAGTTGCGAGCGTCGCGGCGAATATCGATCCGAAAGATCTTCCTCAGCTGGGCGAAGCGGAAATGCACAGCCTGCTACGGCTGCTCGCGCAATTCGGCGAAGCCGCGCACGGCGGCACCAAGGGCGGACCGTCGCCCGATCAAGTGGCGTGGCAGGCGAAGCTGGCCGCGCTGCCTCAAAACGCGCAGGTGACATTGCGGCAGGCGCTGGCGACCGTCGCGGCGAAGACTCCCTCGGCAAAAGTAGACGAGACCGTGTTGCTGAAGCTCGCGGAAGATTTGGCCATTCGCTTCGCGCTCGATCGCTTTGCGCGCGGCGAGGTGCGGGTGAACGCCGTTCGCCAAATGCTCGACAAGATGGGCCACGAGCTTGGCACGCTGCGCAAATTGCTGAAGGCGCGCGAAGACAAAATGGCCAGCGCGGGAATGTCCGTGGAATCGCACGCGGATGTGCTCGACCGGCAATTCTGGGCCGCAGTGCCGGAATCGGGCAAGCGCGCGGTGCTGACTTCCACGGAAGCGTGGTGCATTCCTCCGCGAAACGTCCAGCAATACGTGGAAGAGCTTCTGGGACGCGGCGAGGCGGATGCCGCCGGAGACGTGCTGCTGAAATACGCGTCGTGCGTGCGAAACAAGGACGCCGGGGCGCGCAAGAAAGCCGCCATCGGGCTGGGCCAGTTAGCCGAACTCTATAGCAAGGGTGCGAGCCAGCGTTTGCAGGATGCGCTCGCGCAAATCGGCCAGCAATTGGCCGCCGAGAAAGATGCCGAGCTGCAGACTTTGCTGAGCGCCGCTTTTGTGCGGCTAAGCCAGGAAGCGGCCTCGCGCCGTTATTTCCGGGCGATGCAGCAGGCTCTCGATTCGATCGCGGACCTTGAGGAACAGCGTCCGGCATGGGCGCAGAGCTTGCGGCCGCGACTGGGAGTCGAAAACCGGATTTCGGAATTCATCGAAGAAGCTCTGACGGCCGAAGCGATGCCCGAAGGACTGGTCGGCGTGCTGATGCGCCTACCGCAAGGCGCGGGCGAACATCTCGCCGTTCGATTGGCGCGTTCGGGGCGGCGCAGCGAGCGCGAAAATGTCGTCCAGCTCGCAAAAGCCGTGGGCAGCGCGTGCGCGCGATATCTGAAAGAGGTGCTGAAGTCCGAATCGCCAGCGAAGGCCGCGAGCGTGGTCGGGCTGCTGAGCCGGCTCGACGCGTTAGGTGTGGAAGAACTGCTGCCGCAACGATTGAAACACGGCGGCCGAGCGTTTCACGATGCGGTGGTGCGCCAGCTTTCGATCGCGGGAGCGCCCGAGCGTGGGCAATTGATGGCGGATCTGATTGAGCGGATCGATATCATGGTGTTGCCGCTGGCGCTTGACGAGATCGGCATGTGCGGCGATCCGGAAACAGCCGGAAAGCTGCTGCGTCTCGCTGAAGGAGACGTTCTGCCGCAGGGTCCGGAATATCTGCGCGTAAAAGCGATCGAAGCGCTTGGCAGAATGCGCGCGCCTGCTGCAGCGGGGCACTTGCGGCGTTTTGTCGAAGCGCGCAAGGCATTCGGCTGGGCCTACCCCGAGGAAATTCGGACGGCCGCGGCGCAGGCGCTCGTGAAGCTCGATCCGGAATGGATGCAGGCGTTCCTGCCGCAGTCGGGACTGGATGAAAAGGTGATGGCGCTCGCGCCGCTCGATCCAATTCCCGATCGCGATGTCGTGCGGCATCGCCGGTACCGCAGAATCAGATTGCCGCGCAACGTGCCTGCGGTGATCACGTCGTCGCGCGGAAAATATTCGTCGGCGATCAGTGTGTTAAGCCTTGAAGGCGGACTGCTGAGCGGCGATGTTCAACTCGCCGTGGGCACCGAAGCCACGCTGAAAATTCCCGCCGGGCTGCGTTCAATCAACATGCAAGCCGTCGTGCGTTTCGTGCGCTCGCATCAAGCGGGCTTCGAAATGGTCGGCATGGGCCTGGAAGACCGCGCAAAACTTCGGCGCCTGCTGGTTTCGCTGGGAAGCCCCGACCCTGCTGCCAGCGTGCCGCAGAACAACGAGTAAATCCGGGAAGTCTTGCAGAAGCATCCTCTGAAAGTTCCGCAGGTACACGATCTTCGATATGTCTGTCCTCCCAGGATTTACTGGCTGACATGTTGTTGAATTAACTCGAAGAATGTCCGTCTTCGCGCGCGGTTAAGAAACGGGGACTTTGCGCGATGCGGCGGAAATCATGGACGGGACGATTCGCCGATGCGGGAGCAGGCTGAAGAATTTCTGGCGGCAGGGATCGCAGCGATAGGCGGGAAAACCAAGAAGGCGCTTCACCGTAATCAGCGTACCTTGTTCGACTCGTTCTCGAGCGACGTGCTGGAGATCGAAATTCCCACAGCGTGGACAGTGGACGTAGTGCGCGAAGGGAACGGCGACGGTCCAGGCATAAAACCGCAGGTCGCATGCCTCGCATCGCCAGGGACGCAGACGGATCAGGGTCGCAAAAAAATCGCCTATGCCGCCGCGGCGTGAACGCAGGCAGTTGCCGCTTCGGCATCGCGGGCAGATCATCTAGGTGATTTGTCTCCGTTCATCGCGGGCCAGCATATCCAAAACTAGTTACTACAGCAAGAGCCTCCAGCGTGGGCAGTGTCGCGATTGTAATTGGCTGCGATCGCGACGAGGACGTAACGGACAGTGTAGTATAGCGAACGAAAGGATCGCGAATGCCCGACTACACAGATGCGCACGCCCGCGCGGGAATCCGCGCCAGACTACCCCAACTCGAAACCTGGCCGAACCAGTTTCCCGGCTACGAAATCACAATTCGCGTCCCCGAGTACACCTCGGTATGCCCTAAGACCGGCCTACCCGACTACGGGGCCATCACGATTCAATACGAGCCGAAAAAACTCTGTCTGGAATTAAAAGCTTTGAAGATGTACCTGCTCGCTTACCGTAATCTGGGAATTTTCTACGAAAATGCCGTGAACCGGATGCTTGAGGATATTGTCGCCGCGGTCAGGCCGACATGGTGCCGGGTGACAGGTGAATTCACGCCCCGCGGCGGCCTGACCACGACAGTCGAGGCGCGCTGGCCCCGGCGCGGTGGTAACACGGCTCGCTCACGGGGATAGACTTCGCTCCCCGGCTCGGCGATAATCCAGCGCAACGGCGAGCGGTGTTCGCCACTAAGGAGGCTCGATGAGTTTGGACACACCTAACGAAACTCAGGTCGTGGAGGCGGGAACTCTGCCGCGCTGGGTAACCGTGCTTTTCGTCGTGGCATTTGCGCTTGTCGCATACCTGCTTTACGGAAGCTATGCAGAGCGGCAAGCCCTGCACAAGAGTGAAGACGAAGCCGCGCAGAAGGCGCAGGCGACTGCAGCGGAACTCGACAAAACGAATTCGCGGATCGCCGACCTGAAGGGCCAGTTGGACGTGATGTCCCAGAAGCTCGGGCTAACCGAAGACGAGCTGGCACGCGCCCGCGGTCTCGCGCAGACGGTTCGCAACGATCAGCAGAAGAGCGATCAGCAGTTCCGCCAGCAGCTGGGCGCCGTACAGGCGGACACCACCACGAAATTTGGACAGATTTCCACGCAGATTAATGGCACGCAGACCGACCTAAACGCCACGAAAGCCGATCTCGAAGCAACCAAGGGCGCCATGTCCAGTATGAAGGGTGACCTGGGCGTGCAGAGCGGCCTGATCGCGCGGAATCACGATGAGGTCGACGAGTTGAGGCGGCTGGGAGAACGCGATATTTTCGAATTCACGCTCAACCGATCGGCAAAGTCCCCGGAGAAGGTTGGTCCGATCCAGGTTCAGCTGAAGAAGACGGACACGAAGAAATTCAAATACACAGTCAACGTAGTGGCGGACGACAAAAACATCGAAAAGAAGGACAGGACCGTAGGCGAGCCGATCCAGTTCTATGTTCGTGGAGCGAGGGCGCCATACGAGATCGTCGTGTTCGATGTCACCAAGGATTCGGCGAAAGGCTATTTGAGCGCTCCGAAGTCCGCCACGGCCGCGCCGCCTGCCGCAACGCCGCCGGGTAATTGATCGAAACACGCGTCGCATCTGGAGAATCGCTTCGCCCTTTGCGCGTTGCGGGGATCGCAAGATCCCCGCAGCACGCGAGGATTCAACCAACGTGCAATTTGATTCTGTGCTGCCGTCGAACGCACCGTACCCTCCGGCTACTCTCTTTCTTGCTACTCGTCACTGTTTCGATTTATGGCGCAGCTCCGCTTGCACACTGTGCTCAAGATTCGGGATCTCAGGCGTCGCAGCCTCTGGAAGCCACGACAGAGTTTGTGAAAGTGGATGCGAGCGTCCTCGACAATCGGGGAAATTTTGTTGGAGGTCTCGCGCAGAATAACTTTCGCATTCTCGATAACGGCGTCGAGCAGCCGATTGCGTTTTTCACTCCCGTGGAAGCGCCCGCGCAAATTCTGGTGATGATCGAGACGAGTCCTGCCGTGTACCTGATTCATAACCAACATCTCGTTGCCGCGTACGCGCTTCTCGACGGTCTGGCCGCTGGTGATGAAGTGGCGCTCGTCACATACGACCAGACGCCCCGCGAAATTTTGAAATTTACGGCGGACAAGTCCGCGCTACTCGCGGCGCTGGGCGGTGTCCAATACACAATCGGCATGGGCGACCTGAATTTGTACGACTCGATTTCGGGAGCGCTGGATTGGATGGGCCCCCCGGCCGGCAAACGAGCGCTCGTGCTTCTGGCCACGGGGCTGGATTCGTCTCCGCCCGCTCGCTGGGATGCCCTGGTTCGCAAACTGCGCGCCCAGGACATCGTCATTTTTCCCGTGGCGCTGGGAGGACCGTTGCGCGACGGAAGGAGCAAGAAATCGAAGTCGACGAAGGGTGCGGCAAAATCCGGAGATCAGGTCTCAGAAGCTCTGCCGGAATCAGCCGCTGACGCCGGTTTCGCGAAAGCCGATCGTGCGCTTCGCAATCTGGCGACGATCACCGGTGGTCACGCCTATTTTCCGGATTCGGAGAAGGATTTCGCGCCGATGTATCGCGAAATTGCCACTGCGTTGCGGCATCAATATCTGCTCGGCATTACGCCGGCACACGACGGGCAATTCCACTCGCTGACCGTCGAGGTGCTGGACGCGAACGGCCAGCCGATGACCTTGCCTGCAAAGAAGCCGGCGGTTCGCGTTTTCGCGCGCGAGGGGTATCTGGCACCGGGGCCTTGACTCGTATAATCTCAGGGCACGACTTGGAACTCGGAAGGTGGCGGGGAGGTTCGATGAAGGGGAGTACGACAATTGGCGTCGCGGTCGTAATAGTCTTGTTCGCTGGCCTGGCATTCCGACCGGCGTCCCGCGCGCAAAACAATGCTGCGCCAGTGCAGCAAGTCGCTTTGGCGCGATTCGCGTTCGGCGGGAATGTGGCACAGGTGCCTGCCGAGTTCATCGGCAATCTGATCTTTCTTCCCGTGCGCGTGAACCAAGGCCAGCCCTCGCTATTTCAAATCGATTCTACGGCGCCGTTTACATCAGCCGACCCGCAGCGCGCCGCGGAGCTTGAGTATCGTAGACCTCCGGGGACCGGTGCTGAATCTCAGCGGAGTCGATATTTCGCTGCCAAGTCTTGGCACAATCGCCAACAACGATTTCGCGGCTCGCGTGGGCCGCGCCTATGAAGGAACGATCGGCAACGACGTGTTCGCGGGCGTCGTGCTGGAGATTGACTACTCGCGGCAAACGATGCGGATCTACGATCCGGCGGCGTTCCGATACACCGGCGCGGGGAAAACCTTTCCGCTGGCCTTTCGCGACGGCATGCCGGTCGTAAAGGCAAAATTTGACGTGAACGGCCACAAGTCTGGCGAGGTTTTGTTTGTCTTGAATACGGCCATGAACGCCTCGCTGGTCATCTCGGACAAATTCGCCCAGCAGCACCATCTTTTTTCCTCGCACATGAAGACGATCTCGGTCGGTCCTGGTGAGCTGGGTCTTGGCGGCAATGCCGTGGTCGCGAGGATCGAGAGCTTTCAAATTGGCCCGTACCAAATCGATCAGCCGCTCGCGACTTTCGCGCAGGGCAAATTGCCAGGTGAACACGACAAGGAGATCGCGGGCGAAATCGGCGGCGGAATGCTGCGGCGTTTCAATGTGACTTTCGACTACGTCCGCCAGCAGGTGATTTTCGACCCGAACGGCGATATTCGTTCCGACGATCACGAGGATATGAGCGGAATTTCCGTCGCGGCCAGTGGACCGGATTTGAAAACGTTCACCGTCACGCAAGTGCGGCCGGGCACTCCTGCCTCCAGCGCGGGAGTTCAAGCAGGTGACGTGATCGCCGGCGTGGACGAAGAGGCCGCCGCGGACATGACGTTGACTGCTCTCCGCGGGCTATTTCAGCAGGTCGGCCACAAATACAAGCTTACGATCGAACGAAACGGCAAACCACTCACCATCAATCTTCAAATGCGCCGCCTACTTTAGTTCTGGAATTGTCCGGCTGAGGAATCGCTAATCGAACCTGTGCATCTGGGTGGCCATCCGCGCCAGGCGCGCGTCCACTTTCGCCGAAGACGCTGCCCGGTTCGAATTTGCCCGTGGCGCTTCGCTTGCCGGCGCGGACGCCTGTGAGGATTTCGATTCCCTGCTCGATAGTCGCGACGGGATAGATGTGGAATCGTCCCTGCGCTACGGCTTCGATCACTTCATCGCGCAGCATCAGATCGTCGGTATTTTCCGCGGGAATCAGCACGCCCTGCTTGCCGGTGAGTCCCTTTAACCGGCAGACGTCGTAGAAGCCTTCGATTTTTTGATTCACGCCGCCAATCGGCTGCACGTCGCCCTGCTGGTTTACGGAGCCCGTTACGGCGAGTTCCTGGCGAATGGGCAGGTCCGACAGCGCGGATAGCAGCGCATAGATTTCGGTGGAACTGGCGCTATCGCCATCCACTCCGGAATACGATTGCTCGAAGCAGACGCTGGCAGAAAGCGAGAGCGGCTTGTCTTGAGCAAAAGTGCGGCGCAGATACCCTGAAATTATCTGCACGCCTTTATCGTGGAAGCGGCCGCTGAGATTCGATTCGCGTTCGATATTGATGATGCCCGTTTTCCCGAGCGCGACTGAGGCCGTGATGCGCACGGGCTTGCCAAACGCATAGCCACCGATTTCCAATACGCTCAAGCCGTTGATTTGCCCTACCCTGCCGCCCGTCGTATCAATGAAGACGAGATTCTGCTCGATCATCTCGCGGATTTTTGTTTCGAGCAGATTGTGCCGGTCAATTTTGGCGTCGAGGGCGAGGCGCACGTGGCCGGAGGTAATGACGGTGCTGCCGTCGTGCCGCGCCACGTAGCAGGATTCTCGCGCGAGATCGGCGAGATCGAAAAAGCGCGTGGTGATCTTGCCGCGCCTTCCGGCCAGCCGGACTCCGTGTTCCAAAATTGATGCGACGGCCGAGCGGTCGAAATGCAGGAGCTTTTCATCGTCCACGAGCTTCCGCAAGCGCCCGCCATAGTGCTTGAAGACCTCATCGCTCCACTTCATTTCCTCGTCGAACTCGACGCGGACCTTGAAAATTTTCTTGAAGTCGTCTTCGTAGTCGTAGAGCAGCTCGTACATTTCGCGGTCGCCGATCAGAATTATTTTCGCGTGGACGTCGATGGGTTCGGGCTTTAGCGCAGCGGTGCTGAACGGGAAAAACATATCAATGGGCTGGATTTCGAGCTTGCCGTGGTTGAGGGTGCGCTTCAGCGTGCGCCACACACCGGTCTCCGTCATCGTGTCGAGCGCGTACATCACCAGGAATCCGCCGTCCGCGCGCAGGAGAGAGCCGCCGCGCAAATCCATGAAATCGGAGTTCCAGGACCCGCGCGCGTCGTAGCTGCGATGCACGGTACCGAAAAGATTCGCGTACGTGGGAATGGTCTCGAAAACAACCGGGCACTTTTCGTTTTCGTTGTGCGCCAGAATCACGTTGACCCCGTAAATGCGAAAGGGATCGCGCTCAGTGCGCTCCGGGCGCGGGCCGCCGGCGGCAGGATCGGTGGGGGGCTGATCGTCTTCCCCTTCGCGCTCCTTGAATGGATCGAGATTGTCGAGAATATGGTGGCGGACTTCCTCGAGATATTCGGAGATTTGCGAGCTCGCGTATTTTTCCTTGAGCTCTTCGATCACGCCGTCCACGAGCACGGAGGCGGCTTCCTGCTCGAGGTAGTTCATCTCGCTGGCGAGCTCCCGCGAGAGCGATAGCGTCCTGCGATAGACGATCGTGAATTCCTGGCGGAACTGGTCGTACTTGCGCTCGAGTTCTTCCGCGGCCGTGTTCTCGAGTTTGCCGTCCTGCACCATCTTGGGGATTTCCTCAATGGGTACCATCTGGCCCTCAAGAACCGGAAAAATTTCAGGCAGAGCCACGGCGCCCACTTGCATCCGACCTAAAGCGAACTGTTCGCGCGCAATCCGCCGCGTGAAATCGTCCATCAATTCTTTTTCGCGCACCGTGAAGCGTTCCACAATGCGCGTTTTCTGGCGCTGGAAAGGTTCTCCTTCGAAGACCTGTGGAATGCGCCGGCGCAGGAAGTCGATTCCCGATTCAACTTCCTTCTTGAAGGCGTTGGCCAGGCCGCGCGGAAGTGTGAGCAGCCGGGGCCGGTCGGTATTCTTGAAATTGTTGACGTAGCAGCGATCCGGCGCGGGCTCGTTCTGCGGATGCAGGTCCTCGATCATCCGCACGACCATGCCGCCGCGGCTGGTTCCGGAAAGGCCGCAGACAAACAGGTTGTAGCCGGAAGCGGTCAGCTCGATTCCCATCCGCAAGGGCGCGCAGAGCGCGCTCCTGGCCCATGTCGCCGCCGGAGGGTTCAACCTGTGCGGTTGTATCGAATGGAATGAGCGCGGGATCGCAGTGCCACCGGAGTTTGTCCGGAGACAAGGCTGAGTGCTGGGGACTGGAGTTTTTGGCCATCCGGCGTTCCATCGATTGCTCTAAAGGGCGCTACTCTAGCACGGCGTCCATCTACTTCCCACCCGCGTGGGATGCGCTGTTTCCAACGTGCGCACTCGGAGCGTAAAGCTCAAGCAGGCTTGCCGCCGAGGCCACGATGATGGGTCCGAGGACCACGCCCAGCAGCCCAAAAGCGGCGATTCCTCCAAGGATGCTGATGAAGACAACCAAGCCGCCCATCGCGGCGCGCCCGCTGATTAACCACGGACGGATGACGTTGTCGACGCTTCCCACGATGACGGCGCAAAAGATCACCAGAACAAGTCCGCGGCCCCAATGCCCCGATGCCATCAGGCTGATCGAAACGGGCGCCCAGATCAAAGCGGAGCCCACCAGCGGAACAAAGGAAAAGAAACCCATCATCACGCCCCAGAAGATTGGAGCCTTAATTCCCGTTACGCCAAACGCGATGCCGCCCAGAGCGCCGTGCGCAACCGCGGCGACCAGGCTCGACGTGACGCTTGCAAAAATCAGTTCGCGCGCGTCGCCGAGCATGCGGTCGCGATGGGCCAGCTCGAAAGGCAGAATCTCGCGGAGCCGCGCGACCATCGAGGCGCCATCGCGATAGAGATAGAACATCGCGAGAATCGTGACGCCGAGATGAAACACGAAACTGGCGGTGTTCTTCAGAATCGTGCCGAGGCGCCCAGCGACAAATGCAGCGGCCAGCTCGCCGTAGTGGCGCAGCGACGTCGCCAAATCGTCCGAGCCCGCGTCCGGGAAACTGTTTTGAAACTTGGTCCACAACTCGTTGACCCAATTGAAGTGACCGTTGGCGACCTGGAGTTGAATGGATTGCACCGCGCCCACGCCCTGCCTGACGAACGCGATCATCACAAGCAACGTGGGCACGATCAGAATCAACGTGACACCTAAGGTAGCAGACAATCGCCGCCGTCACCGGGCCCCATCGGCGCGCCAGCCACTCGTACGCCGGATAGGAAACGACCACCAGAACTGCCGCCCATGCAAGCGGCACCAGAAAAGGGGCAAATACGAGATAGACCAGATACACGAGCACGATCACGATGCCGTAGAACATCGCTGCGCCTAGTCGTTTCTGCGAACTCAGCTCGGTGGTCATGATCCCGCTTTCGAAAACCCGGCAAGGAGACTGATAGTTGCAATCGTTGCGTTTGTCAACCTTGCCTACGCTGCGGCGCTGAAAGCGCCGGTGCTATAATCCAGCTTGGTTCTACTCTGGATTTCCACCATGACGCAACCTGCCTGCCAGCACAAGCGCACTCAGCTGATCGCCAAAGATAAAGATGCCCAGTACGAGGAATGCCTCGATTGCGGTGAAATCATCGAGGCCGGCGAAGCGGAGAAGAAGGAAGGCTCCGGGTTCGACGAGTCGCTCTCCGATGCGTGATCTGATTTAAATCCCTCCCAATCCGTGATTTCCTGGCGGTAATTCCCAAAATGGGAATTCGCGCGTAGGGATTTTTCTTCGAAAAGCCCGTTTGCTTATGAGTATAACTAGCGCGAAGTAATCTTTTGAGTTACGCTCTGCGCCTAAAAGGCTTCACAACTGTCTACTATGCTCTTCAAGACTTTCAGTGCCGCTGTGTTTGGGATCGACGCCTACCTCGTTGAGGCTGAGGTGGACGTCGCCTCCGCCTTCGAGGGACGCTTCAACGTAGTCGGCCTGCCGGATAATGCCGTTAAGGAAAGCCGCGAGCGAATTCGGGCCGCGCTGCGAAATTGCGGGTTTGATTTTCCTTCCTCGGACATCGTAACCATAAACCTGGCGCCCGCAGACATTCGCAAGGAGGGATCCGCGTTCGATTTGCCGATGGCGCTCGGGCTGGTCGGTTGCCAGGGATCATTCTTCGGCAAGCGGCTCGACTCGTTTGTCTTTCTCGGTGAATTGTCGCTGGACGGCAGCGTGCGATCGGTGCGCGGCGCGCTCTCCGCCGCACTCGCGGCCCGCGAGCGCGGAATACCGAATTTGGTGGTGCCGGAAGCGAACGCCCGCGAAGCGGCGGTGGTGGAAGGAATGCGCGTCTTCGGCGTGAAGTCCCTGCCGCAAGCGGTGGACTTGATGAACGCGCCGGAATCCTTTCATCCCGTGGAGGTGGATACGTCGCAGATGCTCGCAGAGGCGAGCCAGTACGGAGTTGATCTCCGCGACGTGCGCGGGCAAATGTCCGCGAAGCGCGCGCTGGAAGTATCTTGCGCGGGCAGCCACAACATACTGCTGATCGGTCCGCCGGGCGCGGGCAAGACAATGCTAGCGAAACGCATCCCCACGATTCTCCCGCCGTTGTCGCTCGAGGAAGCGATTGAAACCACGCGCATCCACAGCGTCGCCGGGGTCTTGGAAGAATCGCGCGGCCTGGTGGGCACGCGGCCGTTCCGTTCGCCGCACCATACGATTAGCGACGCGGGCTTGATTGGCGGCGGAGCAGTGCCGCGGCCGGGCGAGGTTTCGCTCGGGCACAACGGTGTACTGTTTCTCGACGAGCTGCCGGAATTTCAGCGCAATGTGCTCGAAGTGATGCGCCAGCCGCTCGAGGACGGCTGCGTGACGATCGCGCGCGCTGCGACGTCCGTCAGTTTTCCTTCGCGGTTCATGCTGGCCGCGGCGATGAATCCCTGCCCATGCGGATTTTTCGGGGATGCAACCCGGGAGTGCCATTGCTCGCCGCCGCAGATACAGCGGTACGTCTCAAAAATCTCCGGGCCCCTGCTCGATCGCATAGACATTCATATCGAGGTGCCGGCGGTGAAATACAAGGAACTGCGCGGCGACACCGAAATCGAAAGTTCGGCCAGCGTGCGCGAACGCGTCCTGCGCGCGCGGGAGATTCAGGCCGACCGCTACAAAAGCGAGAAAGGCCTCTACGCGAACGCCCAGATGCCGCCAAAGCTGATCCGCAAGCACTGCGCGATTTCCGCCGATGGCGAGAAGCTACTCGAGACGGCGATCCAGAGGTTGGGACTTTCCGCACGTGCGCACGACCGCATCCTCAAGGTTTCGCGGACGATTGCGGACCTTGAAGCGGCGCCAACCATCGAACCCAAGCACCTCAGCGAAGCTATCCAGTACCGCACTCTCGACCGCACGTATTGGGCGTGAGGCTCAGCCGTTTCAGTAAGGGGTCCGTGGCGATCCAGTTTGCGAGATGTTGATCGACCGTCTGAGCTGGCACGACTAATCAGGAGTTCCGCTAAATCGTGCTAGAAGAAGAGGTATGTGTGCCTTCATCATAGGAATTTCGTAAATGACAGACGATCAAATCAGGGAGTACCTCAAGCATAGCGCTGTCCGGGGACTGTTTGGAGTGGTGGCCGCGAGCGTTTGATACAGCACTGGAAGAACTTTGTTGCCGAGGTGCAGCAGGGATATTGTCCCAAGTGCATGATTGAAGAATATTGGAATGACCTGGACACCCACGAGTTGATACACGACATCGGTAGGGACAACGAGGTCAAAGACGTTGACGAGAATTTCGCCGCGATGCTGACGGCACGGGAAATCAAGCACTGGCACAAAGACAGAAAAACGGATTATGACTTTTGGAACTATGGCTACCCAAAGAACGCATCTGGGTGCTTCCTTGAAGACGTAAAGCGGCATTTTCTGACGCTGGGCAACGTTGAGAAACCAGATGTCCGGTCATCCGACTAAGGACTAACCTGCATGAAGAAAATTGGCTTCCTCTCATTCGGCCATTGGACAGCTTCGCCGCAGTCAGCAACACAGTCCGCGGCCGACGCACTCCTCCAATCCATTGATCTCGCCGTGGAGGCCGAGCGCCTGGGAATGGACGGAGCTTACTTTCGCGTTCATCATTTCGCGCGCCAATTGGGATCTCCGTTTCCATTGCTCGCGGTGGTCGGGGCTAAGACGCGAAAGATTGAAATTGGCACCGCAGTGATTGACATGCGGTATGAGAACCCTCATTACATGGCGGAGGACGCCGGCGCTGCGGATCTCATCGCTGGCGGGCGCTTGCAGTTGGGAATCAGCCGCGGTTCCCCCGAGCAGGTGATTGATGGATGGCGACATTTCGGATACCAGCCGGGCGAAGGCGAAAACGATGAAGAGCTCGGGCCGGCGCCACGGCCAGGAGTTTTTGGAGCTACTGCGCGGCAAGGGCTTCGCTAAGCCGAACCCGCATCCGATGTTTCCTAATCCGCCTGGGCTGCTGCGACTTGAGCCGTACTCCGAGGGATTGCGCGATCGTATCTGGTGGGGCGCAGCTTCCAATGCCACGGCCGCCTGGGCCGCAAAGCTCGGAATGAACTTGCAATCCTCAACCCTTAAATTTGACGAGACCGGTGAACCTTTCCACGTCCAACAAGCCGCCCAGATTCGCGCCTTTCGCGCAGCCTGGAAGGAAGCGGGCCACACTCGAACTCCGCGTGTTTCCGTCAGCCGAAGTATCTTCGCGTTGATCGACGACCGTGATCGTTTGTACTTCGGGCGAGGAGGTCAGGAAGCGGATCAGATCGGCTTCCTTGAAGAATCCAAACGCGCGATCTTCGGCCGTAGCTATGCCGCCGAGCCGGATGTCCTGATCGAGCAGCTCAGAAAGGACGAGGCGATCGCCGAAGCCGACACGCTATTGCTGACCGTCCCAAGCCAACTGGGCGTTGCCTACAATGCGCATGTCATGGAGGCGATTCTGACGACTGTTGCCCCAGGGCTCGGCTGGCGCTAAATCAGCAAGCTCCTGGTCAACGCGCCAACCGGACAAGTACCCCTGGACGCTGTGGTTCCTCAAACCGCCCTACCACTGCGGGTTCTAGCTGATTGACTGCCGCACGACGCTTGTGTTACCCATACTAGGCATTTTTATTGAGGTTTTCTCTCTCGGCTAATGGCGGCCCCAACCCAACGTCTCGAGGTCACGCTGGATACGCAGCTGGAAAGCGTGGACCTGGCTGAAAATATCGTGACTCGCGTCGCCGAAGCAGCTGGCTTCGGTGAAGACGATCTGCACAAGCTCGGGATGGCGGTGCGCGAGGGCGTGATCAACGCCTATAACTACGGCAATTGCCAGGACCGGCGGAAGAAGATCGGGCTGGCGGTCGAGTTCGAGGCGGAGACGATGGTTGTCCACATCGTGGACGAAGGATGCGGCTTCGAGCTATCCGACGTCGAAGACCCGCTGGCGGAAGAAAATTTGCTGCGCACGTCGGGACGCGGAATTTTTCTGATGCGCGCATTCATGGATGGTTTGGCGGTGCGGAAGGCATCTACCGGCGGAGCCGACCTGGTGATGTCCAAGAAACTACCGCATCGAGTTTCCGGCAACGGTCAGTCGCAATCAGAGTAGAATTGCTTTGAGAGGTTTTCCGTGTCCTTACGAGGAACATGCCGTCAAGTGGGCGACGTCGCCATCGTGGATTTTAGCGGCAAGATCACGCTTGGCGAAGGCAGCGCAACTCTGCGAACGACGGTGCGCGAGCTGGTTGGAAACGGCCATCGCAAGATCCTGCTGAATTTGGGCGATGTGGATTACATCGACAGCTCCGGTATCGGCGAGCTGGTCGGCGCATACACAGCGGTCCGAAGCGCGAGTGGCGAGCTGAAGCTGGTACACCTCACCAAGCGAGTTCATGACCTGATACAGATTACGCGGCTCTTCACCGTCTTCGATGTGCAAGCGGACGAACCTGCCGCGATCCTCAGCTTCCGCGCAATATCCTAAAGAAACTGAGTTCTAGTTTCTGACACAACCTCTGTCCCCGTCGCGGTGCTCTCCCGCTGGACACGAAGAAGCATCATCCCTCCGGCCCTGATCTTGTCGATCCCGATCCGCGTCGCGATCCCGATCCCGATCGTGATCGCTGTTGCGGTCAGATGCGCCTTGCGGTCCGGGAGGTCCTTGGGGGCCCGCCGGCCCTGCAGCCGGGGCCGTATTGCATCCTGCCACGAGTAGCCCCAGTAAAAACGCAGTCGAAACTAGCGATACCTTCATTAACTTCATTTTGATTCTCCTTTGCGAAGCCCCGTTCGGCGCGAAACGCCGCCTCAATTGGCGGTTTGTCCGCAGCGGGGATGGTACCCACAGCGTACAGGCAGGCGCTGTCCCGATTCGCACAGTGCCCAAATAAGATCGAGAGCGGCGAACAAGCGTTAATAGCCGGCTGGGATTCGAATTTTCAGCGGAGCCGGTCGCTGGCCAGTCGCAGAACCGGACCGACTTCGTAACCCGCCCGACTTCGTAACCCGCCCGACGGGCGGTCGTCCCGGTCACCAGGAATCCGGCTTTCCGAGGCCTGCTCTGGACCTACGCTCGGATGGAAACACGACGTTCGAGTGTGCTCTTGTGGACAGACTCCGATGCTCGCTGAGTCCAGATTAGAGGTGCAGGCTGAGAATACGAGTGAACAACGGAGGATAATAATGAACGGATTTAAGTTTCTTGCAATCGCGGCTGTGGCAGGAGTCTTCTTCATGGTGACCGCCCCTAAAACCGAGGCGCAGGTCAGCGTAGGCATCAGCGTTGGAGCGGCTCCTGACTGCCCCTACGGCTATTATGACTACGCTCCGTATTCTTGTTCGCCCTACGGCTACTACGGACCGGAATGGTTTTCGGGCGGCGCGTTCATTGGCGCGGGCTCGTGGTTTCATGGCCCGGAAAACTTCCAAGGGCATGTAAACAACCGTTACGACACCCAGCGCGGCTACAGAGGTCCAAGGCCGAATGCTGGCGACAAACCTGAGGCGTCAAAGCACCTCGATAAGGTTTCGCACTTCAAGGGAAATGAAATGCGCGATGGTCGCGGCCATGTGAGCTCTGGAAAACACTAAGAGCAGCAGGTAAGAAGAATCCAACAATCAGCGGTAAATAATTCCGGGTGGGTGACCGCCCGCCCGGAATCATCCTCGCACCACGCTACCAGCGATCACTCGGACATCGGGTCGAATTTCGGTTAAATGGCCGAAACATTAGGCAACCCAGTCCCCGGCCCGCGCCCGTCGGAATTCGTAAGCGTGCCACTTTGTGATACGATCCAAAACTAGATACATCTTCCAGGAGTCATGCTTTGGCGCATATTTCCCGCAAAGAACTGAAAAAGGACGAGGTGCGCGATACCTTTGAGCGCGGCGCCGACGCCATCCTTTCACACCAACAATTGAGCTTGTATCTCTTGATCGCGGTGGTTGTCGTAGCGCTGGGCGTATTCGGATGGCGCACGTACACGCAACGCCAGACGGTGAAGGCATTCGCGGACTACGACAGCGCGATGAAGATTTTTCAAACGCCGGTCGGCGCTCCGGCTGCACCGGGCGATGTCGCCTATACGGACGCGAATAAGAAATTCACGGACGCCGAGCAGAAGTTCTCCGCGGTTGCTTCGAAATACCCGCACACACGTGCGAGTGAACTGTCGCGTTACTACGCGGCCCTGAGTTTCGAAAAGCTCGATAAGAATGCGGAAGCCCGGGCATTGCTCCAGAGCCTGTCGACCAGCAGCGACGACGAAATGGCGGCCATGGCGAAGTTCGAGCTTGCGGGCCTGGACGATCGCACTGGGCAGGCCGACGAAGCTGAGAAGCTTTATAAGGGTTTGATCGCCAAGCCATCCGTGTTGGTACCGAAGCCGGTGGTGATGCTGGCGCTCGCCCAGCACTATAGCCAGAAGAATCCGACCGAGGCTGCCAAGCTTTTCGGGCAGATCAAGACCGACTATCCCGACACACCGATCGCGGAACAAGCCGATCAGGCGCTGGCTCTGCTGCCCGGCAAGTCCTGATCTATCCCCTCCAGTTCTGCGACTTTCAACACTGAGTTTTTCGGGTGCCCCGAGCGCCGCTCGCTCGTCTCTTTGAAGGCTCCGGCGCGACGAGAAGATAACTTCCCTTTACCAGCTCGCGGATTTCCTTCCAGTTCAACCGAGCCGCGTACACGCGCAGCGTCACCCAGCCGTGCTGGCCGATATAAGGCGTGCGGAAGAATCGAGGGTCATCCAGGAAAATTCCCTGTAGCAGCTTTCCCACGTTCACGCAGATGCCGAGTTCTCCCTTGTATTCTTCGAGCACTGCGAAGATTTTCCCACCTCCCAGCTTGAACGTCGGATGTCCGAAGCTGGCCGTTTCCTCGGAGCCCGGCAGACCGAGGCAGACCTTTCGCAGTTTTTTCAGAATCTCCGCTTCCGAGATCATCCGCCGATGATACCAGCGTCCATCGCCGTGCCGCTGCGACAGAAAGTAGCCGAGGTCCAGCCCGATACACTAGAATGGCAGCGATGCCGCTCGAATCTTACGCCATGGATGTGCGGCGGACGCGCGGACGCCGTTTTCCGGAAGCGCAGCATCCCTACCGCAACGACTACGCCCGCGATCGCGACCGCGTGCTGCATTCCCGCGCGTTTCGCCGTCTCGAAGCGAAGACTCAGGTTTTCACCGCGCGCTTCTCCGACCATTTCCGCAACCGGCTGACGCACACGCTGGAGGTTGCGCAGATCGCGCGCACCGTGGCGGGCGCGCTGCGGATCAATTCCGATCTCGCCGAAGCTCTCGCGCTCGTCCACGACATCGGCCATCCGCCATTTGGACACGCAGGCGAACGCCAGCTCGATGCGCGCATGCGCGAGCACGGAGAGCGCTTCGATCACAATCTTCACGCGCTGCGGATCGTCGAGCAATTCGAGCAGCGGTATCTGGATTTTCCGGGGCTCAATCTTACGTTTGAAGTGCGCGAGGGCATCGTCAAGCATTCCCGCGATTACTCGGAAGCGGAATTTCCGGCGCTCGCGGAATACCTGCTCGGACGAACGTCCGCCCCTCGAAGCGCAGATCATCGATCTTGTAGACGAGATTGCCTACAACACGGCTGATCTCGACGACGGCTTCGAGGCGCGCATTCTCGATTTCGATCAGCTCCGCGCGGAAGTTCCGGTGTTTGAAGCAGCCTATGCTGATGTGGAGCGGCGGCATCCGGAAGGTCCACGGAAACTGAAATTCAACGAAGCGCTCAAACGAATCCTCGATCGTCTTGCTACCGACTTGATTGAGAACACTCGCCGCCAAGTACAGGCGAGCGGAGTGGAAACAGTCGAGGATGTGCGCCGCCAGGAAAAGCGGCTTGCGGGATTTTCGCCGGATGCGGCGGAGGAAAGCGTCAGTCTGAAGCGGTTTCTGATGTCGCGCGTCTATTCGCATCCGGCGATCGCCGAGGACCGAAACCGTTCCGTCGCGGCGTTGGACGATTTGTTCCGTTTCTTTCTAGAGCACCCGGAGCGAATGCCCAAACACTACGCCGAATTGACACAAACTGAGCCTCGCCATCGCGTCGTTTGCGATTACATCGCGGGAATGACGGATCATTTTCTTTTGCGCCAGTGCCACGAGCTGCTGGGCGCACCCGCACCGGAGCCGCGCTGAAGCGCCCGCCTCGTTGCCGTTTGGGTGTCAGGCGGGACACCTTTGCGGGTGGCTTCCTTGACATGGGAAGCAACAGACTTATAATGGCCTTGCTCCTTCAAAATTCCGGGGAAATTCGATGTTTCTGGATGTAAACGAACTCGCCGTCCGAAAGACCCGCATCCGGAAGAGCTATGCTCCGGGGACGCTGGATTTCCATTCGGGCGAATTCCGCCAGGTAGAACCGCTGGAAGTGCGTGCAACTGCGGAGCTTGTGGACAGTCAGATCCGCATCTGCGGAAACCTGCACACGCGGGTAGAGCTGGTTTGCGCCCGCTGCCTGGACACCGTAATCGAAGAAATCAGCCGCGATTTCGACCTTTTTTACCGCCCCATGACCTCGATGTCGGCCGAAGAAGAATTCCAGCTGAATCTGGATGATACGGAGATGGCCTTCTTCGAAGGCGACGGGCTTTTCCTTGCCGACGTGCTCGCCGAACAGGTGAATCTGGCGCTCCCCATGAAGGTGATCTGCTCGAGCGACTGCCGCGGGCTTTGCCCCCATTGCGGCGCGAACCTCAATAATGAGGAATGCCGCTGCGAAAAGAATGGCTCCGATCCCCGGCTTGCCCCGCTTGCCCGGTTGAAGCAGGACTGGTTCAAAAAGCAATAAACCGCTACACTATGCGTTTCCATTCAGGTCCTACTGAGTACGGGCCTGTCACGAGGAGCAGGAATGCCGAATCCAAAGCGACGACACTCGAAGAGGCGCACATCCACGCGCCGCGCCCACGACCATCTTCACTTGCCCATCTTGGGCGAATGCCCGCATTGCCACGAAATGAAGCTGCCTCACCGGGCGTGCCTCAAGTGCGGATACTATAATGGCCGCGAAGTGATTGACACCGCGGCCAAGACGGCCTAACTTTCCCTCGCCTGCCGTATCAAGCTGGCACTTAATATGACTACCATTGCCCTGGATGCCATGGGGGGCGACCATGCGCCTCGTGTAGAAGTCGAAGGAGCGATCCTTGCGGCGCGCGAGTTGGGCGTGCGCGTGTTGTTGGTGGGTGTCGAGGCCACGGTCCGCGCGGAACTGAACCGGCACAAGACGCGTGGCCTGCCGATCGAGATCGTAAACGCGACGGACGTGGTCACCATGACGGATTCGCCGTCGCACGCGTTCCGCCGCAAGAAAGAAAGTTCGCTGCACGTTGCCGCGCGCCTGGTGCGAGACGGCAAGGCTGACGCGCTGGTCAGCGCTGGCAATACGGGCGCAGTGATGACGATCGCGCGATTCGTGATCGGCACGCTGCCTTCGGTTGACCGTCCGGCGCTGGCCGCCGCTTTTCCGAACATGAAGGAAAAGATCTCGGTGATTCTGGATGTTGGCGCGAATGTGGATTCAAAGCCGGCGCAGATCGAGCAATTCGCGGTGATGGGCGAAATTTATTATCGCGCGATCTGGGGCGTGAAGCGGCCGCGCATCGCGCTGCTTTCGATCGGCGAGGAAGAAGCCAAAGGCAACGAGCTTACGAAGGAAGCGGCGGCGCGCCTGAAGCAACTGCCGCTGAATTTCGTGGGCAACGTCGAAGGCCGCGACGTATTTCGCGGCAACGTGGATGTGGTCGTATGCGACGGCTTCATCGGCAATATTGCCCTCAAGCTCAGCGAGGGTCTGGTGGAGCACATCGGCGGGATGCTGAAAAAAGCGATCAAGAGCAGCCTGGCTTCGCAGATTGGTTACGCGCTTTCCAAACGCGCGTTCGACGATTTTCGCAAGCGCACCGATTACTCCGAAACGGGCGGCGCTCCGCTATTGGGAGTCCGCGGCATCACCGTGATCGGTCACGGCCGCTCGAACCCTAACGCGATCAAGAACGCGATACGCGTTGCCGCCGAACTCTGCCGTTCGGGCGTGAATGAGAAAATCGAACAGGAGCTGTCGTCTGCCGCCGCAGTCCCCGCCCGCGGCTGAACCGGAAGGAACCCGTAATCGCCATGAGCAAGCTTGCATTCCTTTTTCCCGGCCAGGCCTCGCAATATCCCGGCATGGGGCAAGGACCTCGCTGCAAATTTTCCCGAGTCACGCGCCGTATTTGACGAAGCGGATGCAGCGCTCGGCTTCCCGATTTCGCAATTGTGCTTCGAAGGCTCCGAAGACGCACTCAAGCTGACGGAAAATACGCAACCGTCCATCCTGACCGTTTCCGTGGCCGCCTATCGGGCGCTCGCAGCGCGCGGAATCCAGCCGGATTTCGCGGCAGGGCACAGCCTGGGCGAGTATTCGGCACTCGTCGCGGCGGGCGCGCTCGAATTTTCGGAGGCGGTGAAGCTGGTTCGCCAGCGCGGACAATACATGCAGGAAGCTGTACCCGCGGGCGAAGGCGCGATGGCCGCGATCCTTGGGCTTTCACCAGCGGACGTGGCGGAAGTTTGCAAAAAGGCTGCCGATGGCGAAGTGGTTTCGCCCGCGAATATGAATTCGCCTGAACAGACCGTGATCGCCGGCAGCGCGGCGGCGGTAAAGCGCGCCGTGGAAATTGCCTCGCAATCCGGCGCCAAGCGCGCCGTAATTCTGGCTGTTTCGGCGCCTTTTCACTGCACGATGTTGTCGCCGGCGCAGAAGCGCCTGGAGCCGGACTTGCGCGCGGCGAAATTCACCGCGTTGCGTTTTCCGGTCATCACCAACGTGGACGCCGAAGCAATCACCACCGGTGAAGAAGCGCGCGAATCGCTGATCCGCCAGGTGACCATGCCGGTCCGCTGGCTCGAGTCGGTGCGCGAGATGATCGACCAGGGCGTCAACATCTTCGTCGAAGTCGGACCCGGCAAGGTGCTCTCCGGCCTGTTGCGGCAGATCGATCGCTCGGTGCGCTGCTTCAACGTCGAGGACGCCGCAAGCTTGCAGGCCACGCTCGACAAAGATCGCGCAGGCGCGCGCCGAAGCGCCGGAAAGCTAGCCTCATGTTCTCGCTCAAGGACAAAGTCGCTCTCGTCACCGGCGCTTCGCAGGGAATCGGTCGGGCCACTGCGCTCGCACTTTTCGTCGCCGGCGCCAAAGTTGCCGTGGCCGCGCGCAGCGCGGACAAGCTCGCCTCGCTCGTCGCCGAAATCGAGGCAGCCGGCGGCGAAGCGCTTGCGGTGCCGATGGACGTGGCGGACGCAGCTCAGGTGAAGGCTGGCTTCCAGCAAGCGCTCGCAAAGTTCGGCAGGCTCGACATTCTCGTGAACAACGCCGCGATCACGCGCGATACGCTCGCGCTGCGCATGAAGCTCGACGATTGGGACGCAGTGCTGAGGACGAATCTGACCGGCGCGCACCTCTGCATTCAGCAGGCGCTCGGCGCGATGCTCAAGCAGCGTTCGGGACGCATCATTAACCTTTCGTCGGTAGTCGCGGAAACCGGAAATGCGGGGCAAGCGAACTACGTGGCGTCCAAGGCCGGCCTGATCGGTCTCACGCGCGCGATCGCCGTCGAAGTCGCTTCGCGTAACATCACGGTCAACGCCGTCGCGCCCGGCTTCATCGAAACGCCCATGACCGACGTTCTCTCGCAGGAACTGAAAGACAAAATGAAGGCCATGATCCCGCTCGGTAGGTTCGGCCAGGACCGCGATATTGCGGCCGCCATCGTGTTTCTGGCGAGCGATGAAGCCGGTTACATCACCGGGCAGGTGCTCGGAGTCAACGGCGGCTTACACGCGGGTTAGCGAATCGCCTGCGGATTGAGGCTGTTGTTGCATTCAATAATCGCCGCGCGTAAGGTTGACCCGGCGATAGGCCCCGCATAGAATGGGCAAGGCAAATACGGGCGCAACTCTCCTGCGTGCTGCCCAAGGTTCCAGATCGCCGACATCGGAGGAACAATCAGAATGGCCAGCGTCGAAGAACGCGTGAAGCAGATTATTGTCGAGCAGCTCGGTGTGGATGAAGGCGAAGTGACTCCCAGCGCTTCGTTTGTGGACGACCTTGGCGCCGACTCGCTCGACACTGTCGAGCTGGTGATGGCTTTCGAGGAAGCGTTCGGCATCGAAATTCCGGATGAGGATGCCGAAAAGATTGCCACGGTGAAGGACGCGACCGAGTATATCGAAAAACATTCCAAGGGAAAGTAGGCAGTCCCGCCGGATCGTCCTATCCCGAACAGGAGAAGTTTCCTTTGAACCGCCGAGTTGTAGTGACGGGCGTTGGACTCGTATGCGGATGTGGCATCGGAACCGACGAGGTCTGGCGCAATCTGCTGGCCGGAAAAAGCGGAATCGGTCCGGTCACGCATTTTGACGCGACGCGGCTTTGATTGCCGGATTGCCGGTGAAGTGAAAGGTTTCGATCCGCTGAACTGGATCGAGAAAAAAGAGCTGAAAAAGATGGGGCGCTTCATTCAGCTCGCCATGGCGGCCTCCGATTTCGCCATGCGCATGGCCGGTCTGGAAATCACGCCCGGAAATTGCCGACGCAACGGGCGTCTACATCGGATCGGGCATCGGCGGATTCGACGTGATCGAGCGCGAACACTCGAAGTATCTGAATGGCGGTCCCGGCAAAATCTCTCCCTTTTTCATTCCTTCCGCGATCGTGAATCTGGCTGCGGGCAACGTCTCGATCCGCTACGGAGCGAAGGGTCCCAATTCGGCTACGGCGACGGCCTGCTCGGCTGGGGCTCACGCCGTGGGCGACGCTTACAAGATTATCCAGCGATGCGATGCGGAAGTGATGATTGCGGGCGGCTCGGAAGCGGCGATTACGCCGATGAGCATCGGCGGATTTGGCGCGATGCGCGCGCTTTCCACGCGCAACGACGAACCGGAACGCGCCAGCCGGCCGTTTGACGCCGAGCGCGACGGTTTCGTGGTCGGCGAAGGCTCGGGCATGCTGATCCTGGAAGCGCTCGAATTCGCCGAGCGCCGCGGCGCAAACATCATCGCCGAAATTGTCGGCTACGGAATGTCCGGCGACGCGTACCACATCACGCAGCCGGCCGAGGGGGGCGACGGCGGCTATCGTGTCTCTCTCGCGCGGCGATCAAAGACGCCAAGATTACGCCGGACGACGTCGGCTACGTCAACGCGCACGGTACTTCGACTCCGATGGGCGACGCGATCGAGACGGCCGCGCTCAAGCGCGTCTTCGGCGACCGCGCGAAGAAAGTTCCCATCAGCTCGACGAAATCCATGACCGGGCATCTGCTCGGCGGAGCGGGCGGCCTTGAGGCGGGCATCAGCGTGCTGGCGCTGCGCGATCAGATTCTTCCGCCGACGATCAACCAGGAAACTCCCGATCCCGCGTGCGACCTCGATTACATTCCGAATCACGCGCGCAAAGCTGAAGTGACCTACGCGCTCTCGAATTCTTTCGGCTTCGGCGGCACCAACGCCTCGCTCCTCTTCAAACGCTGGGAAGGCCGTTAATCGTGAAAATCGGCGTTTGCGTCAAGCAGGTTCCCGCGAAAGACGCGCCCTTGGCCATCGCCGATGGCGGCGCATGGATTCGCGAAGCCGACATCGGATTTGAAACGAACGAGCCGGACGGCTTCGCGCTCGAAGAGGCGCTGCGCCTGAAGGAAAAGCATGGCGGCGAGGTTGTTGCCATTTCGATGGGGCCGGAGCGCGCCAAGCAAACCATCAAGGAAGCTCTCGCCAAAGGCGCCGAACGCGGCATCCATATTCTCGATCCTGAATTCTACAAGCTCGATCCGCTCACCTCGGCCCGTTCGCTCGCGGCCGCCATTCAAGAGCGAAAATTTCGATCTCATCCTCACCGGGCTTCAAAGCGAGGACCAGGGCTTTGGCCAGACCGGCGTGCTGCTCGCCGAATTGCTCGGCAGGCCGCACGCGACGATTATCATGGCCATCGAAGTCATCGAAGGACATCTGAAGTTGAAGCGCGAACTCGAAGCCGGATGGTTTCAGTGGGTCGAGCTGCCGCTGCCCGCGGTGATTACGATTCAATCGGGAATCAATAAGCCGCGCTACGCCACGCTGAAGGGCATCATGGCCGCGAAGAAGAAAGAGATCGCGACGATCGAGCGCGCGTCGCTGGGCGTCGCGGACGCGCGGACGCAGCACATCGAGCGCATCTACGTCCCGCAGAAAACGAAGAAGACGGAATTCATCACCGGTTCGCCGAAAGAGGCCGCCGCAAAGTTGATCGAAAAGCTGCGCCACGAAGCGCGAGTCATTTAGCCGTCTTCGCGTAGCGACACATCGCACATGAAAATTCTCCTGATCACCGAGCAGCGCGACGCGAAATGGAACAAAGTCAGCTTTGAGACGCTCGCCGCCGCGCAACAAATCGCCGCAGCAAGCCAAAGGCACGCTTTCGGGCGTCGTCATCGGCAAGGGTGTCGCCGCGCTCGCCGACGAACTTGCCGGCTACCAGCTCGATGAAGTGCTTCTCGTCGAGCACGACCTGCTCGCGCAATACACGCCGGACGGCTACTCCATCGCGCTGCGGCAGGTGATCGAAAGCGCGAAGCCGGATCTCGTGCTGCTGCCGCACACCTATCAAGTGCGCGATTTCGCGCCGAAGCTCGCTGCTTCCATGCAAAAAGGAATGATCGGCGACTGCATCGCCTACCGCCATGAAAATGGGAAGCTCATTTTCGTGCGCCAGATGTTTCAGGGCCGCACCGCGGCGGACGTTGTGTTCACGGGCGAGCCGCCGTGGATCGCATCATTTCAGGCCGGCGCATTTCGCGCGGACCTGGCCGCAAAACACGCCGGCGGCAAGGCGCCCGTGAAGCCCGTCAGCGTCGAATTGAAGCCGGAGCAGATTCGCACCAAGCCTCTGGAGCTTTTCCGCGAAGCGAAGCAAGCCGTGGACCTGACGCAAGCGCCGATACTCGTCTCGGTGGGGCGCGGCATCAAAGCGCCCGAAAACATTCCCATGGCGGAAAAGCTGGCGAAACTGATGGGCGGGGAAATTTCCGCGTCGCGTCCGATCTGCGATGAAGGCTGGCTCCCGATGGACCGGCAAATCGGCAGCTCGGGCCAGACGGTGGTGCCGAAACTTTATCTCGCGCTCGGAATCAGCGGCGCGATCCAGCACGTGGTGGGAATGAAAGGCTCGCGCACAATCGCCGCGATCAATAAGGACGCCAACGCGCCGATTTTCGAAGTCGCCGATTACGGCATCGTCGGCGATCTCTTCGAAATCGTTCCCGCCATGATCGAAGAACTCGAGAAGACCAAGACAAGCTGACAATTGCGCCCACGTAAGGACGCAAAGTTTTCTCCTCCGTAGGGGCGTGCCACTCCTATGCTCGGCAACGGTTTTCGGCGCGATCCAGCCATTCGTCTCGTGCGAGACTCGCCGCACTCCACATGAGCGAAGCATGACGCATCGTTGTGTTCGTGGCTGATCCGGGGCGTTGCCGCACCGGGTCCGCCGCGACGGACTCCGCCTCTACAAAGGCTCTCTCAAATGAAAATTGAGATGGATCGCGCGCGCGTAGTGTTACTTAGCCCGCGTTTTTCAGCTTCAACCGCGATTTATTTTCCTCGAGGAAAGCGCGAAGGTCAGCCGACTTGTCGAGCAGGCGAACCCACTGCTCGTAATAGAGCGTCACCGGAAATCGCCCGAGCCCATAAACGCTCACACCGCCCTTTTCGCCCACGCGAAACTCCAGTGTACCTTTCGGTCTCGAGCTTGTCTGCTTTTCGAGTTCTGCGATGCGAGCCAGCAATTCTTCTTTGGTTGGTTCCGCCATTTGGTCACCCCTCATAAAGCCGAGCGACTAAATGATATCAGTTCAAGAAAGACCTGAGAGTCTCGAAATTCAGCTTCACCGGATCATGTGAGCGCGCGGAATCAAGCTTCTCGCCCAGGGCAAAAAGTGCGATTGGCAATTCGCTGAGGATCGTCAATCGCGATAGACGAATTCCAGCTCGACTCCCGCGACGGCGATGATGTCGCCGGACGAAAGAATCGTCGGGTGCGTGATTGGCTGCCCGTTGACACTCGGCACTTTGTCGGCAGCGCCGATGTAGTAGGAATGATCCTCGCGGCGCGTAATTTGCACCGCCGCCTTGGGCGCGAACCAGCCCTTCAGCTTTACGGTCGCCATCCCCGATTTCCCGATCACCGTGAGCTTGTCATTCAGCGCGTATTCGCGTTGATTTGTCCGGCCCTTTCGTACGATGAGCGTGGGCACTTTCAATCTCGACGGCGCAACCTGCGAGCTTTCGCCGACGGCCGCGACTTTCTGAAGGAATTCGCGCCGCTCCCTGGTGTCGAGCATCACGGTCTCGTTGATTTTCGGCGCTGCAGGCCTCGCGCTGCCGTTTCCGGAAGCAAAACCATCCAGGTCGCGAGACTCCGAGACCACGATCGTGTGCTTGCCGATAGCGACGGAATCTCCCGGCTTAAGCGTCACCATCTTCACGCGCTGCCCGTTGACGAACGTCCCGTTCATGCTTCCAAAATCCTCGAGCATTAGCCGCCCTTCCTCGCTGAAGACGCGGGCGTGATAGTGCGAGACCGCAGGATTGTCGATCACCAGGCCATTTTCCGGGGACCGGCCGATGCTTACTTCCTTCGGCCCGACCGGGATTTCCTTCAGCACCGAATTTTCGAACTTGAGTACGAGCTTGGCCATCTCAATCCTCCAACGAAAAAATCGCAAACTGGAATTCTCTCAATTACGCGGATTTCTTGAACAACCTTCCTACGCGCGCGATCACGCCGGCAGGTTTTGCCGCGCGACGCAGCACGATCACGGTCACGTTGTCACCGCCGCCCGCCTGCTTCGCCATCTCCACCAGCCGTTTAGCGGCCGTCTGCGTGTCCGAGCTTTCGCCGAGCACCGCGGCAATCTGCGCGTCCGAAAGTTCGCGTGTCAGCCCGTCGGAGCAGAGCAGCACAGTGTCGGCTTCCATCAGCAGCTCTTCGCTCACGTCCACCTCGACCGTCGGCTCGATGCCCAGGGCGCGCACCAGCACGTTCTGCATCGTGCTGCTCGCAGCTTCCTCTTCCGTCATTTTCCCGTGGCGCACCTGTTCGGCGACAAACGAGTGATCCCGCGTGAGTTGATCGAGCTGGCCGCCGCGCAGCCGGTAGATCCGGCTGTCTCCTACGTGCGCGACGCTCATGCGCTCATCGGTGCACTGGACCGCAACGATCGTGGCGCCCATGCCTCGCAGACCTGAACCTTGTTGCGCGGCGCGATACACAACTTCATTCGCGGATCGAATGGCGCTTGCCAGCTGATTCGAGACGTCTGAAACTCCTTCGATGCGTTCACCGGCAAGAGGCAGCGACGGATTCTTTTCGCGGTTGCGGCAGCGCTCGAGGACGGTATCCACGGCCAGACGGCTCGCCACTTCTCCCGATTCCAATCCGCCCATTCCGTCCGAGAGAACAAAAAGATTCATTTCCGGTGCGACGCGAAAGCTGTCCTCGTTATTTTCGCGGACACATCCCGTGTCACTCTGCGCTCCGAATTCGATCTCCATCCGCATTCCTGTCTCGAACCTCCGAATCCTACCGGGGAGCCTGTCGCTGATTTCCAAGGGGGTTTTTTACGAGACGAACGTCAGCGAATCCCTGCGTCGTGAGCCAATCCATCGCGCTCTCGATGCGCTCGGGACCGTACGGGCCGGTTATAACCACGAAAAATTCACCCGTTACGCCGTGTCTTGATATCACCTGCACGGGCAATCCCAGATCTTCGATTTTCTTCGCCGTGCTTTGTGCTTTTTCCTCGCGCTCGAACCGGCCAACCCACAAATAGCTCGGCGTGTGGTCGTTTACGGGAGGCTCTGCAACCGGCTCGTTCTCGCCGAATGCCTCGTCCGCGCGTCGCTGCGAATTTCGAGGCGCAGCCTGCGCTGCGGGGGTTTTACTTTTCGCGGGCGTCGTTTCGCGCGCCGCGATCGCTGGGGTTGGTGCGTGATTCGCAGGAGCCGATGTGTCGGCATTCGCGTCAGCCGGCTTGTCCGCATCGGTCTTTGCATCTGTGGATTTCGCCTCTTCCGTTTCTGCGCTGGCTGGTTGCGTGGCGGTGGGCTGATCGCCGGTTGCATCAAGTGCGAAATCTGGCGGCGCCGGCGCCGGCAGCGCAGCGGGCGGCGCAAGATTCTCAGTTGATTGCACGATCTGCAGCCAGTGCCATCCGGCAAAGCTGCCGACAACCAGCAACGCTCCCAGCAAAACCCACGTTACGGGCGACGTGCGCTTTGGGTCAGCCGCGGGAGGATGAAACAGTTGAGACTGCAGCGGAGTGGGAAACGAGTAGTTTGGTGCGACCGCAGCCGCTTTCTTCCCCGTGGCTGGTGTTCCTGCGGAGTGCATCGCGGATTCGAGCTCGCCGATGGACTGAAATCGTTTCGTCGGTTCCTTTTCGAGACACTTCAAAATGGCGCGTTCGATTCCAACCGGGATCGCCGGCTCGATCTCGTGGGGCGGAACCGGCGCTTCTCGCATCTGCTTCAGCGCAACCGCGACAGCGTTATCCGCCTGGAATGCCTGAGTGCCGGTGAAAACTTCATACATGATCAGGCCGAGCGAGTAGATATCCGTTCGGTAGTCCACGGGTTTCCCGCCAACTTGCTCGGGGGCCATGTAAGCAGGAGTTCCGACCATCGAGCCCGTCAAGCGGGTAAGCGCTTCCATCGAGCGCGCGATACCGAAATCCATGATCTTTACGTTGCCCTGCGCATCGATCATCACATTCTCGGGCTTCAAATCACGATGCACGATGCCCTGGACGTGCGCTTCCTTCAATCCAGAGCAAATTTGAGCCACCAGATCGATCGCTTTTCGGGGAGGCAGCCCGCCGAAGCGGTTCAGAACGGACCGCAGGCTCTCACCCTCCACAAATTCCATCGACGTATACGCGATTCCCCCGATTCTATTGAACTCGTGAACGCGGCATACATTCTTGTGCGTAATTTTGCGCGCAAACAGGAGCTCATTCTTGAACCGGTCCATCATCCCCAGGTCTGACGCGATTTCCGGCTTCAAGAGCTTCAGAGCGACGATCTCACCCGTCTCGCGGTCGCGCGCCTTGTACACGTTGCCCATGCTCCCGTGCCCCGCCTCGGCGAGGATTTCATATCTCTGCGATAGTGCCGCAAGCGTTGCCGCGCTAAGGTTCGAGGTCGCTTGTACCGGGACAGCCTGCTCCGGAATCAAGGCTCCAGCCTCCGGAACGTCGGTGAGGAGCAGGGTTTCCTGATGCTCCACGCTCCGCCGCTCATCGCCTCCGGGCGGAAAGCCAGAATTCGGGTTGGTCGGTTGGGCCATGGTTCTACACCTTTAGAATAGGCGAGAAGACTCGATTGAGACGCGAATCGGTTGGAAGATGTGAGGAAAGAGTATCCTGTACTGCGGACTTAATCCCCTGTGAGGAAACGGTTTGGGTCGCGGTTTCGATCTGCCGGTGCCATCAAGAAAACGCGATTCGACAATTGTCTTGCCGCGCTGAATGAGGCACCTCAAAATAGAGGTTCGTATATAGCCGCAATTTCAGCTCTGCGCAACCGGGAGATTCCATTGAAGATATCGGTGATAGGCACTGGATACGTGGGCTTGGTGACGGGCGCCTGCCTGGCGGAAATCGGGCACGACGTCATGTGCACGGATAACGACGCAAGCAAGATCAAGACGCTCGAATCCGGCGGAATGCCCATCTACGAACCCGGGCTAGAGAAGGTAATTCCCAAGGCGCGCAAGGACGGCCGGCTACAATTCTGCGCCAATCCCGCCGATGCCGTTGCTTTCGGCGAAGCATTTTTTATCTGCGTAGGCACTCCTCCATTGCCGAATGGCGACGCGGATCTTAGCGCCATCGATCACGTGGCGCGATTGATCGCCACCGAATCCAAATCTCCGAAGCTCGTGGTCGAGAAAAGCACCGTGCCGGCGCGAACAGGACAGGAGCTCAAGCGCGCGCTTTCCGTCTACGCTCGCAAATCGAATGTAAAGTTCAGCGTCGCTTCCAACCCTGAATTCCTGCGCGAGGGCACTGCAGTCGGCGACTTCCTCCATCCTGACCGGATTGTCGTGGGTGTTGAAGACGAAACAGCGGAGCGGCAGCTGAAGGAAATCTACAAGCCGGTGCTGGAACGAAAATTCAAATGCCCAGTCCACTCGCAAGCATGCCCCACCGTTCCGCCCCCGCACTGGCTCGTCACTTCGATCAACAGCGCCGAGCTGATCAAACACGCATCGAACTCTTTCCTGGCTTTGAAGATTTCCTACGCCAACATGGTGTCGGATCTTGCCGAGCGCCTCGGCGCCGACATCGGAGAAGTGGTTCGCGCAATGGGAATGGACCCCCGCATCGGGCCCAGTTTCCTTTCTGCCGGTTTGGGTTTCGGCGGTTTCTGTTTGCCGAAGGATCTGCAGGCATTCGTCCATCTCGCCGAACGCTCGGGCGTGGATTTCACGCTACTCAGGGAAGCAGAAAAGATCAATAAAAAGCGAATCGACCGCTTCTACGAAAAGATGCGCAGCGCTCTCTGGGTCGTTCGCGGGAAACAGGTCGGCGTCCTCGGGCTTGCATTCAAGCCCAATACGGACGACGTACGCTTCGCGCCCGCCATCGATCTTGTGAATCACCTACTGGGAGAAGGCGCTCTGATTCGAGCCTACGATCCGGAGGCAATGGAGCGGGCCCGCGCGATTCTGCCGCAGATCGAGTATGCGAAAACCGCCTACGATGCCGCCAAGGATGCGGAAGCCCTGCTGATCGCGACGGAATGGGAAGAATTCCGCAAGCTCGATTGGGACCGGATTCGCGACGCGATGGCTCGCCCGCTGATCGTGGATGGACGCAATCTGCTGTCGCCGCGCGAAATGAAGGACCACGGCTTCGAGTATCGTTCGTTTGGGCCGGCCGGACTGAATCTTCAGGCTTTGCGTTTAGCGGACGCGACCTGCTCCTTGAAGAAGTCGTAGGTAATCCGAAGGCCCTGCTCCAGATTTACCTTCGGTTCCCATTTCAGAATTCGGCGCGCCTTTGTGATATCGGGGCAGCGCTGCTTGGGGTCGTCCTCCGGCAGCGGGTGATGCACGATCGGCGCCGTGGTTCCCACCAGCGCGCGCACGCGCTCCGCGAATTCGAGGATCGTGATTTCCGCGGGATTGCCGATATTGACAGGCTCGTGCTCGTTCGATTCCAGCAGCCGGTAGATTCCATCGATTAAATCCGCGACGTAGCAAAAGCTCCGCGTCTGTTTGCCGCTGCCATACACCGTGATGGGCTCGCCCACCAGCGCCTGATAAAGGAAATTCGGCAGCGCCCGCCCGTCGTTCAACCGCATGCGAGGTCCGTAGGTATTGAAAATTCGGACGATGTGCGTGTCCACCTGGTGGTAGCGGTAATACGCCATGGTGATGGCTTCCGCGAATCGTCTTGGCCTCGTCGTAGACACCGCGCGGCCCGATCGGGTTCACATGTCCCCAGTAGCTTTCCGGCTGCGGACTCACTTCCGGATCTCCGTAGCACTCCGAAGTGGACGCCTGCAGAAATTTGGCCTTCTTTGCCATCGCCAGGCCCAGCGCGTTATGTGTTCCGAGCGCTCCCACCTTCAGCGTTTGAATGGGGAATTTCAGGTAGTCCGGCGGGCTGGCAGGCGAAGCGAAATGCAGCACGGCGTCCACGGGCCCGGAGACTTCGATGAATTTCGAAACGTCCTGTTGGGCGAAGTTGAACCGCGGATTCGAAAGCAGGTGCGCAATATTCGAATCGGCGCCGGTGACCAGATTGTCCAGGCAAAGAACGTCCCAGCCCTTTTCGATGAAGTAATCGCAAAGATGTGATCCAAGAAAACCCGCTCCACCCGTGATGACAGCGCGCAAGGGAGATCCTTTCCCGTCAGAATTAGTGCTGCAAACTCCGCCACTATTATCCCTGAAAACATGCGTGGGCAGAAGTACCCGCGCAGGCACAGCCCGCTCCAATCCAGTTACCTCGGGTGCCGGTGGTACTCGCCTCGGGCCTTGACAGCGGACGCCAAAGGCCATTTTCGCCTGGGATTTGCCCCCCTCGGTTGCCTCATACGCCATTGCGGCCGGTCATTTTCGAGCCTTGGTGTCCCGTTTCGTGTTCTAAATAATGTGGGCACTTCATAAAGACAGTTGGGAACGTTCGTTCAAGGAGTGGCAATGGCGAAGAGTAAGGGATTACCATCCATTTTCTGTCTTGTTCTGATGGTCTTTCTTCAAAGCAATAGCTGCACGAGCTGCTCCGGCGTTCCCTCGAATTTCAATTCCGTAGTACTTCATGCCAGTTCGCGCACCATTGGCGCGGGACAGACGGTTACCATCACGGCGACCGTTCCCAGAGACACAACGGGCGCGGGTGTGACCTGGGTTTTCACTCCGGGCGCCGGCGCTCCAGTTCCTCCGGGAGTATTCACACCGACAGGCATCAATTCCGCTACCTACGCGGCCCCTACGACCGCCATCGGCGCTCAATTCACTGTTAGCATCCAGGCCACTTCGATTGCGTTTCCCACCGAGACAGATTCCATAACCATCACGATTCAGCCCACGGCGGCGCTGAAGATCACAACTACCACGTTGCCGAACGGAACTCTCGGCACTGCCTATCCGGCAGGGACGCAGTTACAGGCTAGCGGTGGTGTCGCGCCGTACACTTGGACTCTTGTCACCGCTACGAATACGTTTCCCGCGGGATTGACGTTGAATTCGGACGGCACGATTACGGGTACGCCGACCGCGACCGGGGTCTTCAACACATTCACGGTGCAGGTCGCTGACAGCGAAGCGACGCCGATGACTGTTACGTCCACCGCCGGTCAGCTCAGTATTACCATCACGAACGTTTTCAGCGGAAATTACGCTTTTGAATTCAGCGGATTCAATTCCACCGGTGCAGTTGTAGTCGCAGGCCACTTCACCGCGGATGGAGTGGGCGCAATTTCCAACGGTGTGGAAGACGTGAATTCCATTGCAGGTCCGTACAAGAATCAGACTTTCAGTGGCACATTTACGCTCTTAAACAACAATCGTGGCCAACTGGTTTTCGCCAGCCTGCCAGGGACTCCCACCTATGATTTCGCCTTGGATTCAACGGGGCTCCACGGACGCCTGATCGAATTCGATGCCACCGGAGTCCGCGGCTCGGGCGAGCTCGTGCAGCAGAACACAGCAACATGCGTCTCGCAAACAATGTCCGGCGCGGGCCCGTTGGGTGCGGATTTCGTTATCGGATTCACGGGCGCGGAAGGAAACTTTTCGGGCACGACTCCCGGGCCGTTCGCCCTTGCGGGCAGATTTACCGCGGAGGTTCCGGCGAGTGGTTCGACACCGGGCACTATCGACAACGGTGAAGTGGACGCCAACGCTCCCGGCGTGACCACGATCGTGCCGGACACAACGTTCTCGGGCACCTTCCAAACGGCACCGCAGGCTGCGCGCTGCATAATGAGCGTTAGTCAGACGCTCGGAAACATGATTTTCAGCGTCTACCCGATTACCACGACCAATGGATTGCTTACGGAAGCATTCATTGTGGAGACCGACTCGGTAAGCCAGGCCACGCCGTTCGTTAGCGTCGGGAAACTGATGCATCAAACAGGCTACCCGTTCTCGCAAGCGCTTCAGTCTTTCACCGCGGGGAGCGTTGGAGGTTTGTCAGGCCCCGTCATACCTAGCGGCCAGACACTCTATGTGCCGTTTGCGGCGGTCGCACAATTGCAGGCCAACGGAGGAACCGGGTTCACCTTGTCGCTTGTCGACAATTTGGCCGGGTCGGTCGGAACCGCGCTTGGGGTGAACGCTATCACCGCAAGCTTCACCAGCGGCGACTCATTCGGCCGCGTGGATACGAATCTTGTTAGTCCGGTCACGCCCGTGTTTTACGTGATTAATACCAATGAAGCCCTTTGTCTGCTCGAAAATCTCAGCGCGCCTGTGCTCGGGATTTTTGAGCCGCAAACCACCGGCGGTAGTCCGGCCTTTTCTGTGAGCACTGTTTCTGGAACGCTGGTGCAGGGCACTTCGCAGCCGGCCACGACCGCTCTCCAGAATTATTCCGGCGTGATGACCTTCACCAGCGGCGCGGTCGCGGGAGTACAGGATCTCAGCACCACCGCCCTCAATTCCGCAGGCCTGGCTGTGTCGGGCACCTACGCCCTCACCACCACCGGCGCGACGGATGGCAGCGGCGCCCTTAACCTGACTCAAGCCGGTCCGCCGCCCGCGTCCACTGGCGCGTTCTTTATCGTTTCGCCGACGAAGGTTGTGATGATTAGCACCACGAGCGGCGACACGAATCCCGTATTGACGACATTCGGAGATCAGACGGACGATTTCGGAGTGAATTAAGACTCGCGCGCCCGCGTTCCTGAAGGTTTTGGTAGGGGCACGGCATGCTTGCCGCGCCGATTTCTGGCGGGCCGTGCCCGGCGCAAGTGCTTGGCAATCCGAGCGCCACGGGCGGGACCGCCACTTTCAGTTGCCGTTGCGGGACTTCCGTCCGAACTTCAGTAAGCCCAGCGCATCAGCACCGCGCCTGTCGTATAACCCGCGCCAACGGCGATCAGAAGGACCAGGTCGCCTTTGCGCAAACGCTTCTGTTCGACAGCATCCACCAGGCCCATCGGAATTGTCGCGGCCGTGGTATTTCCGTAGCGATCGATATTCACCAGCACTTTGGAATCGTCCACGCCTAGCCGCTCCTGCATCGCGCGGATGATCCGCAGGTTCGCTTGATGTGGAACCACGAGCGCCAGATCCTTGCTCGTCAGCCCATTGCGCTCCAGAATCTGGCACGCAAGCTCGCTCATTCGCCGCACCGCGTACTTGAAAACCTGTTGGCCTTCCTGATGAACGAAGTGCATGCGCTTATCCACCGTGTCATGCGTCGGAGGATGCAGCGAGCCTCCGGCAGGCATATAGAGGTTGCAGCCGCCCGAACCGTCCACGTCGTGCACGAAATCGATGATTCCTTCCGCGTCTGAAACGGCCGGTTCCAGCAGCACGGCGCCTGCGCCGTCACCGAACAGAACACAGGTGGCTCGGTCCCGAAAATCGAGAATGGACGTCATCACATCCGCGCCGATCACGAGCACTTTCTTATGCGATCCCATGCCCACAAACTGCGCGCCTACCGTAAGCGCGTACGCAAACCCCGAGCACGCCGCGGAAAGATCGAAGCCCCATGCTTTTTTCGCGCCCAGGCGATCCTGAATCAAGCACGCCGTCGCGGGAAACAGCATGTCCGGAGTGACCGTCGCCACCACGATCAGATCGATTTCTTCCGCGGCAATGCCCTTCATCGCCAGCAGTTTTTTGGCGGCTTCAGTTCCCAGATGAGAGGACGCGACTCCCGGGTCCGCGTAGTGCCGCTCGCGAATGCCCGTGCGAGTGCGGATCCACTGGTCGGTAGTGTCCACCATCTTCTCGATGTCCGCGTTTGTGACGATCCGAGGTGGCACGTACCCGGCCACACCAGTGATTTTCGCGGCAATCCGATGGCTCATCAATTTCTCCGTTCTCGTTTAAACCGTCCGCGATTGTATGCAATCCCGCACTGTAGTGACAAGCAAAACACTCGATTTACGGCAGCGACCCAGCCCGCAAAGCCTTCGCGCCACTGCGCCTCTTAGTGCATCATGGACGCATGACTCCGGCCGAACAATCACGCTGGATCGGCGACAAGGCGCGCGCCTCCGGATTCGATCTCTGCGGGGTTGCGCCTATCGCGCGGGAAAATTGCGCCTCGGCAGACCGGCCGGAAGCCGCTTCGCCCGGACCGTTCCCGGAACTCGACCACCTGCCGGAGTGGCTTGCCCGTGGCTACGCGGGCGAAATGAGTTATCTCCACGATCCGCGCCGCGCGGATCCTCGACTGGTTCTCGAAGGCGCTCGCAGCCTGATCGTCGTCGCGCTGAACTATAATTCGCCCCCGCGCCCCACTGCTTTACCCGAAAATGCCGATCCTGATTCGCCGCGCGGATGGATTTCCCGCTACGCCTGGGGTGACGACTACCACGAATTGATGCAGCAAAAGTTGCGCGCGCTGATTTCCGAAATGCGCGCCGAGTTCGCCGAGCCGTTCGAAGCGCGCGCCTACACCGACACGGGCCCCATCATCGAGCGCGTGGCGGCGAAATATGCAGGCATTGGCTGGCTCGCGAAAAACACCTGCCTCATCAACTCACGGTTGGGCTCCTGGCTTTTCCTTGGCGTAATCGTCACGACGCTATCTCTCGAGCCGACGCTCGCGCCGGGTGAACCCCCTTCCCCCGACATGTGCGGAACGTGCACGCGCTGCCTGGATGCGTGCCCCACGCAGGCGTTCCCGGAGCCATATGTCCTCGACGCGCGCCGCTGCATCTCTTATCTCACGATCGAGCTTCGCGGAGAAATTCCGGAAGAGCTGCGTCCCCAGATGGGCCGCGCCGTAATCGGCTGCGATATCTGCCAGGACGTGTGCCCCTGGAATCGCAAAGCGCCGGTCACGTCCATGGCCGCATTTCAACCGCGGACCGCGCGTGAAAATGGAAACTCGCTCGTCGCTCCGGAGCTCGAGTGGCTCGCTTCTCTCTCGCAACAGGAGTTCAGCGCTATTTTTCGCGGGAGCGCTGCAAAGCGAGCCAAATGGCGCGGCCTGGTTCGCAACGCCTGCGTGGCTCTGGGAAATTCAGGACTCACTCCGGATCGAGACGCGTATCCGCGCATCACCACATTGCTCGATCGCCTCGCCTCCTCGGAAGATGCGCTTGTTTCTGGCCACGCTCGATGGGCGCTCGCTCGGCTTTCGTCGTTGGGCCATGCCGCACCGCCGCTCGCCCCGGAAAATGTGCCAATTGCCGGTGAAACAAACTGAAAAACCCAATAGACATCGAAATGCGCTTTTTGCGATACTTTCTCGTTCGAGTGGTGACCGGCCTTCCTTCCGGGAATGAGCCGCATCCTAAAGAAAAACCCAGGATTGACAGTCTATGAAAGCAATTCATAAAGTGGCTTCATGCGCGGTCGTTTTGCTGGCTGCCGGTTTTGGCGCTTCGCGCCTGTCGTCCCGGGAGAGCGCACCCGTCGCATCCCAAAAGAATGCCGCGCCCGCTGCTGCGCAAGGTTCGGTTGATCGTGGCCGTTACCTCGTCGAAGACGTCGCCATGTGCGAGGAATGCCACACGCCTCGTGACTCTGCTGGCAATCTCGATGAGTCCCGCCGCTTGCAGGGCGCGCAGATCTGGATCATGCCCGTACACTCCAATCCCAATTGGGCGATGAATGCGCCTGCTTTGGCGGGTTTCGGTGGCTATTCAGACGAGCAGGGAGCGGATGTTCTGGAAAAAGGCGTGGGTCCTAACGGAGAGATCATTCGCCAGCCGATGCACATCTACCACATGAATCACGCGGACGCGCAAGCCATCATCTCGTACCTTCGTTCACTATCGAGCGCCTATCCTCAATAGCCGCGCCCCAAAACCCGGCCGGCGTCGTCATTTGTAATGCGGCAGTAACACTCGAGAGATACCCTTCCCTGCCCTAGAGACGCATGGCTCGCGTAACCGTCCCGGACTCCCAACGATTCTTCAATCGCCATATCTCCTGGGTGCAGTTTAACCAGCGCGTTCTCGAAGAGGCGGGCGACCCGGGCAATCCGCTCCTCGAGCGAGTGAAATTTCTAGGTATTACCGCGAGCAACTTGGACGAATTCGTCGAAGTGCGCGTTGCCGGCCTGATGCAGCTCGTCGAGCACGGAAATCGCGAGCCGGATGCTGACGGACGAATACCAGAGCAAGTCCTCGCCGAGCTGACCTCGAAAATCCACACCTTCGTGGACGAGCAATACGAATGCTGGCGCGACGATCTTGTTCCCGCGCTGCAGGCGGAATCGGTTCGCGTGCTAGTGGAGTGCGGCGGCTTGCCGCCGCTGTATGCCGTCCCGGCTCGCCGGGACGTGCTGCAATCGTCAGACTTGTCACCACCGCCGCGCAACAGTGGCTCAATTGGGATCGCGAATGTTTTTGTAGGGGCACGACATGTCGTGCCCGGCGAACATGCTTGGCGCTACGTTTCCAATCTGCCACAGCTCTGGCATCGGCGCAGCGCATGTGGAGTGCGGCGGCTTGCCGCCGCTGTCTGCCGTCCCGGCTCGCCGGGACGTGCTGCAACCGTCAGATTTGTCACCGCCTCCGCGCAAGGGGCACTCAAATGAGATCGCGGCGTTTCTCGTAGGGGCACAGCCCGCCGCAGGCCGATGGCCGGCGCAGATGCTTGGCGCTACGTTCCCAATCCGCCACAGCTCTGGCATCGGCGCAGCGCATGTGGAGTGCGGCGGCTTGCCGCCGCTGTCTGCCGTCCCGGCTCGCCGGGACGTGCTGCAACCAGTAGCCGTGTTTGTCAGGTTCGCCCGCCTAACGTCCCAAATAGATCGCCGGTGTTTCGTAGGGGCACGGCATGCTGTGCCCGGCGAACATGCTTGGCGAGCTTTTGCCATTCGGCTAAGTGCCGGGCGCGCGAAGCCTTCCCTCTGTATAATCGCGTGCGATGGAAGAGCGCTTGGAAGCGGCGGTCAAGTGGCTGCTGTGGCCTGAGGTCGCGAGCGAGAAGCATCCCGGCCACCTGTGGCCGCGCTGGATTTTTCTTCGTGCGATCGGAATTTTCTACTTCTCCGCGTTCTATTCACTTCTATTTCAAATCAAGGGTCTGATTGGCCCAAATGGTATCCTTCCCGCGAGAGATTATCTCCAGGCCGTTTCTGGCGCCCTTCACTCCGCCCGATTCTGGTACGCGCCCACACTCTTCTGGTCCGGCGCCAGCGACCGCGCGCTCATGCTCGTTTGCTGGGCGGGAGTGATTGCGTCGCTTCTGCTTGTGGCCAACGTCTGGCCCCGCGCCACGCTGGCTATCAGCTTCGTCTGTTTTCTTTCGTTCGTGAGCGCCGCACAGGATTTTTCCGGCTATCAATCCGACGGCATGCTGCTCGAAGCCGGATTCATCGGCCTGTTTTTCGCGCCGCCCGGATTATGGCCCGGACTCGCTCGCGCCAACGCGCCGTCTCGCGCCAGCCTGTTTCTCCTGCGCTGGGAATGGTTCCGTATTTATTTCGAATCCGGCGTGGCAAAGATGGCCAGCGGCGACCTTTCGTGGCGGCATTTCACCGCGATGGACGACTACTACCAGAACGGCCCGCTGCCCACGTGGATCGGCTGGTACGTGCAGCATTTTCCGCACTGGTTCCACGCCTCGGCCGTATTCCTCACTCTCGCGATCGAGCTGGTGCTCGTCTGGATGCTATTCCTCCCGCGGCGATTCCGTATCGCGTGTTTTTGCATCGTCACGCCATTTGAAATCGTAATTATTCTCACCGCGAATTATGCATTTCTGAATTACATTGTCCTTGCCCTCGGCTTTCTGCTTCTCGACGATCGCGTGATCGAATGGATTCTTCCGTCGCGGCTTAGAGCATTGATCGACCCCAAGCTCGCGATATCCCCAGCCGCTGTGGCCCCGCCACTCGGTTCGCTCGCGCATTGGCGCGTTCGGCTCAGGCCCGTCCGCGTGTCCATCGCAGGTATTTGCCTCGCGCTGATTCTTTATGTGACCTCGGTGCTGCTCATCTGGCAGTTCGTGCCGTCCGTCCCGCTTTCGGAAAAGCCGGTGCAGATGCTCGAGCCATTTCGCATTGCGAATCGCTACGGCTTGTTTGCGGTGATGACCCACGCTCGCTACGAAGTAGAATTCCAGGGCTCGTCGGACGGGATCAACTGGACTCCCTATCCGTTCCGCTATAAGCCGCAGGACGTGAGCAAGGCGCCCGGAATTTACGCGCCGTACCAGCCGCGATTCGAATGGAACCTGTGGTTCGCGTCGCTGGGGCAATGGCGCCAGTACCGATTCGTCCTTTGGACCGAGGAGCGTCTCCTGACCAGCGAGCCCGACGTCCTCGCGCTGTTTTCCGCGAATCCATTTGCCGGCGCTGCGCCGAAGCAGGTGCGCGCCGTGATCTATCAATATTGGTTCACCGATATGAAAACGAAGCGCGAACAGGGTCTTTGGTGGCGTCGCCAGTTGCTCGGAAATTACGCGCCGGTTCTCGAGCGCGAGTCCGACGGAAAGATTGTCGTCCTCAAATTTGATACCGTAGAACAGCCTGAGTAGCAGTGTCCTCGTAGGGGCGTAGCACCGCTACGCCCGGCGCTGATGCTTGGCACCCTGCTGCCCATCGGTCGCCGGTGTCGTAGGGCACGGCATGCCGTGCCCGGCACGAATCCTTGGCGCCGCGCAAACATCGACACGAGCCGACCGTGGAGAGAATTTCGTAGGGGCGCCGCTTGCTTGCCGCGCCGATTTCTGGCGGGCCGTGCCCGGCACGAATCCTTGGCGCCGCGCAACCATCGACACGAGCCGACGGTGGAGAGAATTTCGTAGGGGCGCTGCTTGCTGCGCCCTCTTGCTTTGCTACGCGCCCGTAATTCCGTTAGCCTATTGAAGTTCGAATTGGCAACCCGATGAGACGCCAGCACACAACCGAGAAAAAAGAACCGCACGAACCGAATGTCACCGGCGCGGAGGTAATCGCTTATCTCGCGACCCTGTCCCAGCCCACAAGCATCCGCCGGATCGCGCACGGCATGGAACTGAATCATCGCGGCCGCCGTTTCCTTCCGCGCGTCCTGCAGCAGCTCAAGCGCAGCGGCGATATCGAAGAAATTTATGGCGGGCGTTTTCGCCTGGCGGAGCACAAGAACGAGCCGAATCCTTCGACGCGACGCGCCGCCCGCGCAGCCGAAAACGCCGCGAAAAGTGCCGATCCGTCTGCACCTGCGCCCGCGCCGCCATCAGCGCCCAAGAGAGCGCGCGATCCGAATCTGATCGCCGGGCGCATCGTCGCGCATCGCGATGGCTACGGATTCCTCGTGCCGGACCATCCGATTCCCAGAGTTGATGGCGATCTCTTCATTGGCCGCGACAATCTGGGCGACGCGATGAATGGCGATCATGTCCTCGCGCGTATCGAGCGGCGTCGCGCCGACGGACGCGCCGAAGGGCGCGTCGTGCAAGTGGTCGAGCGAGAACACCAGACCATCGTCGGCCTGTTCCGTTACGGTCCGCACGGAAATAACGTCCTGCCCTACGACACGCGCATTCCGCACGAAGTCGCGATTCCTCCGGGCGATGAGCTGACTCCGCAACTGCGTGCAAAAGCTAGGCGCGAGTCTCAAGGGCGCGCCGGTGACGACCGGCCGCGCGCGCCTGCCCGAACTCGATGGCGCCGTCGTCAACGTCGAAATCACGCGCTATCCCAAGGGCGGCCTTGCGCCTACAGGACGCGTCATCGAAATTCTCGGCCGGCCGGGCGACATCGGCGTGGACGTGGAAATCATCATTCGCAAACATCATCTGCCGCACTGTCTTCGACGCTGACGTCCTCGCGCAGGCGCGCGCGACGCAGCAGCAGGTCGCCGAAGCGGATCTGCGCGGGCGCCGCGATTTCCGCGACTTGCCCATCGTGACCATTGACGGCGAAACCGCGCGCGATTTCGACGACGCGGTTTTGGTGCGCCCTTTGCCGAATGGACATTTCGAGTTGCAGGTGCACATCGCGGACGTGGCGCACTACGTCCAGCGCGATTCCGCGCTCGATCGCGAGGCGCGGCTGCGCGGCACTTCCGTTTATTTCCCGAACCGCGCGGTGCCGATGCTGCCGGAGGAACTTTCGAACGGAATCTGCTCGCTGAATCCCAAAGTGGATCGCCTGGTGATGAGCGCGATCATGGAAATGGACGCGACCGGCAAAATGGTCGGCGCCGATTTCGCCTCCGGCGTGATTCGCTCCGCGGAGCGCATGACCTACACCAACGTCAACAAAGTGCTGGAAGGCGATCCGGAAATGAACCAGCGCTACGCTCCGCTGGTGGACGAATTCCGGCGGATGAAGGAGCTGGCGCTGCTGCTCAATCGCCGGCGCCACGATCGCGGCTCGATTGATTTCGATCTTCCCGAAGCGGTGATTGAATTCGACGAATCGGGACGCATGAAAAGCATCGTTCGCAGCGAACGCAACATCGCGCATCGCCTGATCGAGGAATTCATGCTCGCGGCCAACGAAGCCGTCGCGGCAGTATCTCGACAAGCGCGGCATCGCATCGCTTCACCGCGTTCACGAAAAACCCGATCCGAAGAGCGTGCTCGAATTCGAGGAACTCGCGCAGGCGTTCGGCTATTCGCTCGGCGTGGACGATCTTGCGGAGCGCAAAATTTCCGTGCGGCATGGACTGCGTACGGCCCCAGGCGCGAGGCGGGCGGTAGCGGCCGCGGCCGCATGCGTCCCATGAGCGTCACGCTGCCCGCCGCGGACGAAGTGGATATTCGCCCGCAGCACTATCAGCGGCTGACGGAAAAAATCGCCGGAAAACCGGAGGAGCGAATTCTTTCCTACCTGATGCTGCGTTCGCTCAAGCAGGCTCGCTATGCCGCGGACCTGCTCGGACATTTCGCGCTGGCCGCGAAGGAGTACACGCATTTCACTTCGCCGATTCGCCGCTATCCGGACTTGATCGTTCATCGCGCGCTGAAATGGGCGCTCGAAAATCCGGCGGTCGCGCCGGTGCGCATGCCGAATCCGAACGCGCGTCCGGGCAAGGAAGAATCCGTTGCCGCGCTGGGGCCGTATCGCCGCGTGGAGCTGGAAGGCATCGCGTCCGAAAGCTCGGAAGCGGAACGCCGCGCCGAAGCCGCCGAGCGCGAGCTGATGGAATGGAAGACGGCGCAGTTCATGGAAAGCCATCTCGGCGAGGAGTACGACGCGCTGATCGTCTCGATCCAGAAGTTCGGATTCTTCGTCGAGCTGATGGAGATTTTCGTCGAAGGGCTCGTCAGCATTGACCGGCTGGAGGAATCCACCGGCCAGCGATGCGTGTTTCGCGAGCGCGACCACACGATTGTGACGGAGCCGAATCGCGGCACGCGCGGCGGATCGTCCGCGAAGAAGATTTTCAGGCTGGGCGACCGCGTGCGAGTGCGCGCCGAGCGGATTGATCCTTTCCGGCATCGCGTGGAATTTGCGCTGATCTGAGTTTATTGAATCGAATCGGGGAGCTGCGGATGAAACCGACGGTTGGGCTGATTGGGTTGGGACTGATGGGCGGGCCGATGGGGCGGAATCTGCTGAAGGCGGGATTTCCGCTCGTCGTCTGGAATCGCACGAAGGCGAAGGCGGACGATCTGGTTCGCGAGGGAGCGAAGCTCGGCGCCGATCCGCGCGCGGTGGCCGAGCAAGCGGATGTGCTGATCACGATCGTCAGCGATCCGGCCGCACTCGAAGAAGTGCTATTCGGGCCCAATGGCGGCAAGAACAACGACGGCGCGATGGAAGGATTGCGCACGGGAAGCACGCTGATTGATTCGAGCACTGTGTCTCCGGAGCTTGCGCGCCGCGTTGCGGCGGCTTGCGCCGAACGCGGAGTGGATTTTCTCGACGCGCCGGTGACGGGCGGAACGTGGGGCGCGAAAAAAGGCGAGCTGGTTTTCATGATCGGCGGCAAGGCTGAAGTTCTGGAACGCGTGAGGCCGGTGCTCGAAGCGGTCGGGAAAAAATTTTTGCTGCTCGGTCCGAATGGCGCGGGGCAAACGGTGAAGCTCGGGATGAATCTGCTGCTGGCGCTGCAAGTGGATGCGTTCGCGGAAAGCCTGGCGCTGGTGACCGCGGCGGGCGTGCCGGCCGAAAAACTGATGGAGGTGCTGCAATCGAGCATGGCGCCGCTCGGGCGTGCTCGACGTGAAAGCGCCGATGATGGTGAAAGGCGAATTTCCCGCCAGCTTTCCGCTGCGGCTGATGCACAAGGACGTCCGGCTGGCGCTGGAACTTGCCCGCAACAAAGGAGTGGCGCTTCCCTGCGGCGCGGCTGCGTATGCGACTTACTCCGCGGTGTTGGATTCGTCGAAGGATGATCCGGATTTTTCCGCCGTCGCGCGATTCTGGAAACCTTAGGGGCCAGGTTTCGGGTTCTGGCGCGCGGAAATGGCTGCCGGAGCGACTGATCTCCCAGACTCGACTAGCCGTCGACACTGGGAGCCCTGGCATGAAATAGTGTGTCACTTAATAAGGGCACCCGTTCCTTTGTTTTCAATAAGATAGAGCGAAATTACTTTGCATGGTGTGTCGAGTAATTCCGCGCGCGGAGGCCATCAAAAGAGCGGCTACCTGCCGCGATAGAGTCGGCGCAATGGTAAGCGTGCCGCGCCATCGTTTTATGTCGGAGCTGAAGCTCCGACCCCCTAAGGACCGAAAAGCGTGGAAAGAGAGATCCCTCGGCTCCCGCTGGTCGGTCGGCGACGACCCTGATCGGATCGTCGAAGTTAGTGTCACTTGGTGAGGGCCCCTTTCCTTTGTTTTGAATGAGTTAGCGCGAAATTTACTCGGCACGTGTGTCACTTGGTTGCGCACCGGGAAGCCGTCGAAACGGCGAGTGTCCGCCAAGGCGGATGCAGGATGCACACATGCTGCGATAGAGTCAGCGCAGCGGTGGACTACCGCTCGATCTGTTCGTTCAATATTCAAATGTCAAAGAACATCGCGCCCTCGTCAAGAGAGCGGGCAGCTTCCAACATCGCCTATCGCGTTCATGCGCGAGTTTCAGCTGCCGTAGCAGACTAGCAGAAGGAAATTCTTGGCGCGCCCGGTCGAAAGGTCAAGAAAAGTACAAGAACCAGTACCCTGTACATCGCCAATTGCGATAGAAGATTTCGAAACCCAGGTTAGTGGCCCGCGGAGGAGTATATTTTTCTCTTCCGCCCTCGATTACCGCTATTTCCACGCCGGTGAGATTGTAGAGTTTTAGATCAGGTCGTCCATTGCCCGGTCGACGGCTTCCGCGGAGCGTTTCAATTTAGTTTGTTCATGAGGGTTCTTGGGTTTCGGTCGCGAATGGGCCGTTAGCATGCGTTCCACGAGACGAAGAAGCTGATCTCGAAGGCTGATATCCTCTGGCTGGGTGTCTGAGATCAATCGAAAGGGCATGGCGTCAAGTTCATTCGTTCCGACGTTATTGTTTGTGCTGGTAAGCTTGAAGCGCTGATTGGAAAAGCCTCGAATTCAGTAAACCGAGCAAATACTCCAGTGAATAAGCTCCTTCTTTTATCACGATGGAATTAGTTGAATCTGCGAAGTAGGCCGGCGGATTGATGATCGTCGCGACAATACGAAGTCTTTCATCAACGCCAGTAATGCGCTGAGTGGCGATGCGCCTGCTGGAGATGACGCTCCGCGGCTCGTGTTTTCTCAGGTATGCGGCTTCGTCGAACCACTCTCGCTTCCCTTGGCTTAGCTTTTTGTTCTCGCGGTATCTTCCGATCTCCACGCCCTTTACGAGGCGCTTGTGTGTCGGGTCGTGTCTTAGATGTACTTGCGGAAAATCGTTTGGTTGATTTCGCCTCTATTTACCTCAAAATCGGAAACCTTCCCCAATGGAATTACGTGGTTCGTTCGGTAGATCTTTAAGCAAACCTCCAAAGCGTTTTGGTCGACCATCGGTATCGGGCAGTTCTCGGGGTCGAGCAACAAGGCATCCGAGAGCCGGAAGGTACTTTCCTTGTGGATGTCAGTGAACAGATTCCACGGATAGGTCCGGATGCGTATGCTCGCATCCTTTTCTCCAACCGCGCCGGAATTTGTACATGTCAATACGACCGTGGATAACTTAGCTTTCTTGAAAACGCGTCTATTTGCATTGTCTTTTTGCGGGAAACAGTCTGCCTCGAAGCCCGTTGATGATGAAATCAGGTGCCGCCGCGTGTTTGCGCAAGAGATATCGGCAATGAGTGCAAGCGGAACAGATCATACCGAAGCGGCCTGCTGGCTTGCACAGGAGCAAAGACTTCACGATAAAGAATCGGAATAAATTTAGCTTGCCTCCAAACGGTGGGATTAGTTCCTGTGATGTTTTTGAATACTCCGTCAAGATTTCATGCGGCCAAGACGCGCGGCGGCGGTCCCTTTTCGAGCACATCATAAGCGGATTGCCAATTACCGCATCGAATCGTCCTTCTGGCACAGTCGGGAAGCTCCGCCAGTTAAATGAATTTGCCCGCCTACGGTCCTCTTCTGAGAATTTGAGGCTCAGGAGGGATGTTTCGAAATCAAGTCCGATAAGCGAGTTGCCGCACTTGTGATGTTCTTGTCCAAATCCGGAAGCGCAGGTTCTCTAATTAATCGAGGCTTGACTGTCTGCTCAGACTTCACTCTCCAACACCCGGAGCAACAGGGACAGCTTCGTGACCTCTACCGCTTGTTGGTCGATATCAACTCCGAAGATATTGTTCAGTAGGATTTGCTTCTTTTCATCGATGGTCAGCTTCCACCCTGATGGAGTCTGATAGAGTCGCTTCTTATGTTTGTCTGTGCCATCCTCCACGTATTTGTCACGATACCAGTTTAGTAGATACTCGAAGGCTCCTAGTAGGAATGAGCCCGAGCCGCAAGCCGGGTCGAGAATGCGGAGATTGGTGGCTTGCTTTAAAGTTTTCCCTTCCAGTAGACGGCCTACTGTGTGTTTTACGATGTATTCGACTACGTATGTGGGCGTGTAGAAAACCCCACCTGCCCTCTTGACCTCGGGTTTGTACTTAACAATGGCGCGGTGGCCTGAAGTGAGATGAATAACCTTGCCGAGAAAGCGCTCATAAACCTGCCCGAGAATGTCCGCCGGCACAACTTCGAAGGCATACGGACGGGCTGGCCAGTACAGATGCTTGACGATGTGCTTAAGGACATCGTCGTCGATCTTTAGACCGGGCGTGAGGTTATCGGGTACCTCGCGACCAGACTCGGCGCGGAAATGAAAGAGACCCGAATTGTAAACGTCGTCGGCCGAGCGAAAGTACTGAACTAGACTCGCGTAAACATCCGATCGCTCGGCGAGGTCGCGCAGTCGACCGAAATGTTCGATGCTCCGGGCTTCGCAGATGCGCAGGAAGATGATCCTGTCGATCGTTTGCTGCACAGCATAGTTGAGGTCTTGTTGTGACAGCGCTGAATTTCGGAGCGCTATATTTTCGGCAAGGTGTTTTCGCCAGTCTTCCATGTCAATAAGGAACCGTTCATCGAAAGGAGCGCCTCCCCGTCTTTTCCGAGTCTCGACGAATCGGTCGAAAAGATCCTTTGAAAACCGCTTCTGGCGAGAAGAGGGACGCGAGTTTTTCCCAATGTTCTAAGTACTCCCGAAATGTAAGGTACAAAACACGGGCGACAGACGGTGCGTCGGTGGATTTTGGTTCGAAGCGACAGTCATACACTGCGAGCTCGGAAAAGTTGGTGAGAATGCAAATTGGAAGCTGCTTCGTCCAGCCGTACATACGGAGCTGATGCGCTGGTTCGGGATCACGGTCAAGATTGATGGCCGGCTTCTTAGCCTCCACGTAGAATTTCAGCCGACCGCCCGGTTGGAAGGAGTAGTCCGGGGCGCTGCTGCCACCCTCAATGTCCAACGAGGGCTCATGGACAACTTCCTTATAGTTCTCAGCGTACTTGCGTCGATTCTGAACGTCCCAGCCGGAAGGCCTCGAAAAAAGGGTCGATAAACTCGCGGCGAACTTCGGCCTCCTTGTAGGGAGCGTCGCGGTACGAATCAAAATTACGTTCAAGAGCCTCTACCAAATCAACAACCGCTTGTGGTGGCATAGATTTGGGGACAATTCAACCCACTCTGTAGCACTGTCGGATCGTCTAGTTTGGATTTGCTTACAAACACAAACACCTCGTGCGAGTGCCTCCGCGGACTGGTCTGCGCTCCCACTCTAGAACTAGCGCCGGGAGTTGGGATCCGCCGATGCGATAAACTCCGAAATGCAAATGCGCCCGCCTGAAAGGCGGCCGCTACGAAAGCGTCAGCAGATGCACGGTGAGGGGCAAGCTGCGAAGCAAAGTTTCGTCCCTCAGCGTCGGTATCCTCCCCCCATGCAAAACCAGGATGCCAACCTGCCCTACGGCCTCGCCACTGGCGAGGCCTCAGGACAAGAAGGCGTGCGCTACACAGACACAACCGAATCACCGTATAAGCGGTGGTTGAAAAGCACCACCGGCGCGTGAAAAGCACCACCGTTGGAGGCGGCGCGAACCGGCTGCCTTGCTACGCACCGCTGTAACTTCATAGGAATGCGTCGATTACAGGGCGCTCCCCAAACTGCTTGATTGGCAACTCGCCTTGCCATGAGTACGTGTGGGCATATAGGTTCCGGGGCTGGATCGCCAGGATTTGCGCCGCGTTTTAGGTTGTTTCCCGGGGCGTGCGGTAAAGGGAGCTGTCAATGAAAGCATCTACTCTCGCCAAAATTTCGTTTTCGTTTGTTGCGCTGGTCGGGCTGGCTTGCGCGCCTGATCTCGCCTTCGCTCAGCATGGAGGCGGGCATGGTGGTGGCGGAGGCGGCTCGCATGGCGGCGGTGGGGGTGGATTCCACGGAGGCGGAGGCGGCGGATTTCATGGTGGCGGCGGAGGCGGCTTTCACGGCGGAGGTGGCGGAGGCGCGGCTCGCAGTGGCGGCGGTGGTGGATTCCGCGGCAGCATGGGCGGCGGCAGCCGGAGCATGGGTTCTTCTCCGAGCGCGCGATTTGGCGGCGGTTCGAGCGGGCGCGGATTTGGTAACAGCGGAGCGGGACGTTCGATGGGATCGCGCGGCGCGGGTGATGGCCAGTGGCATTCGTTTGGCGGAGCGCGCGGCGGAACATCTGGAGGCGCAGGCGGAACGGCGCGTGGTTCAGCCGGTACATTTGGAGGCGCGCGAGGCTCTGTTGGCGCAAGAGGCGGCGTAGGAAATTCGTCGCACGCCGATGGCGCATGGCATTCATTTGGCGGAGCGCGCGGTGGAAGCGCGGCGGGCGGAGCAGGCGGCGCGTCGCGGTCGTCGTCAGGTTTCGGTGGACGTTCGGCGACAGCTTCGAACTCGCACTCGTTTGGTTCGGGGGCAGGCTCGACTCACGCGAGTAATTCGATTGGCTCCTCAAATCGAGGATTCTCGAATTCGTCAGGCTCGCGATTCAATGGTGGCTCGTCCTCTTCTGCTTTCGGACATTCGACATTCTCCGGATCGCGTTCCGGCAGCACGTTTGGCAGAGGCGGGCTGGGCAGCTCGGGATTTGGCAATGCGCGATTTAGCGGCGGAAGCAATTTCGGCCGCGGCTTTGGCGGCGCGGGATTCGGCAATCGCGGTTTTGGCGGATTCGGCAACCGTGGATTTGGCAACCGCGGATTTGGCTTCGGACGTGGATTCGGATGCTGGGGCTGCGGCTTCGGCGGCTTCGGATGGGGCTTCGGATTTGGCGGAGTCGGATTCGGCTGGGGCGGCTTCTGGAATCCATTCTGGTGGGGACCGGGATGGGGCTTCGGATGGGGTGCGCCGTATCCATACTATGCGCCGTACCCGTATGCGGATTGGCCTCCGTATGGCCCGACCTATCCTAACTACAATTGGGGCGGCCCGTACAGCGCGCCCGCGTCCAACGACGCGACGCCCAGCAACTCACCTAACAACGACGACTCGACTTATGGCCCGTACTTCAGTGGCGGGGATTCGAACAGCTACGGGGGAACGGCGCTTTCGGAAGGGACTTCGGAATCAGATCCGGTGGGAGCGAATCTCGCGGTGTCTCGGCCCACAATTCTCGTTTACCTGAAGGACGGGACAACGCTGGCGGCGGACGATTACTGGTCGGTGGACGGGCAGTTTCACTATCGCGTGAAATACGGCGGCGAAAGCAGCGTGGACATGGATCAGGTTGACATGCAGCGCACGGTGGATGAGAACGCGAAGCGCGGCGTGCGTTTCACGATGAAGTCGAAACCGGCGACGAATCCGGACGGCACGGTGTCGAATCGGCCTGCGGCGCCTTCGACGGCGGCGCCGGTTTACCATCATGCGGCGAGCGCGCGTGTGGTGAGCGCCTAAGAGTTTCACGGAAGTCTGAGCGGCGACTTCAGAAGCGGAGCTTCAGCGGCTGAAGCCGTTTTGATTTTTCGACGTTAATGTCGTGGCTAAAGCCACGACCTACAAAGATTCTGAAGTTCCTTCCACGAATTTTACAGCTTCGCCCCTTGAAATGCGCGGTTGGTGAACGGGCTGCGCAGCGCCAAGCAATTGTGCCGGGCATCCGCCGCGGCGGATGCCCCCGCGAAGAGACACCGGCGATTCTAGTTGGCGGGTCGGTGGGCGGAGCGGGTGGCCGTCGTTACGGGTTGCAGCACGTCCCGGCGAGCCGGGACGGCAGACAGCGGCGGCAAGCCGCCGCACTCCACATGCGCTGTGCCGATGCTGGAGCTGTGGCTGATTGGAAAGGTAGGGCCAAGCATGTTTGCCGGGCATCCGCCCTGAAATATTGGCGGACTGTGCCCCTACGAAGAAAAACCATTGCGTGCGAACGATCGTGCACAGGCGCTCAGGGCGTCGCGTTTGGCGGCAGGATGCTGAGCGGGAGATCGCGGACCGTGCGCAGGCCGGCGGTGGCGGCGAGAATCGCCGGGATGGCGTTGACGGCGACGGCTGCGGTGGCGATGTCTCCATGCGTGCCGCCGGGAATCGTCAGCGAAAGATTGGGTTCGCCGCGCAATTCGACCGTGTCGGATGGGTGCTTTGCGCCGACGTACATCTGAAGCTCCATGAAGATTTTGTCTTCGCCCTCCCAAATTCCACGTCCGATCTGATGAACTCCGGCGACTTGACCAGGCGCGACCTCGAGGAATTCGGTCTTCACCGTTTCCGTGGCGATGACCGGCTCGATGGTTTCTGTGATTTCGTCGAGCGCGAAGCCGAGGCCATCGGCAACCATGGCAATTGATTCCGGCAAGCCGTGATGTTTGATGACGCCCGCGGCGACCTGCGCGCGGAATTCGTCGGGAGTCATGCCCGCGCCGATTTTTTTCTGAAGCGGCAGGCGGCGCTTCGAAGCGTCCACGATTCTGACGGCCCGCGCAAAATCCACGCGCTGCGCGGCGGCGGAGAGAACCAGGACGAGCTTGTCCATCACGAAGCCTGGGTTAACGCCTGTGCCGACCAGTGCAACGCCTTCTTCTTTCGCGGCGGCGTCGAGCTTGGCGGAAAGCTCCGGATGCTTGCGAAACGGATACGCGAGCTCCTCGCAGGTGGAAACGACGCAGCAGCCCGCGGAGAGGCATTCGAGCAGCTCGTCCATCACGTTGGGAAGATACGAGGACGTGGTGTGGAGGACGACGTCCACGGGCTTCGACAGCGCGCTTGCGGCGGCGGCCGAGACGGTGACGCCCCAGGGCGCGTCCTTTGCGCCAACGACCTCGCCGAGGTCGCGGCCGGCTTTCGCAGGGTCTTTGTCTATCGCGCCGACGATCTCGAGCGAATGCTTTTGCCGCATCAGGCGGACGATCGAAGCGCCGATGGGACCGACGCCGAATTGCACTACGCGGACTTTCTTTCTCACAGGGCCGTCCTTGGGCGAAAAATAGTTCTATAAAGTAGCAGAAAATGGAAAAGAGAAAATGGAAATTGGAAAGGCGAAGCTAAGACTCACCGCACCCTTCGCCAAAGAACTCAGGGCAGGGAGGCGCAGAGGGCGCAGAGAAGCACCGGAAACGGATGGGCTGCATCACGCCAAGGAATTTTGCCGGGCCATGGCATGCCATGCCCCTACGAAGGCAACGGCGACGGGCGATTGAGGCGGATGGGCGCGATTACGCCAAGGATGCGCGCCGGGCGCGGCCCGCCAGAAATCGGCGCGGCAAGCATGCTGCGGCCCTACGAAAACTGCCTTGGCAGCGCGATGGATAGCGCTAGAGGCGAGTGCGGGTGGCGCGGATGTATTCGCGCAGGGTGGAGATGTTGGGGCCGTAGGAGCCGACGCGGCCGGCGTCCACTGGCAGGCCGAGAATTTCCGCCTGCTCGATGCTGAGACCTGCGTCGTCAAGCTCGGCGAGGCTGTAGCCTTCGGCGGGCACAAGGCGGTTGCGGCGAGACTTATCCAGGGGGCGCGGCGGGCGCTGCATGCGCGAGCGCTTCATCACGATATCGAAGAAATCGTCCCAGTCCCGGCGGTTCCACATTGTGACCTCACTTTCCAGTACGCCGAATATCACCCGATTGGATGCAGCGCAAGCCGTTTCGGTTAATATTAATTTTCGCGCTCAGGCTTGAATTGGCTCGAAACTGAGAGCGCTCCAAATCCTAACCCCGCAGGTTGTGGAAAGTCGCGTGCGAACGGCGCTTGTATCCATTGAGTTATCGCATCTTACGCACCAGATGCGCGCCGGTCGCGCGGGCTCTTTCCGAAGCCTGGCTGGCTATTCCCAGGTGCTCGCGGCTGCTATACTTTATTGAAGTTGTGGGCGTAATGTTACGGCACTGTGTGAATCGCGAGAAATCAGCATGATCAATCCAGTCATCGTCGTGCACTATCACGAGCTCTGGCTCAAAGGCGGGAACCGCCGATTTTTTCTGGGGAAACTCTTCACGGCGCTGCGCCAGAGTTTCCAGGGAATTCCCGTCGAGCGGATCGAGCAGCCGGGAGACCGTTTTATCATTCGCTTGGGCACCGGTGCGCCGCTGGACGAAGCGATCAAGCGACTGGAGCGGATCCCGGGCGTTGCGTATTACGCCGTGGCGCGGCCCGTGGAGCGCGACATGGAAGCGCTTTGCGCCTCGGCCTGGGCAGAAATCGAGCCGCTTCGCTTCGAGGGGTTTGCGGTGCGCGCCAAGCGCAGCGACAAGACGTTTCCGCATTCGACGATGGAGATCGAGAAGATCGTGGGGCGATTTCTGCAGGACAGGCTGCGCGAGCATGGCCGCGACGCGCGCGTGCGTTTGAAAGATCCCGACGTTACCTGCCACATTGAAATCACGCCGGGACCTCTTCTCGTGTATGCGCGAAAGATCGCGGGCATGGGAGGCCTGCCGCCGAATACCGCAGGGCGCATGACCTGCTTGCTTTCGGGCGGATACGATTCGGCGGTGGCTGCGTATCACATGATGAAGCGCGGCGCGCACCTGAGCTTCGTGCATTTTTACGGTACCGGAGCGCAGCCGGGAGAATCCTCGCTGCACATCGCGAGCGGGCTCGCGCGGACGCTGGTGCAATATCAATTTCGCGCCAAGCTTTATCGCGTGCCGTTCGAAGCGATACAGCGCGAGATTGTGCGCGCCGCGCCTGAAGGCGTGCGCATTTTGCTCTACCGACGGATGATGCTGCGGATCGCGGAAGCGTTCGCGCGGCGCGACCGCTCGCTTGCGCTGGTTACCGGCGACAGCCTGGGGCAAGTGGCGTCGCAGACGCTGCGGAATCTGGTGGCGGTGGATGCTGCCGCGCGGATGCCGGTGTTCCGGCCGCTGATCGGCACGGACAAAATGGAAATTCTGGCGACGGCGAAAAAAATCGGGACGTACGATATTTCGTCCGAGCCCTTCCACGATTGCTGCCCGGTATTCATGCCGCGCCAGCCGGAGCTTTACGCAAGCCCGCAGGAGCTGGACGAGGCGGAAGCGAATCTCGACATTGCAGCGCTGGTGACGCAGGGCGCGCAGGGCGCGACGCTCGAGAAGTTTGCGTTTACGGGAGGGCGAGTGGAAGCGAGCGAGCCGAAATCCGTCCTGCCTGCGGATCAGAGCCACGCGGCGATTGCGTAGTTCTAAACGAGAAAGACCCACCGCAGAGGCGCAGAGATCGCAGAGTAAGAAGAGAGCAAAGAAACCCGCATCCACGGTAGCGGCTTGCTGAATGGCGAGGCATTGCCAAGGAAGTTCGCCGGGCACGGCGTGCCGTGCCCCTACGAAACCGGCGACAGTTGTTGGATTCGATGAGAAATTAGGAAGAGAACTTCAGCGGCTAAAGCCGTTCGACCGCTGATCGGCTATTGTCGCGGCTGAAGCCGCGACCCACAACGATCCTTCGATTGTCAGGGGAATACCGAGGTTAGCGGTCGCGGCCGTATCCGCCACGGTCGCCGCGATCACGGCCACCACCGCCGCCGCGTCCGCCGCCACCACCACCGCCATGGCCGCCGCGCCCGCCACCACCACCACCGCCGTGTGGACGACCACCGCCGCCTCCGCCTCCACCTTCACGTTGCGGACGAGCTTCGTTGACTACCAGCGCCCGGCCGAGAAATTCCTTGCCGTTCAATGCCGCGATGGCCTTTTCGGCTTCCGCGTCATCTTTGATTTCCGCAAAGCCAAAACCGCGCGGCTGTCCGGTAAAGCGATCGCGAAGCAGAGTGAGAGAATCGGGTTGCACGCCAGCTTCCGTGAATAGCGCCTGTACTTCCTCTTCAGTAGCCTTGAACGATAGATTACCCACGTACAGTTTCTTCACGTTGGTTCTCCTTGCGCCCCCAATGCGTACGGACGCCGACTGCGAGGCTGAAGAGACAGGATCTCGGCCCGCGGGCAGCCAATAACGCGCCAGCCCGCCAGGTGCGTAAGCGAGCACCCCAGCAACAGGAGCATAGTGCTGCAACTGCCCCCCGCAGTCAACCATGGCAGCCCCGGTGGAACATTGGCGCACCGGTTCACAGGAGCACGTATGCCGGGCGGGCGCGATCGGTGTTAGGATGCGCGAAAGTTTGCCTCGGAGGCAGTTCATGTTCGGGACAATGATGGATTTTCCGCTGACGCTCGTGCCCGTCCTCGAGCGCGCAGGGAAACTTTTCGGTGGAGTCGAAATCGTGTCGCGGCGGCCGGACCGTTCGATCGCGCGCTGCACGTATGGTGACGTGTATCGCCGAGCGCGGCGGCTGGCGCGAGCGCTGGAACTCGCTGGAATCGATCGGGGCGACCGCGTGGCGACTCTGATGTGGAATCACGCGGCACATCTGGAATGCTATTTCGGGATTCCGGCGGCGGGCGCTGTGATGCACACGCTGAATCTCCGGCTGCATCCGAACGAGCTGGCGTTTACTGCCAACCACGCGCGCGACCGGTACCTGATCGTGGATGACGTTCTGCTGCCGGTATACGAATCGTTCCGCGCGCAGGTGAATTTCGAGCGCGTGTTTGTGGTGCCGTTTGGCGGCGGTAAGATACCGCGGGAGTTCGAGCAGTACGAAGATTTTCTGGCCGCAGCGGACGACGAGTTCGAATATCCCGAAATAGAGGAGAACGAAGCAGCGTCAATCTGCTTTACGTCGGGGACGACGGGAAAAGCAAAGGGCGTCGTCTACTCGCATCGCGCGCTGGTGCTGCACAGCCTGGCGGAGTGCATCGACGAAACGTTCGGAATCAGGCATAGCGACGTGATTCTCGCGTGTACGTCGATGTTCCACGCAAACGGGTGGGGCCTGCCATACACCGCCGCCATGATGGGAGCAAAGTTGATTCTGCCCGGGCCGCACCTGGAGGCTGAGGGCCTGCTGGACCTGATCGAGCAGGAAGGCGTGACGCTGGCAGCGGGTGTGCCAACGCTGTGGATCAGCGTGCTCCAGGCGCTCGAGAGCAATCCTGGACGATGGAAGTTTTCGCGTCCGATTCGTGTCGTTTCGGGAGGATCGGCGGTGCCTGAGGCGTTGTTCAGAGGGCTCGATCGGTTCGGCCTTCACGTTCGCCAGATATGGGGAATGACGGAGACAGCGCCGATGGCGACCATGGGCACGATCAAATCCACATTGGCCGGATGCTCGGAAGATGAGGCATACAAGATTCGCACGAAGCAGGGGATGCCCGCGCCGTTCGTGGAGATGCGGGTGATGAATGCCGAGGTGGAAGCGCCGTGGGACGACCAGACCTTCGGCGAGCTCGAGGTGCGCGGGCCGTGGGTGGCGGCAAGCTATCTGGAAGCGCCGGAAACGGAAGATCGCTGGTCGAAAGACGGCTGGTTTCGAACCGGGGACGTGGCCACGATTGACGCCGAGGGATACATGCGAATCGTGGATCGCAGCAAGGACCTAATCAAATCCGGCGGGGAGTGGATCAGTTCGGTGGATTTGGAAAACGCGCTAATGAATCATCCTGCGGTGAGCGAGGCTGCGGTAATCGGGATTGCGCATCCGAAGTGGCAGGAGCGTCCGTTGGCGGTGGTGGTGAAGAAGAAGGGGGCCGAAGTGGAAGCGGAGGAGCTTCGTTCATTCTTGGCCGAGAAATTCGCCAAATGGCAGATTCCCGATGCGTTTGTTTTCGCGCGCGAGATTCCGCGGACGTCGGTTGGGAAATTTCTAAAGACGAAACTGCGGGAAGAGTATGCGAAGTGGGAGTGGAAGTAGAGCGCAGGCAGAGGTGTCGGGCACGATATATCGTGCCCCTACGAAGAAACACCCGTGATCCTAATCGGAAGGTTGGCGTGCGGACCTAGCGGACATGGCTACTAGTTGCAGCACGCCCCGGCGAGCCGAGACGGCAGACAGCGGCGGCAAGCCGCCGCACTCCACATGCGCTGTGCCGCGACGAAGATGGTGACTGATCGGAAACACATTGCCAAGCATCTGCGCCGGGCACGGCATGCCGTGCCCCTACGAAACCTAGCGCGAATCATCTGCGCATAGCCAGAGCATGCGCCGGGCGCGGAATCGGCTACGTGCGGTAGCTGGAATTGATGTGGACGTATTCGATGGTGAAGTCGCAGGTCCAGACGCGTGCGGAGGCTTTGCCCGAGCGGAGATCCACGCGGACCGGGACATGCTTTGCGAGCATCTTTTGGTGGACGTCACGCTCGTCGAATGGATGTTCGGCTCCGCCGCGGCAGACGGCGGCGCCGGCGATCGAAATGTTCGTGCGCCGAGCGTCGAATTTCACACCGGAGCGTCCCGCGGCGGCGAGGATGCGTCCCCAGTTCGGATCAGCACCGGCGAATGCGGTCTTCACGAGCGGCGAATTGGCGATTGTCTTTGCGATTCGGCGCGCATCGCGCTCCGAACGCTGCGCCGCGAACTTCGATTTCGATGGTGCGCTGGGCGCCTTCGCCGTCCTCGATGATGGCCAGCGCGAGCGATTTGCAGATACTTTCGAGCGCGGCACGGAAAGTTTTGTAATCGGCGCCGGACGCGCCCTTGATTTCGCGCGCTCCCGAGTGTCCATTGGCGAGCACGGCGACGGTGTCGTTCGTGGAGGTGTCGCCATCCACGGTAATCGAATTGAAAGTGCGCTCGACGGAGGCGCGCAAGGCGCGGTCGAGCAGCGCCGGAGCGATCGCCGCGTCCGTGGCGATGAAAGCGAGCATGGTCGCCATGTTGGGTTCGATCATTCCGGAGCCTTTGGCGCAACCGAGAAGGCGGACTTGCTTTCCGCCGACACGGCATTTCGCGGCCGCCCATTTCGGGCGCGTGTCCGTGGTCATGATCGAGCGGGCGAATTCCTCGAACGCACCGGCTTCGGAGCTACGCGCGAGCACGACATGCGGCACGGCGGCGAGAATTTTTTCCACTCGCAGCGGCGCGCCGATTACGCCGGTGGAGCACACGAGAATCTGCGAGAGATCTATGCCGCCCAACTCTGCCGCGAGCTTTGAGGCCGTGGCGATGGACGCGGGATAGCCGTCCTCCTTCGTGCAGCAATTCGCGTTGCCGGAATTGACGATCAGGGCGCGCATTTTCCCGCGCGATTTGCGCAGGTGCTCGCGCGAGGCGATCACCGGCGCGGCGACAATTTGATTCTGAGTGAACATGGCAGCCGTCGTCGCCGGAGTATCGCTGACGAGAATGCCCAGATCGAGCCGGGAGCGCTTGAGGCCGCAATGAGTGGCCGCGAAAGTAAAACCGCCGGGAATGTCGGATGCGGAAAGGTGCGGGTTCAAGGCTTTTCCTCGAGCTTGGCGAGGCGCGCGTTGAAATCCTCGAGCGCGGAGCGAACTGCCCCGGGCGCCGTGCCTCCGGCTATACCGCGCCGCGCGAGAGCGGATTCGAGCGTGAGCACGGTGCTGAGGTCGCGGCCGAATGCGGGCGAGAATGCGATGAGCCGGTCGAGCGGCATCTCGCGGATTGATTTCCCTTCCTGCTCTGCTGCGCGAAGAACTTTACCGACGATTTCGTGCGCCTCGCGAAAGGGGACACCTTGAGCGGCAAGATAGTCGGCGACTTCGGTAGCGACCAGCGCGGGATCCTGCGACGCCTCGCGCAGGCGCGCCTCGCGGAATTTAGTGGCGGCGAGGGTCGCGGCGGCAATTTTCACCATGGCGAGCGCCTGATCGTGGGCCGCGAACAGCGGCTCTTTGTCCTCCTGCAAGTCGCGCTGATAGCTCGACGGCAGGCCCTTGCAGGTGGTGAAAAGCGCGAAGAGAGCGCCGTAGATGCGGCCCGTCTTGCCGCGAATCAGCTCCCACGCATCGGGATTTTTCTTCTGCGGCATCAAGCTGCTGCCGGTGGAGTATTCGTCGGGCAACTCGATGAAGCCGAATTCGGGCGTGGCGAACAGAACCATGTCCTCGGCGAGCCGCGAAAGATGCATCGCGAGCGTGGCGAGCGCGAAAAGAGTTTCGAGCGCGAAATCGCGGTCGCTGACGGCATCGAGGCTATTGGCGGTAATGCGCGAAAAGCCGAGATCGCGCGCGAGCGCCTTGCGGTCGAGCGGAAACGCGCAACCGGCGAGGGCGCCGGAGCCGAGCGGGCAATAGTCCGCGCTGGCCGCGGCGGATGCGAAGCGTTCGGCGTCGCGTTGAAAAGCCTCGCCATGCGCGAGGAGCCAATGCGAGAGCAGCAGCGGCTGGGCGTGTTGCATATGCGTAGTACCGGGCATCGGAATACCGAGATTGTGCTTGGCCTGGACGGAAATCACGCGGGCGAGCACGCCGAGGGCGCTCCGCAACTCGCGAGCGGTGTCTTTCACGTACATGCGGAATTCAGTCGCGACCATTTCGTTGCGGCTGCGGCCGGTATGAAGCTTGGCGCCCAGCGGGCCGAGTTTTTCGATCAGCGCGGATTCGGCGAAATGGTGAACGTCTTCGGCCTTCGAGGCATCGAGCCACGCGGCGTCGGATTTCGCGCGAGCTTCGATCTCATCAAGCGCAGCAACAATGCGCTGGCCTTCGTCGTCGGTAAGAATTCCCGCAGCGGCGATCGCGCGGGCCCAAGCGCGGTCGAGAGCAAGCTCCTGAGGCAGCATTCTGCGATCGAATTGCCAGGAGCGCTCGAATTCGTAGAACGATGCGTCCGGGGGGCGCTCGAACATGCCGCCCCACATTTTCTGGCCGTCGGGAAGGGGCCTCTCGGGAACGGTCATCGCACCGCGGCCTCGAGCGGAATGGTGATGGGCAGGGCGAAGAGGTTGATGAAACCCTCGGCGTCCTTCGGGTTGTAGCCCGTCATGCTGAAGCTGGCAAGCCCGGCGCGATAGAGCGAATAGGGCGACGTGCGCGCGGTGGCGTTTACGTTGCCCTTGAAGAGCGAGAGCGTGACGGACCCGGTGACGCGGCGCTGCGTGCTGGTGAAGAACGCGTCGAGAGCCTCGCGCAGTGGCGTGAACCACATGCCGTAGTAAACCATCTCGGCGTAGCGCAGCGAGAGAATCTGCTGGTAGTGCAGCGTTTCGCGATCGAGACACAGCGATTCGAGCTCGCGATGCGCGGTGACGAGCAGAGTGCCGCCGGGCGTTTCGTATGCGCCGCGCGATTTCATGCCGACGAGGCGGTTTTCGACGATGTCCATGCGGCCGACGCCATTCGCGGCGGCGATTTCGTTCAGCTGGTCGAGCAGCGCGAGCGGCGCGAGCTTCTTGCCATTTACGGACACGGGATTCCCGCCGTCGAAACCGATTTCGACGAGGGTGGGCTGGTCGGGCGCTTTGGCGGGCGAGACGATCCATTGCCACATGTCTTCCGCCGGCGCGTTCGCCGGATCTTCGAGAACTCCGCCTTCGTGGCTGAGGTGCCAGACATTGCGGTCGCGGCTGTAAATATTTTTTTTCGTCTGGTCCACGGGAATATTGTGCGAGCGAGCGTATTCGATCGCTTCTTCGCGGGAGTTGATCTTCCATTCGCGCCATGGCGCGATGATGGTCAATTCAGGCGCGAGCGCCTTCGCGGCCAGCTCAAAACGAACCTGATCGTTGCCTTTGCCCGTGCAGCCGTGCGCCAAAGCATCGGCGCCGACTTTCTTGGCGATCTCGACCTGCCTTTTCGCGAGGAGCGGGCGGGCGAACGAAGTGCCCAGTAAATATTTGTGCTCGTAGACGGCTCCCGCGCGGAGCGTGGGCCAGATGTAACCGGTGATGAATTCCTCGCGGAGATCTTCGATATAGGCTTCGCTGGCTCCGGTGGCGAGCGCTTTCTTGTGCGCGGCCTCAAGATCCTCGCTGCTGGCCGAGATCGCCGATCATGGCGATGACTTCGCAGCCGCCGTAATTTTCCTTGAGCCAGGGAATAATGATGGAGGTATCAAGGCCTCCCGAATATGCCAAAACGACCTTCTTGGGCAACGGATTCTCCTTAGGTGAGCAGCGTGTGCAGGATCGCCTTCTGGACGTGCAGGCGATTTTCTGCTTGATCGTAAATGATCGAGCGCGGCGAATCGATAACGCCTGCGCTGACCTCGAGACCGCGGTGGGCGGGCAAGCAATGCAGGAAGACTGCATCCGGCGCGGCCTGGGCGAAGAGCGCTTCATTAACCTGATATCCGGCGAAGGCTTTCTCGCGGGCGGCGGATTCGGTTTCCTGGCCCATGCTCGCCCAGACGTCGGTGTAAACAGCCTGCGCGCCTGCTACGGCATCTTCGGGCGATCGAACGATTTCGATCTTTCCGCGAGTTTCGCGGGCGACGCGCTTGGCTTCGGCGACGATCGTCGCATCAGGCTCGTATCCCGCGGGCGTGGCGACACGAATGTGCGCCCCAGCGCGGGCGCCGATGGTGAGGAGCGAATGGCACATGTTGTTGCCGTCGCCTACATACGCGAATTTCAGACCGCGCAATCCGCCGAAGCGTTCCTCGAGCGTGAAGAAATCCGCCAGCGCCTGGCAAGGATGATATTTATCCGAAAGCGCGTTGATCACGGGAACGTTGGCGTTCGCGGCGAGCTCTTCAAGCGTTTCCTGCGCGAAGACGCGCGCGACGATTCCCTGCACCCAGCGCTCGAGATTCTTCGCGATGTCGCGAACCGGCTCGCGTTCGCTGAGGCGCGCGGCAGTGTGATCGAGAAATGTGGATGTGCCGCCGAGATTGGCGATGCCGGTTTCGAACGTAACGCGCGTGCGCAGAGACGGCTTCTCAAAGATCAGGACGAAGACGCTGCCGGCGAGCGCGGTGCGGTAACGATCCGGGCGCGCCTTCATCTCCGTCGCAAGGCGGAAGAAATCGCGCAACTGGGCCGGACTCCATTCTGTTCCGGTAAGGAGGTCCCTTTTCAATGCGAGCGGTGCGGCGACAGCGCTCATATTCACCTCGTCGCAGCCAAAGCGAGCGGCTGCGTCTGGGATTCGGATCTTGCTGCTGGGGCGGCGGATTTGTTCGCGGACTTCTTCACGGATTTCGCGACGCGAGCCAGGACGGTTTCAAACTTCCGGAGAAATTCGGCGGCATCCCGCTTGCGTAATGATGAAGGGCGGGAGAAGCCGAAGAATGTGATCGTGCGTGCAATTGATCAGCAGGCCTTGTCGCAAGGCTTCCACAACGAACGGAGCGCCATCAACTGATAGATCGATGCCGATGATCAGTCCCTCGCCGCGCACTTCGCGGATGAAATCAAAACGCGTCGCGAGCTTTTCCAATCCAGCGCGAATTTCCGCGCCTCGCGTCGCGGACATTCGCGAGCAAGTTGTCTTCTTCCACGATGATGAGAAATTCGAGCGCGGCCGCGCAGACCAGCGGGCCGCCGCCGAAGGTTGACCCGTGCATACCGGGGCTCAGCGCCGACGCGAATTTCTCGCTCGCAATAAAAGCGCCCAGCGGGAGGCCGCCGGCAAGCGGTTTGGCGACCGTGACGATGTCCGGTAGCGAGTCAAATTTCTGGTAGGCGAAGCGCCGGCCGGTGCGGCCCAGGCCGCACTGAATTTCGTCAGCGATCAGGGCGGCGCCATGCTCCGCGGTCAGCCGCGCGCGCGCGATCCCAGAATTCCTCGCTGACGACGTGAACGCCGCCCTCGCCCTGAACGGGCTCGATGATGATGGCGCAAACCGTGTCGTCGAATTTCGCGTCGAGATCGGCTACGTCATTGAACCGGACAAATTCAGCGCCGGGGACCAGCGGAGCGAACGGCTCGCGATATTTCGCCGTGTGCGTGATCGAGAGCGCTCCCATGGTACGGCCATGAAATGAATTTTCGAGCGCGAGGAAGCGAGTCTTCAGGCGAGCGCCGCTATCGGATTTGGCGTGCGCGTACGCGCGGGCAAGCTTCAGCGCGCCTTCAATCGCCTCGCTGCCGCTGTTGGAGAAAAAGACGCGGTCGAGGCCCGACCACTGCGCCAGCTTGCGCGCGAGCGGCGCCTGATAGGGATTATGAAAAAGATTCGAAACGTGAGTCGCGCGGCCGGCCTCTCGCCGGATCACGCGAACCATTCGCGGATGCGCGTACCCCGTGGCATTCACGGCGATTCCCGCGAGAAAATCGAGATACTCGCGCCCCTGCGAATCGTAAAGACGGCAGCCGCGGCCGTGAGTAAATACCTCCGGCGGACGCCGATAGGTCTTCATCATGTAGCGCGCTTCGTCGGCGCGGATCTTCGCCGGCGAGAGACGCTTCGCCGCTGTAATTTTCTTTTTGGCCATGGTTATTGCGCCGCCCCGTGGGCTGCGGCCCTCGCGCTGGTGCGGATCACGGGCAGAACCCGCGTTCCCGAGCGGCCGGTGCTCGCGGCAGCGAGCAGCGCGCGCGGCTTGGAGCCACCGACGATGCGCACTTCGGATACGCCACCGGCAAGGGCGCGCTTCGCGGCTTCGAGCTTCAGAATCATGCCGCCGGAGACTTTGTTCTTGCGAATGAGATCTTCGATATCCGTGCCGCGGAGGGCGCTCAACACTTTTTCGCCATCGAGCACGCCCGCGACATCGGTGAGGAAAATCAAGCGATCGGCGCGAATGAATTCGGCGGCGGCCGCGGCCATGTGGTCGGCATTAATGTTGTAAAGCTCGCCATCGGCGCCCAGGCCCAGGCAGGAAGCCACGGGAACGATTCCCTCGCGCCAGAGCGAGCGCAGGAAATCAACATTCACTTCCGTGAGATAGCCGACAAATCCGAGGCTGCCTTCGCGATCCTCCACTTGCATGGGCTCCGCGAGGAAGCAGGCGGCATCCGCGGCGCTGATGCCCACGGCCGGATGGCCCGCGAGCGAAATCGCGCCCGCGAGCCGCTTATTGAGCAGGCCGGCGAAAACCATCACGGCCGCGTCGCGCGTTTCGCGATCGGTGACGCGCAGGCCGTTGATGAACCGGCTGGTGATTCCCATGCGCGCGAGCGTGGCCGTGAAGATTCGCCCGCCGCCGTGAATGACCAGAATCTCGTGACCGGCGCGCGCGAGCTCGGTGATCTGCCGCGCCAGTGTCTGCACGTCCTCATCGCGCTCGAGCAGCGCGCCCGCAACCTTGATGACCATCCTCATAGCAAGCCCGCCGTTTCGGGATACCCGCGCATCCCATTGAGATTTTGTACCGCCTGCCCCGCCGCACCCTTGCCGAGATTGTCGAGGCACGAAACGATCACCAGCCGCTCGCCCGAGGGATCGAGCGCGAAGCCGATATCGCAGAAATTCGTATGCGTCACGTGCTGCAGCTCCGGCAGAGTTCCCGCCGGCATGATTCGAACCATCGGCCGCCCGGTATAGAACTTGCGGTAGAGCGCTTCGATTTCTTCCGCCTTGCGCGAGGGACCGAGCCATACGTAAAGCGTCGAAAGAATTCCGCGATCCACCGGCAGCAGGTGCGTGGTGAACACGAAATTCTCCGAGGCGAGACCGAGATGCTCGGAAACTTCCGGCGTATGGCGATGCGAGAAGAGGTTATACGCGCGGAAATTTTCGTTTACCTCGACGAAATGCGTGTCGCGCTTCGGATCTTTGCCGGCGCCGGTGACGCCGGACTTGCAGTCGCATACGATTCCGCGCGCGGTGTTGATCCAACCCGCCTCGATCAGCGGCCGCAGTCCCAGAATCACCGAGGTGGGATAGCATCCCGGATTTCCAACAACGCGCGCTTTCGGAAGCGCGTCCGCGTATAGCTCTGGCAGTCCGTATACCGTTTCCGACAAGGCCTTCGCATCGGGCGCGGGGAGTTTGTACCACTTCGTGAATGTCTCCGCGTTCCGAAAACGGAACGCGCCGCTGAGGTCCACGATCCGCAGCTTGGGATTCGCAGCTAAAAGTTTGGGAACAAGTTCGAGCGAAGCCTCGTGAGGAGTCGAAAGGAATGCGACCTCGGCGCCGCTCGTGGCGATGGCCTCGACGGAAAGCGGGCGGCAGGGCGCGTCACCCCAACCACGCAGCTGCGGGAAAAGATCCGTGAGGCAATGAACATTCGCATGGGCTTCACGAAGAAAGAATGTTGGTTTTTCAATGTGTGGGTGCCGCAGCAGGAGCCGGGCTAGCTCGTATCCCGCGTAGCCCGTTACCCCGACGACGGCGACCCTTACGGGGTCACTCATCGGAGCATTTCCTCCACGCGTTTCTGAACGGCGCTGCATCCGGTGCGGGAAGAACAGATGACCAGGACGGTATCATCGCCCGCCAGAGTGCCGGCGACTTCCTTCCAGTGTTCCGCGTCCACAGCTGCGGCAAGAGGCTGCGCGCCGCTGGGCGGAGTTTTCAAGATGAGCATGTTTTGCGCGGGGCGAAGGTCGAGCAGGAAATCTTTCAAGGCGCGCGCGAGAGTTGGCAGCGGCGAAGCTTCGTCAGCGGTCGCGGAGGCGAGCGGGCGGTAGCCGGCGGATGTCTTCACCAGCCGAAGCTCGCGAAGGTCGCGCGACAAAGTCGCCTGCGTGACGCGCACACCCAGGTGCCCGAGCTGGCGGCGCAGCTCATCCTGGCTTGCCACGGGCTGGCCCGTGAGGACTTTCAAAATTTGTCCCTGCCGAAATCGCTTTTGTACGCCCATGTTCCTATCATGCGTGAATATGCATGCGACTGCATAATAATACATGAAACTGCGGGATGGTTGTCAACAAATAATCATTCATGCGGACAAATCGTGAACGGGTGCGCGAGAGCGGAGAGAGTGATGGCGCGAGGATTTATGGCGGTGGGAAATACTTTTGGGAGAAAACGAAAAACCGAGACAACTGCGGACGCCGTCCGGAATTAGAACCAGTCGCTACGGTAGGCAATCCACCAGCTCACAATGCCTATTGGAATCGTGGCGAGGAGCGCCCACCAGAGCGGCAAGAAAAGATCAGCCACCAGGCCTAAAACAAAAAAAGCCGCCCAAAAGATCTTTTTCTCCATGCGGCTATTTTAGGCTTCTGAGGCGGAGTTTCGTTCGGAAGCTGAATGGCTATCGCGAAAGAGCCATAGGAGTAAAGATTGCAATAGCGTCTGAAGGAAGGCTGAAATGGTAGGCCCGTGCGGGCTCGAACCGCAGACCTCCACCGTGTCAAGGTGGCGCTCTAGCCAACTGAGCTACGGGCCTATCGTGCGACCGACTCCCGCAATTCTAGCATGCGGCAGAACGCGCTGAATAGGAATGACGCTGGCGCACCCGTTAGCTGAGGAGCGCGGTGGTGTTCGTGACGCACATGCGGCGCACGTCGGCCGCGCTGAAGCCGGCGTCGAGCATCTTCTGCGCGAACATGCCAAAGCCTTCCGCAACGGGCGGATTGATCGTCTGTCCCAAGTCGGTTGAGAGGACCACGCGCTCAGGGCCGACTTTGCGGACGCTGTCAAAGTAAGCGTCCCAGGGGGCTTTGTTCGTGTACATGGTGGTGAAGCAGTGCTCGATCATCGCGCCCAGGTCGGCAACTTCGACCTGCTCCTGCGCGGTCATATTCTGCGACGGAAATTCCGCGTGCGTCACCACGACACGCTTCAAGCCCAATTCTTTCTTTGCCACCTTTACCAGCGCGTGAATCTCCTTCTTGCTCAAGTGGCCGGTGGCGAGAATCATGTCGTGCTTGCCGATCAGTTCCAGGCAGCGCTCGCGCGGCGTCGCTGACCTTGCCGCTGGCGTCGAGCACGCTGATCGGCGCGGGCGAAATACCGGTCGCGGAAAGCTCGCGCTGAATTTTCGCCCAGAATGGAAGTTTGTCGGTGGGGCCATCGCTGCGGCCGGCCGTTTCATTGGCCGCGTCCACGGTGGGGAACCAGACGATTTTATTGCCGGAGCGGCCGGCGATTTCGAGCGCGACCGGATTCAGGCCGCCCACGCTGTGATTCAGCGTGATCGCTCCGTAAGCGGTGATGCCCGGGCTCGCTTTGGTGACCACTTTGGCGCGCTCGTAGGTGGGCGCGTAGTGCGACTTCAGCACGAAGCCTTTCAGCTTGTGCGAAAGAAATTCCTTGGCGAGATCGAGATCGTCAATGCGCCGCGCGATTACATCAGGCGCGACGTGGACTTGAATGTCGTAGCCGCCTTCGATTGCCTGCCAGGCGGCGTCTGAAACATGGATCGGTGCGGCAACGGTTTCTACAGCCATGATGGCATTGTCCTTAGTGTTTGGATTTTAATTTCAAAGGCGAGAAATAATATACACCTGATCCCACCTGAGCGGCCTCTGCGATTTCCCGGCTTAGCAGGTCGCGGAGCAAAGCGATGAAGAGTGTCCTCAGGCGCTAAAGCGCGCTGGCAGCAAGCCTCCTATGTCGGAGCTCAAGCTCCGACCCCCTAAAGAGAGCCGTTCCTTGCAGATCGTTTAGAGGGGGTTGCCCGCAAGCCAGGAAGCACCACGGACGTAGAGCGCCTCGACTTCGGGACCAGTCAAGCCGGGCATGTCCATTTTGATTTTGTATCCGATCTGCGTTTGCAGGTAGGCGAGATGGCGGTAGCCCTCTCGAAACGACATCAAGAGATTTTGATCGAGGCTGAGCTTGGCCGCCGGATCCACAGGGTCCATGCGATCTTTTTCGTAAATGGGCTGGCGAAGCACCAATCCCCAGCGCCCTGCGCGCTTTTCCCAGAAATCGACGAAGCGACCCGTGCAGACCACGTCGCAGACAACGTCGTGAACCGGGGCGCGCTGCGAGATGGTCATTTTGGTCTGCGAGAGGGCGCGATTACCCTTCACTTCAATCGAGCTGCCGCCAAGAAAATGAAGGATGCGCACGCCCTTGGCGAACCCTTGCTTGCTCATTTCGATGAATTCGTCGGCGGTGCCCTGCGTCCAGGTGGCCATCATGACGCCGTCGTCATGCCAGAGCGCGCGGAATTTTTCCCATTGAAGGGCGTCGCGCCACACAACCCAGTTTTCGACCATTTCGCGAATCGTTATGCGCTCGGCCATTTCGTCAGTCATTAGAACTCCTACATGTTGAACTACCGCGTACGATTCGAAGCACAGGAGAGTTTACACCGATTCGACATTTTTAACTGAGTCTCGCCAGTGGCAAGCAATTGTACAGTTGTGGAGAGTTCGTGGCCGGCGACAACCACTCAATCTGACGAGGAAGTGGGGCGTCGCGACGCGAAGCGTTCTGCGAGCGCCGAGAGAACCCAAGCCCAGCCGTCTTTGTGCTGGCGCCCCATTTCGTCGTCGGGGACACCTGAGTGCCGAAGCGTAACCTCGGTTTCTTCGCCCCGCGCTTCCATCGTGACGGTAACAATCGATTCAGCTCCCTTCGTCCCCTCGGACATCCATGTGTACTCGACGATGCGCGGCCGGTCGATTTGAAGGAAGCGCCCGTAATGAGGCCAAGTCCGGCCCTCGTGTTTCACGGCGAGATAGAAAAGACCATCCACGACCGGGTTCAGGATCACGCGGTCCGAACCGAACCACGGGCCGCCGGGACTTTTCGGATCCATCCAGACATCGAAAACTTTCTCGGCTGATGCGGGAATCGCGCGAGAAACGGTGACCTCAGTGAGTTTCATCGTGATTTCTCCTCGTTTGCGGCGAAGAAATTTTCGAGCCGGTCAAGGCGCGATTTCCAAAACTCCTCATATTTCAGGATCCATCGGGTCACGGCGCGCATGGGATCCGGGGACAACTCGAGAGTGTTGTCGCGGCCGCGGCGAGTACGCCGAACGAGCCCAGCTCCTTCGAGCACTCTCACGTGTTTGCAAACTCCGGTGAGTGACATCGGAAACGGCTCGGCAACTTCGGAAATGCGCGCCGGTCCGCGCGCGAGACGCTCGATGATGGCCCGACGGGTAGGGTCGGAAATGGCCGCGGCGACACGGTCGATTTGGGCTACGCGATACTGAACCATATGGTTCAGTATAATTTAGAGCCAATGATCTTGTCAATTCGTTCTCCAAGCGCTAGGGTGTGTCGTCCCGATGGCCAATCATTCCGCTACGACTCGCATCGAAAAGCGCGATCGCCCGAAGCGCTGGTATGGACAGCTCTGGACTTACGTGCTGGCTGGCATGGTTGTGGGGATCATTCTAGGTAAGTTTTATCCCAACCTTGGCGTGCGCATGCAGCCGCTGGGCGACGCCTTCATCAAGTTGATCCGCATGCTGATCGCGCCGATCATTTTTTGCACCGTGGTTCACGGAATCGCGCGCATGGCCGATTTGGCGCGGGTCGGGCGCGTCGCGCTCAAAGCGATCATCTACTTCGAGGCGCTGACGACGGTCGCGCTCGTGATCGGACTCGCCGCGGTGAATATCTGGAAGCCCGGGCGCGGGATGAACGTGAATCTCGCGCACATTGATACGTCCGCCGTGCAGACGTACGTGGCGCACCCGGAGAGCGCAAGCGTCACGCAGTTTCTGACGAACATCATCCCGAACACGTTTGTCGGGGCATTCACCGAAGGGAACGTCCTGCAGGTCCTGCTCATTTCCGTGCTGTGCGCGTTTGCGCTGACCCAGGTTGGGACCCGCGGCAAACCGGTCGTGGATTTCATTGAGGCCGCGTCGCAGATGCTGTTCAAGATCGTCGCGATCGTGATGTGGGCCGCGCCGATTGGCGCATTTGGGGCGATCGCTTTCACGGTCGGCAAGTTCGGCGCGGGATCGCTGGTCTCGCTTGGCAAGCTGCTGGGCGGTTTTTATGTCACCTGCCTGATATTTATCTTCGGCGTCCTATGGCCGGTCGCGCACTGGTGCGGCTTCAGCATATTCAAGTTGATCCGCTACATTCGCGAAGAGCTACTGATCGTTTTCGCGACGACCTCGTCAGAAACGGTGCTGCCGCAATTGATGGCGAAGCTGGAAGACCTGGGTTGCGAGGAAAGCATCGTCGGTCTGGTGATTCCCACAGGCTATTCGTTCAATCTGGATGGGACTTGCCTTTACCTCGCGACGACGGCAGTTTTCTTGGCGCAGGCCACGAATACGCACTGATGCACCTTGGCAGCAGCTGGGGCTACTCGCCGTGCTGCTATTGTCGTCGAAGGGCGCGGCTGGCGTTGCCGGCGCGGCGTTCGTGGTGTTGGCTGCGACAATTGCTTCGACGGGAACGATTCCGGTTGCGAGCGTTGCGCTGGTGCTCGGAATTCACAGGCTGATGTCGGAAGGTTTGACGCCGACGAATGTGGTGGGCAATGCGGTGGCGACCATCGTGGTTGCAAAGTGGGAAAACGCGCTGGATGAAGAGCGGCTTTCGTCCGTGCTCGACGGAAAGCTGGAAGCCGCCTCTCGTTAAAAGCCAACCGAAGACGCTAGGCTTTCGAGCTGGCGGCCGCGCGGTTGAGGATGTGATCGAGCTTGTCGAGCACCTGCATGGCCGTGTAGCACTGTGCGACGCTGGCGTTGGGCTCGCGCTTTTCCTTGATCGCGGCGAAAAACTCGCGGTCCTGCAGCTCGATTCCGTTCATCGAGACATCCACGTGGGACAGGTCGATCTTCTTGTCCTCGCCGTCCACCAGATCGTCGTAGTAGGCCTGGAACGTGCCGTTATCGCAGATGTAGCGGAAGCGCGTGCCCAGCGGGCCTTTGTTGTTGAACGACAGCGAAAGCGTGCAGATCGCGCCCGACGGAACCTTCATCACGATTCCCATGTCCATGGCGATCTTCAGTTCGGGATGCATCGGGCCCTGCACGGCGTAACAATCGGAAACCAGTTCGCCGGTCTGATACTGGAACAGGTCCACCGTGTGGCAGGCGTGATGCCACAGCAGGTGATCGGTCCAGCTTCGGGGCTGTCCCGCCGCGTTCATGTTCGTGCGACGGAAGAAGTAGGTCTGCACGTTCATCTGCTGGACCTTCAGCTCGCCGGCCTTGATCTTCTTGTGAACGTACTGGTGGCTGGGATTGAAGCGCCGCGTGTGGCCGCCCATGCAGACGACGCCGGTTTCTTTCTGCACGTTCACCAGTCGTTCGGAATCCGCGAGGGTATCGGCAATGGGAATTTCGATTTGCACGTGCTTTCCGGCGCGCATGCACTGCTCGCCCTGCTCCGCGTGCATTCCGGTGGGCGTCGCAAGGATCATCGCTTCCAGGCCGGGCTGCTTCAGGCTCTCGCCCAAGATCGCCCGTAAAGTGAGGGATCTTGAATCTCTTGGCGACTTCTCCGTGGTGACCTGATTCCCGCCCGTCAGCGTGATGACTTCGATGCCCGGAATAATGGCGAGGGCTTCCAAATGCTTCACGCCGAAAGCGCCTTGTCCCGCAACGCCAACCTTCATATGTTTGCCCTCGCTTGAAGTTGAAAGAACTCGTTGGATTTCGAGCGGAATTGGTGCCAAGAAGAGCAAACCTTCGACGTCCCGCCACGCCGCAGGCCCAATCACTTCGCAATTGAATCGCCGCCGCTTAGTGCGATGCGCTGTTCGGCTGCCCGATTTCGCTCTTTGCCGCGCGCAGCTTCCGCAGCTCGGCGTGCATCCGGATGACGGCCATCCACATCCCGAGCGGATGCGCGCCCGCCTCCACCAGCGGATGGACCTGCCCGTCGCGGAATTTCTCGATGTCGTCGTCCTGCAGCGTTTCGAGAACCTTGGCTTCCTCGGTGGTCATGCCGTATTCCTTCGCCACGGAAGGAAGATCGTGAATCAGCCGGAGCCGCAGGTCCCGCTTGAAGCGGCTGTCGTACAGAACCTTGTTCAGCTTGTAAGCCGCCACGGAGGGGTGCTTATAGAATTCGAAGCCGCCCTTGAATTCGTACTTCTTGGCGGCCTCCTGCGCCTTCCTTGGACGGGCCCGTGCCCTTGAGCGGGAGGAAGCGCATGACCGCGTGGCCGTGATGCCATGTCGGCTGATAGGTGACCAGCTCGCCGGGCTGGTTGCCGATCGCTCCGAACATGATCATCCATGAAAGCATCTCGGTGTTGCCTACCTCGTCGAATTGCTCGTTGGTCATGTTGATTAGAACGTCGTGATTGCCCTTCTCCATTTCGGAGATGGCCCAGTAATCGAAGTCGAAATCCGGCTTGGGGTATTTCCAGGTGCCGGGAAAATGCGACATTCCGCCGCTGGCCACGATGGCGACCTTCTCGGGACGCGCCGCGATTACCTTCGCGATCGCCTTCCCCAGCTCCGCGCAGCGCTTCGCCGTCGGCAGGGGCGGGAGATAGGCATTCACGAAAATCGGGACGACGGGAATGGGGCGCTTCTCGATCACCCATTCGTAGACAGCCGCGAACGCGTGTCCGAGGACAGCGTCCTGCGAGTAGCCCAGGTCGAAACCCGCTGACATGAGCTTGTCCAGGAGGTCTTCGGCCAAGCCTTGATGGATCGGCATTTCGTATCTTCGGCCGGCAAATTCAGCGTGAGAAAACTCGCCCGACAGGATGGCGAACGTGGGCACGGAGCTCAGGAAGAAGGTCTCAAGATGGTCGCTGCCGATCACGATCACGGCGTCCGGCTTGGATTCCTCAAGCTCGCGCCCGATCTGGCGCATCGCCGCAATATCGGCGTCGAGCTGCTTGGGGTCCTCGCTGGGCGGACGGTCGAAAAGCTGCGGGGCGTGCACGGTGGCAAATGCTGAGACAATCTTACCCATGGCTAATTACCTCATTTCTGGACTCTTGGAACGCGCCTCAGTCGTTCTTTAGTACCCAAACCTTAAGCCGCACGGCCTCGCGTGGGCGCGAAACCGATGCCTTGATTGTTGCGGAATCTCACGGACTTCGTCAAGAGGAACCATCCCGCGCGCCGACTAACGGGGAGACGGAGTTTCACGATGTGAGCGGGTCGGCCTTTTCGACATCAATCTCGAGGTCTTTGATCGCCTGTTGAACCACGGAAGCCTGAATTTTCCCTTCGCGCAACAATTCATGGAGCGTCGCCAGGGTGATGAAGCGCGCGTCCACTTCAAAGAAGTTGCGGAGGGATTCTCTGCTCTCGCTGCGGCCAAATCCATCGGTACCGAGCGAAGCCAGCCGCCGTGGCATCCATTGGCTGACCATATTCGGCAGGGCTTTCAGATAGTCCGTTGCGGCGACCAGGACACCAGGGGCTTCGGCAAGGCATTGGGAAACATAGGGCACGCGGGGTTTGTCGCTCGGGTGCAGAAGATTCCAGCGCTCCGCCTCGATGCCATCGCTATATAGAGCTTTATAGCTCGTAACGCTCCAGACGTCGGCGGCAACGTGATATTTCTCCGCCAGAATGTCCTGCGCCTTCAAAACCTCGCGAAGAATGGAACCGCTGCCGAAAAGCTGGGCGCGCAGCTTCGACTTGCTGTCGCTCGCGGCCTTAAATTTGTACATACCTTTCAGAATGCCATCGCGCGATCCGGCCGGCATCGGAGGCATTGCGTACGGCTCGTTCATTACGGTGATGTAGTAGAAGATGCTTTCGCCCTTCACGTACATCCGGTCGATACCGTCTTCGATGATCATGGCGATTTCGAAAGCAAACGCGGGATCGTAGGCTTGCAGCGTGGGGATGGGGAGCGCGAGCACGTGGCTATTGCCGTCCTGATGCTGCAGGCCCTCTCCGGCCAGCGTCGTGCGTCCGGCCGTGCCACCCAACAGAAAACCGCGACATCTGGTATCAGCGGCGGCCCAAATTAAATCGCAGACGCGCTGCAGTCCGAACATCGAGTAGAAAATGAAAAACGGAATCGTGTTAATTCCGTGAGTGGCGTATGCGGAACCGGCGGCAATAAAGGAGGACATCGAACCGGCTTCGGTGATGCCTTCTTCAAGAATCTGGCCGTCCTTGGCCTCCTTGTAATAGAGCAGCGTGTTCATGTCCACGGGCTCGTAGAGCTGCCCCTGGCTGCTGTAGATTCCGACCAGCCGAAACAGGGACTCCATACCAAACGTGCGCGCTTCGTCCGGAACGATGGGCACAACCAGCTTGCCGATTTCCGCGTCGCGAAGCATTTTTCGCAGCATTCCGACGAAGGCCATGGTGGTCGAAACTTCGCGGCCTTCGCTTCCCGTCAGGAATTCTTCGAATAGCTCCGCGCGATTTCCCACCAACGGCTTCGAGCGCACGCTGCGCCGGGGCATGTAGCCGCCCAGAGATTCGCGACGAGCGCGAAGATATTGCATTTCGGGACTGTCGTCCGGCGGGCGATAGAAAGGCACCTCGGCGAATTGCTCCTCGGTGAACGAAAGGCCAAAGCGCTCGCCGAAATTGCGGAGCGTATCCTCGTCAACCTTCTTCTGCTGATGGGTAACGTTACGGCCCTCGCCTGCTTCTCCGAGGCCATAGCCTTTAATCGTGCGCGCCAGAATAACGGTCGGAGATCCCTTGTGTTCCACCGCTGCCTTATAGGCCGCGTAAACTTTTTTGGGGTCGTGTCCGCCCTGTCGCAGGGCGTGAAGCTTCTCGTCCGGAATGTTTTCGACCATCTTGAGCAGCCGGGGATCCCCGCCGAATACGTGCTGGCGAATGTAGGCGCCCGATTCGACGATGAGCTTTTGATACTCGCCGTCAACCATTTCGCCAAGGCGCTTGGCGAGCAATCCGTCAACATCCTGTTCGAAGAGCGTATCCCAGTCCGAACCCCAAATAACCTTGATGACATTCCAACCCGCGCCGCGGAATGCCGCTTCCAATTCCTGGATGATGCTGCCATTGCCGCGCACCGGTCCATCGAGGCGCTGCAAATTGCAATTGATGACGAAAATCAAATTGTCGAGGTGTTCGCGGGAGGCGAGAGTGATTGCCCCCAGAGCTTCCGGCTCGTCTGTTTCGCCGTCGCCCAGGAAGGCCCACACCTTGGCGTCCGTGCGGGGTTTCAGTCCTCGATCTTCGAGATAGCGGTTAAAGCGAGCCTGATAAATCGCCATGATGGGGCTCAAGCCCATGGAAACAGTGGGAAATTCCCAGAAGTCGGGCATCAGCCACGGATGCGGATAGGACGACAGTCCGCCTCCGGGTTTTAATTCGCGGCGGAAATTTTCGAGCTTCGCCGCCGAAAGGCGGCCCTCGACGAACGCGCGCGCATACACACCGGGCGCCGCGTGGCCCTGGAAATAAACAGTGTCGCCCTCAAACTCATCGGTGCGCGCACGGAAAAAATGGTCGAATCCCATTTCGAATAGAGTGGCGACTGAACCGTAGGTGGAAATGTGGCCGCCGATGTTGTGTTCCTCGCGATTCGCTCGGACCACCATGGCAAGAGCATTCCAGCGGACAAGGCTTTTGATCTTTCGTTCGATTTCCTGATCGCCGGGAAGAGCGGCCTGCTGGCTCACGTGGATCGTATTTACGTACGGAGTGTTCGCAGTAAACGGAACTTGTACGCCGGAGGCCAGGGCTCTGTCGCGGATTTCCTGCAGGATCCTGGACGCCTGCCCAGGCTTGCCATTTGCTACGACTGCGTCGAATGACTCAATCCATTCCCAAATCTCTTCCAGTTCATCGATGTCGGTTGGAGGTACTACAGGTCGCACGACCATGGTGATTTAACTCTCCGCAATTGGATTCTCAAATGAATCGTTCTCTATGTTCGTCATACATATTATATACCCCATTTTTGTAGCGGAGATCGCCAATGCGCATCAAAAGGAGCTATCGCTGCAATAGATAAACCTGAAGAGTAAAACCACGCTTAGCGCGCCGGTCCCGGCGGATCGTTTGTAACCTGGAAGGCTCCGCCGTCCCGGAAAATACCGCGAAGGCGGAGCGAAAGTCATAGGAGGAAATTACCCGACGAATCTGTATCCAACGCCGCGCACGGTGAGCAGATGCTTTGGTTCGGAGGGGTCTTCTTCGATGTAGCGACGCAGGCGAACGATGAAATTGTCGATGGCGCGAGTGTCCGTGTCCTCGCGCAAACCCCAGACATCCTCCAGAATGGATTTCCGCGACACGGTTTGGCCGCTTGCTGCGGATCAGATGGCGCAGAAGTTTCGCTTCCATCAGCGTCAGCTGAATTGTGGTGTCTTTCGTACGCAGCTCCAAATTGCCGAAATCGATCGTGCGTCCGTTTAATGAAAACACATCTTCGTTTGTCGCGCTGGTTTCGGTCTTGTCGTTGGCTGCTGTTTTGGTTCGCCGAATGAGATGGACTCGAAAGCCACGCGCTTCGCCGCAGCAGGCCCTGGAGCCGCGCCAGGAATATCGGCAACTCGAATGGCTTCGGGAGGTAGTCGTCGGTTCCGGCGGCAAATCCAGCGAGCACGTCTTCGGGCCGGCCGCGAGCCGTTAGCATCAGGACGGGCACGTAGTTCTTGGCCTTGCGAAGTGCGGTGGCCACGGCGAAGCCGTCCATTCCGGGAAGCATCACATCCAGCACGACGGCGTCGAATCTTGGCTCCGGCGCCCAGCAATCGGCTGATCGCCGTCTCGCCATCACCCGCAACCTCGACCGAATGTCCTTCCGCTTCCAGATTGAAGCGCAGGCCCTCCGCCAGATGAGCTTCGTCTTCGACGATTAGGACTCGGCTCACGCTCCGGTCCTCGGCAATTCGAGCGTCACCGTGGTGCCGTGAGCCTCGCCCGCGCTTTCGGCAAATACTTTCCCGCCGTGCGCGCGCGCAATCGCGCGGACGATGAATAAGCCCAGGCCTGTGCCTTTCGCTTGCTTGGCGGCTGACCGGCGCGGCACCCGATAGAAACGCTTGAAAATGCGTTTCAGCTCCCCCGCGGGAATACCAACTCCGCGGTCGCGAACCCGCAGCGCGATCCATTTGTCGTTTGGCGCCTCGATTCCGACCGATACGTCCACGTTGCTGCCGGAATATTTGATGGCGTTGTCGAGAATATTGGAAACGGCCGTGCGGAGTTCATCCGGATCTCCCTTCACTTTGATTGAGTCGCCGTTGACGCCGGCCTCTTTTTGCCAGTGCAGAGCGGAGGGATGCAAATCGTGCCGCGTTCGGGCCAGCTCCATGCATTCGCCCACGAGGCCGCCGAAATCGACCTCCAGGAATTTCTGCGCGGTGCGCTTGTAACCGACCTCGCCGGCCTTCAGTACCTGCTCCACGGTCCCACGCAATCGGTCCGTATCGTCCAGCATCAATTGGTAGAACTTCTGGCGCTGCGTTTCCTCGATCTCGCGCCGCTGTAATGTTTCCAGATACAGGCGGATGGACGTAATCGGCGTCTTCAATTCGTGGGTCACGGCGTTGATGAAACTGTCGTGATGCTCGTTCCGCCGTATTTCGCGCACGAGAAATACGGTGTTGAGGATAAGGCCAACGATGATGGCGATAAAGAAAACCACGCCGAAGAAGAGCAGTACGCGTTCACGCCAGTTCAGAATGATCCAAATGCTTGTGAGCGCCACGGTTGCAGCGACCAGACAGATGCCTAGAATCAGGAATAAGGCGATTTTCTTCCGGCGGCCGGTGATTCGCATGGCTACTTCTGAGGATTGTACAGCGGCGGACCGGAGGATTCCCGCAGAGATATTTCAACACGGAGACTTACGCGAAACGCGTACGCAGCGGATTTGGCTTATGTCCGAAAGCTGAAAAAAGAGCGCCTAAACTGAAACCAGTTCAGCCTCTGGGTTCGGAGACAACAGTAGATGTTTCCTCAGCGGGAACATTCTCGATGCCGCTGTTTTTGCTCGGGAGCTTGACGCGGTACACGTCCTGCGCCAGCCCGAGTTTCTGAAGCGTCCAGATGCCGTACCAGTTGAAGTCAACCTCGTACCAGGCCAGCCCGTGGCGCGCGGAAGTCGGATGCGCGTGGTGATTGTTGTGCCAGCCTTCGCCGAACGACAGCAGCGCTACCCACCAGCTATTCGTCGAAAGATCGCGAGTCTTGTACCGCCGCGTGCCCCACGAATGCGTCGCTGAATTCACCAGCCACGTCGAGTGCAGGCCAATCACAGTGCGCAGGAATACGCCCCAGAGCACGAAGGGAATTCCGCCGATCGCCAGCAGAATCAAGCCGAGCACGATCATCGGAACGTAGTGGTATTTCGTGATCCAGACGTGAAATTTGTCTTTGGCCAGGTCGGGAACGTAGCGCGCCAGAGTCGTTGTGTCGTGGTGCATGGACTTGCCCATCAGAATCCAGCCCATGTGCGCCCACCACTTGCCGTCAATCGGCGAATGCGGATCGCCCTCTTTATCCGAGTGGTGGTGGTGGATGCGGTGCGTGGCCACCCAGAAAATCGGCCCGCCTTCCAGCGCGAGCGTGGCGCAAACCGTCAGAAAATATTCGACCCATTTCGGAGTCTTATAGCCGCGATGCGTCAGCAGCCGGTGATACCCGATGCCGATGCCGAGGCTGCCGGAAACCCAGTTTAGAAACAGCAGGAGGAACAGGCATTTCCAGCTGAAGAAAAATAGCGCCGCCACGGCGCCGATGTGAAACAGCACCATAAAAGTAGCCGTCACCCAGTTGATTTCGTTGGCTGCGGCGGATTTCTTCGCTAGGTCGGCTAGTGTCATGGGTCCCTGTGTATTCTCTGAGGAGGCTCTATTTTTCTCTCAGTTTTACAAGGTCAGGCTATCAGAATCGCATGGTCGCTTCTGTAATAGTTCTGTAATAGCCGATTTTGCGCCGTATCGGTAAGCCGTACGAAAGGACAGGATGTCCGCGAGTCGGGAAATCATCAGCACTATTTCGATTTGAAAAGCTGCGGCAAGACTACCTGCGAGAATTTACTGCATTTTAGGGGGTCGGAGCTTCAGCTCCGACATACACTCCAGAGAATAAGAAGGGCTTTAGCCCCTGAGGACAAACACTTGCCGCGCAAACCCAAGTTAGGGCGCCACCGCGCGCTACCTCGCCTTGTCAACGCGAGGCCTTTCCCGGATAATCGAATCTCTTCCCGGCTGTGCTTCACTCCGGCGCTATGGTGCAACGGTTAGCACGCGGCCCTTTCAAGGCTGAAATACGGGTTCGATTCCCGTTAGCGCTACCAACTCATTTTTGATCCTACTTTTCTGATTTCCACGCGGTTCGAAGCGCCATCCAGAAGCGCGGCCTCCCCATCTAGCGTCCGGATCAAACGGCGATTCTCCTGCTTCGATTCGAATTACGGTCGGCGTATGTTATTGAAGAGCCGTAAAAAGCAGCCCCAATAAACAGAGCCACAGAACGTCCATGAAGTGCCAGTAAAGCGCCACGGTGCCAAGCGCGGATTGGCGTCTGGCCAGCTGCCCCGCGCGACGAACGAAGATCCCAGCTGAGGCGAGAAACACAATCCCCACGAGCAGCAGAACTCCGTGGGCGCCGGTGATCAAGTAAAAGAAAAATCTGCCGGGATCGGCCGCAACACGCATGTTTTGGAGACCAAATTCCCGCCAGGCAAAGGCCTGGCCTGCCAGAAACGCAGCTCCGAGCATCGCGCTGACAAATATCCAACGAGCGCACCTCTTCGCGTCAGCCGCATAAAGAGAACGCCGCGCAAATTCCATCGATACGCTGCTGGCCAGCAGAATGAGCGTGTCTAGGTAGAGCGCCGGCGGCAGGGAAATCGAAAACCAATCCTTTGAATTCACCCAGCGTGATTCCAGGACAATTGCGATCGTCGAGAAAAGCGCCACGATCCAGAACATTGCGAAATAGGTGAACAGGCGAGCCGCGCTGGCGGGCGTAGCCGAGCGGTCCGAGTCGAGTTCGGAAGTATCGCGCGGCGGCTCGGTCGGAGCATCGGGGCCTCCGGTACCGGCGCGATTGTGGTCGGTGTCGGATGGAGAAATTCCCGGTCCAGACGCAATTAATTGCGAATCCAGCAGGGCAGGCATATTGACGTTCCCCCTTCCGGCATCAAAGCCAATCGGAAGATGCCCAAACCTCCGCGAGTATATCTCACATCGTCAGCACGACGCGGAATTCGGCTTTGCCGCTCATCATGCGGGCATATGCCTCATTCACTTTGTCGAGCGGGAACTTCTCGATCATGGGGCGGACGCCGGTCAGTTCCGTGAAGCGCAGCGCGTCTTCGGAATCGGTGGGCAAGCCCGATGCCCAGCCGTGGATTTCGCGCATGCTGGCGATCAACTGCGCCGGTGTGGCCTCGATCGGATCGCCCGTCGCGCCGATGACCATCATGCGGCCGTGGTTGCCGAGGCCGTTAATCAGCGCCGACATCGCTTTCGAGCTTGGCGCCGTGGCCAGAATTACCTTCGCGCCGCCGAGTTTTTGCAGTTCGGCCGCCGCGTCGGTTGCGACGCTATCGATATAGACGTGAGCGCCCAATTTCTTAGCCAGCGCGGCGTTTTCCGGCCCGCGGCCTATGGCGGCGACTCGGTAGCCGAATTTAGCGGCATACTGAACCCCGAGATGGCCGAGACCCCCGATGCCTTGAACGGCAACTAGGTCGCTTGGCAACGCGCCGCTGTGGCGCAGCGAATTAAATGTAGTGACTCCAGCGCACATCAGCGGCCCCGCTTCGGCGGCATCGAGTGATTCCGGCATGTTCGCGAGCGCTTCGATTGGCGCGACCATGTATTCCCCGTAGCCGCCGTCATAATGGAAGCCGGTGACCTTGAAATTTGCGCAGTTTCCGAAATCCCCGCGGCGGCACGCCAGGCACGTCCCATCCTGCCCACCGTGCCAGCCCACCCCGACGCGCTGACCCTTTTTCCACGTGCTCACCCGTTCGCCGATTTCGTCGATCACGCCGGCGACTTCGTGTCCCGGCACGCGCGGGTAGGTGAGGCCGGGCCATGCGCCCACTTTCATAAGCATGTCGCTGTGACAGACTCCGCAAGCCTGCACTTTGATGCGGACCTGTCCCGGACCCGGCTGTGGAATCTCGCGCTCCACGATTTCGAAATCGGCATTCGGCTTGGGAACTTGCGCTACTTTCATTCTTCGCCATGGCTCATCTCCATTTCACATCCAGTGCTCGATCTCGAATACTTCTATGAATTCAATTAGATGCGCCCTTCCCAGCTGAGTATTCAAATTACTTTTCCCCATTCGGGTAGGTCGCGGCGTCCCAGCAAGATTTCCGCAGCCCAAGTACCGAGATAAACCGAAAGCGCCACGCCATGTCCCGCGAAGGCGCCCAGAACGAGGCCGCTGGAACTGGCCGGATGGCGATCGAACACAGGCTCCCAGCTGTCGCGGAAAAGAATCGGCCCGCCCCACCGATGCGTGAAGGCGAGATTTTCAAGTCCCGGCTGAAGCTGGCGGATGCGCCGTTCGAGCGACGCGAACATCCGCGACGATTCTTCCGCCGCGATATCAATCTGCTCGACGCTGCCCGTATCTCGGCGGGCTCACCAGTCCCGCGCCCCACACGATCGAATTGTCGCGGCACACTCGGCCCCACAGATACGGGAAATCCACGGTGTAGAAAGGCTTTCGCTGCGAGAGGCCGATCGCTTTCAGCTGGTCTTCGGTGACCGGCGCGGTCGAGGCCGCGAGCGTCAGCCTCGGATGCGCGCGATTGTTGAGTCCCGACAAATCGAGAGACAGGCCGTTCGTTGCGAACAGGACTTTACTCGCGCGAATCTTGCCGCCCACAAACACCAACTCCGCGTCCCCGTCCCAATTCACGCGTTCGACCCGCGCTTGCTCGACGATCACCGCGCCCAGCTTCTCGGCGGCTCGCGCCAGGCCTTCAACTAATTTCCCGGGATTCACGGTGCCGCCGGGAACTTCATTCACCACGCGGAGCTTTCCAGAGTCATTCCATGAGATCGGCGACTCCGCGAGCCCGCCCTTGCGCGCGATTTCCCATGCGCCGGGCAACGCGAGTTCGGAATTCTCGAGCAGCGGGATTCCGCTCGCGACGCCGAGATCGCCGAGGATGCGCGTTAGTCCCGCGAGCACATCACCGAGACCCGGAAGATCGCCGGCGGCGCTTTCGGCCAAAACCATTCCGCCCGTGCGTCCGCTGGCGCCCGCGCCGATTCGCCCGGCCTCGAGAACCACGACAGATTTGTCCGGAGCATGAACGCGCAACCACGCCGCAGCGGCCAGGCCGGTGAAGCCCGCTCCGATAATCGCGAAATCCACTTTGTTCGGGAGCGGCTGTTGCGCCGGTGCAAAATCAATTTGCCAGGGAGGCTGGCCCCACGCGTTTTGGAGCAAGGAAGGGGACATGGGAGAGAGAGCGAGAGTTAAAAGTTGAGAGTCAGAGAACACCGCCGACGGCCAGAACAACTCGGCTTTCAACTTTGAACTGTGAACTTTCGACTCTTAATTCGCCTTAGAAAAGCGGCTCGGTCCAGTTCTCGAGCGTGTGTTTCACGTGGCCCATGAACTGATGCGCCACCGCGCCATCCACCACGCGGTGATCGTAGGACAGCGTGAGATACACCATCGAGCGAATGGCGATCGCGTCGTCAATCACCACGGGACGCTTTTCAATCGTGCCCAGGCCGAGGATCGCGACGTTCGGCTGGTTGATCACGGGCAGGCCAAAGAGGCCGCCGAATACGCCAGGGTTCGTGATCGAGAAAGTGCTTTCCGTCACTTCTTCGGGTTTGAGTTTTTTCGATCGCGCGCGCTCGGCAAGATCCGTGACCGCTCGCGCGAGGCCGAAGAAATTCTTTTCCTCGGCGTCCTTGATCACAGGGACGATCAATCCCCAATCGAGCGCCACGGCGATGCCGATGTTGCACTCCTTGTGCAGCACGATGTTCGTGCCGTCAACCGATGCGTTCACGGTGGGAAACGCGCGCAAGGCCTCGACCGCGGCGCGAATGAAAAACGGCATGAACGTCAGCTTGGTGCCGGACTCCTTCTCGAATTTCTCTTTTGACTTGGCGCGCAGCGCGGCGATGCCACTGACGTTCACTTCCTCGATGGAGTAAACGTGCGGCGAAACGCGCTTCGAAAGCACCATGTGCTCGGCGATTTTCTGCCGCATGTTGGACATCGGCTGCACTTCGTAATGGCCGAAGTACATTCGCTCGCGCGGGACGGCGGATTCGATCGCGCCGGAAGCAAGCGCGCCTCCTGCCGGCGGTGGACCCGACGGGCGGGCTGGCAGCCGCGCCCTGCGCCGGAGCGGCCGCTGCGGGTGCGCCGCCCTGTGCCGCCGCAAGAATGTCCTGCTTGCTGACGCGGCCTCCCGCGCCCGTGCCGGGCACTTGCGCGAGGTCGATATTATTCTCGCGGGCCATGCGGCGAACGAGCGGAGAGCTGCGAATCTTGTCGCCGTTCGCGTCGGTTTTTTGCGGTGGCGCGGAGGCTGCTGCTTCGGAGGGCTGCGGGGGCCGCGGTGGAGCAGGCGCGGCGGCTTTGGGCGCTTCCGCTTTGGCTGCGGGCGGCGCGGCTGCCTTGGGCGCTTCTGCTTTAGCTGGTGCGGGTGCAGGTGCGGCAGCCGCTGAGCCGGACGCTTCAATCGAAGCGACAACCGTCTGGATCGGCACGGTCTGGCCTTCTTTGACCTTGATTTCTTTCAGCACGCCTGCGGCAGGAGACGGAATCTCCGCGTCCACTTTGTCGGTCGAAATTTCAAAGAGCGGCTCGTCGCGCTCGATTTTGTCGCCCGGCTTTTTCAGCCACTTGGTGATCGTGCCTTCGAAAATGCTCTCGCCCATCTGGGGCATAATGACGTCAACAGCCATCGCTCGCTCCTCCAACAACTCTGGTCATCTCGATCTTAAGAATATGAAACTCGAAACACAAACGCGAAGACCCGCGAAGGTTCGCTCAGGCCGCGCTCAGACATTCTTCGTGCCAGACGCCGGGCACGCCTTCGAGCGTGTAGATTTCGTCTCCGCCGTGGAAGAACTCGACGGATTTCACTTTGGCGACGCGGCCGGCGTATTCGAGCTGCTCCGGCTCGAGTTCGTTGTGATATTGACCGGCCTCGAGGAACGCATCCAGAAAGGCGCGGTCCGCGATGCGGACTTCCGACCCTGACTTCAAACTCCGCTTTGTTCAACCCCTTCGTTTTTCCCAAGGCGCAAGACCTCTCTCTTCCAGATTAGTATTTTGCCAGTTCGCGCGCGGCCGCGACAACTTTTTCAGCGTTCGGCAGGAACCATTCTTCGAGCGGTGGAGAATACGGCACGGGCGTATCGAGCGCCGTAACGCGCGCGATCGGCGCGTCCAGGTGCTCGAACGCGCTCTCGCACACGATCGCGGCAATTTCTCCCGCGATTCCGCCGGTGCGCGTGTCTTCGTGAACGATCAATAGCCTGTTCGTATTTTTCACCGAAGCAAGGATCGTCTCGCGATCCAGCGGCAGCAGCGTTCGCAGATCGATCACTTCGGCTTCGATGCCCTCTTTCGCCAGCGTGGCGGCGGCTTCCATGGCCACGTGCGCCATGGCCGCATAACTGATGATGGTCAGGTCGCTGCCCTGGCGGCGAACCACGGCTTTGCCGATAGGCACGGTATAGTCGCCCGCGGGCACATCTTCTTTGATGCGGCGATACAGAAATTTGTGCTCGAAAAAGAGGACGGGATTATTGTCGCGAATCGCGGATTTCAGCAGCCCCTTCGCATCGTAGGCGGTCGAGGGGTACACGACCTTCAGCCCCGGCGTGTGCACGAAATACATTTCCGGATTCGCGGAATGGAACGGCCCGCCGTGAACGCCTCCGCCGGAAGGGCCGCGCAGAACCATCGGTACCGGAGCGCCGCAGCGGTAATGCGATTTGGCGACGAAATTCGTGACCTGGTTGAAACAACAGGCGATGAAATCAATGAATTGCATTTCCGCCACCGGGCGCAATCCCAGATAGCTCATGCCGCACGCCGCGCCGACGATGGCCGTCTCGCTGATCGGCGTTTCGATCACGCGTTCGTGGCCGAACCTGGCAAGCAGCCCTTCGGTCGCTTTGAACGCGCCGCCATACACTCCGATGTCCTCGCCAATGGCGACGACGGCCGGGTCGCGCTCCATTTCTTCAAAGAGCGCCTGGCGGATGGCTTCGAGCATGGTGATTTCTGGCATCGTTAGCGCCTTCGCCGCTTGTGCGGCGGCTTGTTGTGCCGCGGTGGCCGCTCGGCAACTTTGTCCCGGCGCTCGAGTTCGACGGAGCGGTCCTTGGGCCCGCGGCCGAAGGGAACGCGCAGCGGAGTTTGCTTGGCAACTTCGGGTTCATCGTGCGCGACCGGATGCGATTCGGCGCCATTGCCACCGCTCGCCGCGACTCGCGCAGTGGGCGGAGCCGGCAAGGATGGCGCGGGCAGCGCGGACGCGCTCTTGAACGCGCCGAAGTCCGCGACCTTCCACACCGCTTCCTCATTTGATGCAGGCGGCATCACTTCTTTTTCGGCCGGCGCCATTCGGCTTCAATCGTATGGCAGCCCTCGCAATAAACGCCCTTTTCCGCAAGCTCCGGCGGCGGCATCGGCGATTCTTCGGCAAATTTCTGGTCGGCGTCCAATTCGTGCTCGATGCGCGCATCAATCTCGGATTTTTTCTTGGCGTCCCAAAGCTTGTGTTCCGTCAGATAGGTTTCGTAGCGCGCGATCGGGTCCTGCGTCTTCCAGAAGTCGAACATCGCCTTGGGAACGTACTCAGCCGGATCGTGCTGCGCGTGGCCCTTCATGCGCATGGTCTTCACTTCGATCAGAATGGGTCCCCGGCCGGCGCGGCATTCGTCCACGGCGCTCTTCGTTGTCTCATAGATGGCCACCACGTCGTTGCCATCCACAATCTTGCTTGCAATCCCATACGCCATCGCGCGATCGGCAAGATTCTTGAGCGGCACCTGCCGCGCCACGGGCGTCGAATACGCCCATTGATTGTTTTCGACGATCAGGACAAATGGCGCGCGCTGCTGCGCCGCAAGGTTCAAGCCTTCGTGAAATGCCCCCGTGGAGGTTCCGCCGTCACCGATCCAGGTCATCGCCACGATATTTTGTCCGAGATAGCGGCCGGCCATGGCCACGCCGGTCATTACCGGAATCAGATCGCCGAGCATAGAGATGGGAGAAACAACGTGGCGGACTTTCAGATCGCCGAAGTGGCTGGTGCCGTCTTTTCCCTGCGTGGGCGAAGTGAATTTCGCCATGTGCTGCGTGAAAATGTCGCGAGGCTTGAATCCCTTGACCAGCAGCGCGCCGATATTGCGAATCATCGGGGCCAGCCAGTCGCGCGGTTCGAGGGCGTAGGACGTGCCGACCGAAACCGCTTCCTGTCCCAGGCTGGAATAGACGCCGCCGACAATTTTATTCTGCCGGAAGAGCCTGACCAGGCGCTCTTCGAGCTGGCGGTTGAGCTGCATGAAGTAGTAGAGGTCGAGGTATTGGTCGCGCGTCAGGCTGTTGGGCATCAGTCGTTAGCTTCCTAGAGGCAATTCATTTCTTCCGCCACGGAATCGGCGCGCTCGGCAACTACCGGCGCGCTTTGCAAGACTTCCGTCAGTTCTTCGCTGGCAATTTTTCTGACCTCTCGCATGAACACGGACGCGAATCGCGCAACGAGCCGCTCGCGCACTTCGTTCATCGAGACGGTGCGACCGAGAGCACGTTCGAGAGACGTAACGCCCTTCCCGGCGATCCCGCAGGGAACGATCAAGTCGAAGTAGCGCAAGTCGGTCGAGACATTGTAAGCGAATCCGTGAGACGTAACCCATCGGCTGAGGTGCACGCCGAGAGCGCCAAGTTTTTCCTCGCCCGCCGGAGTTTCAGTCCACACGCCGTGCTGGCCCTCCACGCGCTTCGCCGCGATGCCGAAATCCGCGCTCGCGCGGATCATCACTTCTTCGAGCTGCTCGACGTACCATCCAATGTCGCGGCGATGCTCCGTCAGATCCAGAATCGGATAGCCGACGATCTGCCCGGGGCCATGATAGGTGATATCGCCCCCCCGGTCGCTCGAATGAAATTCTACGTTTTTCTGCGCGAGCAATGCGTCCGAGACGCGGAGATTCTCGCGAGTGCCGTTTCGTCCGAGCGTGATCACATGCGGATGCTCGCAAAGAAGCAAGACGTCCGGAATGGCGCGGGCTTTGCGGGCCTGGACGAGCTGCCGCTGCAATTCACACGCGGGCCCGTAGGCGATTAGCCCAAGGTCCACCACCCAGCATATTTTTTCAGGCTGTTTCAAGCGCCTCTCGAGTTGCCGGCGTCAAGCGCCGCGAGGTTAATAATTGATGGTGAGGCCGCGCACGGAATTGAACGCGTCTCCCATCGCTTCCCAGACGGTCGGGTGGGCATGGATTTGGGCCGCCATGTCGTCGAGCGTGGCTTCGAGGCCAAGCGCGGTAACGGGCTCGGCGATGATTTCCGTCGCGAGCGGTCCAATCGCGTGGACGCCGAGGATTTCGCCGTATTTCGCTTCGGCCACCACTTTGATAAAGCCTTCGTGGTTGCCGAGGATCGTCGCCTTGCTGTTGCCAAGGAACGGAAACTTGCCGGTCTTCACGTCATAACCGGCTTCGCGCGCCTGCTTCTCCGTAAGGCCCACGGAGCCGATTTGCGGCTCGCAGTAGGTGCAGTTGGGGCAGCGCTTGCGGTCAAACGGCTGCACTTCTTTCCCTGCCATGCGGCCGACGGCAATAATACCTTCCATCGAAGCGGCGTGCGCCAGTTGAGGCAGTCCGGCGACGATATCGCCGATGGCATATAGACGGGGCTCATCGGTTTCCAGGTACGCGTTGGTGTGCACGAAGCCGCGCTCGAGCTTGGCTTTCGTTTTCTCCAGGCCGCAATTTTCGGTGAGCGGGCGTCGGCCAACAGCGATCAGAACTTTTTCCGCGGAGATGGATTGCGACTTTCCGGTTTTGTCCTTGAACGCGACGGTCGCGCCCTTGGCGTCCTTCTTCACGGATTCGACTTTTGCCTCGGTTTCGATGCGGATACCCTTTTTCTTGAACGCTTTCTCGAGCTCGGGCGAAATTTCTTCGTCTTCGAGAGGCACGATGCGGGGAAGAGCTTCGAGAATGGTGACTTCCGCGCCGAACGTGCGATAGATCGAGGCAAATTCCACGCCCACCGCTCCTGCGCCGACGACTACGAGAGACTTCGGAATCGCGGGCAGCTGCAGAATTTCGCGGTTGGTCAGAATGCACGTGCCGTCCAGTTCGACGCCGGGCAGCGAACGCGCTTCCGATCCGGTCGCGATCATCGTATAGGTCGTTTCGATTTCGGTGGTCTTGCCGTCCTTTTCCACGGATACGCGGCCCGGTCCGGCGATGCGTCCCCAACCCGTGATCGAATCCACCTTGTTTTTCTTGAACAGCATTCCGATTCCGCCCGCGTGCTTCTTGACGATTTTGTCCTTGCGGGCGAGCATCGCGGGCCAGTTAACCTTGACGTCCTTCACTTCAAAGCCGAATTCCTCGGCGCGCAGGAAATTGTCGTAGATATCCGCGTGATGCAGAAAAACCTTGGTTGGAATGCAGCCGACGTGCAGGCAGGTGCCGCCAAGAAAAGGATCCTTCTCGATAACCGCGGTTTTCAATCCCCACTGGCTGGCGCGAATCGCGGCGACGTATCCGCCCGGCCCGCTCCCGATGATCACGAGATCATATTTGGCCAAACCTGTTCTCCCTTACTTATTATCGTCCAGCCGGTACCTGCATGGAAGGATCGTTTCGATGGCGGCGCATCCAGGCTGTTCGCGCAGACATAGAATTTTAGCAGCCACAGTGCGCCGCCGCAACCGGCGTCTCGGAGCGACCTGGAAACCGAGAAAGTGCTTTGGAGGCAGGCGCGTTGGGCGTATGGTGGCACGCGGCCCTGCTGCTTTGATGATCGAAGTAGGGCGATGGATTGGAGACTCATTATGGCCTCGACTTTGCCTCCTATCGAGCCACTGCCGCCCAGCGAAGAAGGCCCCGGCGGTTCCTCTTTCCAGCGAGGTCTGCAATGGGTATTCCTGGGGCCTAACGGAATCCGCGCCGGATGGCGGATGCTGATCGCCGTCGCGCTCTTCGCGCTTTTCGCGCTAGTCATTCAGGCGATATTGAAGCACATCCCGCCTCTCGAGGCGTGGCGGCATGCGCAATCGAGAATAGCCTTCACGCCGGGCCTATTGATACTGACCGAAGGAGTTTCGGCTCTGTCGGTGGTGCTCGCGATCTTGGTGATGACGTTCATCGAGAAGCGGACATTCGCCGATTACGGCTGGCCGGGGAACGAGGCTTTCGGGAAGCGGTTCTGGCAGGGCATTCCGTATGGATTTGCGATGCTGACGGTGCTGATGGCGCTCATCGCGGCTTTGCATGGATTCTCGCACGGCGGATGGGCCCTCGGCCCCACCCAGGCTTTGGAATACGGCTTTCTCTATCTGATCGGGTTTATTCTCGTGGGGATCCTCGAGGAGTTTACATTTCGAGGCTATCTGCAGGCGACTCTGGCCTCCGGAATCGGATTTTGGCCTGCCGCAATTCTGCTGGCTATTATATTCGGAGCGATTCATCTGCGGAAATTCAGGCGAGGCTGCGATCGGCGCGCTGTCGGCGGGCAGTTTCGGCTTCTTGGCGGCGTTCACCCTGTGGCGGACGGGAAACATCTGGTTCGCAATCGGCATGCATACCGCATGGGATTGGGGAGAAACGTATTTTTACTCGGTTGCCGACAGCGGCAATTTGGCTCAGGGACATCTGCTGAACTCGTCTTTACACGGACCGAACTGGCTCGCGGGAGGTTCGGTAGGACCTGAAGGAAGCGTATTTGTATTTCTCGTGCTGGCCCTGGCTGGCGTCGGCATCCATTTCCTGTTTCCCGCCCGACAGAAGCCGGACTAACTTTCGCGGCGCTGGAATCCTTTTGCTGCGATGCGGCATCTACTGTGGGGCTGCAATCTCCGCCAACCACCGTCGTGCGGCCAAGTTTGACAAGGGCCGCGCATACCGTTAGAATCGGCGGTTTTGAATGGGGTCGCGGACCTCAACTGAGGACCCGAACGATGGATAAGAAGCGTCTCGAATATTACAAAAAGAAACTGGTCACGCGGCGCGAGGAATTGATGCAAAGCATTGCGCGCACGCAGCAGGAAGGCCGCGAAGCGGACGAGGATCCGACGGTGGATCTCGCCGACAAGGCCGCGAATTCGTACACGAAGGAATTCCTCTTCGGCCAGACGCACAACGAGCGCTCGCTCCTGCAACTGGTGGACGACGCGCTCACGCGCATGCGTGAGAATGGATTCGGAGAATGCATTTCGTGCCACGAGGAACTGCAGCAGAAGCGCCTCGAGGCCGTGCCCTGGACTCGCTACTGCATCACCTGCCAGGAAAAGAAAGAAAAGGGCCTGCTCTAGGCCCTCGCAGTATCCTTCCGCGCATTCGTCTCTCTTCCCTCGCCGCCTGATTTAGGGTAGCGTTGCCCCGTATCCTCTCGGTTAACAACGCATCCGTGATCTTGAAAAGCGCGCTCGACGCACTCGTATCGGTCGTGTTCCCCGGCCCGTGCCGTATCTGCGGCCGGGCGCTTACGAACGCCAGCCGCATACCAATCTGCCTCCCTTGTCTGGATGGATTTGAGCGAATCGGCGAGCCGATGTGCAGTTGCTGCGGACGGCCATTCGTTTCGGGCGTGGCCATGCAGGCGACTGAACCGCTTTGCCGCCTCTGCCGCGTGAAGTTTTTCGCATTCGACCGCGCGCGAAGCTTCGCGCTCTACGACGACGCGCTGATCGAAGCCGTCCTGCTGCTGAAATACGAAGAGGTGACTTGCCTGGGCGACTGGTTCGCGGCGCGGCTTGCCGAAATCGTTCTGCGCGCACCGGACGACTGGCGCGCCGACGTGGTTGTGCCGGTTCCGCTGCATCGCGGACCGCCAACGCGAACGTGGCTACAATCAGGCGGAATTGATCGCGCGGCCCCTTGCGAAGCGGCTGGGCCTGAAGCTGGAAAGGTATCTTCTGGCTCGCACCCGGCCCCGTCCGCCTCAATTGGTGCTATCTCGAAGCGAGCATTGGAAATCCGTCCGTGGCGCCTACGCGACCCGCGAAGGCCTGCAGGTTGACAACCTCCGCGTCCTGCTGGTAGATGATGTATTGACGACTGGCGCGACGCTCGATGCCTGTGCGCGCGCCCTGAAGAAAGCTGGCGCCGCCGCGGTGCTCGGACTTACGGTGGCGCGGGTCCGCTCCGTGCCCATGATTCCAGGGTCCGTAGCGGCGGCAGGCGCATCGCGAGGCCAGCCGAAACCAGACGGGCATCATCAGCATCCAAGACAGTAGGACTTGTGTCGAGCGGCGCAGAGGCGACGCGATGGAGAATCGGCATAAAATCGGCCTACGCCCCCGGCCCGCAATCGGGCTCGCCGGAATTGCGCACGATCCTGCCCTGCCTCAGCCGCTGCCTTCTCCGAAGAGCCGGCCTTCCGTAATGCAGGCGCCGGTCCTTGTTCTGAACGCGACCTTTGAGCCGATCAACGTGACAGCTGTTCGCCGCGCGCTCGTGCTGATGCTGAAGGGCGTGGCGCAGGCCGAAGAAACGAATCACACCGAAGTGCATTCGACCTCGAAAGCGATCCAGGTTCCGTCCGTGATCCGGTTGCTTTCCTACCGGCACATCCCGCAGCAGAGCCGCGCGCTTTCGCGGAAGAATATCTTGCTGCGCGACCGCAACACATGCCAGTTCTGCGGCGCCGCTCTACCCGCGTCCGAATTGACTCTCGACCACGTGATGCCGCGTTCGCGCGGCGGGCGCTCGTCCTGGGAAAATCTGGTCGCTTCCTGCTACTCCTGCAACAATCGCAAAGGCGATCGCACACCCGAAGAGGCCGGCTTGAAGCTTCGTCGGCGTCCGCGTCCGTTCACGCTGCACACATCGCGTCAGTTGATGCGCTTGATCGGGCATCGCGATGAAAAGTGGCGCAAGTACCTTTTCTACTGATTCCCTTTGAGTGGCACAGACACTCTTGCCTGCACTGAGGCAGCGCGGGCCGCGCTCCGAATGTGTCTGTGCTCTTGCGATCTCCGCTCCGGCGACACAGCGATCCGCGTTCCCACGTTACTGGTTTGACCCCCGCGATTGTCATCCCGAGTCCGCCGCGGCGGACGAGGGATCTGCTCATTTCTTGCAGCGGCTTTTCGGCCGGGTGGAAGCGCGGGGTTTTAACCCCGCGAAAAGGCGCCGTGAATACCTCGGGCTTTAGCCCCGGGCCGATTTTCTCCTGCAACAATTTTGCCGCCCGAGAAAAAGAGGCAACCCTTTCCAATCCCCTGCGTCTAATTAATCAAACGCTTCTAGGACACACCCCGGGAGGCGTGACTGGTCTTAGCCAGTCCGCTTCCCTTCCTTTTTTCTGGAACATTTCATCGCAGGTAGCGGACGAGTCTGAAAAACTCAACCAAGAAGGAGTAACGCGATTTCTGCGCGGGTTATTGTCCGCCGGCGCGTTTGAAAGCCGGATTATTTGCAAGGCCCGCGAGTTCCGATTTGACCGTTTGGGGCGTATCCGGCGAAGCGCGCATGTAGTCTATGTAATCGGCCACGAGGGGATCGTTCATTTGAAACGACGATAGGGACCAGCCAGCCGCGGTGTAAACAACCCCTCGCACGATCGACGGCGTGAGCGTTGACGAATGATCCGGAGTCTTGCGTAGTTTGTCAAAGTCTTCATAATCCGCCCTCCAGCTAAGAGCGCTGGCAATCGTGTTCACCGGTTTGAACTCGCCGGTGGCCCCGAACACGGCCCACATCATATCGAGATGCTGGAAGAGTTGCTGTGTCGGAGTCAGATCGAAAGGGTCTTGCAACGTAGGAAGACTGAGAAATTTCTGCTGCTCCTCAGCACTCAGTTTGTTTAGCACGCTACCAATATCGTACCCAGCTGAACGTAGGATTAGGAGTCCAAACGCACGAGTCAACGGGGGCTGAGTTGCAATGCGCGTTTGAAAGTCCCGAGCTGCGGACGGGGCCGCTTTGAGTGCAGCGCTTAAAAAGGCAGCCAGTATTTCCGCCTGCCCCCCGTTTGAGTGTTGTTGATTTGCGACCATGAATTGCAGCGCAGGAAGCAGGCGCGCGGGGTTTGGCTGCCGATAGTAGGTTTGCCAGAACGCGCCCAACTCCTCGAGGTCCTTGAACGACTTCTTACTGCCCGTTTCGAAACTTTCAATGAGAATAGTCGAGGACTGTAGGCCCTGATGGCCACTCGGGGATTTAACCTCTGCTTCCACCTTGGCGGTTCCGTCTGAAGCTTCGACGGGGGCACACCAGCGGTCAGCCGACGCACCAAGACTGGCCATGGTTTTGGTCGTGGCTGGCTGCTCGACACCTCCGGCGGCCAGGGCGGCAGCCACAAAGTCTCCGCCCTCCGGCTTGATCTGCTTGAATTCGGAAACAGCGGCCAACGGATGGAAGTCGCTACGACCGGCGAACTGCACCTTGAAGGACAATATAGAATTTCTCAGGTAGTCATCACGATTGTCACCGGTGGAATAGATGCCAACGCGAACGCACTGTCCCGGATTAAGTAGCGAGATGCTTTGAGGAGCGTTTACCAGACTTAACGTGTGCGCCCATTGCGTCTGAACGACGGAGTCATCCAGGAGAACAATCTGAGGCTCAATTCTCGGAGGGGATGGCTTGCGCGGAGGATAACTTTCATTCTGGGCTTGGAGCGACGAAGCAGCGCACGTCATCAATACGAGCGCCGTTATGACGGTCCCCCGCCCCGCACCGGCCTTACCGACGCCCTGAACAGTTCGCATGACGGCAAAGTAGAACTCGATTTCCAGCTGAAGGCAAGTCAAAGCCGTTCGCCCGGGTTACTGGCGGAAGATCACCTTCAAACCGCGCCGCCAGTTCTCATTGAATCCGATGCGCGTGACCTGAATTTCAGGCGATAGATATTTCAGCACCGTTTCCGTGGCCGAATGAAAGCGCAGCGCCGGCGCGGCCAGCCAGACGAGCGGCGGCTTCGGATCGAGTTCTTTCCCAGCGAAATAACCGTAGCGCTGAAAATCTCCGTCGCGCTGATGCCGCCGCACGCGCAGCCAGTAATCCACCGCTTGAAGGGGCATGTGCATGTCTTCGGAAGCCTTCAATTCGATCACCACGAGGCGTCCGCGCCGTGTGACTCCGAGCAAATCGAGCACTCCGCGATCGCCCACCGCAAGCGCCGGTAGTTGCGAATAGAGGTGGCCGGGATCGAGCTGCGCGTCAAGGCGCGTCGGGTCCTGAAGCACAAGCGTTTCAATCCATCGCTCCGGCGCCCCTCGGTAAAGCGGATGTGTCGTCTCAGCGGCAAGCGCGCTGCGGTGCGTATCCAGGCGGCGCATCAACTGGTCAAGCGCAGGTTCGGTCGCAGCCGTCACTCGTTCGCGCGAGTCTCCGAGACCAAACAAGATTCCTTCGCGCGACCAGCGGGCAAACTCAAGTCCGCGAAAACAAATTGCAACTTCGCTTGTTCCGGGAACGAGCCGAAGTCCAACGTCGTCGCCGGCAGGTGGCAAATGCAGCGCGAGCGCGTGAATCCGGCCGATGGCTTCGCGCGCCGCCGCGAGCGCCGATTCCACTTCTCGCCGGGGAGCGAGCCAGCTTTCGATGTTTCCAGCTTCGGCGGGATCCATTTTCTGTATGCGGTCGTCCTCGCCGCAAAATTCAAAAAACTCCACGCGCGCCGCCGAAGAGAGCGCGAACGCCCGCTCGCGAATCGGCCGGCTTGCGCCTTCGGGGACGAACAATCGCAATCCCTCCACGGCGCGAATCCCCGCGCGCCGCCGCGTCAAATCCAGCCATAAAATTCCGAAAGTCAGAATTCCTTCAATCGCCGCCGCGCCTTCACCGGACGAAATCGCCATCACCGCCCATTCCCGCGTTCCTTCGTGCATACGTCCGCGGACATAAACTCCGGAGAACGAATGTTCGAGGTCGGGCGCCGCTGTCAGGGGTTCGATCGTTGCGTCGGGAAAACCTTCGGCAAGGATGCGGCGCAGGCGCGCGCGGAATTGTTCGCGTGTGATGCGTCCGGCGGCTCGCGGCGAATTCGTGCGAAGAAACTCCAGGCGTCCCGGTTTTGTCCGGCCGAATCGCCGGACCTCCAGCACGATGCGATCTTGCGATTGTTCGCGGACGCGCAGAATTCGCCGCGTCAGATTATTTTCAGCGGACCACAGGTGTACGAGGGGATTCTTGCCATCGCGGTGGAGTTCGCAATGCAGCGCGGCAAGTTCCGCGAGCCATTCGCCGTCTTCGCGGACTTCGGTGCTTCCGGATGCCGCCATCGCGACCAGAGCGCGGTCGAGCTCGGCCCAATCGTTCATATACAAACCACCACTCGTTTAGAGACAGTTGCTGCCCGGCTATTCCAGGACCAAGCCGGTGACGCGAATAGAAGGATACTGCTGATCCCAGCCGGGGGGAATACCCTGCTCGATCGTGATCTGGAATTCGCGCTGCTTGGTTACTTCCAGTGGCGCATCGGTGCGCTGGATCGGTCGCTCGATTTCGCGCAGGATCACCTGATGAAAGGCGTCGTGAAATTCGACCACCACTTCAATGGCGTCCACCGCGCGCGGGCCATTGTTGGAAATGATTCCTCCCACGTACGTGAATTCCTGATTCAGCAGATTCGTCGAATGCGAAAGCTGCAGATTCTGAAATTGTATCTGCGCGGCGTAGGCCTGCTCGGCGGCGCCAAACGGCAGCGCCGTGTCCGCGGCCTTGTGAGAAGGCGAGATGAAATGTGTCAACAGCGCGATAACTCCGGCGACAAGCAGGACGACCACGGCGCCGGCCGCCAGCGCAGCGGGGAACCTGCTTCGTTCCTCCTGGTCTACTTCGCCCGGTTCCATGGTTGTCTGATTTTCCTTAACGGCCAAATGAAAGACGCAGAATCAGCGGCTCGGGAAGCCCCGCCTGCATCATGCGCTGCTGCACATCTTGAACATCGTACGGCACGCGCCAGAACTCGACCGAGTCATTCTCCAGATCCGCAATGGCAAACGCCGCGCGCGTGTCTCCGTCGCGTGGCTGGCCGATCGAGCCCGGATTCAGCAGGTAAGACGTGCCGCGCACGAGCGAGATCTTGGAAGTCTCGTTGGGCAACACAGGCTTCGTGTGCAGCGTGGCTATGTCGTGGCCGCGCAGGCTGAAGCCGCCCTGAATGTGCGTGTGGCCGAAAAACACAACCGGCGTGGGAGCGTCCACCAAGCCATCGGCCGCCTGCTCGGGACCGAAAACGTATTCGTCCTCGTCATACACCGCGCCATGAACCATGGAAAAGGTGCCCGCTTGAACGGGGCCTTTCGGAAGTTTCTCGAGATACTCAAGATTTCCGGGCTGAGATGCGTTCGCGCGTCCACAGCACGGCGGCGTGCGCGACAGGATTGAATTCCTCGGGGTTCGTCAGACCGGTGACGGCCTTATCGTGATTGCCGCGGATGGTGACGGCATCGAGCGCGCGCACGCGTTCGATCACTTCGTTGGGATCGGGGCCATAGCCCACCAGATCGCCCAGGCAGACGGCCTTGTCCCATTTCCCTTTCGCCGCCTCGAGGACGGTTTCGAAGGCCGTCATATTTGCATGAATGTCGCTAAGTATCAGATACCGCACGCCAATGCCCCCCGACAAGACGACCATAATAGACGAACACGCGTCCGGTTGCACCACGAGTGAATGCATCAGGTTTTTCGGCCGGGTGGAAGCGCGGGACTTTAAGTCCCGCGAAAACGGCCGCCCATTTAGGCGGGCTTTAGCCCGGGCCACGTCGCCCGCTCTCTTCGCTGCAAATCTCAGCGGATCAGCATCGCGTCGCCGTAGCTGTAGAACCGGTAGCTCGATTCCACCGCGTGCCGGTACGCGCGCAGCACATTCTCTCGCCCCGCAAACGCCCCCACCATCGCCAGCAGACTCGATTGCGGCAAGTGAAAATTCGTGAGCAATTGATTTACGATGCGGAAACTCTTGCCGGGGTACAGAAATATTTCCGCTTCGGCTTTTCCGGTGGCGACAGAAGGTCCTTCGCGCCCCGCGTTTTTCTCCGCTGCATCTTCCAGCGCCCGCACCACGGTCGTTCCCACCGCCAGCACGGGGCGATTTGCTCGCCGCGCCCGCTCGATCGCGGCCGCGGTTGCTTCCGGAATCTCGTAAGCCTCCGCATGAATCTTGTGATCCTCCAGCCGCTCGGTGCGCACCGGCTCGAACGTGCCGAGTCCCACATCGAGCGTGATCTCCGCGATTTCGATTCCGCGACCGCGCAGCCGCCCCAGAATCTCGGGCGTGAAATGCAAGCCCGGCGGTAGGCGCGGCTACCGCGCTTCCTTGCCGCGCAAACACCGTCTGGTATCGCTCGCGGTCGAGCGGCTCGTCCTCGCGTTTGATGTACGGCGGCAGCGGAATGTGGCCCAGGCGCGCGAGAGTTTCATCGAAGCCGTTCCTGGAGTTGAAGCGCAGCACGCGCAGTCCATACTCGCCGCGCCCTTCCACCAGCGCCTCGAGTTCGCCGTCGCCGAAAACAATTCGCTCGCCCACCGGTATCTTTCTGCCGGGCCGCACCAGCGTCTCCCAAGTATCCGCGGCCAATTTCCGGACCAGCAGAACTTCGATGGGAGCCTGCAGAAATTCGTCGCGCGCGGGATTGTTGTCTCCGGGCGGCGCCGCATGAATTCCCGCTCGGCGCCCAAACAGCCGCGCGGGCAGAACGCGCGTGTTGTTCACTACGATGAGTTCGTCGCCGCGAAGCAGCTCGGGAAGTTCGCGGAAGTTTCGATCGTCCCACGCGCCGCTCGCGCGATCGAGCAGCAGCAGCCGCGAAGCGTCGCGCTCGTCGAGCGGACGCTGCGCGATTCGCTCGGGCGGCAGGTCGAAATCGAAATCGCTTACGTTCATCGGCGGCTGCCTGTCAGGAACTTGCCCCAGCGCTTTCGGCGATCGACGCGATTTCCTGCATCTCGCTGTGGATGCGGCCGTTCGTGGCGAGCATTCGCGGGCCGCCCAGGCGGTACGGTCCGCCGGCCATATCGGTCACTCGCCCGCCAGCTTCTTCGACCAGCAGCACTCCCGCGGCGGTGTCCCACGATTTCAAGCCGAATTCCCAGAACGCCTCGAAGCGCCCGCACGCCACCGAGCAGAGATCGAGCGCCGCGGACCCATCGCGCCGGACGCCGTGCGAGCGCAGCGTGAACTCCCAGTAGTAATTCATGTTCGCGCTGCGCTTGCGCTGGTGCGTGGGAAAGCCGGTGGCCACCAGGCTGTTGGCCAGCTTTTCGATGGGTGACACGTGGATGCGCTTGCCGTTCAGATACGCGCCTTCTCCTCTCGCCGCCGTAAACATTTCGTTGCTGACCGGATTGAACACAACGCCCGCGATGGATCGCCATCTTCCGCCAGCCCAATCGAAACCGCGAAGCAGGGATAGCCGTGCGCGAAATTCGTGGTGCCGTCGAGCGGGTCGACGTGCCAGCAATATTTCGCGCCGGCCGCAGCGCCCTCGCCGCCCTCTTCGGCGATGATCGCGTGATCCGGATAATGTTTCCGCAGCCGCGCAACGATCAGCGCTTCCGAGCGGCGATCGGACTCCGTGACGATATCCACTTCGCCCTTGTAGGAAATTTCCTTCGGGCGGTCGAATTCCGGGCGCAGGATCGCTCCGGCTTCGCGCGCGGTTTCGATGGCGACATCCAGAAATTGGCTCATGGAATTTGGATTGTGCCACGCCGCCAATTACGGCGTCGCGGCAGGCGTGAAATATTCCTTCCGATAGCGCACGGTGTAATCGCCCTTCACGTCGAGCTGGACGTGGCGATCGCTCGCCGGCGGCGGCGTCGGGCGCGGATAGTATCCCAGCAGATATTGCGTTCGCAGCTCGCGATCGATGCGGTCAAACATTTCGTCGAGCTGGTTCACATCGTCGAGAGTGAACATGTCGCCGCCCATGCTGTCCGTGATCGTGATCAGCGCGTGCTCTCCGGCGGTGTTGCGGCCATTCTCGTTTTTCACCGGGCGGATAAGGATCGAGTAGAGCAGCGCGCCGGATGCGACGGCCGCGCGGCGCGCATCGTCGAATTTCGAAACGCTCGTCGTCTCTCCGCCGTCGGTCACCAGCACGATCGCGCGCCGGCGCCCTTCCGGCCGGCGCTTCAGCGCGTTCGAGCCCAGCACGATCGCGTCGTAAATCGACGTGCCCGCGCCCGCGCCAATCTGCCGCACGGCCGTTTGCAGCTTCGGCACGTTGTCGGAAAAATCCGAAAGCCTCGTCAACCGTCTCCGCGAATTCGAATACGCCCAGCGTATCGCCGGGGCGCACGACCTGGCGGATGAAATGCGCCGCCGCTTCCGTCTCGAATTTCAGATCCTTGAATGTGCTGATGCTCGAATCCACCATCAGCGCCAGATCGAGCGGCCGGTTGGTCTCCGCTTCGAAGTGCTCGATTTTCTGCGGCACGCCTTCTTCGGAGATCTGGAACGCGTCCTGGGTGAGATCGGGAATCGGCTTGCCGTTCGCGTCGGTCACGCTCGCCAGAATGGTGACGAGGTCCGTCTGCACGCGGAGTTCGCTGCCGCGCCGCTGTTGTCCGCGCCGGAAGCGCGGCGGAAACACTCGCGCCGCGCCCGCGGAATCGCCAGCCACGCGCATACTGCCAACGTCCCAATGTGTAGCGCGAGAACCCACAATGGTTTGTAGGTCGCGGCGGAACTTGTCCAGAGCGCAGCCGAAGGAGCCGCGACATCAAGCTCGCAAATAGAGGACGGCTTTAGCCGCTCGCTCGCGCTGTTGCAGGAGAGTCTTTTAGGTGGTAGAAGCTTCGTTTCCCCGCTGTTGCAGGAGGGCCTTTTAGGGGGTCGGAGCTTCAGCTCCGACATAAGGCACTTGTCTTCAATGCGCTTTAGCGCCTGAGGACACTCTTCATTGCCTTTATCCGCGCCTCGTTTAGCCATCAAGAACTAGATTCGCTCGGGCCGGAAATGGCTTCCTGCGAAGGAACTTCGCCTTCGGCCCACACAGCGCCTCCGGCAAAATATTCTTTCTTCCAGATGGGCACGGTGCGCTTCAGCGTGTCGATGGCGTAGCGGCAAGCGTCGAACGCGGCGCCGCGATGCGCCGAGCTCACGGCGATCCACACGCTGGTCTCGCCGATTTCCAGCCGTCCCAGCCGATGAACGATGGCGAGCCGCTGAATGGGAAATTTGGCGCGAATCTCGGCGCCGATTTCGCGCATTTTTGCGTAGGCCATCGGCTCGTAGGCTTCGTACTCGAGATACAGCGTCTTGCCGCCTTTGAAATTGTTGCGCACGAAGCCGTCGAACACCACCAGCGCGCCGTCTTCCGGCGCCTTCAGGCCTTCGATCAGATCCTGCGGGCGGATCGGCTCGCGCACCAGCTGAAAAATATCTTCTCCGACGGCGGTTTGCTGCCCGCCCCCTTGTCCCCGCTGACGGGCGGAAGAAACGCGACTTCGTCGCCGGTCGCGAGCGGCGCGCGCCAGCCGGAATATTCCTGGTTCACGGAGGCGGCGATGGAAGCGCGAAATTCGGCAAGCTTGGGAAAGCGCCGGCCGTAGCGCTCGAAAAGGTCCTCGACGCGAGCGCCTTCGGAAAGCTCGGCGTCTTCCTGGGCGACGCCGGTGATTTCCTTGAGCTGGCCGAAAAAGAGAACGCGAACGCGCATGGCACATTCTAGCGCGAGCCCCCGCGAACAAGAAGTGCGTGCGGGGCACTTTCGGCCCGAGGTTTAAATGTAGCGCCGCGGACTTTAGCGCGGCAGCCGTTGCCTTTGTAGCGGGCTGCCGTTCAGGCTGGCGCCTTTGGCCCGAGGCTGGGTTCCAGCTGGCGAATTTTTCAGGGGAGAGTGAAAACCACGACAACCGGCGAGACGCCGCCGCTGCGGCCGGAAGCGACGAGAAACAGCGGAGCTAAGGAATTCCGAGATAGCTTTTGATTCCGAAGAGGGCAACCTCTCCGAGCAAACATGGCCGGCCGCGTGTTCCAAGACCGCCTTGGCAGACTCCAGGGAAGTTCTGATAATCGATGTGCTGGGGCGTGCGAGTTGAACTGGAATTTCAGCGTACCGATATCGGTATTGATCTGCGCGCGGTTTTCCGCGTCTCCGCGCTCTCGGAGAATTGTCTTAAGGCGGCGATAATTCGGACCAATTCTTCAGCTTTGATACCCGTGGTTTGGGTGACTGACGAACCGGGGCTGCTATGGACGAAGTTGGAATCGCGAATGTTAAAGACGTTGGAAACGGATGAGGGTGGTTTGGGCAAATCATCTTTCAACAGCTCAGCAACAACGGCGTGCGCCCGATCATATACGAACTCTTGCCCCGTCGAACCGACGACTCGCTTCGGTTTTGAACAATGTTCCGATCAAACATTATTTCTTGAAGTTGGTTATTTGACAGGGACTCGTAGGGATTAATTTTTCACGCATGGGTCAGAGATCCCCAAATCGTGGGCAGATAGCTCGCAAGACTGTCAACCTGCGATCGGAAGAAACCCGCATCGCAGTCCTTCTTATCGGAGTAGAGCACTTGCCCCGGCCGACCGCTAAATGAGGCTCTTCGCGCGCTCAAGATTCTAGGTGTCATTTTTTCGAGAGGAATTCTGAAGTGTGAAAGGTCCGAATCGGATGCCTGTTCAAGAAGATCAATAATGCCGTGGAACTGTGAACGGCGTCCTCACCAAAGGGGGGCCGAATGAACTTCATAAATCCACTGAGTTTAGAGATGCCGAGATTCCACTTCGTTGCGTCCTCGATCATATCGGTGGGATTATACCGTAGATGCAGCCCCGCCGATCGTGTGGCCGTTTGTCTATTAACTGGATACCTTGTCTTCTGTTATGCGATCCGAATCGCAACCCGGCGGGTCTCTACATGAATTCCAAATCGTATGGGAGCGGCCATGAAGATACAAATAGTGCAGTACCTCTCTCCTACGAATTTTGCCTGGCAGCGATTTCGGCTGCGGCCGCTGGTTCTTGGCGTTGCAAACAAGTGAATGGATCCACGTCGACAATCAAAACCAAAGAACCGCCGACACAACTTCTCATTCGGTGAACAATTGGAAAATGTTCTATGCGCCGCTCCTCGCATCAGGAAAGAAACAAGAGCAAAAAGCGAAACACGCGTGAATGTGCATGTCACCTTGCCGGTGCGAGGTGGCAGACGTAATTGTAGGTAATTTTGTGACCCTCGAAAAGCTCAAACAAGTTGATAGATCCGAAGGCGCAAAGTATCAAAAGCTACATGCATACAGTGAGCAATGAAGAACGAAATGTGTGCCGCTTTATGAGAAGATGCTCAAACATTTTACTAAGCAATATCTCGGCTTGCATAGCCTCGGACATCTTCCAACATTTTCAATGGACTTGTCGAGTACGTTGAACTTCTGGAAGCGGGGGTAGCCTGAATCTCTTCCCTACAAAGTCGCTGTGACGCTAAACCACGATGAGACGAAAATGTACCCCTTTTATGATGATGTTGAAACACAATTTCGGAAGCTACAGCAAGAATTAGCGAAATGACGCTGAGGGCGGGTGGCCCAGGCATTGGCTTTGATTTTCCGGGTGCCCCATCCTTTGCGTAGCGAAGGGTGGGGACTTTCCCAGTCTTCGTGCGATTCACTTTTCCGGCCAGCGTGCCGCACCTGTAATTCTTCTATGCTTTCGCGCAGTCGCGACGCCCTCCCAAGGCGTTTCTCTGAAGCTAGCCGTGTTCGACGCGCGCCTTTATATCCGAGTACGCCGCCTCGATGAGCCTGCTTAGCGCTGCGGCGTTCGTGGCCGTTCCCGGTCTCAACTTCACATGGCGCATAAACTTGCCGGTGCCTTGCAACAAGCGAGCTGGATCCCGCAGCGCTGCGCCTTGAAAGAACCCCACGTTTACGTGCGAAGTGAATACATTCACATAGCCAAAGGGCGCATCTCCCAAACATGCCACCGGGCAGCCGTCATGCAGGAGTTCCCGGACTTCGTCCCCGCATTTTCGCATCTCCTCAAACCACTGATGCGCGATGGCTCCCAATTCACCTGCATGTTCTTTCATCCACGCATCAATGGCGGGATCCCGCTCGACAGCGCCGTTGAATCGCAGCAATTCCGTTCTCAGTCGTCATGGCATTTTCAGAGCTACGTGCTCGTTCCAGGGTGCGAGACTTTCCCGCTCTTCTCGCATTTCCCCTTTTTCGGCCAGCGTCCCGCACCTGTACTTCTTCTATACTTTCGCCCAGTCGCGACGCTTGCCCCCATCGTGTTACTTTCCGCCGAGGTCCATCAACATGGACACAAGACAGGGCTCCCAGTCGACGGCGAGTCGAGCTAGGGAGATCAAGCCCGCCGATGGGCGGGACCTCAGTGCAGGCAAGCGTTCGGCAGCGAGCAGAGCACGGCGCGAGAGACACGACAGCAGAACCGAGCCACCCGCTCGCGCGTCCGCTGACAATCGGATCAGGATCGTCACCCCGAGCGAGCCCGCCCTTGCGCCGACGAGCTTCCCGCCTTCTTTGCTTCCATGGCCTCCTCTGTCGCACCAAATTACTCGACACACCCTGCCGAGTAAATTTCGCCGTATCTCACTGAAAACAAAGAAAAGTGGTACCCACAAAGTGACACACAAATTGCGGCTCCGACCCGACCGAGTCCGCCGCGGCGGACGACCCGAGGGGCGCGAGTCTCCGGGGTCACGACTCGCTATTCGCGCCTCGACCGTGCCAAATTACTCGACACACGTGTCGAGTAAATTTCGGCCTATCTCATTGAAAACAGAGAAAAGTCGCCCTGGCAAAGTGCAACAAAATTTCGAGGCCTCTTTGCTGTGCAGGCGCCGCAAATCAGCAATCAAAGGTGGCTTGACATCAGGCGAATGGCGTTATACACGTGGCGTCCCAATCGGATTGAGCGCACGGAGCCAAGACAATTAACCTGCCGCCGGGAGTAAACGCAAAAGATTTTAGCGACGCCCTCAAGCACTTCGAGGAGATAGTCGGCAAAGAGTGGGTGTTCACGTCCGACGAGGATGTGGCGCTCTATCGCGACGCATATTCTCCACTGTGGGGCGAAGCGGGAGACAGCGTTCCGTCAGCTGCGGTATGTCCTGACACGGTGGAGCAGGTTCAAGGGATCGTCCGCATCGCGAACCAGTTTTCCATCCCTCTCTATACCATCTCGACGGGACGCAACCTCGCGTATGGCGGCTCTGCACCCGTTCTTTCCGGCAGCGTTGTCCTTGATCTCAAACGCATGAACCGCGTCCTCGAGGTCAGCGAAAAAAACGCCTTCGCTCTGGTAGAGCCCGGCGTGAGTTACTTCGACCTCTACCGCTATATCCGTGAAAAGAAGCTGAAGCTCTGGATTGACTGCCCCGAGCCAGGGTGGGGCAGTCCGGTAGGCAACGCCATCGACCGCGGCGCCGGCAGTACGCCATTGCCCTATCGCGACCACTTCGACGCGCACTGCGGGATGGAGGTCGTGCTGGCCAACGGAGAGGTAGTGCGCACCGGCATGGGCGCCCTGCCGACCGCCCAGACCTGGCAGCAGTTCAAGTATGGAACCGGGCCGTTTATGGACGGAATTTTCTCGCAGTCGAACTTCGGCGTCGTCACCAAGATGGGATTCTGGCTGTACCCGGAGCCGGAGGCGTGCCTGATCGGCCGCGTCCGCGTTCCGCATCACGACGACATCATTCCCTTCGTGGACATCCTGGCGAACTTGATGTACTCCGGGGTGATCAACGCCCACTTCGCGATCAGGAGCCCGGTGTTCAATGGCCCTCCCGACGCGGAAAAAACCGCCTTGGAGACCAAGAGCGATGGCGGCAGCGCCGAGGAATGGAATCGCTACGCAGCTTCAAAGGGCCTTCACTTCTGGCAAACGGATCTGCACTTCTACGGCCCTGCAAAGGTGGTGGCGGCGCAGTGGGAGAATGTGAAAGAGCGTCTCTCGGCGATCAGCGGCGCGAGCTTCGAAGATGGACCCAGTCTACCGCTTTCCGATGACCGACGCGGAGATCGAGAATCTCGCGGACCGAGGCGCACTCGGCATTCCGAGCTTGGCTGTCTTCGCCAGCCTACGCTTCCTGCAGGCGGACGCTCCGGTCACCGGCCACCTGGATATTTCTCCGATCATTCCGGTCTCCGGCGAAGCCATCCTCGAAGCGCGCAGGGTCTTCTCCCGCACCTTCCGAGAGATGGGCATCGTGCCGCAAAACGGCTACGCGGAGACGTTCCACTGGCGCTCGTTCATCATGTTCCACGGCTTGCCGGTCACCCAGCGATCCCAAGGTGAATGCGAAGTCACGAGCCGCCTACGAACGCATGGTGGATGTGGCCGCCGAGCATGGCTGGGGATTCTACCGGACGCACATCGCCTTCATGGACAAGGTGGTCGACACCTATTCTTACAACCACCATGCGCTCCTCCGCCTGCAGGAATCTGTGAAAGATGCCCTCGATCCTAAGGGTATTTTGTCGGCTGGCCGCTATGGCATTTGGCCGAAGCACCTCAGGCAAAGTAAATCATAAGGCGGACGGGAGCGTGGACACTCACCAGTTTTCGTTGCGCCGCTGCCGCCGCGATATGTACAATGCCCGCCATCAGTTTGCACAGGGGTGTTCCACAACCTATGAAGACCCTCAAAATTGTAGTCCTCGCGTAAATCGGCACCGCCCGCCTTCGGCCGGCAGGTTCGCGTGCCATCGATCGTTTAACTTAGCTGCAGTTCCACGCGTAACTTTACTTTTCTGGGATTTTTTCATCGGCGTCATTGCCGTCCGCCCCGGCGGACAGAAAGCTACGGAGTAGTTATGAACGTTGTCGTCGTAGAAGCGCAGCAACAGCCGAGCTTGTGGTCCTCAATCCGCGAAGCGGTTCGCGGATCGCACCAGGACTTTACCAAGGGAAGTCTGAATCGCGCGATTTTGCTTTTGGCGATTCCGATGGTGCTGGAGATGGTTCTCGAGTCGCTGTTCGCGGTGGTGGACGTGTTCTGGGTCGGGCGCGTGGGAGCGAACGCCGTGGCCACGGTCGGGCTGACGGAATCGCTGATGCTGCTGATTTTCGCTATCGGCATGGGGCTGAGCCTTTCGACCACGGCGATGGTGGCGCGGCGCATCGGCGAAAAAGATCCGGAAGACGCCGCCGTCGCCGGCGTGCAGGCGATCATTCTGGGCCTCGTGGTTTCAGTGGGGCTCGGGGTGCCGGCGTTGATTTTCGCTCCGAACCTGCTGCACCTGATGGGCGCGTCGCCGGAAATCGTGGCGACGGGCAGCGGCTACGCGCGGATCGCGCTGGGAGGCAGCGGCGTGGTGGTGCTGCTGTTCCTGAACAACGCGATTTTTCGTGGCGCGGGCGACGCGGCCATCGCCATGCGGCTGCTGTGGGTTTCAAACATCATCAATTTGATTCTGGATCCGTGCCTGATTTTCGGCTGGGGGCCGTTTCCGAAGCTCGGCGTGACGGGCGCGGCGCTGGCCACGTTTACCGGGCGCGGAATCGGCGTCCTCTATCAGTTCTACCGGCTGATGCACGGCACGGAACGCATCCGCATATTGCGCCGCCAGCTTCGCGTGAATCTCGACGTGATCTGGCGGCTGTTTCGCGTGTCGCTCACCGGCATTTTCCAGTTCCTGATCGCGCAGACCAGCTGGATCGGACTGGTGCGCATCGTCAGCATTTTCGGCGCGGACGCGCTGGCGGGCTACACCATCGCGATTCGCATTGTGATCTTCGCGATTCTGCCGTCGTGGGGACTGAGCAACGCGGCGGCCACGCTGGTGGGCCAGAATCTTGGCGCGAAGCAGCCGGAGCGCGCGGAGACGTCCGTCTGGCGCACGGGCCTCTACAACATGATTTTTCTGGGCGGCGTGGGGTTGGTGTTCTTGTTGTTTGCGCCGCAGGTGGTGCACATTTTCACGCACGATCCGGCCGTCGTGCCGCTGGCGGTTGCTTGCCTGCGCATCGTGAGCACCGGCAACATCGCCTATCGCGTACGGCATGGTGATGCTCCAGTCATTCAACGGCGCGGGAGACACGCTGACGCCGACGATCGTGAATTTCTTCGGCTGCTGGCTGTTCGAGATTCCGCTGGCGTGGTGGCTGGCGATTCGCCTGGGAATGCACTCGAACGGCGTTTACTGGTCCATCGTGATTGCCGAAGCGGCAATCGCAGCGGCGAGCATGATTCTTTTCAAGCGCGGGAAGTGGAAACAGCGAATGATTTGATGTTCGCGGCGCGGAATTAGTGCGCTGCGTGCGGCGACTGGCTTGCGCGAAGATGCGCGACCTCGTCGAGGCGCGCGGCGGCTGCGCGTCAGCGCGGCCGCGAGCGAATCGGCTTCGTGACGCAGCGTGGCAGAATCCCTGCGCTCGAGAGCTTCAGTCACGCCGGGCTCTTCGACTGAGGAGTACCCGGTATAACTCCCGGGCGCGTAAAGCACGTGCTGGAACCACGGCCGGCCTACCAGTCCATCGGGCGCAAGAAACGCCTGCTCCACGGCCGCGATCGCGTGATTAATTTGCGCGATGCCTTCGCCGGAATCGAGCGGCGCGCCGGAGATGGCGTTAAGCGCCTGCGAGGCGTGCGACGCGGAAGCGGAAAGTTTCGCGGCAGCGTCCAATGCCGGCTCGAGAGCTTGTTCATCCTCGTCGCGGATGGCGCGGCGAATTCGATCCGTGGTGATGTGTTCGATCTCCAGCGCGTACGCCGGAAAATCGAACGGCAGGATGTCCGCTTCGTCCAACCGCAGCGCCACAGTTCCCAGAATGCGCGCGAGCGCCGGGTGGTACGCGAACTTGGGATCGCCGAAATGTTTCATCCAGTAGAAATCGTCGTAAACCGAGTGATACACACCATAGTCGCCGGTAAATCCCATGTCGATGGATGGAATACCCGCGTGATCGAAGAACGCGGAATAGTCCGAGCCTGATCCCAAAGCGCTGAGCGGAGGCTCGACGGAGCCGCTCGCGGAAAGAGTTTGCCGCGCGGTGCCGGAAACTTCACCCGAGAATGCCGCCGCGTGATCGCGCCAGACTTCAAACACGCTGCGGCCGGTGCGAGGATCGTTCACTTCTCGCGCGGCGTTGCGCACCAACTGCTTGAGCGATGGCGTGGCCGAGGCGCCGAAGTTTCGCCCGTTCACGCCAACGTCGGTGTTGATGTACGCCATGACCTTCTTCTGCAGCTCGGAGCGATTCGCCTCCACCCATTCGGTTGAGCCGATGATGCCCGGTTCTTCGCCATCCCAATGGCAGATCACGATCGTACGGCGCGGCTTCCAGCCAGAGCGCGCGAGTTCGCCCAGTGCGCGGCCCGTTTCCAGAAGCGACGCGGTTCCGCTGCCGGGATCAGCCGCGCCGAAAACCCACGCGTCATGATGATTGCCGAGGACAACCCATTCGTCATCGGAGGATCCGTGCAACTTGGCAATCACGTCGTAAATTGGCCGCTGCTGGTAATCCATCACCAGTTTCAGGTGGACTTCGGCGCCGCCCGGTCCGAAGTGATATGTGAATGGAAGTCCGCCCTGCCAATCGGCTGGAACGGCTTCCCCGCTGAGATTTCCGAGAATGACCGACGCATCCTGCGCGTTGATCGGCAGGGTAGGAATGTGCGGCAAGTTAGGAGCGTCGGCTGGAGCGAGACGTTTCGCGGACGGCGTGGCGGCGACGCCCGGCGTCAACGGATCGCCCGGATAAAGTTGTGTATAAATAATCGAGCCGCGCTGGATACCGCTGATCGGGCGCCACGGACCATTCGGGTAGGTTTGCCCGACGACGCTGCCGTCGTCCTTGGGATCGGAAAAAATGATCAGTGCGGCGGCTTTGTGTTCGTCGGCCAGCTTCGCTTTGATACCGCGATAACTCTTGCCGTAGCGAGCGAGGGCGATCTTGCCTTCGACGTGAATGCCCGCCGACGCCAGCGTGCGGTAATCGTCGGGCAGGCCATAGTTCACATAAACGACGGGTGCGGTGATTTCTCCCGAAGGCGAGAAAATGTTGAATGCCGGGGTGACGCGCTTGTCAAATGTGTCTTTGTCGGCGTCAATGGGTTGTTCTGGCGATGCCAGCTTTTTGTACGAAGGCTGCGTCAGCTCAAGCGTCACTTCGCGCGGTTGCGGAAGCCACACACTGTACGTGACGATTTCGGCGTCGAATCCGAAACTGCGGTATTGGTCGCGCAGCCATTCGGCGACGCGATGGCTCGCTTCGGTGCCAGCCATGTGCGGTTCGCTCGTGAGATGCCGGAGATTGCTCTCCGCATGCTCGGCGTCGGGAATGGCGCGAAGTTTTTCCTCGAGCTTGCGCTCCGCCGCTACGCGCGAGGGCATGAATCCGATGATGCCGCCCGTATCGTCCGCGCCGCCCGAAATCACCGCGGGGCTCAAAAGAGCGCGCCAATGCGACTGAGAATGAGAACCCGCGAGCAACGGAGCTGGGCTAGAGGTGACTTCTGTTCTTGTTCCCACGGCGTCCATCTTAGTGAAGCGGCGCAGAGTGCAAGCGCGGAATACCGTGGATATTCGAGTCCGCGGCGCAATCCGATTTGCGATCGATAGGTCGATGAGGTTGACGCAGAGCTGGCTAGTCGTACGGTAGCTTCGCGCGCCATCGAGTGAGTTGGTGCGCGCGAGCTACACGATGAGAATTCTGATTTCGGGAGCGTCAGGACTTACCGGGTCGGGCTCTCGTGAAAAGACTGCGCGAGCAGGGGCACAGCGTTGCGCGTCTGGTCCGGCCCGGCGCCGAGGCGTCCCCGGGCGACATCGCCTGGGATCCAATGTCGGCGACGATAGATGTGTCTGCGATGGAGGGATTCGACGCCGTGGTGCACTTGAGCGGAGCCAGCATCGCGCAAGGCCGCTGGACGCCCGCTCGAAAGGCAGTCATTCGAAGCAGCCGGATCGACACGACGCGCGTGCTGGTGGATGCGCTCGCGAGCCTTCGACGGAAGCCGCGCGTATTTGTATCAGCCTCGGCCATCGGTTGCTATGGAGATCGAGGCGACGAAATCCTGACCGAGTCCAGCTCGATCGGTACGGATTTTCTCAGTCTCACCGTGCGCGATTGGGAGGCGGAGGCGACTCGCGCTGAAATGAGCGGCATCCGGACGGTATTGCTTCGGTTCGGCGTGATTCTCTCAGCCGACGGTGGGGCGCTGCCGCAAATGCTGATGCCATTTAGATTTGGATTGGGCGGCCGCTTGGGAAGCGGGAAACAGTGGATGTCGTGGATCGCACTTGACGATGCCGTTGAGACTATCTGTTCCGCAATCGCAAACGAAAATCTCACAGGCCCGGTAAACGTGGTGTCCCCGAGTCCTCTTACGAACGCCGAGTTTACGCGCATTGCGGCGGCGGTGCTTCACCGACCGGCGATTTTCGCCGCGCCCGCATTCGCGCTGCGCATTGCGCTGGGCGAAATGGCCGACGCGCTGTTACTCGCGAGCCAGCGTGTGATACCCGAGTGCCTGTTGGACGCGAGTTACGCTTTCCGTTTCCCTGAATTGGAACCCGCATTGCGGGCCATCCTTGCTCGGAAGAGCTAGCGTCCGTTCCGATTCGAATTGCGTCGGTTTCATTCCGGGACAATATCCACACCGCGAGACGAACTCTACCATCTTGAAAATTCGTCTTAGAACGCTGCTCGGCTATCCTCGATTTCTCTATTCATCTGTATTCACGGCGCTTATACGCTTGCCCGGATTCTTTCCTCGTGGGTGACTGAGCGCGTGGGCTCTGGTCCGCTATGGCACATCCCGTGCCTTCAGGGTTGCGGCCATGGGAATTCTTTGCACACAAGATGCCTCGCAGGTGCAATCGAAGATTCGTGTCGCCGCGATTGCTTGCGTCCGCAAAGGTTGGCCCCGGATGTTCGCTCTTGGAATTTTGTGCGTTGCGGCGATCGCTGAGATCAATTGCGGGATTGCGGGCAGGCCGTCGAATGTGCCTCCTCCGATCGTAAGCGTGACAGTCTCGCCGACGAGCGCGAGCCTGTCGCTCGGTGCGACGCAACAATTCCAAGCCATTGTTGCCGGCAGTTCCGACACAAGCGTCTCCTGGGAAGTGAACCAGGCGCCTGGAGGCGCGGCGAGCTCCGGAACGATTTCCTCGAGCGGACTCTACACAGCGCCTGCGAGTCTGCCGTCGCCGCCGAGCGTAACCGTGACTGCCGTAAGCCGGGCGGACACGCACGCGAGCAGCTCAGCAATCGTGAGCTTAACGGACAACATCGCAGTGATGGTCGCGCCTGCTACCGTAAGCGTGCCTACCGGCGGCGAGCAAGTATTTACGGCGAGTGGCGCCGCACCAGGCGTTACGTGGAGAGTGAACGGAATCGCGGGAGGCAATTCGACTGTCGGCACGATCGCGACGACAAGCGCGACTACCGCGCTTTATACCGCGCCGTCGGCACCACCTTCGCCGCCAACTGTGACGGTCACGGCCACGAGCACCGCGGATAGTTCGAAATTCGGAAATGCCAGCGTCACCGTCACCTGCTCCGCGACGAATTCGATTTCGCCGCTTTCAGCGAGCGTGAGTCTGGGGCAATCGCAAGCGTTCTCGGCGTCGTTCTGCCTTGCCGTAGGCGCAACGATATCCTGGGATGTGGACGGAATCGCGGGAGGGAGTTCGGCTTTCGGCACGATTGTGCCCAGTGGAGCGGCTACCGGGCTCTATACGGCGCCCACGGATTTACCGGGCGCAAATCCTGTAACGATTCATGCCACTGTCAGCCCGCAACCGAGCGGCGGCCCGGAAATCGCCGCAGCCACTATTACGATTGCAAGCGGCGTAACCGTCACAGTGGTCCCCGCAGTCGCGACGCTTTCTGTTGGCCAGCGCGCGTCGTTCGCGGCGACTGTTACGAATACTTCTGACACGACCGTCACGTGGTCGATTGGCGGCATTCCGAACGGTAACGTTACGGTGGGCCAGGTTTGTGTGTCTGGAACGAATCCGTGCGTCGCGCCCGCCGGTCCGGGCGCGGGCGCCGTAGATTATCTCGCGCCGAATTCAGTGCCTGCTCCCAATCCTGTTGTGCTCACAGCGACCAGCCACGCCGATCCATCGCGAAGCGGTGCGACGATGATTACCGTCAGCAGCCAGACAGGTCCCGTGAGCGTCGCCGTCTCACCGGCATATGCTTTCGTGCCACCGTCAAGCGGAACGGTCAGCACGCAGCAGTTTTTCCCCACGGTGATGGGTAGCGCCAACCTGTCCGTCACATGGGCCGTGCAGAGTGCCGTTAATGGCCAAGGCTGCGTGGGCTTGGCGTGCGGGTCCGTAAGCGCAAGCGGACTTTACTCCGCGCCCGTATCGGCTCCGTCACCTAACGCGATTTCGGTAATCGCGACGAGCCAGGCGGACCCGACAAAATCCGCTTCGGCCACAGTTGCGGTCACTGGTGGTCCTGCGATCGAAGTGATTCTACCGTCGAGCGTAATGGCGGGCGCGGTGGAGGGTTTTCCGCTGGTTGTGCAGGGCGTGAATTTCGTCGCGGGGAGCGGCGCTGGCGCGTCGGAAATTCTTCTTAATGGCGTTGCACGCATCACCGCATGTTCGGCCTCGACCTCTTGTGCGACGGCCCTGAATCCCTCGGATGTACAGTCAGCGGGCACGCTCACGATTCAGGTGCAAAACCCTGGCCCGCCGTTCGCCTTGTCGAATCCCGTGCCATTCGTGATCGCGCCGTTCGATGTTTCTACGGACGCGATAGCGCTCAATTCGGCACAGCCCACCTCGACGGGCAAAGACATCGTGGTCGTCGAGCAAACGACTGCTGCTGCGTCTTCACCGATCAACGTGGATTTCATCGGTCTGCTCACCGGAGGCAACAACTGCGGTGTGCAAGGTTCGCCGCTGACTATCGTGCGTCCCGCATCGGGCTCTGCTACGGTCAGCATCTGCGTGCATGGAAATGGCCTCGACCCGACGTTCACATATGTTTTCACCGGGCCGAGCGGCGCGCCGGGCGGCACCGATATCGGGGTGACGCGCCTCCGCCATCACCGGTCTATTCCCCGGCACGATCGAACTTGATTTGCAGATTGCGAACACAACTCTTTCGGGCGTCCGCACGCTCTTTATTACGACACTCAACAACGATCGTGCCGTCGCTACCGGGATGCTGGAGGTGGATTGATGAGAATCATGATCGGTTTAGCGCGTGTGCGACTCGTTTTTCGGTGCCTGGCGTTATTGCTCGCCCTCGGCGGCGCGGCGACGGCGACCACGCTTGTGCGCATGTCGGTCGAGCAAATGTCGCATACGGCGGAGGCAATCGTCCGCGCGCACTGCCTCGGCAATTCAACAGGCTGGGACGCGGGGGAAATCTGGACGTTCACATCATTCGGAGTGCAGGAACTGTGGCAAGGATCGACGCCGTCGCGAATTACAGTGCGTCTGCTCGGCGGGCGAGTGGGAAATCTCACGTCGAGCGTCTCGGGAGTTCCGCGATTTCGTCCGGGTGAGGATGTGGTGCTATTTCTCGAACGAACGCAGCGCGGTGATTTTTCCGTGGTCAGCTGGGAGCAGGGCACCTTCCGGATTCGCCGGGACGCGGCAACGGGTTCGGAACGCGTTACGCAGGATTCCGCCTCGTTTGCCACATTCGATCCGTTCCACGCGCCAGTTCGAAGCGGAGGGAATCCGAAATCTGCCGGTGGAAATATTCCGGGCGCGTGTGGATGCGGCCACAAGCGCGGAGAATGGGAGGAAGCGATGAAACGAAGCACTGCTGTTGGAATTGCAGCGCTGCTTATTCACTCGCTACTCGGCGGATCGCCGGCTGAAGCCTACCTCCTCGACACGACGATTCCGCAAGCTGGAGGATGTCCCGCGATTCGACCGGTGGAATCTGTCGTTCGCGTCACCGCTCAGCCGCCGCTGGAGTACGTCGTTGCCGCTGGGGCCGCCAACGCTGGTGACCGTTGCGGCGCTGGGATCGGCCGCACAACTTTCGGAAATCGAGCAAGCAATTACGGATTCGTTCGGCGCGTGGTCGGGCGTTACCGGTACCACGTTTAACACCACCAACTTTCCGAGGCTGATCTCGCCGCTCGCGCGCGTGACAGCGGCAAGCTCTTGCTCGAACGACGCCGAGAGTAATGTGGATGGCGTGAACACAATCTGCTTCAACCAATCGAGCATGGGATTTTCAAGCGGAGTGCTGGCGTTCACGCGCGTAATCACGGCGAACGCTCCAGGAGTTACGGTTGGCACGGGCGGACCGGCTGCATTTGCGGGGCAGATCCTCGATGCGGACACACTTTTTCGTCCCGATGGGCAGGCGACCTTCGCAACTCCGGCCGCGCTTGCAGCCTCGCCAGGCGCATACGATCTCGAGTCGCTGCTGGCGCACGAGATCGGCCACTGGTTCGGCTTCGACCACTCGGCGGTTTGGCGAGCGCTGATGTTTCCATTCGCGCCACCGCCCGGCGAGTTTCTGGGCAGCCGGCCTACCGCGCAGACGCCCGATGGCCCGCTCTCGGATGATGACCGCACCGGCATTCGACTGCTGTATCCCGACCCGAACGACGTGGTTAATATCGGCGCAATTCGCGGACGCGTCCTGCCTGCGAGTCCGTTTGCGCTGGCGGCGATTCCCGCTCCGTCACCCGGCAACTCCGTCACAGGAATTTTCGGAGCGCATGTGGTGGCCGTGGACGCAGATACCGGGGCGGTGATCGCCGGAACGCTGGGAGGTTGGAGCTGCGATTCATCGAATTCCGCGGTGCGGTTCGATGGCTCGTTCGATATCGAGCGGCTGCCGGTAGGGCACAATTACAAGATTTACGCCGAGCCGCTGGTAGGGCTCGCGACGGCCGGCGATTTCAGCGATGCACTGAACGACGTGTGCGCCTCGGGTTCAACCGCGTCGTGCACCACGCCCGCGGTTGATACGAATTTCAATCCGCGCATTCGCCCGGCAGGTCCGTAGCGCGATTCTTTGAAGCACCTCAAAACAAAAAAGGCTCTCCGGGGGGCGGAGAGCCGATCTTGCTGTTGCGGGGCTACAAATCCTCTACTGGGTCGGCATCAGCATCTGCGAGAAGCCGATGGTATTGACGGTCCGCAATGTCGGCGTTCGAGGCGGCAGCCATTGCGGGCCTTGTGTGAAATTGGTGTCGAAGCGTAATGGCGGCGGGCGGGCATGTACGGTGTGCCCTTGTAGAGGCCGAGCGCCTGACGGCTGAAGTAGAAGCTCACGAGGGAGCCTTCGTAGGTCAGAGTGTCGCCGCGCCCAGTTCTCGATGTAACGCAGGAAGTTGTGCAGACCGCCGTCGGTTCCAAAGTCGACCTGGGTCTCGCCCGGCGGAATGCGCGAACGGAATCTGCTTTCCGGCGATGATCGCGACGCGATATGTGCGTGCTAACGGCGTTGCGGAGGCCGTTGTTGTAGGGACCAATGAGCTGATTCACGTCGTTCCAGTTGTCGGAAAGCAGCGTGACGGCATCGGCCGCAACGGAAGCGGCGACATTAGCCCCGGCGAAGTTCGGCGCCGGTGGCGTCGTAATCGCCCTGAATGTAGACGGGATTTTCCGAGGCGATGGTCAATCCGCACGGGGGATTCGCTGCGCCGCCAAAGCACGCCGTTCCGAGATTGATCGAGACGCCGTACTGGAGCTTCAACGCGCGGCGGAAGAAGAACGGAGGATTTTCCCGCGCTTCCTGAGCGTGGGTGTAAACATAAACCGGCGATGGAGGATTGGCTGCGACGGGGCAATTCGGATTCTTGATCACAGCAGCCGGTGCGGGTGCGTTGGTCGCCAAGCCCTGAATTTGTTGATTGGCGGGCACGGTCGGAGAGGTAGGAATTAGCGCAGCCCCTCCGTAGGTTCGAAGCAGACCGTCACCTTCGAAATCCTCTCCCGGCTGATCCAGAACAGTGTTTGGGCAGCCATTTACGGCATCACCCCGGTTCACAACGTCGTTGAAGCCATAAGAACCCGTTTGAACATTGACACCCGCGGTTGGGTCAACGAGATTGCCGCGGCGATCCGAGAAGTAAACTTCGTATCCGCCGACGTTGCTGGCGTTATTTCCGCTAGCGCCAATCGTCTTCATTAGCCAGCGCGAGAGGTTGTTAACGTCGAGCTCGACATAATTCATTACGCCTTGCGCCGTGAGGTAGGGGCGACTGGTGGCTGCGCCGGAATTGTCCGAGGGGTTGTTCGTCAGATTGTTGGGAGGTGTATTGGCCGCAGTGCTGTCTCGGTTAATGGCCTCGCGTGTGTCATACAGAACCAGCGGCCAATAGTCGTAGCCGCTCTGGGTCGAGGTGCACGCGTTCTTGGTGGGGGCATAAGCCGTGGACGGGTTATCGCGCAGCCGCGCGATTCGGATGACTGCGTTGGGGCTGAGTTCGCTCGCCGATGTGGCTGCGCCGCAGGTGGCGGATTCAGCGGTGGCGGCCGATCCTGTATTGGGCAGATAGAGCAACTGGTTTACTAAACCGACGTTGGTCTGTGGATAGATGTTTCGGCCCGTCAGTCCGAGGTTCAGGATTTCCTGGGTCACGTCGGTAGCGGCGGCGGCACCCGCGGCAACGTACTCGATCTTGATGCAGCCGGTGATAATGGGCGTGTTCTTTTTCTGCCAATAGCCGTCCTTCGGAGTCCCTCCTACGTAGGCGTTATAAGTGGCGGCTGGACCTTGGGAAAGCGGCAGGGGAAGGCCTGCAGTGTACCAGGGCGCTTTCGTCGGCCTGCCGGTGGCGGCTGTGTAATTGAATCCTGAAGCCTTGTCGAATGCCAGAGTCGCCAGATCAATGGGCGGAGTGCCTGTTGAAACGGTGTTGAGGGCCATCATGGGGGAGTTGTTGCAAGCATTGGGCGCGCTTGGCAAACCGCCGGGACCGTAGTCGTCCAGCAAGATTCGCAGGCTGGCCTGGGTGTTGGAGAAATATCGCTGATTGAACTGCGCCGGATTCGCACCTTGTTCACCAGGGACGGGACGATGAATCAGGGCGGCGGGGCTCGAAAGACCACTGAGCGCCGTGGCAACGAGGTTCAGGGGCTGCACGCCGCTAGACAACTCACCTAAATAAAGCTGGGACGTATTGGACCAAAGCGGGTTGGTGTTCGGGGTGGTGCTGACGGCGCCGTAAGTGCTGGTGCCGGACACGCTGCCTTCATTCAAGCCCAGCGCGCGCCATTGCGCGTTAGTTCCGGACGCAGGGGGATAATTGGTGGGGAGCGGAGGCGAGGGAGCGAGGGCGATGGTAACGACGCCGCTATAATCCCCACCTGCCGCGATCGGGAATCCATTTTCCAGGTTGGTGCGGATCACCTGGCCAACGACGGTCACCTTGTCGCGGATGTAGAGCGGACCGGAATTAGCGGCCAGCCAGAGGTTGCCGTTCGTGTGAACGCGGCCTCCAAAATCGAATGGAGGTCCGTTGAACAAAGCCAGGTCGGTGTTGGAAAAAACGCCAAACTGAAAGACGGGGATGGCAACCAGTTGAACCTGGCGCTGGAGTTTCACTTCGGCGCCATCGCGTCTGAGCCGCCACGCTGAGAGTGAACGGCGTGATCAACCCTGCATACCCTAATAAGGGCTGGGAGGCCGAATCGTGCCGCTAGAGCCGACCGGGCGCAGAAGCAACGGTCGGATCGGGGCAGCCGATTTGGTAAGTCGGCTGACCGAGGGCGTTCGTGTAGTTGATACCCGCGATGTCGTTGGGCGGCGCCCCGGTGATCGTCACGAGGTTTGCCGCCGTGATCGCGCCCGTCAGTGTAAAGACGTTCCCCATGTCGGAGGTCATCTTCTCCATGCCGGCTTCGGCGCCGTAGAAGGCCGATTCGCGGTTCTGGTTATTGCCGCCGAGGCGTTGGTCGGACATCACCATCCACGACATTCCCACCACCAGGGCGGAAGCCAGGAACAGAATCAATAGAACGGTGATGAGGGCGACTCCGTTTTCTCGTTTGGTTCTCACAGCTGGTCTCCTTGTGAAATCTTCCGAAGCGCTCGGACGTCTCATGGCAAAGTAGCCGGGGTCGGGAACGCGTTGACGAACGCCATGCTGCGGACGCTGACCTGGGTGCTCAAATTGTTCCGAAAGAATTGCGGCGACGTCCGCGCGGTGTAGGTGTACTCCGATCGTCCTGCGAGCGTCACATTGACCGCGCGAATGTTAAACGGCGTATCGGGAGCAGTCGGCGTCGGCGCGTCCCCGGGCCGAGAGCGTAAGCGCCGACCGGAGCCGTGGAATTCACGAGATCGTAGCTGAAGGATAGGTTCTCAATGATGTCCGCCATCGGTTGCGCGGGATACGTTCCGGTCGCGACCGTGGGGTAGTTCGGATAGTTCACCTGACGAATCAGTTGTGGACGCGACGGAACGGTATTCGAATCGACGTAGTAGGTGACCATCCAGACGCGAGTGATGCTCGTCGGAGTGGCGGCGACGTTCAGCTTCGATACCGTGCCATTCGGTAACGCGCTTCCGTTCAGGGTAGCGGGGTCTCCCGCGGCGAACGTAAGGATAGACCCGGCCACGTTGGTGACCATTTCCAGAGCGCTGCCATTGGCGTTATGAAACATGATTAGATCGCCCTTCGAAATCGGCACGGGTCCGCCCGGAAGGGTGAAGCACGCGGGCGCCAGTGTTACCGAGGATCCGGCGGCATTAAGTACACCCGCGCAGACCGGCGTTGCGGGCGCAGCCTGGACCACGGGATAGTCGCTGAGTTTCGGAGGCGGAATGCCGCCGGGCCCGTTGGCGCTCGAGACCAGCGTGTCGTCCGCGTAGAGGACGGTGATGATGTCGGTTTTGAGATTACCGTCCAGTACCGCAAGCGTGACGGGATTTACGGTTTTCGCGTCCTCACCAATCTGCCATCCAGGCGTGATCTGAGGCAGCGCGTTGTACGCGGCGGGGAAAAAACCAGCTAGCGCTCCCCCGGGACCAGGGCGCGGGATCGCCGACGTCCCTGCCGCAGCGGTCGGGATGGTGATTCCGCCGGTCGGAATGCCTTCTCCGGCTTGCATGAGGTCGTGTGCCAGAGCATGCATCCCGGCGCGAAGATTCTGCTGTGTGTTGGCTTGCAGAGCCACGGCCGATGTCACATGCTGCGCTTGCACGAGCGCGCCTACTGCGGCAGCCGAGATAATCACCAGGATAGCCATCGCGACCAACAATTCGATCAGTGAGAAACCGTTTCTCCGCTTCATGTGGTGCTCCTCGCCGGCGCTAGTTGAATGCCGAAATGTATGTGCTCAACACATACGTGCGGTTGCGAAACTTTCCCGATGAATAGTTGACCGTGATGTCTATTCTTCGCAGATTCGCATTGGTGGCGTTATTCGAGATCGCGATCGTCCGGGTGAAGTTGCCGAGTGACATTCGCTGATCGTCGGCCGTGCCCAGCTTCCCGTCCGGCCCGGGAAGAGTGATCACTTCGGGCTGGGCACCAATATCATCGACGGAACCGACCAATCCAGTCGGACTGGGTTGTAAGAGGGGCTGCGCACCCACGAGAAACAGTCCTTGGGGGTTCGCTCCCGTGACGTTTGAAATTGCGGGCCAATTGTTCGGGTTGTTATATTTCGCCGTGAAGATCGCTTCGGCCGCTTCTTCGGCCTTCTGCTGAGCGATAAAGTCGTACTCCGAGGCTTGCATGTACGCCATCGAGTCGCCCAACATCGCCGCGAGGCCTAGAATTCCGACGGCCAACACGGCGATGGCGATCATTGTTTCCAGCAGCGTGAAGCCCCTAGCCGAGGGCCGTCTGGTTTTATGAGTCATTTTTCGCGTCTCCCTCAGAACTGGGTCCAGGTCGTTCCGTTGCCCGACCAACCGCGAATCCGCCCGGTGGTGCCCATGACCGTGATCGCGCGACCTGTCGTCGGTTTGCCGGCGACGCCGATGAAAACCGTGCCGTTCATGGGTAGAAGCGTCGTACCGTTCACGAGCTGGCCATTGCTATCGAAGCGTATTCCGCCGACGGGTCCGTTGGCGACGCCGCCAAACTCAATGGCGCTTGCATTCCCGAAAGCATCGGGCGTATCGGGAACCGGCGGGGCAAACACGAAGTACGTCATCGGACGTTGAATCGGAATGGGAAGAAGCGCTACATCGGGACCAGCGCCGAGCGTTTTGGAATTGAGCTGCGTAATCTGGATTCGGTTTTCAAATACGCCGCCAACGATCACGACTGGAAACGTAACCTGCACCCAGCGGTGATTGGCGATCGCGAGCTCGCGTGCCGAGCGCAGCTGCTCGACGACTTGGCGCATGGCGGTATCGGCGCGCTGCGCCTGGAGCGCCGGTCCCAGCTGGAACACGGCCGTGCCGGCAAGAATCAGGATGATCGACAATCACCACGACCAGTTCGATCATCGAGAATCCGCGCTCGCGACTCTCGCTCCTGCGCTCTGCCATCGGTTTCAGTTCTGCGTTTTTCACGCTAACACCTCGAGCGATCAAACTTTGCGCGCTCTAGCGACTCATCGGCCAGGATAGTGCATGTAACAGGCCATGCGAGGGCAGCTATAACTCATTTATATTAAATAGCTTGCAGGCTATGACGGGAACTTCTCATCGGGGGCCTTCTGCGTTCGGGGTAGAAACGTAACCGATGCGGACGGCGATGACTGAGGTTCAAACTATCGCCGGGTCGAGCTAGTCAGACATTCTGTTGAGGATCGACCGACGGTCCAGATTGTCCGAATCGCGGGAGAAGTCATGCGCTGCTTGTGATTTGCCCCGCAAACGAACTAGACTAATCGCCTCTCGCCCCTATGAAGTCCCGTGGATGATTTTCTGTTCGCGGATCGCCAGTCACTATATAAGGATCAGATTGGATCTCTCACCATGACGCGTCCGGGAGGAAAGGAGAATCGGCGAACCGCTCGGGTCGCTGTGTCCAAAGGCGTATGGGTGGCCTGGCAAGCGGGTGGTCCCCGCAACGTATCGCGCGTTCGCGACGTCAGTGCGGGAGGCGTATTCATCTCGACGGCCCTCAGCGTTGCCATCGGCACGGTGGTCGAGTTGTTATTTGCTCTGCCCGAGGGCGAGGCGAGAGTCCACGGCATCGTGCGCTACGCAGACGGCAAGAACGGTATCGGTGTGGAATTCACGCGCATGGGCACCGGGGACCGCGCGCGGTTGCAGGAATTGCTGCGACGTCTAAATCGCTGACCTTGCGCCGCTTCAAGACTATTTCATCGCCTTATTCAAAAACGCGAGCGTTCGCGCCCATGCATCGGCGGCGGCTTCCGGCCGGTAGCCAGTAGTGTTGGTCGAGTTTTCGAATCCATGGCCCGCGCCGGGATAGACTTTCAAGTCAACGCGCCGCCTCAACCCGTTCATCGATTTCTCAAACGCCTCAACATCTGCCGGCGTGATGCCGTGATCGTCTGCACCGAAGCTGCCGAGAATCGGGGCGCCGATCTGTTGCATATCGCTGGGATCGGTCGGCAGCGCACCGTAGTTCACCACGCAGGCCGCCAACCGCGGCTCATGAATGGCGAGCTGCAGCGAAAATCCGCCGCCCATACACCATCCGATCGAACCGATGTGGTCATGATCCACGTCCTTGCGCGTAGCGAGATATGCGAACGCGGCTTTCAAATCGCTAATCGCGCGATCCTGCGGCAGCCCGCGCATCAATTCATGCGCCACTTCCGGGTCGGCCGTAACCTGCCCGCGATATAGATCCGGGGCGAGGGCGATGTAGCCCTGCTCCGCAAGCTTCTGCGTCTGTTCCTTAACCCAATCGGTCAGTCCCCACCATTCGTGAATCACGACGAGCGCAGGATAACGTCCCGGCTTTTCCGGAACGGCGAGAAATCCGCTTACGGTCCCTGTGCCATTGGCGAACTGGACGGTCTCCGTCTTCGGGGCGTCGGCGCGAACGGTCACGATGGCCGCGAGCATGCCCAATGCGACGATCACGACAGCTACTCTCATTCGGTGCTTCATCGTTCGCCTCCCCTGAGTTCCCGTCACGGGCATTCTAACGCCTGCGCTGCGCCGCCGTCATCTGTTACGAAGTACGCTCCACCTGCACAGCCGTGCCATAGGCAATCACTTCGGTTACGCCCTGCATCACCTCGGTCGCGTCGTATCGGACTCCGATAACTGCGTTAGCGCCGCGCTCGACCGCATGCTGCATCATTAGATCGAGCGCCTGCTCGCGCGTTTGCTCGCACATGTCTTCAAAGAGCGTGATATTCCCGCCGACGACCGTCTGCAGCGAGGCTCCCAAGGTGCCGAGAATACTTCTCGAGCGAACCGTCACGCCGCGCACGAGTCCCATGCTCTTTGCGATGCGGTAACCTGGCAGCTCAAATGCGGTCGTCACCATTGCAGCATTCACGCTCACGTCCATCTTTGTGTCTCCTCCGGTGAAGTTATCGCTCAGTGGCTCGCTGCCCTTGCCCGGGCGCTTTCTGTTTTCGCACCTTGTGCATCTCGAAACACTTCCGCGCGGCAGGATAGCACACTCAACCGCGACCAAAATGGCTTGGATGCCACTACGCTTGCCCGCGAACGTAGCTCCGAGGCGCTGATATACTCACTGCAGTCAACCCACGGAGGAAATCGTCGTGCCCGAACTCGCTCCAGTCGTTGCCGAAACGCTCGCCAGCTACTACGAGGAAGTGCGCGACAGCATCCACGAATTAGTCGCGCCTCTCTCGACCGACCATCTGTGGACGCGGCCCTATCCGTATGGCAACAGCATCGGCCACCTGCTTCTTCACCTTACGGGTAACTTAAATAACTATATTGGGGCGCGCATTGCGAACACCGGCTACGTCCGAAACCGACCTCTGGAATTTTCCGACACTTTGAAGCGCGCCAAGGAACAAGTCCTGGCTGATTTCGACGCGGCAATCTCGATGGTCGCAGCGACGATTCGCAAGCAGTCCTCAGAAGATTGGGTCGCGCCCTACTCCGATCCAACCGAGCCTCGCACAACCACGCGCTTCGGCGCTTTCATGCGCATGGCTGCGCACGCGTATCATCACACCGGCCAGATCATTTATTTATCGAAGGAACTCACGAAATCCGCCGGTCACTGATCGAGTCAAATTACGTCAGCGCTGATTGACAGTCCCGCTAGCGAAATTGGGTTAGAATATCTGCGTGGAACCGGACGATAAGGAAAAGGCCGCCGCAAGGCAGGCAAAGCAGCAGATGACGGCCGCAGTTTTGATCATTACGCTATCGTTTGTTTTCGTGTTCGTTGCGATTGCGCTGGTCGTGCTGATCGGACACATCAAGCTGTTCTGAGTATCGCCGAAAGCGGCTCGCGGACTCGCCCGGAACAATGTAAGATTTGGTTTCTTCCGATCCGCGCCGCTAAAGGAGCCAACCCCATGAGCGTGACTTCGCCAGCAGGACCGTCCGCCTCCACCGTAGATGCAATCAAGGAAAAGGCGCGCAGGCTGAGTATTCTCTCCATCATGGCGACCACTGCGGCCGGTTCGGGACATCCGACCTCTTGCATGTCCGCGGCGCAGCTGATGGCCGGGATTTTCTTTCACGCGATGAAATTTGACGTGAAGAATCCCAACTCAAATGATTCGGACCGATTCGTCCTGTCGAAGGGCCACGCCGCTCCGATTCTCTATGCGGCGCTTGCGGAGGCCGGCGTGTTTCCGCTTTCGCGCGTGATGACTCTGCGCGAATTCACAAGCGAACTTGAGGGCCACCCCACGCCGCTGATTCATGGGGTGGACGCTGCTACCGGCTCGCTCGGGCAGGGGCTCTCCGTCGGCGCGGGGTTGGCAATCGGCGCGCGGCTCGATAAGAGCCCGACGCGCGTATACGTCCTGCTGGGCGACGGCGAAATGGCCGAGGGTCAAATTTGGGAAGCGGCGGAATTCGCCGGCCACTACAAGCTCGAGAATCTTACGGTGATCGCAGATGTGAACGCGCTGGGCCAGAGCGACTTCACGATGTATCAGCACGACATGGAGACATATCGCCGGAAATTTGAATCCGAAGGATTCGCTGCCGAAGTGATTGACGGCCACGACGTGAGCGCGGTCCTTGCGGCGCTGGATCGCGCTAAAGCAACCAAAGGCCGCCCGCAAGCGATCGTCGCCCGCACGATTAAGGGGAACGGTGTGAGCTTCTGCGCCGGCAAACAAGGGTGGCACGGAAAAGCGTTTTCAAAAGATCAGCTTGCCACGGCGGTGAAAGAAATCGGCGGCGCCCCGGTCGTCGTCCCGCCCGATCCGGGCAAGGCTTATGTGCGAACGAATCTGCCCAAGCCACCGGATTTTCCGGCGCTCGCTCCTCCGGAATACGAAGCTGGCAAGCCCGTGGCAACGCGCGAGGCTTACGGGTTTGCACTGAAGCGACTCGGCGGCGTGAATCCGCACGTCGTGGCGATTTCCGGCGATGTGAAGAATTCTACTTTCTCCGACATTTTTGGCAATGCGTTCCCCGATCATTTCTTTCAGGGATACATTGCGGAACAGAACTTGGTGAGCGCGGCGGTAGGTCTGGCGGCCCGCGGCAAGGTGCCCTTTGCCGATACGTTCGCGTGCTTTCTTTCGCGCGCGTATGACAACGTGCGAATGGCGGCGATCAGCCGCGCCAATATCAACTTGTGCGGCTCGCATTGCGGCGTCTCGATCGGCGAGGACGGCCCGTCGCAAATGGCGCTGGAAGATATTGCGATGTTTCGCGCCATCCACGGCTCAGCTGTGTTCTACCCAAGCGATGCCATATCCACCGAACGTTTGACCGAAACGATGGCTCGGCGCGCCGGCATCAATTACCTGCGAACGTCCCGTCCCAAGACCGCGATCCTTTATTCGAAGGACGAAAAATTTCCGGTTCCGGGCTTCAAAGTTCCGCGGCAAAGCGCGCAGGATCGCGTGACGGTGATCGGCGCGGGTATCACGGTGCATGAAGCTCTGAAGGCGGCGGACGAATTAAAAACGCAAGGTACGGCGATTCGCGTGGTTGACCTCTACTGCGTGAAGCCGATTGACGGAAAAGCACTGGCCGAGCAGATCGCAGCGACCGGCGGACGCCTCGTCACCGTCGAGGATCACTGGCCGGAAGGCGGCGTTGGAGAAGCCGTTGCTCGGAGCGCTCGCGCAGGCAGGCGTCTCGCCGTCGAAGTATCGAATGCTCGCGGTCAGGAATATGCCGCATTCCGGCAAGCCGGATGAGCTGGTGGACGCGTTCGGGATTTCCGCGAGGCACATAGTCTTGGCCGTGCGCGAGATTGCGTAAATTCCGGAAACCAGAAGGACAAACGAGTGTCTGAAAAAATGGTGATGGTGGGCTTGCTGCCGGAAGCGGTGGTGATCGATCCCGGCGAGCAGGTCTCGTGGCTTTCCAATGCAGGAAACCTAAAAATCGAATTCGATGCGCAGCGTTGCCCGTTTTCTTCGAACGTCTTCCAGGCGCCTCCCGGCGTACGTCTATCGAGTGGCACGGCGCGCCCCGGCAGTAATCCCGGTTCCTACAGATATCGTCTTTTACTCAATGATGTGATCGTGGGCCACGGCGAAGTTCTCCTTCGAGGTAAGTAACCCCTGGAAGAAATTCCTGATGAGCGGTTTTGTTCGAAGTGAATTGGGAACTAGTCGCCTGCGATGGTGGCGGTGCGGTCCACTGGGCGTTCCTGCGCGACGGAGTCGGCAAGAATCCGCCGGACCGGAGCCAGCATGGATGCGGGAACGGGACGCTCGCGCGGAACGCCAAGTTCAGCGACTTTGCGCGGAAATTCCCGGCGGCGATCCAACCACAAGCCGAATTCCTTCAATAAATCGCCAGTGAGGTTAGGGTCGTCCGTACGCTCCACGCCCCAGAAGCGCAGCCGCGCTTCGTTCTTCTGCAGGAGCTGCAGCGACTCCTCGAGTTTTTTCATCGCCGCATTGAAAGACGACGCCAGGAAATAGACCGGCAGCATCCAGCCGCTGCGGCCGTTCTGGTCCGACGGGCCATTTTCAGAATCCCGACCGCCGGGTCCGAAGACCGCCCGGACGCGCACATTATATTTGCCGTTCTGGTTCCGCTCGATAGCGCAGCGATATTCGTTTGCTTTACTCGGGTTCTTGCTATGCATTGTGTTCCTCAGCCTGCCGTTTACCGGAATCACGCCGAAGCCCTGCTGGTAGGCCGGGCCGCCGGCATGCCTGACTGCCGGGCCAACGATCTCGAGCCTGCTCGCCTTGGATCTCTTCGTCGGCATACGAATGCTCCTCAGGACGGGGTTTAGGCGTTTGATGCCAAGAGTCCTCGGGCTGAGGAGGCTTTCGCCTGCAGTTCAGGCCCCGCTGGCTACGGGACAGGCTCTAGGGATGCGAATATTCTAGCTAAGTGCGGGAGGCAGGGCAAGAGGGGACGAGGTACTTTGTAAATACCTTATTTACATGTATTTAGAGGAACGGATACAGACGCGCAAAAGTTACGTTGGATTCGTGACGCGGTTCATCGCGTCGGCGTTGATAGTGAGCTTGCCTTCTTTCTTCAAGCGATCAACGAGCGCAGTATGGAACGCATCGAACGCCGCATTCTGCTTGGTTTGCAGCAGTTGCTGCTGGATGTCGTCCTTTTGCTTGGCGAGATCGTCCATGTTGGGGACATCGTGAGCCACGGTCCGGAAGACAAACCAGTTTTCACCGGTTTGAGTGGGTGCACTGACCTGGCCGACCGCCGTTTTGAAAGCGGCGCCGAGCTGTTTGGCGGTGCCAACGTCTGGAACCGAGCCGGCTCGCGCAAAAGCGTCCGACGTTTTCACCGTGAGGTCGAGCGACTTCGCCACCTTGTCGAAATCCTCACCAGCCTGTGCGCGTTTGGAGAGTTCGAGTGCGCGGGTGCTCGCGAGGTCGATGGACTTCTCGTGTTGATAGTCGGCCAGCACGCGGTCGTGTACTTCGGCGAGGGCGCCTTGATGCGCTTCCAAGACCTCCTTCACGGTCAGAATCACGAAGCCACTTTCGATTTGGATTGGCTGGCTCAACTCTCCGGAGTGAAGCGCGAATAGGACTTGATGGAGCTCCGGCGCGTTGCCGAGCGGGAGGACGGGATCGGTAACCGCAACAGCTGGGGTTTCGCCGATGTCGAGATGAAATTTCTTCGCCAGGTCGTCAAGCGACTGACGGTCTGACTGCCGGACGGCGGCGGCCATCTGGTTCGAGATGTCGTCGGCCTCTGTGCTTACCTTCTCATCGAGAACCGGCTGCAGAATGGAATCACGAACTTCCTCAAAAGTCCGAGTGTGAGCCGTTTCGCGGTCGAGGACTTTGATGATGTGGAAACCGTACTGGGTTTTGACGAGATCCGAAATCGAGCCCTTCGGAATGCTGAATGCGGCCTGTTGAAATTCCGGCACAGTCTGTCCATCCACAATCCAGCCCAGGTCGCCGCCCTTTGGCTTCGTTCCGTCGTCCTCGGAATATTTCTTGGCGAGATCCTCAAAATTAGCGCCGTGCTTAGCCTGTTTCAGGACGTCTTCTGCCTTCTGGTGAATCTCGGCGACTTCCGCGTCCGTTTTGCCGATCGTCTTGAACAAGATGTGCTCGACGTGGGCGCGGTTTTCGACTTTGTAATCGTCAATATGCTGGTTGTAATAGGCGCGCAAGCTATCGTCGCTTACCTGCGCAGAGGCGCGAAGCTTGGAAAGATCCAGCAGGGCGTAACGCGCGGAGCGCCGCTCGGGCACCTGATAATGCGATGAGTTCTTCGCAAACCACGCGGAAAGATCGGCGTCGCTTGGATGGATCGAAGCGGCGAGGTCCGCGGGCTTGATCAGAGCGTAGTCAACCTTGACCTTCTCGTTTCTCCAAACGAATTCCTGCGCGATCTCCTGCGGTGTGACGGTGATTCCGTCCGTGACCATTTCATGGAATTTTTCGGTGAGCATTTCATCGCGGAGCAGGCTTTCGAACTGGTCAACCGTCATCCCATATTTCGTCTGAACTTCGGTGGGATACCGATCCTTCAGCCAGGTACTGCCCGACCAGGCGGTGGGTAACAGTTCCTTGATGCGCTGGGTTTGCTCTTCGGGTGTAACACGCATGCCGAGGCGGTCCGCCTCGTATTCGAGCGCGCGCTGAAAAATCATCTGATCGAGGATTTGTTTCGAATAGGCCCCGCGGAGCATCGGAGGGATGGCCTGATTACGGGTTGCCTGTTGGAATTCCTGCTGGAAGTCCACAACCGAGATGTTCTGCCCCCCGACGGAAGCGATTGCGTCGGGAGCGTCGCCTCCCGTGGTGCCGTTCATCAAGCCAGGGATAAGCGTAATCACCATGCTGACGATAATCAGCCCGAGGATGATGCCCATGGTGACCTTGATCCACCGGTTTCGATCGAGATCTCGTTGCTGGATGCTTCTCAACATATATAGGCGCGGCCTCTCCAGAGTTTCAAACGCTCGATTATAGAGGAAATTCGACGTGCGCCTCCATTAGATTACTGGAAGGGCGAAAAATCAAGCCGGAGGCGAGGGCGGCTACCGCGACGCTTTCCGAAGACGTATCCCTAGAAGCCATCTCATAAATGCGACGGGCAATTGCGACGTTTCTGCCTCGGGGGCTAAAGCCCCAGTTTCTAAGGACTTTTATGTCGGAGCTAAAGCTCCGACCCCCTAAAAACCTTTTGTGAGATGGGTTCTAGTCGTGCGTGGAAGGTTCGGCAAGCACCTTGCGAATTTCATCGGCCTGGGGGTAATTGGGGCTGATCTTCAGTGCGGATTCCAGCTGTTTCTTGGCCATGGTGGGGTTGTTGGCCTTCTCGTAGGCCATGCCCAGATGGTAGTGGAATGTGGGATTTTGCGGGTTTTCGCTTACTGCTTCCTGCAAAGTATCAATCGCGGAGCTGTATACACCTTGGTGGTAGTAGGCCCAGCCGAGAGTGTCCGCGGCACTGGGAACATTCGGCATTCCTTTGCGGGCTGTTTGCGCAAGGGAGAGCGCGACGCTCGTGTCGCCGCCGTGCTCCAACATTAAGTAGGCAAGATTGTTCGCCGCCAGAGCGTAATCGGGCTGAATCTGCAACGCCTTCTGATAGAGATCCTCCGCCTGTTGCCAATTGCCCTTCGCTTCCATCAGGCTGGCGAGGAAGATATACGTGCGCGGATCGCGCGGGTTTTGCTGGAGAGCGCGCTGATAATTCGCAATCGCCTGATCCACGGAGCCCCGCGTGACTTCCGAGCTCGCGAGCAGAAGAAACGCAGTTACATTGTTTTTATCGAGGTCGATCGCTTTCTGGAATGCCGCTTCCGCCTTGGCTGGGTCTTGATTGCGGATCTCCATTTGTCCGAGCAGAAGGTAGAGAGTGCTGCTGTCCGGCACACGGGCAATCTGGTCCTGCACGCGGCGCAGCGCTTGCTCCGGCTGCTTCCGCCCCATGTCAATGTCGATGAGTCCAACAAGTGCATCCGTGGCGGATGGATTAAGAGCGAGCGCTTGCGAGTAGAATTTCGCGGCATCGTCGGGCCGCTTCTGTGCCATGCGCAAGTCGCCCATGCGCGCGTACGCGTCGGGATCCTTCGGCGCCACGGCAATGGCCTTGTTCAAATCGGCCTCGGCTCCTGCTGCATTGCCTTTGGCAAAGAGCGCTCGGGCATGGAATACAAAACCTTCCGGCGCCTTCGGCTCGATCCGGATCAATTGCTCGCTGCTATCGGCGAGCAACACCAAATTACCTGTCCGCGCGGCGAATGTGGCAAGCGCACGCTCGGGCTCCGCCATATTGGGCTGAAGGCGCGCCGCCTGCGCCCATTCGGTTTGAGCCTGGCCGAGGTTCTCAACGCCCGCGTAGGCCACGCCGAGGTGGTAGTGCGCGAGTGGATTATCAGGTGCGGCCTTAACGGCGGCTTCCAAAATCGGAACGGCGTCACTCGCTTTTCCCTGCCGGGTGAGAATGTCTCCGCGAATCACCAGCGAATCGATGTCTTTCGGTGAGTCTTTCAAAAGACCATCGTTAAGCTTCATGGCTTCGTCTAGATGGTTTTGGAAAATAAGAATCTCAATGTAGGCCCGGGTGATCGACGGAACATGGGGATGATCTGCGTGAAGCGAAGCATACTCCGCCGCAGCCTTGTCCGTGTCTCCTTGAGACATGTAATATTCACCCAAAATGGAATAACCGTCGGGATTGTTTTTCAGTGCGGACTTGGCATCACGCAGGACCTGTTCGGCGGTGTCTTTTTGACCCTGATTCAAATACAACCTCGCTAGAGTTGCGCGCGCGATCGGATCTTGTGGGGCGAGTGCGATCGCGGCCTTATATTGTTTCTCCGCTTCGGACGTGCGCTTCTGGCGTTCGGAGAAAGCGCCATACGCGAGGCGGGCAGACACGGACTTCGGGTCGAGCGAAATTGCCTTTTGATAATTCTGTTCGGCGGACGCAGCATCCTTATGCTGATCCTGGAGAATCGCGAGGTACATGTAGGATGCGGCGCGATTCGGATCCATCTGTATGGCTTGCTGTGTTTCGCGAATGGCCGTTGGGAGGTCGCCTTTTGCGGCATCGGTCGCGGAAAGCAGAATCTCGGCCTCTGCATTTTGCGGATTATCGTGCAGCACGATTTCGGCATGCTTACGAGCTTCGTCTGTGTTGCGTCCCGCTAAGAGTAAATTGCCGAGATCCACTTGGGCTTTGGCGTTAGCCGGGTCGGTTTCCACGGCGCTCGTCAATTCCTGGTATGCCCCTCGGAAATTATTCAACTTAATAAAGCACTGGGCTAAGCCGTAGTGTGCGTCCGCGGATCTCGAATCAATCTGGAGGGCATTCTCGTATTCGATTGCCGCTTCACGATATTTCCCCTGTTGGAAGTAGGAGGAGGCTTTGTCCATGAAATTTTTCTTCTGCGCCTGCGGGTCTCGCTTGCAACCGCCAGTCACGCACAGAACGAGGATCAAGGAAATCCAAACCAACCATGTTCCGCGAGTCCCCATTTCGCACCTCCGGCTTGGCAGTGGCCCGGCGCCGCGGGCGGGGTACAACATGCGCACCTAATAGGATATGCAATCCTGCATCGGGTATGGGAGCGAAAATCGAGAATTCGTTCCATCGCAAAATGAGCCTCTGGCGGACAGGTGTTTGTGGGCCTAAACGGGGCAGAATACGGCAATCTACGACCGAATAGCTGGCAGCGTGCGGCGGCCAACCAATGACGCGAAATGGTACCAGGCTTCCACTCTCTGATCGTTCGATAGAAGTAGGTGCTCATGTCGCTGCTTTCGTAACCTTATGAAACTAATGGCTTAATCCATCATTTGTGCATAATTGTCTGCTTATCAGCAAGATAGCAGAAAAGGCTAGTATTTTACCACTTGGTGGAATCTGCTTGGGACTCAAGGCGCAGACAATCGCGTCTATCGGGAATCCCCGTCGATGCTATAAAGCATTGTAAACAAATACATTAGTCCATTTTTTGAGGTCGCTCCACAGCAACGGCCGGCTGGCATCCGCCGTGCAATCTTAGTCCAGAAGAAGGGTGAAGTATGAGCCCTGCTACGGCCGAACGAGGCCTTCGACAGCTAGATCGCGGTTAACCGCCCTGACGACCATGAACAGAGTTGACGGATTGCTGGATCAGCAAGACACGGGTTTTGTATGTGGGATAAGCCCGGCCATGCAAACGCTGGAGAGCGTTATCAGCGAAATTGCGCCCACGAACATTCCAGTCCTGCTGGTCGGAGAGAGCGGCACGGGCAAGGAGATCTTCGCGAACCGGGTGCATCAACTATCGGGCCGCAGAGAGGAATTGCTGGCGCGAATTTCCTGCGCGGCAATGAATCCGGCTGCATTCTCGCAGGAATTGGGGATGAATGAAAACGGCACGGGTGAAACGAAGACAGGCGCATTCGGCACGGTGTTTTTCGACGAAATCAGCGAGCTAGACTCTGTTTGTCAGCGCAATCTTCTCTGTGCTCTGCCGGACGGCGATGCGGGCGATCGCCGCGGAGTGATGAAGGCGCGCGTAATTTCCACGACGAGCCGGAATTTGGATGAAGAGATTCGCGCGGGACGGTTTCGCAGCGAACTTTATTATCGGATTAATGGAGTCTGTTTGCGACTTCCTCCGCTACGCGAGCGCAAAGAAGATATAACGTTGTTGGCGGAATTTTTTCTCAGCAAACACGCGAGGCGACTGGGTCGCACTCGACCGGCGGTTAGTCGGCGCACGCTTGATGCTTTCCTGAACCATTCGTGGCCAGGTAATATTCGCGAACTCGAGAATGTCGTGAAGAAAATTGTGGCGTTAGGCGATGAACAGCTTGCGGTCGGGGAGCTGACCTCGGGCACTTCCGGAGCAGGAAAGACGGAAGCTGTGACCGTGCGAAGTCACTCACTGAAGGTTGCCGCACGAGCGGCATCGCGCGAAGCCGAACGAGAATTGATCCTGGAAGCATTGACGCGGACCAGGTGGAATCGAAAACGCGCCGCTCAGGAATTGCAAATCAGCTACAAGTCGCTGCTGTATAAATTGAAACAGATTGGATTTGGTGATTCGGAAGTGAATTTGTGAGACTGGAGAAGCAGATGTTAAATAAATTGAGATTCGCATTGGCAATCGCGCTGGTCATGCTTGCCACGCAAGCGCGTGCACAGGATAAGTCAGGGACAACAGACGCAAGCAGCACGGCCCCGAAGGCCGCGACGGCTGATCCGAATTACGTAATCGGCGGACAGGATGTGCTCGATATCAGCGTATGGAAGGAAGCCGAATTGACGCGCACCGTACCGGTGCGACCGGACGGCAAGATCTCTCTGCCGCTGCTGAATGACGTACAAGCTGCGGGATTGACGCCGACGCAGCTTGCCGCACAAATTACCGAGAGCCTGAAGAAATTCGTGACGAATCCGCAGGTCACGGTGATCATTTCGCAAATCAATAGCCAGCGTATTTACATACTCGGTGAAGTCAACCGCGCAGGCGCCTATCCACTGCTGCCCAATATGACAATTCTGCAAGGGCTATCGAGTGCGGGCGGGTTCACGCAATTCGCCAACCTAAAAAAAATCTATATGTTCCGGACGGAAAACGGAAAACAAGTGAAATATCCCTTTAATTACAAAGATGTGATTAGCGGTAAGGCGACCGACGAGAACATCGCGCTGAAGGCCGGCGATACGATCGTGGTTCCATAGAGGGGATAATGAGAACGCTGTTCAACATTGCCGCGACTGTTTTGTGCTTAGGTACGCTCTCGGCGCCCGGGGTGCGTGCGCAGCAACAGCCGCAGGATCAAGGCCAGCAGCAGGGGCAAGACCAGACTCAGCAACAAACTCCTTCGCCGCAAGGGCCGACTCAACCTACGGCGCCTATTCCCGCCTATCATTCGCCGCTCGCAGGGGCGGCAGACAATGGCGACGATACCGACAACGAAGTGACGCCTGATACAAGCGCGCTCACGGGCGTGCAAAACTTCTCATTGGGAATGGGGACGAAGCGCAGTTATTGGCAGCCGCACGTCGATGTATTTACCACGATCGATTCGAATCCCGCCGAGAATGCGGGAGGGTCAAGCAATTGGGGCGAATCTGTTTCGCTTTCCGGCGGGGTGGACCTCCATCAACGCTCTGGTAATTCTGACCTGACATTTAGTTATCTCGGAGGCGGCGCGTTCTCAAACGAACCTAACGTCGGCAATGGCGTAGTTCAAGGGCTCAATTTTGCGGAAAGGCTTACGTACCGACGGTGGGTGCTATCGTTTTTCGACCAGCTTAGCTATTTGCCGCAATCTTCATTTGGATTCAATGGACTGGGCGCGGTCCCGCTTCCCGGAACGGGTTCGTCCGGGATCGGATCCCCCTTCACGCCTGGGCAATCGCTGCTAACGGGGCAGGGCCAGAACCTCGGGAATTCCTTTGACACGGAGGTTGACGCGCTGCTGACGGCCCGCTCTTCGCTCACGTTTGTAGGTGGTTATTCGTTGCTGCACTATTTCGACAGCGATTTATTGGACTATGGGACCGTAACTTTTCGAGCCGGCTACAATTACCAAATGGACCGAAAAAATACTATCGGGTTGGCCTATACATTCAGCCAATATAACTACAGCAATTTCGATCAATCGATCACAACCCATACGGCTGAAGTTTCCTATGGACGTCGCGTCACGGGACGGCTCGCTTTCCAGATTTCCGCAGGGCCGCAGGTTTCATTTTTCGACGTGCCAATCACTACCAGTGCGGGATCGTCGGGCAGCGGGGGAACGGGGGGTATTCCAACAGGACCGACAACACTGGTCAATTGGACGGTGAACGCGAACCTGCAATATGCTCTACAACGCACTGCTTTTGGGTTGACATACAACCACGGAGTGGGAGGAGGATCGGGTGCTCTCGCGGGCGCCGTGACTGACCAGGTCAATGGCTCAGTTACGCGACGAATGTCAAGGACCTTCTCGAGCGGTTTGACAGGTGGGTATTCGCGGAATTCGGGATTGGCGATCACAACTTCTACTCCGTCAAACCAAACGTTCGATTACTGGTACGGCGGCGGGAATCTCAGTTATCCCATAGGCCGCACCCTGGCGCTCACCGTGTCGTATCAGTTGCAATATCAGACGTCAAATGCGGCCTTCTGCATCGGTCCAACATGCGGGACAAGCGTCATCCGCCACATGATTTCGTTGGGGGTCGGCTGGCACGAGCGACCGCTTCTATTTAGGTAACGAGAACGCGCTCGGACGGACAAGCGTAACGAAAATGAATAGCGAAGAGCTGAAAAGAGAAGAGAGGTCAGCATGACGCAGCGTGAATTAACCCCAGCGGATTACATTGCCATGTTTCGGCGGCATTGGGTTCTGATTGTCATCCTAGCCGTCATTGGACCGCCGCTAGCGTACGGAGTCTCGCTGACCTTGCCCAGCCAGTATGTATCTCAGACGCTAGTCCTCGTCCAGCAGCCAACCGTGCCCACCGATATCGTGAAGCCGGTCGACACGACAGACATCAGCCAGCGGCTGGCCAGCATGCAGCAGCAGATTCTCAGCCGCTCGCGGCTCGAACCGATCATCCACCAGTTTGGGCTGTACCCAAAGGATGTGAATCGGACTTCGATCGATGAACTGGTCGCGCGGCTACAAAAGTCGATTGAGGTCACTCCGGTACAGCCGATGGCTCAGACTCAGGCGGTTAATTTGCCGGGCTTCTTCGTCAACGTAAGGCTCGATAACCCACGAAACGCCCAACAGGTGTGCACCGCAATCACTTCGATGTTTATTGAGCAGAGTCTTTCGGTACGTCAACAGCACTCTGAAGACACGACGCAGTTTTTGTCGCAACAGCTTGCGGACGCGAAGGCACAGCTGAATCAGCAGGATGGAGCGCTGGCTGCCTTCAAGTCACGCCACAGCGGCTCGCTCCCCGATGAAGAGCAGACGAATTTGAACTTGCTCACTGGGCTAACGTCGCAACTTGATGCGGCTACTCAAGCACTGGCCAGGGCCCAGCAGGACAAGAGCTTTGCGGAGTCGATGCTGACTCAACAGGTTACGGCTTGGCAGGCAACTCAGAGTGGCCGCAACCCGGATACGATGGATCAGCAACTCGCAGCTTTGCAAACGCAATTGGCAAGTTTGGAGGCGAGATACACCGAGGATTATCCGGACGTAATCAAAGCAAAGAATGACATTGCCGTTCTCCAGCGAAAAATTGCAGAGAACGACAATAGAACAGCTACCAGCCAGTCCGATAAGCCGCAACGGTCGGCAGCCGAACCGGGACAGATTACGCAATTGCGGTCGCAGGTCCACTCGTTTGAGCAAGCGATCGCGGAGAAATCAAGAGAGCAAGAACAGATCAAGCAGCAAATCAAGCTTTATCAAGATCGTATCCAATCCAGCCCCGTGGTTGAAGAGCAATACAAGGAACTGACGCGTGGCTATCAGACGGCATTGGATTCCTACAATGACCTTCAGAAGAAAAGAGACGAATCGCAGATGGCGACGGAACTTGAGCGCCAGCAGGAAGGCGAGCAGTTCCGGGTACTGGATCCTGCGAATCTGCCGACCAGGCCGAGTTTTCCGAATCGTCCTCTTTTCGCCGCGGCCGGATTGGTTGGTGGTCTCGGGTTAGGACTTGGTCTGGCATTCCTGCTGGAAATGCGGGATACATCGATGCGGACGGAACGAGATGTCGAATTTGTTCTGCGATTACCCGTGCTGGCAATGGTTCCTGAAGTCGGACCCTTGACGGCTAGGGCGGCGAAAGAGACTGTCGTCCATCTAGACACGAAATCAAGCCTAGGACTGGGCGCGGGAGCCTAAGGGAAAATGTATCAGAGATTCTTTGGGCTCAAAGAGAGCCCGTTTAACGTCAATCCAGATCCGCGCTACCTCTATCTGACCAGGCAGATTCAGGAAGCGTTGGCTGGGCTGACGTATGGCATTCAAAATCGGAAGGGTTTCATCCTGCTTACCGGTGAGGTGGGTACCGGTAAAACGACACTGCTAAACCGTTTGCTCGATTGGCTGCACGGCCAACGTATGGCCACAGCCTACATTTTCAACTCCCGGCTGGAAGTGGATCATCTGTTCGACTACATGATGGCGGATTTCGAAATTCCCTGCGAATCGCGGGAAAAGAGCCAGGTACTGCTCAAACTGAATCAGTGGCTGCTGGAGCGTTACCGCGCAGGGAAGACCGCAGTACTGATTGTGGACGAGGCGCAGAATCTTGCACCCGAAGTTCTCGAAGAAATTCGGCTTTTGACAAACCTTGAGACATCCACGGAGAAGCTCCTGCAGATCGTGCTGACCGGCCAACCGGAGCTCGAGGAAAAGCTGAAGATGCCGTCGCTCCGCCAGCTTCGTCAGCGCATCACTCTGCGCTGCCACACGGCGCCTCTTTCGTTGGAAGAAACCTTTGGCTACATTGCCGAGCGGCTAAGAATCGCCGGCGCCAGCGGCGAACCTATTTTTTCGAAGGAAGCTATCCAAACCGTCCATTTGTATTCGCAGGGCATTCCGCGCGTGGTCAACCTGCTGTGCGAGCATTCGATGATCAATGCCTACGTTGACAGCCTGCGACCCGTTCCGGCGCATATGGTGGAGGAGGTCGCGCGGGAGTTTCAACTTGATGAGATTGCGCCCGTCGCAACTGCGGGACTTTCCTCCGGCGCCCAACAGACCGCGAACACTCAGGCACTGCTTGAGAACCTGGATGAATTGTTGGGACGCTTGCGTCAAGTAAATGTCGTGCCTTCGCGTGAAAGGAAATCATGAGTCGTATCCACGAAGCCCTGAAAAAAGCCGAACAAGAACGGTCCAACGCACAAGGCGCGGCGACGGAAATCGCGGCGATGCCGCAAGTACCAGGCTCCGATGCGGATACTTGGGCTAGCCACGCCCCCGAAGCGCCCACAAGCGCAATTCCTCCTGCCGACGGCGTGGGGGGCGACTTTCTACGGTTCGATGACTTGCGCACGCGATGCGCGCATCCGACTTGGCATCTCGATCCGAATGTGAACGTGTTCTTCAATCCCAACCTAAGCGTGCACGGCGCCGAACAATTCCGAACATTGCGTTCCCGTCTATATCAGCTTCGCGGAACTCAATCACTGCGAACCCTTTTGGTGACCAGCGCAATTCCGGGTGAAGGGAAAACGTTTGTGACCGCCAATCTGGCGCAGGCGATTGTGCGACAGCCCGACCGGCGAGCACTGATTATCGACGGTGACCTGCGCTGCGCGCGTTTGCACTTGCCGCTGGGCGCGCCGACGACCCCAGGGCTGTCGGATTATCTCCGTGGTGAAGCCGATGAAATGGCCGTGATCCAACATGGTCAAGAGGGCGGCCTGTGTTTCATCGCAGGGGGAAGCGAGGTGACCGACCCGAGCGAGCTGCTATCGAACGGACGTTTGAAGAAGCTGCTCGACCGTGTGACACCTGTATTCGATTGGGTGATTCTAGACTCGCCTCCATGCGTGCCAGTCGCGGATGCTAGTATTCTGGCTGACCTAGTTGACGGCGTTCTTCTGGTTGTGAGGGCAGGATCCACACCGTCGGATATTGCTGAACGGGCGCGCCAGGAGCTGCAAGGCAAGAACGTCGTCGGCGTGGTGCTAAACGCCGTTGACGAGGCCGGCATGTATGGTTCGGCCTACTATCAGGGTTATGGCTACGGCTATGGCGATTCGAACGGCACCCAAAGGTAGAGCGCCGTTCTCGCCAATAAGCGGCGATCTCAAATCATCTCGGAGCGGGTGGAAGTGCGCCGTAGGCCCAGAGTTTCTCGAAATTCCGCGATATCTCTGAGAAGAGTCTTAATTTGAGACAGGCGTTGTGACTGGTCTGTCCAGGAATGCTACAGTCCTTACACGGCGCTGCGGCAGCTCTAAGGATGCCAGGAGCGTTCATTCGCGTATCTATTCCCGCGTAACATTCTAAATACAAAGCAGATATGAAATGTCTAGTGGTGTGCCGTCCAAGGATGTTCACGGCAACCTGAGTAAGGAAATGGGTTGGCAAATGGTGGTAAGTGTTTTCACTCATGGCGGGCGGCGCTAGGCAACTTTGCGGGAAGTATCAATTAGGGGCACCAATTTAAGTCTCTAAAGCCTTTATATGCAGTGTTTTGAAAAAAAACTGTTAGCAGGACATTCCCTCAAGGTGGGGAGGGAGTCTGGCAAGTGGGTTGCGACATGTAAAGCAGTCATATGTCAGTTTTATGGCGGTAGCCTAGACGGCCGCTGACGCATCGGGCAAGGATTCAGGATCTAGAGGGAGTTGCTGACTCAAGATGAGCCCCGTACCGGATACCCAACGATGGTTCGCGCTTCAAGTAAGGACGCGTTGGGAGGGCTCTACGGCGGTGCTGCTTTCGGGCAAGGGTTATCAGACCTTTCTTCCGACGTATAGAACGCGGAAGCGGTGGAAGGGCAGAGTTCAGGAAGTGGACTCGGCGCTTTTTCCGGGTTACGTTTTTTGCCATTTCGATGCGCAAAAGCGCCTGCCGATTTTAGTGACCCCCGGTGTGATCTCAGTGGTCGGTCAGGGCCGGATTCCATTGCCAGTAGATGATGGTGAGATGGCCGCAATCCAGACAATCGTGTCGTCTGGTTTTCGCGCCGAGCCATGGCCCTTTCTCGAACTTGGCCAGAGAATTCGAATCGAGCAGGACGTGCTGCAGGGCCTGGAAGGGATTCTGATTAATTTCAAAGGCAATCATCGCATCGTCGTGTCCGTCTCTCTGCTCCGCCGTTCGGTTGCGCTGGAGATCGATCGATCGTGTGTGAGGCCGGTTGGCCCTGCGCGAGCTGGATCCAGCGAAGCGATTGCCACTCATCCGTTGCTGCAGGGAGTCGTTGCCTAGATCATCGAATTGGCTTTGCTGTTGTTCGGATAAAGATCGGGAACACGGAAAAAATGGGAAGCCACCTAAAAATCTCTCTCGAAGTACCAAGGTCTCCAGTGGGAAATGGCCGCAAAGCGATGCCGCGCCTTGGTCCCGTGGCAGCGAGGCGAGACGAGATCCTCAGACAAGACACGCTACACGCGATGCTGACGCTGGAGCGCCGGCGCGCGGAGCGGTCCCGCAAGCCGTTCGTATTAATGTTGCTGGATTCGCATGCGGTGCCGAAGAACGGAAACGGCGCGAAGTTCATCGAACAGCTGACTTCGGTCGTCTGCGATGCCACCCGAGAGACCGATCTGATCGGTTGGTACGAAGAGGGTTCGATCCTCGCGGTGATCTTCACGGAGATAAGCTTAGAGGGAACGAATCCGATTACCGAGATTTTGCACTCAAAAGTCGTGGCAGCGTTGCGCGAAAACCTCGATCATCGTCTGGCGCCGAAGCTGGTGGTAACGGTCCATCTGTTCCCCGAAAGTTGGGACCATCAGCGGCCCGACCGAGTTGCGGACATCAAGCTCTATCCGGAACTTTCCCGAAAGGGCTCAGGGAAGCGTTTTCCGCTGATTGTGAAGCGCGTGATTGACGTGGCGGGCAGCGGCGCGTTGCTTCTCGTTCTATCGCCGATTCTGGCTGCGATTGCTTTGGCGATTAAATTGACGTCCAAAGGTCCGGTCATTTTCGAGCAAGAGCGGCTGGGTCAATTTGGAAAGAGTTTCAAGTGCCTGAAATTTCGCACGATGGCCCTGAACAATGATCCTAAGATTCACCGTGAATTCGTTCACAGCTTCATCAAGGGCAACGCGGAATCGCAAGGAAAGAGCCAGGCCGAGCCGGCAGTTTATAAAATCACAAATGATCCCCGAATCACATCGGTCGGGAAGATTCTGCGCAAGACCAGCCTGGATGAGTTCCCGCAGTTCTGGAATGTTTTGCGCGGTGAAATGTCACTGGTCGGTCCGCGTCCTCCCGTCCCGTACGAGTTCGAAGTGTACGATGTCTGGCACCGGCGCAGAGTTCTCGAGGTCAGGCCAGGCGTAACAGGATTGTGGCAAGTGAGCGGTCGGAGCCGCACCTGCTTCGATGACATGGTTCGTTTGGACCTTCGATATTCTCAATCATGGTCGTTGTGGCTCGACCTCAAGATCTTGATCGCTACTCCGCGCGCGGTCTTCACCAGTGAAGGCGCCTACTAATATTCTCCAGTAACGCGATTTAGGCCCTTTGATTAAGTAACTCCCGGATTTCAAACTTTCTGATCGGATTGCGCTCGAATGTCGCATCGCTAACGTTTCTGAAGTGGGTTGCGGCAGGCGAGCACGAGACAACGTTTGGCCCTATCAGGATGTCAAGCGCAGCAAAATTCTACCAAAATATAATCCGCAAACTGCAGAGGGACAATGATTCGAGTCGGTGTGATTGGGTACGGCTATTGGGGTCCGAATATCGTCCGGAATTTGCACGGCTTGGATTCCACGTGTGTGGAGATGGTATGCGATTTGAGTCCTAAGTCGCTGGCAAGAGTCAAGAAGGCCTATCCAAGCATCAAGACGTGCTCCGATCCAGCAGAAATTCTAACGTCGCCGACCATCGACGCCGTCGCGGTGATCACGCCCGTTTGGACTCATTACGAGCTGGCTAAAAAGGCTCTGGAAAACGGCAAGCACGTTTTCGTCGAGAAGCCGTTCACATCAAACGCCAAGCAGGCCGAGGAATTAATCGAGATCGCGGCGCGCAAGAAGCTCACGATCATGGTGGACCACACGTTCTTGTTCACGGGCGCGGTTCGAAAGATTTGCGAACTGACCGAAAGCGGTGCGCTCGGCGACCTCTATTACTACGATTCTCTCCGCGTCAATCTGGGGCTGTTCCAGCACGACGTCAGCGTAATTTGGGATCTTGCGCCGCACGATCTAGCCATCATGGACTACGTCATCAAAGGGGATCCCGAAGCGGTTGTGGCCACAGGTGAGCGGCATTTGAATGGTGTGGAAGACGTCGCGTTCATGACGATCTACTTCCCGGGAAACGTTATTGCGCACATCAATGTGAACTGGCTCTCGCCGGTTAAAATTCGCATGACGATGATCGGCGGCCAAAAAAAGATGCTGGTCTGGAACGACCTGGTGGCCGACGAAAAAATCCGGTTATACGACAAAGGTGTCGAAATCACCGAGGGTGATGGAATTAGGGACCTCCTGGTGAGCTATCGCACGGGCGACATGTGGGCGCCGCAGGTGCAGCAGTTGGAAGCGCTGCACGTCGAACTTGGTTATTTTGCCGAATGCATTATGAACAATAAGACTCCTTTCAACGACGGGCACGCGGGATTACGCATTGTCCGAATGCTGGAAGCGGCCGAAGTATCGATCCAAAAACGAGGAGAGGTGGTTCGCCTGTGAACGAATTCTGCTCAATAGCTCCGAACGTGAAACTGGGACAGGGCGTCAAACTGTCGAAATTTATTAATATGTACGGTTGTGAGATCGGCGATGAAACGAAGATTGGCGCGTTCGTCGAGATTCAAAAAAATGCCAGCGTTGGACGCCGCTGCAAGGTTTCGAGTCACACGTTTGTGTGCGAGGGCGTGACGATCGAGGACAACGTCTTCATCGGCCACGGTGTCACCTTCATCAACGATTCCTATCCCCGCGCCACGACGCCTGGAGGTGAGATCCAGACGGAAACGGATTGGCATGTGGAAAAGACCCTGGTCAAGCGCGGGGCGTCCATCGGATCAGGCGCAACGATTCTGGCAAATCTGACGATCGGTGAGAACGCGATCGTCGGCGCAGGCAGTGTGGTGACCCGCGACGTACCTCCCAACACGGTCGTTGCCGGTAATCCTGCAAAGGTTCTTCGCTCGACTACAACTCCAAAAAAGGTGAACGGATGACACAGAACGCGAAAATCCCATTTGTCGATTTGGTGGCTCTGCATCGTGAACTCGAGACCGAATTGGTGGAAGTATGCCGGAAGGCTATTCTGACCGCCGGATTCATTGGCGGCCCTGAGGTCGAAGGATTTGAACGCGAATTCACCCAATTCTGCAACACGAAGCATTGCGTGGGCGTCAACAGCGGGACGGATGCGCTCCGCTTTGCGCTGACGGCAGCGGGAGTTCGTCCCGGGGATATCGTCCTGACCGTGTCGCATACGTTCATTGCGACCACCGAGGCGATTTCCCAGGCAGGAGCTCGTCCGGAGTTCATTGATATTGACCGGGACACGTTCAACATGGACCCGGAGAAGCTCCGCCACTACCTGGAAACCCGTTGCGAACTGGATAAGATGACGGGCCATTACGTTCACAAGGCTCTCGGAAAACCGGTAACTGCCGTGATTCCAGTTCATCTCTATGGGCAGATGGCTGATATGGACCCGATCCTGGAGATCGCCGAACGGTACAAGTTGGTGGTCATCGAAGATGCCTGCCAGGCACACGGTGCGGAGTATTTTTCAAAGAAGCAGAACCGCTGGCTAAAGGCGGGTTCGATCGGCCGCGCTGCGGCGTTCAGCTTTTACCCGGGAAAGAATCTCGGCGCTTGTGGAGAAGGTGGCGCCGTTACGACGAATGATGCGGATCTCGCACGCAAGGTCGCGATGATTCGCGATCACGGGCAATCCAAGAAGTATTACCACGATGTGGAAGGCTATAACGGGCGACTCGATTCCATGCAGGCGGGCATGCTGCGAGTGAAATTGAAGCACCTGGCAAAATGGAACGAGCAGCGGCGTGCGAGTGCGGCAGTCTACGACGAGCTATTGAAGGGGATGGGAAGCAACATTGTGACGCCTCATCAAGCAAGCTCGGCAAAATCCGTGTACCACCTCTACGTGGTGCGGACGCCATACCGCGATGAGCTGCAAAAGCATCTGAACGAAGCTGGTGTCGGTACAGGAATTCACTATCCGATTCCGGTTCACTTGCAGACTGCCTACGCTTCCTTCGGCTGGAAGAAGGGCGATTTCCCCGAGACGGAAGAGGCTGCGGATCAAATCCTCTCACTCCCAATGTTCGCCGGATTGACGCCGGACCAGCAAAAGCGCGTGGCGGAGGTCGTTATGGATTTCGCCTCGGTCCGAGCGTCAAATAGCCGGTAAACAGAATCATCCACAAGTAACCCCGTTGCCTTCCAGCAGTTTCACACAGGTGTAATCCACCCATCGTTATGACCTTGCCCACCGACATCGCTGAACCAGGAGTAAAAAAGCGCTCTTTGGAGGCGCCAGCGGCGGCTGTGCGGCCGGCAACAGGGAAGAAAATCTGGATCGATCTGGATAATTCCCCTCATGTTCCATTTTTCATGCCGATCATTGAGGAATTGGAGCAGCGGGGATATCGGGTAATCCTAACAGCGCGAAATTCCTACCAAGTCTGCGAGCTTCTGAAGTTTCATCATATTTCTTGCAGCGTGATCGGAGGGCACTGGGGAAAGAACAGAACGTTAAAAATTCTCGGGACGCTTTTGCGCGCGATGAAGCTGTTGCCTTTGATGATTGGCAAAGGAGCTGATCTCGCGGTATCCCATGGCTCCCGTGCTCAACTTCTGACCAGCTTTGTTCTTGGAATCCCCACTGTGACAATCGTTGATTACGAATTCATCGCCAAGGTGGCGGGCCTGAAATCGGATTGGATCTTTATGCCGCATTATATTCCTAACGATTCAGCACAGAGAGCCAAGAAGGAAGTGATGAGATATCCGGGCCTGAAGGAAGACGTTTACGTTCCGCGTTTTCGTCCAGATCCTTCCTTGAGGAGCGAGCTTGGATTAAGTTCGGCAGATATGGTCGTCACCGTGCGTCCACCTGCAACCGAGGCGCACTATCACAATGCGGAAGCTGAAGTCTTGCTGGACGCCTCACTCAAGCTATTGATGGCGCGACCCGACGCGCGAGTGATTCTGGTTCCTCGCAACGAAAAGCAAACGAAAATCCTGAAAAAAGACTGGGCGGAGTTTATTCAGAATCGCAGGATCATCATTCCCGAACACGTTGTCGACGGCCTCAACTTAATCTGGAATTCGGATCTCGTAATAAGCGGTGGCGGAACGATGAACCGCGAAGCTGCTGCGCTCGGTGTGCCGGTCTACAGCATCTTCCGTGGGCAAATCGGCGGAGTGGATAAGTACCTGGCAACGAGCGGACGACTTGTACTCATCGAGAGCGTCGAGGATATCCCCACGAAGATCATTTTGAAACGAAGAGACACGTCCAGCGAGGATGGTGAGCAGCGTGCTTCTGTTCTTGAAAGCGTTGTCGCGGGAATCATCTCCATCGCCGAGCATCAATGCCTGCCGGAACATCCCTAAATCCAATGTCCTCGCGAGTTGACAAGCCGATGGTTGCTTCCAAGACGACGGGCCAGAGCGCGCGGGAATTGACTGCTTTGGCGGTGCGAGGACTCGTCTCGATGTTTGATCCCGAGAAGCAGCTTTTCTGTCATCGGATCCGTTCGACCAAGTCAGGGCTTGTCCGCGAAGGCGTGTCCCGCCGTTACACAATGATGGCGCTCTTGGGACTGCACGCCCTGCAAGAAACCGGCACGCAGTGCCCATTCGACACCGAAGCGATTTTCAAGTCTTGCGCCGGCGACGCGCAGTGGATCAACGGTATAGGGGACTTCGGACTACTGATCTGGTTGACGGCAGAATATGCCCCCGGGCATCTCGATGACTTGTTCAAGCGTATGGATGTGGAGTCATCTCTTGATCGGTTCGCAGACGCGCGCAAGGGTCGGACGATGGAACTGGCCTGGTTTTTGGCGGGATTGTGCCACGCGACCATTGCAAACCCATCTAGCGAGTGGCCTCTCGATGATCTGGCGGTTGACACATATCATCGTCTGCAAGATAACCGAGGCGAGTCCGGACTATATGGACATCTTTCCAAGAGAGGGTCGCTGAGCGGATTTTTGAGAGGGCGTATCGGGAGCTTTGCGGATCAGATTTACCCAATTTACGCCCTATCAAAGTTTGGTGCTACCTTCAATCTTGAGGAACCGCTCGATTTGGCGCTCGAATGCGCTTCGGTAATCTGTCGTTTGCAAGGGAGTTTGGGCCAGTGGTGGTGGTTTTACGACGCCGAAACAGGCCGCGTAATGTGCCATTACCCTCTCCATTCTGTTGATCAGTACGGTCTAGCGCCGCTGGCTCTGTTCGAATTGGAACGCGCCACGGGACGGCGTTTTCAGGACGCTATCTATCGGGGATTGGATTGGATCTACGGTTCGAACGAGTTGGGTGAGGATCTCCGGACCCCATCCCGCCAATTGATTTGGACTTCTATCGTTCCGAGAAGTAGACCGCGAAAGTATTGGGAAACTGCAGAGAGTTTTATTCGTCCCGCCCAAGAGCGCGTCGCTGCTGAATCTCTCCACATACTCCACGAGAGCCGGCCATATGAGCTTGGACTACTACTCTGCTCTTTCGCGAAGTACGGAATGGTAGAGACTTAGGGCAGCAGTCCTGGTAACAGGATTGCGCCTTATGATGCGTGCCCCGGTTATCGGTAAGATCCAAAGAATTTTCGCTAAATTTTAATCGTGCCAAAATCTAGAGGTGTTGCGCTTGAATTCGCCTGACAAAATGAAGGTTCTCAGCATCGTAGGCGCGCGCCCGAACTTCATGAAGGTCGCGCCAATTATCCGGGCCGCTCGCGATTACAATGGAAGACAAACGGGCACCCGGATTGAGCACGTACTTGTGCACACAGGGCAGCATTACGATGAAGCGATGTCGGATCGCTTCTTCGTTGATCTGGGTTTACCCGCGCCCGACGTGCATCTCGGAGTAGGATCGGGATCACACGCCCAGCAGACAGCGGATGTGATGAAAAAATTTGAAGGAGTGGTTTTGCAGGAAAAGCCCGACGTAGTAGTGGTGGTCGGGGACGTGAACTCAACAGTTGCTTGCGCCTTAGTTACCGCGAAGTTGTCTTTCGATTCCGCTGGTTCCAGACCGCTGATCGCACATGTGGAAGCAGGCTTGCGGTCCTTCGATCGCACGATGCCCGAAGAAGTTAATCGCATCGTCACAGATCATCTCTCCGACCTGCTTTTCGTGACCGAGGAGAGCGGTCTGCAGAATCTGCTCAACGAGGGGATTTCGCGCGACTGGATCCATTTCGTCGGCAACACCATGATCGACTCACTTCTCGCGTTCAGCGACAAAGCCGAGACTTCGACAGTGTTGCAGCGTTTGGGTCTGCGGAACCCAGAGCGAAACGATGACGCGAGCAACGCGATTTCCCGCTATGCACTCTTGACTTTGCATCGGCCGTCGAACGTTGACAGTCCGGAGGCATTCTTGAATGTCCTCGACGGGCTGGAAGAGTTGGCAGCAGATTGTCCAATCTTCTTCCCTGTTCATCCTCGAACAAGACAGCGAATTAAGGAATTCAATTTAGGTCGCCGGGTGGGCACCAATGCCGAACCGGTTCACGCTGCTGGTCCCAATTCTCCTGACAATCGCCGTGGCATCATCCTGACCGATCCGCTTGGCTATTTGGACTTTCTTTGCCTGATGAAGCATGCAAGCATCGTGGTGACCGATTCAGGTGGCATACAGGAAGAGACGACTTGCCTGGGGATTCCGTGCGTTACAGTCCGAGAAAATACGGAAAGGCCTGTCACCGTTGATAAGGGCACCAATGTTGTTGCCGGCACAAAAAACGAAGGAATAAAGCGTGCTATCGGACAGCAGATCTCGAGAAAAAGGACCAACGGCAGGCCAACAAATTGGGACGGGAAAGCTGCTGCTCGTATTATCGAAGTCTTGATACGCACTCATTGCGATCGGACTTTGTCTCCACAACTTCCTCTTCAACGAATCGGTTTTTGAGAATTCGCGACGATGGCAACACATCCAACCATGACGGATCATAACGCTGAGGCTGCGGCTTTCGACCCGTCGAAGCGATTGATCTCAGTTTCTCATTCAGACGTCGGTTGTACTTCGGATGAACTCTGGACTGCGGCCCGCAAGTTCGCGGCATGGCTCGACCGTTCCGGGTACGAGAGCTACGATCCCTACGATGTGTGGGGCAGCAAATATGGCCGTTTTGCGCGACGACTCTACTACGAGAAGCATCCGGCGGGCGCGGCCCTGACGGCACCCCTGATATTGATGGAAATTGTTTGCCCGCGCTTACGGGGGCTATTCGTCAAGAAGGATCGATATCCGACGGCGGATGCGCAATTGGTCCTGGCATTCTTGAATTTGTATGAGGCAAGTCAAGATCAACAGCCGACGAGCGGCACTACGGCCGGGAATCACCATCAGAAACGGCCAATGGGTTCCTGGTTGGCGAAGGCCGAGAGCCTAGCCGATGAACTTCTGGCCCAAAGCGTTCCCGGCTACAGCGGTGCATGCTGGGGATACCCATTTGATTGGCAAAACGTAAATGGGCTGATGCCGAAAAATACTCCGCACATTACGGCGACTCCGTACTGCTATGAAGCCTTCACCAAATTGTTCGACGCGACCGGTGATGACCGTTATCTCGAAGTAGCCCGCTCCATAGCGGCCTTCGTGTTTCAAGATTTGAATGACACGCCTACCGGAGTCGATTCAGCGGCTTCCAGCTACACGCCTCACGATAATGGCAAGGTCGTCAATGCGAGCGCTTATCGAGCTTTCGTGCTTTTTGACGCCGCTCAGCGGTTCCAAAACGAAGTATTTCGACTGAAGGCGTGGAAGAATCTTCGCTTCATACTGGAAAGTCAGCAGGCAGAAGGTTCGTGGCTCTATGCCATCGACAATCCGGCAGAAGCTTTCATCGACAATTTCCATACCTGCTTCGTGCTGAAAAATCTTTACAAGATTAATCTGGAACTTCGGTGTGAAGACGTGAGTCAAGCGATCAAGCGCGGTTATGAGTGGTATCGCAAGGCTCTGTTTGACGAGCGAGATGAACCGAAATCGTTTGCCATTGCGCCGCGCCTCCAAATCGTTCGCCTCGAGATGTACAACATCGCCGAGGCGATTACCTTGGGTGTCCTGCTGCGCAACGATATCCCGGGCGCACTCGGGCTCGCAGAGACGCTTGCGGCGCGATTGATGCGTTGTTATGGACTCCCTGCAGGACATTGGGTGACGCGCGTTTACCTTGGCGGAATCAGGCATACGCTTCCATTTCTTCGGTGGCCGCAGTCCCAGTTGTTTCTGGCTCTGACCAATCTGTTGGTAGTGGCCCAAGCCGAAGCGAACGTGCCGGGCGATAACGTCGCGCTATGACCACGAGTGAGCCGCATCCTCGTTCGGATGGCACCACGCCGGGTTTGGGTCGATACCGTTTGCACCATGTCGGAATCGTCGTACCCAACTTGGAACGAGCGGTGGCGGGTTATGCTGAAAAGTTCGAGTTCCATGAAACAACTCTGCCATTTGATGACCGGGCTCAGCGAGTACGCGTCGCATTTGCGAACGTAGGCGGGCACGTGTGGCTGGAATTTATCGAGCCGGTCGGAGCCGAGAGTCCTGTGACACAGTTTCTCGCGAAGACTCGAGGCGGCTATCATCACGTTGCATTCGAAGTGTCAGACATTGAGAGTGCGGTTAGAGAGTTCGAGGCTGCGCGAGCAGTAGTGGTCTGCCGCCCGGTGGTCGGGTTTGAGGGTCGTCGCGTAGCTTTTCTGTTTCCCAACTTGCAGCCGAGTTTGTTAACGGAGCTCGTCGAGCCGCGTCCCGGCTGCTGAGATGATTTGATTTTGCCGATAAGTTGGCTGAGGTTGCGGGCGCTGGGAAATTTCAGCTGCCGCTGATTCGTTTTCCAAAAAACAGACTTAAAGAGGCTGGACACCAACATGGCTGAGGACGTGGTAGTCGAGATTCTGCGAAACGCACTTGAACTGCCTCCGGATTTCGCGTTAAGCGACGCAACACGGCTGGACGCAATTCCAAACCTGGATTCTCTGGGCCAAGTTCGAATGGTAATGGAGATTGAGAGGGTTTTGGGTGACCGGCTGAGCATGGAAGAGATTATTGGTATCGAGTCGGTCGGCCACATCCGAGACCTGTTGGTCGCAAAAGGCAAAGCTTAGCGTTGCATATGGAAGTGGATACGCTACTTGCGAATTTGCTCGCGATCGCCGCGGCTCACCCTCAGAGAGTCGCTTTGCGGTGCGGGACTCAAGCGCTGCCGTATGGGCAGCTGCGCGGGCGGATTCTGACGACGGCCGCGCGTCTTCGAGATCTGGGCGTCCGCGAGGGTGATCGTGTTGTCCTGTGCGTTGGGAACACTCTGGCTTTTCCCGTTCTCTACTTTGCCGTACATGCGCTGGGGGCAGTTGCCACGCCGGTACCGCCCGATACGCCGCCAGAAACGCTGGCTGGGTTAGTAGTGGATTCAGCCGCACGGTTGGCTGTGCTTGATAAGGCAGTCAGCGGAATCGCGTGCGCCACTGCTTCTCCCGAAGCAATCACTGAGTGGACGGCAGGTGACGAAGAGCTTGAGCCCGTATGCCGCGCCGAGGCAGTCGCGGACCTGCTCTATACGACCGGAACAACAGGGCGGAAAAAGGGAGTGGTGCTGACGCATGCCGGCATTCTGGCGGCGGCCCGCAACATTACCGCTTTCGTGGGTAATGGCCCCGATGATGTCGAGGTCGTGCCGCTGCCCCTGAGCCATTCATTTGGGCTGGGACGGCTGCGAAGTTTGGCCGTAGCCGGTCATACGATTGTGTTGGAGCCGGGACTTGGCACCGGCATCCCGACACTGAAACGCATTCTTGATCTGAAAGCGACTGGTTTGGCGTTGGTGCCAGCAGGGTTCGATATTTTGCGCCGGATGACGGGAGATTCCCTGGGGCAGGCGCGAGAGCATCTCCGATACATCGAGATCGGCAGCGCGCCCATGAAACCGGAAACACGCAGTTGGCTGACCGCACTCTTGCCGCGCACTCGAATCTGCCATCACTATGGATTGACAGAAGCTTCGCGAGCGGCGTTCACGGAATATCACGCGGATGCTCACAAGCCCGGATCGGCCGGCCGCGCCGCGCCAAACGTTAAAATCACGATTTGCGACGAATCGGGACAGCAGATGCCAACCGGTGATCCCGGAGAAGTTGTTGTACACGGTGGAATGGTAATGCGGGAATACTGGAAACAGGCGGAGTTGACCCAACAGGCCTTCTGCCGGCACGGACTCAAAACTGGCGATATCGGCTACCTCGATGCCGAAGGTTACTTGTTCTTGCTGGGTCGACGCGGTGATTTAATTAATGTGGGCGGGCGCAAGGTTGCGCCGGACGAAATTGAAGAACTACTTTGTAAAATCCAGGGTGTGCGGGACGCCGCATGCGTGGCAGAGCCTGACGAATTATTAGGGGAGTGCGTGAAAGCATACGTGGTGGCCGATCGGGAGATCGAGCGGGCCGAAATCCTCGCGTTTCTGCGTCCTCGAGTTGAGGAATACAAAATGCCCCAGTCGATCGAGCGAATCGCCGCCATTCCGCGGACGAACTCGGGCAAGATCCAGCGGCAATCGCTTCGTCGCACGAAGGAGGTAGCGTGGACAACCTCCAAGCAATGAGACTTCGGATGTTGAAGCGGATACTTTGCCCTCCGGAAGTGTGCGTGGGCAAAGGGTGCATTGAGCGCGTGGCATGTCTTGATCCGGAGCGAATACTCGTTGTTATCGGAAGCAGCGCACGGCGCAATGGCGTTCTTGAAAAGGTAACGGCGCACCTAAAGAATGCGGCCGCGCATGACATTTTGGAACTGCCCGCCGGCGAACCGCGTGCCGCGATGATTCGCTCCTTCCAGCCCAAGGTCGAAGCATTCGCGCCCACATGGTTCGTTGCGGTTGGGGGCGGCGCGGTATTGGATGCATCGAAGTTCCTGTGGGCGCAATTCGTGAATCCTGCATTGACGTTTTCCGGGCCAGCGCAAATCGGACCATTGAAGCAGAAAGCGCGATTGATTGCCGTGCCGACTACAGCAGGAAGCGGCTCGGAGGCTTCGCAGGCGGCCGTGATCATTGGAGATGACGGAGCGAAAGTTCCTTACGTCTCGCCGAACTGGTTGCCAGATATCGTGATTTTGGATCCCGCGCTGACGGAAAGTTTGCCGCGCGGCCTTACCGTCGCAACAGGTTTTGACGCACTGACCCATGCCGTGGAATCAGCAGTATCAAGTCTGGGGAATACATTTCTGCAGTCGCTGGCTTCGACGGCAGTGCGGCTCGTGCTGCGGCACTTGCCTTCAGTTGCCGAGAATCCACAGGATTTGGCGGCGCGCGAAGGAATGTTGGAAGCGGCGTTCCTGGCGGGGTTGTGCCAGAGCACGGCCTCGACCGGAGCGGCACACGCGCTCTCGCACGCAACATCGAAACTCCACGCTGCACCACATGGCGTTGCGACCGGTTTCTATCTATTGCCCACAATGCGTTGGAACAGGACGAAGAACGCAGCCGTTTACGATGAGCTGGCGCGCGGTTGCGGTCTAGCGGATGGGGCAATGCTCGTGGCCGCGATTGCGGACTTGGCTCAGCGTGTAGGTTCGCCGCAGAAGTTTGTCGAATTTCTGGGGCACACTCCCGACGCCGCTGAACGTCAAGCGCTGGCTGACGCGGCGGCCAAGGACGTGTGCTTGCGAACAAATGCCTCGCGGTTAGGTTCGCCTGAGCTCGTGCAGCTGCTCGCGGAGATTGCGTAAAGAACATGGGCGCAACAGACGAACTATTGAGGCTTCCGCCGTACGCAACAGCGCCAGGTGAGCATCGTGGTTTGCTGCTCGCGGCCGTGCGTGAGGCTCTTGAACATCACTGCGCGCATTGTCCCGCTTTCGACCGCTGGTACCGCAAGCAAGGTGCGGATCCGAGCGCGGAAATCAAGGATCTGGCCAACGTACCATTTCTGCCGGTTTCGATTTTCAAGCGAATGACATTGGAATCGATCGGCGAATCGGACATCGTGCGCGTGCTGAGGTCGAGCGCGACATCGTCGCAGACGCCCAGCCGAGTAGTGCTGGACCGGCTTACGCGTGATCGCCAGATGCGGACACTTGCAGTGTTGTTAAGCGCTCTAATGGGACCTACGCGGCGGCCGTTCATTGTGCTGGATGCCGCGGCAGCACAGGGAGCAGATCTCGAACTTTCAGCGCGAGTCGCAGGATTGCGCGGGTATTTGATGATGGCCAGCGAGATCCATCACGTGCTCGAAACAAAGGCGGGCCAGCCCGAGGTGAATGTAGATCAGCTGAAGGATTTGGTTGATCGATTCCGAACGCAACAGACACCCGTCTGCCTGATCGGATATACGTACATGTTGTACCAGTATGTTGTCGCGCCGCTCGCGCGTGCGGGTATTCGATTGGAATTGCCAGTCGGCAGCATGGTGCTTCACTTCGGGGGTTGGAAGCGTCTTGAGCAGCGAGCTGTGGATCGAGCACGTTTGAACTCAGAAGTAGTACAAGTCTTTGGGCCCGCGGCTTCGTGCATCCGCGATGTGTACGGCTTCACCGAGCAACTGGGGGTGATCTACCCAGACGATGGACGCGGTGTGCGGTTGGCGCCGGTGTACTCGGACGTGATTGTGCGAGATCCAGTTACCCTTGAGCCTGTGCCGGACGGTATGTCGGGACTGCTTGAGTTCATTACGCCGCTGCCGCACAGCTATCCGGGAATCGCACTCCTGGTTGACGACATGGGCCGAATTGTGTCCCGCGACCAAGGCGACGACGGGCGTTACGGGACGCGGTTCGAGGTATTGGGTCGCGCGCGCGGCGCTGAGATTCGCGGCTGCGGAGACACATTGCCGGAGCAGATTTATAAGGTGAGAGCCTGACGTGGACAGAGCTATGAAGATATTCGTTCTGTTCGACGATAGAGGCCGGCACATCGAACCAACCGGCGATCCGGAAAGCTGTCCCATGGAAACGAGTCCGGATCGGCTCGTGAGTCAGCTAAAGGCCGGGCAAGAGCGGCTGCGTGCAGCGTCGGTGGATGACCTCATCGGCTTGTGCGATGCAGCTGGACAATCGTGGACACAGCCGGGCAATGACGTCGCGAAAATGGTGGGTAATCTCGCCATCGGTTTTTTGCCGCTTTGGTTACGGCGCGGGAATTTGGAGCCGCTCGTGGCGCAGGCGTTGCGAGGCGATCGCGCCGCAATCGACGGATTTGTGCCGTTGCCTCAAGGGAATGGACGGCGGCACCGCGCACAACCGCGCGGACTCCTGGTGCATTGGGTGGCCGGCAACGTGCCGCTGCTGGGAATGATTTCCGTGATCCAGGGATTGCTGACGAAGAATGCGAACATGGTGAAGGTGTCAAAGCAGAATGCGGGCATTCTGCCGTTTTTCCTCTCAGAGTTAGGGAAAGTGCGTTACCGGCGCCCAGACGGAACGGAAATTGCCGGTACGCTGCTCACGGATGCGGTCCGCGCAATCTACACAGACCGTGAAGATGTGGCGGCGGAAGCCCTGTCCACATTAGCTGACGTGCGAGTTGCCTGGGGCGGACGCGAAGCCGTAGAGGCAATCATGAACCTTCCGCGGCGTTTTGGTACCGAGGACATCGTGTTCGGGCCAAAAACGTCGTTTGTTGTAGTAGGAGCGGAGAAACTGTCTGAAGAAGTCGGAGCGCGGCAGGTCGCGGCGCTTGTTGCTCGCGACACGGTCGCGCTAGGTCAGCGCGGTTGCAATTCGCCGCACACAATATTCGTAGAGCGCGGCGGTGCGCTCGAGCCCGCGGCATTCGCAGCACTGTTAGGCGAGGAACTCGGCCGGGTAACAAGGAACGCTCCGCCGGATGTGGCGCCGCAAGAAGCTTTTCAGATATTGGGCTGGCGAGCTGAATATGACATGCGAGGCCAAGCGTGGTACGGCGACGGCGTGCGCTGGAGCGTGTTCTATAGTGATGATGACAAGGGCTTGGCGACGCCCTGCTACGGCAGAACCCTATTCGTGCAGCCTGTGAATGACGTGTTCGATGTCGCCGAGCTGTGTTCGGTCAACACGCAGACTGCCGGGCTGGCGCTGGGTGAGCGACGGCTTAGAGTGGCTGATGCGCTGACCGCGAATGGCGTGGAGCGCTGCCCGGAGGTAGGTCGCATGTCGCTCTACGATGCACCGTGGGATGGGATGTATCCAATGGACCGCATGGTTCGCTGGGTGTCGGCTTGACGAAAATTTATTTCGACGCGCGGAACGACAACGGCCGCGCGGTTTGCTGAAATCATATGGAATCACTGCCAAGGCGCGTCAGCAATCGTATCCTTCATGTGCTCGCCAGATTTCTGCCTGGCTCGACCAGTGTCCGCCCGTTCCTGCATCGACTCCGCGGAGTCAAGATTGGGAAGGATGTCTTCATCGGGGACGACGTGTACCTGGAAAATGAGTATCCGTCTGGAGTGGAAATTCAGGACGGCGTTCACATCAGCGTGCGGGCGATGATCCTCGCGCATACTCGCGGACCTGGGAGCATCGTTATCGAGAAGGATGCTTTCATCGGCCCAAATACTGTGATCATGACATCGGGCAGCAAACCACTGCGCATTGGTGAAGGAGCCGTTGTCGGAGCGGGCGTCGTGGTTTCGCGGGATGTTCCAGCGCATGTTTTGTTCGCCAATGAAGCGGCGAAAGCCGTGGCCAATGTTGGCGTACCCTTTACGAAGGCTGAAACAACCGAGGAATTTGTGCGTGGCCTTTCTCCTATCAGGCCGCCGAAGTCAGCCTGATCGCGAAATCCCGATCATTTGTTGGCATTTCTGGCTCCGCGCAATCGGTTTTTAACGACTCTTAGTAACGAATGATGACCGTCCCAGTGAAAACGCGTAACGTGATAGTTCTCTGCTGGCGGACACCGTCCGGTGGTGACGACAATGCCAGAGGAATCGCGGAGTTTTTGGGAGCGGAAGTGGAGGTTGTCTCAGTGGCATCTGCGCCGGACATCCAGTCATTCAGCCAGTCCGTGTCTATCGGCGCCATTCTGATCGTCCATGCCAATACGCTCGCGGCAATGGCTGAGGCGGTCGAAACGGGAATCGATGGACTTCTTGACGTCATCGATTTGGCTTCGCATGTCTTCGTCTATGGATTCGAGTCAAGTGAGAGCCATGCGGCAATCCTTAAAAAGCTATCGTCAGGCGGGCTGCTGGGACTGAAAGCATTACCGTCGTCCGAGACTACGTTCCATATATCCGACGATCATCGCGACCTGTGCGAGCAGTTTTCGGGACTCTCCGTCGGAACGGCGAATTCCGCAAGGGACGCCTGTTTTGTCGAGGGCGCGCCCCAGGATGAAAGAGCAGTTTTGATCCGAGCCGGCGGCCAGCCGTTCTTCGTGCGCGTCAACTACGGCAGATCGGTTGTTTTCTTCGCTGCCTGCGCCGAGCTGGGGAATCTGGATGACAGGCTGCCCTCGAAGATTAGCCTGCTGCCGTGGTTTTCAAGACTCGTGCCGCTCATAATGTTTCTTCGCAGCGCCCTGGGAAATCGCCTGTGGCACGCCGATCGTTCGCAGGCGTGCTTTATTATTGACGATCCGCTGTTGAAACCGACGTACGGGTTCCTGGAATATTCGAAACTCCAGGAGACCATGGTCAGGCAGAAATTTTCCAGTTGCATTGCTTTCATACCGTGGAACTACCGGCGATCGCGCAAGAACATCGCGAAGCTGTTTTCCGGACCGCAATCTTCTTTATCGCTTTGTGTGCATGGATGCGATCATACCGGCGCCGAATTCGGAGCGACAGCCTTTGATATCCTGCGCGATAAGGCTCGACTGGCGCTCGAGAGAATGCAGATTCAGGAGAAACATTCCGGGCTTCCTTTCGACGACGTGATGGTATTTCCCCAGGGATTGTTTTCCTCGGAAGCCATGAAAGCCTTGGATGCGTGCGGGTATCTCGCCGCGGTCAATACAGATCTTCGTCCCTTGGATCTTCCCCAGGCATTGACGCTCCGGGATTTGCTGGATGTGGCGGTTACACGATTTTCCGGTTTTCCATTGTTCGTGCGTCACTACCCAAGAGACGTGGCGGAGTTTGCGTTCGATTTATTCCTGGGAAAGCCCGCTTTGATCGTCGAGCATCACGGTTATTTCCGAAATGGGTACGAGGAACTGGAAGCATTTGTGAAGCGGCTGAACGCGACGGACCAATCAATCGAGTGGCGTAATCTAGCTGGAATTTGTTCTCGCGCCTGCCTTAAGAAAGTGGCGCCAGGCGGAGACATTCACGTGCGCTTTTACACGAGCCGGTTTCAACTGACGAACAACGCCGCGCAATCGCAAACATACGTACTTTTTCGGCACTGTATAGTTGACGGCCCGGAACCAGCCGTGACGTTGAACGGGAACCCAGCTATAGCCGAGCGGAGAGATAGTCATCTCGCAATCAGGCTTTCGTTGGCCCCGGGCAAGACAGCGGAAATCCAAATTGGACCGAGAATTCCGGTACATGCGGCCGCTCGTGGTTGGGAGCCGACGAACGCCCATAAGGCCAGAGTCATGATCCGGCGCGTCTTGTCTGAATTTCGCGACGATCACGTGGAAACCAGCGGGCTTCTGAGCGGAATGCTTATGCAGGTGCGCAAGCTGCGAGCGCGAACAAGGCCGGTCCAGCCAGACTTTTCCGAGTCTGTGAATTGAACGCCCATGCTGACTATCTCAGGGAGCGGCGTGGATGATTGAGTTCGTCTTTACAATTGACTACGAAATTTACGGCAATGGAACCGGGTCGCTGGACGAACTGGTTTACCAACCTGCGCGCCGGTTGAAGGACCTGTTCGAAAAGCATGGCGTGCGATTCGTCAATTTCGTGGAAATTGCGGAATTCGAGAAAATCGAGGCATACGGAACCGATCCGGCAATCGGCTTCGTCAAGAAGCAGATTCAGGAGCTCCACCGGGACGGGTTTGAAGTGGCCCTGCACCTGCATCCGCAGTGGGCCAATGCGCGCTACGAGCAGGGGCAGTGGTCTCTCGACCTCAGCGAATACAATCTCTGCACATTGCCCAGGAAAAGAATCGCCGAGATTGTGGACGGCTCCATAGCATATTTGCGGCACGTCGTCGGCGTGTCTGATTTCACTCCGGTGTCGTTTCGCGCGGGGAATTGGTTGTTCCAGCCGACACAGAACGCGGCAAGTGTTTTGTCCGAGCGGGGCATCAAGATGGACTCCTCGGTCTTCAAGGGCGGCCTGCAGCACAACAACAGCCTGGATTATCGGCAGGCCTTGAAAAACGGCTATTACTGGCCATTCAGCTCCAGCGTGAACGACGTTGATCCCGCTGGCCCATGGATCGAAGTGCCTATCCACTCCGACATGGTTCCCTTCTGGAAGATGACCACTTCCAAACGAATGGCATTCTCGAACAAGTTCGGCGCCACAGATCAAAGTAAGCGGCAGAAAATAAATCGCGCCCTTGATTTTCTGCGGTTCCGCTATCCGCTCAAATTCGATTTCTGCCGCATGACGCTGGACGAGATGACGTCCATGCTGGAGCGGGTTATCCGTCAGGACCGGGAGGAGCCGGAATCATACCGGCCGATCGTCTCGATCGGGCATACGAAGGACCTCACGGACTTTGAGTCGGTGGATTCCTTCTTGTCTTTCCTGCGGACGAACAAGATCAAGGTTTCCACGTTAGCCGATATTTATCCGCGGCTGGCCGCGCTCACTTCGCTCAACTAAAATTGTGATGAGTACTTTGACCGAGCAACACATCGTGAATGAATCCCAGCCGGCATCGCTGCCCCGTTACGTGCTGATTTCCCCGGCACGCAACGAGGCTGCGTTCATCGAGCAGACGATCCAGTCGGTGATCGCTCAAACGCATCTTCCGCTCCGATGGGTGATCGTCAGCGATGGTTCGACGGACGGCACCGACGATATTGTGAGGAAATATCAGACAGACCACGCATGGATCGAATTGGTCAGGATGCCGGAGCGCACCGAGCGGCACTTCGCGGGCAAAGTTCACGCGTTCAACGCAGGGCGGGCCAGGCTGGCTGACCTCGAATACGACGTAATCGGGAATCTCGATACGGACGTCTCCTTCGATCCGGATTACCTCGCGTTTCTCGTCTCGAAATTTGCCGAAAACCCCAAATTGGGAGTCGCAGGAACGCCTTTCCGGGAAGGATCGTTTCAATATAACTTTCGGTTTACGAACATTGAGCACGTGTCCGGTCAGATACAAATGTTCAGGCGGGAATGTTTCGAGGAAATCGGCGGGTACACCCCGATTAAAACCGGCGGCGTAGATCTTGTCGCAGTGATGACGGCTCGGATGAAAGGCTGGCAGACAAGGACCTTTCTGGAGAAGTCGTACGACCATCTCCGAATGATGGGCTCAGCCAAACACAGCTTGTTGGCTGGTGCCTTCAATGGGGGAAGAATTGATTACATTCTCGGCTGCGATCCGATGTGGCAATTTTTTCGATCCATCTATCGGCTCAAGACCCACCGCCCAATCGTAGTGAACGGCAGCCTTTGCCTGGCTGGATACGTTTGGGCGATGGCGACTCGAACTCAGAAAATAATCCCCGATGATCTCGTTCGATTCCGAAGGGCTGAGGAGCGCCGCAGACTTCGCGAAGTTTTCAAAAACGCGCTGCCTTGGCGCACATCAAGAGCCTCAAGTTAGAATTGCTGATCAGAAAGCAGCTTGAGTAAAAACCACCCCGGTGAATACCTCGGCAACGATCTCAGTTGAAACTTCCGACAGCCCCGAAATCGTTCATTCGGGAGACGTTCCTAGATTTCCAGGTGTTATCGGCACGTTTATGGGAAGAGACGCGCTGTCTCTGGCCGCTCGTTATTTGCGCCTAAGCGCCAGTGATACGGTCCTGTTGCCCGTGTATACGTGTCAGGAGGTACTCGGCCAGTTCGTAAAGAGCACGAACGTCGTGTTCTATGACATCCAGCCTGATCTGACGATCGATCCGGACGAAGTGCGAGCCAAGTTGAAGGGAAGCAGAATAAGCATGATGTTGATGACCAACTATTTCGGCTTCCTCCAACCCTACCGGAATGAGATCAAGGAGATTTGCGCGGACAAAGGCATCTGCTTGATAGAAGATTGCGCGCATTCCCTTTTGACGGAGAGGTCCGGTGAGATAGGTGATTTGTCCGTTTATAGCTTTCGAAAAATCCTGCCGATATCGGACGGCGGAGGTCTGAAAGTAAACCGCAAAGGGGAACCACCCGCGCCTAAGTTTTATCCGAGAGCCTATTCAGACGCGATCTCTGTTTCCATCAAGGCCAAGTCGTTCCTGAATATTCACTCCAACATGCTAAGCCGAGCGCGGCTTACGTCAAGAACCGAGAAGGTCTTGCCTAAAGCCTCTTCGCCTAAGAACGACGGACGTATTTTGCCCCTCTCTTATTTTGCTCATGGGGAGCAATGGCTGCCATGTCTTTCCCAGATATTGTTCAGAAAAGAAGAAGCGATTTTCAGTATTGGCAGGAGGTATCTCGAAAAAGCCATTCACTCGATCCGGTATTTAGCGACCTTCCTTCGGAGGTATGTCCTTTCGGTTTTCCGGTGAGAATTGAGGACCGGGAACCGCTGGAGTTGCGTGCCCGGGCCTGCGGGAATCGACTTGGGAGTCCACTGGCGTCTCGATCGAGCCTTAGGGGCCGAATGCGTCAACGAGCCACAAGCTATCGAAGCAATTGTTGACTCTACCCATATATCCTGAATTGAGAGAGAAAACACGCGAAGTACTGACCAAGATAGTTCTCGAGCGATAGCGTGCCTTCGTCGAAAGGCTGACATCAGCGCACCGGCATAGAGACTTCCAAGACATTGCAAAAACAAATGATAAGTGCAGAGTTCAAAACGAAAAACCTGAAGGCCGGTCCAGTTCAAATAGAGTGGCACTCCAACCTGCCAATTTATGCTGCGGAAGGGTTCCTGAAGCAGCTTGGCGATGAATATGGGTGGCTCGGAGGTACAGACTCCGAAGGGCAACTCCGTTGCATATTGCCATACGTCGTAATTCGCAAGCCCGGCTTCCGGATGATTCGCTTCACTACCGAGACCGTTCCTCTTACCGGCGAGCTCGATTTGGCGGAAGAGAAAGTCTTTCTCGGTAGCGTGATTGAACATTTTCGTTCCGCTGGGGCCGATCTGGTAATCCCCTCCGGGAACACCGCGCTCTTTAGAACGTATCCCGAAGGGGCCGTGGCGGCTCCCTACGGCACGTTTGTCAAGGACCTCAACCAATCCGAGGATGTCTTACTAAGTGAGATACGGAAAACGTATCGGCACAACATTCGCAAAGCGGCAAATGCCGGAGTGCAAATTAAGTGCGGACCACAATACCTCGACGCCTCCTATCGTCTAATCGAGCAAACGCTAAAAAGATCGGGAAGCTCGTTTAGGACATACGATGAGTTCAAGAACAGGGTCGCGGCTTTCGGCGATTACGTGAAAACATTCGTTGCGGAATACGAAGGAGTCATCCAAGGCTGTATGGTGTCTCCCTATAGTGAACACACGGCTTACAACTGCTATGCAGGCTCCAAGTCAGAGCCGATCCTCGGTGCGATGCACCTGCTCCACTGGGAAGCGATCCGGCAATTTCGCGCGATGGGCGTCAAGCGTTTCGATTTTCAGGGTGTCCGAATCAGCCCGGAAAAAGGATCAAAACAAGAAGGCATCATGAACTACAAGCAGGGATTCGGTGGGCGTTTGATCCAGGGATACATGTGGAAATATTCGTTTCGCCCTCTCAAATGGATTGCGTACTCCGCTGGAGTTCGCTTATTTATGGGCGGTGATATTGTGGATCGGGAGCGCCATAAGCTCGCAAGCTAGTAGGCACGACAATGTGTAGAGGTCGCGCCCACCTTTCTCCCGATTCTCTTTCTCCCTAAATGCAGATGGAATTCAGTAAACAATGAGCCCAGAAACGCCGCACATTAATGTTTGTACTTGCACTTACAAACGCCCAGAGCTTCTAAGGCACTTGCTGGAGGAACTGCGCGCGCAGGAGACGAACGGACTCTTCACATATTCGATCGTGGTCGTCGACAACGATCACCTGCGATCCGCCGAGGCGACGGTATCGGACTTCGCCGCTGAGTCGCCGATCGCGGTTAAGTACTGCGTGGAACCGCAACAAAATATTGCGCTCGCCAGGAACAAGGCGATTGAGAACGCCAGCGGGGACTTGATTGCATTTATTGACGATGACGAATTTCCGATCAAGCGCTGGTTGCTGACGCTATTCGAGGCACTGAACAAATACGGCGTTGACGGTGTGCTCGGACCCGTCTTGCCGCATTTCGACGACCGAGCTCCACAGTGGGTCATCAAAGGTAAGTTTTATGACCGGCCGACTTACCCGACGGGCTACCGGCTATCGTGGCCTGAAACTCGCACCGGGAATGTGCTTCTTAGAAAGGCCATTCTGGACGGCACAGATCCTCCGTTTAAACCGGAATTCGGCTCGGGAGGGGAAGACGTGGATTTTTTCCGACGGATGATGGAGCGTGGTTGCGCATTCGCGTGGTGCAACGAAGGCGTCGCCTATGAGGTCGTTCCGCTTTCGCGCTGCACGCGCAGGTTTCTTTTGAAGCGAGCTTTGCTTCGCGGCGGCACCTCTGCAAAACATCCGGCGCATCGTATCCGGAATGCGGCCAAATCCCTGATTGCAGTGCCGTGCTACACGATTGCATTACCGCTCCTTGCAGTGTTGGGCCAGCATCTTTTCGTTCGATATTTGGTCAAGTTATGCGACCACATCGGCCGGCTTTCGGCGTTTGTGGGCCTGCGGCTGGTGACAGAACGAGAGATGTGAGACCGAAACAGTGATGCGTTCGATTCCCAGGACACACGTATTCCAGCATTGAATCGAATGGGAATCCGAAGAGTTGGCCGATAGTAAATAAGAGTTAGCGCCGTATTGAGAATTCGTTTACAAGCCTGCCCAAACCATGACAGACCATAGCTTGGAAATCAGCGTTAACGGCAAATGGGTCAAAGTGCCCGCGGTGGATATTGACGGACGGAAAATAGCCGTCAGGGGCAAATGGCTTAAGGTCGCGTCCGTCCATGATGAATGGTGGCTGGAAACGGAACTCGAAGACCCTCAAGCATGTGTAAAGAAGCTGAAGGAGCAGGCGACCGGCGGCGTGCGCGCCGACGTCTTCACCTTCATGCAAAAAGTTCCCGGTTCCCTCCCCAGGTTCGAATACTTCATGGAGCCCGAGAGCGTCGCCGCGGCTCGGACCTCCCACTTCAAAGAATGGTGGGAAAGTCTCCCGCAGGAAACTCGAAAGAATGTCCGAAGATCGCAAAAACGCGGCGTAACGGTTGGGATCAGGGAATTTGACGATGAACTGATCAGAGGAATCGCCGGAGTGAACAATGAATCCTCCATGCGGCAGGGAGTGCCCAACGCTCACTACGGCAAGACATTTGAACAGGTCAAAAAGGATCATGAATCGTTTCTCGATCGGAGCGATTTCATTTGTACGTATTTCGAGAATGAGATCATTGGATTTCTGAAGATCGTCTACAGGGGCGATGTTGCCGCCGTGCTCAATTTGGCGGTCAAGGCGAGCCATAGTGACAAAAGGCCTGCCAACGCTCTGATCGCGAAGGCTGTAGAACTCTGTGAATTAAAAGGCGCGTCTTACTTGACGTATGGAAGGTTTAACTACGGCAATAAGCGCGACAGCCCTTTGCGGGAGTTCAAGATTCGGAATGGATTCGAGGAAGTGTTGACTCCGAGATTCTATGTTCCCTTAACAGGGTGGGGAAAGCTCTGTGTAAAGCTGGGACTTCATCGCGGACTGCTGGGAGTTCTTCCTCATGGCGTGATAACGATGGGCATCAATGCGCGCGCGAAATGGTACAATTTCAAACAATCAATCAATGCGCCGGTGTAGCTCAACGTTAGAGCGGCCGAATCGTAATCGGCAGATGGAGCGTTCAATTCCTCCCGCCGGCTCCAACATCTGACTTGCAGTCGAATTCGTAGCTCACAGGTAAATCGCTAGCCTTATTTTCATCCCTTTTCTTGAGAGGATCTGATCCGGAATGCCGGGAATTGTAGGCCTCATAACGAAAATGCCGCGCGGATGGGCCGAGCCGCAGTTGATGCGGATGGTTGAGGCCATTCGGCACGAAGTTTCCTACGAGACGGGAACATGGATCGATGAATCCCTTGGTGTTTACGTCGGTTGGGCTGCGCGCAAGAATTCCTTCGCGGCGGGGATGCCGCTACGCAACGAACGGAACGACGTCACTCTCGTCTTTTCAGGAGAGGAATATCCTGAATCAGGGACCGCCGAACGCCTGAAGGAGCGCGGCCATGGCCTACAATCGGAAGGGCCTTCCTATATCGTCAATGTTTATGAGGAGGACTCAAAGTTTCCAGCGAGCCTGAACGGACGGTTCAACGGAATCGTAATTGATCGCAAACGCAACGCGACGACGCTTTTCAACGACCGCTATGGCATGCAGCGGATTTATTACCATGAGGCGAAGGAGGCGTTCTATTTTTCCGCCGAGGCCAAGGCGATTCTCGAAGTGCGTCCCGAACTCCGAAGCGCAGATCCCAAAGGTCTCGGAGAGCTTATCGCTTGTGGTTGTGTCCTGGAGGATCGAACCCTCTTTAATGGTATTTACCTGCTTCCGCCGGCAGCTACTTGGATATTCCGAAATGCCTCGCTTGAGCGGAAAGATGCATATTTTCAGCCGCAGGAATGGGAGAACCAAGAGCCGCTAAACGCAGAAGCCTACTACGAGCACCTTCGGGAGGTGTTTTCGAGTAATCTCCCCCGCTACTTCAACGGCCGAGAGCGGATTGGAATGTCTTTGACCGGGGGACTGGACGGTCGAATGATCATGGCCTGGCAGAAATCGCCGCCTGGCTCTCTTCCGTGCTATTCGTTCGGAGGCATGTTCCGCGATTGTGAGGACGTCTCGCTGGCGCGGCGGGTGGCCAAGGAGTGCGGACAGCCATACGAAGTGATTGAAATCGGGGAGGCATTTCTCTCGCGTTTTTCTCACTACGCGGAGCGCACGGCGTATCTCACTGATGGGTATGTGAGCGTCAAGTTTGCGCCTGATCTTTACGCAAATGAGCTGGCTGCGAAAATCGCGCCGGTCAGGATGACGGGCAACTACGGCAGCGAGATCCTACGCCGACTGCGTGCGTTCAAGCCAACGAAGCCGTCAGCAGACTTGTTCCGGCCGGAATTCCTCTCGCATATCCAGGCGGCAGCGAAGACTTACGCGGGAGTGACTAACACGCACCCGATCTCGTTTATTGCGTTTCGGCAAGTTCCTTGGCACCACTACAATTTGCTCTCCTTGGAGGAAACTCAGCTCTCCACGCGCTCGCCATATCTCGATAACGATCTTGTGCGAACGGTTTTCCGCGCGCCGGACGCAACCGTCTTGAGGACTGATATTTTCGAAGATAGTACTGAGTGTTCCAGATTGATCGCCGACGGAAATGCCGCGCTCGCGCGGATCCGAACCGATCGTGGGTTGGCTGGGGCCTCAGGACCTGTGTCCACCGCCGTTTCCCGAAGTTGGCTCGAATTTACGTTCAGAGCGGAATATGCCTACGACTACGGAATGCCCCAATGGCTCGCGAAGACCGATCATGTTTTCTCGCGGCTCCATTTTGAGCGTCTTTTCCTCGGCAGGCACAAATTCAATCATTTTCGAGTTTGGTACCGAGACTATTTGAAGGAGTACGTTCGGGGAATGCTGCTCGATTCCCGGACCCTTTCACGTCCGTATTTGAACCGAAGCGCCGTGGAGGCTGTGGTTGAGGGGCACCTGAGCGGAACTAGGAACTACACAACAGAAATCCATCAGCTCCTGGGGCTTGAACTCCTGCACCGCATTTTCCTTGATCCGAGATGAGTCAGCACAGTCAGTCTGCGAGAGGAAATCCTCTCGGCGGTCCACTTCATAATTCGTGACGACTACCCAGGTTAGACGTTCAAGAAACAGTCATTCGATTCCGTGGCCCCAGCCAGGGCAAATTACTGCTATCTATTAAGGATCAGAGGATCTAATGAAAAGTGAGCTCATCAATACTGAAAAGGGGCTTGAGGAGAGTTACTGGTGGTTTGTTGGACGCCGCCTCATTCTCGAGCGTGTTCTCGGGCGTTTCGCTAAACGGACCCACGTGGCGCTTGATGTGGGCTGCGGCAGCGGCCGGAATATGCAATTGATAGCCGGTTACAGTGATTGGGTGATGGGTTTGGATCGTTCCCCGGCGGCGGTCACGTTAGCGCATGCTCGGGGCCTTCCTATTTTTTGCGCTGACGGTCACGTTCTGCCTCTAGCCAATTCCAGCGTGGACCTGGTAAGTGCCCTCGACGTAATCGAGCATTTGGATGATGACATGCGTGCGCTCAAGGAATTCAACCGGGTCTTGCAGCCTGAGGGTCTGTTGCTTATAAACGTGCCAGCATATCGGTTTCTCTGGAGCGAGCATGATGAGGCGTTGATGCATAGGCGGCGATATGTGGCCTCTGAGCTACACGTGAAGCTGACGCAATCGGGATTCCGAGTGCTAAAGCGCAGCTATGCTGTCTTCTTCCCATTTTTCCCCATCGTTTTTTATCGTCTCTTTCGCGGAGTGTTTCCCAAGGATGCTTTCGCCCCGCAGGCTTCGCATATCATCTTGCCAGCGTTTCTTAACAATTTTCTGGTGTTCATGTTGAAGATCGAGGCCTGGATGATAGGGTCCATCAATCTGCCTTGGGGCACGTCAATTGTGGTTCTGGCAGAAAAAGTTTCGCCCGCGGCTGCGGAGGCCGAAGCGTAAACTCGTTAACTTCGTTGATGAGAGAAAAAGCGTCATGATTCGCCGTCCGACAAATTCGTTGATTATCTGTCTGTGTGTCTTGGCCGTGGTGATCCATGCGATGATTCTGTTCGTCGCGATTCCCAAGATCAGCATGCGCCTGCATACTTCTTACAACCAAGACGAATACGCTGACGGGTACGATCAGCTTGCAATGAATGTGGTCGAAGGCAACGGATACCGGATGTATCCGGACACCGCCAAAACCCTGATGCGCGAGCCCGGCTATCCTCTTTTCCTGGCCGGTATTTTTTATCTATTCGGCAAGAATTTCGCCATAGTCAAGCTGACGAATATGCTCATGGCTCTTGGCGTGGCTTGGCTCATGATCCGGCTCTCGCGCGAGCTATCGAGCAGCCCAGTTATGATTGCAGGGCCACCGCTTCTATTTCTTTTTCATCCCGGAACTCTGGTCGCCGAGAGTCGAGGGGGCGTTGAAATCCTCTATACGCTATTGCTCGTGGTATTCATGTGTATGCTTTATTCCGCCATCAAGTCCGATCGGAGTTGGAAATACCTGTTGAGTGGGGGCGTGTTAGGTCTAACGGTCTTGGTACGGAGTGTACCCATCCTCTTTCCGTTTTTTTTGTTGGCGTATCTATTCTTGCCTGAACGACAGGGGCACCGTAAGTTCCTCGTTCTACGCAATATTGCGTTAATGTTTTTGGCAATGCTCGTCGTAGTGTCTCCATGGATTATTCGAAACTATCGCCTGACGGGAAAATTCGTACCGACAGCAAGCGTCGTCGGTGTATCGGCTCAAACTGGCCAGTATATTCTCACGCACCATTCCAGTGACGACCGCAGGGTGGATAGAGAAGCGGCCCAAGAGAGAAACGATCTCGCCACAGAACTTGGATATCCCTTCGTGGCCGGGTATTACCAGTGTTTCTATTCCAGCGCAGATGAATTGAAGTTCTCTAGTTATCTCTTAAAGAGGGTCGCAGCTGAATATGAGCGATCGCCAGAGTTATTCCTGCGGGTCGTGGCCACAAATCTCGTGTACTTCTGGATTGGGGGAAAGACTGGAAGTTCGGTGAGAATGAATATGATCGTGCAGCTTCCATTTCTCCTCCTGGCCATCGTTGGCGCAGTGTTGTGCATGAGGAATCATCGGTTCATACTAATCGCTCCGATGCTCCTGCTGATCATTTACAGCATAGGCGTCTCGGTGCCTATTCTCGCTCAAGCCAGATATAGCGTGCCGCTCATCCCATATTTGTCGATCCTTGCCTGCGCCAGCATAGGCGTGATCCAACCCTTGTTCGGCGGCGTTGAGGACGCGAAGGACTGAAGGCTCTCTTTCCATGCGTGTGTTTGCGGGAAGCGAGGCACTGGCATCAATGATTTGCGCCGATATGGCTGAGGTCATCTGCAATGGTCCCCACTGCAAGCGACCCGCGCTAACATGCTCTGTAACAGGTTTTACTTTGTTTCCGGGGAAGCCACTATGTGGACAGGTTTTTCCCTAGGGTGCTGGTCGCACTGCTCCCGTCGCAATCAGGCCCTTTTTGAACGACTTGCGATTACGCAACTCATTGATAATAAGTCGGATACAGTTCCAGGTGTATTAGGTTGTGATGACCCTCTTTATGGGAGGTTGGCAAAGGGATTGCCTTTATTAGGTGAAAGCGCTCGCGAGGCAGCGCTTCCCAAGGGCGGTAGCCTATCCACAGGTTTCGACCGGTGCCCGAGCTAGTTTGGTTCGAGCCAATTGAGAGTTCGGAAGTCTTCGCTCCCGATCAAATGTGATTCTCATTTTTCGATTCTGATTCTGAGTCATGCGCTGGGGTTTCAATCATCTGTGACCGAGCGAAGGCGCTTCCGGCAATCGCTTAGCCGGCGTAACGCTTTCTACTGGCGATTGAACTTGAGACTCCGCACTGCCCGTTGAGGGTCGCGCCCATGATTGGAATCTGCTTAGGGATGCTCTAAACGGACGCCAACAAGTTGGCCTCGGTGGAAAAGTCCACGGGAAGTAAGGCAAACCAATGAACGGAAAAACTATTGAATTTGCAGCAAACGGGCGAAATCACTGCCGAAGAAGCGCCATCAGATTCAGCCGTGGTGGAGACAGACAGTGAAGCGGTTTGTCGAATCCGTCCTGTCGCTGGTATTCGGCGGGATTATTTTGTACGCCGTGCTTTGGCACTTTGACTTGCGACGGACGATGGCATCCGTTCGCCATGCTCATCTGAGCCTATTGATACCGGCCCTAGTCCTGATGGTGACGAGCTATATTCTCCGAGGAGCCCGATGGCGAATCTGGGAGCGCAGTCTCAGCTATTGGGACTCGTTGCGATTGATCCTGATCGGTTTCATGGGCAACAACATCTTGCCCGCTCGTTTAGGCGAGATTCTGCGCGCGCATTGCACGGCTGCAAAGACAAGTGACGATCGCGGACGGACCAGTGCATTGGCGTCGATTGCTGCGGAGCGCGTTCTCGATGGTCTAATCCTAGCAGTTTTGGGTCTTGCTAGTGTTGTGCTTGTCCCAGTCGATCGTCGTCTCAAATTGGCTCTTTTTATCGTCTCACTTGCTTTCGCCGGCCTCGCCTTAGGGCTAGTACTCGGCATCCGGTTTCATGACTGGATCCGATCCTTCATCTCCGCCGCGAACCGGAAATTCCCGGGACACGTAACGGCATTCGTGAAGGAAAAGACCACGCATTTTCTGGATGGACTTCTCCCCTTGGGCACATTGCCTCGCATGCTCGGAGCGATCGCTGTGACCGCTGTCATCTGGGGAATCGAGATTGGCTGCTGTTACTTCGTCGGCCGGGCAGTCTGGGATGACATGAGCGTCAGAACTGCCCTTTTGTTCCTCGTAGTCGTAAACTTCGCGTCCCTCGTTCCCTTGACGATGGGCGGCATCGGAACAATTGAAGCGGCTGCGCCGTTCTTCCTTATTAGCTCGGGCGTGCCTGCTAATCCGGCTCTAGCGATGGTTTTGTTACAGCACGGCGGACAATATCTATTCACTACAATCGCTGGTGGGATTCTTTACTTGGCGGGGGGCTTTTACAGAATACCTCTCGCCCAGCCCAAAAGTGCCGGCGTTCGCCGCCCGGAACCTGCGACGCCTCCGCCAGTCGTCGAGGAAACCCGCTCAATCTTGGGTCAATTGGGAGCATCGGTAGAACTCAGACCCCCATCCAAAGACGAAATTCAGTTATCGATTGTAATTCCCGCATACAACGAACAGGCGCGCCTACCGCGGACCGTTCTCGAGACCGTCCGTTGGTGCACGGCCCGGAACTTGGATTTCGAGTTAATTATTGCGGACGACGGCAGCCGAGACGAGACGCTGGCGCTAGCGCGTCTTTTCGAGGAGAACGACATGCGGATCCGCGCTCTTGCCTGCCCACACATGGGAAAGGGGGCCACGGTTCGCATTGGAATGCTAAACGCAAAAGGCCGCTTCGTCCTATTCATGGACGCCGACGGAGCTACTCCCTTGAACGAAATTCCGAAACTGTTAACTGCAATTGAGAACGGTAGGGACGTCGCTATTGGATCGAGAGTCGTTCAGCATCCAGGCGAGGTTGAGGTCAAGAAGTCCGCACTTAGACACTTCATCGGTCGCAGCTTCGCGTTTTTCGTCAACGTATTCGCCTTCGGAGGTATTGGAGACACGCAGTGCGGTTTTAAGATGTTTCGGCGCGAAGCCGCCGCCGGAATCTTCTCGCGTCAAAGGATCACAGGTTTCGCCTTCGACGTTGAAATCCTGTTTATCGCGCGTCGGTTGTCGCTTTCGATTGCCGAGATTCCCGTCAACTGGGTCGCGCAACCTGGCTCGAAAGTCAATCTCGTTACCGACTCGATCAAAATGTTGTGGGATATCGGCCACATCCGATGGTTACATCGGAATTTTCGGGCCAGCGCCTCCGTTAGACAGGAGACGCCGCTCGTCACCTGATATTCGCACACGGTACCGTTCCCGGAACGTACGGAAGCGGTGGCGCTCGCGAATACTGGGCCAAATTGCCGTCAACACACCAATGAACAGTTCCAATCTGCGAATTCCGCTTCACGTAGCCGATCCGATTCAGGTCTAGCGCAAATCTAAATGGCACCCATTGCACTGTGTGTGTGCTTGGTATTTATCGCGTGGCTGCTAGTTCGCGATTCCAAGCGTCATCCCTCCGTTAGTGCGGCGTTGTGGATCCCAACGCTTATGGTCATGGCTTATGGTTCGAGAAATCCATCGCAGTGGCTGGGAACAGGCTACATCGGGCCGGAACTGCCGAATAGTTCCTCTGGGAATCTGTGGGACCAGATATTTTTTTTCCTGATAATCGTCGGATCCTTCATCGTCGCATCATCGCGCGGTTTTAGGTGGAGTAAACTCCTCACCGCAAATATCGCGGTCGTGTCGTTCTACCTTTATTTCTTATTCAGCTGTGTCTGGTCTGATTTTCCAGCGGGTTCTCTAACAAGGGTAATTAAGGATTTTTGCACGACGATGATCGTCATTGCGGCGATACTATCTGAAAAAGATCCGCAGGAGGCGATTCGAACCGTCTTCACGAGATGCGCTTGTGTGCTGTTGCCATTGTCGGTGCTTTTCACGAAATACAACTATCAGGGCTTCGGTCGGAACTATGCTAGGGACGGAAGTGTGATGTACACCGGTGTCACTGTGCAGAAGAATTCTCTCGGCGAACTTGTGATGGTCGTAAGTTTGTTCTTGATCTGGGATTATATGGACCAACGTCCGGTAAACACAAAACGCTTGTGGCGTGAGCTACGTTGGGATCGGTTGCTGTTGCTGCTCATGGGCGCATGGCTCTTGAGTATGTCGCAGAGCAAGACTTCCCTGGTGTGCCTCGTAATCGGATTGGTTTTAATGTTTAGTGGATGGCTCGCCTCTCGGACTCTTAGCAGAGTTCTTTTATTGGCGGCCCTATGCCTTCCTTTCCTAGTGTTGCTTACGCAGCAGTTTGGCTCGATTCTAGGCCCTATCCTCGGAGCCCTCGGACGCGACGCAACATTCACCGGTCGAACCGATATCTGGCAGCATATTACGTTGACGACCGTGAATCCCCTGATTGGATGCGGGTTTTATAACTTTTGGGGCGGGAAAGGCGGCGAGGCGATACGTATCGCTATGCAAACGAGCGTGCCGAATGCGCATGATGGATATCTGGATATATATCTGGATGGGGGAGCGATCGGCTTGGTAATGCTATTCGGCCTGTTATTCGCCTCTGGACGCCGGATCATAATGAAAATGTCTGATAATTTGTATCAGCGGATGCGGTTTGTCGTCCTAATCGTTGCCATTGTCACCAATCTCACGGAGTCAAACTTTGCGCGACCCTCACTGCTTTGGTTCACGACCCTGCTCATGTTAGTTGAATATCCTCCCTTGAGGCCCAGTGAAAACTCTCTCCCGAACGTGGCCAGCGTCGAATATTCACGGGCAACCAGTATCGTTTAGATGAGGATCTTCGACATTATGACTCTGAAATTAGAAATGACCGTGTTCTCAGAGTGTGTCAGGAGCGTTTGTGAAACCGTTTGACGCAAAGGGAGCGTTCCGCCCCAGCGTAAATGACGGCGAAGTGCGTCGACTCGCCATTCGAGGCGCCAGCGTCACAGTGTTTTCTGGTGGCGTGGGGCTGGCCGTTCAGGTGATTGCCACCGTTGTTTTGGTTCGGTTACTCACCCCAGCAGACTTTGGCGTCGTAACCATGGTTACCACCTTCAGTCTCCTATTGCTGAACTTCGGGCTGAATGGATTTACGGAAGCGATTCTGCAATGGAAAGAAATCGATCGCTATCTGGTAAGTAACCTTTTCTGGATTAACGTTTGCGCGGGTCTGGCTCTCGCAATCGCGTTCGCAGCCGCGGGATCGCTGATGGCGTGGTTTTACCACGACCCGCTCGTATCGCGCGTCGCCGCCGGTATCTCAGTCACGATATTCCTCACCAGCATTTCCGTTCAACACCTGGCTCTGCTGAAGCGCGCAATGAGGTTTTCGGCGACTTCCGCTAATGAGATTTTCTCGCGTGGCATTGGTCTCGCTCTCTCCATCGCTTTAGCTTGGGCTGGGTGGGGTTATTGGGCCTTGGTGTTGGGTGCCGTGGCGCAGTCACTAGTCCAATCCGTCGGCGCTTGGTTTCTGTGTAGATGGATTCCCAGTCTTCCACGGCGCGTGCTCGGCACGGCTGCCATGGTCAAATTTGCAACCCATGTTTATGGGCGCTTCACTGTCAACTATTTCGCTCGCAATGTGGATAACCTCCTGGTGGGATGGAGGTTTGGTGCGATTCAGCTCGGCTTCTATAAGAAGGCTTACGACCTATTCGCGCTTTCTGTGGGCCAACTGACAGCCCCCCTCACCAGCGTCGCCGTAGCGGCTCTGAGCCGGTTCGAACCGCGCTCACCGAAATACAAGCAGAACTTACTAGGAGCCATATCCCTACTTGCGTTCGTAGGTATGGGTTTGTCGGTCGAGTTTACAATTCTGGGCAAAGATCTTATTTATTTGCTGTTAGGGCCGAGATGGGGGCCAGCGGGCCAAATTTTCACATTCTTTGCTCCTGGGATCGGAATGATGCTCATCTATTACACGAACGGATGGATCCACCTTTCTATCGGAAGGGCTGACCGCTGGTTCCGATGGGGGCTCGTGGAAGTCGGCATAACCTGCCTGCTATTTGTTCTCGCACTGCCGTGGGGGCCCAAGGGAGTGGCCGTTGCCTGGGCGAGTTCGTTTTGGGTCTTGACGATCCCCGCACTCTGGTACGCGGGTAAGCCAATCGATTTCGGGATCGCGCCGGTGCTTGCAAACGTTTGGAAGTTTGTAGTTGCGGCGTTGCTGGCGGGTGGCGCGTCGACGGTAATCAGCCGAGAAATTCCGTTTTTGTCGGTAACACTGGGGTCGCCTGAGAAGATGGCGGCAGGCATTGTGCGAGGCTCTTTGGTCCTCGTCGCGCTTTATCTCGGCGCGGTCATATTGCTTTACCGTGGGCTCGCACCTGTCTATCAGCTCGGCGGCATTGCCAGGGAATTGATCTCACTGCGCAAGTTTTCAGCCTTGGCCTTAGAGGTAGTCGCCACCCCTACTACCGATGAGCCGGTGCAGATCATTTCAAGAAACCAGGGCGGCCGCCCTCTTGTTTCAATTCTGATTCCAGCCTTCAACGCTGAGGAATGGATCGCTGATACGCTAAAATCAGCAATTGGCCAAACGTGGGATCGGAAGGAGATCATTGTTGTTGATGACGGCTCCACTGATCAGACGGTGGTTATAGCGCGACAGTTTGAGTCGGATGGGGTTCGCGTTGTAACGCAGGGGAATCAGGGTGCTGCAGCTGCGCGAAACAAGGCCTTCTCCCTGAGCCGCGGAGACTACATCCAGTGGTTGGACGCGGACGATCTTTTAGCCCCCGACAAGATCGCCAAACAGGTCGAGGTTCTGAACCGGTGTCGAAGCAACCGAACTCTTCTCTCCTCGTCTTTTGGACGGTTCAAGTATCGATGGGATCGCGCTGAATTCACTCCGACTTCGCTTTGGTGTGATTTGTCTCCCGCCGAATGGCTAGTGCGCAAGTTGGCTCAAAATGCGTACATGCAGACGGCTACGTGGCTCGTCAGTCGCGAGTTGACCGAAGCCGCCGGACCATGGGACACGGCGCTATTGGGAGACGATGACGGCGAGTACTTCTGTCGCGTGCTCCTTGCGAGCGACGGTGCACGATTCGTCTCGGAAGCGAAGGTTTACTACCGTTCGCCCTGGGTCGGGACTCTCAGTTATGTCGGACATTCAGATAAGAAACTTAACGCGCATTGGCGCTCGATGCGATTGCACATCGACTATCTTCGTTCGCTTGAAGATAGCGAGAGGGTCCGAGCCGCCTGTCTGGCATACGTCCAAAGATGTTTCATCTACTTCTACCCGGAAAAAACCGATATCGTCAAGGAAGCCGAGCGGATGGCGGAGGAACTGGGAGGCAAGTTGCAACCGCCGCGCCTGACTTGGAAATATTCGTGGATTCAGGTCGTATTTGGCTGGCAGGCGGCAAAACGCGTTCAAAAATTTCTTCCGGAAACTAAGTGGTGGGTGAAAAAATCCTGGGACAAAACGGTCTTTCGTCTTCGCGGCCGCTTTTCATCCAATGAACTGTGAGAGAACTCAGTCGATGACAATTATAGACACAGCCATTATCGGAGCGGGGCCGTACGGCGGATCCATTACGGCCCACCTCAAGGCACAGGGGGTAAGTTTTGATTCTTCGGCAGCCCCATGCACGTTTGGCGTAACGCGCAGTTCCAGGCACAACGACCTCGGATGATGGCTGCAGCGGAACGGATCGCGCATCGGCTAGGCCTGTCCGGTTTTCTTGGACTGGATTTCATGATTGAGTATGGTACGGGCGCAGCCTTTCTCGTCGAGATGAATCCGCGGAGCACACCGCTCTGCCATTTGCAGCTCGGGCCGGGGCGTGACCTGGCAGGGGCCCCGTGGGCGAAACTATCAGGACAGCCAGCAAGAGAAATGCCCGCTGTTACCCAAAATGGTTTGATCGCTTATTTCCCGCACGCTTGGAGACACAAGAGTGAGTTTCTCCACTCGAGCTTCCAGGACGTCCCACTGGACGAGCTGGATCTGAGTCAAGAGCTGCTCGATCCGCGGCTGGACAGAAGTTTATTGTTTGGTTTAGTATCGGATGCTCAAAGTTTCGCCATGGCGCTTGCAGATCGGAGAACTTCCGATGAGCATCTACCCGGTTCCGTAGCGCGCCAACATGATCCGTCTGGTCGGAATATGACCGGTGCCCCAAACAGAGCCGTCGTCTCCCTACAGATCTGGAACTAGTTGGGCACCGCGACGAGGTTAGTTGGAGGAGCTGGCGGTAGCGGCGGTGGCGGAGGCGGCGGTGCTCCAGCGACCCCAGCTCCGTTGTAGCAACTGTTCGCATCGAAGCTAAGTACGCCTCCGGATCCATCTGGTGGGCCGTTCATGACGTTGAGATAGCAATCTTGCGCTGGGTTTACGTTCGCATGGCCGCCCCAAGCTGAAGCCGTGAATGTTCCACCAGCACACTGGCTCGAAGAAGTCGCTTCGATTCCGCTAAAGGTGCCGCTCGTGCACATCCCCGTGTTACCAGAGGACACGTCCGGTCCCACCGCTGGAAACGGCATGGAACGCCACCAGCTTGGTTGCGCAGCCAGGTAAAAAGAATTCGGCAACGCATGGCTCGATGGCGTAGGGTTGGCGTTGACAAAAGGAACCGCCGCTGGCGAGGACTCGGTTGCGTCGAACCGCGCAGCATTGTTGACAACGTCATAGTTGCCCCAGCGCATCAAAGTTGAAAACACCAACGGGTCACATATGGGATTTGGATTGCATACACCCAACCCGCTGGTGTCGGTCCATCCCAGCTCAAAAATGCTTTGATTGACGTTTCCCGATCCCGCTAGGACTCCAGCGAGCAACTGATGAACGCCCGCCGTGGTCGAGGTGGCGTAAGACTGATATTGTGTATGGTATCCGGGCTGACCTAGGACGTTTCCAATGACGTTTATGGCGCGCACGCCCGCATTCATAGTTACTGGAAACGTCTGGTTAACATAGCCCGGCTGCCATCCTGTGGCTTGATTTCTGAAGATTGTGACCAGATCGCTGGTTCCCCAGACGTCATCACCTAGGAACGATGTAGTGGAATTGCCCTCGAGCAAATTGTAAGCTGAGCCGGAATTGTGCGAGGCATACAGCCCCTGCATGTAGTTCCCGAAGTTGATAAATGGTGTGAAGTTATACGCAGTCACGCTTCCTGAAACAGCATCCTTGATGTCCGGTGACGTAGTGTTCTGCATGATGTTGTTTTCAACCAGGCCGCCCGAAACCTCTTCCATTTGGATGCAGTAGCTTTCCGAGCCGCCGTGCTGATTCCCATAGAAATAACTGTCACGAATGACGGGACGCAGCGACGTAATCATATCCACGTGATTTTCGAGACCGTCGATCGAACGGATGTTTCTGAGCCAGCATTGGTAGCACCAAACCATCGCGCCGCCGATGTGGCTGCCGGTGTCAGTGCTGTGGTCCAGCGTTAGATTCTCTAGGCCTTCGAGCGTCGCGTTTTGCGGAGCCCACCATGCGCCCGGAGTCTGGCTCGATCGGATGTTGTTGAAATATACGCCAGGGGATATCGTGACTGTGTAGGGCCCGCTCCCGTTTCCGCTCACTGCGGTGACCATCGCGAGTTGCTGCTCGCTGTGCTGAACTCCCCCAATAACTCGCCCGTCGGCGTTGGCATTCAGTCCGTTCTGAATACATGGAGGCGACGCAAGCGCGTCGAACCCGCTGCAAAGCCAGATGCCGCCAGTATCCGCGCCGTCGTCCGCCTGGTCGAGAGCAATAATCAAGCCGACTTGCGGCGCGCTTCCGCAAGAGTTGAGCGTGAGGCTTGTTGATCCCTGCGAATATCCGCCCGTCCAACTGCACACGTCAGTTTGGCCGGGCAGCGCGTTCCCGCTTTGCGCGTATAAGGCATTGCCTCCCATGCAGAAGCCAACTCCGGTGTATCCCAAGCATCCCGCAGACGGAGTCGTGTCAAAGAGATAAGTAAGCTTGGGGCCGGCACCGCGCACCACCACATTGTTGTGTTTCATGTAGTCGAGGCCCGCGATGTAATAAGTGCCGGACGGCAAATTTACAACGTTGTGTGCCGAGTCGCATGACGAGATGGAGTTCTGAATCGACGCCGTGTTCGCAGCCGCGCTGCCACTTCCGGCTGTGAGCGATGGCTGAGTTGCACAGGGAACAGTGTAGGCGGGGATCGTGAAGCCTGCGTTTCCTTGCCACGATGCGGCTCGGCTGGGATTAAGGATGCCGGACCAAGGCTGCTGCGCTGGCGCAGAGGCCGGGATCAAAAGCAGTATCACCAGCGAAGCCAGTAGCACTAGCTTATGACTTAAGGACGCCTCGACAAACTTGGATCGGTAGCTGCCGCTGGAGCTTCTTGAAGAGCCGCGAGACACCGTCATGAAGCTATTATCGCCTTTTTTAGGCAAGTTACTCGACCTCAGTGCGGTTCTGCCAACAGAGACGATAGGTAGCGGGTAAAAATTATCGCGGCTTTCAGGCATGTGTGTCATGTTTTCACGGCGCCACACTACAGATGGCGCAGGCTCCTTTGAGAAAGCAACTTACCGCATCAGAGTAGTCGCTCTCTGAAGGCGAAACCTACTGACCCAGTGACCAGATTAAGAGCAGGAGGGGGTACCTGTCCTTCACTCCAAGCATTTGAGCGCCCGAGGAATGCAGAGCTAAAATGCCCATTTAGTATTTAAGTTATTGTGTATCAATATGTTACGGACGCCAGAACGATCGGCCCATCCGGGAATTGGCTTCGCCTGGATCGCCGCGGTTCTCTTCGCGACCTTGATCCTATCTTACGGCACGTTGTACGAGTAGATGAGGCATTCTCGTTAACCGCACGAACCCCCGAAAGATTCAGCTAGCCGTGTCGCCATCTACCCGTCTCAGATTCGGGCTAGCAACCTGTAAAGGCTAAGACGCACCGATGAAATTTTACGAAATTAACCCAATCCAGGACCCGCGGTGGGCGCAGTTTGTGGAGAAACATCCCAACGCGTCCGTGTTCCATACCACGGGATGGCTGAAAGCTCTCCAAAGCACCTATGGTTATGAGCCTGTGGTCTTCACAACATCCTCGTCGATGGGTGAGCTAACAAATGGGCTGTTATTTTGCCGGGTGAGGAGCTGGCTCACAGGGCGGCGACTGGTATCGCTGCCTTTTTCAGATCATTGCGAACTGCTTTGCGATTCAACTAGTGAGCTGGATTTTCTGATTCGCTATCTGCAATCGGCTTTCGACCATCAGGCTTGGAAGTATATGGAGCTTCGTCCGGTCGCTAAAGGCTTCGGCCAACCCCGAGAGGCAACGGGCTTTGCGCCCACCACGAAATTCTTCCTGCACACTCTTGATCTCCGCCCAGGCTTAGGCCCCTTGTTCGGAAGCCTCGATAAAGACTCCGTTCAGCGCCGGATTCACAGGGCCGAGCGCGCCGGGCTCATTGAGGAGTGCGGGACCTCTGAAAAGCTGCTAAGGGACTTTTATCGGTTATTTGTGATTACACGCAGCCGACAGCGGTTGCCCCCGACCCCGTATGCTTGGTTTCGGAATTTGACCCAGTACCAAGGTAATGCCATGCAGGTCCGCGTGGCCTATAGCGACGAGCAGCCGATCGCTGCCATCATCACGCTGCGGTTCAGAGATGTTCTTTACTATAAGTACGGGTGTTCCCAGAAGTCGCTCAACAAGTTCGGGGCAATGCCTTGGCTTCTCTGGAGAGCCATCGTAGCAGCAAAATCCACGGGAGCAGCGCAACTTGACATGGGGCGTACGGAGGAGGACAACGCCGGGCTTCTCGCCTTTAAAAATCATTGGGTCCCGCAGCCTCAAGAATTGACTTATTGGACTTTTCCGGTCACGCCCGTGATTGGTCCGATGGATGGCTGGAAGTTGAGGACCGCGAAGCGAATCTTCTCGCACATGCCCGACAAATTATTGGCGATCACCGGAAGATTGATTTACCGTCACATCGGATAGAATAGAAACGTCACGAACCGTTATAAGCGCGGTCGAGAAATTAGTTGAGCTACCAGTGATAAGGATGTCGAGTCAAACCCGAGGACTAGGTTCCCAGCCCGCAAACGGAAATTGAAACGACAAACAAGCACTTAGGCGAGTTTACCGGCTCCGTATTCTTGCGTAGGCGTTTCGAGCTTGGAACATGAGTCTCGACCAAACCATCGTTCAGACTATCTCGGATTACTATCGCGTTCCCGAAGGCCTGCTGGGCCACGTTTTAGGCGCCAAGGCTGCGGGACCAATGGGTTTTTTCCAGTTTGGGCCCGACGCGATTTGTTACGGCCGATCCGTTTCGGGGGTCTCGGCAAGAATCGAGAATTCCGGGCTCTGCGATGCTTCTCTGGGCGTTCGGTCTGAGGGGCAGGAAGTTCGTATACCGTTCGATCCTGTAGAAGTAATCGAGAATCTCCGTCGCGAGAAGTACGTGGACGACTTGGTGCCGGGCCGAGAGAGATTCGTAACCCATGAATGGATACTCAAAGCGTACTATTTTGTTCGACGGCTGCTGCCGGTTTGGGTTCGCCGGCATCTACAAAGAGCCTATTTCAGTGATTGGCAAACCAGGCCTTTCCCGAACTGGCCCGTTGACTTCACGGTTGACACGCTCCACGAAGAATTCTTGCGACTTTCGATGCGTGCAGCTGGCGTGCAACGAATGCCGTTCATCTGGTTTTGGCCTGACGGTGCGCCAAGTTGCCTCATCATGACGCACGACGTAGAAACCTCTGCAGGCCGGGACTTCACCCCTCAATTGATGGACCTCGATGAATCCCGTGGAATCAAGGCGTCTTTTCAGGTAATTCCCGAGGAACGCTATGAAATTCCAGACGAGTATGTCCGGGAAATTCGGAAGCGCGGGTTTGAGTTCAATATTCATGATTTAAATCACGATGGGCATTTGTATCAGAAGCGCGAGGAGTTCCTTCGCCGCGCAAGAAAAATCAACGAATATGGACGTCGCTACCAGGCGCGGGGTTTTCGTGCCGGCGCCATGTATCGCAAGCTCGATTGGTATGATACGTACGAGTTCTCCTACGATATGTCCCTGACTAATGTTGCGCATCTGGAACCGAAACGCGGCGGCTGTTGCACCGTCTTTCCGTTTTTTGTCGGTAAGATTCTGGAACTTCCGTTAACGACCAGTCAGGATTACTCGGTTTTTCACATCTTGAACGACTATTCGATCGATCTTTGGAAGGAGCAACTCGACCTGATACGGCAAAGAAATGGTCTGATGAGTTTCATCGCGCATCCTGATTACTTGATCGAGCCTCGTGCCCGGGAGGTTTATGAGTCGCTGCTCGATTATCTGCGGCAAATGATCGACAGGGAGAAAATCTGGGCGGCGTTGCCCGGCGAGGTTGATCATTGGTGGAGAGTCCGCAGCCAGATGAAATTGGTAGCGAAGGATGGAAATTGGGAGATCGAAGGTGTGGAAGCCGAGAGGGCGCGAGTTGCCTTTGCCGTGATCGAAGGAGATAAACTTATGTATGAAGTTGGGGGCGCTCGCGATCGAGAGCGTGTGCATCGTTAGAGTTCAATGACCTCCTTGACCAAGACTATTTAAATCATCGGAGCCGTCGAGTACGTGCGATTTGCGTTTTGTCGGACTTCGTCACTCTCTTAAAGCAACGAAGGTACCTATATGAAGTTTCATGAAACTAAGATTCCGGGAGTTGTCGAAATTCATCCCGAGCGCAAACCGGACGAGCGCGGATTCTTTGCGCGCACCTGGTGCCAGAACGAATTCGCGAGCAACGGACTGAATTCCAAATTGGTTCAGAGCAGTATTTCCTTCAATACCCGCAAGGGGACTCTCCGCGGCATGCACTATCAGGCGTTGCCTCATGCGGAGGTCAAGGTTGTGCGTTGCACCAGAGGAGCAATCTACGACGTGGTAGTGGATCTCCGTCCGCATTCGCCAACCTTTAAGGAATGGATCGGTCTGACTCTAACGGCTGAAAACCGAAACATGATTTACATCCCCGAAGGATGCGCTCACGGTTTTGTAACGCTGGAAGACAAGAGCGAAATCCTCTATCAGATGTCGGAATTCTACGATGCGGGGTCCGCCCGCGGGGTGCGCTGGGACGACCCGGCTTTTCAGATCGTGTGGCCGGAACACGTGCAAGTGATTTCTGAACGAGATCGAACGTATCCCAACTTTCACTAAGACAATGAACTTGCTGAAACAGCTCGATCAGAGGCATGCGGCAGCGATCGGCCAGGAACTGCACCGATTTGCCGCTGAGCTTTACCCAATTTGCCGCAGCATCACCGGCGAAGGAATCGTGCGAACTCTAGACATGATTCAGGACCGAATTCCGTTACAGATCTCAAAGGTTGCGACGGGAACTTCCGTCTTCGATTGGACCGTTCCGAAAGAGTGGAACATTCGAGACGCCTACATCAGGACACCCGACGGAAAGCGCATTGTGGATTTCCGGAAATGTAATTTGCACGTCCTCAATTACAGCAAGCCGATCCATGCGGCCTTGTCGCTGGACGAACTCAGGCCGCATTTGTTCACGGTTCCGGAACATCCCGATTGGATCCCTTACCGAGCTTCTTATTACAAAGAGGACTGGGGTTTCTGTCTCTCCCACAATCAGTTGTTGTCGATGAAAGAAGGCCCGTATGAAGTGTGCATCGACTCGACTCTGGAAGCCGGGAATCTGACATACGGTGAGTGTTACTTGCCGGGCCAGACGACGGACGAAATTCTAATTTCGTGTCATGCATGCCATCCGTCGCTCGCGAATGACAATCTCTCCGGTCTAGTGGTCGCTACCGCTCTGGCACAGCTTCTCGCCGGTCGGAATCTTCATTATTCGTATCGGTTTCTCTTTATTCCGGGCACGATCGGCGCCATCACGTGGCTCGCGCGGAATCAAGAGACTGCCAGGCGCATTCGTCACGGTTTGGTATTGACGTGCATCGGAGACAAGGGCGGATTCCATTACAAGAAAAGCCGCCGAGGAGATGCTGAGATTGACCGTGCAGCCGCGCACGTCTTGCGGCACCAAAGCGAGTCTCAGGAAGTATTGGATTTCTCACCGTACGGATACGACGAGCGGCAGTATTGTTCTCCGGGTTTTAATCTGGCTGTTGGCTGCTTGATGCGCAGCGTCTGGGGAAGCTTTCCCGAATACCACACATCTGCCGACGATCTTGGTTTCATCCAGCCGCTGGCTCTTGCGGGTTCGCTGCGAGTCTGCGCGTCGATCCTGGATGTGCTCGAAAACAATAAGCGGTATCGCAACCTGAGCCCTTTCTGCGAGCCTCAGCTTGGAAAGCGCAACCTTTACCGAGCCACGGGTGGCCATTCCATCGGCGCCGAGATCAACGCGCGGCTCTGGGTGCTGAACTTTTCCGATGGGCGGCACTCACTGCTCGACATCGCGGAGCGCTCCAGGATGCCTTTCGCAATGATCCAAGAGGCTGCGGAGCTCTTGCGCCAGGGCAGGTTGCTTGAGGCGATTCCAGATGAAGCCGGGGCCCCGACCCCAAAACTCCCGTCACGCAAGCGTGGGGCCAAGTCCAAGGCTGCTCGACGACCAGGACGGCGTCGCCGCTAAGTTGATGATTGGCGAGGATTTTTCCAAGGATAGAGCACTCTCGGATTTGGCCAAAAAGTGGAAGAGTTTTTCCTATGAATCCCCTCAATCCTCCCATACTGCCGAAGATAACGTCATCTCATTTGCTTCATCGTTCTCGCATAAACTATTTTGATTCAGATAGTTACGTTTGGTATCAGGGGTCAAAGCCTGAGGTAATGTCGACCCACTTTGGCAGACTGATTGCGGTAGTACAGGTAAGATCGGGTTGGTAAAGCGAAGTGACAATGGAGGTGGCTCACCGATGGCAACCCTCCGGCGCATTGCTTATCATCGAAACGCGGGACACATTTGAACTAGGCGGTGGGTGGGACTTTGGCCCATCCTGAAAGAGTCAAACAGCAGATGGCTACGATGACAGTTCCTACTGATATTCAGCAAAAGACTGCGACCAAGCTATGCCGGTTCTGCAGGGCCGAACTACGGCAAACCTTTGTCGATCTAGGGATGTCTCCGCTCTGCGAAACCTATCCGTCAACTGCGGAGCTCAATCGCGCCGAGTCCTACTATCCTCTACACGTCTACGTTTGCGGAAATTGTTTCCTGGTTCAATTGGAGGAATACGAAAGTGCAGAAAGCATCTTTAGCGATTACGCATATTTTTCGTCCTACTCTGATTCCTGGCTCAAGCATGCGGATAATTATTGCCGCTTGATGACGAAGCGGTTCGGCCTCGATGGAAAGAGCTTGGTGGTAGAGGTCGCCAGCAATGATGGGTATCTGTTGCAGTATTTCGTCCAGCGCAACGTGCCGGTCCTGGGGATCGAGCCAGCCGCGAATGTGGCGAAGGTTGCAGTGGGAAAAGGAGTTCCTACGCTCGTGCGTTTCTTCGGCACGCAACTAGCGCAGGAGTTAGTGGCGGAAGGGCGTTCCGCGGATCTTGTTCTCGGCAACAATGTTCTGGCGCAAGTCCCGGACCTAAATGATTTCGTCGAGGGGCTCAAGATGTTATTGAAGCCCGAAGGCGTGTTGACGTTGGAGTTTCCCCACGTGCTCCAGCTGATGGCTCACAACGAGTTCGATACGATCTATCACGAGCATTTTTCGTATTTTTCGATGTTGACGACCGTGAGAATTATGGAAGCGCATGGAATGAAGGTATTCGACGTCGAAGAATTGCCCACGCACGGTGGCTCGCTCCGGGTCTATGCGTGCCGCGCCACTGCTCGGACCCACCGCATCGAACCTAAGGTTGCGGAATTGACAGCTGCGGAAGAGAAAGCGGGGCTTGCTTCGCTGAAAGGTTATGAGAATTTCGCGCGTCAAGTCAAAGAAACCAAGCTTGCGTTGGTCGATTTTCTGGTACAGGCCGCGCGCGAGGGCAAGACGGTCGCCGGATACGGAGCGCCCGGCAAAAGCGCGACGCTGCTGCATTATTGCGGCATCGGCAAAGATTTAATCGGATACACAGTCGATCGCAGTCCCTACAAGCAGGGTCGATTCCTTCCGGGCACTCATATTCCCATCTACCATCCCGACCGGATACGCGAAACGAAGCCGGACTACGTCATTATTCTCCCGTGGAATCTGAAGGACGAAATCATGAAGCAATTGCAGTTCATACGGGAGTGGGGTGGGCGCTTCGTCGTGCCGATTCCGAAAGTTGCCACCTTTTGAGCAGCAAGCGCGGAGGTCAGCGATGAAGGTTGTTCTCTTTTGCGGTGGCGCCGGCATGCGCCTCAGGGGCTATGCTGACGACGTTCCCAAGCCCATGGTCACAATCGGGAATCGCCCGATTCTCTGGCACCTGATGAAATACTACGCTCACTTCGGGCACAAAGATTTCGTGCTTTGCCTCGGATACAAGGGCAACAGCATCAAGGATTATTTTCTGAATTACGACGAGTCCGTGTCCAACGATTTTGTATGGTCGAAGGGCGGCAAGAAGCGTTAAGTATCGTAAACCGCGATATCGACGATTGGACGATTACGTTCGTCGAAACGGGAGCGAATTCCAACATTGGCGAGCGCCTCAAGGCCGCTGAGCCTTATGTTCAGGGCGAAGAAATGTTTCTCGCCAACTACGGCGACGGATTGAGCAACGTTCCCCTTCCGGAAATGCTAGCTGCATTTCAGCAGAGCCAGGCGGTAGCGTCGTTGCTGCTCGTACAACCGACCGCGAGTTTTGACATCGTTAATGTTGCCCCCGGTGGCATGGTCAATGATGTTCGCGCGCTCACTCATACCGATATTTGGATCAATGGCGGATTCTTCGCGTTTCGCAAAGAAATCTTCAAGTACATCCAGCCCGGAGAAGAACTCGTACGCGAGCCGTTTCGGCGCCTCATCGAAAAGCAAGCGCTTGTTGGCCTACAAGTGCGCCGGATTCTGGCAGTGCATGGACACTTTCAAGGACAAACAACATCTCGAGGAACTGAACGAAGGCAAGGCCCCGTGGAAAGTGTGGAACCAGGAACCCTCGACGCCGGGTTCGAAGGTCACGGAGCTGAAATCGGCTCGAGCATGATTTCATTCAATCTGACCGGAGAGGCCGCCTGGATCCCCAAAATCCTGTGTCTGGGCTGCCATTCGGACGACATCGAGATTGGTTGCGGTGGCACGATCCTTCGTCTTGCGGAGCAGTATCCCGGCTGTGAATTTCACTGGGTGGTCTTCAGCGCCGTAGGAGTCCGGCACGTCGAAGCGCAGCGCGCGGCCGAGTTGTTCGCGGGCAAGCGCCTCAAACCGCCGCTGCTGAAATCATTTCAAGATGGGTTCATGCCGTTTCTGGGCGCCGAGGTAAAGGCGGCGTTCGAGGAGCTGAAGCCGATCGCCCCCGATCTCATCTTCACGCACAATCGAAGCGATGCGCATCAGGACCATCGCCTGATCGGCGAACTGACCTGGAATACGTTTCGGGACCATATGATTTTGGAATACGAGATTCCGAAATACGACGGTGACATGGGGCAGCCCAACGTATTCGTCCCGCTGGAATCGAAGCAGTACGAGAACAAGGTTCGCTACATCATGGAGTCCTTTACGTCGCAGCACGCAAAGCGTTGGTTTCGAGAGGAAACATTTCTTTCGCTGATGCGGTTGCGTGGCATGGAGTGCAACGCTGCCAGTGGGTACGCAGAGGCATTCTACGGCCGTAAGCTGTTGCTTTGAAGTACGGGGGAATCGTCCGATTTTCCGCCGAAAGCCAGCGATTCGAAATCCGCACCCGCCATAGAAACGCAGTTCCGAAAAGAAGTCGTCAGAACGAAAAAGCCGAATGAAAATGGGAGACGCGCCTGCATGAGAATACTACTCACTGGTCACAAAGGTTATATCGGAGCTGTCGCCGGCCCGATGCTGGCTGCGGCCGGCCACGAGGTAATTGGCTTGGACACAGATCTGTTTGCAGGCTGCGATTTCGGCGAGGCCGCCCAGGAGATTCCGGAGATTCGCAAGGATCTGCGCGACGTCACAGCGCGCGACCTCAAGGGCATTGATGGTGTCCTGCATCTTGCGGCGTTGTCGAACGATCCGCTTGGAGATCTGAATCCAGGCGTCACATACGACATCAACCACGCCGCCTCAGTTCGCTTGGCGAAAGCGGCCAAAGCAGCGGGGGCGAAGCGCTTCGTATTCTCGTCGTCATGCAGCACCTACGGCGCCGCCGGCGATGTGTTCCATGATGAATCGTCGGCTCTCAATCCGGTGACTCCATACGCCGAGTCGAAAGTGATGGTCGAGAGGGACCTGTCGTTTCTTGCGGATGAACATTTCAGTCCGACTTTCATGAGAAACGCCACCGCGTACGGCGCGTCACCCCGATTGCGTCTGGACATTGTTCTGAACGATTTGGTGGCGCGCGCGCTGACCACGGGGCAGGTATACATCATGAGCGACGGCAGCCCGTGGCGCCCCATCGTTCATATTGAGGACATAATTGCAGCCGCCTTGGCGGCTTTGGAAGCTCCGATCGACGATGTACACAACGAAACCTTCAACGTGGGCCAGACGGACGAAAACTATCGCGTTCGTGAGATCGCTGAAATAGTTAAGGATACCGTTCCGGGGTGCCACATCGAATATGCCCCCGGCGGAAGTCCTGACAAACGCTGCTACCGCGTCGACTTCACTAAGATCGGGAAGAAGCTACCTGCCTTCAAACCTAAGTGGAACGCGAAAAAGGGAGCGGAGCAGTTGTACGCGGCGTATACGGCCGCTGGTTTAACTTCCGAGGACATTAACAATGGCCGTTACGCTCGCATGGCCCAAATCCGAAGGCTCATGACCAGCGGGAAGCTCGACGAGTCTTTGCGCTGGAGCGCTGGAAATTCTGCGATATTGGTGGACGCAGTGGAAGTATCGAAGGACAAAGCGAAATAGCGATGGAAGACCTCAGGAAAAAAACCATTCGCGGAGGGTTCGCCAAGGTCTGCGCTCAGGGCGCGAGCTTCCTTCTCCGTGTGGGTTCCCTTATGGTTTTGGCTCGATTGCTCGAGCCGAAAGATTTTGGATTGGTGGGTATGGTTACCGCGGTGATCGGCGTCCTGAATTTGTTCAGAGATTTCGGACTTTCGACAGCTGCGGTCCAGCGCACAACGGTAACAGACGAACAGATTTCAACTCTATTTTGGATCAATATTTTGGTGGGCGCTTTGCTGATGTGTTTGTCATTTGGGATGGCGCCATTCGTGGCCCGGTTCTATCACGAGCCCCGCCTCTATTGGGTGACGGCAACTCTCGCGACCGGATTTCTCTTCAATGCCGCTGGAGTGCAACACAGCGCACTTCTTCAACGCCAAATGCGTTTCACCGCTTTGGCTTCGATTGACGTTATCGGCCTCGTGGCGGGCACCGTTCTCGGCATCGCTTTGGCCATGCGTGGTTACGGTTATTGGGCTCTGGTGGGTATGACGCTTGCAACTCCGCTCGTCAGCACTGTTTGCGTATGGATGCTGACGGCTTGGATTCCTGGAAAACCGCGCAAGCATGTTGGGATTCGCTCACTGATGCGCTTCGGCGGCACAATCACACTAAACGGCATGGTTGTTTACATCGCTTACAATCTTGAGAAAGTCCTGCTGGGCCGATTCTGGGGTGCGGACGTAGTCGGAATTTATGGCCGAGCTTACCAGCTCAGCAATATTCCTACTGAGAATCTCAACTCGTCAGTCGGCGGAGTTGCATTTTCCGCGCTCTCGCGTTTACAGGATCAACCGCAACGGCTCAAGAGTTATTTTCTAAAGGGCTACTCTTTGGTTCTGGCGCTTACCCTGCCTATCACGCTGCTGTCGGCCCTTTTCGCGAACGATACGATTCTGGTGGTTCTCGGCTCGAAATGGAAAGAGGCCATTCCCATTTTTCGGCTTCTCTCACCCACCATCTTGATTTTTGCCATGATCAATCCTTTCTCGTGGCTGCTTTTCGCGGTTGGAAAGGTAGAGCGCAGCCTGAAAATTGCCTTGGTGATTGCACCTCTGGTGATTACCGGCTACGTAATCGGACTGCCTTATGGACCCAAAGGCGTTGCGCTGGGTTATTCAATTGCGATGGCTTTGTGGGTCGTTCCCCATATCGTATGGTGCGTTCGAGGCACCGCGATTTCGGTGCGCGACGTATTTGAGACGCTCAGCAGACCACTCCTTTCAGGAATCGCAGGGGCTGCTGTTTCCTACGGATTCATACTCGTCGGCGGCGGATTACTTTCCCCGCTGCCCAGGCTAATTCTGGGAAGCGCGGTTTTTTGTGCGGTATACATCGGCATGCTTTTGTATGTAATGGGGCAGAAATCATTTTACGTGGACCTTTATCGAGGACTGAGGCGCCAACCTGTCCGGCCTGATAAAAGTTTGATCCTTGCTTAGCTCGGACCCGAGAATGAACGAGTCATCGCAGCCGCTGGTAAGTGTCGTCACTCCTGTTTACAACGGAGCGGAGTTTCTCGTTGAGTGCATCGAGAGCGTTCTCGCACAGACGTATAGTAATTGGGCTTTCATCATCGTCAACAATTGCAGCACGGATGGTTCCGGGGAAATCGCGCGCCGGTATGCCGCGAAAGACTCGAGAATACGGGTTTACGAGAATGAACAGTTTTTACGAGCAGTCCCGAACCACAACGTGGCCTTGCGTCAGATATCCCCGGCGAGCAAATACTGCAAAGTTCTTCTCGCCGACGATTGGATCTTCCCTGAATGTTTGGAACGAATGGTTTCTGTTGCCGAGGAGTATCCCTCTGTTGGAATCGTGGGTGCCTACGGATTGAAGGACAATCAAGTCGTGTGGGCTGGGCTGCCGTATCCCAGCAGGCTCGTTTCTGGTCGCGAGATTTGCCGAAGGATGTTTCTTGATGGCCTCTATGTGTTCGGTTCGGCTACGTCTCTTCTCTATCGTGCCAGTATTGTCAGGGAGCATGACCCCTTTTACAACGAATCCAATTTTCACGCCGACATGGAGGCGTGCGTTTCAGCTCTCAAGAGCTGCGACTTTGGATTTGTCCACCAGGTACTCACTTTCTCAAGAGTCCGGCCCGGCTCGCTTGAAACCATCTCGTCTGACATCAACACCCTCACGGCGGGCAGGCTGCATGACCTTGTAGCTCACGGCTCTGATTTTCTGACTCCGGAAGAACTGAAGGTCTGTCTGGATCACAAGTTGTTCGATTATTACGCGAATCTTGTGGGCGGTGCTTTACGCATTCGCGACAAGAAGTTCTGGGATTATCACAAGAGAAAATTGAATGAGGCGGGCGTTGGCTTCAGCCGTATCCGCATGGCTAAAGTAGCGCTGATTAAATTGTTCAATGCTATGTTAAATCCAGGTGCCGCTGTCCGGAAAGCTCGGCAAATCGCAGGCGAAGTCGCCGACCGCCGGCGACCGTCGGCGCGGGGCACGGAGACTCGGTAGATGCAAGGGCGCCGTCCAAATAAGAAGCTGCACCTAAAGACTGGCGAGTGGGTGGAAGTACGGAGTCAGACTGAAATCCTGGCGAGCCTGGACGAACACGGACGTTTCGATAACCTACCGTTTATGCCCGAAATGCTTCAGTACTGCGGGCAAAAGCTGCGGGTTTTCAAACGCGCCGACAAAACATGCGACCCGGCTCACGAGCCCTGGAGCATTCGGCGCATGACCGACTCCGTGCATCTCGAGGGCGCAAGATGTGACGGTGCCGGCCATGGCGGATGCCAAGCTGGTTGTCTAATCTTCTGGAAAGAAGAGTGGCTCAAGCGTGCAGACAATCACATAGCGATCGCTGACGGGTCCGAGCGACTAAATTATGTCCCGGTGGCAGGCAACAGTCTGTGCACCACGGATGTTCTTTTCTCTGCAAGCCATGTTGACCATCCAGGAGAAGAGACAACTTACTCTTGCCAGGCGACTGAACTGCGTAGCTTCACAACCGAAATGGCTTCGTGGGATCCACGGCAATACGTTCGAGACCTTTTATCCGGCAATTTGGCCAGTGGATTTTCGGGCGATTCAGCCGCAAACAGAGCTCTCGAGCTCGTTCTCGGATCGATCCGGTTGCTTCGTGCCCTGATCATATCTTTCTTCAACCTCATCCCGGCAAGAGTTTCGGGTGCGCCGTACCCATTTGTAGCGGGAACTCTCGAGAAGACTCCCTCTGAAACACTCAATCTGCAGGATGGTGAGGTAGTTCAGATACTGAGCAAAGAAGAGATCATGGGTACGCTGAATAGGTATCATCGCAATCGTGGCATGTTGTTTGACGGTGAAATGCTTTCATACTGCGGTGGCATTTATAAGGTGCTGCGACGGGTTCGTCGAATTATCGACGAAAGAACCGGCAAGCTGCTTGATATGAAACATCCCTGCATCGTTCTGGATGGTGTGATTTGCCAATCCGAGTATCACCGGTTTTGTCCGAGAGCCATCTATCCGTATTGGCGTGAGAACTGGCTTAAGCGAATGAGTGATGTTCCGCGTCCATCGCTGGGTGATCGCCCGCCGGACAGTCTAGAGAGCTCCTGATTTATTGATACGGGCCTGGGCCACGATGATCGTGCTGGCATCGCTCGTCGCTGAATTAAACATCGCCACTGGCCGAATTGCAGGTGTGGATCATACGTATTCCTTTTTTGCCGACAAGGACAGGAAAAAATGTTTGGAACTGAAACCACGGGGCTGTCTCGAACGGTGCGTGCGGTTTCGCGTGTTGCTTTGCCGGCCTTTCTTGCAATTTTCGCAGCGCTGTTCCTTGTATCGCCGTTTTACGCTATGCCGCAAGCCGCGCGTGCCGGCGAACATCAATAGCAGCGTTGAGAGCAAGTTGGTCTGTTCGGCCAGCGGAACATTTCTTGTCGATAAGTATTTTGCCCGTTCTGATGAGCCTGCTTTACAAGCCACGCCACGCCGTTTGGTAATACGCCGTAAGTTTGACGCACGTCGAATGTTAAGGAGGGTTTAGTCGCCGATGGCAAGTGTTTTCAACGAGAAGGAGGTTCGGACCTTCGATTCGTCGCGATCTGGAAAAATCCAGGCGGAGCTTGAATCAAAGTCTGGTGTGCACTTTCTGGTGATTTTGTTCGCTGCGGCCCTGTTGTGCCTTCCGTGTCTATTCCATGGCCTTCCGCGGGTTGCCGACGCGCCCACACATCTGAGGTACCAGTATCATTTCAGCCGTCAATTCTGGGAAGGTGAGAGCTATCCGAGATGGCTGGCGGACGAGAATAAGGGATATGGTAGTCCGATTTTTCTTATACAGTATCCGTTCCCCTACTTCGTAACTGCGCTGCTTCGTCCAATCACGCGGTTTTCTCCCGTAAATCGCGAGAGTAGGGAATTGGGTTTTTTTTGTTTCCTGGCGCTGGCCGGGTCGGGTTTAGGCGCCTGGTTTTGGCTTCGGAAATTCACCCGTCCCTTGGCCGCGCTGCTCGCGGCAATCGTCTACATGTCGCTGCCCTACGTTTTGCAGGGCGGAATTTATTTTCGCGGTTCCATTGGAGAACTATGCACCTTTATATGGATGCCTTTGGCACTCGCCGTGTGCGAGGTGATATACAAGAAACGGAGCGCGGTTTTTGTCCTTAGCGCCGTGTTCGCGCTCTTAATCGTAAGCAATCTATTGTCGGCGGTATTGTTCGCTCCGGTGCTGACTGCCTACGCGATCTGCTACGGAAGACGGGACGGGCTTTCTTTGGGCAAGCGTGCCCTGTGGGTGTTCCTAGCTCAGCTACTTGGCGTGGGGATGGCAGGTGTGTACCTACTTCCCTTGCTCGCGTACAGGCGATTGTTTGATGCGCACCAACTTGAGAGGATTCTTCCGGGGTTTCAATTCGGCTTGAACTTCCTGAACATCACTTCAAGCGATTTAAGAGCGCGCATTGTTCCCATCTTGATAGGGGGAATTCTTGTTTTAGCAGGCACAACTGCTTGGTATTTATGGCGGGCTGCCATAGGCTTTCGCATTCGAATCTTGATGTTCTTAGTGCTGTCCTTGGGAACACTTGCGTTGACACCGAATCTCGGGGCAACCGTCGTTCGCCTAAGTGGGTTCGATTTGGTACCTGTACCCTACACCGGTATGGCGAGAATGCTGCTAACCATATTCAGCACCACCGCTTTAGGTTTACTGGCGTACTGCGGCATTGCGGAGCGCAACTCAGACGAACGAGGGAAGTTTCTACTGTGCACCGCTGCAGCGTCCTTTTTCTTGATGCTGCCATTTAGCGCTCCCATCTGGAAGGTCATTCCTGGGAGTTCGGTAGTCCAGTTTCCGTTTCGGCTTGGGGGGATTTTGTGTCTCGCTGTGACGGGATTGGTCGCCATGGCCTTTGATGCCGACCGCCAGAACCTCGATGTTTCGCATCGCCGTCCGTCGAAGCTCATCATTGCTCTAGCGACGCTCGGGATCATTACGGGAGGTTTCGTGACATGGAGAATAGATCGAGCGTTTCACCATCCAACGACCCCTGCATTCGATGCGACCCAGGACGTCGATGTCATGTATCGAACATACGTCCCCCCACAGCAATTGTCAGCGTTTGCAAGGGATCTCGGAACGAGTCCTGATTCATACGAAGTGGGGGCTATGCCGGGGGATGGTACGCTCAGGTCCGCATTGATAATTGGTGACTGTGATGTGAGCGTCAAGCGCGAAACTCCGCGCGTGATTTCGATCGCTTCGGACTGTCGTGACCAAGCCCGGCTGCAAATCGGTCAACTATACTCACCTTTGTGGAAGGTCGTACCGATTCAGGGTTCCCGCGTCGAGTCCGCGATCGGCGTTTCTGCGGACGGACTCATCGAACTGAACTTAGTTCCTGGGAAACAAGAAATGCGGCTGGTTTTCGACCTTGGCACTCCTGGGCGTTGGGGTGCTATCCTGAGTGAAGCGTCGCTCCTGTTTGGGTTAATCGGCTTTGTGGTTTTCCACAGGCGGTCTCCGGGGGCTGCATCCGAAGTTCCGACGAATCGTGAGTGATACTTTGAGAGCTGGCACGAACTCCCCAGTGGCGCAACGTTACTGTAAGTTTGCGACGACATCTACGCTCTGATGTTCGATATGAAATTGCGAACTCGATGGGTAAGCCTAGCCGTTGGATTCCTGATTCTCGGGATTGTGTGGGCACTGAACTCGGTTCCCGACGTGCGCATAGGGCTAGCTATAGTACGCTCGAAAGCTGCGGGCTCCCTCCCGGATGTTGGATGGATGGACCTCTTCAGGATGGCTCGATCTGGAGCTCATTTTAGTTTGCCCGCATTGGCGGAGGCGCAAAATCCTTACGGCGCGATCAGGAACCCATATACTTCTCCTGCGGATACTTCGGTAGGAAGTGGCGTTTTTCGGTCCCACTGCGCCACCTGCCACGGTTCTGACGGTTCGGGAGGTCCCGGGGGGCCGAACCTTCGGCACCGGCATATGGTGAGAGGTGACAGTGATTGGGCGCTTTTCAGGACTGTTACTTTGGGCATCCCTGGTACCGCCATGCCGGCGAATGATCTGCCATGGCTTGAAAAGTGGCAGCTCGTGGCTTATATAAAATCGTTGACCGAGAGCGCGGAGTTTCCGAGGGGTTCGGAATCCGCTCTCGAAGTACGCGCGCAATCAGTTAGCTACGAAAAACTTCGAAACGCAGATCGGGACATAAATAACTGGTTAACCTATTCTGGCACCTACGATGGCCGTCGATTCAGCCGAAACAACCAGATTACTTCGGTCAATGCTTCGGGCCTGCGCTTGTTGTGGATGCGTCAGTACAATTTGTCGGAGGAGTCGATCGAAACGAGTCCTTTGGTGGTAGATGGTTTTATGTTCTTGACGCTGCCACCTAATCGAGTTGAGGCGCTCGACGCGAAAACCGGAGCTTTGATTTGGTCTTACGATCGACCATTGCCGGCACGTTTAACACTTTGCTGTGGTTCGGGGAACCGAGGTTTAGCCGTCCTCGGAGGCATGCTTTACGTCGGCACGGTGGATGCGCACTTGCTAGCTCTTAACATGTACACGGGCCAAGTGTCCTGGGACATTGAGATAGCCGACCATAAAGCGGGTTACAGCATCACAGGGGCGCCGCTGGCTTTGAAAAACCTGGTGATTACCGGTGTCGCTGGCGGAGAATACGGCATCCGCGGTTTTGTTGATGCCAGGGACGCCGTCACAGGAAAAGAGGTTTGGAGATTCGACACAATTCCCCAACCAGGGCATCCTGGGGCCGAAACCTGGGCCGGGAATGCTTGGCGGACGGGCGGTGGTCCTACGTGGCTCACTGGTTCTTTCGATCCGGATTCCAATCTGATCTACTGGCCGGTCGGCAATCCGAGTCCGGAATTCGACGGCACGACACGAGCCGGGGACAATCTCTACACGAATAGTGTTCTGGCTCTGGACGCGGATCACGGGACCCTTCGTTGGTATTTTCAGTTCACGCCTCATGATCTCTTCGATTGGGATGCGACCGAATCCTTAATATTGCTGAACGAAAAATTAGCAACCAAGGGTCGACGCCTTCTCGCCCAGGCGAATCGAAACGGTTTTTTCTATCTCCTAGACGCCCAGACGGGCGCATTTCTTTTGGCCACACCGTTTGGAAAGCAGACTTGGGCGGATGGTATCGACGGCCATGGTCGGCCGGAAGTTAATCCCGGGGCAATTCCAACGGAAACGGGTACTGCGGTTTTTCCAGGCGTCGGGGGATCCAGTAACTGGGAACCCCCTTCCTACAGTCCGATGACCGGTTTGATGTACGTCCCGGTTCTGGACTGGGGGACAACTTTCTATAAGGGGACCGGCGAGTACCACTCCGGCGAGATGTTCGTTGCTGGCTCGTCTCAGTACTTTGCCAACGAAACGGCACAGGGAGCGATTCGCGCCATTGATCCGTCAACAGGCAAAGTGAAATGGGAATACCGTAATTCTGTAACCTATGTGGGTGGATTGCTCAGCACCGCCGGTGGGATTGTGTTCGGCAGTCTGGGCGAAAACTTCTTTGCCCTCGACGCCAATACCGGCCATGTGCTTTGGCGCGTTGGCACGGGGGGGCGTATCGTCGCGGGTCCAATTACCTTCTTATGCGAAGGTAAGCAGATGGTTACGATTGCTGCCGGGCATGACATCCTGACATTCGGCCTGTAGGCATTCGGTTGGACCTCCGCTACGCAGTGGATCACGCCTTCGACCAACACAAATCGTTCAAAAACCTCGATTTGCCAGAAGAAAGTTTAGCGAAACCGTGACTAAAAATCCCCTTGGCAGTACGGGAATGCAAGTTAGCAAGATCGGTATCGGCGCCGCCGAGATTGGTATTGAAAATGCGGCTGACCAGATCGTACATGCGCTTTTGGACGCGGCAATGGATGCTGGTATCAACGTCATTGATACGGCGGCGATGTACGAGGGCAGCGAGCAAAAGCTAGGGCGCGCACTGAGAGGCCGGAGAAACCATTTTCTACTGTTTACGAAATGCGGAAGATTCTTTCGACCCAATGGTGGAGAAGCATTGGTTCTACGGGCCCGCGAAAGGTTGCGTCGCGCAGTACGATTGACCAGTCGGCAAGAGTCGCAAGAGTTGCTGGAATGGCACCCGACAACACTCAAGGCAAATATCGATGGGAGTTTGCGCCTGCTTGGGACTGATCACATTGACTTGATGCAGCTTCACAGCTGTACGGAAAAAACCCTGCGTCGCGGCGACGCCATCGAGGTTCTCGGGCGGGCGCAGGAGGCCGGCAAGATCCTGCATATCGGCTATTCGGGCGACGGGGAAGCCGCTCGCTACGCGATCGCGTCTTCGCATTTTGAATCGGTACAAATCTCGGTAAATATAGCCGATCAAGAAGCGCTGGACATAGCCGTGCCCTTAGCAATAGAGCGCGGCCTCGGGATAATTGCGAAGCGGCCGGTCGCTAATGGATCATGGGCCATGACGGGACCTTCAGTTTATGCGGAAAGGCTGAAGGCGCTAGGGCACGACCTCCTGCCCAATGAACGAGCGTACGAGATAGCACTTAGATTCACGCTTAGTACTCCAGTTCATACTGCAATTGTGGGAACGACCAACCCGTTGCACCTTTCCCAGAACGCGAAATATACACAGCCGTTAGCGAGCTCGGATTTTGACAAGATTCGCGCACGGTGGAGACGTATCTCGAGGCCCGATTGGGTCGGACAGACGTAAGAAAAGCGGGAATTCCTACGTACAGAGATCTGCGCCGGTGAAACGCATCCCATCTTTAGACGGTCTCCGGGCCATGTCGATCATGCTGGTTTTGATCGGCCATACTGCCTACGCGGTCGGGTTTAATTCCTGGCTGACCGATGCCTACGCTCGTGCAGGCGTGCTCGTCTTCTTCGTGATTTCTGGCTACTTAATCACAACTTTGATGCTTCGGGAAATAGCCAAGACAAACACACTCAACGTGAGACAGTTCTATATTCGCCGGGCGTGGCGGATTATGCCGGTTGCCTATTGCTATCTGGCAGTCGTTACCGCCGTTCAGCACGCTCACTTTTCTTGGCGGGACATCGCTCTGTCGTGGACGTACTTGGGTTCCTACCTCTATTACGTCGGCCACGTGCCGTGGAACCTTGGCCACCTTTGGTCGCTCTCAATCGAGGAACAGTTCTATCTTGTGTGGCCGCTGATTGTAGCGCTTGGAATCGGACGGGCGCGGTTCAGCGCGTGGGCATGCATCACGATCGCTCCGCTTTTACGCTTTATGCTTGGGCATCACGGATCGGGAACGATTGCCCTACTTTTTAGCTTCCCCGGAGTTATGGATTCGATTGCGACTGGATGCCTGTGTGCAATCTACGCTCCAAATATTGGACCGGTCAGGAATCGTTGGGCTGCTTTTTCTTGGCTGTTAGTGATCGCTTTGCCAGCTTTGGAAAGAATCGGATCCGCTCGATGGCTATGGCCTCTTCCGCAGCTGCTTGGTCACTGCCGATTGACAGTCTTCAATCTCGCGGCCGGGCTCGGAATCCTGTGGGCCATCTCGGCCGCGCCAAAGATTTTGAATCATTGGTTGCCAGTCTGGATCGGAACGCTGAGCTACAGCCTTTATCTCTGGCAAATGCCCTGCATGAATCCAGCATTCCGGCTCTGGGTTGGGTGGCGGATCCTCCTGTCGCTCGTATTGGCATCAGGCTCCTACTATTTGATAGAAAGCCATTTTTTGAAACTTCGAGAACGGTTCGGATCTTCCAAAAACTTCCGTTTAGTGGATGGAATCAAAGAATGTCGTGATGGCGGCTGAGCATTGCCGGGAAGTTTTTCCATCGAACAGTTGCATCTACCCCGCAAAAAGTCATCGCTTGCCGCTGGTCATGAGATCCGCGAGCTGGCTGTGGTAGTTAGGAAGGTTGTCGGTCATTCGGGCGAAATTGTATTCGACGCTTCAAAGCCCGACGGCACTCCAAGGGCACCTCTCGATGTTAGTCGGTTATCCAATCATGGATGGCGGCCGCCCACTCCGCTCTACGAGCGGTGTCCGGATAACGTACGACAAACAGTTCTTCGAACAAATCCATCTAGCCGCAAACCTAAGAAATACGACGGTGAAACTTCTCGTGACATTCAGAGCAGAGCCTTTTAAGGTTCCGTTCCTCGTCGTTCCCGAGATGAGCTCGGGATTGAAGATGGTGTACTTGGAGGTTCTTCAGGCTGCCGCAGTGCTGGCAGCGCGAACTGTGGCTATCGGCACGCGATTAGGGAAATCGCTCACTGCTTGCCAGGTCCTCTTTCCTTCAACAGCTGGTCAATCTCATCATCGTTGAGATCTTCAATCTGGTCCAACACGTCGGTTCCAGCAGACATCCTTGGTGATGCCCGCGCCGGGGCCTCTCGTGTTTTCTCCAGCCCAAGGACGCTGCGACATAGGTAACCCGTCAGAGCATCCACGGTTGGGCAGTCGAATAACAATGTGGCAGGTAGGTTCCGACCAACTGCTGTGCCGATCACATTGCGCAACTCAACTGCCATCAATGAGTCCAGCCCTAGTTCGTTCAGCGGTTTGTTGTTGGACAACGACTCCAAATTTCCAAGTCCCAGCACGCGTCCGGCATCACGCCGAATTTGCTCAACCACCAGCGCACGGCGTTGGTTGGGAGCAATTGCAGCCAGCCGTTCCGTCAGTAGCATCGTTTTCTCGGCATGGGCGCTTGACGCAGGTTCCGCGACTGCGCGCGAGTCTTGCGTTCGTCGGCTGGCTGAAACTGGTCTCTTGAAGTCCTTCAACAACGGAGTGACCTGTCCGTTGCGCGAAGAATTACGAAGCAACCTAGGCCAGTCCACTGGGCACACGATCACCTGTGCCCGCTTACCCCGTAGCGCAATCTCTAACGCCGCGAATCCTCCTCGCAGATCAATCGCGTCGTAGCCTGTCTCTCTCGCGCGTTCCGTAACGCCTCGGTCAACCGCTGCGCCGGCGCCCGACCACGCTCCCCAATTTATGCTCAAGCCTGGTAGACCCGCCGATTGCCTCGATGCAGCCAACGTGTCCATGAAAGAATTTGCGGCCACATGATTTCCTTGGCCGGACGAGCCGAACACTGCCGCGATGGACGAATAAAGCACGAAGAAATCCAGTGGATCAGGCGCGGTCAATTGGTGCAACAACAAGCTTCCCTTGACCTTCGGAGCAAAGACGGACGCGAAACGATCCCAATTTTGCTGCAACAAAACGCCATCGTCCAAGATGCCCGCAGAGTGAATGACACCGCGCAAAGGCGGCATAGTGGCGCGCACGTCAGCCATCAACCGCGTCATTGCGTCCCCATCCGACACGTCCGCCATGGCGACACGTACTTGAACCCCTTTGGATTCCAAAGTCCGCAAAGTCTCGGCGGAATCGCTATCCGGCTCGTGACGTCCTGTTAGCACCAGGTGCCGCGCTCCCCGTTCGACGAGCCATTGCGCCGTCATAAGCCCCAGACCGTGCAGTCCGCCTGTGATCAAATAAGAGCTTTTTGCTCCGACAGAAACCGGTGAATTGGCGTCGGGCCGCTCCGACATTTCCTCATGTGTCAGCACTAGTTTGCCAGTGTGGAGCCCCTGTGCCATGAAGCGAAATGCCGCCTGAGCCTCACTCAGCGGAAACACTCGATGAGGCAGTGGTTTTAGTTCCCCACGATCACACTCCGCCATCAATGCGCGGAGCATCGAGCCGATTTGCAGAGGATTGTTCCGCGCTTCCACACCCCAATCCACTACGAAGTATTGAATGCCGCGGTTCAGTTTCGAAACACGTTCCGGTTCCCAAATCCCACGCTTGCCGATTTCCAAAAACCGCCCGTTGTGGGCGATGACCTCGAAAGTCCTGTCCACGAATTGATCCGCCAGTGAATTCAGCACTACGTCCACGCCGCGACCGTTGGTAACGTTCATAACTTCGTCGGCAAATCCTAATGAACGGGAGTCCAAAACGTGCGGAACACCCAAAGACTTCAGCAATGCTCGTTTCTTCGGTGATCCAGCCGTTGCGAAAATTTCGGCGCCAGCCCGCTTCGCCAACGCCACCGCAGCCAGTCCCACGCCTCCCGCCGCCGCATGAATCAGCACCCGGTCACCGGCGTGAATCTTCGCCAAGTGGTTCAACGTGAAATGCGCGGTCATGAACGCCACAGGAATCGTGGCGGCCTCTGCAAAACTCATTCGCGCCGGTTTCAGTGCCACCCACTCCGTCGGTGCCGTAACATAAGCCGCAAAACTCCCTGGCGCGATTGCGACGACTTCATCGCCAATCGCAAATTCGGTCACTCCTTCGCCTACAGCCACGATTTCTCCCGCGCACTCCGCTCCCAGCGGTCCCGGATCGCCCGGATACAAATCCATCACATTCATCACGTCCCGGAAGTTCAAAGCGCTAGCGTGAACACGAATCTCGACTTCGCCTCGCACGGGACCACGACGATCGGCTGTGTCGAGCAGCAAATTGTCAATCGAACCTCGCTTCGTAAAAGTCAATTGGTAAGAGGTACCGGAACGGTGGGCGACGGAATTGGGGGGCTTGAAACTGATGCGCTGCAGCCGTGCGCCCAATCGGCGACCAGCGCGCAGCGCCACCTGATCCTCTTCATCCTCCGTCCGCAGAGCTGCGCTCAGGACGTCGATCTGATCCACATCGTTATCCGGAGACAGGTCCAGCCGCACACAACGTAGCTCGGGATGCTCAAGTGAGATGACCTTCCCCAATCCCCACACGGTGGCGGCAACCGGCGACAATTCTTTATCACTTGCCTCCACCTTCTGAGCGCCGCGCGTGCACAACCACAGTTTGGGCGGCCTTGAACCTGCGTGGCGCACCAAGGCTTGCACCAGGTGTAGTGCGCCGCCGCACCAAGATCGCTCTTCGCGCTCCACGCTTTCCACTTTCAGCTTCTCAACGGCTGGGGCGTCAAGCGGCCAAAGATAAATGACACCGTCAGGTGTTGGCTCGTTTCCGGTGGTGTGACGAACTATGAATTCTTCCAGATCTCCCGGGGAAGTGGCATTCAACAATTCCCCATTGTCTGCTGAATCGTTGCTGCCATCACGAGCGAACGCAAGCACGCACTGGTCCCCAAGGATTCTGAGGCGTTCCGCAAGGCGCTGACCCATGCCGCCACGATCGGCCAGAATCAACCAGCGCCGCGGCGCCGAAGGTGGCTTTTCGACCGACGCCTGTTTCTCACTAACGGCAGCACGTGCAATGAAAATTGCCTGATCGGGTTCCTCGGCCTCGATTTCAACATCCGGCACTGTCAAGACGGCCTCGAAATCAGTTTCTTGCAAAAGCCGTTTCCATTGTGGCCGCGAGAGCAGCGGATAACCCGTCCGCAAATCCTGATCGCGGAACCGCCACCAACCATCCGTGAGACCGAACGTGAGATCGAACCAACGCTGCGGACGCGTCACCTCCATCATGAGCAACCAGCCGCCAGGCGCGAGAAGGCCTCTTGCGTGAGTTAGCGCCTGGCGCAAATCAAGCGTCGCGTGAATCACGTTGGATGCGATGATGACATCGAAGCTTTGCCGCTGAAGTCCTTGGGCACTAGGATCACGTTCGAGATCGAAAAGCTGATAACGAACGAATGGGAAATCCTCGAATTTGGCCTCGGCCCGCGCCAGAAACAGTGGGGACATGTCGGTAAATACATACTCCGCGCGATCCGCCGGCAATATCGGTAGCACGTGAGCCGAAGTGGCCCCAGTGCCCGCGCCAACTTCCAGAACCCGCAGCGGCCGGCCCGCTGGCCATGCAGCGACTGCGGATCGAATAGCTTCGCGCACAAGCGAATTGTGGGTGCGTGCCGATGGGGAATACTGATAGAGTTTTTCCGCGGTGGTGAGATCGCCCGCCGGGAACAATAGTTGCAGCGGATCGGCCCGCCCGGTCAGCACATCGCTCAGCTGCTTACCGCATCGCTCGGTCATCGCTAGGCTGGCTTCAAATTCCGCAAACTCCTTCCATAAACCAGCCATCGCTGCGGGAGTTTCCGAGAGCGGCAACGGACGCGCCCAACAGCCTCCCTTGCCGGACAGTTCCAACACGCCGTCTTCCGCAAGAATTTCGAGAAGGCGGCCAAAGGCGCGTCGCTGCTGCGGAATAATTCGCAACTGATCGGCCAGTACCTGCGAGTCGAAAGTCTCGCCCATAATTGCATGGCAGCCGAGTCCATCCAACGCTGCGGCAATAAAGCCAGCGCAGACCGCGTCGAGCCCGGGTCGCAATTGCTCGAACCTGTTCCATCCCGATTCCTGGGTGAACGCCTCGAGATTCTGCTGAAGCGGTCTAGCCAACTCCGTGAACTCGGGAAACGCCGCAGGCATCCCCGCAAACTCGTCCGGACGATCCAGCGGTTTCCACGCGATTTCGTAAAACCAGTCGTCAACGCCCTCCTGAATGGCGCGTTCGAGAGTCGCGCGGTCCGTGCGCTTGAAGGACATGCCACGCAACTCGGCAACGATCCGTCCTTCTTCATCCGCGACACGGATATGCGCCCTGATCGTTTCTCCACCGGCTGCCGCTTCATCCAGCACCGCCACACTCCAAAGTTTTGTCGTCGGTCGCGCGAAAAGACGGAACGATTCCAACCCCAGCGGCATAAACAACGACTCATTGGCTTCCTCCTGATCGGGGCTGCTTACGGCCGCAGCGACGACCTGGATGCATGCGTCCAGCAGGGCCGGATGGATGCCGAATTGGGCCAATTCCCCGTCCATCACCGAAGGCGCTTCAATTAAGCCCAAGGCCGTGCCCGCACGGCGCCAGACGCGCTGCACCCCACGAAAGCGCGCACCAAAACCCAGTCCGCGCCGTTCGTAGTCGGCATAGAAAAGTTCAGCTCCAAGTTCCTCCGAGTCACGTTGAAGCGCGTCGATCTCGACGCGCTGTGGAGCGGCGATGTCGGTTCCATCGCGCAATGCGCCGGATGCGTGCAATCGCCACTTGGTGTCCGATTGGCGTCCACCCGGCGCCGCGCTGAATACCTGAAAGCGCGCAGTGCCGTCGCCTACCGGCGACAACACGACCTGTAAGCGTTTTCCTTCAGCCTGGTTCAACGCCAGAGCTTGGCCAATCACGAAATCTTCGATCGTCCACGCAGTGCCCCCCAGGCCAAGCTCCGCCGCGGCGCGAACAGCCTCGAGATAACCCGTTGCTGGGAAAATGATTCTCCCGAACACACGATGGTCCGTAACGAAATCCGGAGAGTTGGCGCTAAGGTGAGTTTCGAACACAACATCCTTGAGGGACGGTGATTCGAAACGTCGCTCCGCTAGCGGATGAAGTATTGGCGTCGATTCTGCCCGAGCCGACTGGCTGGCTTTGCGATCCACCATGAACCGCTCGCGCTGAAATGGATACGTCGGGAGACTAACTTTGCGGCGTCGATAGTCACGATCGAATCCAGCCCAGTCCACTTTGACGCCGTGAACGTAAAGCTGCCCGAGGCTGGACAGCAGTTCTGTCCAGTCGTCACGACCGGATCGCAGCGATGCCTGCCACAGGGCACCTTCGGGATCAACGCACGCGCGCCCAAGGCCAAGCAACACGGGGTTAGGCCCGATCTCAAGGAACACCGTGCATCCCGCATTGGCCAGCGTTTCCATCGAAGCCGCGAATTGGACGGGTTCCCGAATGTGCTGGCGCCAGTAGGCCGGCTTTGTGATTTCCGCCGCCGAGGCGACCCTGCTGGTTAAATTGGAAATCAGCCGAAGTCGCGGAGAATCGAACTTCACTTTTCGCGCTGCGTGCTCGAAATGTTCGAGCATTGGTTCCATCAACGGAGAATGAAACGCGTGCGACACGGCCAGTTCCTGGAACTTAATGCCGGCGGCTGCGAACTGTCTAAGCAATGCCCTCACTTCGTCGCCCGATCCAGAGATCACTGTCTGGCTCCGTCCGTTCAATGCCGCAATTGAGACGCGCGACGCCACAGGCTTCAATGCCTCCCGCACAGTTTCGGCCGGCGCCAGTACCGCTGCCATGCATCCACCAGGTGGTTGCGCCTGCATTAGGCGTGCACGCTCAACGATCAGTGCAAGCCCGTCCTCCATACTGAACACTCCCGCCACGCAGGCTGCCACGTATTCGCCCACGCTATGTCCAAGCACAAAAGTGGGTTGCACCCCCCACGATTGCCACAGTTCGCTCAACGCGTATTCCAGTGCAAACAAAGCGGGCTGAGTGAATTGCGTCTCATTGAGCCGGGACTGTTTGCCCGAAGGAGGATAAATTACGCCCAACAGTGACTGACCAAGCCGGTCGCGCGCAACAGCGTCGCAACGGTCGAAGGCTTGCGCGAAGGTCGGCGATGTTTCGTAAAGCCTCTGGCCCATTCCCGCGTATTGGGAACCTTGACCGGTGAAAAGAAATGCAATCTTCGGCCGATCGATTCCTTCCCAGGAGGCCGTGGCAACGCCGGGTGGCGTTTCGCTGACGAGACATTGCCGAAGTTTTTCTCCCACGGCTTCCGCGGTGGCACCCGTGATAGCAAGCCGGTGCCCGAAGTGGTCTCGGCCGACGTTTGCCGTGTAGCAAACATCCGCTATAGCGTTCGGTTCTTGGCTTTCAATCCGCCGCGTGTAACGCTCGATCAACTTGCACAATGCCGGTCCGGTGCGGGCGGAAAGCGCGAGTACATGCAACGGACGTTCCTTCGTGACCACTTCCCTCGGCGTGTCAGCTGGCGGTTCTTCCAGTACTATGTGCGCGTTAGTTCCACTAAAACCGAACGAGCTGACCCCGGCGATGCGCTTGCCGTTGAGAGGAGTCCAGGGCCTTCGCTCGTCCGTTACTCTCAGCGCCAGCTGCTTCCAAGGCACGTGTGGGCTGGGGTGCTTGAAGTTCAGATGCTGCGGAATTTCCTGGTGCTGCAATGCCATAACTACCTTGATCACTCCGGTCACAGCCGCCGCCGCTTCCAGATGGCCGACGTTAGTCTTCGACGATCCGACAAGCAGCGGGGATGCCGCATCACGTTCTGACCCGAATACCGCGCCGAGCGCCTGCAATTCAATCGGGTCGCCGAGAGATGTTCCTGTTCCGTGCGCTTCGATGTAGCTGACATCTGCAGGATTGACGCCGGCATTCGCGAGCGCGTCACGAATCACCGACTCTTGCGACGGACCGTTTGGCGCAGTCAGACCACTGCTGGGACCATCCTGATTCACGGCTGAGCCACGAATGAGGGCCAGAATGCGATCGCCATTAGACAACGCGTCGGACAGGCGCCTGAGCACGACAACGCCGCAGCCTTCGCCTCGCACGAAACCGTCAGCCGCCGCGTCGAAAGTCTTGCATTTCCCATCCGCTGCTAGCATTCGCGCCCGCGACATACTGCTGAAGAGATCGGGCGAGAGGATTACATTCACGCCACCGGCGAGGGCCAAATGGCAATCGCCGGTGCGCAAACCTTGACAGGCCAAATGAATGGCGACGAGGGAGGAGGAACATGCTGTGTCGACCGACACACTTGGCCCCTGCAATCCTAGGATGTAAGACAATCGACCCGACGCGATACTGTGGGCGACGCCTGACAGGTAATACATGTCCAACAGCGCTGGATCGCCGCCATCCATCAGGCGGTGCGCGTAGTCATTACTGGAGACTCCAAAATAGACCCCGGTACGAGTTTTCTCGAGGTTCGCAGGCGACTGACCGGCGTGTTCCAGCGCTTCCCAACTCACTTCAAGCAGCAGGCGCTGTTGCGGATCCATCGCGAGCGCCTCGCGGTGCGAGATGCCAAAGAATTGCGGTTCGAACTGGTCCACCTGATCTAGAAATCCGCCAAACCTCGTGGCAATCTTGCCTGGTGTGTCGGGATTCGGATCGTAGTAGGCTTCGATGTCCCAACGGTCCCGCGGGATTTCGCGCACGCCACTGCGACCCTCGCGCAGCAACTGCCAGAATTTCTCGGGACCATTCGCGCCGCCAGGAATGCGACAGCCCACGCCTACAATCGCGATGGGTTCGCGCTGCGTTTGTTCGACGACGTCGAGTTTCGCTTGCAATTCTTCAATCGCAAGCAGCGCGCGCTTCAGCGGCGAGAGTTCGGTCATCCGTTGAGTACCCTTGGATACGTCAATGGAGTGGAAATCACTTTTGCTCCAGCCGTTTCAGTAGCTGGGCCTCGGCTTCATCGTCGGACAGTGTTTCAACCTCCCGAGCGCGTACTGCGGCGAAATCCGTTGCCCGGGTTTTGGCCGGCACCGTCGGGATTGCCGCTGCGCCATGCCGCGTCAGGTGTTGAAGGAGGAATTTGGCAATCGCTTCGATGGTCGGGTGATCGAAGACCAGAGTGGCCGGCAGAGTGCGCCCCAAACCAAGCCCGGATTCGAGAAGGTTTCGCAGTTGAACCGCCATCAGCGAATCAAGGCCCAAGTCCATCAACCGATGTCGTCGATCCAACCGACGGCCCCCGTCCAGTCGCAACACTTCTGTCACCCGCGCGCGGACGTAATCATTTATAAGTTCTTCCCGCTCATCGGGCAGCGCCGTTTCAAGTCGGTGACGAAACTCCTGAACGCGTTCAGCGGATGGGACATCGCCGTGCGACGTCGCCGCACTCCGTTTTCCATCGTCGTACGGGAACCCGAGCGACAAACCACCAACGGATACTTTGTCGCCCTCGGCGCCGGGCGCTGTGCGCGCCAGAATCACATGTTGGCCAAGTACTTCGGCGGGTGAGCCACACTCTGGAAACGTAGCCACCTCGACAAAGCCCCGCTCGAGGAGCGCGGCCTTCCAGCTTTCCGGGGCAAGCAAAGGATTGTCGCCGCGCAAATCGTCTGTGAAGTGCTGCCAACCTTCGATGAGTCCCGTGGTGAAGTCAAACCACTCTTGGTGACGAGTGGCTTCGACCAGAAGCAGAAACCCGCCCGGCGCTAGAAGGGTGTTGATCCGCTTTAACGCCCCGTCGAGATTGCGCGCGGCGTGAACCACATTTGCGCCAACCACAATGTCGAACGAGTTGGGAGAGAATCCCTGAGCCTCGGGGTCCTTCTCCAAATCGAACGCGGCGAAGCGAACGAAAGGAAACGCCGCAAATTTCTGTCGGGCTCTTGTCAGGAAAAGCTCAGAGACGTCTGTAAACACGTAAGCCGACCGCTCCTGGTCAAGTAATGGCAACAACGTCGCAGACGTGCTACCCGTGCCGGCACCCACCTCGAGAATTCGGAGGGGCCGATTCGTTGTCCATGACCGCGATGCCGCCTCCACGACCGCACCGGCGATGGAGTTAATGTATCGGTTCATGTTAGCGTTTTCGTACAGGTTTTCCGCCAAGGCGGAGGAACCTCCCGGAAATAGTGTTTCGAGCGGGCTTTCCCTGCCGCTAATGACTTCGCTGAGTTTTTCGCTGCAGTTGCGAAGATAAGCCAGAAGATGTGGATCGTCCGCGAACATCTGCTCCGTTTCGCCAATGCGAGAAGTTAGGTCGGGCTCCGGCAAAGGTGCATCGCTCACAAACTTTCCATCCTCAACGCGAATAATTCCTGCCAATGCCAATCGCCCCAACCATCGTTGTAACAGGTGCCGATAGATTTTAGGAATGCCGAACTGCTTTACGAGGGAATCCGCGTCGTGAGCGTCGCCGGTGCGTGCGAAGGCCCCCAACGTCCGCAGTGTGTTCGCCGCGTGTGCCGTCGTCAGCCGTTCGAGACAGCGCCATTTTTCCGCATAAGTCGGCACGTTCATCTCCAGCGGACTTTGCAGTGATTGGCGAGTACCGGCAGCCTTCGCTGACTGCCACGGCTTTTCCGGATCGAAGTGGGCTCTGCCGCGCTCTCGACCGGTCTGGTCCAGCCAGTAACGGTGGCGCTCGAACGGGTAGGTCGGCAGGGGCAACCGAGTGCGTGGGTAGTCGCGGTCCAGACCTGCCCAGTCAATATCCGCGCCTGCGACATAAAGCGCCTGCACACTTTCCAGCATTTGCGCCCACTCATCGCGATGCGATCGGAGTGACGGAAGCCAGTATTGATTTCCGTTCTCCACGCAACGCCGCGCCATGCCTAGCAATACGGGGTTGGGGCCAATCTCAACGAAGACCTGTACGCCCTGCTCGATGAGCGAATTGATGCCCGCTGCGAACTGCACTGGCTCACGCGCATGGCGGCGCCAGTAATCCGCTCGCCCGATCAATCTCGCGTCGGCAGATTGTCCCGTTACGTTCGAGATCAATCCGGTGTGTGGCTCGCAATATGCGACACCGGCGGCAGCCTTCTCGAACGCATCCAGGATGGGATCGAGACTTGGCGAATGGAATGCGTGCGAAACCGCGAGATCCTTACTATTGATGCCGTCCCTGGAGAGACGCTTCAGAATTTCCTGCACTTGAGTGTCGTCCCCGGAAATTACCACTGCGTCCGGACCATTGATCGCCGCGAATGAAACCGCAGGCGAGGACGCCATTGCAAGCGCAACCCGCTCACGGCTGGCGAATACGGCTGCCATGCGTCCCCTCGCGGGCAACGATTGCATCAAGCGAGCCCGTTCCGCGATCAGTTTCAATCCATCTTCGAGACTAAAAGCACCCGCCACACAAGCTGCCACGTATTCACCCACGCTGTGACCCATGACAAAGGACGGTCGGACTCCCCACGAACGCCACAATTCAGTCAACGCATATTCGACTGCGAAAAGCGCCGGCTGGGTGTAAGCGGTCTCGTCAAGCGTTGAAGGTTCTTCCCCTTCCGGATACAACACGGAAAGGAGCGGCCTCTCGAGAAGCGGCCGGAGAATATCGTCGCAACGATCCAAGGCGCGTTTGAACGTGGGCGATGTTTCGTAAAGCGTGCGTCCCATGCCGACATACTGGGAACCCTGACCGGTGAACAAGAAAGCAACGGGTGGCGGTTTGAGATCAAGCGTTTCGCCCGCAATTACATTTGGTGGTTTGTCACCTCGCACGAACCCTTGCAGACCGCTCTGAAACTGATCCGCAGTCGCTCCGAGAATGGCCACACGATGCGTGAAATGCGAACGCCCGGTAGTGGCAGAAAAGCAAACGTCCGGCAGCAAAACTCCTGCGTGCGTTTCGAGATAGTCCCCGTAATCCTTTGCCATTTGCTTTAGCGCCTCGCCGGTCTTCGCAGACAATGCCAGCACATGGACCGGACGATTCGTTGAGGCTATCGATTTCGCGACGACCGGGGGTTCTTCGAGAATGATGTGCGCGTTGGTGCCGCCGAAACCAAAAGAACTCAATCCGGCTATGCGCTTGCCATTGGCTGGCTCCCAGGGTGTCAACTCGGTGGGGATTTCAATCGCGAGCTGGTCCCATTCCACATACGGATTCTTGTTCTTTAAATGGAGATGCGGTGGGATCTGCTTGTTCTGAAACGCAAGAACCACTTTCAACAAACCAGCGATTCCGGCGGCGGCTTCGAGGTGACCGACATTCGTTTTGATCGAACCGATCGCCAAAGGCTGATCCGCCGGACGATCCTGGCACAGCACGGCGCCAGCCGCGCGCACCTCGATTGGATCACCGAGTGAAGTTCCCGTTCCGTGCGCCTCCAAGTAACTGACCTCGTACGGCGAAACCCCAGCCGACTTCAGGGCTTCGCGGATCACAGCTTCCTGCGCAGGACCATTCGGTGCGGTCAATCCACCGCTGCGGCCATCCTGGTTGACCGCCGTCCCTCGAATGACGGCTAGAACGCGATTGCGCGCGGCGACGGCCGCCGACAGTGGCTTCAGCACGACCACAACGCAACCTTCGCCGCGCACGTAGCCGTCGGCTGCGGCGTCGAAAGTCTTACAGCGACCATCCGGGGCGAGCATCCGCGATTTTGAGAAGTTGATGCTAGCTTCGGGCGACAGAATCAGGTTAACCCCGGCGGCAAGCGCGAGCGTGCACTCACCTGAGCGCAGGCTCGCGCACGCCAGATGCACCGCGACCAGCGACGAGGAACAGGCGGTATCCACCGTTAAGGCAGGGCCGTGGATGCCGAGGAAATACGAGAGCCGCCCAGCTGCAACACTGTAGGCGTTCCCCAGAGCACCGTAGGCGTCAATTTGCTCCTCATCGCCATAAACCATCCGCCAGTAATCGTTATTGCTCATGCCGACAAAAACGCCTGTCTGACTGCCAAACAGAGACGCAGGCGCAATTGCCGCATTCTCCAAGGCTCCCCACGAAACCTCCATCAGCAGTCGGTGCTGCGGGTCCATGCTGACGGCCTCGCGTGGCGACACGCCAAAGAAGTCGGCGTCGAACTCATCCACCCCTGTCAGAAAAGCGCCGCGACGGATGTTCATTTTCCCCGGCTTGTCAGGGTCCGGATCGTAATAAGCATCGACATCCCAACGTTCTTTAGGGATCTCGGTGACGGCATCCACGCCTTCCGCCAGCAGTCTCCAGAGAGAGGTTTCGTCGTGAACACCACCGGGCAAGCGCAAGCCGACGCCGACGATCGCGATGGGATCGTTCTTTCGGTGCTCCAGTTCGTCCAGTTTCCCACGCATTTCACGCAATTCAACAATGGCGCGCTTCATCGGAGAGAGCTGTTCCTGTATTTGGCGGCTTTCAGTCATCGGCACGTTGATTCGCTCGGTCCAGCTCTGCCAACAGCAGAGCTTCGGCTTGGCTCTCGGTCAGCTTTTCGAGTTCTTTCCAATTCCTGGTTGAGGCTGCGGCAGCATCGGGGGTCTCAGTGCCGTCTGCTAGTTCCAAATTAAGAACGTCCTTCGCCAGATGCAAGGCAAGCGATTCGATGGTCGGATAATCGAACAGTAGCGTGGGTGGCAAGCTCCGTCTAAGCAGAGCCGCAATCGCATTTCGAAGTTCGACCGACATAAGTGAATCCAGCCCCAGCTCGTGCAACGGCCGCCGAGGATCGGGGGGCTTGCCATTGGCCATGCCTAGCGCACGAGAAGCAACCGATTCCACATACGTTTGCAACACCGCCAGTCGGCGAACCGGGGACTCGGCAGAGAGACGGGCCACCAGATCGTCTGCGAGCCGTGCCGAACCCGCCGCTTTCTGCGATTCGCGACTGACCTCGGTGAAGAATGCGACAGACTGTCCCACGCCGGAACTGGCGAGCAATCGGGACCAATCAACCGGCATAGCGACGATCTGCGCTTGCGAAACATCAATCATCTCGCCAAGTGCTTTCATGCCTCGTTCCAACGCAATCGGGCGCAGACCGCGATCGCGCCACCGCTGTGCATCCTTGGTTTCTAGGCGCGCGGCCATTCCGACCTCAGCCCAGGGTCCCCAGTTGATGCTCAAGGCCGGCCGGCCCATGGCCTTTCGTTGATGCGCGAGAGCATCCATAAATGCGTTGGCAGCGGCATAGTTGCCCTGTCCGGGCGATCCAATAATTGCAGCGGCTGCAGAGAAGAGCACGAAGAAATCCAGGTCAAGCGACGATGTAAGGCGATGAAGATTCCATGCACCTTGCACTTTGGGCGCCATCACACTTTCGAAGCGAGGCCACGTCAGTTGTGCGAGGACGCTGTCGTCCAGTACGCCCGCCGCGTGGATGATTCCGCGAACCGGAGGCATCGACTTGGCAATACTGTTGAATACGGCAGTCAGTTGCCCTTCGTCCGACACGTCACATTTTTCGATCGCGATCTTGCCCCCGTAATGTGCCAACTCATCAAGCACCCTACGTGCATCAGGACTTGGTTCGCGGCGTCCCATCAATATGAGGTTCCGTGCGCCTTCATGGGCCATCCACCGCGCTATCTCGAGACCTAAGCCGCTCAACCCGCCGGTGACAAGGTAGCTGGCATCGCCGCGTAGGGAGAGTCTATTCGGAGAAGAACCGGATGTCGCTTTCGGCATGGGGTGGGTCACAACGATCTTGCCAATGTGTTTCGCCCGAGCCATAAAGCGGAAGGCATCAACAGTTTGTTCGACCTTGAAAATGGTCACAGGAAGCGCGTGTAATTCTCCCTTCTTGAACGCGGGGAGAAGCTCCGCAAAAAGGGCTGGCAACAGCGACGGATCAGCGAGAGCTTCATCGCCCAAATCGTAGGCGTAGTACTCGCAATCAGGGCGTCTCCTAAAAAATTCTTCCTTTGATAAAATGCCGCGCTTGCCCAGTTCCAGAAAACGGCCACCGGGAGCTAGCACCGACACGCTCTCTGCGATGAACTCGCCGGCCAGGGAATTCAAAACAATGTCCACGCCGTGCCCGCCAGTCTGGTGCATGATCTCATCTGCGAAATCTAGCGAACGCGAGTCAAATACATGGGTAACGCCAAGCGCCCTCAGATAACTTCGCTTTTCTGGACTACCGGCCGTCGTGAAGATTTCGGCGCCTGCCCTCAGTGCCAGTTGGACAGCGGCCAGTCCCACCCCACCGGTCGCAGCATGGATCAACAACCGGTCGCCGTGTTTCATACGACCTAAACGGTGCAACCCATAGAGAGTCGTGAGAAAAACCGCCGGAATGGAAGCCGCTTCCGCCAATGTCAAGCCTGCGGGCAATGGAGCAACATAATCAGCACGCACGTTGACATAGGTGCTGAATCCGCCTGGCGCTAGCGCCATCACTGTGTCACCGGGGATGAGTCCTTTGACGCCATCGCCAATGCGCGTGATAATGCCGGCACATTCAGCCCCCAAGGCGCCAATTTCGCCGGGATACATCCCCAGCGCACCGAGCACGTCGCGAAAATTTAACCCAGTTGCTCGCACCTCGATTTCCACGTCGCCGGGGCCGAGAACGACTCGTTCTGCCGGAGCCCAGCACAGGTTCTCAAGAAGGCCCGGTTCAAGAATTTCTAATCGAACCGGATTGATAGTGGGCTGCTCGGCCTTTGCGTTCTGTGCTGAGTTGGCCGCTGGCAGTCGGACGAGCCGAGGCGTCAAACGGGTTTTGCTCCGAAACGCGATTTCGTCTTCGCTGGATTCCTCGCCACACAACGCTTCAAACAGTACATCCGCGCCATCCAAGTCATCGGGATCCAGATCGATCCGCTGACATCGGAGTTCCGGATGTTCGGCTGCTATAACCCGTCCCAAGCCCCATAGGGCACCCATTTCAGCGTGAACGGGCACGGGCGATTTCATCACAGCATGAGCTCCGCGCGTGACGAGCCAAAGACGAGGTGCTGGTTCCGTCTTCAGCGAAGTGATTGCTTGAACGAGATGAAGCGCGGCACCGCAACCCAAAAGTTGAGAATGCGCCAGATCAGCCGCGGTCATCGAATCGAAATTCGCGCAACTCAAGCTCCACAAGTGGACAACTCCACGAAGCGGCATCTCCTTCGTGATCCCACTTTCTTCGACAAGTCGCGCGAAATCCGCCCGATTCGCCGGATTTACGACATACTGATTCTCACCTTGGGAGAGGAATTCAGGTCCGGGTTTCGCCAAGATACTTCTTCCGCCCACCGTCGCTAGCTGAGTTCGCAGTGTCTCACCTACGCCTTGTTCATCAGCGAGAATCAGCCAAGTCCCGGGTCGGTTCAAGCGGTTACTGGCTTCCGTCGCAACCGTTTTAGATGGCGGCATTTCGCGCCACTGAATCTCGAAGAGCCAATCGTTTCCGCCAGGGTGCCGGCTGTCATACAAAGTGCTTCGTTTTGCGCGTCTCAGCTTCAACCCGGCAACGGATGCGACGGCCATTCCATCTTGGTCAAAGATCTCGATGTCCATGACAAGCGTGCGAGCTTCGCGGTCAGACGTCGCGTGCAAACGAGAGTGGCTCCAAAGTGTACTCGGCGCATCCCGAACCACGCGGATGCATTCAATGCCGATGGGCAATAGGACCTCATCAGCAGCATCCGCGTTCGATCCTGGAACAATCGCCTCCGCGGCTGCCAGGAAGCACGCATCCAACAAGACCGGATGAAAACAATAACCAGCATTGGTGGACGCGGGCGACTCCGTGAGTCTAATTTCTGCGAGCGATTCTCCCTTACCCCGGAGAAGTGTGCGAAGATTTCGGAATGACGGACCAAATTCGGAGCCTTGGTCGCCCAACCTTTCGTAGTACGCGTTGATGTTCACTGATTCCGTACAGCGATTTCGGATCGCCTCGAGGTCAGCAACTTTGTTTTCGACTTTTTCGTTGTTGCCAGTCTTACTCACTCTGCCAACAGCATGGCGGGCCCATGCGCCAGGGTCTTGTCCCTTGCCTGAATTGCTGAATACTTCGAATGTGTTGGCGTTACCGTCCAAAGATCGGAAGATCAACTGTATCTTCGTCTTCGCGTCGGCCTCCAAGAATAGCGCCTCGTGCAGTGCGAGATTTTCAACACAGCATGCGCTCTTGCCAAACAGCTCACCCGCCGCAGCCAACGCCATTTCGACGTAAGCCGCGGCGGGAAGAACGACGCGGCCACAGATTTGGTGGTCCTTCAAGTACGAGGGTTGTTGGGCGCTCAACTCCGTCTCGAAGACGTTGCCCTCGATGGCGGGAGAACTTAGCAGCACCCCAACCAACGGATGCTGGTTTTCTGAGCGGACAATGCGACGGCTGCTTTGCGGGCTCAGTGCACCACGATCGGACTCGATCCAGAACCGTTCGCGTTGGAACGGGTAAGTCGGCAGGCTGATTTTCCGACGCGTGTAGCCGCGATCCAGACCTTTCCAATCGATGGCTGCTCCCGCGTGATATAACGCCTGAAGACTGCCAAAGGATTCAGCCCAGTCACCCCGATTCGGACGCATGGTGGACAACCACAACGCGTCGGTTGTTTCGATGCACTGCCGTGCCATTCCGAGCAGCACGGGAGTTGGTCCCATTTCGAGAAAGACGTGGCAACCCTCCTCCACAAGGGTTTGCATACTCTGCGCGAAGCGGACCGGCTCACGAATGTGGCGCCGCCAGTAATCCGCGCGCGTGATCTCATTCGGATCGGCGACTTGTCCAGTAACGTTGGACACTAGGCGGATCTTCGGAGCTTGCAGGTCCACTTTGCGGACGACCGTTTCAAACGCCGCCAGCATCGGTTCCATCAACGGCGAGTGAAAGGCGTGAGACACAATCACATACTGGTAGTGCACGGATTCGGCTGCTAGGCGCGTTACGACAGCCTCCACATCGGTGGCCAAACCAGAAATCACGACGTTCCGCGGTCCGTTTATGGCAGCGACGGACACTGTGCTGGAAAACGGTTCCATCGCGGTGCGCACGTGTTCCTCGCTCGCACGCACGGCAACCATGCGGCCCCCGGGAGGCTCGGCCTGCATCAATCGCGCACGTTCGGTGACGAGCCTCAAGCCGTCGTCGAGAGAAAACACACCAGCGACGCAGGCCGCGACGTATTCACCGACACTGTGCCCCAACACCAATGACGGCTCGATTCCCCACGAGCGCCAGAGTTCGCTCAGCGCGTATTCGATCGCGAATAGAGCGGGCTGGGTGTAACAAGTGTTGTTGATGAGTGTCGATCCAGCATCCTCTGGGAAAATCACGGACAACAGCGGATGTTCCAGATGCGGCCGCAACCGATCAGCGCAGCGCTCGATGGCGGCCCGAAAGACCGGTGACGTTTCGAAAAGCTGCCGTCCCATGCCGATGTACTGCGACCCCTGACCGGTGAAAAGAAACGCAATGCGAGGGCGGGTGTGGCCGGATACGTGGCTGGCCATGACACCACCGGGAGGCGCGGAGAAGAAGCAATCGCGCAGTTTTTCCCTCGCTTCAGGGAGATCTGTGGACAACACTGAGATCCGGGAGGGAAAGTGGTTGCGACCGGCATTCGCCGTATGGCAGACATCTTGGATCGATGCCTCGGGATGCGACTGCAAATGCTCTTCCAGGCGCTTCACGGCGGCCCGCAAGGCGACGTCGGTGCGGGCGGAAACCGCCAGGAGATGCAGAGGCCTTTGCGGAGCAGGTGCCAGTTTCGCCGGTTCTGGGGCCTCGCCGACCACAATATGGCTATTCGTGCCGCTGCCGCCAAAAGAACTGACGCCTGCGAGCCGCTGGCCGGTTCCCGCCGGCCACGGTGTCAGGCTGGTGGGCACGCAGACTGGGATTTCGTTCCACTGAACGTGGGGTGTTGGATTGTGTAAATTCAGGTGAGCCGGAATCTCACGGTGGCGCAGGGCAAGGACGACCTTAATTAAGCCAGCGATGCCAGCGGCGGACTCCAAATGTCCGATGTTGGTTTTGACGGAGGCGAGATAAAACGGATTCGCAAGGGACCGACCTTGGCCGAGGACGTTTACGAGTGCCCGTACTTCAATTGGATCACCGAGCGGCGTGCCGGTGCCGTGCGCCTCGACATACTGAATTTCGCGGGGAGACACACCGGCGAAATCGAGCGCTTGACGGATGACTGCTTCCTGGGCGTGGCGGTTCGGAACGGTCAAGCCACTGCTTTTTCCATCCTGGTTGACGGCGGACCCCAGAATCACTGCCAGAATGCGATCATCGTCTCTTTGGGCGTCGGCCAGACGCTTGAGGACGACAATGCCCGAGCCTTCAGCACGGGCGAATCCGTTCGCGGCCGCGTCGAATGTCTTGCAACGGCCGTCAACGGCAAGCATGTGGGCCTTGCACGTTGTCACAAAGGAGTCAGGAATCAAGAGGGCGTTTGTGCCGCCCGCCAGAGCCAGGTCACACTGACCGGTACGCAAACTGCGGCACGCTGAATCAACCGCGACCAGCGACGAGGAACATGCGGTATCGATCGCGAGGGCAGGACCTCGCAAACCCAGAAGGTAAGCGATGCGGCCTGGGCCGAAATTAGGGGAACAGCCAGTCAGGTGATAGGCATCGAGGTACTCACCGCCTGCCGACCGCAAGACTTCGCCATATTCACTGCCGGTGATGCCGATGAAGACTCCTGTGTTCGAATCGATCAGATTATCGGGCGATAACCCCGCGTCTTCGAGCGATTCCCAAGTAACCTCAAGCAGCAAGCGCTGCTGCGGATCGATCCGCAGGGCCTCACGAGGCGAGATGCCGAAAAAGTCTGCATCGAAGGCTTCGATGCCATTCACGAAGCCGCCGCGCCGGGTATACATCCGCCCCGGCGCATCCGGATTTTCACTGTAGAATTCGTCAACCGGCCAGCGCCAACCTGGGATCTCGCTCGTGCCGTCGCGCCCGTCGCGGAGGAGCTGCCAGTAGGATTCTGGGTCAGAGGCGCCGCCTGGGAAACGGCAACCCATGCCAATCACCGCGATCGGTTCGCGTTGCCGTCTCTCGGCGGATTCCAGTTGCATTTGCAGCGTCTTGATCGCAAGCACGGCGTTCTTCAACCGCTCGCGGTTCGCATGCTCTTTTGGGTCACTCTGCATAGCCACGCCTGGGAGGTATGTTGAGGACGCGCGTCAGTTCTTCATCGAGAATCGAAGCTAGATCCGCATCTTCGAGTTGATCCAGTGAGACCGGGGGCGGCGCCGCTGTAGTCGACGCCGCGTTGGACCGTGTGGATGAGGCGGTCGCCAATCCAAACTCGCCAAACAAATAGATGGTGAGGGCGGAGATGCTGGGGTACTCGAATGCAATCGTAGCCGGAAATTTCCGCCCGAGACTCTTTTGCAGGCGACCGCAAAGTTCTACCGCCATCAGTGAATCCATTCCAAGTTTGTTGAATCCTTGCTCTTCATCAATCGGGTCTCGTGGTGCGAGGTGCATTACCCGGACGACCTGGTCTCGAACATGATTTTCCAGTAATTCTCTTGCCTTTTCCGGACTGGCGCTGCGGAGCTGGGATAGGAACGTTTCGCCGGACCTCGGGGCAGACGTTACGGTATCGATTTTCTCTGCCGCACCAGACCGCAGCTCGGACAGAAATGGTCGCCTGCGTTTGGCCTCGTAGATCGGCTGAAATACCGCCCAGTCGACGCTCGCAACGGTTGTCTGAACCCGATCACTTCTAAGTAAGCGGCCAAGCGCGGCTAACGCGACGGAATCGGACATGGCCTTGAGTCCAAACTTGTCGAGAAACTCGTTAACGTGCCCGGACGTGCCTCCGCCTTCCCACCATCCCCAGTTGATCGTAACGGCCGGGAGACCGGCGGTACGACGAAGCCGGCCGAGCGCATCGAGGAACACGTTCGCAGCGGCATAGGGGCCAAGTTCGCGAGATCCCCACACGGACGCTGCCGACGAAAACATTACGAAAAAATCCAGGTCGAGCTGGCTGGTCAGTTCGTGCAGAATCCACGCTCCGCTGACCTTCGGCTGGAATGCGCGCTGGAAGGCCGCAGTATCAACTCTTCCGATCGGAGCGGTTTCCACGACGGCCGCTGCATGAACTACGCCCTTCAGCGCCGGAAGATCGTGCCCGAAGCGTGCGAACAATGAGGCCATCGCCTCCGCATCCGACACACTGCCTGCATGCACATGGACACGGGCACCATCCTGTTCAAGGGATTCAATCGCCCGAACCTTTTCATAATCGCTTGACTCGGAAGATAAGCCGGGCCACGCGGATCGATCCGGAAGTGGGGTACGGCTCACAAGAACGAGCGACCGTACCCCATTGTCTACAAGCCACCGTGCCAGCCTGAGCCCGATTTTCCCCAATCCCCCTGTGATGAGGTAGCTTGCCTCCGCCTTGAACGATGGGGGTGACGAAGCTTGAAGAGGCAGGAGAAGTAGTCGGGGCACGAGGCGGTTTCCCTTGTGGAAGGCGATTTCGTCCTCGCCGTCTGGCACGCAGACTTCACGAACGAGCCGACGTGCTGCGGTCACGGGATCGTCATCTACCCCGAGATCTATCAGCCCGCCCCAAATCTCGGGATGTTCGAGCGCGATGACGCCGCCCATGCCCCACAATGGAGCTTGGGCCAGGGCCGGCGTAAAGTTGGATATCGTCATCGGCTGTACGCCACGTGTCACGAGCCAGATCTTTGGTGGCTCGCGCCACTCGCATCGTAGTGTCGCTTGCACAAGGCGCAACGCGCTTTCGCACCCGAGCCGGTGCGCGCCCTCCAGCGCTTTGGACTTCAACGAATCATTGTCAGGTGCATCGAGACTCGTCAGATGGATTACACCGCGAAAATACGATTCATGACGCGCGCGTTCCAGCAGTTTCTCGTAGCTAGGGTTTTCTCCGTCGACATCCGCTCCGCGTCCTTCTGACGCGGGGACCATAATTGTTTCGTCGCCCAAGGCACGCAATTGCTGGTCGACCTGTTTCGCAATGTCACCGCGATCGGCAAGGATCAACCAGCGGCCGGATCGTTTGTCGGCCAGCGGCTCCGGGGAAGATGGCACGCCAATCGGGGGTTTCGACTGAGCACGTGCCGCAAACAAGTTTTGCTCGAATACAAGCGCTGAGCGGCCCTCGTCTCCGACCGCTTCGACGTCGCCGAATCCTGCCCCGGCGAGAAGTTGTAGCCACTTTTCCTTGTCGAGCAATGGATACTGTGTCCGAATTTCCGAGTCCGAGAAGCTCCACCAGCCCGCCGTCAATCCGAATGTAAGATCGACCCACCTCCGGACTCCGGTCGTCTCCAGAAGCAGAAGCATTCCGTGCGGTGCAAGAAGTTGACGGACATGGCTGAGAGTCTTACGCAGGTCAGGGGTCGCGTGAACAACGTTGGCCGCAATCATAATGTCAAATTGCCCCGAGGCAAATCCCTGGACCGCTGGTTCGCGTCCAATGTCCAGCAACTCGTAGCGAACGAACGGATGTCCGCGGAAGCGTTCCGACGACTTTTGAAGCAGCGCTTTCGACACATCGGTAAACACGTACTCCGTGCACCGGGAGGGCAGACGGTCCAAGAGGATAGCGGTGGTTCCTCCCGTACCTGCACCGACCTCCAGAATCCGAAGGACGCGTCCGTGGGGCAGATGCTCCGCCGCTTGCGCAACGGCCTCAGCAATCAACGTGTTGTACACTCGCGCCCATGTCGCATCGTGGTAAAGCTGTTCCGCACTATGGGGCGAATCAGTAGGAAACAGCAGGTGCAACGGGTCTTCTTCACCGCGCAAGACTGCGGCTAAGTTGGTTCCACAGCGATTCAGTAACGCAAGTTCGATTTCGTTGGACGGGCATTGCCGGACCGCTTCCGCGGCCAACTCCGGGAGATCCTCGGAAGCATTATCCCATTCGATCAACAATCCTTTGCCGGATCTTTGGGTGATTCCTTCCTCCGCTAGCATCGCGATCATGCGTCTGAACAGGCGATGGTGTTGCGGAGCGATGCCTAAGCGTTCGGCGAGTCGTGGCTCCTCAATCGGCTTTGCGAAATACTCCGCCAATCCCAATTGGCGCAAAGCGGCGAGCATGTAATGCAGCGCGAGCTTTTCGATCGCACGAAGGGCGCGTCCGCTGGTATCGATGCGGTGTCCCTGGACCAGTGACGGGGCTCGCCTGCGCAAATCTGCCGCCAGCGCCGATGTCGCGGGCAGGAATTCTGCGGCGGGCCGTGGGGTCCCATCATCAAGCCGTGACCGGGGAATCCATTCAACCTCAAAAAACGAATCCGACGATACTTCGGACTTGGTAGACCGGCGTTCGTTATCGACAGAGGTTCTTTCAGTCAGCCAATAGCGTTTCCGCTGCCAAGGATAAGTCGGCAGGCTGACTCGCTGTCGGCTGTGAGATGCGTCGAACCGGGACCAGTCAATATCCACGCCCTTCTCGTAAAGCGCGCCGAGACTGGCGAGCACTCCGTCCCAGTCCGAGGCGCCTCGCGCGAGAGTGCGCAGCCACTGAATCGAATTCGATTCGGCGCTCTGCACGCACGCCTGACCCATCGCTACCAATACGGGGTTTGGACCGATTTCGAGCATGACCTCGATGCCGTCTTGGGCAAGCGCGCGAATGCTCTTGGCGAATTGGACCGGTTCGCGGATGTGTCGAACCCAATAATCCGCCGTCGCGATCTCGTCCCGCGCGAGCGTGCCGGTAAGGTTCGAGGCGAAAGTTAATTTTGGCGGCGAGAAGCGGACCATGCGCGCTACTTCTCTGAAGGTTGGCAGAATTGGTTCCATCAGGTCGGAATGAAACGCATGGGAAACGTGTAGCGGAACAACTTTCGCCCCGGCTTGCTCCAGGCGTCGGCCGATCCTTTCGACCGCGGCGCGGCGGCCAGAAATAACAATGTTGGCGGGGCCGTTGAAGGCGGCGATCGAGACTTCGCCGTCCGCTTCATTCACGGCCTGGAGGACGACATCGGCACACCCAAGAATAGCCAACATCGCTCCATTGCGCGGCAATCCCTGCATCAATCGGCCCCGCGCTGCGATCAGCCGCAATCCATCCCTCAAGCTGAACACTCCCGCCATACAGGCGGCCACATATTCGCCGACGCTGTGCCCCATCACTGAATCCGGCTCGATGCCCCAGGATTGCAAGGTCCGGGCGAGTGCGTACTCAACGGCAAACAACGCGGGTTGAGCGTTTGCTGTCTCGTCGATCGCCGAAGGTTGGCCGACATCCGGATAAAGAATCTCGTCGAGCGGCTGAGTTAGTTCATCGGCAAGAACCTCGCGGCACTCGCTAAGTGCGTTACGGAACACAGGTTCAGTCACAGAAAGTTCTCGAGCCATTCCGGCGTACTGAGACCCCTGCCCCGTAAAGAGAAATGCGATTTTAGGCGGACCTTTGACGCGGCTGATGGTGTCCACACGTTTCAATCCTTCTTGCAAGGAGCGGACAAGTCCGTTGTGGGTGGAGGAGCTTAATGCAAGGCGATAATCATGATGCGCGCGCCCCGCGTTGGCGGTACGACAGATATCGCCTAATTCCAAACCCGAGTGATCCGGCAGCCATTCTGCATAACGCGTTATCAGGGCCTTCAAAGCCGGCCCGTTCTTTGCCGATAATGCCAACAAGTGGCTTGGTCGATCAGCGGCAGGTGCTGCCGCAACCAGCGCAGGCGCCTGCTCAACGATCACATGGGCGTTTGTTCCACTGAATCCGAAGGAACTGATGCCAGCATGTAAAAGGCGCTCCTCGCTTCGCCATTGCTCGCTCTTAATAGGAATACGCGCTGGCACACTGTCGAGTGCGATTTGTGGATTTGGTTTCTCGAAATGCAAATGGGCGGGTAATTGTTGCCGCTGCATGGACAGCACGACTTTAATCAATCCAGCGATTCCTGCAGCGGCCTCGGTATGGCCGATATTTGTCTTGACGGATCCGAGCCACAACGGCTCGGTTCGATTGGAGTCCGCGTGAAACACATTTCGGAGTGCTTGAAACTCAACGGGGTCACCCAGGTGCGTGCCGGTTCCGTGAGCTTCCAAGTAGTCAATATCTCCGGGCCGCAACCCAGCGTCCTTTAGCGCGGTGCGAATCAATTGTTCTTGCGCCGGCAGGCTCGGTGCTGTCAACCCGTTACTGGCACCGTCTTGATTGACCGCCGAACCGCGAATTACCGCGAGGATTGCGTTGCTGTCGCGCACGGCATCATCCAAACGTTTCAGCGCCACAACACCACAACCCTCGCTCCGCACGTAACCGTCGGCAGCGGCATCAAACGTCTTGCACCGGCCGTGTGGCGACAACATGCCCGCTTTCGAGAAAGCGATGCTCAGCCGCGGCGACAAAATCAGGTTTACACCGGATGCCATCGCAAGGTTGCACTCCCCGGCTCGGAGGCTTCTGACCGCTTGATGGACCGCAACTAGAGAGGATGAGCAAGCCGTATCGAGTGTGATTGCCGGTCCTCGCGTGCCGAGAAAGTAGGCGAGCCGTCCGGACGCGATCGAAGCAGAGTTTCCGGTCGCGTAGTGGGCGCCGAGATCATCTTCAATTCCACGGACTACTTGCAGCAACTCGTAGTCATGCGAGTACAGTCCGACAAAGATCCCGCACGCAGTTTCGCGCAATTGGTCAGGATTAATACCCGCATTTTCGAGCGTTTCCCAATGTGTCTCGAGCAACAGTCGCTGCTGGGGATCCATCAAATTGGCTTCGCGCGGAGAGACATTAAAGAACGCAGCATCGAATTCATCAATGTTTCGCAGGAATCCACCGTAGCGGGAAACGATCTTGCCGGGCGCATCCGGATCCGCGCTGTAGAACTCATCCACATTCCATCGCTCGGCCGGAACCTCGGTCACGGCATCGCGACCGTTCGCCAGCAATTGCCAGTACTCTTCCAAATTCGCGCATCCGGGAAACCTGCTCGCCATACCAATCACGGCAATCGACCCTTGATGGCCCGCGACGTATGTTGGCGTTTCGCTCGCGCGCGCCGGGGGCTCAGTGGCCAGAGCGACGCGACGTTCCAAATCCACCCGTTCAGTTACCTGTGTGCTTGTAGCGTGCCCACCTTCCTTCGATGACTCGTCCAGGTAGCGCTTGACGTCGAGCAATGTCGGATGAGAAAAAAAGTATGTCGGAGAAAATGGCCGTCCAAAAGTCTGTTGCAACAGCGTGCGAAACTCCAGCAAGTTGAGGGAATCAAGACCCATCTCCCGGAACGGGCGCTTCCAGGAGAAAGCGGCCTGGCGAGAGGGTCCGAGCAAAGTCCGCAGGCATGCTTCCAGCTGAGATTTCAGATCATTTGCCGCGCTTGCTCGGGAGCCGATAATTTGAGATTTCGCGCCCGGCATAGTGCCCGGGGCGCCGAGGTCGTAGCATAGCAATACACCCGCACCTAGATTGTCCGCATCTTCGGGTCGATAATCCGCAACCATTCCTAGGAACTTGGCGCCGTGACGATGATGAAACTGGAGAATGGGATCGACCGGTCCGCCGGATGCATCGCGTTTCTCGATGTAACCGGCAAACTCCTCCAGCGAGTGGCCATGGAAATTCTTGCACCTCGTAATACCCGCAACCTGCCGCACTCCGCCCTGCAGCGCACTGCGCATCAACATGAGATCGAGAAGCTGGTCGCCGAGCCCGAGATGCTGCATCTTGGGAAGAACATTCAGCCCCAGCAACTGGACAACACTTCCGTTTTCGTCGGCCAGTCCGATCACCTTCTGAAGCTTGCAATCGCGCAGGTGTTCGACATCCGCGATTCGCTGCGAGTAGACAACGCCGACGATCTGACCATCGATCTCGAGTACCCACTGTCCGAGGGCATAGGCCTCGATCCGCCGTTGCAGTTCGTCGTCCGTGACGCACATAGCCTTTGGCCAGCATGCCTCCTCCAAGCGCAGCAAGGCAGGCAGATCTGAGAGTCGAGCGAGGCGTACGCGATAAGGCCGCCGCTCGAAGAGGTTTAGCGTGATTCTGCAGTACGGCAAGAATCCCGGGAACTTACGGAAGAAATCCCGCCTCGGAAATAATCCAGCTTCGGCAGCGGCCATCAACGCAACATCCGCCTCGATCAACAATTGTTGAGAAAAGCCCTCGATCGCGTCGAAATACAGGCTTTCGCTCTGATCGATATGTGCGCGAACCACCATTGGATCCTGGCAATGCACCTCGAGCAGAATCAGTCCGTGCTCGGTGACAACCTCCGCCCAACGCTGCAAATTCTCGACCAAGCTTTGCACCGCCGCAGCGGGCGGAATGGCATTGCCTTGACGATCCGCATAGGCGCCCAGATAGCGTGCGCGTGAGCGCGCCGCAAGCGATGTCTGGTCTGCAGGGGAAATATAGGGGCGGTCGTGGTCCAAGAAGGACCGAATGTGTAAAACACCTTCTGGATCGATGCCAAGTGCTTTCAGGTTTTCGACAACCTTTGCCGGATTGCCGATATCTCCGGCGACGACGACGTGATCGATCCCAGATAATGTTCGACTCGTTTCATCCAATGACACCTGATTGAGATCGATGCCAATCAGCGTGAGCGGATATTCCGATAGCTGCTTGCCCCTCGGCGTCTTTTCACGAACCGTCTGGTAGACACGCTTGAGAAAAGTTCCATCGCCGCTTCCCATATCAGCCACGTACCTCGGCTGTGCGGATAACGGCTCGCGACTAAAGATCGAGATCAGGATCTGCTCCACCTCCGCAAAATAACGGTCGTGCTGGAATCCGCTCGATTTGACGTTCATCGACCGGTTCACATGGGTCTCATGACCGCTAGCATCGAGGATGAATACGCGCTCCGCGTTACCGAACAGTAATTCGTCGATGGCAGCGAGCATCGGCCGGTAAGATTCGGCAACGCCTAGGTTCATGGCACGCTCGAACATGAACTCCCCGGGTGCGGTGAGTTGGTAGTTACCCGTTGAACCTTCAAGCCAACCGAGGGCCTCGAGCAGCGAGACCACCTCTTCGCGCTGGCGGTCCGGCAAGTCCGCAAAATCTCGCTGCGGCAGTTCCTTCAGGAGACCGCGTTTGGTCAAAAGTGCAAGCACTGGCACGACCAGCATGCTGTCTAGGAAATCTGCAAGTAATGCGTCGTTGATGTTCCATCGTGCGCGTACCTTCTCAATCCATGGAGCGAGTAATCCGCCGGAACCCTCGCGCAGGTACGCATCCATGTCGACTTGCATCAACGTCGAGAGGTTGTCCGGCACCAGCCGCTGTTTTGTGAGCGAGGCGTTCGCCTCAAACTGCCCGTCGGCGCGACGATCGATCCATCCCAACGACTCAAGCAAACGCAAGGCGACTTGCAAGTGGCCGAGGTTAGCACCGAGTTCTTCACTCAGCTTCTCTGCCGTGCGCGGACCGGCCTCGAAGGCCGCGAACACACCCCCCTTTCGGCACGCCAGCACCACCGGCACTACGACAAAACCGTGCGCGTATCGGTTCAATACGTCCAGCATTGGAAATGACGTCCTCTAATCACAGCCCGCTCGTAGAATCCATGGGTCCTGTGTATCGGTGAAGGAGTTCGTTGCACGAAACAACACCAATAGGCTAGAAATATGAGTGGCAATTAGTGTGCCTACTCCACCATTATGCTATAAAGCTATGTCATTGTGCATCAGCGACTTACGGATAATCTCATACATCTCCAAGCGGAGTGGGCTCGCGGAGGAAAATGGTTTCTCAATTTTGCTAGTTCGATTCCACTCATTCAGATATCTTGAAATATAAAAACTCACCGGAGAGTTGCGACAAATGTTTGGGCCACAGCGTGTATCGCGGCTAGCTTGGATCTCATTGGGCTACAAACAGTAGAGGTTGTAAGCTTTCTCACTCGCTCTGGTGCAAAAACTGGGTCTGTGGAATTGAATCGGGGAGCACGCGAGAACAAGACGCGAGGGGTCCCTGCATGAAGGGCTACTATGGTGTTACTTGATGGCTCATTTTCTTGCGCGTTGAATGCTGAATAATCCCTTGGAACCAAACCGCAATCTTGTTTCAGCGCGGCGTGTCACGATGCGCTATCCCATCGCCAAACGCTATCGCGAATTGGTCCTTCACCCGTTTCGGCCGCAGCGCGTTTTCCAAGCCCTCACGTCCGTGAGCTTGGAGGTGGAAAAAGGCGACCGGATCGCCGTTCTGGGGCCAAACGGCGCAGGGAAGACCACCCTGCTGAAACTCATCGGTGGCCTCTTACTTCCAACCGAAGGAGAGATCGTGGTGAACGGCCACGACACCCTTCGGCACAACAACGCGGCCCGCAAGTCAGTGGGATTCGTATTGAACGAAGAGCGGAGCTTTTTCTGGCGACTGAGCGGGTTGCAGAACCTGGAATTCTTCGCAGTGTTGGACAACCTTAGCGCAGCGGACGTTCGGCAACGCAGTGAGGAATTGCTACGTCTGGTAGGACTTGAAGAGCACGCTGACATGCCCGTCTCGACGTATTCGTCGGGAATGAAACAGCGCCTGGCGTTGGCGCGCGGTCTCATTAGCGAACCAGAGGTGCTTATACTTGACGAACCGACGCGAACGCTCGACCCTATGGCGTGTGAGGATCTCATCAACCTGATTATCGAGCGTCTTCACAAGGACTCCCACAAGTCCCTGCTGATCGCGACCCACCGTTTGGAAGAGGTAACGAAGCTCTGCGACAAGGTACTGGTGATCAACAACGGTAACCTTCAAGCTTTTGATCGAATCTCTGACCTCATCCGACAGGGCGTCACCCTGTTGGAATATTACCGCCGGAACGTGACGGCCAAGGCCGAATGATCCTGCTACTTCGCAAAGCGGCTGCGTTCATCCGGCGCGACTTCCAGGTCGAGTCCAGCTACAAAATGAACTTTATTATCGGGGTCCTTAACTCGATGGTGATTCTGGTTTTTTTCTACTTCCTCAATGAGCTCATTGCGGGAGGCGGCGCGCCCAATTTGGCCCGTTACGGCGGCAACTATCTCTCCTTTGTTGTCATCGGGCTTGCATTCGCGCGGTACTTCCAGCTCACGCTCACAATGTTCTCAGATTCGATTCGTCAGGCGCAGCAGACGGGATGCCTCGAGGCGATGATGAGCAGCCAAACCGACTCCCTGACCATCGTGCTGATGTCGTCACTTTATGGTTTGATTTCTGGGGCAGTGCAACTGCTGCTCATCTTGATCGCCGGAGCCGTGATGATGAAGGTGGATTTTAGCCACATGAACGTTTTCGCCACGGTCATGGTCTTCGGCTTTTCAATTTTGAGCTTCGTCGCTTTTGGTGTGTTGTCAGCGGCGGCCATTCTGTGGCTCAAGAAAGGCGACCCTTTCACTTGGATCTTGGGCGGGATGGGGACAATGCTTGGCGGCGCCTACTTTCCAATTCAAGTGCTGCCGCATTGGCTGCAGAACGTGTCATTCCTTATCCCTATTACGTATTCTCTGGATGCGCTCCGACTGACCATGCTCAAGGGATACTCCGTGCAAATGGTCGAGCGGCCGCTGTTGACTTTGGGTTTGATGACCGCGGTCTTATTGCCGATTAGCCTCGTCGTTTTCGCCGCCATGGTGCGGAAGGGGCGCAAAGAAGGAACGCTGATGCAGTACTGATGTGTGGACTGAAATCAATGGGACCGTTACGGCGCTCCGTCGGGCCAATCGCAGTAGCCGTATTGCCAGCCCTCTCCTTGTACGACCAACGCGCCTGCGTAGCCGGGAGCCGGCTGGAGTTCCACCATGCCCCATCGCGACGCTTCGATTGGATCATCCCGGACTTCCAGCAACGCTGCCGGTTTGCCCGGTTCGACCGAAACGTCAAAGCGATCAAGCGGAATTGACAACCCGCCGCCGCGCGCCTTGATGTAGGCCTCCTTGCGAGTCCAGCACGCAAAGAATGCCGGCCCGACCAAATCGTGCGGGAGCGAGCGGAACACCGCTGCTTCGCGTGGCGAAAAAAACCGCTCCGGAATTTGCTCAGCCCAGGTCAACGAACGTACAAACTCCACATCCACACCCAGTTCGCGTTCGCGCGAAACTGCCACAAGTGCTAGTTCTCCGGAATGGGCAACGTTAAACCGGATACTCGAAATAGGAGGTGCCAGGAAGGGTTTTCCTTGAGGTCCGTAATCAAACACAATCAACTTCGGGTCCATTTTCACGTATCCGCCAAGGATCGTACGCAAGGCTCCACGGGCTAAAATGAAGCGGCGGCGATCGCGCTCGAAGTGAAAACGGCGTGCGCGATCCGTTTCGTTCCGTGAAAGAAGCTTCTCCAGCCGGTCAAGGCTTCCAACGACGCGACCCAGGTGCACTCGCCAAACGCGAATCAAATCTGGCGGAAGGTCGTATAGGGGCGCCTCTCGATCTGACTCGGCAGGTATCATCAAAAATCCTTCGAACTGGCAAGCCCGGAATTCGTTTTGAGCAAACTGCGTATAATGCATTGCAGCAGGAGGGAACGCGCGCTGTCGAGAAAGAAATGGTCGCCTTGCAGCATGACAAGATCGAATGAGGCGGTCGTCTCTGTACGCCAACCTTCCAGTCCGTTCTCAGTTGTGCGTGGGTCCTCAAGCCCCCCGAAGGCCGTGATGGGACATACAAGAGGTGGCTGCGGCTCATACTTGTATGTTTCGAGAAGAGTGAAATCTGACCGCACGGCAGGAAGCGTGATTTCCAGTAGTTCCTTCGAATCGAGTACGGCCTGAGGCATGCCCTTCAAATTCTGAAGTTCGCGGAGGAAAGCATTGTCAGAAAATTTATGGATCCGAGGTGCAGGGTCGGGAAGGTGAGGAGCGATTTTGCCGGATACGAACAAATGCATAGGGGCTGGAGCGCGACCGCGCAGGATCCGAGCTACTTCAAACGCCACGATCGCGCCAAGGCTGTGCCCAAAAAATGCAAACGGCCGGTCCAATAGAGGGCGCAACTCCTCTGCTAGGGTCTCGACAAGAGCCGGCATTCGTTCGAAACGATCCTCACGAAGACGGGCTCCGCGTCCAGGAAGTTGGGCGACGCGCAGTTCAATCACGTCCGTCAGAGTAGCGGGCCAAGCACGGAAAGCGGCTATGCCGGCGCCTGCATAGGGAAAGCAAATCAGGCGCAGTGGCGCTTGCTGGCGAGGTTTTAGAGCAGGGAACCAGACGGACGTATCGCCAGCGGGCCGGCTAAACGAATGCGGTAGGTTGTTGGAGTCTGGCATCGACATTGACATGCATGATTTCACCCCTCAGCGCATGAAATCGGGTTCCCAGCCTTCACGCTATCATACGAAGGGCTCCGCCTTGGGATGCCTTCAGCCTGCGCCCGTTCAAGGCAATCTAGAAGTCGTTTTGCAAACTCTTTGCTGTGAAGGGTGTAACGCGTCGAGTGGTCGCCTGGCGTGCTATGGATTTCCAATCCGCCCAAGGCAACGCCGTTCCACCCCATCTTCTTGTCGACTCTGAGCTGCTTCTCGTTAACTATTAATGTAATCCTACCGGCGTATTTCTTCACCCTGTGGCGGTAAATCATTCGCCGATAGTCTAATCGCGAACGCCGGACGGAATCGGGCGCCGACTCGCCCAGTCTCTCTGGCTGAACGGTCCCTAACTTGCGCCTGACCAGATCCCTAATGAGCTGCATTCTGGACCGGTGCTTGCCCTGTACGATCTCTCCGATGACAGCGGCGATATGTTTGCCTCTGCGTAATGCAACTCGGAGGTTAGCAAGCAAGGCGCGGAGTGCAGTCGGCCGTTCCGTGTCGAACATCACGAGTAACCCAACCTCAGCTCCCTGCCGCAAGAGTTCTCGGGCCATTTCCATGGCCACAACGCCGCCCACGCAGTCGCCCCCAAGCAGATAGGGGCCTTCGGGCTGAAAGCTCCGAAGTTCGGTCACGAATTCATGAGCGATCTCGTCGACACATGAATACGTCTCTGAATGGCCGTCAAGCCAACGCGGCTGAAAGCCATGCACAGGCTGATCGAGTCCGAGGTGAGGAAATATTCGCGATAGGACAAGCAATGTATCGTCCACGTCCATGTATCCTGCCACCAGAAAAAGCGGAATTCGTGAACCCTTGGGCTGGGCGGGCACTAAGCGATTCCAGCGGGGCATCACGCTCATGTAACGGTACGTTCGAGTGGGCGCGTCGTACCGGATGTGTTTCGACATGCCAGCGATCGTCGGCTCAATGAAGATACTCCTCAAGGGAAGATCTATTTGGAGTGCAGACCTGAGGCGCGCGATCAACCGCGTGGCCGAAAGAGAGTGACCGCCTAAATCAAAGAAGTGCTCAAAGACCCCCACCTTCTGAACTCCCAACACTTCGGCCCAGATCTCGGCCATGACGCGCTCGACTTGATTGCGAGGAGGCACGTAAGCAACCCTTGCAACCGGAAGGTCGGAAATCGGTAAGGCACTTCGGTTCACCTTGCCATTTGGCGAAAGCGGAATGGCGTCGATAAAAACGAAAGCGGATGGGATCATGTAGTCAGGCAGGAGCGTGTTGAGATGAGCCCGCAAGTCTTGGACCGTCGCGCGCTCTGCAACGGCCGGAACTACGTACGCCACTAACCGCTGGTCATTGGTCTGTTTTTCGCTAGCCACCACGACACATTGGCGAACGCTTTCATGGGCGGCCAGAGCGGCCTCGATTTCACCCAACTCGATACGGTAACCCCGGATCTTAATCTGTTTGTCAGAGCGCCCAGCAAATTCCACGATGCCGTCCGGCCTGTAGCGTCCTAAGTCGCCCGTGCGGTACAGACGGTCTTCATTCCTGCCGGTGAACGGGTTGACCACAAACCGCTCACGAGTGAGTTCTTCGTCGTTCGCGTAACCCAAGGTAAGATACGGCGTTCGTACGAAAATCTCGCCTATCTCGCCAGGACCAGCCAGTCCTCCGGCGCGGTTTAGGATTAGCACCTGTACATCGGGGATGGCATTTCCGATCGGGACGGGTCGTCCTGCCCTGGCTTCGTCATCTTCGCATCCGGCCAGCTGCGCTAAAGCAATCGAATGCCACGCCATTGCCTGCGGAGTTTCTGTTGTCCCGTAGAAGTTTACGATTTGTGCAGTCGGCGAAATACGGTTGAGAAGAGCAGCTACACGATAAGTGAGCAGGTCGCCTCCGAAGAACGCGTAGCGAAGTGCCGTAAGTCTGGTCGTCGCCGATTCCGCCACCAACGCTCCCATGGCGGGCGTGAGATGACTGACCGTGATTTGAAACTTGTGCATCCATTCGGCCAGATATCCCGGCGCCAAAATTTCGTCGGCTTCCGGAATACACAGTGTGGCGCCCAGCCAGAGCGCGGTGAAAACGTCTCGCAGAAGTGGATCGTGCGCCAGACCCGACAGCATGCTAAAGCGGTCCGTCTGCTGGAGCCCAAAACTCTCGCAATGCCACCCCACAAAGTGGGATAACGGGCGGTGCGTTCCGAGAATGCACTTTGGCTCACCGGTTGTGCCTGATGTAAAAGTCACATAGGCCAGAGAATCCGGTTCAGTCTCCGTCGGGGAGATTTGCACGGCCGCCCATTCTGCCAGATGAGTTGCCTCATGAGTTTGGGGGAGGTTTAGTCGGCAGTTTCCAACCATCCGTTCGACCAATGTAAGAAGTGATTGCGGTGGCTTGCCCGCCTTGGCAATCTGTATCCATCCCTTCGGTCTGGCCGTTTTCAGGTTTTCACAAAGGCGCGATGCCGGATAGGCCGGATCCAAAATGCAAAAGGCTGCGCCAGCCCGGAGTACCCCCAATATCGCCAGCACCAACGATCCGCTCCGATGCCCATAAATCGCTACGACGTCCCCCCTTCCAATCCCCTGGCGACCCAACCACTCTGCCAACCCTCCACTCAAACGCTCCAGCTCAGCGTAGGTCCAGTTCCCGCCCGACTCGCTGACCGCCACAGCTTCGGGTCGCTTCGCCGCCTGCTCTAGAAATCGCTCATGCACCGAACCCTCCCACCGAACTTCGAGGGGAATAGTCGGGTCCGGCAACGCAGGCGCCGCAGACTTTGCTACCAGCGAATACTGTTCGATCGAACGATTCGGATCCGCCGTAATCTGCTCAAGGAGCGTTTGATACTGCTCCAACAAGCCTTGAATTCGATTCTCGTTAAACAAGCCTGCGTTATACACCGCCCACAATTCCAATTCCTCCCCGGGCTGGTGTACGTAGATAGTCACATCAAATTTCGACTCCAAAACCAACTCCCCAAATGGCTCCGCCGCCAACCCTCCAAACTGCATCGTCGGGATCGTCAAGTTCAGATGGTTGAAAAACACCTGGAAAAGTGGAGTCCGGTTCAAGTCCCGTCCAGGATCGACTGCCGTCACCAACTCTTCAAAGGGCATGTCCTGGTGGGCGTAGGCGTCCAGCGCGGTCTCTCGCACTTGTCGTAGTAAATCCCGAAACGTGTGCCTCTCCCTAAAATTCGTCCGAATCACAACCGTGTTGATGAAGAAACCAATTAAACCCTCCGTCTCCGCCCGATCTCTCCCAGCCACAGGCGTCCCAACGAGGACATCTTCTTGGCGCGTCAGCCGGTACAGCAGCGCATCGAACGCGGCCAAAAGAGTCATGAATAGTGACGCTCCTTCCGCATGGCTCAGCGCCTTCAACCTTTCCAGTAAGTCCTTAGGCAGTTTCAGTGAACAGTTCGCGCCGCGTTCAACCCGATCGACCGAACGGGGCCGGTCGGCAGGCAACTCCAGCGGCGGCGCCTGCCCCCCAAGCTGCGCTTTCCAGTAGGCCAGATGACGCTCTCTGCCCCCTCCCTCCAGGCCCTGCCTCTGCCACCGGGCAAAATCAACGTACTGGATAGGCAACTCGGGCAATGGCGAAGGAGCCCCACGACCGAAAGACTCATACAACACCGCAAGCTCGCGTTCAAACAGCCCACTCGACCATCCATCGAAAACAATGTGGTGGACGGCACTCAACAGGACATGTTCTCGCTCTCCCAATCGCGTCACCCTCATTCGCAGCAAAGGCCCGCGACTCAGATCAAATGGTTCGCGCGAAATGTTCGCCGAAAGTCGTCGCGCTTCGATCTCCCGCTGCGCCGGCGCCAGATCGCGCAAATCTACCTCCGGAATCTCGACCGCCTCTGGCTCCAATATCACCGCGTAAGGCACTCCGTCTGTGCATCGAAAAACGGTGCGCAGCGCCTCGTGCCTACGCACGATCTCCCCCACACTCTTTCGGAGTACTCCCACGTCAAATTCCCCACTTAACCGAACTGCCCAGGACATGACATATGCCACACTGCCCGGAGAAAGCTGGTCCAGAAACCATAATCGCTGCTGCGCATACGACAACGGCAATAAGCCCTCGCGTGACGCGTGCTCAATCCCCGCATCGTCCCTTCCTGCTCCTGTCCGCTCTGTCAAGCGAAGAAAAGAAATAACTTCGCTCTTCTGGCGCGACAATTCCGCCAGCAGGTCTTCGGTTATGACACCCTTAGGAGCGTCGATAAGCAGACGGTCACCACCCAACCGCACCGCGACGTTCAACTGCCGCAGTCGACTTAAGAGTTCGACGGTTGTCATATCTCCAGACATTCCCGCCCCTCCTCCGCGTGAGACTCGTTCCCGGCATCCTGCGCCGCTACCCACCGGACCGTATCCAGGTATTCGCCTAGCTTGGCTGCGGTTGGAGCCTCAAAGAGCCAGCGAATGGCAACCTCTGTTCTGACGCGCTCCCGTAACCGTGAGACCACCCGCATCGCCAGTAGCGAGTGCCCGCCCAGCTTGAAGAAATCTTCATGCACTCCCACCCGCTCGATCCCTAGAACTTCCTCGAATACCTTAACCACCACACTTTCGCTCTCCGTCCGAGGTCCCTCATAATCCCGTACCGCCGCTCTCATCCCCTCAGGCGCCGGCAATGCCTTGCGGTCCACCTTGCCGTTGGGGCTGAGGGGCAGCTGGTCTAAAAACACAAAAGCCGACGGCACCATATGGTCGGGCAGGGTCGCATGGAGTTCGCCCCTCAACTCATCCGCCGTCGGCACAGCCCCATCACGGGCCACCAGGTAGGCTACCAATCGTTGGTCGCCCGGGAGATCTTCACGGACGGTCACGACGGCCTGCCGGATATTCGGGTTCTTGCTCAATGCGGTTTCGGTCTCGCCTAGTTCGATTCTGAAACCGCGGATTTTTACTTGATGGTCGATTCGCCCGAGATATTCAATGTTGCCATCACGCAGGTAGCGGCATGAATCACCTGTCTTGTACAGCCACCCTTTGACCTCCTTACCGAAGGGGTCCGGAATGAACTTTTCCGCCGTCAAATCCGGCCGGTTGTGATATCCGCGCCCCACTTGAATTCCGCCCAGGTGCAATTCCCCCGGTACACCAACGGGCACCAGCTGCAGTTGCGGGTCGAGAATATAGCATTGCGTGTTTGCCACGGGTCGGCCTATAGGCACGATCGACAAATCACTCTGGCGCGGGCAAGGCCAGTGCGTCACGTCCACGGCAGCTTCTGTCGGGCCGTAGAGATTGTGCAAATTGGCCGCAAATCGCTCGTAGAAGGCCCTCACCAATTCCGGCGGTAACGCTTCGCCGCTACAAATCACGTCGCGCAGCGAACCGCAGCGATCCAGCCCATCGGCCTCGAGAAACATCCTCAACATGGACGGCACAAAGTGCATGATCGTGATGTGCTCGCGGGCAATAACGTCTACCAAGTATGTTGGATCCTGGTGCCCGCCGGGCCGGGCGATTACCAGTCGGGCTCCGGCCAGTAACGGCCAGAAGAATTCCCACACCGACACGTCAAAGCTAAAGGGCGTCTTTTGCAGCACCACATCGGTAGAGGTGAGCCGGTACTCGGCCTGCATCCATAGCAACCGATTCACAATCCCACGGTGCGTGTTCATTGCTCCTTTGGGCTGGCCTGTGGAGCCCGAGGTATAGATCATGTATGCGAGGTTTTCAGCCTGCACACGTTGTTCGGGTGTGTTCGTATATTCGCCAGCGATGCGGCTCCAGTCAGCATCAAGGCAAACGATTTCCGTCCGGTCTGAAGTCAGTGTATGCACCAGATGTTTCTGAGTAAGCAGAACGCTCTCGCCGGAATCCTCCAGCATGAAAGCGAGCCGGGCTTTCGGATAAGAGGGATCCATCGGCACGTACGCCGCGCCCGCTTTCAGGATGCCTAGAAGGCCAACCATCATTTCCTGGGAGCGTTCGACGCAGATGCCCACCAGCGTTTCAGCGGTGACGCCGCGTTTTTGCAGGTAGAACGCTAGCTGATTGGCGCGGGCATTTAACTCCCGGTAGGTCAACTCTTGGTCTTCGAAAACCACCGCCACAGCTTCGGGGGTACGCTGAACCTGGGCTTCGATCAACTGATGCAGGCACACATTTCGCGGGTAATCGCGTGTTGTGGCGTTCCATTCTTCCAACAATTGACGTTGTTCGACTTCCGACAAGAGAGGTAACCGGGAGACCCGCGTCGCGGGTGAATCGACGATCGCACGTAGAAGCTGAAGATAGTGACCCGACAGAGCCACCACCGTCGCCTCATCATAGAGATTGGAGTTGTACTTGAACTGGCCCTGATAAACGCTACCGAAATCCACTAGCTCGAGGGCAATGTCGAACTGGCCTTCCTGTTGCGGGATCGGGAATGACTCCAGCGCGAGTCCGCCGAAATCGACACGGACGTCCTTGGTTGCGCGGGAGAAGGTGCCTTCCAGTCCGGCCAGCGGCCTGAATTTCTGCATAATAAAGACCGTCTGAAAAACTGGTGTCTGCGAGGAATCGCGGACGGGATGAAGCTTCTCCACAAGCAACGTGAATGGGTAGTCCTGATGCTGGATGCCTTCGAGTACGCGATTCCGCAGCTGCCCCAGCAACTCGTGAAACGTCGGATCTTTGCTAAGGTCGGCCTTCAATGGAATCATGTTGATGAAATCGCCGATCACGTCGGCGAATTCCGGACGATCGCGTCCATATGTGGGAGTTCCCACAATCAGCTGCGCTTGGCTTGTGTAGCGGTGGAGCAGCACATGATAGGAGGCAAGCAAAACCACAAAAGGTGTTGTCCCAGCCGAAACCGCGAGTGCCCGAACTGCGTCGCTGACTTCCGCACCGAGATCGACCTGACAGGAAGCGCCGCAAACGGCGGCGACGGCAGAACGCGGTCGGTCCGTCCGCAGATCGAGCGTCGGAATTTCGCCGGAGAGCGCATCCGTCCAGTAACGCTCGTGCGCCCGTCCCTCCGGACTCGCGAGCATCTTCTCCTGCCACCGCGCATACGTGGACACGTCATTCTCCGGCCGGGGCGGCGGCGCGGGCCCTCCGTTCCTTTCGTCTCGGTAGTTGTTCCGCAGATCCTCAATCAGCAGGAAAACGGACCAGCCATCCACAGCAATATGGTGGACCGTAATGAGTAATATGTGGTCTGTTTCCGTTCGACTAAACAGGTCCACCCGCATCACCGGCCCGCTTTCCAGCCGGAATGGAAGGTGCGAGACGTCGATCACCTCGTCGCGAAGTTCCTGCAAATCAACATCGCGGCGCTCATGGACCCGGAACGACACAGGCATGTCGCCATGGACTCGTTGAATGAGCTCCGTGTCCTCCATCATATAGGTGGTCCGCAGCGACGGATGCCGGTCAAGCAATGCCTGACAAGCGTTTTGCAGCGCCGATCTGTCGATCTCCGAACAGATCCTCACCGCCAGTGCGACGTTGTAGGCGGCGCTGTCCGGTTTGTTCTGATACAAAAACCAGAGAGCCCGTTGGGCGAAGGTGGCGGGATGAGACACGACATAGTTCGCGGCTCGTTCGCGCCATGCGGCGAGGGCCACGTTTTTATTTGCGGCCAGGCGCGCTTTCAATTCGTCCGTGAGTGCGCCCTTGGCGGCACGAAATCGTATCCGGCTGCCTTCAGCCCATATGTTCACGCCGTGACGCGCAAGGGATTCCAGGATCTCAACCGACTCCGTCATGCGGTCGCCTCGTAAGAGCCTCGCTCCGTTTTTCGTTCGAGATGCGAGGTCGCACTCACAGTTCGCCTTCCTCTGTAATCTCCACCGCGGCGACCACCAGTGTCGCGCGTTGTTCCGCAGCTTTTCCGGCGTCCAGTGGTGCGATAGTCCCTGCCACGAGTCTCGCAAGCTGTCGCACGGATGGACTGTTAAGAAGCTGCGCCATAGGCAGCACCGATTCTAAATCCCGCTCCATTCGGTTCTTCAATTCCAGCGCCATCAACGAATCGAAACCCCATTCTGTGAGTGCTTGGTCGGGGTCGAACGAGTCTTGCGGCGTGCCGAGTATGCCCGCCACCGTTTGGGAGAGATAGTCGGCGACCCAGTGCACGCGTTCCTTCTCTGGTAAACCGAGCAGCATTGCACGGGAGACCTTCTTGCTCGCGGGCGTGGTTCCGCCCGTCGTCTCCTGGAAAAAAGAAGCGGCGAAATTCTGGAGGGACGTTGTCACCCCTTCACTTTGCAGCGCCATCCAATCGATGGGCACGACCGCGACCCCCGGATTTCGGCAGGCGAGCGCGCGCTCAAGGGCCGAAGTGCCGCCTTTCGCGTCGATCGTACGGGTGCCCCACCGTAACCAACGTCGACGATGCACGTCGTCAACCCCTGCCGCCATGCCGCCGCCCTCCCAAGGCCCCCAACTCACGCTCACAGCCGGCAGGCCGAGCGCATGCCGCTGCCGCGCCAACGCGTCTAGAAAAGCATTCGCCGCTGCATAATTCGCCTGGCCCGGCGACCCAAAGAATGAAGCGGCCGAGGAAAAGAGGACGAAGAAGTCCAGCGGCAGCCTCTCGGTCAAAACATGCAACATCCAGGCCCCTTGGACCTTCGAAGCAAAGACGCGCTCGAAGCTCTCCCAAGACAGTTGCCCGATCAGACCGTCCTCGACAATGCCTGCCGCGTGAATGACTCCGGCGAGTGCCGGCATCGACCGCGCCAAGTCTGCGAACAGAATCTTCATCTGAGCTTCATCCGCGACGTCCACATGCGCCACTCGCACAGAAACACCCTTGCGCTCGAACTCCGTCACCACGTCTACGGCCTTACCCCGGGGGCCGCTCCGGCCGACGAGGACCAGATGACGTGCGCCCCGTTCAACCAGCCATCGCGCCACGACGAGCCCAAGGCTGCCATAGCCGCCGGTGATCAAGTAGGTTGCGTCTGAACGGATCCGGCTGGCCTTGGCGTCGTATGGTAGGAGCGAAGCGCGGGCCAGCCGCCGCACATACCGGTTCCCTTGCCGGAAGGCTATCTCACCTTCATCGTCACCGGCCAGCAGTTCGTCGGCGAGTGCGATAGCACAGGCCCCACTCGCGGCATCCGGATCGAGATCGACACGCACCCAGTTGAGCGCCGGCTGTTCGACGGCGAGGGTACGCGCAAGACCAACAAGAGGTGCTTGGTGCAACGAGAGTCGCTGCGGTGACAAGAACCCCTGCGCACCCGACGTCACGAGCCATACTTGCAGCGGTCCGTTCCCGTGAGGGTCGCCCATTGCCTGTGCCAAATGAACGGCGCCGCGGCAGGCATCCGGGCCAATGATGGGCGTTGCGTTGTTTGCTTGGTGCATCATGACTACACCGAGGGGGGCCTCGTTGCTCGAATATTCGGAAACAAGGCGGCGATAGTCTTCGGGTCGATCCAGGTTCGCGGTGATGCTGTCGTCTGAATTGTGACACCAAGTTTCGCCAGGGTGTACTACCACTGCGCGCTCACCCCGCGCGCGGAGTGCCTCGGACAACTCGATACTGGGGCCATCACCGAACGCGACAATCAGCCAGACGCCGTGCGGGCGATCGCCATGGCCGGCCAACACCGCAGCAGATCGCGGCGGCTTCGGTTCCCATCGTTCTTCGTAAAACCAATCTGCGACCTCCCGCCGATGCACCGAGTGCCTTAGTGTATCGGCCGTCGCGCGCTTCAGCAGCAATCCGCTCAGCTGCCCGGCCGCGCGCCCTGATGCGTCGAAAAGTTTTACGTCGGCGATCTGGATGTCCGCATCAACAGGAGCCTCGCGGATCGCAGCATGACTCCAAAGCTCCGTTGCACCGCGCTTCCAGATCTCGATGCGCTCGAACCCAATCGGAAGATATGTCCGCGTGTCGCCGACCTGTCTAGCGTCGAACGGAATCGTAGCACCGAGAACCTGCATGCAGGCGTCAAGAAGCGCAGGGTGAACGAATGAAATTTCGGCGTCAGCTAGGACGGAGGGAGAGAACGCCACGCGTCCGATCGCTTGGCGATCACCGCTCGACAACTCCTGGATGCAACGGAACTGGGTGCCGTACTCGAGACCTTGGCCGCGAAGGCGTTCGTAGTATCCGTCGACGGACAGCTTTTCTGGGCAGGCCTTCTGGAGCGCGCCCAACGTCTGGCTGTTGGTGCTTGATACAGTTCTTGTCTCGCTAATCGTACCCGTGGCATGCAACGTCCACTCATCCGACTCGGCCGCTGCGCTCAGAATGCGAAATGCTGCCCGACCGTCTCTCGGGGGACTTACGACAATCTGGAGCGGCCGGTTCCCGTCGCGGGACAACACGAGCGGTTCCAAGTTGACAACATCCTCCAGCACCGGAGCATCCCATTGCAGGCCTTTCGCGGCTGCGCTGAGCGCCATTTCGGCATATCCGGTGGCCGGAAATATCGTGATCCCGTGGACGACGTGATCGGCGAGATACTGAGGTTGCGTCCGACCCACGACAGTTTCGAATTGGATCTCTGGGAGGCCCGATCGGAGGCGCTTGCCGAGCAGCGACTGGGTCGCGACAGCGGACTCCGTCGAATGCCCGACGCTGGGCACAGAAGCCGCTGGTTGGCTGCATTCGTACCAAAAGCGCTGACGCTGGAACGGGTACGTGGGCAGTGCCACACGCCGTCTTGCATAATCCTTGTCCATGCCTGCCCAGTCGACGTTTGCGCCGTTCACATAGAGCGTCCCGAGCGCCGACAACAGCTCGGTCCAGTCGTCTTGGCCTTTCCGGAGGGAACCCACCCAGCCGGGCGCCTCCACGCCGCAGCTGCGCGCTAGCCCCACTAACACGGGTGCGGGCCCAATCTCCACCGCGAAATCGATTCCTCTCGCGCGGAGGACGGACACCGCGTCCGCATAACGGACCGTGTTTCGCGCCTGACGAACCCAATAGTTCGCATCAACGGGTTCACGGACCATCTCGGCGGTCATCGTCGACAGCCACGCCAAGCGCGGTTTCTCGTACTGAATTTGCCGTGCAATCTCGCCGATCCCGTCGAGCATAGGTTCGATTGCCCGAGAGTGAAATGCGTGAGACACGACGAGTCGCTGGGCTCGTGCGCCTGAGGCCACGAGTGCACTAGCGACTACGTCGACGGGTCCCTTGTTTCCCGACAACACTACGTTCTCCGGAGCGTTTACAGCGGCGATCGACACCAGTCCCCCGCCAAGGCGAGCGACCGCCTCCTCGACCTCAGCCCGGGGCGCTGTTATTGCCACCATCGCCCCGCCTGGCGGCAACGCCTGCATCAGTCGACCGCGCGCCGTCACCAAGGCGGCTGCTGCGTCCAACGACATGACTCCCGCCACGCATGCCGCCACATACTCGCCAACGCTGTGCCCGACGACGATTGTGGGCTCGATGCCCCAACTGCGCCACAGTTGGGCCAGGGCATATTCGATAGCGAAAAGCGCCGGTTGCGCGTACTCTGTTTCGTCAATTCGCGCCGCGTCTTCGCCATACAAGACAGAAGCCAGAGGGCGCTTCAAGTGTCGGTTGAGCGCCTCCATGCATCGTTCGAGCGCGCGTCGAAAGGTCGGTGAACCGTCGAGGAGTCCACGCGCCATGCCGGCATACTGCGCGCCCTGCCCAGTGAAGAGGAACGCGATTTCCGGATACTCCGTCCGGCGATTAACGCCGCGGTGGACGCCTGCAGCAGCCTCGTTGGACAGTGATCGCGCCAGTTTCTCCCTGGCCTCCTTTGCGGATGCGGCGGTCAGCGCTAGGCGATGGGAAAAATGGGACCGGCCAGTGCCAGCAGTGAAGCAGATATCCGGCAGAGACACCTCGCCGCTCTGTTCGAAATGCCTGACGAAGTGCGCGACCAGGGCAGTCAGCGCCGGCGCCGTGCGAGCCGACAATGTCAGAAGGTGCAAGGGTCGCTCGACGGTGTTCGCCATCGGTGTGGGCTCCGGCGCTTGCTCGAGCACGATGTGGGCATTGCTGCCGCTGAAGCCGAAAGAACTCACGCCAGCAATTCGGCGGCCCGATGGAGGATTCCATGACGTCAGCGTTGTGGGAATGTCGATCGGAATCTCAGACCAGGAGATCTGCCGGCTTGGCTGGTGGAAATGAAGATGCGGAGGAATCTGCCCGGTTTGCAGCGCCAGCACGACCTTGATGAGACCGGCCATGCCGGAAGCTGCTTCTAAGTGCCCAAGATTGGTTTTGGCGGAACCCACGCGCAAGCGGTTGTCGGGCAAACGCCCTTCAGAGAGGGCCTCTGCGATAGCGTGAATCTCGATGGGGTCACCCAATGGCGTGCCGGTGCCGTGCGCTTCGACGTAGCCGACCTCAGCCGGTTTCACTTGCGCGTCGGCCAGAGCGCTGCGGATAAGGGCGACTTGCGCGAGGCCATTAGGAGCGGTCAAACCGTTGCTGCGTCCGTCCTGGTTAATGGCGCCGCCACGAATCACTGCGAGGATCCGATCGCCGGCAACGATGGCATCGGACATTCGTTTTAAGACCACTACCCCACAACCCTCACCTCGCACGAAGCCATCGGCGTCATCGGAAAACGTTTTGCAGTGTCCGTCGGCAGCCATCATCTGCGCCTTCGACAACGTGATGGTGGCTTCGGGAACCAGGATCAAGTTCACCCCACAGGCGAGGGCGGCGTGGCAGCTTTCAGTTCGCAGCGCCTGGCAGGCGAGGTGGACCGCGATAAGGGACGACGAACACGCGGTATCGACGGAAAACGTGGGGCCTTGGAGACCGAAGAAATAGGCGAGGCGACCAGACGCGACGCTGTGGGAATTACCGGTTGCGAGATACGCGGTGTAGACGTCGGGGTCGCCGCTCTTCGTCTGGATTTCAGAGTAATCGGCGGTGCTGATGCCGACGAACGCCCCCGTCTGGCTTCCCATGAGTGATTCGGGAGCGATACCGGCATTTTCAAGCGCTTCCCAGGCGACTTCCAGCAGAAGACGCTGTTGAGGATCCATGCTAATCGCTTCACGGGGTGATATGCCGAAAAACTGCGCGTCAAACTGATCGACGTTTTCGAGGAAGCCGCCCCAGCGCGTGCACATCATGCCGACGGCCTCGGGGTCCGGATTGTAGTAATGCGACGCGTCCCAACGCTCTAGCGGTATTTCAGTGACAGCGTCGACGCCATTGCGAAGTATCTCCCAGTACTTCTCCGGGTCATTCGCCCCACCAGGGATGCGACAGCCCATGCCGACAATCGCAATCGGCTCGGACTTCACCCGCTCGAGCGTCCCGATTCTGGTTTGTAAGCGCTCGATCGACCGGTAGGCCTCGCGCAGGAGCGCTCCATAGTCGCTACGATCGGACTTACCCATCGGCACGTTCCTTGTCTTCGATGGCGAGGGCCGCGAGCTTCTCGGCCAGAATAGTTGCAATCTCGTTGTCGGCGAGCCGATCGAGGGCCGTCCGATCGTCAGACCCCTCCGATGCAGCGTGCGATGCGTCGTCGAGGGCCAGTACATTACGGTAGATGTATTGCGTGAGTGCCTCGATCGAAGAATAATTGAATAGAAGGGTAGCCGGGAGCGTTCGCTTCAGGCCCGTGCCGAGCGCATTACGGAGCTCAAGGGCCATCAGTGAATCGAGCCCCAGCTCGTTCAAAGATTGACCAATGTCGATGGGCTGCGTCGGATCCAGGGCGAGCACCTTCGCGGCCTGCTGGCGAACGAAGGACTGTACCAGGCGGCGCCGCTCGACGGGCATAACATCACGCAGCCTGGTGACGAGGTCAATCTCGTGCTGCACGGCAATCGAGCCGGCGGCGCGGGTTCGTTGAGCAATTTCGGAGATAAACGGTGGTTCGTTGCCGCCGGCATATTCACGCAGCAGGCGGGCCCAGTTCGAGACCGGAAGCACACCGGCATGCACGATACCGTTGTGCATCAGGAACTCGATCGCAGCAAGGCCCGCTTCCGGCGCGATTGTGGCCATGCCCGTCGCGGCCACACGATCCCCCACGCCGTGCCTGGCTGCGGCACCGATGTCGGACCACGCGCCCCAGTTGATGCTGGCGGCGGGCCGATGCTGTGCGTGACGGTGGTCGGCCAGAGCGTCCAAGAAGGCGTTCGCGGCCGCATGATTGCTTTGGGCAGAGGAACCGAGCAACGCCGCCGCCGACGAGAAAAGCACGAAGAAGTCGAGCGGCAGATCCCGCGTGAGCACGTGCAGGTTCCACGCTCCGCTGACCTTAGGCCGCATTACTGTTCTGAACCTCGGCCACGTTTGCTCGATGAGGACTCCATCGTCCAGCACACCCGCTGAGTGGATCACGCCGCGCAATGCTGGCCAATTGGAGGGCGCCTCCAAGAATGCTCTGCGCAGGGCCTCGGCATTCGACACGTCCGCGCGAATCGTGCGGACGCGAACGCCACGAGCATCGAGCCCGGCGATCGCGCGCCGAGACAATTCAGTCGGTTCGCTCCGTCCAATCAATACGAGATAGCGGGCGCCTTGTCCGGCCATCCATTGCGCCACCAGCAAGCCTAACCCTGCGAAACCGCCTGTGATCAGATATGCGGCGTCGGGGCGGATCTTAACCGCCTCATCTGTTGGTTTCCTGCTGACGATTTGACCCGGACCTGACGCCAAGCGCGCGACAAACCGGTCGCCTTCCCGGAAGGCGATCTGATCCTCTTGTCCTTCGGAGTGGAACTCCGCAACGAGAGTACTCGCGTCGTCCGAAAATGTCGTCGGATCAAGATCGATGCGAGTGCAACGAAGCTCCGGATGTTCCAAGGAGGCTACCTTTCCCAGGCCCCAAACGGGAGATTGCAGAATCGCAACCGGCGCCGGTTTGCCCACAGCCTGCGCGCCTCGCGTCACCAGCCACACGCGCGGCGCATCGCCCCCACGTCGCACCACCGCCTGCAGCAGACTGAGCGCGCTTTCGCAGGCAAGCTGCTGCAGTTCCTCGAGGATTGGGGTCGAGTCTTCAGGCGGCATCATCGTGTCGAGCGCCCACAGATGCACGACGCCACGCAAGCGCAATCCAGCATCCGCCAGCAGCCGGTCATAGTGCTCGGGTTGCCGTGGATCGATCTCCGCGGTATCGCTGGCGCTGCGGTAATGCTCTCCCGCCGTCACCATCACGGAACGCTCGCCCGAATCTGCCAGCAGGCGCGACAGCGAATGTCCGAGTCCACTTCTGTCGCCGAAGATCAGCCACGCCTCGGCAGTTTCGGTTGCCACATTGCTGTCGGACGCCTCACCGATGATGACGGATTGTTCCGATCGGAACGCGTCCGGCGTTTGGGGAATGCTGGCGGCTGCTGAATATCCGATCCTGTCCAGCAGGTCGATCCATCGCGGCGCGGAGATCAGGGCGTGGTCTGTCCGAAGCTCGTGATCTGCGAACTTCCACCAGCCCGGCGTCAAGCCGAACGTCAGATCGATCCAGTCCTGCGGTCCGGTGCCCTCGAGCAAAACCACCAGGCCACTCGGACTCAGGAGTCGCTGGACGTGTTGCATCGTCTGCATGAGATCCGCCGTGGCATGAACCACGTTGGCGGCGACAACCAAGTCGAAATCGTGCGGTGCGAAGCCTTGTGACCCAGGATCGCGTTCGATGTCGAGCACGCGATATTCGACAAACGAAAAATCGCGGAATTTGTCACGGGCTTTCGCTAAGAACATCGGCGAGACATCCGTGAAAACATATTTAGCATCGCGCCCGCGAAGATGCGCTAGGACCGCACTTGTCGTCCCGCCTGTGCCTCCGCCGATTTCAAGCACGCGCAGCGGGCGGTCGGCGGGCAGTGTTTCAATTGCCGTGGCGACCGCACGTGCGACCATCGAATTGTAGAGTCGGGCGAATGGCGAGTCTTGATACATGTACTCCGCTTCCGTTAGGGAACCGTCGGGAAATAGCAGCTGTAATGGATCGGCTTGTCCGCGTAGTGCATCGGCCAATGCGCGGCCGCAACGATCGATGAGATTCATCTCAACTTTGCAGTCGGGGAATCGGGCCGCGAGGGAGTCATGAAACTGCTGAACGTCGCCGACCTCCGGGTGCATGACGACAACCCAGCCATCTGGCTGGCGCCTTATGATCTGCTGGGCGGCGAGTATTTTGAAAATGCGTCCGAGCAGCGCACGGTGGTTTGCGACGATGCCCAGTTTCTCCGCCAGCGAGTCCTCCGATACGAGTTCTCCCGGCTCGAGAGCCCATCCGAGCTGCTGTAGGGCCAAGAAAAGGTGCGAACGCGCCAGCGCATCGAGCCCGGGCAACAGGTCTCGGTATTTGTCGATGCGGTATCTCTCTCGGAGCGCGGGGATCTCGTTTTCCACGCGCGCGGCGATCGTTGCGGGCCGGGCTAGACGGCCGCTGGCCCCAGGTCTCAATGGTGAGGAGTGAGGCGCCAGCCTCCACGCGACGTGATACAGCGATTCGGCAGCGTGCGCGCCGCGAGCACGGAGGAGCGCCTTCTGCGAGGCGCGCTTCACCTGCAGGCCCCGCACTTCCGCGATGACGCAATCGTTGTCGTCGATTAGTGTAACGTCCGCAGTGAGGGATTCGCCCCTGGTCAGGCCCGAACGCACGGATGCATGGCTCCAAAACTCTGCCGGCGCGGCTTGGTACAGAATAAACCGCTCGATGCTGATCGGCAGGTATATGCTGGCTTCGTCCAGTCCCGTTCCGGCTAAGGCGGCACCGAGCGCCTGCAGCCCGCAATCCAACACCGCAGGGTGAATTCGATAGCTGAGTGCGTCGCTGCAAAGCGCGTTCACGGTGGTGACCCGTCCCAGCGATTCCTGCGCACCGCTCATCAATTCGGTCACGCCCCGGAATGTAGGACCGAAACCGATCCCGCATTCGCGCAGTTTTTCATAGTAAGCCTCGATCCCCAGAGCTCGCGTGCAACGCGCCCGCAGGATGTCCACGGCAGGAGAAGCGGTCGAGAATACAGGCGTGGCTATCGAGTGGGGACGCACATGTCCGCTAGCGTGCAGGGTCCACTCCGCCGTCCCGGATGCCCCCCGGCTGAACACCTTGAAGGTGTGCAGGTAATCAGTTGCCGGTCCGATGGCGACCTGCACCGTGCGATGTTCTTTTTCGGGAAGTGCCAGCGCCTCGCCGATGACGACGCTCTCGATCGAATGTGTTCCGTCCCCGAACACTTCGCGGGTGGCGGCCAGGATCATTTCAAGGAATGCGGCCGCAGGGAAAACGATCGTGCCAAAGACGCGATGATCGTTGAGGAATGGATGTGTGTCGACGCCGATATCCGCTTCGAAAACACGATCAGTCAAAACTGGCGAACGGACTTCGCGCGCAAGCAACGGGTGTATTGCATCGGCGCCTGATCGGGCCGTAATGCGTGTTGCGGAGGTGGGCTCCGGCGCAGACCAGTAGCGCTCGCGCTGGAACGGATATGTTGGCAGCGCGACGCGCCGCCGCGCGTAGTCGCGGTCGACGCCAGCCCAGTCCACCGCGGCTCCATTCGTGTAAAGAGTGCCGAGTGCGGTCAGAATTTCGTTCCAGTCGTCGCGCCCTTTCCTCAGGGAACCGGTCCAACCCGGTTTGTCGATCCCGCACTCACGGGCCAGGCCAATAAGCACCGGCGCGGGACCGATTTCGATGCCAAGATCGGCTTCCCGGACTCGCGGTGCGGATAAGGCGTCCGCGAGACGGACAGATTCACGAATCTGGCGCGTCCAGTACCGTGCATCGATGGCACCAGAAACCAGCTCGCCTGTGAGAGTCGAGATCCAGGGCAGCTTTGGGGCGGCGTATTTGACGGTCCGCGCCGCGTCCTCGAACTCCCGGAGCATGGGTTCCATCAAGGGCGAGTGGAATGCATGCGAAACCGTCAGACGCTTGCTGCGCACACCGTGCGCTGCCAGTTTTGCCGTGACCGCCTCAACAGCGCGCTCCGCTCCGGAAAGGACGAAGCCCGTGGGAGCATTGAGCGCTGCGAGTGTCACGAGTTCGGTGCCTACTTGCTCGATGGCTTCCATCACTGTCGCTAGGTCGGCCGTTACTGCCGCCATCGCCCCACCGGACGGCAGAGCCTGCATCAGCCTCCCGCGAGCAGCTACCAATCTGACCGCACTTTCGATGCTGAGGACGCCACCCACACACGCCGCGGCATATTCACCGACGCTGTGACCAACCAGAACCGTGGGCTCAATGCCCCAGCTCCGCCAGAGTTCCGCTAGCGCATACTCCAGAGCGAAGAGGGCCGGTTGGGCGTAACCAGTCTCGTCGATGAGTCGGGTTTTGTCGGGCCCTGGAAACAGCACGTCCAGGAGCGGAACGTCCATTTCTTCCTGAAACAGTTTGGCTACGTGGTCGATCGTGCGGCGAAACGTCGGTTGAGACTCGTAGAGCTTTTGCCCCATGCCCGCGTACTGCGCGCCTTGGCCGGTGAAAAGGAACGCGATTTTCGGTCGCCGCGAAAGCTCAACAGAGCCGATCAGCGCCACATCTGGTTCGTCAGAAGCGAAGCCGGTGAGCCGCGAGCGCATCCGTTCAATCGTCGATTCGACGATCGCGATCCGGTGCCCGAAGTGGGACCGTCCCGTGTTGGTAGTGAAGCAGGTATCGCCGGGTGGGAGTTCACGATGATCCTCGAAATAGCGCGCGTACTTGTCGGCCAACTCCCGCAACGCGTCTGGATTGCGCGCCGACAGCGTTAGCACGTGCAACGGCCGCTCGAGAGTGCCGATCGTGTCCGAGACGAGGGGCGCTTCTTCTATCACAACGTGCGCGTTGGTTCCGCTGAGGCCAAACGAGCTGACCCCGGCGATGCGACGGCGCTTCTGCGCGGGCCACGGCTGCCGCGTGGTGGGGATGACAAACGGAACCGACCCAAAAGAGATCGCCGGATTGAGTGTCTCGAAATGTAGATGCGGTGGAATCTCGCCGTGCTGAAGTGCCAGGACGACCTTGATTAGACCGGCGATACCGGCCGCCGCTTCGAGATGGCCGAGGTTCGTCTTCACGGAGGCAACCGTCAGAGCACGGTCCGGACCCCGCCCCGGACCGAGGACGGCGGCCAGCGCACCAATCTCGATTGGATCGCCGAGCGAAGTGCCTGTGCCGTGGGCCTCGACGTAATCGATATCGGCGGGGCCGATTCCGCTCTGCGCGAGAGACCCCCTGATTACGTCTTGTTGGGCGGGGCCATTGGGCACTGTGAGGCCGGTGCTGGCGCCATCCTGATTGACCGCTGAACCTCGAATGATTGCAAGGATGTTGTCACCATCGGCCAGCGCGTCTGAGAGGCGCTTCAGGACGATCATGCCGCAGCCCTCACCCCGGACAAAACCGTCGGCCTTGGCATCGAAAACTTTGCAGCGACCGTCTGGAGCTAGGGCTTTGACTCGGGAGAGATATACAAACACATCGGGTTTCGCGATGATGTTGACGCCGCCGGCTACCGCCATGCGGCATTCCGAGGCGCGTAGGCTTTGACAGGCCAGATGGATGGCAACGAGAGAAGACGAGCAAGCCGTGTCCACCGACAGGCTAGGGCCGCGCAGCCCGAGGCAGTACGAAAAACGGCCTGCGGCGAAACACAACCCTCCGCCCGATCCGGTATGTGCGTCGATATGTTCAACGCCACCAGCCATCTGGATCTGCGCGTAGTCACTGCTGCCGATGCCGATAAACACCCCTGTGCGGCTGTTTCGCAGTTTGGTCAACGCCGCATGTCCCGCGTGCTCGAGTGCCTCCCAGCCCACTTCAAGGACGAGGCGCTGCTGCGGATCGAGTGTCACCGCCTCGCGCGGCGAAATGCCGAAGAACTGCGGGTCGAACCGGTCGATCTGTTCCAAAAAACCGCCGAAGCGCGTGTAGCTTTTGCCTGGAGTTTCGGGATCAGGATCATAGTAAGCATCGACGTCCCAACGGTCAGCCGGGACTTCGCGCACCGCATTTACGCCGTCGCGGAGTAGTGTCCAGTAGCGTTCCGGATCGTCGGCGCCGCCAGGAAACCGGCAGCCCATGCCGATAATCGCGATCGGTTCCTTGTGTGCGCGCTCGAAGACGTCCAAGCGGGCCTGCATCTCTTGGATTTTTTGGAGCGCACTGCCGAGCAGGGCGCGGCGATCTTTCGTGCTCGGTTCGCTGTTCATTTCAGTTGTTGAAGTTTTTGAACCAGCATCTCCGCGAGTTCGTCCTCGGAGAACTGGTCGTGGCCGGCGGGGGCGCTGGCTTTGGCGGGCGCCGAATCGGAAATCGGTGCATCGTCGCTCCATCGCAAGACTTCCCGCGCTAGGTATTCCGTCAGTTTTTGGACGTTGGGATAATCGAAAAAGAGAGTTGACGGAAGCGGCTTCGCCAGTGTGGTTTGCAGCCGATTCTTCAGTTCGACCGCCGTTAACGAATCCATCCCGAGGTCAAAAAGCCCCTGGTCGGGATTTAGCTGATCGCCGCGACCAAAGCCGAGCACCTCGGCGGCTTCGCTCCGAATATGCTCGAAAAGCAGGGCGCGGCGTTCCGCGGGCAGGGCGTCTTCAAGCCGCAGCATCTCCGACGTCGCCCTGGACTTGTGGCTGGCGGCGTGGTTCGCTCCTTCAGTCGCGCGGCGAAGCTCTGCGTATAGAGGTGGGGTCAGACTGCCAAAGCGCTTAAGGTATTTCGGCCAATCTGCGATCAGCACACCGATTTGGGGCGGCGCGTCGCGGATCAGGCGCTGCAACACAGCGAGTCCTTGTTGCGGCGTCATCGTAGCCCCCCCCCACTGGCTCCATTGGCTCTCACGACGATCACCGACGGCCTGCGCCATTCCGACCTTTTCCCAGGCACCCCAGTTGATGCTCACTGCCGGCAAACCTTGGGCACGGCGGTGATGGGCCAATGCGTCGAGAAAAGCATTTCCCGCCGCATAATTTCCCAGCCCAACCGGAGCTAGGAACGAGGCACCAGACGAGAAAAGCACGAAGAAATCGAGCGGCAGGTTCTTCGTCCGCCGATGTAGATTCCAACCGCCAGCCACCTTGGGTTTCAGCACTCGTTCAAACCGCGGCCAATCATGCCGAGCCAGCACTCGGTCATCATATATTCCGGCGATATGGATCACACCCGCGAGCTTTGGCAGCCTGGTGGTGATCTCCTCAAACACGCGTCCGAGCGCCGCGTCGTCGGCCACATCCGCGCGCATCGATAAAACTTGGACGCCCCGCGCACCGAGTGCCGCAATGGCTTCGTCCGGATTTGCAGGATCAATACTTCGTCCAATCACCGCGATATGCCGTGCGCCCTGGTCGGCCATCCAGCTCAGCACCTTGCGGCCCATGCCGCCAAATCCTCCAGTTACCAGATAGCTGGCATCAGCGTGGAAGTTGGGACGGTTCGATTTCGCTTCGATTGATTTGGCGCAACGCACCAGCCGTGCTGCCAACACCTCCTCGCCTACTACAGCGAGCTGATCTTCGCCGGCCGGGTCCAGTAATTGGTCTACCGCCGTAGCGACGGACTGCGTGGATACTTCGGCAATATCTATTAATCCGCCCCAAAGCTCCGGGTGCTCGACGGCGAAAGTGCGTCCCAAGCCCCACATCGGCGACTGATCGAGAGCCGACAGGGATCCTGCGGTTGGCAGACCACCACGCGTAATCAGCCAGATGCGGGTTGACTCCATTGCGTTCTCACTGACCAACGCCTGGAACATCGAGAGCGCGCTTATACAACTGCGGCGTACGGACGCCTCGAGCGTTGAAAGCTCGACCTCATCGGAGAGCGGCGGGCCTTCCGTGCCAACAAGGTGTACGATACCTTTCACCCGTGTGCCTGCTGCGCGGGTCCCGTGCAGGAGCGAACGATATGCCTGCGAAATGGATTCAACATCCCACGAGTTCTCTGCGGCCATTCCAATTTGAACCTGCTCCCCGCGCGCTTCCAGTGCCACTCGCCAGGGTTCGGCGGCATTTTCGCTTCCAGTCATCAGCAACCACGTTTCCGGTTTGGTCGTGGCGGCTTCAGGGGCATTTTTGCAGAGTACGATGGTCGGCAAGCCGGGCAAGTCTGAACCGATGCCTTCTGGCAGCAGCGAGAGTTCCGTGAACCCGGACTCCTGCAACAGGCTGATCCAGGCTGGGCGCGAAAGCAACGGATGGGAGGTGCGCAAGTCGTGATCCTGGAATCGCCACCAGCCTTCCGTCAGACCAAATGTCAGGTCGACCCAGCGTTGCGCGCTCGTGCCCTCGAACAACACAAGCAGGCCACCGGGAGCGAGCAGCCGGCGAACGTTGCTCAATGTCTCGCGAAGGTCTTTGGTCGCGTGCAACACGTTGGCCGCGAGTACGACATCGAATGAATGTTCCTCGAATCCCTGGCTTCTCGGGGTTTCCTCGACATTCAGGATCGCAAAGCGCGTGCGCTCGCCTCCCTTGAACTTCTGTTGTGCCTTGGCGAGAAAGAGCTGCGAGACGTCGGTGAACAAGTACTCCACTTGCGTGCCGGAAAGTCGAGCTAACACCGCCGTCGTGGTGCCGCCAGTACCTGCACCGATTTCGATCACACGAGCGACACGGTCTTTCGGCAGTTTCGCCAGCGCTGCCTCGATCGCTCGCGCCACCAATTCGTTGAAGGCCTGGGCAGCGGGTGAATCCTGCGTTAGCTGTTCCACCTCCGTCATCGATCCACCCGGGAACAAGATTTCTAGAGGATCGCATGTGCCAGCAAGCACTTCGGCCAGCCGCGCGCCGCATTTCGATAACATTGATATTTCGCCCGCGTATTGCGGAAAGCTCTGGCCGAGCGCCTTGATTCGAGCCTCCGGATCTCCTGAAGTGGGAGTAGACAGTACGATCCATTCCCCGCTGTCGCGGGAAAGAATGCGCTGTTCGCCAAGAAGTTCCAGCAGACGACCAACCAGCCGCCACTGTGCCTTGACGATCCCCAATTGAGCGGCGAGCGCGGACGCCGAAACGCGCTCGCCGGGCTGGGGTTTCCAGCCCAGTTTGGTCAACGCACGAATCACAAAATCGAGACTGATTGCCTCGAGATCCCGTATCGCTTCGCCGTACGTGGCGAGCCGGTGTCTTTGCCAAAGCTCAGTCGCGGTGGCCTGCGCGACTGCCCTGAGCGTGTCTGACGTCGGCATGTACTCGACCGGCAGCGTAAGGTGATTGTTCCCCACTTCATTCTTGGGCAACCAACGCACTTCATACATCCAATCGTCCAAGCGCCTCTGCGATGAGTGAATCAGTGCCTCGCGGGTCGCTCGTTTGAGACGAAGTCCCTCGACGTGACCAAAAACACTGCCGTCGTCGCCTACGAGCTGCAGGTCGCCGACCAGCACCTCCCGGTTGTCATCGTCTGAAGCGCGTAAAACGCAATGAGTCCAGAATGCTGCCCCTGAAGGCGGACGCGCGATAACGATTCGCTCCAGGCCGACCATCAGATAAGAATTCGCCCCTGTCTGAACCTCGCTGCCAAGAATCGCCGCACCCAAAAGCTGGAAACAAGCGTCGAGCAGCGCGGGGTGAACGTGATACTGGTTCGTCTCGGCGGCCACGAACTCCGGCGCCTCTAGTCGCCCTAGCGCTTCGCCATCGCATCTCCAGATTTCGCGAATGCCGCGGAAGCAGGGACCAAATGCAATGTCTAATGCGCGGAGCTTTTCGTAGTAGGCAGCGCCGGAAATCTGTTCGGCGCACCGCTTCCGTACCTCATCGAGGGCCATCAGATTAGCAGTCACCGATGCATCGGACGGCGCGAGTCGTCCAGTCCCATGCAACGTCCAGACAGGCTCCGATCCAGCGGTACGCTCCTCGCAGCTGAATATCTCGAAGCTCAGTGCGCCATCTTCACACGGGGCGGCGATTAGTTGTAACGTCAGCTCACCCGCTTCGGGCAGCACGAGCGGCTCCAAGATCACGAAGTTGGTCAGCGCGCAAGCCTGGTCGGCAAACGCTCGTCGGCCGCATGCCATCGCCATCTCGAGATAGGCGGGCGCAGGGAACACCACGATTCCGTGCACGCGATGATCGTTGAAATACGGCAGCGCTTCCAGGCTCAGCTTCGACTCAAACACCCACTCGCCGCGCGCCGATCGCACGCCATCACCGAGCAGCGGATGGCGTTCCGCTGTCGGCGATTTCGTACGTCGGTTATCCACCCAGTGGCGTTGGCGCTGAAAAGGGTAGGTGGGCAGTGCAACGCGGCGACACGCGCGAGCGCCGTCAAAGGATTTCCAGTTTGGATTGAAACCGAGCACAAATAGTGAGCTGAGACTGGAGAGCATCTGAGATAGGGCATCACGATCTTTGCGCATCGACGCGAGCCATATCGCGTCCGAATCCACTACGCATTGCCGGGCCATACCAGTGAGCACGGGCGCGGGGCCGATTTCAAGGAAGACCCGCATTCCGCCTGCTCGAAGCGTGGAAATCGATTCAGCAAACCGCACTGCTCCTCGAGCGTGCCGCCGCCAATAAGCAGCATCCAGGGGCGACGTCTTATCCAGTAGGCGCCCTGTTGCATTCAACACTAAGTCCATTACGGGAGCCTGATGTTGGACACTTCGCGCGTACTGCTCGAATTCATCGAGAATCGGCTCGATCAGCGGCGAGTGGAATGCGTGTGAAACCGTCAGCAGTTTCGTTTCCACATCCTCTTGTCGCAACCGTTCCAATGCGTTGAGGACATCATCTGCTTTTCCGGAGATCACCGTGTTCCGCGGCGAATTGATTGCGGCAATGGAAACAGAATCCGCATGGGACGCGATGGCCGCCCGCACTCGGTCCTCGCCGGCGAACACCGCAGCCATAGTTCCGTTCCGCGGCAGCGTCTGCATCAGTCGCGATCTGACGGCGACCAAACGCAATGCGTCTTCTAGGCTGAAAACGCCGGCAACACAAGCCGCCACGTACTCACCAACGCTATGGCCCAAAACGGCGACGGGTTCGACTCCCCATGACCGCCACAAAGCAGCCAGTGAGTATTCCAGGGCGAAAAGAGCGGGTTGAGTGTATTGCGTTTCATCGATGAGTTGGGGTGAGCGCTTCTTTTCACCGGCGTCAGGGAATACCACTGCGAGTAATGGCCTCTCAAGAAGTGGCTCGAGAATCTCAGCACACCGTTCCAGTTCGCGTCGGAACACTGGTTGTGTCTCGAACAGCTCACGTCCCATGCCGGCGTATTGCGAACCTTGACCGGTAAACATGAATACAACGCCCGGCAAGGCAGAATTCGTAGAACGTCCATTTTGAACGCTCGCGTGCTTTTCGCCACGATGGAACGCCGCGAGTCGTTCCTTGGCCTCAGCGAGACTGGAGGCCACGACAGCGAGGCGATGCTCAAAGTGACAGCGGCCAGTGGCGGCTGTGTGGCAAACGTCGGCGAGGCTGAGGCTAGGCTCCTTGCTGAAAGCTTCTTCATATTCGCGGACCAGCGCAGCGAGCGCCGGCTCCGTTCGCGCGGAGAGAGGAAGCAAATGAAGTGGCGGATTCCCTGCATCTTCCTCTTGACCGGAGGCGTCTGGAACCAATTCTTCAGCCGGCAAATCCGAAAGAACCACATGCGCGTTTGTGCCGCTGAAACCAAATGAACTGACTCCGGCGGCGCGGAGTCCTTTTCCGCGGTTCCACGATGTTTCCGCGGTGGGTACATTGATCGCCAGACCGTTCCAGTCGATGTGCGGATTCAGTTTCTCGAAATGAAGGTTGGGCGGGATTCGCCCGTGCTGCAATGCCAGCACCGTCTTAATCAGTCCAGCAATCCCGGCCGCCGATTCTGCATGACCAATGTTGGTTTTCACCGACCCAACCTGCAGCGCACAATCTGCCGCGCGGCCAGGCCCAAATACATCCGCTAATGCATGCGCTTCGATAGGATCACCCAGTGACGTACCTGTTCCATGCGCTTCGATGAAGTCAACATCCGACGGTTTAAGCCCTGCACTAGCCAGAGCTTGCTGAATCACGGCCACCTGCGATGGTCCGTTGGGTGCGGTCAGCCCGCTGCTCTTCCCATCCTGATTGGACGCCGTGCCGCGTATCACCGCGAGGACACGGTTGCCGTCTGCACGGGCGTCCGACAGGCGCTTTAAGACCACCAGCCCGCATCCTTCCGCGCGAACAAATCCATTGGCCGAAGCATCGAAGGCCTTGCACCGGCCGTCGGGTGACATCATGTGCGACTTCGACAACGTAACCGTGATGTCGGGACTGAGAATCAGATTGACGCCGCCCGCCAGTGCCATACTGCATTCGCCGAGCCGCAAACTCTGGCAGGCCAGATGGACTGCGACGAGCGAAGAGGAACATGCTGTGTCCACCGCAATGCTCGGTCCCTGCAAACCTAATAGATACGAAATCCTGCCCGCCGCAACGCTGTGAGCGTTTCCTGTCGCCACATATGCATCGATCGATCCTGGACCCGATTCGTACCGCATCAAGTAATAGTCGCTGTTGCACAAACCGGCGAACACGCCTGTCCGCGAGCCTTCCAAGAGATCTGCGCTTTCCCCTGCGTGTTCGAGCGCTTCCCAAGCGACTTCGAGGAGCAACCGTTGCTGCGGGTCCATACCCGCCGCTTCGCGTGGCGAAATGCCGAAGAATTCAGGATCAAACCGGTCGATATCGCTGAGAAAGCCACCGCGGCGCGTTGACATTTTCCCGGGAGCATCGGGATTGGGATCGTAAAACGCGTCTATGTCCCACCGATTCGGCGGCACTTCACTGACGGCCTCGCGTCCTTCGGTTATCAATTGCCAGAACGACTCCGGATCGTTCGCACCACCAGGAAAACGGCAGCCAATTCCAATGATCGCGAGCGGCTCGGAACCTTGACCCTTGAGTTGCTCGAGGCTCGAGTTCAGTTCCGCCGCCAGCAGCAGGAGGCGCTTTGGCGAAAGCTTCGATATGCGTTCGAGAAAATCGTTCACCGCGTTCCTGCTCCTCTTTCGATCAAAAAACCGCTTGATTCTTATCGCCGCCGAATCCTTCAATACCGTCGCGATGCTGGCAACGACAGCCGCGCAGAAAATAAGCTCGCAAGCGACGCACCGCGGTGCCCAGAATGGCCGGAATTACGCCGCAGCTACGACACGAATATTCAGCAGAATCTCAGTCTTTAGTCACCTAGCGAGCTTATCTCTGGGTGCTCATGATTTCGCCTCAGAAGGGCTCCTCTCCGACACTTGTTGGTACTTATCCTGCAAGCATTTGACCAAAGCGAAACAATTGAGGTTAGTTACGTTCCAGCGCAACGCCTGCATCCACCTGACTGCAAGGTACTTACTCGACTAGAGCCCTCGCTTTTGTGTCGAGAGGTTGTCGGCACTTAATCGCCCCTCGTGAATCGATGGAAAGCCGTTTCCTCAATTAAGCAATCGGTTTCCGTAAGATGCTAAAAGTGCTCAATTTAGCCCGTATGTCGTTCTTGCACAATGTCTGTCGTCTAGTCAGAAGGAAGCTTCCTGCGACGAGAGGATCCACCCCTCGATTAGTAATAGCTTCGAACAACGTCGGGCGGTGTTATGACAAATGTCTCGAAGAATTAGGTTGATGTCGATCAATTACTCGTCGTTCAGGCAGAGACCTGGATGCGAACAGCTGACGCGGCTGTTCTGGGGGAACACGACCAGCAAGGAGCGGCCGTCTCCAGTCTCTTCCCGATTAACGATCAGCGCTCGATCAAACGGCGATCCGTAACAGTCATTTGCGCCGTGGCGCAGGGCATGATCGAACAGCATAAATGCCGCGTTTTCCTTTACCGTCGAAAAGACCGAGCACGCGGAGGTCGTTCAGCGCACGCGGCAGCACGTCAAGCGCCTTCGTCTGATAACAGCCGCCGGAGACCTGTGCCTGCAATGATTCGCGGGCGCGAAGTGCAGAATAGCGGCTCCATGCCCGCATTGGCCGGCTCGCAATCGCGATGCTATCCAATTCTTTCCGACGAGCGTTTGCCCTCATCAAGCAAGAATGCATTCGACCGGGTTCCAACCAGCTCCGTAGGCCAATCCTCTTCGCCATATCTCCACCTCTTTTTGCGAACCGAAACTCATATACACTAAGCTTTTTCGGCGAAGGTGAACCTCAATGACTACAATGGAGACTAGCGAGCGGACGTAATATCTTCGACCTGGCGCTAGGGCGCCGCTAACGTTTGATAGAGGAACGGGATGACCGCCATGATGGAATTTCTCAAACGGAAAATCACCAAGGACCAGTGCCGGGATACCGGTATGGCCATGGTGCTCCTGCTCCTGCTGGCGGATATCAAGATGAAGCGCGAAGGGATTCTGTTCGCGGCGATCGCCTTGCAGGTCGTGAACATGATGGTCCCTCGAATCTTTCATCCCATCGCGGTCTTCTGGTTCGCCCTTTCCGATTTGCTCGGAGCTGTGGTATCCAGAATTTTGTTGTCCGCTTTGTTCTTCGGTGTGGTGACTCCGGTTGGCGCCTTACGCCGGCTTTTCGGCAAAGACTCATTGAAGCTCCGCGCATTTAAGGCGAGCGAAGAATCGGCCATGACCGTGAGAAACCACGTTTTTGTGGGTGAAGACATCGAGAAACCCTATTAGGCGGAGGGATCGAGCATGGGATTTCTGAAGGATTTGTGGGGCTTCCTGAATCAAAGGAAGAAATTCTGGTTGCTGCCCGTTATTTTGGTTCTCTTGGGGTTCGGCGCCATCCTGGCATTGGCTGCAGGATCCGCGATCGCGCCATTTATTTATACGTTGTTCTAGTCGCGCGCCGTCCAGTCGAAACGAACTGTAGAGCAAAATGAATCTCTGATGAAAAAAGCAATCCTGGGTATATCGGCTTACTATCACGATAGCGCTGCGGCTATTCTTGTCGACGGGCGGATTGTTGCGGCCGCGCAAGAGGAAAGATTCACTAGAAAGAAACACGATTCGTCATTCCCGATCGACGCCTGCCGTTACGTGCTGAGGGAATCGGGCCTAAATTACGCAGACCTCGCGGCCGTGGCCTTCTACGACAAGCCGTTTCTGAAGTTTGAACGCCTGCTCGAGACATATCACGCCTTCGCTCCCAGCGGCTTCCTGAGTTTTCTTTCGGCGATGCCGGTTTGGATCAAAGAGAAGTTGTTCATGAGGCGAATGCTCGGCCAGCGCCTCGCCGAACTCGGTGATGGCGACGTGCCGATCTACTATCCGGAGCATCACCTGTCCCATGCCGCTAGCGCCTTTTATCCATCGCCGTTTTCTGAGGCGGCCATTCTCACGATTGATGGCGTCGGCGAGTGGGCGACGACGACGATCAGCCGCGGCCGAGGAAAGGACATCGAGATATTGAAGGAAATGCAGTTCCCTCATTCCGTGGGATTGCTCTATTCAGCATTCACCTATTACACCGGCTTCGCCGTGAATAGCGGCGAATACAAGCTGATGGGCTTGGCTCCGTACGGCAATCCCGATTCGCAACAGACCGCGGATTTCATAGAGAAGATTAAATCCAACCTCGCGGACATTCGAAAAGATGGATCGATCGTCCTGAACATGGACTATTTCGAGTATGCCACCGGTCTGAAGATGGTGAACGAAGCGAAATGGAAGCAGCTTTTCGGTTTGCCTCGCCGCAAGTCTGAATCTGAAATCTCACAGGTTTATATGGATATGGCGTTCGCGATTCAGCAAGTCACTGAGGAAATTGTCCTGCGTCTCGCGTGCACGGCGCGCCTGCTAACAGGCTGCAAATACCTGGTGATGGCCGGTGGTGTGGCTCTGAACTGCGTGGCCAACGGGAAAATGCTCCGCGCGGGCACTTTCGAGGATATCTGGATTCAGCCGGCGGCCGGTGATGCGGGCGGTGCGGTGGGTGCCGCTTACGCCGTTTGGCATATCCACGATGGAAACGAGCGCGCGCTCGGCGGCGGCAAGGATGCGATGGAAGGGTCCTACCTGGGACCGGAATTCTCGGACAAGGAGACGCGTCGTGCGTTAGACAGATACGACGCCAAGGCCCGCCACTACGACGACTTCCAAGCCTTGGCTTCCGACGTCGCCACGAAGCTTGGCGAAGGAAACGTCATCGGTTGGTTTCAGGGTCGCATGGAGTTCGGTCCGCGTGCGCTTGGCAATCGGAGCATCCTCGGCGATGCGCGAAACCCCGAGATGCAGAAAAAACTAAACCTCAAGATCAAGTATCGCGAGGGTTTTCGGCCATTTGCTCCTTCGGTACTGGAAGAAGACATTTCCGAGTATTTCGATCTCGATAGGCAATCGCCATACATGCTGCTGGTGGCGCCGATCCGCGAGGACAGGAAAGTACCGCTTCCCGAGGGGTACCATGACAAGCCTCTCTACGAGAGACTCTATTTCCTTCGGTCCGATCTTCCCGCGATCACGCACATCGATTATTCTGCTCGCATCCAGAGCGTGAACCGGGAAACAAATCCGCGATACTGGGAGCTAATCAACGAGTTCAAGAAGCAAACCGGCTACGGCGTAATCGTGAACACCAGCTTCAACGTGCGCGGCGAGCCGATCGTCGGCACGCCCGACGACGCGTACCGGTGTTTTATGAGAACCGAGATGGATTTCCTGGTTGTGGGTAACTACGTCCTCGACAAAAAGGATCAGCCTGCATTGCCGGACACAGGCGATTGGCGGACTGAGTTCAAGCTCGATTAAGTGCCCCACGGGCCGAAATTCAGACGTGAGTGTTGCTACTGTTTTGACAACGCAGCCCGTTATCTTCGCCTCGCTGGAACGAAGGCGGGATAAAATCAATCAATTGAGGTTTTGAACCAGTGTCTACAGCTGTGACAAGTTTGCTCACCTCGAACGGAAAAAGGCACGCAAGCTTCGTCGCATATATCCTTGTTTCCAGTCTCGCTTTTTACGCTACGTTGACCGCGCTGATTCGGTATTCCCTGCACGACGACTCGAGTTCCCAGATAGTCCTGATTCCTTTTGTCGCTTTCTTCCTTCTTTGCATTGATAGGCAACGCATATTTTCGATCACGAAAACAAGCCTAGTTCCAGGATTAGGTCTGGCGCTGGCCGGGTTGATTCTCTATTGGCTAGCCAGCCGAGGTCCTTTTCCGCAAGAAGGGAACTGGCCGTTATGCTTGGAAACCGTCGCGGTGGTCCTTGTATGGATGGCCGGTTTTCTGCTTTGTTACGGATTTGTTGCGTTCCGCGCAGCAGCATTTTCCCTGTTGTTTCTGTTGCTCATGGTTCCGCTCCCTGACGTGGTTTTGAATTGGACCATTCATGCGTTGCAGGAAGGATCGACCGATATTGCCTATTTCCTCTTCCGGGCTGCGGGGACACCCGTTTTGCGCCATGGCTTCTTGTTAACGTTGCCGGGCGTCACGATTGAAGTCGCCCAGGAATGCAGCAGCATTCGTTCCAGCATCGCTCTTTTCATTACGTGTCTTCTCGCGGCGCATCTGTATCTTCGGACAGGTTGGAAAAAATGGGTGCTGGTCCTTCTAAGCTTTCCTTTGTCTCTCATCAAGAATGGAATCCGAATCGCAACTTTGACGTTACTAAGTATCTATGTGGACCCCAGTTTTCTGACTGGGAGCCTGCATCACCAGGGAGGCTTTGTTTTTTTCTTTCTGGCATTGCTCATACTCTTTCCCGTGTTTTTGTGGATGGAGCGGTCGGACAAACTACGCAGGCCGGCCGGTTCTCCTCTCTGAGCACATTTTCTAAAGACGATAAGCGCACTGAGACACCACGAGCGCCGCAAGGCAACTGCAAATGTGTTGCTGCTTGGCGGCGCGGAATCTGAAAGTTTAAGGAGAAACGATCCCATGCAAATACCGTACAGAGCCGATCACGTGGGGAGCTTTCTGCGTCCACCGGATCTGCTGACGGCGCGCGCAAACGGAACCGACGCGTCGCGCTTGAGAGCGATGGAAGACCAATATATTTTGAAGGCGCTCGCGAAACAAAAAGAGCTCGGATTTCAGATCTTCACGGACGGCGAGTTGCGGCGCCGGAATTTCATGAGCGAGCTGACGGACGCGGTCGATGGATTCGATACGGATGATGGGATCGCCCGGGACTGGGACGCGTCGCAGGAGAAGCCGAAGGTGGCTTCGGTAACAGGAGTGGTCAACCGAAAGCTCAAGCGGATGCATCCGCTGACGGCGCGCGAATTGCCATTTCTGAAGCTGCACAGCCCGGGCGACATCAAGATTCTGCTGCCGAGCCCCACGCAATTTCCAGCGATTGCGTTCAAGCGAGGCGTGACCGATAAAGTTTACCAGGATCACTCGGCGCTGCTGTGGGACATCGTCGAAATCATGAAGCAGGATATGGCGCAACTTGCGGACGAGGGCGTGAAATACATTCAAGTGGACGCGCCGCGCTACAGCTATTACCTCGATCCGAAGTGGCGCGAATGGATCAAGAGAGAGATGGGCCAGGATCCGGAAGAGGCGCTCGACGAAGCGATTGCGGCCGACAACGCCTGCTTCGACGCGGCGAGACGGCCGGGCGTGACGGTGGCGATTCACTTGTGCCGCGGAAACAATCGTAGCCACTGGTACGCCGAAGGCGGCTACGATGCCATCGCGGAAAAGCTCTTCGGTTCGCTGAGAGTGGACCGGTTTCTGCTGGAGTATGACGACGAGCGAGCCGGGACGTTCGAGCCGTTGCGGTTGGTCCCCAAGGACAAGATCGTCGTTCTTGGATTGATCACTACAAAGAAGGCGCAGCTCGAAAAGTCCGACGAGGTGGTGCGTCGGATCAAAGAAGCGGCGAAGTATTTTCCGCTGGAGAATCTGACCGTGAGCCCACAGTGCGGCTTCGCTTCGACAGCGGAGGGGAATCTGCTGACCGAAGCCGAGCAATGGGCCAAGTTGAAGCTGGTTGTGGACACTTCGCGCCGAGTGTGGCACTAGAGGTCGCTCTGACCTCGGGCGTTCTCTGTTTCCGATCGGAATCGCTCACCGAAGACGAGCAAGTGGCGAAGTTGGGGCTCGTGGGGATAAACAGCTCGCCGGGTTTGGGGCTAAGAACCGAACTGGCTCGAACGAAGTTTATTCAGATTACGCGCATCGCGTAAGCGATCGATCTGCCTGGCGAGTGGGATCTAGTAATGGACCGAGCAAACATCGTAATCATTGGGGGCGGTGTCGTTGGATGCGCGGTTGCGCACGCCGTATCTGCGCGCTGGAGTGATGTATTCGTGCTCGAGGCGCTTCCGAAGCTCGCGATGGGCGCTAGCTCCCGCAACAGTGGAGTCATTCATTCCGGCCTGTACTATGCTCCCGGCTCGCTAAAAGCAAGACACTGCGTGCGCGGCAATAAGCTAACCTACGAATTCTGCGCAGCCCACAACGTTCCTCATCGCAATACGGGCAAGATCGTCGTCGCATCGTCTCATGGAGAAGTAAGGCAATTATCTGAGCTGCTGGAAACGGGACGCACCAATGGTCTGAAGGGGCTGCGAATGATTGACCGCACGGCAATTCGTGGCCGGGAGCCGCATGTCGAGGGTGTGCAAGCGATCGAGGTTCCGTCCACGGGGATCGTCGCGAGCGAGGAGCTTGTTAAGGCTTACGCGCGTGTCGCCGCGGACCGTGGGGCCCACGTGGTCACGAATGCAAGAGTCGAAAAGCTCGAGGCTCTCCCGCGGGGAATCCGCGTCGTCAGTTCCGCCGGCGAGATTGAAGCGGCTTGTGTTGTAAATAGTGCCGGACTCTTCGCGGACGAAATCGCGGCGATGCTCGGGTCGAAAATGGCGCGCCATCGGATCTATCCAGTCCGTGGTGAATATTGTGAGTTCATGCGCGCCAAACAAGACTGGGTTCGCGGACTTGTTTACCCGCTGCCCCACACTGACGGCTTAAGTCTAGGAACCCATCTCACGAAGACCCTTTGGGGCAGTGTTTTGGTCGGCCCAACCGCGCGGTACGTTGTTGATAAGAATGATTACGAGCGCGATCGCGAACCGGTCGAATACTTCGCCGGCTTGGCAAAACTTCTTCTGCCCGGGATTGAAGCTTCCGACCTAACGCTGGCATATTCCGGCATTCGCGCCAAGCTGACTCCTCCCCCTGGTGCTTTACCCCCGTCCCACGGCAGCGCGATGACAGACTTCATCATTGAGCGCGACTCGGAGTTTCCGCGCGTTGTGCAACTCATGGGAATTGAATCGCCCGGGCTCACTTCAGCGCCTGCGATCGCGGAACACGTGAGCGAATTGGCGGTCGAAATATTGGGGTGATCTTGAGAAGAAGAGAAGTCGTGCGTGGTGGCTAGTTAGTGGGGATTGTGACCGAGACCGGATTCGATTGCGCACTTTCGATATTGTTCGAATCGACTGAAGTCACGGCGTAAACGTAGGTTTGACCGCCAGACACATTGGTATCCGTATAACTCGGCGCGGGATTTACGGATCCAGTCAGCTTCGACAGGTTATTCGGCGCCGGCCCTCGATAGACAAAGTAACCAATCACCGCGGACACGCTGGGTTGCCAATTAAGTGCCACCTTGTGCGCTACGACGCGCGCAACACCGGTCCCCGACAATCCAAGCTTTACCAGAGAATTTGAAGCATTGCTGGAAATTGACAGGTTCCCTTGTGCAGCTCCCGGACCCGGCGGATCAAAAGTTACATTTACGGTCGCCGACTGTTTTGGAACCAAGGTCACGTTCAACCCGCCGGTCGCCGTGAATCCGCTGCCCGTCGCGGCCACGGCCGATATCGTAATGTTGGCGGTGCCAACGTCCACAAGAGTAACCAACTGGGAGCTGGAAGTTCCGACGGTCAAACTTCCAAAGTTTAAGCTCGTCGAGCTCGCAGTAAGTTGGGAAGACTCCGAGTTCTTCGGCATTCCCGTGCCAGATAACGCGAGGTTCAACGATGAATTCGACGCGTCGCTGGATACGGACAGCGTGCCTTTTGCGCTGCCTGTGGCCTTCGGATCAAAACTTACATTAATGGTGATCGATTGATTTGGTGTCAGCGTGACATTCGATCCGCCACTCGCGCTGAATCCGCTCCCCGACGCGGACACTTCCGAAATTATGACGTTTGTGGTGCCTACGTCCGTCAGAATCACGCCCTGTGTGGCGGTATTTCCAACCGCCAAATTTCCAAAGCTCAGGCTCGTCGAGCTTGGCATCAGCTGGGACGCCGCTGCCTCGCCACCGGGATCTCCCTTTCCCGTTGATGAGCCGCCGGAGCCCGGCACGAGACCGCAACCTGCTGCGCCGATCGACAGGCTAACAATCATTGCTATTCCAAGAAGGGTAAAGGGTGACTTGATAGGTCTGCGCGCGTGATTTGACTTCAGGCGGACCGGGCGAAGCGCGGAAGTGGGAACTCCCCGTAGCATCGCAAATATAGTCAATCGAAAGGCTTGAGGAAAACTACTGGACGAAGGTACACCCATGGGACAGGTGTATTTACCTGTCCGCGAGGACAGCCGCTTCAATCGCCTTAACGGGCCCGTTTTCTCTCCAGCTGGTTGAGCCCGCCCGGGAAAGTCTGTTAGTTCCTAAGCACCGGCCGCAAAGACTACGGAATCGTAACCGGGGCTTCGTTCGAATCGGTACTGCTGACTCCGGCATTCACCGCCTGGACAATGTAGAAATACGATTGGCCCGACACGACCGTGGTATCCGTGTATGTGAGCGCCGCAACCGGCGATGAATTCAGAGGTGTCGTCCCGTATCCGCCAGAAGTAGTCGCTCGAAATACGTTGTAACCACTCACTCCCGCCGTGGGGCTCGCATTCCAGGTCAGCGCCACCGAATGGGAGGCCGCTGCTTGGCCGGTACCCGTCAGAGCAATCGTCGCAGGCGATCCAGTAGCGTTGCTCGCTACTTTCACGTTCGCGCCTGTAACGACTCCGCCTGTTGTCGGAGCAAATTTCACAGTCAGCGTGGCCGTCTGTCCCGGCGTCAGAATCGTGCCATTTGAAACGCCGCTCGCACTGAACCCGGCACCGGTCACGGTGACACCAGAAATTGTGATGTTGGAATTCCCGTTGTTCGTGAGAACCGTCGGCAGCTGACTTGAGTTGTTCACGTTTACCGTGCCGAAGCTCAAGTTCGTCGGACTGGCTGTCAATACCCGCGTCGCCGCCACGCCGGTCCCACTCAGGGTGATTGCCAGCGAAGAAGGTACACCGTTGGTGCTCAGCGTAACGGATCCGTTCGTGGTCGTCGCGGACGTCGGCGTGAATATGGCGTTGAACGACGCATTGCCGCCCGCCGCGATCGTCGTCGCGGTGGAAAGCCCCGTGATGCTCATGCCAGTCCCGGTCGTAACGATATTCGAGAACGTGAGAGTGGTATTGCCTCCGTTGTGAAGCGCGATCGGTTGCGAATTGCTGTTCCCAACGACTACGTTCGCAAAGGCGACATTTGCCGGATTGGCTGAAATCTGTGCCTGAAGGCCTGTCCCGGTCAGGGCGATGGTCAGCGGTGAGCCGGGCAAGCTGTTTGTGATCGAAACGCTGCCGTTTGCAGCGCCTGCCACACTCGGCGCAAACGTTACGGTGAAGGACGTCGTTTGCCCCGGATTTAGGCTCGCTGGCGCGGACCAACCCGTCAAGGTGAATCCCGTACCCGTGATGCTGTGCGCGGTAATGGATACGGGTGCTGTCCCCATATTCGATAGGGTGACGGGTACTGATCCGCTGCTGCCAACCCGCAGGCTGGTGAAGGCAATGCTCGCCGGATTAGCCGATAGGCTTCCCTGTATGCCAGTTCCGCTTAAGGGAATCGATATCGTGGGATTGGTTGCCGTTGTCGTGAGCGCCACGTTCCCCGTCGCAAGTCCGACAGTGGTCGGCGCAAATTTTGCGGTGAAGGTCGCCGTTGATCCCGCCGCGATGCTCTGTCCTATAGTCAGGCCGGTGGAGCTGAAACCCAATCCGGTCGTCGCGATTTGATTAATCTGTACCGATGCCGTGCCGGTGTTCGTGAGCGTAATCGTCTGCGAGCTGCTACCGTTGACAGCCACGCCGTTGAAGTTAAAGCTGCCCGGATTGGCGGTCAAAGTACTATTTGCTGCGACAGCACTTCCGGTGATGGGAAGCGTCTGCTGCAAGCCCGCCGCGTTGTCAGTGAAAATAATGCCCCCGGTCGCACCGGTCGTCGATGTCGGCGTGAATTTGACGCTAAACGACGTGCTTTGACCAGCCGGAATCGGCTGAGAGAGCGTTAAACCGCTCATTCCAAAACCGGGTCCGGAGATGGTCGCGGCCGTCACCATGAGGTTCGCATTTCCGTTGTTCGTCAGCGTCACGGTTTGCGTGCTGCTCTGTCCCATGGTGATGTTATTGAAATTCAACGACGCTGGCGAAATCGCCATTGTGGCTTGCGTCCCAGTTCCGTTCAGAGAAATTGAAAGCGGCGAATTGGAGGCATCGCTGGAAACCACAAGAGTTCCGGTGGCGGCGCCGCTCGCGGTAGGGGCAAACTGAAGCTGGTAGGTCGCGGTCGCGCCAACTGCGATCGAGGGTGATGGATTTCCGCCTACCATCGTAAAGGTCGCGCCCGTAATCACCGCTTGAGACAGATTGACTGGAGCGGTTCCAGTATTCGTCAGCGTCACGTTCTGAGTCCCCGTGCCACCCACGGCGACGTTTCCGAAGGCAAGCGTGGTCGAATTCGCGGACAGCACTCCTGCACCGGGATCGCTCGTGGTGCCGCCTCCGCCCCCAGTCCCGCCTACTGATGCGGCGTTCGTGTAGCCGGAGCAACTGGAGAGACCGGCCGCCGCTAGAGTCATGACAAAGGTCGCAAGTAAGACGACCACTCCACGGCGGCGTCGGTTCCCGCGTAGAATCAGCGGGTTACGGCTAAGCACTTCGGAGCTGGGGTTCTGTGCGCGTGATGTCATGGCACGCACAGTCTAGGGAGCCGCTGGAGTCGTTATCTACTGGACGGGCGACTAAAGAAAGGGCAGGTATCCGGCCTGTTCGAGTGGACATGGTACCTGCCCCGTATTTCGACAATGGCAATCAGCGCGTATCTTATTGGCGCGCTTGGGGGATGCCGACACCTCCGTCAGGCTTGGGAATTTAGTAACTTCTCGACCCCTAGCGACTAATCGTGCTTGTCGCTGAATGCCAAGGAGTTCATATTTTGATCCACCTCGAATTCCAAAACAGGAGACCGAAGCACCGTCACCAGATGATCAGCGAATTAAACACAAAGAAAATAAGGGCGAAGATTCCCGGCCTCCTTTGTTTCTTGGTTCTATGCGGGATTCTAGGGGCGGGGCTCTGGCCGTTCCGAAAGCCATTGAATGGTGTTACTTGGCTGGACAACGGGAACGGTCTCCGTCTCGCTCACCGTGCAACGCTGTGGAGTGTAGGTCCATTTCAGGCGACGGGTCAGCAGAAAGACGAGTCGCGAACACTCGATCTTTGGTTGGAACCAAGCCTTACGAGGAGCTCGAGCAGCATTCTTTCATTTTCGACTCCTGAAAACCCCCAGCGCCTTTCGGCATTTCAATATCATTCCGTCTTCATAATGAAACGTCAGATTCAGGGCCGCCCACATCGAACTACTACGATCGGAATTGATGGTGTTCTCCTTAAGGACAGAAGTGTATTCATAACTATCACGTCCGGTCCGCAGCAGTCCGCAATGTATGTTGATGGAGTTTTGAACAGGACGTTTCCACAGGTTCGGCTTGGCAGGGATTTTGCCGGTCAGCTAATCATTGGCACCTCGCCCGTGGACGATGCCAGCTGGTCCGGCCAGTTGCGCGGGCTCGCAATTTACGGCCGAGAGCTCACGCCAACCCAGGTCCTCAAGCACTACGAAACCTGGACAACACAGGGTCGCCCCGAATTGGCCGACGATGAATGCATCATTGCGCTGTATCTTTTCAATGAGCATGCCGGCAACATTGTTCACAACGAAGTTTCCGGTGGCATCGATCTGAATATTCCCAGGCGATACGCGCTTGTTCACCAGAGGTTTCTGCGACCCTTCTGGCAGGAGTACGAACTCACGTGGGACTATTGGCACGACATCGCCATTAATATCTTCGGCTTGGTTCCTTTGGGTTTCGTTTTCTGCGCGTACTGGTCGTCCGTGCGGCGGATCAAGCATGCGGTCTTGGTCACCACTCTTCTGGGCCTCGCCGTCAGTCTGACGATTGAAGTCCTTCAGTCATATCTTCCGACTCGCGGTTCCGGCACCACGGACCTCTTCACGAATACTCTGGGGACTTTTCTGGGCGCCAGGTTGTATGACTGGAAAGTTGTGCGAAGTCTGTTCGCAAAAATCTACCCGGGATGATTGGAACTTGGGCGACAGCACTTGGCTGTGGAAGTTTTCCGGCGCATCGAAGTTACAAGCAAGGGTAAAACACTTTATAGCAGCGCCTCGCCGGAATTGCTCGCGATGATCTCTCGCGTCGCATCCCGCAGGCGGACGATCTCGCGCCAATCGTCGCCCGCAGTTGGATCGGGTGCGAGCAGCGGGCCGAACGTCAAGGTGATGCGCCCGCTCCGGGGCAGATACGTGCGATCCCGCAGAATGTGGCGCGCGCCACGCACAGCCACGGGGCAAATTGGCCGTCCCGCATCGACCGCCGCCTTGAATGCGCCCAGCTGGAACGGCCGAATGCCCGCGGCAGCTGTAAATGTGCCTTCGGGATAAATTGCGACGAATTCCCCGCGGCCAAGCGCCGCATTCACGTCTTCGGCTTGCCGGATTCGCGCCTGTGGATCGCTACGGTCGAAAGCAAACTGCCCGCTCCGTCGCGCGATCGTGCCAAAGAACGGCATCGCCAGCACCTCACCCTTCACCACGAACCGCACATTCGTCGGCAAATACGCGACGATCACCAGAATATCCACGTAGCTCGAGTGATTTGGCGCGAAAATCCACGGACCCGACTCGTGCGCTCGCGCGAGTTGTTCGCCGCCTACTACCTCCACTGGAATCCTCGCTGCAAAAAGCATCGCCCGCGTGGCCATTTGCATATACTGCGAGACCCGCTTCGGGTCTCGCGTGGTCGCTGCCGCAAGCCACAAAGGAGCGAACGCGAGCAAGAAAACCGTAAGCGCATAGATGCCGTAAATAAATTCAATCGCCCCTTTGGCGCCGCGTTTCACGAGCGCCCATCCACGCGGCAGGGTTGTACGCAGCGCCAGCTTCGTGATCTGCATCCAGGGCGGCGCTAATTTCTTGCCAAGTTTCCCATCGAGGAACAGCCGGCGCGTCTCGCTGCGGCGCAGCTTGCCGCTCGAAGTTTTCGGTATCGAATGCGGCGGCGCCAATTCAACGACATCGGGCGGCACTCCCATCGCATCGAGCACTGCCCGAGTAATGTCCGCCGATATGCGATTCGCCTCTGCGGGACTGCGTACCTCCGCTGCGACCACGAGTCTTTCCGTCCCGCTGCGCGCATCCGGCGCGCCAAACGCAACCACGCACCCGGCCCGCACGCCTGCCACACGCCCCGCCACATCTTCAATCTCATGCGGGTACATATTTCGTCCCGCCTTGATGATCAGATCCTTCGCGCGTCCCGTGATGAATAGCTCGCCCTTGACTCGGTAGGCGAGGTCGCCTGAGTCGAGCCAGCCCGGCTCACGTATCAGTTCGCTCGTCGCCGCGGGATTCCTGTAATAACCGCTCGTCGCCGCCGGGCTTCGAAACCAGAGTCGGCCTTCGTGGCGTTCGCTCGCGTCCCGGCCGTCGCACGCGACGATTCGCACCTCTACATCCGGAAATGGCTCTCCCGCGCCCACGAATTCGAGCGCCCCGCCATCTTCCGCGGCTGCGGGAATCGCGCGGCCCTCGGATTCGAATGCGGCCCGTTCGATACGATCAAGCTTGTAGCCGCCGGCTTTGGCCGCCGAAACACCGAGCGTCGCTTCGGCCAGTCCATAAACGGGAAGCAGCGCCTCCCGGCGAAAACCATATCGCGCGAATCGTTTTGCGAACCGTTCGAGAGTACCGGCGTGCACGGGCTCAGCGCCGTTGAAAGCCGCGCGCCACGAGCTCAAATCCAGGCCATCGAGGTCCTTATCCGCGATTTTTCGCACGCAGAGTTCGTAGGCGAAATTCGGCGCCGGACTGATCGTGCCGCGATGGCGATGGATAGCCCACAGCCAGCGCTCCGGGCGGCTCAAAAAAGCGAGCGGCGACATCACCACAACAGGATTGCCCGAAAACAGCGGCACGAACCACGCGCCAATCAATCCCATGTCGTGATAGAGCGGCAGCCAGCTCACAGCCACGTCTTCCGGCTTCAACTCGACGCCCGCGGAGATCGACCGGATATTCGCAAGCAGGTTTGCATGCGTCAGCGTGACGCCTTTCGGATCGCCGGTGGATCCCGACGTGTATTGCAGAAACGCGATATCCCGGCCGCGCGCGTGATGTGAAAGATTCTCCACTGGCCGCCATGCGCCTGAGGCCGGCTCGGTCTGAGGGGTCGCACTCACCAGCCGCTCGGCGTTCAGAACCTCTCGCAGCGTTGGAACGCGCGGCTGCAATAGTCGCGCTAGTCCCTCTGCTTGCTTAAATGTAATCAGGAATCGCGATTCCGCGTTGCGCAGGATGCTCGCCTGACGTGTCGCGTACTCCGTGATGCGGTCCGCGCGAACCGGCGGATAAATCGGGACGGGAATTCCGCCGGCCAGCAGGATTCCGGCAAACGTGTAAAAAAATTCCGCGCATGTCGGCAACATGAGGGCAACCGTCTGGCCAGGCTCGAGTTGGCGCGCCTGCAGTTCGCGCGCAACGGTGGAAGCGCGGCTGTAGAGTTCGCCAAACGTGATGGTCCGTAACTGGTCGTCTTCACCGTATAGATGGATGTGCGCGCGCCCAGGCTCACCGAGGCCGCGCAGGCGCACGATTTCCGTTAGTGATTCAGCATTGCGGATTTTTTCCTCGACGTCTGCGATTTGCGTCGGGGACCGCGAAATCACGGCGGTAGCCGCTGCCGTTCCATCCGGCCCAGCGTGAGGAGATGCTGCGCTAGTGCTTTCGCTTGGGTTTTCGCGGAGAAGCGCATCAGTCAAGTCTTGAATAGTTTCAGCCTCCGCCATCACCCGATCGGGCAGCCGCACTCCGCACACCTGTCCCAGCCGCACCATCAACTCGACTCGCTCGAGGCTGCCTAGGCCAAGCTCGCGTTCAAGGTGGGCCGCCGTGCCTCGCGCCGCCAGTTCCTCGATCCCGCGCGATCCGCCCAGCTCCACCAGAAGCTGGCGCACCGTTGCTAATGCCTGCGCTTCAATCGAAGCCGCACGTTCGAGTTTTGTTCCGGTAGCGTTCACGGGTTTCTCGGGGCCTCAACTCCGGCGAGCCTACCACCGCATGCAGCCGCTCTTCAACAAATCCGCGGCCGGCTCTCCAGCGCCTTGTCTGCGTGGTAGCATACGAATCAGCTCGGCGAGTTCTCAGTATTTCTGGAACTGATCCTGTGCCCTGGTACCCGGAAGCCGTTTTCTTCGTCGTCTCGGCGCTGGTTTTGGCGCTTGCAGTTGTGCGCCCACTCCGCGTTTGGGCGCTCTCGACGAATATTCGACATTTGATTGCGTTCCACTTGTTGCGATTTGTCGGGGTCTACTTCCTATTCCTTTATTCGCTCGGTGAACTGCCGTACAACTTCGCGGTGCGAGGTGGTTTGGGAGACATTGCCGTGGCGGTTCTCGCGCTGGCTCTGATGTTCTGCGCAGGTTTCAGGCCGGCGGTTATTCTCTGGAATTTGCTTGGGCTCGCGGATATCGTTGCTGTAGTCGCCACGGCGGCGCGTGATGAAATAGCGGTCCCAGGTTCCATGCATCTGCTGGACCGGCTCCCGCTTGTTCTGCTGCCTACGTGCGTCGTGCCGCTCATCATCGTGACTCATGGCCTGATGCTGATGCGTGCCGTCCGCTCCCGGCCAGGTACGGCGGCGGAGTGACTCGACGAACCCGGTTAGGCGGCCGGTTTGACTCGCAGCGGCGTTGCCGCTATCCTTGGTGCGGATGACCGCCGCTATGTTCGCCTCGTTCTATTAGCGTTTTCTTTTCTCCGCCCGCTCGGGGTGCTGGCACGCCCTTCCCTTGTAATTGCTTTTCACGCATCACCAATCGCGAGTCGCGCATCACATTATTGCGAGTCACAACCATGGCAAATTTAACGCTTTTTGAAAAACTCGAGCAGATCGAATCGCGCTACGACGACATGACCCGCGAGCTTTCCTCGCCAGAAGTTCATGACGATTCAGCACGCTACCAGAAGATTGCCAAGAGCCACTCCGAGCTGGGCGAAATCGTCGCCAAGTATCGCGAATGGAAAGAGATCGAAAAGGCTCTCGATGGTGCCAAGCAGCTATTTGCCGAGGCCGAAGATTCCGAAATGAAGCAGATGGCGCACGATGAGCAGCAGGCGCTTGAAGCTCGCCGCGAAACCGTCGAGCGCGAAATAAAAGTGCAGCTGATTCCCAAGGACCCCAACGACGACAAGAACGTAATCCTCGAAATCCGCGCTGGCACCGGTGGAGATGAGGCTTCGCTCTTTGCCGCCGAGCTTTTCCGCATGTACTCGCGCTACGCGGAATCGCAGAAGTGGAAAGTCGAAATACTGGAAAGTTCCGCCTCGCCGGTCGGCGGCATGAAGGAAATCGTCGCGGCTATTCAGGGGAACAAAGTCTATTCCAGGCTGAAATATGAAAGCGGCGTGCATCGCGTTCAGCGCGTTCCCTCAACCGAACAGCAAGGCCGCATTCACACATCCGCCGCCACTGTGGCCGTCCTCCCCGAGGCGGACGATATCGACATCAAGATCGAGGCGAAGGACTTGCGTATTGACACGTTCTGCTCCTCTGGCCCCGGTGGCCAGTCCGTGAACACAACGTATTCCGCCGTGCGCATCACACACATTCCCAGCGGCCTCGTCGTCTCGCAGCAGGACGAAAAATCGCAAATCAAGAATCGCGCCAAGGCGATGCGCGTTCTGCGCACGCGGCTGTACGAGATGGAGCAGGAAAAGCAGCACCAGCTCCTCGCTGCCGAGCGCCGTGGCCAGATCAAGACCGGCGATCGTTCCGAGAAAATCCGTACCTACAATTTCCCGCAGAATCGCATCACCGACCATCGCGTTAATTTCACACTGCATCAGCTCACAGAAGCGATGGACGGGAAGCTCGGCTCGCTCGTGGACGCTCTAGTTACCCATTTCGAATCCGAGCGCCTCAAGCAGGAGCTTGTAGAGGCGTGAGTTCTGGCGGCGAAAGCCTGCCGACCCTTCCTATGTCGCTCGATGTGCGCGCAGCCTTGAAAGAAGGAATGGCCCGCCTGCGTGCTGCGGACGTCACATCGCATACGCTCGCTGCGGAACTGCTCCTGATGCACGCGCTCGGTCGTGATCGCACGTGGCTCTATACCAATCCCGAATCCGTCCTCGACGCCAGTGCGATCGAGGAATACTTCGCTCTCATCGCGCGCCGCGTCGCGGGCGAGCCCACGCAATATCTAACCGGCAAACAGGAATTCTGGGGCCTCCAATTCGAAGTCACTCCCGCGGTCCTGATTCCGCGCCCGGAAACGGAACATGTGATCGAAGTCGCGCTTGAGCGATTGGGTGCTCGCGGAATTAAGATCGATTTGATTACCGGCGCGCCGAGTCCGCAGCTGCGCATCGCGGACGTCGGTACGGGTTCCGGCTGCATCGCCGTTGCTCTCGCGCACGAATTGCCTCACGCCGAGTTCACCGCAACCGACATTTCCCCGGCAGCACTTGAAGTGGCCCGGCACAACGCCGCCCGCCACGCCGTCTCGGATCGCATTCACTTTCTTCACACAGACTTGCTCGAAGCTTGTCTAGCTGAGCCACCGATCACTAACCACCAGTCACGAGTCACGAATCGCGAGTCACGAATCGCGAGTCACGAATCACGTTCTTTCGATTTGATTGTCAGCAATCCGCCATATGTCGCTCGCAACGAATCCGCGACTCTTGCCCGCGAAGTTCGCGACCACGAGCCTCACGCGGCCCTTTTCGGCGGCCCCACCGGCGTAGAAATTTATTCGAGGCTCATCGAGCAGGCGGGCGCACTGCTTCGCTCTGGCGGGATTCTCGTCCTCGAACTTGGCTACAATTCCGCCGACGAAGTCCGCAAGATGTTCCACGTGCAACGTCACTGGGTTAACGTGAGTATCACCAACGATCTCGCGGGTATCCCGCGCGTCCTTGCCGCCGAACGCATCTAGCGTTTCAGCGGTTGCCATCCGCAGGAAAAGTCCACAGGCTTTCCTCCCCTTGCAGTTCTCGCCACTTTGTTTCCGTGATCGGGAAGCGGCAACATCAGGTATTTGGACCAAACGGATGGACCAGAATCGAGACATCGCGAAATCGGCTGCGCCCGAGCGGGCCGCCCAGCGGCCCCGTCGACCCTCGCGCGTTCTAATCGCCAAACTCGGCGAGTAGCGCGTGTCCTAACTTGTTGCAATCACACGAGCTTGCCAATCCGTAATCGCCAAAGATCGCCCCGCCTGAAAATTCGTATTTTCTCAAGCCCCGGCGCTATATTGTGGGCCATGCCGAAGCTGGCTCATTTCCGCGCGAAGCACGACTCGCCTTTGGCCACCGCTGCCGAGTCCACCGCCGCGATCCTCCACATTGATATGGACGCTTTTTTTGTGTCGGTCGAACTTCTCGCGCGGCCCGAGCTGAAAGGACTTCCCGTCGTCGTCGGAGGGCAGCGCGACCAGCGCGGCGTCGTCACGTCGGCCAGCTACGAAGCTCGTCGCTTTGGCGTTCATTCGGCGATGCCTCTGCGAACGGCCGCAAAGCTCTGCCCACAGGCGGTTTTCCTCGAGCGGCATCACGATCTCTATGGTCAGTGGAGCGATCGCGTCGCCGCGATCCTCTCGAAATATTCTCCCGTCGTGGAAATGGCCTCGATTGACGAGGCGTATCTCGATCTCGCCGGCACCGAGCGGCTGCACGGGCCGCCGCTTTCAGCCGCGAATAAACTTCTGCGCGAAGTTACAGCAACGACTGGCCTACCGTGCTCCGGCGGCCTCGGCGCCACTCGCCTGGTCGCAAAAGTGGCCAGCGATCAAGCCAAGCCGCGCGGATTGGTCTGGGTCCCGGCTGGCAGCGAAGCGGCTTTTCTCGCGCCGCTCGCAGTGCGCAGAGTTCCCGGCATTGGCAAGGTCACAGAAGCCGCGTTGAAATCATCCGGAATCGAGACCATTGCCCAGTTGCAAGCCCAGTCACTGGAGCGATTGGAGGAATCTTTCGGGCGCTGGGGTACAGCGCTCTATCGCAAGGCGCGCGGCATTGATTCCTACGAATTCTTTGTGGACGCCGAAGCGAAATCCCTTTCGCACAATCAGACCTTCGGCGAAGACACGCGAGACGTTGAGAAGTTGAATTCGACGCTCAGCTATCTTTGCGAAAAAGCGTCCAAGCGCCTGCGAGACACGGGACTATACGCGCGCACCGTGACCTTGACCGTCCGTTTTGCAGATTTCACAACCATCACCCGCAGCCAGACGCTCGCTGACCCATCTGACCTCGATGCCATATTCTTGAAAACGATTCGCGATCTCTTCGCGCACTCGTGGAACGGCTCCGCGATGTTGCGCCTGGTCGGTGTGGCGCTCACTTCATTTTCAGCAGGATCGGGCCAGCTCGATCTCCTCGATCCCGGCCGCAGAGAAAAGCTCGAACGCCTCGCACGAACCACCGACCGCCTGCGCGATAAGTTCGGTTTTTCCAAAGTCCAGCTGGGCGGCTCGCTCGCAAATCGCCCGGAGCGAGATTGAAACGTAACAGGCGACGACTTCGCGCCGTATAATTCCTATCACCATGGCAGCCACACCCAATCCCGCACCGGCTGTAGCGTCTCGACGGCGTCACCGCTTCAGCGATTTCTGGGCGCGCGTGACCGAAGGGCGCCGCCTCGATCAGCTCGGCAGCCAATTCGTTTCCGACGCCAAGGCCAGCTACGCCCTCTACTCAAAGGACGTTGATTGGGACGAAGTCAGTCGTGGCGCGCGCGGTCCAAGACGAATTTGGCGGTCGGCTTGGGCTCTGTTTCAGGCCATGCTGATGAAGTTGACGCCGGCGCGGCGGGTGCTGTTGCTGATTGCGATCGTCTTGATAGTTTTCCAGCCTGACATTCGTTGGGGAGCTAGGGGTGAAGCGCGCCTTCAGTTTGGCGGGATCGGGATACTCATACTATTCGTATTGCTAGCCGTCGAACTTGCGGATCGCGTCACCATGAAGCGCGACCTGGAAATCGCGCGCGAAATTCAGCAGTGGCTTGTTCCGGACCACGCGCCAACGGTACCAGGCATGGATATCGCATTTGCGACTCGTCCGCAGAACACGGTTGCGGGCGACTATTACGACGCATTTCTTCGAACGGCGCCACCGCAGGGCTCGTCCGCCCAGCCGCTCCTCGTCGCGGTCGCGGACGTCGCCGGGAAAAGCGTTCCCGCCGCGCTGCTCATGGCCACGTTTCAAGCCAGCTTGCGCGCGCTCGCGGCGACTCCCGCGACCCTCGACGAAATTGTGGTCGGCCTCGATCGTTACTGCCGCGCCCACAGCCTCCAAGGTCAGCGCTTCACCACCGCTTTCCTCGCGCAAATTGATCCGAATACGCGCGAAATGATTTACGTGAACGCCGGCCACAACGATCCCGTTCTGCGGCGCGCGTCGGGCCGGATTGAGCGCCTTTCCACTGGAGGCCCTCCGTATGGGCTTCCTCTATTTGCTGACAATCCCGTTCCGTACCCGTCGGGGCGCATCCAACTCCAACCGGGCGACCTGCTTTTCATCTTCACCGATGGAGTGGTCGAAGCCATCAACGATGCCGGAGAAGAATTCGGCGAGGCGCGTTTGCTTCCTTGCATTCAGCAGGCGCCGCCCGAATCCTCGGACGAAACTCTGACGCGGGTGATGGCCGATGTAAACGCGTTTGTCGGCTACGCACGCCAGCATGACGACATCACGTGTCTCGTCCTGCGCGTCAGCGCGTAGCAACATGTGGAGTTTTCAATCATAATTATGGCCATGAACGCTCGCGCATTCGCGGAACGCATCTGCCGCAGCTTGCGCGCAGCGGGCCATCAGGCTTATTTCGTCGGCGGTTGCGTGCGCGATATTTTGCTCGAACGCGAACCCGCGGATTATGACGTTGCCACGGACGCCACGCCCGATCGCGTCCAGCAACTTTTCCCTAAGAGTCTTGCTGTTGGCGCAAACTTTGGCGTCATCGTTGTCACCGAAGATTCCGAATCCGGCGCTGCCGGACAGGTTGAGGTAGCCACGTTTCGGTCGGATGTCGGCTATTCCGACGGCCGCCATCCCGATCAGGTGGTGTATACGGACTCGCCCCAAGAAGACGCCAAACGTCGCGATTTCACGATCAACGCGCTGTTCTTCGATCCCGGAACGCTGGAGATTTTGGATTTCGTCGGCGGGCGCGACGATCTTAGAGCCGGAGTCATTCGCGCCATCGGCCGTCCAGCGGACCGGTTTCGCGAGGACAAGCTCCGCATGCTTCGCGCCGTGCGCTTCGCGGCGCGATTTAGATATGCGATCGAGACGGCCACTTTCACCGCCATCCTGAAGTCTGCTGCGGATATCCATCAGGTTTCGGCCGAGCGCCTTCGCGACGAGCTGACTAAAATCCTCACGGAGGGCGCCGCGCGCCGCGGCTTCGAACTCCTGGATGAGACGCGCCTGCTTCCGGAATTACTTCCGGAAGTCGCGCGCATGAAAGGCGTCGAACAGCCGCCGCAATTCCATCCGGAAGGCGACGTCTGGACGCACACAGTAATCATGATCGGGGGATTACCCGCTGGCTGCCCTCCTACACTTGCTTGGGGAGTTCTGCTCCACGACGTCGGCAAGCCGCCAACTTTTACGCCCCCGTCCGGACCCGACGGCCGCATTCGATTCGATGAGCATGTCGAAGTCGGAATGCGCATGGCCGAAGAAATCTGTCGGCGTTTTCGTTTCTCGAACGACGACACGGCTCAGATTGTGGCGCTCATCGCGAACCATATGCGTTTCAAAGACGTTCCCCAGATGAAGGTCTCGACGCTGAAGCGCTTCGTTCGCCTCGATCGCTTCGACGAGCATCTGGAGTTGCATCGGCTCGACTGCAGCTCCAGCCACGGGCACCTCAATAACTATGAAGTCGTCCGCCGCTTCCTGGCGGATACGCCGCTAGAGCAGGTTCGGCCGCCCCGCCTACTGACCGGAGATGACCTCATAACCTTGGGCCATGCCCCTGGGCCGACCTTCCACGCGATCTTGGAGGCCGTAGAGGAAGCTCAGCTCAGCGGGAGGGTCAACACGCGGGACGAGGCCCTCCAGCTCGTCCAAGAGTCATTCAAGCCTGCACCGCATTCGAAGTAAGTTTCTATCTATCTTAACATTGACTTAGAGTCGTTGATTCTAATGGGCTTTTAGTGACCAGAGCATCGCTTGACCATAATGTTTAGTGTGATAGACTAATATCTTCTTATAGCTTAAGGCGAAGATTAGATAAATCTTTCCATCGAGTTGATGCATCTAACCTTTTCGACAGCCGATTAGGCTGCCAGATGGACTCATTGCATTTGATTCGCGTATGGTGCCCAAGGGGGTTCACGTGGCCAAACAAACGAGGGTTGTTCCAGAAGAGCTCGCGGTTCTTCCCGTGCGAGACACAGTTCTCTTCCCGGGAGCCGTTATGCCGCTGCCGGTGGGCCGGGAAAGTTCTCTCGCGCTTCTCGAATCTCTCGAAGGTCCTGAAAAATTGCTCGGCGTGGTGGCACAGCTCGATCCGCGCGTCGAAGTGCCCGTCGGCACGGATCTTCACAGCGTTGGCACGCTCGCCAAAGTTCACAAAATGGTGCGCATGCCCAACGGAAACGTGGTTGCATTTCTTGAAGGGCTCGGCCGTCTCCGCGTCACGGAAGTGATCGGCCTGAAGCCGTTTCTCCGCGCGCGCGTCGAAAGCCAGCCGGACCTGGAAGACCAGCCCGACGCCGAATTGACGGCGCTCGAGCGCAACGTCCAGGAATTGTTCCGTGAGGTGGTCGCTCGCTCTCCGCAACTGTCCGACGATCTGCAGGCCGAAGCCGCGAATACCGATTCACCGGCGAGGCTCGCGGATTTCGTCTCCTCAAATTTGCCGTCTCTGAACACCATGGTGCGCCAGGAGCTGCTTGAGACGTTTAGCGTCCGCAAGCGCCTCGAAATCCTGATCAACGAGCTTTCGAAAGAAAAGGAAGTGCTCGAACTGCGTACCAAGATTCACGACCAGGTACAGGAACAGGTGAATCAGAGCCAGCGCGAATTCCTGCTCCGGGAACAGATCAAAGCGATCCAGAAGGAATTGGGTGAATCCGAAGACGGTCAAACCGAGGTCGAGGAACTTCGCAAGAAGGTTGAAGAGTCCGGGATGTCCACCGAGGGGAAAAAGGAATGCGAACGTGAACTCAAGCGCCTCGCCAAGATGACTCCGGCGTCAGCCGAGTACATGGTTTCGCGCACGTACCTGGAATGGATGACCGCGCTGCCGTGGAACAAAACCTCGGGGACTGGCGAAGAGCAGATTGATATCGCTAAGGCGCAGGAGATTCTCGACGAGGATCACTACGATCTCACCAAGGTGAAACAGCGCATTCTTGATTATTTCGCGGTGAAGAAGCTGCAGCCGGGGATGAAGGGTCCGATCCTTTGCTTCGTTGGGCCTCCCGGAGTCGGCAAGACTTCGCTCGGAAAATCGATCGCACGCGCTCTGGGCCGCAAATTCGTCCGCATTTCGCTTGGCGGAATGCACGACGAAGCTGAAATCCGCGGCCACCGGCGCACCTATATCGGAGCACTACCCGGTCAGATCATCCAGGGAATTAAGCGCGCCGAAACGATGGATCCCGTCGTCATGCTGGACGAGGTGGACAAGCTCGGCCGTGATTTCCGCGGCGATCCGTCGGCGGCGTTGATGGAGGTTCTCGATCCGGAACAGAACTCCACGTTCCGCGATCACTACCTCGATGTGCCGTTCGATTTGTCGAAGGTTCTCTTCGTGGCCACGGCGAACTGGATGGATCCGATTCCAGAGGCGCTGCGCGACCGCATGGAGGTCCTCGAGCTGGCCGGTTACACCGAGGAAGAAAAGATCCACATCGCGAAGCGGTTCTTGATTCCGCGCCAGACCAAGGAACACGGTCTTGTGCTCGGCGAACAGATTGAGTTCACCGACGAATCGCTGCACGATTTGATCCATCACTACACGCGCGAGGCGGGCGTCCGCAATCTTGAACGCGAAATCGCCACTCTCGTGCGAAAACAGGCGCGCCGGATCGCCGAAGGCAAGACGGATAAGCTTACCGTTACGCCCGACGTGATTCACGAAGTCCTGGGCATTCCGAAGTTCCGCCTCGAAAAAGAAGTCGAGGAGCGCGTCCAGAAGCCCGGCGTTTCCGTCGGACTCGTCTGGACTCCCGTCGGTGGAGATATCGTCTTCATCGAAGCCAGCAAGATGCGCGGTGGAAAGCAGTTTACGATGACCGGGCATCTGGGCGAGGTCATGCAGGAATCCATGCGCGCGGCGCTCAGTTGGGTCCGTTCGAATTCCGAGCGCTACGGCATTGACGCTGACTTCTTCCGCAAGCTGGATCTGCACATTCACGTTCCGTCCGGAGCGGTTCCGAAGGATGGGCCGTCGGCGGGTGTCGCGATGGTCACGGCGCTTGTCAGTCTGCTCACAGGACGTCCAGTCAGGCCGCGTGTCGCGATGACGGGAGAAATTTCGCTCACCGGAATCGTGCTGCCCGTCGGCGGGATCAAGGAAAAGGTTCTGGGGGCGAAACGCGCCGGCATCCGCGAAGTGATCTTGCCGTCGGAGAACGAGCCGAACGTGAAGGAAGATCTGCCGCCGGAAATGCTCGAAGGCGTCAAAGTCCACTTCGTCCGCACCGCCGAACAGGCCCTCGAAATCGCACTGGGCAAGTTCGATAAGCCGGTGCGGCCGGCCACAACCGGCCCGCTCGGCGAAGAGCGCCCAATTGCGGGTCCCGTACACTGATAGAACGAAGCAGGAAACTGAAAAACCAAAAGGCCCGGGCAGCGATGTCCGGGCCTTTTCTTTTGGGCGCACGAAAAACCTTTCCTGTTGCGGCGCGCGATGCATTCGCGTACCTAGTGAATAGCCGCGATGAGCGCCTTGTTCGTCGCGTGACTCCCGATGCCCTATCGCCCAAGAGAGCTTGTCGTGCGCGCCCGCGAAGCGGCAGCGGTGCTGCTGGCCACGCTCGACCGCAACGAAATGGTCGCGCGCTTCCTTGACATGTACGCCGCCGAGCATCGCCGTCCCGGCCGAGCCGATCAGCCTTCGTTTTATCGCGAACAGCTCCAGATGATTCGCCGCGAATCCATTCTGGCTGCGGTGCTGCGCATTGAAGCCGCGTTGCCGGCCCGGCTGAAAGTCAGCGTCACCGTGCGCGGCGGTCGTCGTCAGCCGAAGAAAAAAAAGAAGGGAAAGAAGGCCACCCGTTCAAAGTCAGCACTGAGGGCGGCCGGCCTCGACCTGGCGATCCCTTTTCTCGATCTCTTCCGCGAGGAGTTTTTCGTGGCGCTGGGCCAGTCACTCAGTTGGACCGACCAGGACGCTCAGGAATTCTGGCACGACCTCGGGCTCTACGAAATGCTCGCGGCTCGCGAGCCTTCGCGTCCCAGCGCGCGCGCTTCCGCTTCCGGACCATTCGTTGACCGCGTCGCTCTGCTGCTCGATCCTTCTCTGATGGAGCAGGCTCGCCGCGCGGCGGGCAAATTTCAGCTCGAAATCAATGCCGCCGCCGACCGCGTCCTGCGAAAAGTTTTCTCCCGCCGCCGCGTAAATTGACCGCGATTCGTCCGCGGAAATATTACGGCCGCGCTTCGAGCACGATGTTGAACGGCGTTTCTGCAGCCCGCCGGACACGCGTGAATCCAGCCGACTTCAAAATCTTCGAGAGGCGCCCTTCGCCGGCCTGCGCGCCCAATCCCAGCCCAACTTCCTGCGAAAGCGACGCCGGCGTGCATAGCATCGTGGACGCACCGTAGAACACTCGCCCGATGGGGTTCAGATTGTCTTCCAATTTATCGTTCGCGAACGGCTCCACGATCATCCACGTTCCATTCGCGTCGAGCGATCCCAGCACGTGACGCGCCGCACCCTCCGGGTCGCCCATGTCGTGCAGGCAGTCGAAGAACGCCACCAACTGATAGCCATCGCCCGGAAAATCCTTCGCCTTTGCGACCTCGAATTTCACTCGTTCGGACATGCCCGCCTTCGCGGCAGCCTCCCGCGCCAGCTCGATCGACCGCGGATGGTAGTCGAAGCCCACGAACGTTGATTTAGGAAACGCGCCAGCCATCAAAATAGTTGACGTGCCCAGCCCGCAGCCGACGTCGGCCACTTTTGCGCCAGCCTGTAATTTCGCCGCGGTGTCGCCAAGCGCGGGAATCCATTCGTTGATCAGATGCGCGCGGTAATTCGGCCGGAAGAATCTCTCCGTTCCCACGAAGAGCGAGTGGTCGTGCTCGTGCCAACCCACGCCTTTCCCGGTGCGGAACGCCTCCGATATTTTCTCCTCGTCTATGAAGCATGCTTTCACGGCTTGGAAAAAGCCGGGAAGGAAAACGGGGCTCTGTTCATCGGCGAGCGCCATTCCTTGCTCAGGCGGCAGAGTGAATTTACCGGTAGTCGCGTCGTAGGTGACGAACCCGCCCGCGGCCTGCGCCGAGAGCCATTCGCGGACGTACCGCTCCGTGGTTTTCGTTTTAGCCGCGAGCTCGGCCGAGGTCATCGGCCCGGCGCCGGCCATTGCCTTGTACAGCCCCAGTTTGTCGCCGACGATGATGAGCGCGGCATTCATCGCCGCTCCCATTTCTCCCACGGCTTTCATCATGAATTCGTGCAGCTTCGCCTCGTTGACTGGTTGAGTCGCAGACATGGTTTCCTCCTGGTGGAACGAGAGCTGGGAAAAAGCCTGAAGAAAAGATTAAGAAAGTAATTGGGCGAATTCTACCCGTGCTGATCTGGCAAGTCAACGCGTGCCCACGTCCCGCTGCCCGCTGGTTTTTGTTATTCTCGCGCCAGTGCTCTACCTCTTCTATCTTTTGGCCGTGGTACAGATCGCCCTGGGGCTCTATTCGCTCTGGGACGGTTTCGAATGGTTCCGTATGGTCCGGGGACGTTTGTCGTCGCACGCCGGATTCTACGCACCGGTCGCGGCGCTGATCTGCCCGTGCAAGGGCGCTGAACCCGGCCTCGAAGAAAACCTGATGGCGCTCACGCGTTTCGACTACGCGAATTACGAAATCTTTTTCTCGCTCGCCACCAGCCTCGATCCCGCGGTCAAAATTGTCGAGCGAGTGAAAGCCGCGAGCCAGCGGCCCGTGCACATCGTGATCGCTGGCCCGCCAGAGAATTGTGGCGAGAAGGTGCATAACCTCCGCCGCGCGGTGGAATCGCTCCCCGAAAATTTCGAAGTCATGGTCTTCACCGATTCCGACGTGCGCCTGCCGAAAGGCTGGCTTACCAAATTGATCGCGCCGCTGCAGGACGGACGTATCGGCGCCACCACGGCCTACCGGTGGATCATTCCCAGCCACGCCATCGGTTCAGGCGGCTTTGCCAGCGCCATGGCGTCCGCATGGAACGGGTCGGTCGCCACAATGCTCGGCCGCGCGCGCGAAAATTTCTGCTGGGGCGGCGGCACGGCGATTCGCAAGACCACGTTCAACGATATACGCGCGCTCGAATCCTGGGAGGGCGCCATCAGCGACGACTTTGCGCTGACGAAATCTCTCGAAGGCGCCGGCAAGCAGATCGTTTTCTGTCCTGAATGTCTTGCGGCGACGCTGCATCCCTGGACTGGTTCGAGCCTGCTCGAATTCACCAACCGGCAAATTCTCATCACGCGCATCTACGCTCCGCGCCGTTGGGGAATGGGCGCGGCCGCGCACCTGAGTTACACGATCACTTTGATCTTCGCGGCGTTCGTCATCCTCACGCAGATGGCCGGCGGCGATCCGTGGATGAATCTGGCGCTAGTCACTATCGTGATTCCGTTTCTCGCCGTCATAAAGGGCGTGTTGCGCACCATCGCGGCGGACGAAATGCTCCCGGAGTGGAAAGGGCAGCTGCGCCAATGGAGCTGGGTCTGGACCGCGCTGGCCCCTATCGTCCCGTTTCTTTTCGCCTGGAACTTTATTGCCTCGCTTTTGTCCAAGCGCATCCGCTGGCGGAATGTCCGCTACGAGCTAGTCTCCCCAAGCGTCACGCGCATTCTGCAGCGATAGCTTTTCTCGCATCCGTTGTAATTTTTATTCTTCCCGCGCGTAGACCACTGTAGAATCTCGCCAATCTAGAAGCGGAGGAGTCCAGTGGCCAGCCCAACCGTTCAGACCCCTGAATCGCCCGAGCGCGTCAATTCCATAGGCCGCATTTTCGGCGTTCTCTTCAGTCCCAAGGAGACGTTCGAATCCATCGCCAGGCGACCCACGTGGCTTTTGCCAATGCTACTGGTCTCACTCATTTCACTCGGCATCATCGGTCTATTCGGACACCGCGTGGGATGGCGCAGCCTTTTTCGAAAAGCAAACTGCGAACAACAGCCGCTTCCAGCAGTTGCCGCCCGATCAGCAACAGAGATCGCTGGAAATGCAGGTCAAGTACGGTCCGCCCTACGTTTATGCGATCGGCGCTATTTCCCCGGGGATCATCGCCGTTATTATCGCGGCGGTGTTTCTCGGGTTATTCAATCTGGTGTTCGGCGCAAAATTGAACTTCAAGACGTCACTCGCTATTGTCTGTTACTCCTGGATGACGGGAATAGTGTCAGGCATTCTAGGCGCCTTAATTTTGCTTTTGAAGGATCCCTCCACCGTGGATTTGCAAAATCTCATCGCATCAAATGTCGGCGCGTTCCTGTCGAGTGATTCTCCGAAATGGCTGATTGCTCTCGGAACAGCATTCGACATCTTTACGTTCTGGATCATGATCCTGATGGCCATTGGTTTTAGCGCGGCAGCACCCAAGAAATTGTCGTTCGGCAAGGCGTTTGTCTCGATCTTCGTAGTCTGGCTTCTGGTTGTTATCGTGAGGGTCGGCGCCGTCGCCGCTTTCTCCTGATACACTTCCTCGGATGAGTTTTCGCTTCGAGGTCCTGGCAACCGATCCCACGGGCGCGCGTCTCGGACGTTTAACCACGCCGCACGGCGTAATCGAAACTCCCGCATTCATGCCTGTGGGCACGGCCGCGACAGTAAAGGGCCAGACGCAGCGCGACCTCGAAGACCTCGACGCGCAGATAATCCTCGCAAATACCTACCATCTCTATTTGCGGCCCGGGCACGAACTGATTCGCGGGATGGGCGGACTCCACAAATTCATGTCCTGGCCCCGCCCGATTCTCACCGATTCCGGCGGCTTTCAAGTTTTCAGCCTGAGCTCGCTCCGCAAAGTCGCCGACGCGGGCGTCACGTTTCGCTCGCACCTCGACGGCTCCGAGCATTTTCTTTCGCCGGAAAAGGCGCTCGAGATCGAAATCGCCTTGGGAGCGGACATCATCATGGTGCTGGACGAATGCATCGAAGCGCCTTCCGAGGAATCGCGCGCGCGCGACGCTGCCGCACGCACACTCGATTGGGCGCGCCGCTCCCGCGATTATTTCGCCGGTCACGGTGACGCCGCGCGGCAAATGCTTTTCGGCATCGTTCAGGGCGGCACGCATGCATCGCTGCGCCGCGAAAATGCGGACGCGCTCGTGGACCTGAATTTTCCCGGCTACGCAATCGGCGGACTTGCGGTCGGCGAATCTCACGCAATCACTTGCGAGATGACGCAGGCCGCAGCCTCGCGACTTCCAGCGGACCGCCCGCGCTACCTCATGGGCGTTGGCAAGCCCGAGCAGATACCCGACTACGTCGCGCTCGGCGTGGACATGATGGACTGCGTGCTGCCCACGCGTAGCGCGCGGCACGGATGTTTGTACACTTCCCACGGGCGGATGCTGATTCGCAACGCGCAATACTCCAATGATTCGCGGCCGATTGACGAGAGCTGCGCCTGCGCGGTTTGTCGCAGATATTCTCGCGCGTACTTGCGGCATCTATACGCGACGGGAGAATTTCTCGCGGTCATCTTGAACACCCACCACAATCTCTACTTTTACCTTGACATCATGCGTCAAATTCGTAAGGCTATCGAGTTTGGGAAGCTCGAAAGTTTCCGGTCTGACCTTCAGGCACGCCTCGGGTAGGTAACCACAAGAGGGCGTTGGGTGCGGCAAAGGGCGGGGGAAGCATCTTCGGAAATTGATTTTCATAACCTGCCGGGCGCGGCAGGCTTGCCCGCTACGGCGGAATTGCTCACCACGGCAGAAAAGGCGAACTGATTGTTATGTTAGGTAAAGCTATCCCAGGAAGCTTGGCGCTTCTTGCGCAGGCTCCGTCTCAACCGGGTGGAATCACGTTATTTCTCCCGTTAATTCTGATCATGGTCATTTTCTATTTCCTCATGATCATGCCCGCGCAGCGCCGCCAGAAGAAAGTTAACGAGATGTTGAAGAATTTGAAGAATGGCGACAAGGTCGTCACCAGCGGCGGAATTTACGGCACCATCGTGGGGCTTGAGGGCGACGCCATCCAGCTTCGCATCGCCGAGCAGGTGAAGATCAAGGTTTCGCGCAGCGCCATCGCTGGACTCCAGCTCGAAAGCAAGGAGAGCTAGCGGCTCGCATGAATCCCCAGCTCAAGTGGAAGTTTGTTTTCATCCTGGCCGTGCTGCTCGTCTGTATTTACGGCGTCATCGGCCTGCCTGTTTTCCCGACCTCGTTGACCCAGTTGAAGCTGAATCTCGCGGATCGCATACGGCTCGGACTCGACTTGAAGGGCGGGAGCCACCTCGTTCTGCAAGTTCAGGTCGAGGAGGCCATCGGCCAGCGCTGCGATCAGGCTGTGGACCAGATCAGTAAGCAACTCCACGATAAGAGTATCGGCTTCGGTGAAATTCGCCGTGTGGACGATACGCACATCGAGATTCGCGATGTCGCTCCCGCCACCTCCGGCAGCTTCCGCGATCTCATCAGCAACCAATTCGGGGATTGGGCGATGGCTCCAGCAGCGGGTGAAATCAACGGCTACTTGCTGACCATGAAGCCCGGCGTCGTCTCCGATCTGCGCAAGTCCGCCATGGATCAGTCGCTCGAAGTCATCACCCGCCGCATCAATGCTCTCGGATTGACCGAGCCGACGATCGCGTTTACGGGTCGGAGCGACGACGAAATTCTCGTCCAGCTTCCCGGTGAAGGCGACCCAACGCGCGCTAAGGCCGTGATTCAAGCAGGCGGGCAGTTGCAATTGACATTGGTGCTCGGCGACCAGACATACCCTTCGCAGATTGCAGCTCTCGCTGCGAATGGCGGAGTTCTTCCAGCGGGTTCGATCATCGTCCCTGGCCAATCCGACACCGGAACACCAGGCCAGCCTGCTCAGCAGGTCTTTTACATTCTTGCCCGCGCTCCAGCGGTTACTGGACAAGACTTGGTCGGCGCGCAGCCGCAGCCCAGCACGAATAACCCGGGCCAGTATGAAGTCAATTTTCATCTTTCGACTTCCGCAGCGGCGCGGTTCGGACCGTTCACCGAAGCGAATGTTGGTAAGCGTATGGCCATCGTTCTCGACAATAAGGTCTATACGGCTCCGGTTATCAATAGCCGCATCGAAGACTCCGGCGTGATCGAGGGAAATTTCAGCCAGGACACGGCACAGGACCTCGCGCTCGTCCTTCGCGCTGGCGCGCTACCGGCTTCGATCAAGTATCTGGAAGAACGCACCGTTGGACCGTCCCTTGGAGCAGACTCAATTCGCCAGGGCGTTCGAGCCTCGATCGGCAGCTTGCTCGTGGTGATGATCTTTCTCGTGTTCTATTACCGGCTCAGCGGTGTCAATGCTGTTGTGGCCCTGATATTCAACCTCGTGATCCTCATCGCATTCATGGCATTTGCCGGGGCTGTGTTGACACTTCCCGGCATCGCCGGCGTTATTTTAACCATCGGCATGGGCGTGGATTCCAACGTTCTGGTCTTTGAGCGCATCCGAGAAGAATTGCGCAATGGGAAGCTACCGGCCCCTGCAGTGGATACTGGGTTCGACCGTGCGTTTCTGACAATTATTGACACGCACGTGACTACGATCGTATCTGCCGTGTTTCTATTCCTTTTCGGCTCGGGCACGCCAGTTCAGGGATTCGCTATCACGTTGGTGATTGGTTTGCTGGCTAACGTATTTACATCGATCTATGTGTCGCGAGCAATATTTGACTATCACTTGTCCCGGATGGATCGTCAGGGACATCTAAGTATTTAGGGACGTTAGCTCGGGTACTAGAACGAGCTAACTTAGGAAACCGTCGCCGGGCACAAACCCGGCCGGGGTGGTGTCAAAGTAGAGGGGCGGGACTAGGCATGGAATTCTTCCACGGGGTCAATATCAATTGGATGGGGAAAGCGAAATACTTCGTCGCTTTGTCCCTTCTCTTATTGGCCGTCGGATGGATATCTCTCGCTCGCCGCGTTTCTCAGCATCCGGGTGCGCTCTACGGCATTGATTTTCGCGGGGGCACTCTCGTCTACGTTCGTTTTGCCGGTAAGGCGCCAATCGAGCAGATTCGCAAAGGACTGCAACAAGCGGGAATGGGGAATAGCACCATTCAGGGCATCAGCGATTCGCAGAACGTCGGCTCGCAGAATGACGTTGTGATTGGACTCGAGCAAGGTCAGAGCGACGAATCGCTGGACGTCGGCAAACAGAAAATTCTCGACGTGCTCCATAGCACTTTTGGTGCGAACACCAACGGCAAACCCGATTTCAATTCCATCAGCTCATCCGTTCTCACGTCCGATCTCACACAGAAGGATCCTCTCTCCCTGGGAACCAGCGCCGGCGATCGCTACACGCAGCTTGCTGCTCAGCTCACGGGTGCGCGTGATAAGGACCACGAGGGCATCGTAACCAGTTTCGATCAGCTCGGTAGCGTCCCGGGCGTCACGCCTGCCGTCATCACCACGCTCTCCAATAATTATTCGCTCGGCACTTTTGCGATTCGCGATGCTGAAATCGTCGGACCCAAAGTCGGGGCGCAGCTCCGCCGCCAGGCTTTTTTGGCAACCATCTATGCCCTTTGCGGCATGTTGGTGTATATTGCGTTCCGCTTCGAGTGGGTTTATGGGGCCGCGGCAGTCATCGCCGTCTTCCACGACGTGCTGATCACGCTGGGTTTCTTTTCGCTCTTTCACTATGAGATTTCGCTGACGGTGATTGCGGCGTTGCTCACTCTGGTCGGCTATTCGATGAACGATACGATTGTTATTTTCGATCGGGTGAGAGAGAATCTCCGGCTCATGAAGCGCGAGCCGTTTGCGGACATCGTGAACAAGTCCATCAACCAGACGCTGTCCCGCACGATTTTGACGAGCGGTTTGACGTTCCTCACTGTTTTGGTACTGTACATCATGGGTGGGGAAGTACTTCGCGCGTTCTCTTTTGCCATGGTGGTAGGAGTTGTGGTAGGAACGTACTCCAGTTTTGGCATTGCAGCGCCCATCGTCGTTCTCTGGAACAAGTATCACGATGGAAAGGGATCAACCGTCCGCGCCGGATCCGCAGCCGGAAAGCGCTCGGCGGTAGCAGTAAGGAGCTAGCACATGTTCAATCAACTGGTTGTATCCGGTGCGCATCAGGAAGGTACGCACAAGCCTTGGGCCGTGGCCATGTCGGCCCTGGTTCAATTCGTGATCGTGGGCGTGATGATTTTGATTCCGCTCATTTACACGGAAGCATTGCCCAAGGGCATGCTGAACACTTTCTTAGTCGCTCCTGCACCACCGCCGCCTCCTCCCCCACCTGCTGCTCCCGTCAAGATTGTCAGGCCGCGCATCGTCCAGCCGCAAACCATGGTTGCTCCCACCGTGATCCCCAAGCAAGTCGCAATGATCAAGGATGAGGCGCCTGACGTCGGCGCCGGGGCATCTGGATTTGGTGTCGCCGGTGGCACCGGTGACGCGCTCGGTGGCGGCATTCTGAATTCGGCTCCGCCGCCTCCGCCGAAGGCCGCTCCTACTCGCATCAAAGTTGGTGGACAGGTGCAGGCAGCGAAAATGCAGCACCAGGTTTTGCCGGTGTATCCGCCAATTGCCAAGACAGCCCATGTCGCCGGCACGGTGCGCTTGCACGCCGTTATCGCCAAGGACGGTTCGATTCAGGAACTGCAGTTTGTTTCGGGGCCTGCGTTGCTAATGAGGGCAGCGATGGACGCCGTGCACGAATGGAAATATCAACCCACGACGCTCAACGGTGAGCCCGTGGAAGTGGATACCACGATTGACGTTGTGTTTTCGCTGGGTGGTGGATAGCAGGGGCCGGACCCGCTTGCGGGCCCGGATGGCTGGAGAGGGGAATTCCGACCGGCAGAATACTCCTGCCGCGATCGATTTGCTGTGACGGAGGAGGATCGAAATTTATGTTTGCTTACGCACTGTTGGCGATGTTTCAAGAGCCCGAGGTAGGTTGGGACATAGTTACGATGTGGCACAACATGGGCTGGCCAGCCAGGTCCGTGGTCGGAATTCTTTTCATCATGTCCGCGTGGTCCGTGGGCATCATGATTGACCGCGCACTGATGTACAGCGCGGCGCGGAAGCAGTCCCGCGTATTCGTGCAGCAGGTGGCCGGCGCCCTCAAGGACAACAAGCTCGACGAAGCGATCTCCATCGCCGAGCGCAACAAGAAGAGCCACATCGCCAAGGTTGTGGCGACGGGCCTCTCCGAGTTCCAGGCAGCTTCCTCGCAGGTTAGCGATGAAGAAGTCATCGAAGCGGCGAAGCGCGGCCTCGAACGCTCGGTAGCCATCGTCCACGCCGAAATGAAGCGCGGCCTTTCCGGTCTCGCCACCATCGGTTCGACCGCTCCTTTCGTCGGACTTTTCGGCACGGTCATGGGCATCATCAACGCGTTCAAGGGCATTTCGAACTCGAAGGTCACCGGTCTATCGGCGGTGGCCGGCGGTATCGCGGAAGCCCTTGTGACCACGGCGCTCGGCTTGCTCGTAGCCGTCCCTGCCGTTTGGACCTTCAACTATTTCACGAACCGCGTGGAAGCCTTCGACGTCGAGATGGATAACTCTTCGATGGAGCTGATCAACTACTTCATCACTCGCCGAGGCGGAAAGAAGTAAGCCATGGGATACAAGCCCAAAGCACCACCGGTAATGGCGGCGCCAAACGTCATTCCGATGGCCGATATCATGCTGGTCTTGCTCATCATTTTCATGGTGATCACGCCGCTGTTGCAGAAGGGCCTCCCGGTTAACATGGCCAAGGCTGAAAACGCCGAGAAAATGCCCAACGCCGATCGCGACGACGCCATCATTGTCGCCGTGACGCGCGACGGCCATCTCTTCCTCGGCAGCCGGGAAATCCAACTGAACGAGATCACCGACGAAGTGAGGGATCAGCTTTCCAACCGCCTCGACAAGACCGTATACGTCCGCGCAGACGCCAGGGCGAAATACGGCGATGTCGTCAAGGCTGTCGACGAAGTTCGCTCTGCCGGTGTGGAGAATCTCGGACTCTTGACCGATAAACCACAGGGCAAAGTCGCTCCGCCACCTCCGCCTGGCGGCTCGGATTAATCAGCTCGGCAATTAAAGGCAAGGAGTCTTCCTATGGGAATGGCAGTTGGTGGAAGTAAAGACGGTCCAGTTTCAGAGCCCAATATCGTTCCGTTAATTGACGTCCTTCTGGTATTGATCATTATCTTCATGGTGATCACTCCCCGGACGCCAACGGGATTGCAGACCCTGGTTCCTCAGCCCCCTCCGCCCAATCAGAAGCAGACTGAGCCCGATAACCGCACCATCGTCGTTCAGGTCATGCAGGGCGGAAAATTGAAGATAAACCAGGATGATAGCAACTGGAACGATCTCGGTCCGCGCCTCTTTGATATTTTCAAGGAACGCGCCGACAAGATCGCGTTCGTGAAGGGTGATGACGATGTCGAATTCGCTCAGGTCGCGCACGCGATCGACATCATGCGTGGTTCAGGCATCGACCACGTAGGCCTTATCACCGCTAAGATTGAAGCGGGCCAGTAGGCGACTCGGTTCGCCTGGTTGTAGCCGTCCGACGGACGGATTTGCCGGCGCAGCCACTCATTTCAAGGAGAGCCGTAATGCAGCGGAAGCCCCACGTATTCATTCTGGTGGCCGTCGTCACGGCCGCAGTCGCCGCAGGAGCAGGATGCGATAAGCTGCGAGCGCGCGACAAGCTCAACAAGGGCGTGACTGCTTATAAGAACGCGCAGTTCGATCAGGCGATCGAGGACTTTAAGGCCGCCAAGGAATACGATCCCACCCTTACCAACGCCCAGCTGTATCTCGCGACGGCCTATGCCAGCCAGTATATTCCCGGTGCTCCTTCCGACGAAAACGTCAAGAACGGCCAGCAGGCCGTGGCGGAGTTCAAGAATATCCTGGATACCGATCCGTCCAATGTTTCCGCGATTGACGGTATTGGCTCGATTCTCTACAACATGGGCGGCACGCCCTTCGACCCTCAGAAGCTCGCGGATTCGAAGGCGTACCATGAGAAACATATCGCCCTGAAGCCCGACGATCCGGAGCCCTATTACTGGGTAGGCGTTATCGATTGGTCGCTCGCCTATCGAGCCAATAAGGACATGCGCGATGCCTACAATCACACGTCGAAGAAGCCCGTGAAGGAAAGCGATCCAATGCCGCCCGCGTTGGCCGCGCAATTCGCCCAGAAGTATGGTTCGACCATCGACGAGGGCATTTCCAATCTCCAGACGGGCATCGAGAAGCGTCCTGACTACGACGACGCGATGGCCTACTTGAACCTGCTTTATCGTCAGAAGGCCGATACGGAGTCGTCAACAGCCGCGCGCGACGCGGACTTGAAGCAGGCGGACGATCTCGTCGACAAGGTCAAGGCCATCAAGCAGAAGAAAGCGAATATTTCGCCAACTCCCTAACCGCTCCGGAAAATTCTGGCGCGAATTCTCTCTCCGGCGGGCTGCCAAAGCCCGCCGGTTTTTTATTGGGGCCAATTCGAAATTGCACACACTTAGGATGTTCCCCGCCGCAAATGGTTTTTCTCGCGTAGAGGCGCCAATGCTTAGCGAAACGAAGCCCATTCCCTCAATCGTTCCACAAAGGAGAATCCTCCTAAGCTTTCTCTGTGGTCTCCGTGCCTCCTCCGTGTTCTCTGTGGTAAGTCTTCAGGCTTTCACAATGGGCTTGCGCCCAAGCTGTTGCCCGCGGCACAAAGGCTCGCGGGGCTGCCAGCGACGGGATTACAATAAACGTAGCAATGGACCCGGCCAGTAAACCTGCGATCAGCATCGCGGCGCGCCGCACCGTTGACGTGCGCTTCGGTGAACTGCTCGACAAGGTCCGCAAGAACCGTCCGGGCGACGATTTCGACCTCCTGCGCCGCGCCTACGATTTCGCTGCCGAGCAGCACAAGTCGCAGACGCGCCTTTCGGGCGAGCCCTATCTGTCGCATCCTGTTGAAGTCGCCCACCTGCTCGCGGACATGAAGCTGGACGTGACCTCGCTGTGCGCCGCGATCCTCCACGACGTCGTAGAAGACACGAAACAGCCCATCGAGAAAATTTCGGAGCAGTTTGGCCCGGACGTTGCCCGCCTGGTCGAGGGCGTCACCAAAATCAGCAAGCTCGATCTGCTGGCTCCGGAAGATCGTCAGGCTGAAAACGTCCGCAAGATGCTGCTCGCCATGGTCAACGATGTCCGCGTGGTCATGGTGAAGCTCGCCGACCGTCTGCACAACATGCGTACGCTCGAATATCTGGCTCCGGAGCGCCAGCTCCGCATCGCGCGCGAGACGCTCGATATCTACGCCCCCGTCGCGAACCGTCTTGGCATGGGCTTGATTCGCGGCGAGCTTGAAGATCTCGCCTTCCGCTATCTCGAGACGGACGCGTTCCTCGTGCTGCAGAAAAAAGTCGCCAACAAGCAAAACACGTTCGACAAATTTCTGACCGAAGTGCAGAACACGATTCGCGAGAAAATGGTCGAAAGCGGCATCCCCGCGGAAGTCCAGGCGCGCATCAAGCGGCTCTACTCGGTGCACCTGAAAATTCAGAAGCAGCAGCGCAATCTCGATCAGATTTACGACCTGCTGGCCGTGCGCGTGATCACGGACACGGTGAAGAATTGCTACGCCGCGCTCGGCGTGATTCATCAGATTTGGCGGCCCGTCCCTGGGCGGTTCAAGGACTACATCGCCATGCCGCGCCCGAACCTCTATCAGTCGCTGCATACCGCGGTGATTCATTCCGGGCAGCCATTCGAGGTGCAGATTCGCACGCAGGAAATGCATCGCATCGCGGAGCAGGGCGTCGCCGCGCACTGGAAATATAAGGGTGGACATGAGGCCGCATCCGCCGCCGACGATCAGCGCATCGTGTGGATGCGGCACTTGATCGAGTGGGTGCAGGAAATGCAGGAGCCCAGCGAATTTCTCTCTACTCTCCGCGTGGACCTTTATCCCGAGGAGGTGTACACGTTCACACCGAAGGGGCGCGTGGTTGTGCTTCCCCGCGGTGCCACGCCGATTGATTTCGCGTACGCGGTTCACACCGAGGTCGGCCACCAGTGTTCCGGCGCGAAGGTGAATGGCGAAATGGTTCCGCTGCGCCATGCCCTCGCGAATGGCGACGTCGTCGAAATCGTCACGCAGAAAGGTCACGCGCCGTCGCGCGACTGGCTCTCGTTTATTCACACCTCGCGCGCGCGCAGCAAGATTCGCCAGTGGATTCACCTGCACGAGCGCGAGGAGGCCACCGACGTCGGCCGCAAGCTGCTCGAAAAGGAAGCCCGGCAAGTCGGCGTAAGCCTGAAAAAAATCGCGGAAGACGATTGGCTGCGTGTTGCCGCCGAATACGGCTGCTCGCGCGTGGACGATCTCTACGCCGATCTTGGATACGGGAAATGGTCCGCGCGGCAGGTGCTCGCAAAGGTTACCGGAAAGCCGCTCCCGGGTTCAGCGGCCGAGGAACAACAGCCGAAAATCGCTTCGAGCGTCAAGCGCATGCTCGGCATGGACGAAGCCGCAATTGTGGTTCGCGGCCACGACGACCTGATGGTCTACCGCTCGAAGTGCTGCAACCCAATCCTCGGCGACGACATCATCGGCTACGTCACGCGCGGGCGCGGCATCGCCGTCCACAGCAAGAATTGCCCGAATGTCGAGAATTTGCTCTACGAAGCCGATCGGCGCATCGCCGTCGAATGGGCCGCGTCCACGCAAGCGGAGTTTCCGGTGCGTTTGCGCATCTTTACCGAGGATCGTCCCGGGATGATCGCGGGAATTTCCAATATCATCAGCGGCACCGGCGCGAATATACGCAGCTTCGAAAGCGGCGGCGACGACAACACGCGTGCCCGCATCGAGGTTGCCCTCGACGTTCGCGACCGCAAGCAGCTCGAGCACATTCTCGCGGCAATCAAACGCATCCCCGGCGTCTTCGACATCGAGCGCGTCTACAACGTCTAGGAGTCCCACGGGGATCCGTTGACACCCCGCCGCGGTTTGTAGGGGCACGGCATGCCGTGCCCGGCGCAAGTGCTTGGCGATCCGCAGCCGTTCAGCGAGCAAAGTGCTCGTAGTTTTAGCCTTTCGTAGGGGCACAGCATGCTGTGCCCGGCGCACATTCTTGGCACGATGTCGCCCATCCGCCTGATACTTTGCTCCCAAGGTTCCCCTCCTCGAAAGGGTTCTCCCGTCCCTGAAGCCAGGTAATCCTTCCGCGTCACCCCGCCGCACCCTCGCACCGTGCGCGTACAATAATCATATGGGGAACATCCAGGCGCTTCGCGCCGTAGGTGCACGAAATCGCTCTGCGCTTGTCGTGATGGCCATTATGCTGTCCGTGGCCGGTTGCCATTCCATCCCGCCGCTGGACTACAAGCCGCTCGATACCGCTGGATTTAGCTACGATTCAATTCAGCAGCTAAAGACGCTCAACATCACCGCGCCAGAAATCACCCAGCTCTCTACCGCACGGCAAGGCGGATTTTCCGATGCAAGTTGCATCGCGGCGGTGCAAATTTATCGCGGCCGTGGCCAGGCGTTCGATGCGGGCGACCAGATCGCGGGCCTGATCCGAGCGCAGGTCGGTGAGGACACGATTCTCGAACTAGCCCGAATGAACCAGCTGGGGCTGGGCGCGGGAGATCTCGAAGCCATGCGCCTCGCGGGCCTTTCGGACGCTATTCTCCTCGAAGTAGCTCGGCATCACGCGGCGGGCAAACCGGTTCTCGCCGGCGCTTCTCTCGCCAACTTGAAAAACGCGGGTGTCCGCGAATTAACGTTGCTCGAGCTTGTGCGGCGCGGTGTTCCCGATTCGCAGGCCGCGGCGATTCTCCAGTTTCGTCGCCACGGCGCCACCGATGCGCAAATTGTCAGCCACTTCTCGACCCTATAGGCTCGGCGCGCGTGGCGCGGAATTCTTGTGGGTCGTGGCTTTATGCTTGACATGGACCTCGCAATATTGGTCTGGACCTCAGCACCAAACCTTCGGAACCAAAGTTGACACCCGCATTGGCGGCGCCAAAGCCGCCCTCCGTAGCGGTCTTTAGGGGGTCGGAGCTTCAGCTCCGACATATAGACCTCGCGTGAAGCGCCTTCCTATGCGCTGCCGCTGTTGCAGCAAGTAGCCGGTCAGTGCCCGGGTGACGCGCGTCTTTTTTTCAGCCTTTCCCCGCTCACCATGCCTCTGTAGAATCTTCGTATCTTGAACCGCAACGTTTCGCGCTCGCTTGCCGCGGCTTTCGTCCTTTCGCTTGCGCTGTTTTCGTCTGCGTGCGCGGTGCCGCTTGCGCCCGGTTATCGAATCGTCAAGGAATCGCGCGACGTCCAATTCGTTCCAGGCCAGCCCGCGGAGTTGAAGGTGGGCGCACGTTACACGCTGCAAAACACCGGCACCGCGGATTTGGCATTCGTGGACGCCATTTTCCCCGAAGAGCGCGCGTTCGGTCGTGCCAATCTCCGCGTGGAAGTGAATGGACACGAAGCATCGCCAGACAAATCTTCCGGCGGGAGTTCAGAAGTCCGAGCCGGATGTGCTGCGCATTCCGCTCGATCCAGCGTGGGTGCGCAATCGGACGCTGCAACTTTCAATCGAATACACGTTCCGTTCACCAGAAAACCTAGGTGCGCGAATCACGATTGGCGAAAATAGCTTTCATCTTGCCGCTCGCGGGTGGTTTCCCGGCCTTCAACCGCCAAAGCGCGTGCTTGCTCCCTATCCAAAACCGCCCAAGGTCGTGGACTTCAGCATCCACGTGCCCGCCGACTTTGTGGTCCTCGCGGGTGGCGTAGCCACGGGGCAAGAAAAAAAGTGCAAATGAAATCGAGTACCGCTTCCAGTTGGACGCGGCCAACTCCGCAGCCTACGTAGTCGCGGGAAAATACGCTGATTGGCCTGCGCAACGCAAAGCGTCCACCACCGTTTTTTGGACGATCCAGCCGCTGAAAGACGATCCCGCGAATGGGGCGCAACAGATCACAGCGGCGTGGAATGCGCTCGAGAAAGATTTCGGCCCGCTCGACAAGGCAATCACCGGTCCACACATCGTTGAATCTCCCGAATTGCGCGGACATCTCAGCGGAGACACGTCTCCTGCAGCTGTGGCATTTCTGGGCGGCGCGCTCGTGAATCCATCGGCTTTGGCGCTGGGAACTGGCAACGATCAATTTCTCCAGATCGTAACCCATGCGCTCGCGCACGAATGGTTCGGCGACGCTATGTATATCAGTTCCGCCGCGGCAGTCGGCATGGGCGAGGGCCTGCCGGAATATGCCACGATCGTTCTCGACGAGGCCCGCGGCGGCGCCAACGCACGCCGCAAGCGTGTCGCCGAATATTTGCGCGCATATGACGAGGCTAGCAAGGCCGCGACGGAGGCCCCACTGGGCGCAGTTACGATGGGTGACGCAATCGGGCCGCGCCGCATCGCCCTGTCCAAGGCGCCGCTTTTCCTTGTCGCGCTGGAGGACGCCTGCGGTGAAGCGCCGATGCGAGCCGGGCTGGCGAATCTGATCGCGCTACAGAGAGGGCAAGAGATTGGCTACGCTGAGCTGCGCGCGGCGCTGGAGCAAGCAAGCAACAGGAATCTGGCCGGAATGTTCCGGCTTTGGCTGAACGAGAAGGGAATCCCGGAAGATTTTCGCCAGCGCTATCAGGGCGCGGCCGTGGGCGAGGTAGCGCAGAACTGGCCAACAGCGTCTCAGCGCTAATCGGCACCTGATTTACCATTTTCAGTTTTCCTATTTCTAATTTCTGAGTTTTGGGAGGCGCCATGAAGGAAATTATCTCAACCGATAAGGGACCTAAAGCAATCGGCCCGTATTCGCAGGCAACGAAAGCGAACGGTTTCATCTTTACCGCCGGTCAGGTCGCGTTCGATCCTGCGACAGGCCAGCTTATCGAAGGTGACGTAGCGCGCCAGACTGCTCGCGTGATGGACAACCTCAAAGCGATCGTCGAGGCGGCCGGATCGTCGCTCGACCGCGCGGTGAAGGCCACCGTTTACCTGAAGGACATGAACGATTTCACCGTGATGAACGAAACGTACGCGCGTTATTTCCCGACGAATCCGCCGGCGCGGTCCACCGTCGAGGCTGCACGCCTGCCGCGCGACGTTCGAGTGGAAATTGATCTGATCGTGACTGTGTAATGTTACAAGCGGCGAATGCGCGATCGGGGCGACGCATTGGCATGGCCTATCCGGCGGATTCATTCGCTGGATTCGCGGGAGCATACATAATCCTGTAACATTTGCGCCCGAAAGTGGATGTCGGCAGTCGCCCTAAATCCATTCACATGAAAGAGCAGCTCTTTTACCCATGGCTGAACAATCCTACGACCTGATCGTCATCGGCAGTGGCCCGGCGGGCCAGAAGGGCGCGATCTGCGCCGCAAAATTGCGCAAGCGCGTCGCTATGGTTGACCGCACGCTCATGATGGGCGGCGTCTGCGTCCACACCGGCACGATTCCCAGCAAAAGCGTCCGCGAAGCCATTTTTCAGCTGACCGGCATCGCCGTGAGAACTTTCTACGGCAGCAATTATCGCGGCAAGGGAGAGGTTTCGGTTCACGACCTCGCTTCTCGCGTCACCAGCATCGTCTCTCGCGAGACGGACGTGATCCGCGCGCAGCTGCGTCGCAATGGCGTCGAAATCTTTCAGGGAATGGCGCAATTCGTTGATGCGCACACGATCGAGGTTCAGGGCGAAAGCGCCAGGGTGACGCTGCGCGGCGAGAACTTCCTGATTGCTTGCGGCACGCGTCCCGCTCGCAATGCCGACATTCCCTTCGATGGCAAGCGCATCATTGATACGGACGAATTCACCTGCCTCGGCAGCCTTCCGCGCGAAATCATCGTGGTCGGCGCGGGCGTCGTGGGCCTCGAGTACGCTTCGTTCATGGCCGCCATCGGCGCTGAAGTAACTTTGATCGACCAGCGCCCCCTGATCCTGGATTTCGTTGACCGCGAGATCGTGGACGCGCTCGCTTATCACCTGCGCCAGATGGGAACCACATTCCGCCTCGGCGAAAAAGTCACGAGCGTCGGTATTGACGAGAAGCGCGACCGCGTCTTCGCCGAACTCGAGAGCGGCAAAAAAGTGCAGGGCGATATGCTTCTCTATGCCGTCGGCCGGCAGGCAAATGGCGACCTGCTCCAGCTCGAAGCGGCGGGACTGCAGCCCGATTCTCGCGGCAAGATCAAAGTCAATGCCGACTATCAGACCGAAGTGCCGCACATTTACGCCGCCGGCGACGTCATCGGATTTCCCGCGCTGGCCAGCACGTCCATGGAACAGGGTCGCCTCGCGAGTTGCCGAATGTTCGGTGCGCCATCCGAGCACATGCCGGAACTGTTTCCGTATGGCATCTACACGATTCCCGAAATCTCCACGGTGGGCCAAACGGAAGAAACACTGACAGCCGCCAAAGTTCCCTACGAAGTGGGCATCTCGAAGTTCAACGAACTGGCGAAGAGCATGATGCTGGGCGATGAAACCGGCATGCTGAAGCTGCTCTTCGATCGCCATACGCGCAAGTTGCTGGGCGTGCACATCCTCGGCCAGCGCGCCACCGAGATCGTCCACATCGGCCAAGCGGTAATGGCCTATGGCGGCACCATCGAATATTTCCGCGACACCGTCTTCAACTATCCCACGCTCGCCGAAGCCTACAAGGTTGCGGCCCTCGACGGCCTCAATAAACTGTAGGGATTCGGAGCCGTTTCCTAGAACCAGGTCTCTCTCTGCGTCTTTCTGCCCCGAGTGATTTGGCGAAGCGTGCTGTGAGCCTTCGCTTTCTCGGTGCTCTCTGTGCCTCCTCCGTGTTCTCTGTGGTAAATCTTGCGCCTGTTTTTCCTCTGCCTCTCTCTGCGTCTCTGCGGTGAGTCTTAGGTTTTTCGGGCGCCTTCTCCGTTCCCCCTGCTTCGAAATGGCATGATAGAATTATTCCCGCTGTTCGTAGTGTCATCCCGTGTGGGCCTGTAGCTCAGGTGGCTAGAGCGCGCCCCTGATAAGGGCGAGGTCGGTGGTTCAAGTCCACCCAGGCCCACCAAGTTTTCGCGCTCCAGTCAAAGGAGCGCTCCGCCATGCGTCCAAAGAAAAACGATCCCAGCAAGCCTGCCCGTCGGAATTTCCTCTCGCATGGCTTCACGGTTGGCGCAGCGTCGCTCGCTCTCCCAGCATTCGCGCGCGCCATGTGGGCGCAGTCCTCGCCGCCCGGGGTAAAACCGTTTGTTTGAGTCGGGTTAAAACGTCGCACGGGCAACCGCTGCTTTGGAGCGCCTTTTCATCGCGTCTCCCGTGGACGGAGGGGCATCTTAGCCGATCAAAGACCTATTGCTGAAAATGACCTATTCGTGTTCGTCTGACAAACCGTTACGACGCCAACTCCTCCAGCAACGTCGAACTGCTGCTGCGGCGCTGGTCAAAGACGAAATTGGGCGAAGGCAAAGTGGTGCTCCTGTCCGGCGAAGCGGGCATCGGCAAGTCTCGAGTGACTACCACGCTGCTCGAACGTCTCGCCAGCGAACCGCACACGCGGTTACGCTATTTCTGCTCACCGCAGCACACCGACAGCGCATCCCGATCATCGGCCAGATGGAGCGTGCCGCCGGATTTACACACGCCGACACCGCGCAGGTGAAACTTGACAAGCTGAATGCGGTGCTCGCGTTGGCATCGACCTCAAAGCAGGACGCCGCGCCGTTCGCCGAAATGCTTTCGCTGCCGAACGACGGACGTTAACCCTTGATCGAACTCACGCCGCACAGCGCCGGCAAAAAACGCTGGATGCGCTTTTTGCGCAGGTCGAGACGTTTACACGCAAAAGTCCGGTGCTGATGATCTTCGAAGATGCGCATTGGGCCGATCCCACGAGCCTTGAAGCATTCGGTCGGCCAGTGGACCGGATCGTGAGCCACCGGTGCTGTACTCATACTTTCCGGCCGGAATTCAGCCGCCTTGGATCGGCCAGCCACACGTGACTGCGCTGACCCTCAATCGACTGACGCGGGGCGACGTGAACTCATGATCGATCGCGTCGCCGGCAACAAGCCCTGGCATCGGACATTCGCCAGGACATCATCGAGCGCACCGACGGCATCCCGCTGTTCGTCGAGGAGATGACCAAGGCGGTGCTGGAGGCGGACGGCCAGAGCGCGGCGAGCGGGCCTTGTGGCCGCTCCAAGCCCTGGCGGTACCGGCAAGCCTGCAAGCCTCTCTGATGGCGCGGCTCGACCGGCTCGGGTCGGCAAAGGAAGTGGCGCAGATCGGCGCGGCGATCGGCCGCGAGATTTCGCATGCATTACTGGCCGCGGTCGTACGCAAACCTGAGACGGAGCTTCAATTGGCGCTCGACCGTCTCATTGAGGCAGGTTTGCTTTACAGGCAGGGCGTGCCGCCGCACGCAACCTATCTGTTCAAGCACGCACTCGTTCAGGACGCGGCCTATGGCACGTTGCTGCGCGAACCGAGGCGCGCGCTGCATGCCCACATCGCTGAGGCCCTTGAGTGTCGATTCGCCGAAATAGCCGAGGCCCGACCGGAACTGTTAGCGCGCCAATACACCGATGCCGGTCTCGTCGAAAAGGCTGCGGGGCTTTGGGGCAAAGCCGGACAGCGATCATTGGTGCGCTTCGCGTTGATCGAAGCGGTCGCGCAGTTCACGCGCGCCCTCATCAACTAGCGTTGTTGCCCGCGACGCCCGTGCTGCGCCAAGTGGGGCTAGCGAACGCTCTGTATCATGCAAAGGGAGTCGCGGTCGGCGGCCGAGACGCGTGCGGCGGTGAGCATCGCGCCGCTCTGGCGCAGTCAGGGAAAACGGGATGAGGCAATCAATCTTCTGGCGCCAGTCTACAACTGGTTACGGAAGGCTCGACACGCTCGATCTGCACGAGGCGAAGGCGCAACTCCCAGGATTTCGCTTGCTGCGCCCGCGCAACCTCAAGAGCACGCCGGAAATACGCTTGTGCTTTCGCAGTGTCGCGCTCAAGGGACTTGAGCGTGATTTCGCCGGCAATGCGGTTGACCTCGGGTTCCCTACATCGTTCCTTGGTCGTTTCTACCCTTGTCATTGCCTCGCCAATACAACGCCAAGCATCATCGAGTTTTCCAAGATCCGCATGGCTAACGCCAGATGTGTCAACCAGGCCGTACCCCATGTCGATGTCCGATTGCTCGCATCTCGGCTATCGCGGCGCTGATTGCCTGGACTGCTTCAGATGCTTTGCCGGTTTGGGCCAATACGCACCCCCGCCAACCGGCGGCGAACATCTTCATGAACGGCACCCTTTCCTGAGCCAAAGCGATGCACTCCTCGGTATTCGCGGCCGCCGCCGCTTGATTCGGCAGCAGACAAGAGTGACCGCAGTACACGGAGGGCAAACAACAATGTTGGGATGTGATCGGTCTCACGTGCAACGTCAAGCGCACTCTTCGTCTCCGTCAAGGCAGTGTTGGACAGCCGAGCAACCACAGAGCCAATCGCCGGAAGCTCAGGATCGCCGTTTCCACATCATGCCCAAATCGCGTCGCCAGCGGTCGATGCAGGGTCCGGTCTAAAGGGTTAAAGCACGATCGAGATGTGAGATCCTTTGGCAGCATCACCCATGCACAGCAAGGTCATGCCCAGCAGACGATGTCCAATCATTATACTTTACTAACGGCAATGTTCATCGTCGGATCGCTTTCCACCGCTGCCAATGCCGCAACGCTTTCTCTGGTCGGCACCAGCACCATGGTGTGTCAGCTCATTGGTGAAACTATCTGGGACACTGGAACGCCCGGCACGGCGACGGCCGCGAAGACGCTTTCCAATTTTGGGCTCAAAGGCATCGATCTCGGCTTTCCCGTCGACAGCGGCTCGGGCCCGCTCTTTTTCCTGTTCGGCGATGGCGTGCTGCCTGATCACCCGCCGACAGTTTACCCACAGTACCGCCGGACGACGCGCTCGGCTACACGTCGCGTACGATCCCGCCCGACACTACAACTTGCCTTGACCTTCAGCTTGCCACTTTGGCGCCGAAGAAATTTGCGCATCCAACCGTAACGCCCGCGATCCAGCAGGGGTCGTTCAACGTACCGACCGGCGGCGTGTTTTTCGACAATACGCTCTATGCCTTCTTCTGGACCGACCATTGCTTGATACCGAGTGCGTTGACGCCGAACAAACGCACGCCCGCTGCGTCTGCCAGCGCCCGGCGCGTGCCTTCAGACACCGCAGAACAGCAGCATAGGACGCAGCGTGCTCGCGGAGGCGACGGCACTCAATCCGCTTGACTTTCACTGGCAGCCCCCGCCGGAAGGCTCGCTGTTCACCAACATGCCAAGCGGCTTCGTCTATGCGAGCGCAGCGAACCCGCCGCCTGGAGTCGCGCCCCCCAATCCGCTGGCGTCAGCAATTCCGGTCTTTGGCGCGCCGCGGTATCGAGCCAGCATTCCCTATATGGCATTGGCGCCACGCGCGACGTTCAGCGATCCGCGAACGTGGTTGTTTTTCGCCGGCTACGAATTTGGCCATCCTGTCTGGATCACGCGAGAAATGGGAAAGCGGACATGACGCGGCCGGCGAATGGATGCCACCGACCGACGCGGAAATTTTCGCAGCGGAGCCCGCCGACGAACGCTGCGTCGGCGAGCATTCGGTGACGTGGAACGCACCGCTCCACGCCTGGCTTTTGCTCTACACCTGTGTCCCTTGGGTGGTGGAAGCGCGTTTTGCACCGGAGCCGTGGGGACCATGGTCAACGCCCATAAGCCTGCTCAGTGCCGTGCAAGATCCAAGCCTCAATTGCACGCTCATCCAGAATGTCAGTCTCACCGGTTGTCCGGGCTTGACCAATGAGCAGACGCTTCCATCCGGGATGCCATGGCCTGGCGCATTCTATGCACCGTTTGTGATGACTCGTTAGACTTAGGATGTCACGCCGCCAGGCCCAGGGCAGCCAAAGCGGACGATGATTTATTGGCTGCTTTCGACCTGGAATCCGTATGTCGTGGTGGTCATGCAATCGACGCTCGAACTGCGGTGATTTCAACCCATTTCCTTTACGGGCGAACACCAATCATCGCTCGACCCGTGCATTCGCAGTCAACCCGCGCCTTTGGCGCGCCGCGATGCGGCTTTGGGCTTGACTGCTCGGCGCGGTCCGAGCAACCGTCCACCGTTCTCGCTAATGAAGTTTCCTGAACATTATGCGCTTCTTACCCGGACAGTGTCTGAAAGGTCGAGTGCTGGTTTTCTCACTTAATTCTGGAGTGCTATACACTCAAATGCGCTACGCTTAAGCTGTTTGCAGGCAGATTCAGCGCCAGCCTTGTCGAAACCGGCAAAGCGCGCGCGATAAACGGTCTTATGGCCTTCTGAAAACGTTCAGTGATCGGTAGATTACCCACAAGCGCCTCGCGCATTTTAAGTCGCGCTGCGGTCAAATGCTCCTTCGCCTCGTTCTCGCCGTCGAAGGCCCCGATCTGGATCAACCAGCGGCCATGCGCATGGCCGCTCGCGGGCGGCTCTGCTTCGACCTCGCGGGCGGGCTCTGATCCTGCAGGCGTTGCTTGTACCGAGGGCTTGGCATTCGGCATCGAATCCAACGGAAGCAAAAACTTCCAAATTCGAGGGCCAGCGAGTTGCTACCTGAGCATTCGGCTGCGAGGCACTCGACGGCTGGTTAGAGGCATCGCTGGAGAGCAGCGCCGGCAGTTCTGCGGACGACGTCGACTGCTCTGGTGCAGCCTGCAAGATAGCAGTCCTTACGAGTAGTGGCCGAATTGGATCGGCGGGTTCGGCTGCCGGTTGCACATCCACCGAGGCCATGGATTGATGCCGGTAGTGCTGGACAATGACCTGCCCTGTGCCACGGAGAGAGGCTTGCTTGATGTGCACGCTGATTAGTTCGCGCATATGGGCGTCGCGCTCGAAGGATGAATGACCGCCCATTACAACCGCGACGAGATAGCGTCCGCCGCGATGCACTGAGGTCACCAGGTTGAAGCCCGAGGCGCGGGTAAAGCCTGTCTTGATGCCGTCGACCCCGTCGACAGAGCCGAGCAGGTGATTGTGATTGCGCATTGCTTCGCCGTGATAGACGAACGATTCGGTGGAGAAATACTTGTAGTGCCGCGGGAAGTGCTCCTGGATGGTGCGGCCGAGCAACGCCTGATCGCGGGCCGTGGTGACCTGATCGTCGTCTGGCAGGCCCGAGGCGTTTATATAGGTCGTGCGAGTCATCCCGAGGGCGCGGGCCCTCTGCGTCATTAGCTTGGCAAAATTGCCCTCATCGCCACCGAGATTCTCGGCCACCACCACAGCAGCATCGTTCGCCGACTTGGTGACCATGCTTTTAATCGCATCCTCAACAGTGATCGACTGACCGGCGTGCAGACCGAGCTTAGTCGGCGCCTGCTCGGACGCATGCTCGGACACCTTGAGCGGAGTATCGAGATGAATCCTGCCGCGTTCCAGGCGCTCGAACAGCAGGTAAAGCGTCATGATCTTTGTCAGCGAGGCCGGATGGCGCAGCGCATCAGGGTTGGAGGCCTGTAGCACCGCCCCACTATTGCCATCGACCACAATCGAAGCAGACGGCGGCGAATATGCTTCAGCGTGAGCGTCACGGCGGTTATCATCTCCATTTGAGTGATTAGGAACGTCCGCACTGCGATGATGCCGTGCATCGGCCGCGCTGCTTGTGATGATGAGAGCGGCCACGCTAGCGACAATCAAGAGATAGCGACGAGGCCCATAACGGGCTCCCGAGCCGTCCTGCGCCATTACGCACCCCCGCCCCTGACCTGCCTTACTCCCCGTTAGAGGAATTCAGGCGACTGAAATGGCTATTTTCAAGGCAGATTATCTGCGACGAACGAAGCCGCTTACCCCAGCGTCCTCGCGCCCTGACGGGGACCGCCGCGATTGATGCAGATCAACATCGCAAGGGCTTGGAAACTGTCTCTGCTGCGGCCACCTTCAAGCTTAGTGATCCTGTTGCGGCATCATGGGAGAGCGCCGAAGTCACATCCTAAAGCGCTACAATCATAGAAAATTGACGGTGCCGATCGAAAGGACACACACAGTGCTGCGTCGCAAGCGAATACGATCAGGGCTCAATCACAGCGGTGCTCAAGCTCCGCGGCTCGAAGTCGAGGTTTGCGCAGGTGTAAATAATGCTGAACTGGTCGGCGCGGCTGTACTGTATGCCGGTTCGTCACGCTGCTACACCTCGCGCAGCGCTCGCTACAATACTTTCCAGAGCGCCGGTGTACGATGCGCGCAGCGGCTGGCGTGCCAGAGGCGGAAGAGGTGGTGCTCGATACGGTCGACAGTGAACGTGTGATCGTCTGACACGTTCCGCCGCCTTATGGCGAATGCCGTAAAAAGGAAAATAAGGCCGCAAATCGTGAGTAGCGACGCAATATATCTTGTGACGACCTGGGCGATCCCAGTAATCGTCGCCATCACTTTTCATGAAGCTGCACATGGCTTCGTCGCTCATCTCCTCGGCGACGACACGGCATGGCGCCTTGGGCGTGTCAGTTTCAATCCGGTAAAAGCACATTGATCCCTTTGGGACGATCCTACTGCCCGGCATGCTGCTATTGTTCCACGCGCCATTTCTTTTTGGCTATGCCAAGCCCGTGCCAGTCAATTTTCAGGCTCTCCGCTCTCCGCGACGGGACATGGTGCTAGTTGCAGCCGCCGGCCCGGTCATGAATATCGCACTCGCCGTGATCGCGGCTCTTGCATTTCATATTGTTGGCTATCTTCCAGGCACCAGCGCTGAGTGGTTGGCGGATAACCTGAAAAACGGTGTCATTCTTAACGTGGTGTTGGCAGTGTTCAATTTATTTCCGCTGCCGCCTCTGGATGGCGGTCGCATCTTGGTAGGCATTCTTCCAAAGCCTGCTGCTATAGCCGTTGCGCGCCTGGAGCCATTCGGTTTAATGATTCTAATCGGCCTCCTCATCATCTTGCCGATGTTTGGCACTCAATTGGGCGTCAACCTAAATTTCATCTCACGCACGCTTGCGATCGCTACCCGCTCAATCATTAACGCGATTCTTTACATCACCGGGAACATTTAGCTCTGCACACTATCGTGGGGCGGTGCGGCTGAAATCGACCTTGGGCGCTGGCGCAGAGCCTCGACCCCGACCGAGGCACTCAACCGAACGCGAGCAACGCGCTCGCATCGTCGGCGAGTGGGTGCACCGAGATCGCCTTGTTTACGACCAAACAAAGCCGACAGCTCGCCATGATTGATTTTTAGCGTTTTCGGGAGGGAAAGACGGGATGCTCGGCGTATCGAAACTGTGTAGTCCGCGACCAAAAGCACGAGACGTGCTTCTTAGTTGGGCGCGAGCTAGCGCATACGAAGATCGAGCAGTTGAATATTTAAAATTGGCGGACCTTGCGCCAGATCGCAATGTCCGGAATCGATTTATTGCAATTGCGCGTCACTATCGCACCCTGGCTCAGATTGAACGACGTGTCGCCCGTGAGACATCGCCGCAGACGTCGGCTATCGCAAAGCCCAATCGACCAAAACCGCTCTGGATCTCTTACCTCTTTCGCATTTGTTTTATTGATTATTATTTCCGGCGCGACGACCACCGTGCCATTAGATCTTGCGCGCGCTAGCGATTGCCTCGCTGCACCAAATTCTCCTGCCCCGAAGGGAAGTCACTGGTATTACCACCTAAACCGAGAAACTCAGCAAAAGTGTTGGTACGTGCGCTCGTCTGAAAAACAGCCTCAGCATGCGACGACGCAAACAACTTCTACTAGCGCTGCCGTGCCGTCAACAAGCGCTGGGCAGATCGGTTCGACCGGAGCCCATGACATTGATAGGTCCTCACGCCAGCCCGAACCGTCTACCGCCGCAATACAGGAACCTGCCTCTGGGACGATGCCGAACGGATCGGCATCCCAGCCTAGTCCGCCAGAGAATAGGCAGGCGGCCACCGCTCTACGAGAAAACGCCTCGTCTGATGCCAACGGTCAGCCAACGGTACCAACCGCGGTAGTATGGCCGGATCCACCGCCGATCGCCCCCTCGGTCAACGCGGGCGAGGCAATAGCGGCGACGGCATCCGACGACCCCGTGTATCCCGTTACTGACACGACAGACAGCGTGTCCCGGAATGGCCAACGAACCAGTACGTTCGAAATTCCGATTGCAATATTTCCGGCTTTTGCATTTGGGCTTGTGGTGATTGGTTTTGCGGTTCGTTTCCTTATGAAAGACGCTGCCCCTCGTCCCGCGCAAGAAGTCGATCAAACAGCGGCCGTCACGACACTGGACGACGACGACCACATTAAGTCGCCTGAAAATCGACTTGCAGAACCCACCAGCTTTGGGGAAGATGATTTCCAATCATTTGTGTCAGCGGTGAGCAGTCGCGGACCGTTGGAACGCATAGTCGGTTCTGTTCACCCCGCGAACGAGATCAGCGCACGGGAGGCTAGATTGGCACAGTTGC
>CAVPBO010000004.1:0-11417 GCA_963701865.1 uncultured Acidobacteriota bacterium
CCCGCTGAAGGTAAGAGGTGTGTAGATGGATACCGCGTTCCCTCAGAAGACGACTTGTTCGCATTTCTATAAGTATTCGTCGACCCAACATCTTGATCGCCTGAAAACCATCATCCTCGAACACAAACTCTATGTACCTAGCGTCGCCGAACTGAACGACCCTGTTGACGGGCGTCCCAAACTTGCGCCGCTGTCGGAAGATCAGTTGGTGGCGTTCTTATACGACGACTTCGTAAGGCGCCATCCTAACTTGCCGCCCGAAACCCTCCAAAACGAACAGGACATTATTCGATACAACGCGCAACACCATGGCGCGGAGAAACTCAGCCGAGTGTTGTCCGAAATTCTCAACAGAGAAATGGAGGGTTTCCGAATTTACTCGATGTCCAAACGGTTCGACAATCGCAGTCTCTGGGTAAAGTACGCTGGCGGCCATTCCGGTTATTGCCTAGAGTTTGCGAACGAAGGCCCCCTATTTGAGAATACGGTTGAGGTCGTCTATGGAGACTGCGCTCCCATGGACGTCACGGACAAGCAGAACAGAAGCGCTCGTTTCCTGGCCCACAAGCACCCGGATTGGAGCAACGAAGAAGAGATTCGCCTAATTCGAGCGCGCGGTTCCGCAAGCACAGTAGTCATCGCCCCGCATTGGTTAAGGCGGGTGATTCTTGGCAAGGACATGCCGGAAGATAATCGGACCTTGATTCGCGGCTGGGCAAAGCAGCGCCAACCAGAGCTGATCGTCGTCACTGCATATCTCGACCGGTTTCTTCAGGAGATCCGCCTCTTTCCGTAGCTCGGTCGAGAGCTCGCTCGCAGGGTGAAACCGCGCTCGCCGTCAGGCTATCGCATCGGAAAGCGCTTCGACAAAGCGATTCGTAGCCAAGAAATAATTTGGCTAAGCACGACGAAGAGCAGCCATTGAATCGACCGAGACCAATACTGGCGGGTGGCCCAACCTTCGCGCATCCTTCACAAGGCAGCTCAGCGCGCAGCACACGCCTTTGCGGGTGCCCCGTGCTCGGCTTCAAACGTGGGGCTTTTCGGCCTCGAGTTTTTTTGGGCGTCCGGACGGGCTGGTGCTACGAAGGCAACGGCTGCCGCGCTAAAGTCCGCGGCGCTACATTTAAATCTGAGGGCGAAAGTGCTCCGCACGCACTTCTTGTTCGCGGGGGCTCGCGCTAGAATGTGCCATGCGCGTTCGCGTTCTCTTTTTCGGCCAGCTCAAGGAAATTACCGGCGTCGCCCAGGAAGACGCGGAGCTTTCCGACGGCGCCCGCGTCGAGGACCTTTTCGAGCGCTACGGCCGCCGCTTTCCCAAACTTGCCGAGTTTCGCGCTTCGATTGCTGCCTCCGTGAATCAGGAGTATTCCGGCTGGCGCGCTCCGCTCGCTAGCGGGGACGAAGTCGCGTTTCTTCCGCCGGTAAGCGGAGGACAAGGGGGCGGGCAGCAAACCGCCGTCGGCGAAGATATATTTCAGCTGGTGCGCGAGCCGATCCGCCCAAGCGATCTGATCGAAAGCCTGAAAGCGCCGGAAGACGGGGCGATGGTGGTGTTCGACGGCTTCGTGCGCAACAATTTCAAAGGCGGAAAGACGCTGTACCTCGAGTACGAAGCCTACGAACCGATGGCGTACGCGAAGATGCGCGAGATCGGCGCCGAAATTCGCGCCAAATTTTCCATTCGGCGGCTCGCGATCGTCCATCGGCTGGGGCGGCTGGAGATCGGCGAGACGAGCGTCTGGATTGCCGTGAGCGCAGCGCATCGCGGCGCTGCGTTCGACGCTTGCCGCTACGCGATTGACACGCTGAAGCGCGCCGTGCCGATCTGGAAGAAAGAATATTTTGCAGGCGGCGCAGTGTGGGCCGATGGCGAAGTCCCTTCGCAGGAAGCCATTTCCGGCGCGAGCGAATCTAGTTCTTGATGGCTAAACGAGGCGCGGAAAAAGGCAATGAAGAGTGTCCTCAGGCGCTAAAGCGCACGGAAGACGAGCGGCTGATGTCGGAGCTGAAGCTCCGACCCCCTAAAAGGCCCTCCTGCAACAGCGGGAGACGAAGCTTCGACGCGAAAGGCCTCTCAACAGCGGGAGGCGCGTAAAGCCGTCCTCTATTTGCGAGCTTGATGTCGCGGCTCCTTCGGCTGCGCTCAGGACAAGTTCCGCCGCGACCTACAAACCATTGTGGGTTCTCGCGCTACTCATTGGGACGTTGGCAGTATGCGCGTGGCTGGCGATTCCGCTGGGCGCGGCGCGAGTGTTATCCGCCGCGCCTTCCGGCGCGAGACAACAGCGACGCGGCAGCGAACTCCGCGTGCAGACGGACCTCGTCACCATTCTGGCGAGTGTGACGGACGCGAGCGGCAAGCCGATTCCCGATCTGACTCAGGACGCGTTTCAAGTGTCCGAAGAAGGCATGCCGCAGAAAATCGAGGTCTTTGAAGCGGAGACCAACCGGCCACTCGATCTGGCGCTGATGGTGGATTCGAGCATCAGCACATTCAAGGATCTGAAATTCGAGACGGAAGCCGCGGCGCATTTCATACGGCAGGTCGTGCGCCCCGGCGATACGCTCGGCGTGTTTGAATTCGCGGAGACGGTTGCGAGGCTTGCCGACTTTTCCGACAACGTGCCGAAGCTGCAAACGGCCGTGCGGCAGATTGGCGCGGGCGCGGGCACGTCAATTTACGACGCGATCGTGCTGGGATCGAATGCGCTGAAGCGCCGGCCGGGAGAACGCAGGCGCGCGATCGTGCTGGTGACCGATGGCGGAGAGACGACGAGCGTTTCGAAATTCGACGACGCGCGCCGGGCGGGCGTGGCGTCCGGCGCTCTGCTCTACACGATCCTGATCCGGCCGGTGAAAAACGAGAATGGCCGCAACACCGCGGGAGAGCACGCGCTGATCACGATCACAGACAGCATGGGCGGCGACATGTTCACGCTTGACGATTTGAAACAGCTCGACGAGATGTTTGACCGGATCGATCGCGAGCTGCGAACGCAGTATCTGGTGGGATATTATCCGCGCCCGGCGCCGCCGCCGGCGAGCGATCGCCACATCCAGCTCGACGTGAAGGGCGATTATGCCGTTCGCTACCGGAAGGAATATTTCACGCCTGCCGCGACACCGTAATTGGCGGCGTGGCACAATCCAAATTCCATGAGCCAATTTCTGGATGCCGCCATCGAAATCGCGCGCGAAGCCGGGGCGATCCTGCGCCCGGAATTCGACCGTCCGAAGGAAATTTCCTACAAGGGCGAAGTGGATATCGTCACGGAGTCCGATCGCCGCTCGGAGGCGCTGATTGTTTCGCGGCTGAGGAAACTATATCCGGATCACGGGATCATTGCCGAAGAGGGCGGTGAGGGCGCTGCGGCCGGCGCGAAATATTGCTGGCACGTCGACCCACTCGACGGCACCACCAACTTCGCGCACGGCTATCCCTGCTTCGCCGTTTCGATTGGGCTGGCCGAAGAGGGCCGATCCATCGCGGGCGTTGTGTTCAATCCGGTGAGCAACGAAATGTTTACGGCGGCGAGAGGTGAAGGCGCGTATCTGAACGGCAAGCGGATTCACGTGTCACCCATCGAAACGCTGGCCAACAGCCTGGTGGCCACTGGCTTCCCCACGCACCACCGCAAGCGAAGCGCGAATATGAACTACTACTGGGAGTTCACGCTGCGTTCGCACGGGGTGCGACGAGATGGGTCCGCGGCGCTCGATCTCTGCTCTGTGGCGTGCGGGCGCTTCGAGGCGTTCTGGGAATTCGGGCTGAAATCGTGGGACACCGCCGCCGGAGTGCTGCTTGTCGAAGAGGCTGGCGGGCGAGTGACCGATATGGTCGGCGGACCGCACCACCTGGGCGGCCCGCGAATGCTCGCCACGAACGGCCGCATCCACAGCGAAATGCAGGAAATCGCGTCGATCGCGGAAAGCGCTGGGGCAAGTTCCTGACAGGCAGCTGCCGATGAACGTAAGCGATTTCGATTTCGACCTGCCGCCCGAGAGAATCGCGCAGCGTCCGCTCGACGAGCGCGATGCTTCGCGTCTGCTGCTGCTCGATCGCGCGAGTGGCGCGTGGGACGATCGAAATTTTCGGGAACTTCCCGAGCTGCTGCGCGGCGACGAACTCATCGTAGTGAACAACACGCGGGTTTTGCCCGCGCGGCTGTTTGGACGCCGAGCGGGAATTCATGCGGCGCCGCCCGGAGACAACAATCCCGCGCGCGACGAATTTCTGCAGGCTCCCATCGAAGTTCTGCTCGTCCGGAAATTGGCCGCGGATACTTGGGAGACTCTGGTGCGTCCCGGCAGAAAGATACCGGTGGGCGAGCGAATTGTTTTCGGCGAAGGTGAACTCGAAGCGCTGGTGGAAGCGCGCGGCGAGTACGGACTCCGCGTGCTGCGCTTCAGCTCCAGGAACGGCTTCGATGAAACTATCGCGCGCCTGGGCCACATACCGCTGCCGCCGTACATCAAACGTGAAGACGAGCCGCTCGACCGCGAGCGATACCAGACGGTGTTTGCGCGGCAAGGAAGCGCGGTAGCCGCGCCTACTGCCGGGCTTCATTTCACGCCCGAGATTCTGGGGCGGCTGCGCGGTCGCGGAATCGAAATCGCGGAGATCACGCTCGATGTGGGGCTCGGCACGTTCGAGCCGGTCCGCACCGAGCGGCTGGAGGATCACAAAATACATACAGAGGCTTACGAGATTCCGGAAGCAACCGTGGCCGCGATCGAGCGGGCGCGGCGAGCGAATCGCCCGGTGCTGGCGGTGGGAACGACCGTGGTGCGGGCGCTGGAAGATTCAGCGGAGAAAAATGCGGGGCGCGAAGGACCTTCTGTCGCCACCGGAAAAGCGGAAGCGAAAATATTCCTGTACCCCGGCAAGAGTTTCCGCATCGTAAATCAATTGCTCACGAATTTTCATTTACCGCAATCGAGTCTGCTTGCGATGGTGGGCGCGTTTGCGGGGCGAGAGAGCGTGCTGCGCGCGTATCGGCACGCGGTGGAATCGAGTTACCGGTTCTACAGCTACGGCGACGCGATGCTGATCCGCTGAGATTTGCAGCGAAGAGAACGGGCGACGTGGCCAGGGCTAAAGCCCGCCTAAATGGGCGGCCGTTTTCGCGGGACTTAAAGTCCCGCGCGTCCACCCGGCCGAAAAACCTGATGCATTCACTCGTGGTGCAACCGGACGCGTGTTCGTCTATTATGGTCGTCTTGTCTGGGGGCATTGGCGTGCGGTACCTGATACTCAGCGACATTCATGCAAATATAACCGCCTTCGAAACCGTCCTCGAGGCGGCGAAAGGGAAATGGGACAAAGCCGTCTGCCTGGGCGATCTGGTGGGCTACGGCCCCGATCCCAACGAAGTGATCGAACGCGTGCGCTCGCTCGATGCCGTCACCATCCGCGGCAATCACGACAAGGCCGTCACCGGCCTGACGAACCCCGAGGAATTCAATCCCGTCGCGCACGCTGCCGTGCTGTGGACGCGCGAGCGCATTCAGCCCGGAAATCTTGAGTATCTCGAGAAACTTCCGCAAGGGCCCCGTTCAAGCGGGCACCTTTTCCATGGTTCATGGCGCGGTGTATGACGAGGACGAGTACGTCTTCGGTCCCGAGCAGGCGGCCGATGGCTTGGTGGACGCTCCCACGCCGGTCGTGTTCTTCGGTCATACGCACATTCAGGGCGGCTTCAGCCTGCGCGGCCACGACATAGCCACGCTGCACACGAAGCCCGCGTTGCCCAACGAGACTTCCAAGATCTCGCTCGTACGCGGCACGTCCTACCTGCTGAATCCGGGCTCGATCGGCCAGCCACGCGACGGAGACACGCGCGCGGCGTTTGCGATTGCGGATCTGGAGAATGACTCGGTCGAGTTCTGGCGCGTGCCGTACGACGTTCAAGACGTGCAGCAGCGCATGATGCAGGCGGGCTTCCCGAGCCGCTGATTCTGCGCCTTTCATTCGGCCGTTAAGGAAAATCAGACAAACATGGAACCGGGCGAAGTAGACCAGGAGGAACGAAGCAGGTTCCCCGCTGCGCTGGCGGCCGGCGCCGTGGTCGTCCTGCTTGTCGCCGGAGTCATCGTGCTGTTGACACATTTCGTCTCGCCTTCTCACAAGGCCGCGGACACGGCGCTGCCTTTTGGCGCCGCCGAGCAGGCTTATGCCCCGCAGATACAATTTCAGAATCTGCGGCTTTCGCATTCGACGAATCTGCTGAATCAGGAGTTCACGTACGTGGCAGGAATCATTTCCAACAATGGCCCGCGCGCGGTCGGACGCCATCGAAGCGGTGGTCGAATTTCACGACGCATTTCAACAGGTGATCCTGAGCGAAATCGAGCGACCGATCCACCGCACCGATGCGCCGCTGGAAGTGTCCAAGCAGCGCGAATTCCAGATCACGATCGACCAGGGCATTCCCTCCGGCTGGGATCAGCAGTATCCTTCTATTCGCATCACCGGCTTTGTTCTGGAATAGCCGGGCAGCAAACTGTTTCTAAACGAGGGTGGTTTGTATATGAACGATTGGGCCGAGCTCGACCGCGCTTTGGTCGCGATGGCGGCATCCGGCAGCACCGAAGTCCGCGAGGATGGTGAATGGCTCGCGGAACTTGCCGCGCTGCATTGCGAACTCCACCGCGATGGCAAGAATCCCCTCGTACACCTGTGGTCCGCTGAAAATAATCTGACGCGGCGAATTCTGCGCGTCCGCGAACAATCGCAAGATCGCATCGTGCTGGAGGTCCGGCGATTCGGCCGGACAAAACCGGGACGCCTGGAGTTTCTTCGCACGAATTCGCCGCGAGCCGCCGGACGCATCACCCGCGAACAATTCCGCGCGCGCCTGCGCCGCATCCTTGCCGAAGGTTTTCCCGACGCAACGATCGAACCCCTGACAGCGGCGCCCGACCTCGAACATTCATTCTCCGGAGTTTACGTCCGCGGACGCATGCACGAAGGGACGCGGGAATGGGCCGTGATGGCGATTTCGTCCGGTGAAGGCGCGGCGGCGATTGAAGGAATCCTGACTTTCGGAATTTTGTGGCTGGATTTGACGCGGCAGCGCGCGGGGATTCGCGCCGTGGAGGGATTGCGATTGTTCGTTCCGGAAGGCACCAGCCGTGCCGCTGCGAGAGCGGGCATTCGCGCTCTCTTCGGCTGCGCGCGTGGAGGTTTTTGAATTCTGCGGCGAGGACGACCGGATTCAGAAAATGGATCCCGCCGAAGCCGGAAATATCGAAAGCTGGCTCGCTCCCCGGCGAGAAGTGGAATCGGCGCTCGCGGCGGCGCGCGAAGCCATCGGCCGGGTTCACGCGCTCGCGCTGCATATGCCGCCCGCGGGCGACGACATTGGGCTTCGGCTCGTTCCCGGAACGAGCGAAGTTGCAATATGTTTCCGCGGCCTTGAGTTTGCCCGCTGGTCGCGCGAAGGAATCTTGTTTGGTCTCGGAGATTCGCGCGAACGAGTGACGGCTGCGACCGAACCTGCGCTCGACCGGTTGATGCGCCGCCTGGATACGCACCGCAGCGCGCTTGCCACTGAGACGACACATCCGCTTTACCGAGGGGCGCCGGAGCGATGGATTGAAACGCTCGTGCTTCAGGATCCGACGCGGCTCGACGCGCAGCTCGATCCCGGCCATCTCTATTCGCAGCTACCTGCGCTTGCGGTGGGCGATCGCGGAGTGCTCGATTTGCTCGGCGTGACGCGGCGCGGACGCCTCGTGGTGATCGAATTGAAAGCTTCGGAAGACATGCACATGCCCATTCAAGCGGTGGATTACTGGCTGCGCGTGCGGCGGCATCAGCGCGACGGAGATTTTCAGCGCTACGGCTATTTCGCCGGAAAAGAACTCGATCCGAAGCCGCCTCTCGTCTGGCTGGCCGCGCCGGCGCTGCGCTTCCATTCCGCCACGGAAACGGTGCTGAAATATCTATCGCCCGAAATTCAGGTCACGCGCATCGGCCTGAACGAAAACTGGCGGCGCGGACTGAAGGTGATCTTCCGTCAGTAGTATGGCCGGGCGGCTGAGTGACTTGTCGGGTTATCCGACTAATCAGGAGTTAGCCACGGTGCCTTGGTTTTAACCATTTCCGCGTTTGCCGCCATGCATCCAAGGTGCAGAAGATACACCGTCGGCGGTGCCGCCCCTCAAATCACGGAATTCTTGACATCTGAAACTTTTACTAGTAAGGTCTTCGTACTATGGCCCACAAGCCGCGCAGGCCAACCGACGCCGAACTTGAGATCTTGACCGTGTTATGGAGCATCGGTCCAGCGACCGTGCGCGAGGTTTACGAAGTCGTCTGTCGGCGGCGTACGGCGCAATACAGCACCGTTCTCAAATTCATGCAGATTATGGCCGAAAAGGGGCTGGTGCACAGGGATGAGAAACAGCGCGCGCATGTCTACGAACCGGCAAAGACGCGCGAGTGGACGCAGCGGCAGCTTGCCGGAGATTTGTTGGAGCGAGCATTTAGCGGATCGGCCAAGGCGCTCCTCGTAGGTGCACTTTCGGCTCGAAAGGCTACGAAAGAGGAGCTTGCGGAGATGCGTAAACTGCTAGACGAACAGCGCAGGGAGGAAAAATGAGGCATCTTGAATCTTTCATCGGAACTCCGCTAGCGAGCGCGATCGGTTGGGCACTGCTTCATTCGCTGTGGCAGGGTGCGATCGCTGCTGGTGTTCTCGCGGCGGCGATGGTGGCGGTGCGGTCACCCCGCATCCGCTATTTCGCGGCATGTGCGGCGATGCTCGTGATGGTTGGAGGATTCGGCTTTACCTTGTTTCACATCCTGCCGACAGCAATGGGCGGCTTCGGGACTTCAGGACCCCGTACACTGCCCGCTTGGCATCGCTTGGCTGAGGGCGGCATTTCCCACACAGGGGGGCCGAACTTTGCTGAATTCGTGCCCTGGTTGGCGGTTTTCTGGATTACGGGAGTTTGTGTCATCTACCTTCGCCGATTGGCCGGCGGCATTTCGGTGCGTCGACTCCGCCGTCGCGGCGTGTGCTCCGCGCCCATGCACTGGCAGAAGGAACTCGCTCACTTAAGTGCGAAGTTGCATGTCTCGCGATCGATCCTACTTATGGAATCGTGTCTGGCGGACGTGCCGCTGGTTCTCGGCCACTTGCGGCCGATGATCCTGATACCGATTGGTCTGCTCGCGGGGCTGCCTCCGGCGCAGATCGAGGCAATCCTGCTTCACGAGTTGGCTCACATTCGCCGCTGCGATTACTTAGTGAATCTGCTGCAGCGCCTGGTGGAAGGACTGCTCTTTTATCACCCAGCGATCTGGTGGATCTCCCGAGTCATGCGCGCCGAACGCGAAAACTGCTGTGATGATATCGCCGTGTCCATCAGCCGTGACACTCAAGAATACGCGCTCGCTCTTGCCGCGCTCGAGCAGAACCGTCTCAGGGCCTACGAAACAGCCGTTGCTGCGACCGGAGGTAGTCTCATGAAACGCATTCGCCGTTTGCTCCACCCCGCGCGGGCAAATGGTGCCTGGGCACCGTTCCTCGCCGGAGCTATTCTTGTCGCAATCGGCGCTGTTTCTCTGGCCGCATGGCAGCCGAAGGTACCTCAACAAAATTCGGCGGCCGTCGGGCCACAAATCGTATCGTTGCCTCTCCCACAGCAACCAGAACCGCCTCGAGGCGGGTCCTCCGCGTCGCAGAAGACCTCTCCGAATGCGGTCGGCGTTCAAAAGCATCGCGACTCTGAGAAAGAGGAAGTGCGAACGTTTTATCTGCCGGCCAGCACCACGCACGAGGGGTTGACCGAACTGACTACTGCGCTGCGCCAGATTCTCGAGTTGCAGTACATACAACAGTTGAACACACGAAACGTTATCATCATCCGCGACACTCCCGACAACCTCGCGCTCGCCGATCAGATCATCCGAGATGTGGAAAAGGCGAAGGAGCTTGCAAGTGACCGAGATTCTAATCCTTCACGCTAACTCCTGATTAACGAGCTAACCGGAGAAGTGTCGGCTAACCATGGCCAGTTCTTTGAAAGCGGTTCTCCGTCAGTAGCTCGAATGGACTACCTGTCCTGCAGCCTCCACGAAATTCCCTCTTATTCACGCCATCGCCATCGAGACGAATCACGGTTCGCATCGTCTAAGTGAAACCAGGAAGAGTCCACCAGACAGCAAGTCCTTTTCGCCGGTCAGGATTGCGCGATTAGAGCTGCTCAGGCCGAAAACCAAGAAATCGGATAGGAGACTTCCAGAAAATGAGAACCCCATCCATCGCAGGCATCAATGGTCGTTCTACGTGCCGCTGCTTAATCCCGCTTCTGATCCTTTTGATCGCTCCCGCCCTTGCCTTGGCCGATTCGTCGTCCGTGAAGGAGCGAACGACCACGAAGATTGCGGATGGGATCTACGTGATCCGCCACCAGGATGCGCCGAACGGCTTTCCTCAAGGAAATACCACGGTAATCATCGGCGACCGCGAGGTGCTGGTGGTGGACTCCTGCTACTTGCCCTCCAGTGCGCGCGAAGATATCGCGCAGATTCGGCAGTGGACGGATAAGCCGGTTCGCTACCTGCTGAATACGCATTGGCATGCCGACCATTCTCGCGGGAACGGCACGTATGCCAATGCGTTCCCTTCGATCAGCATCATCTCCCAAACGGCGACACGGGAACTGATCAAGGGAACTACGCCGATCATCCTGAAAACGCGGTGGTGATCGTGCGCCGTGGATCTGACACCTTCCAGCGATGGCTGAAGAACGGAAAAGCCGACAATGGCAATCCGCTGACCGACGATGACAAGGCGCAAATCAAGGCGATCCTGGCGAGGAATTGAAGTGGTCGCGGCGGAATTCAAGGATCTCGTCCCGCGATTACCCGAATGTCACTTTCGATCGGGAAATGGATCTCGATCTTGGCCACCGGGAAGCACAGATCAAGTTTCTCGGCCGCGGCAACACGGCCGGCGACGCAATTGTCTATTTGCCAAAGGAAAGAATTCTGGTCGCCGGTGATTTGGTGGTCCATCCGGGGCCGTATTCGGGAAGCGGTTATCCGTCGGAGTGGAGCAAAACGCTCGGGAAAATGGTCGAAATGGATCCGCTAATCGTCGTTCCCGGCCATGGCGAAATTTTGCATGGCACAGCGTATTTGTCGCAGCTGGATGAGTACGCAAAAGCGGTCGTCGCGCAGGTGCAACAGCAATATTTCCGGCTAACAAATATCGCCACACTCGACGACGTAAGGAAAGCTATCGATATGGACGCGCTGAAACAACGCTTCGGCGGTTATTTCAAAGATGACGCCCAAAATGGCGAGCCCTACCTCGACCTGGATGGGCTGATAAAAGTTGCATACGAAGAAATTCAACCGAGATAGCTCCGAAACGAATCGAAATAATAATGTCCTGAAA
>CAVPBO010000005.1:0-27693 GCA_963701865.1 uncultured Acidobacteriota bacterium
AGCAGGGGGTCGCAGGTTCGAACCCTGTCACGTCCACCAACTTTCTTCCTTTGCTTCTGTTGAGTTCGCTGCTCTTAAACGGCTTCGCGCGAATTGGTTGCGAAATTCTCGTGGCCAAATTTGTGTCCGCCTAGGCGTATCATCGCAGCGTAGACAGCACTTCCTCCCATGGCGATAGGGAGAGAGAGCTAAATTTAATCTTGTTGTGGCTGGCGGTCCTCGCCAGTGGGGCGGAGGTGCGGAGCCGAACATGACATCCATAGATAGAGTTGTGCTGGTGGCTGGAGGCACGGGCGGATTGGGACGCGCCGTAAGTTTGGCGTTCTTGAAGGAACGCGCTCGCGTGACCGTCACTTACAGAAAACAGGAAGAGCTGGATGAGCTGAAGAAGCTGGCTGCGGATAATGGCTCTCAGGTTGACGGATATAATGTTGATGTTACAGACGAGGCGGAAGTGAGCAAACTCGTGGATGGAATTGCGGCGCGATACGGACGACTGGATGCGTTGGTGAACACCGTGGGTGGTTACGCGGGCGGCGTGAAATTATGGGAGCTGGATACCAATATCTTCGATCAAATGCTCGCGCTGAATTTGCGCTCGGGCTACGCGCTTTCGCGCGCCGCGGCGCGGGTGATGCTGAAACAAGGCAGAGGGGCGATTGTGAATGTTGCGGCCAAAGCGGCGATCGATCACGGCGCCGGCGCCTCCGCTTATGCCGCGTCAAAAGCTGCCGCGGTTGCGATGATCGATTCTCTCGCTGAGGATCTGAAGGGCAGCGGAGTGCGCGTGAATTCGATTCTTCCCAGCATCATTGATACGGAGGCCAACCGGAAGGCAATGCCCAAAGCCGACTTTGCGAAGTGGCCCAAGGCGGAAGATATCGCGCGCGTTATAGTGTTTCTGTGCAGCGACGATGCGAAAGCAATTCACGGCGCTGCAGTGCCCGTGTTTGGAAATAGCTGAGTGCCAAATACTGGAGGTTCCGATGTCCATTCGACCAGTGAAGCGGCTCATCACTGCGCAGCCGACGATCGAAGGAGCTGGAGTTCACCTGCGTCGCGCGTTTGGATTTCACGAGACATCCGAATTCGATCCGTTCCTTCTACTTGACGATTTTCGCAATGACATTCCGGAGGATTATCGGGCGGGATTTCCGTGGCATCCTCATCGCGGCATCGAGACGATCACCTACGTTCTTGCTGGGACGGTGGACCATGCCGACAGCATCGGCAACAGCGGCGCTATCGCTGCAGGCGACATTCAGTGGATGACCGCAGGTCGCGGGATTATCCACCAGGAAATGCCCAAGGGCGACACGGACGGCCGAATGCACGGCTTTCAGCTTTGGGCAAATCTGCCCGCGTCTTTGAAAATGACAACGCCGCGCTATCAGGAGGTGAAAGCGCCGGAGATTCCGGATATCACGGACGACGATGGTACTCGCGCTCGCATCATCTGCGGGACTCTGTGGGGAAAGCGCGGTCCGATCGAGGGCATCGCCGCCGATCCCGTTTATGTGGACGTGTCGGTTCCTCCAGGCAGGAGAAAGACACTGCCGGTTGAGATAACGCGCCACGCCTTCGCGTATGTTTTCGCGGGGTCGGGGAAATTCGGCAACGCTTCGGGTCCGCTCGCTGTGCCCACCGAATCGGTGGGATGGCTGGACACCGCTCCTCCGAAAGACGCGGGAGACCGCTCTCTCGTGCTCTTTGACCGCGGCGACGAAGTCGTTGTGCAAGCGGGCCCGAGGGAATTCGTTTTCTCCTAATATCGGGCAAACCACTGGAGGAACCAGTCGCGTGGTACGGGCCGATCGTGATGAACACGCAGGAGCAGCTACGGCTGCATTCAACGAGCTTCAGGAAGGGACGTTCCTCGGGCGCGAGAAGCGACGTTAGAGGAATCCAGTACCCAGCTTCAGGATAACTTCACTTGCGGGTCGCGGCGCAGGCGCCTCGCTTCTCTTCCCTTCACCCATCCGCGCTAACGAACTGATTACAAGATGGCGGAAGGAGCGGGTTGCAGACTCCGCGCGGCTTCTGTTATACAGTCCGCGCAGCGAGAGCTGCCGGGGGAACTTGTGCGCGGAAAACTGTTTTTTATTTGTGCGATCGGAATTTTATTTGTTGGCGCAATTCTCGGCCATCCAAACACGCTATTCAAGCGTCGTCCGGGCGGTCCGCAAAGCGCTTCCGCTTCCGATGCTTGCGACCGAGCTTGCCTGAACAATTTCGTGGATCAGTACCTCGACGCTGTGGTAGCGCACGATCCGTCGCGACTGCCGGTGACGAAGCTCGTCAAATTCACCGAGAACGGCCAGAAACTCGAACTCGGAGATGGATTCTGGCGAACGGCGACGGGCAAAGGGACGTACAAATTCTACGTGGACGATCCGCAGGCGGGCCAAGTGGGCTTCGAGGGAACGATGCAGGAGGCGGGTCAGGCGGTGATCGTTGCTGTTCGATTGAAAATCGAGAATCAGAAAATTTCCGAGATCGAGACGATTGTGGCGCGCGGCGCATTCGCGCAGGGCGGAGCGGCGAATCTGGAGAAGCTTGGCAGCCCGCGGGCGGCCTTTATCGAGGAAATTCCGGCGGGCGAGCGCGCCTCTCGCCTTGAACTGATCAAGACAGCGAACAAGTATTTTTCGGGCATGCAGCAGGACGATGGGAAACACGACTACTCGTTTTTTGCGGATGACTGCGACCGACTGGAAAACGGCATGAAGACGACGAACAATCTGAATCCCATGCCGGGACTGACCGCAGCCGGTACGCCGCGGCCTGCTCCTTCTCCGAAGTACGATCCAGCGTTGAAGCCGACGATTTATTCCGCAGGCTGGTCCTGCCATGACCAGTTTCAATCGGGCTTGCTCCATTTCGTGTCGCTGATTCGGGACCGGCGCTATCCAGTCGTCGATCAGGAACGCGGAATCGTTTTCAGTTTCGTTTTCTTCGATCATCAGGCCGGAAATACCCGCAACTTCGAGACGCCTGACGGCCGCGCTGTTTCCGCCGGCCCCACCACTCCATTCACATGGGAGATCGCGGAGATATTTAAGGTCAGGAAGAATCAGCTGCACGAAATCGAAGCGGTCTTGAATCAGGGGACGTACGGACAGGGATCGGGTTGGAGCAGTTGGGAGAATTCGCGATCCGATCAGCCGCAATGGTAGCGATCCGAATTTTGAACGACAGAGGAGGAATCGTGCGCAGAAAATTGGTGCTCGCGAGCGCGGCTGGCGCTTTGATTCTTGCTGCTTTCGTCGTTCTGTCGAACAGCGATCGAGTCTCAGCCAGTCCCGCGAGCCCGCGCCACCTCTAACGCTTGCGACCGAGCGTGCCTCAACGGGATTGTTGACCAATATCTCGCGGCGATGGTGGCGCACGATCCGTCGCATCTGCCGCTCGCGAAAAACGGTGAAGTTCACCGAGGACGGCGTTCCGCTGAAGCTGGGCGACGGGCTTTGGGCCACGGCGAGCGGGCTGGGAAGCTACAAAGTCTATTTCGCCGAACCGGAGGCCGGCGGCGCGGGCGTTTTCGCACTCGTGCAGGAAAATGGAAATCCCGCGATACTCGAACTCCGCTTGAAGATCGTGAAAAATAAGATCACAGAAATTGAAACGCTGGTGGCACGCAAAGAAACGACCTCGCTCTTTAAGCCCGAAGGCCTAACGGAGCCGAGGCCGGCTTTTCTCGAAGGTGTTTCCGAAGCCAATCGCCCGTCGCGCGCGGAAATGATATCCATCGTGAACAAGTATTTCGACGGAATCGAGCAAGGTAACGGCGATATCGTGCCCTTCGATAAAGACGCCGTGCGAATCGAGAATGGAATTCAGACGTGCCCCTCGTCGGCTTCGTCCCCGCTGGGGGCGTTGTCCTGCCAGGCTCAGCTCAGCACGAAAATATTCACTTACATTCAATCGGTAAGTCCGCGGAGATTCTTGATTGTGGATAACGAGCGCGGGCTGGTGCTGGCGATCGTGCGGTTCAATCATCCGGCGACCGCGCAAACCGTGGAGGTAGCGGGCCACGGGAAAATGACCATGGGGAAATACTCGACGTGGCCGAACAGCACAGCGATCGCCGAGCTTTTCAAAATACAGGATCGCAAGATCAGGGAAATCACCGCGGTTATCGTCACGCAGCCTTACAAGGCACCGACGGGCTGGTAACAGAAGTTCGCCGGGCGTTTGTTAATTTGGCGCTAGACCGCGACGTAGCCATATCGCAGATTCGTGCGATGCGCGCCGGATTTAATGTAATCCTCTTTTAGCGCTGCGAAGCGATCCATCTTGGCCCATTTTGCGGGAGCTTTGTAGTTGTAGAGGCGCACGGAATTTCCGCTGAAGATTGCTGTTTTCACCGGGCCATCGGCCGCACCGAGGGGCCGCAATCCGAATTTTTTCTGCATATCCTCGGGAATTTCGAGACGGCGCAAACCTTCGATCTGCCATTGGGGCGAGCCCGTCCAAAGAGCGTCCGTGCCCCACACGACGTGATCGGCGCCAAGCCCCTTGACCAGCGTGCCTACGATGAATGCGGCGAGCTTCGGCTGGGCGACGGTGCTTAACGCAAAAACCTGGCCGAGATCGCCATAGACATTGGTGACTCCATACTTCGCGGGAATTTCCGCGAGGTCGCTGACCCATTCGTTTCGACCAGTTTTTTCACCGTGGTCCACGCTTCCGCCGCGTCGGAACCGCCACCACCCACGTTGCGAAAGCCAGAGTGATAAATGATGAAATTCAGCTGCGGCCAGTCTTTAGCAGCCTTTGCGACGTCGCTGACATCGGCATACGGCCGTAGGCGCGGAAACTGACTGTCCAAGGACGGCGGAAAAAGACCCTTGTGAACGCAAATATTCTTGATGCCGGCCTTCTGCATTTTTTCGTAGCCGAGATACGTCACTTTTTCGTCGTCCATGCGCCACGGGTAACGCGCGAGATCCTTGTGCGTGTTATCGCCGATCGTATAGCCCTTCACTGAATCGGGCTTCAGCGTCAAGCCACGGTCAAGATCCTCGAGCCAGCCCGGTTTGCCCGGCGTGAAGATCGCGTGGCTCATCAGGCGCTTGGAACCGGCGGCTTTGTTCACTTTCGCGCGGGATTCCGCCATCATCTCGTTGGTAAGAAACCAGTCCTGGGGAATATCGGAGGGCGCGCTGGAAATGATCGCGACTTTCGTATCGCTATCGAGAAAAATCTCCTTGAAGTAATTGTTGTACTTCAAATCTTCGATGGTCTGCTTCTTGCCTTTCAACTCCGGATTCCAGCCCGAGTCTCCCACCGCCTGGCGCATCATGACGAACCCATTGAGCCGCGTGTCGTCGCGCAGAAAATGGGTGTGCCCGTCGAAGATGAATTGATCCTGCAGCAAGTTCGCGCGCTCGTCGGCTAGTTCGGGAGTGGCGGCCTCAGCGGCGGTGACGTCGAAAAGCGATCCATAAACTTTATTCATTGCCAGGAATGCAGTGGCCATGCCCGCGGCCGTCGTGAAAAAGGATCTGCGGCTGATCCCCTGCTTGCGGGCGAGCTTGTTCCCCATGTCCTTCAATTGCGCCTCTACCTGGCGCTGGTGCTTGTTCTGCCGCTGCGGGTAATACTCGTCGCTCGAGACGATTTGCGTAGGGATCGGAGACGGGAAAGATGAAGTCTCGGCAGGTTTCAGTTTCTTGAGTTCTTCGCGACTGAGGAATCCGCTCATGATGTCCTCCTGCGTGGGTGCTTTCAGGGAAATCATATGAGATTTCCTTTGAGGCCGCAAACGGGAGAATACCAAGACTCACCGCAGAGACGCAGAGGTCAGAAGAGAAGAGAAGAGAAGAGAAGAGAACGACTTATCACAGAGGACACAGAGTAGGCACAGAGGCCACGGAGAAGACCTGCCGAGACGCCCGATTACGACCCAGACGACACCGCTGCCAGAAATTGGAATGCGGGGCGTTGTTGCGTCTGCGGTTACTGTGTGGTTAGATACGGGACTTCTCTCTCGGATCGTGCATTCGAATGGAGGCAGCCGTGGAGACCGCCGAACTCCGGCCTCTGAGTCTGGGAGAACTCCTGGACCGCACGTTCACTCTCTATCGAACTCATTTTTGGGTGTTTGTTGGCATAATGGCGATTCCCGCGTCAATTGGAATTCCTGCTAATTATTTGATACTGCACTTTGAGAGCGGCACGCTTTTCACGGCGGGCCCGCCGACATTGCCTTCGCTAGGATTGATTCTTGGATTTCTCGCCGGCTATTTCGCGTTCGTCGTGTTTGGCCTAGTTGTCTACTCCGTGGCGGTCGCGGCGGTAACCCATGCCGTGTCTGAAACCTATCTTGGCCGCCAATCAACGGTTCGCGATTCCTATCAAAGTATTCGGGGGAAATTCTGGAGACTCATCGGCGTGGTGGTTAATGTGATGCTTCGAATTACGGGAATTCTTATCCTGGTGGGCATCGTCGCCGGAGGCGTCCTGATAGGAATCGCCGCGGCCTTTAGCCTTGTGCCCGGCCTCGCCGGTGGACAGGCGACCGTGGCAGTTATCGTCGCGCTGCTGGTGTTGGTTCTGTATGCGGCCGCGTTGGTCACGATGGTCTATCTTGCGCTGCGTTACTCCGTCTCGATTCCCGCCCTGATGCTTGAAAATCTCGGAGTCCTCGCCACAGTTCGTCGCAGCGTGCAGCTCACGCGCGGGCGGCGTGGACAGATTTTCATCGCGTGCCTGCTGGCCGCAATCATCAGCTACGTCGGACTGATCGTCTTCCAGATGCCTTTTCTGATTCCAATGATGATTACAATGGGCCGCGGGCACGTATTGCCGAACTGGCTGAGCTCTGATGGCTGCGGTATCAGGGGGCGTGGGCGGATCGATCACGGGCCCGATTTTGATGATTGTTCTGGTTTTGTGCTACTACGACACGCGCATTCGCAAGGAAGCGTTCGACCTGCAGTTCATGATGGCGTCGCTCGATCGCCCTTCGTCTGCGGCAGGCACGGTACCTTCGGCGTGAGACGGCTCCGACACACGAATTCCGGTTTCGCGGCAATTTGGACGGTCGTACGCTGCACCGTTGCGCTGGTTTCGATACTCGCCGTCTGGCCGATGAAGAGCTCCTGCCAATCGGCGAGTTCTTCTGTGCCGCAGCAATCGCTGAGCCTGCAGGAATACATCGCTGAGCTCGACCATTGCTCGGCGGTTCTGAGCGCCTCGCCGGTCAACTCGGCGGCAATCCACGAACTGCGTGAATCTCTGCCCACGAACTGGACCGTAAGCGCGGAGCGAGACGCACTACAGCGTCTCCACTATCCTGGCTAAGCGGCGCGCTTGGGCAGATCGAGAGGAATCCAGGCGCGAGCGCCGACACACTCGCGCAAGCTCGGGGCAAACTACAGACGTACCGCGAATCGGCGCAGGCCATGGAATCTTCGATGGCGTCGCAAAATCTTGCGAAGTCGCGCAACCGGCTGAATTCCATACTGAGTGCCAGAGAGTTTCGCGGGCAGCGAGGACCTACATGGCTGGACGTGCTTGAGGCGCGGATTTGGTCGTGGATTGGGCGGCAGCTCGAACGAATCTTTGGCCGGCTTCGCGGCAAGAAAACGATCGGCAATATCGTCGCGTGGATGGTGATCGGACTGGCATGCCTGGTGCTGCTGTTCTGGATGGTGCGTTTCCTGATGCGTGCACGGGATCGCGATCGGAAATGGATCTGAGAGGCGCAACTCCGCTGAACCGCGACTGGCATCGCTGGCTGCGGGACGCGCGTGCCGCCGCTGGGCGAGGAGATTATCGCGCCGCGATTCATGCGGCGTACTGGGCGGCCATCGTGCGCATGGAAGAGACGAATTCTCTGCCGGAGGATCGCTCGCGAACTCCTCGAGAATCGTTGCGGTTAATTCAAACAAGAGAGCGCGGATTACGCGCCGCTGCTGCAACTGACGCAGCGATTCGAGCTGGTGTGGTACGGCTACCGGTCCGCCACTGATGCGGATTGGAGCGATGCGATGCAGCAATTGGAGACACTTGGATGCCTGCGTTCCTCGACAGCCGCGATCTCCGGTTCCTGATCGGAGCGGGAGTCGTGCTGGTCGTGTTGCTCGGAATCACCTACGCGGTGGGCCCGGCGCCAGCTCAGCGGTCGCTCGGCTATCCTTCGAGCTACGCCTCCGAATGGGCGGGCGCAAAGGCTGCATTTCTGCTGCTTGAAGAACAGGGATATCACGTGGAGCGCTGGGAGAAATCGCCGGAGGATCTCCCGGCGAACCCTGACGGCGCATTGCTTGTGTTAGCGGAACCGCTCGCAAGGCGCCTCGGCGACCGAGCTGCGCGGCGATTCGCAGATTCGTTTCCAGCGGCGGACGCGTGCTGGCGATGGGCGCGAGCGCGGCGAGATCTGGTGCCCGATCTCGATGCTGCGGCAGCGGAAGAATGGGACCCGAAGCCGAAAACATATTCGGCGATTGCTGCCTTCATCCGTCACGCGCGATGCCCCGGAGATTTCCATGGTCGCGCCGGACACATTTACATCCAGCAGCCATCCGTGGCTCGCGCTTTACGGGAAAGAGGATGAAGTCACGGTCATCTCCTATCGTATCGGGAAGGGCGAGGTCATCTGGTGGGCGTCGGCATCGCCGCTGACGAACGGCTCGATCCGCGACAAGAACAATCTGGCGTTGTTTCTGAATTGCGTCGGCGCGCCCGGCGAACGTCGCGCGTCTATTGGGACGAATATTTTCATGGCGCGCGCGCGTCCATGATTTCCTATTTCGCGAATGGCCCGCTGCCGTGGGCCGGATTGCAGATCGGCATCGCGTTCATCGCCGTCCTGTTCACATTTTCGCGGCGATCAGGAGCCGATGCGCATGCCTGCGACCGAGTCGCGTCTTTCGCCGCTGGAGTTCGTCGAAACGCTCGGCGATCTTTATCAATCGGCGCACGCTTCTCCGGCCGGCCGTGGCGGTTGCGTACCGGCGGTTTCGGCTGGCGCTGTCGCGCAAACTTGCGGTGCCCGCCAAGGCGAAGCTGCCGGAACTTTGCCGCGCGGCCTCCAGCCGATTCGGCTGGCCGGAAGAGGCGCTTCTGGATACACTCGCCCGCTCCGAGCGAGCGATGCGCAATATCAATCTTGACGACGAAGAGGCGCTCTATCTGGTGCGCCAGCTTCACGATTATTCGGCGCGCCTGGAGCCCAAGGGCCGAGCCGAACAGGAGATGCCTGCATGGAGATGAACGCCGCGGCGCTGGCTTCGCACGTCCGCAAAGAGTTTTCGAAGATCATCGTGGGCCAGACCGACGCCGTGGACCAGTTGTTTGTCGTGGTCCTCGACGGGAGGCCACGCGCTGATCGAAGGCGTTCCGGGACTGGCGAAAACGCTCGCCGTGAAATGCCTGGCGCATATTTTCAATCTGCAGTTTCAGCGCGTGCAGTGCACGCCCGATCTGATTCCCGCCGATATTCTGGGCGGCAACATATTCCAGCCCGCCGACGGAACATTTCGCATGAACCGCGGTCCGGTGTTCACCGACCTGCTGCTGGTGGACGAAATCAACCGCATGCCGCCCCGCACGCAATCGGCGCTGCTGGAATCGATGGAAGAGTTTCAGGTGACGATCGACGGCGTCAGCTATCCGCTCTCTCGAAGTCGTTTGCGGTATTCGCCACGCAGAATCCGGTGGAATTCGAAGGCACATATCCTCTGCCGGAAGCGCAGCTCGACCGTTTCCTGATGAAAATTCGCATCGGCTATCCCGAGGCTTCGCAGGAATCCGAAATTCTTTCGCGCTATCAGGGCGGATTCGAGGCGAGGGACCTGGATCGCGCGGGACTCGAGCGGCTCACGAAGGAAGCACTTGCAGGCCGCGAGGGAAGAAGCTGCGCGCGTTCGCGTGGAACCGAAGCTTTTCGATTACATCGTTGCGATCGTTCGCGCCACGCGCGATTCCGCGGCGGTCAGCCTGGGAGCAAGCCCGCGCGCTGCCGTGGCGATGATGCTCGCGTCCAAGGCAATCGCCGCGACGCAAGGCCGCGACTTCCTGATTCCGGATGACGTGAAGTCCGCGGCTCCGTCCATCCTGCGCCATCGCATGATGCTGAAGCCCGAGGCGGATCTCGAAGGCATCACGCCCGACCAGGTGATCGCCGAAGTGCTGGCGGGCATCGCCGTTCCGAAATAAAGCTGTGAATCGACTCGCCCCTTCGAATGTGGCCGCGCGAGCGGAGCGCGCCGGACGTTTTCCGGTCGCGTTCGGGCGGCGATTTTTTCTGCTGCTGTTCGTGGGGCTCGTGTGGATTGCGCCGGCGTGGCGCGAGCCGCGATTCCTCTATGCGCTTGCGCTTTGGGACGTCGCTGGTGCTCGCGCTATGGGCTTGGGATTTGGCCGCATGGCGAGGCCGGAGCAGCTCGAAGTGACGACGCATCTGGAGCGAGCCGCTGGGGCTCGCGAAACGGATGACGGTGACGCTCGAGCTGCGCAACTATTCGCAGCGGCTCGATTTCCGCCAAAGTAGCTGACGAAGCGCCGGAAACATTCTGCCGCGAGCTGCCCAATGTCGAGATTGTGGCGCCCGCGAAACGGCGCGCGCAGCGCTTCGTATCCGATCGAGCCTCGATCGCGCGGCGACGCGCGCTTCGGCAATGTCTGGCTGCGCTATCAAAGCCCCGTGGGACTGGCAGAACGATGGGCGCGAGCGCGGCTTCCGCAAACCGTGCGCGTCTATCCGAATATCGAAGAAGCGCAGAAAATGCGCATCTACCTGATTCGCAGCCGCCAAATCGAGCTCGAAAAACGGCTGAAGCGCCAGCGCGGGCACGGGCGCGAATTCGAAAGCCTGCGCGACTATCGCGAGGGCGACGAATTCCGCGACATTTGCTGGAGCGTCACCGCGCGGCGCGGAAAGCTGATCACAAAAGTTCATCAGATCGAGCGCAGCCAGACCATCTGGCTGGTGCTCGATGCCGGCAGGCTGCTGCGGGCGCGCGTGGACCGGCTGACGAAGCTGGACTACACCGTTAGCGCCGCGCTGAGCCTGGCGCAGGTGGCATTTTATTCCGGCGACCGCGTGGCGCTGCTGGCATATGGCCGCAAGCCGCAACAGCGCGTGGGGCCGGGACGCGGCGTGCCTCATTTGCGCGTGCTGATGGAAAGCATGGCGCAAGTGCGAGCGGAAGCATATGAGGCCGATCATCTGCTGGCCGCGGAAAGCCTGCTATCGCAGCAGAGCCGGCGCAGCTTGATCGTCTGGCTGACGGATCTGGCGGAAACCGCGGCGACGCCGGAGGTGATCGAGTGCGCTGCGAAAATGGCCACGCGGCATCTGGTGCTGCTGGGAATTATCGGGCAGCCGGAACTGCGCGCGCTGGTCGCCGGCGGCCCCGACGACGCGAGCGGAATGTATCGATACACGGCCGCGCTCGAAGTGGTGCAGCGGCGCGAACTGCTGCTGCGGCGATTGCGCCAGCAAGGTGCGCTGACAATGGAGGTGGACGCTTCGCGAATGTCCACGGCGCTGGTGAACCGGTATCTCGAAGTGAAGGAACGCAGCCTGCTCTAGATCGCTGCGGTCGCGTCGCTCGTTGTCTCGCTGGGCGCGACAGAAATCGGTGCGGCATCGTCCGGCACGACCGAGGCAGATTTGGGACCTTTTCGCATCAAGTAGAGCAGCAGCAAGCCGAACAATCCGGCAGCGAGAGTGTATTTCCATTTGACGGCAAGATTCGGACGGCGAGACAAAACCTTCGATGGTGCCCGCAACAATGAGCATGGGAATGATGCCCAGCACCAGGCGCACGGCGCGCGCCTCCTTCGAAAGCTACCGATGCGCGGCGCGGCAGAGTTCCGGGAAACAGCAAGCCCTTCGCCATCAGCAGGCCCGCGCCGCCCGCAATGAAAATGGCCGGCAATTCGAGCACGCCGTGCGGCGCAACAAAACTCATCAGCTGCCCGAGCATTCCGGCATGCCAGCACGCGCCGGAGACCACGCCGAAAAGCAGGCCATTGAACGCGAGCATCCACACGCGTTCCGATTCCCGCGGTGATTCCGAGCGCGAAGATGGTGAGCGATACCGCGAGGTTGTTCGTCATGATGGCGCTGGATGCCAGAGGTTTCACGGTGACGATCGAATGCGTCCACATCTGCTGCTTTTCGATCGTGTCCATCATGGCGGGGCCGAGAAAGTATCGCTGAAATCCGGGATCGGCGATGGCCACCATCAGGCCCGCCGCGGCAGTGGCGAAAAAGATGGCTGTCGCGCGCGAGCGTGTACGGCAGAGTGTCGTGAAATATTTGCGGAAACGTCTCGCGGTAAAATTTGATGATTCCGACGGGCCGCGAGCGGCGCCCCATATAGATAAGGTTATGCGCGCGTCCGAGCAGTTGATTCAGATAGTGCGCCAGGTTGCGGCTGGAAGCGTCTTCGCGGATCGTTGCCAGGTCGGAAGCAGTCTGACGATATAATAGCGCCAATTCCTGCAGCTCGGAGTGGGTCAGGGCGCGCACTCCGCTCCGGCCGGAGCGCGCAAGGAGCTCGTCGATACGCGCCCAATACGGACGCCGTTTCTGCAGCCAGCTGGTGGAGATCACCGATGTCCTCGGCCGACAAGCTTACCATCGAAACTCCGGAGCAGACTTCGCTCGAGTTTCCACTAGCCGGAATCGGCAGCCGCTTTCTGGCGGTCGCGCTCGATACGCTCCTGCAATTTGCGGTTTACCTGGTGCTGGGATTGATCGCGGCGCTCGTGGCTTCGTTCGGTATCGCCGGAACCCTGGAGAGACAATGGGGCATTGCGATCCTTATTTTTGTGGCCTTCGCGGTGCAGTTCGGCTACTTCGCGATGTTCGAGACGTTCTGGAACGGGCAAACACCAGGCAAGCGCTGGACGCACCTGCGCGTGATCCAGGATTCCGGCCGCCCGATCAACGCCTACGATGCGATCCTGCGGAACTTGCTGCGGATTGTGGATAGCCTGCCGAGTCTTTATGCGATCGGAATCGTGACCATGCTGATCAGCAAGGAAAATAAGCGCGTGGGCGACTACGCGGCGGGCACGGTGGTGGTCCACGAAAAGCCGCTCCAAGGCGTTGACTCGATCTGGAGCGTGACGGCGGCTCAGAGCCAAGCCTTGCCGACCGTTCCATCCGCGCAACTCAGCCCGGATGAACTGCAGCTGGTGGAAACTTTCTTTGAGCGCCGCGCAAACCTGGATCCCGACGTGCGCCGGTCAATGGCGCGCCAAATTGCGCAGCGGCTAGGTGAGCGGCTGAACGTGCCCAGTGAATCGCGACCTGATTCGGAGAACTTTCTGGAAGCCCTCGCGGAACAGCGTCGCAGTTCAGCCCGTTTCCACTAGTCGAAATATCCTAGATCAGCGAATCGCAATTGGTGCAACCAATGCGAATTGCACCCAGACATCGCCAATGGGCTTGCGTTCCTCCGCCCAACGCACACTCGAAACATCCGAGAGCGGTTTATCGGTGTGGAAATACTTTTGATAGGCTGAAATCCAGTTCGTGGCAATATCGCGCTGGGCAGTGGGCAGGTCCAGCTTCCCGTCGCACACAAGCTGGCGGAGGTGATCCTCCAACTCGTCCTTCACATGCGCGTTCCATTCGGTTGTGGCATATGGCTCGGGCCAGAGATTTCGAATGTCGTCCGTGCCGCCGAGTTCCGGCGTAATCAGGTGATCCACTTCGAACTCTCGCGGCTGCGACCTGTCCATTCCATATTCGTGAAACACGGCCTGGCGGACTGACATGGGAATTGTGGCCATCTGATCCGGCGGGCCTGGAATGCATACCTGGTTTGTGTTGATTGGACGCGTCGCTCCAGGCGTAAGACTTGGTTGCGGAAGGAGAGGACCCGAGTCCACTTCGGCCAGAAGCGATTGCGAATCGCGCTGGAACAGGTCTCGCGAAGCCAACCGAAGACCGAGCGCTGCAATCAGGAACACCGCAGCCACGTACGCCCATCGGTTTCCTACGAATAAATTTGCCAGCTGAGTCGCCACCCAGAGGGCCGCGAACCGCTGGATAATGTGGCCAGTTGAGCCTGCAAGGCCGCGCGGGATCCAGCGGCCGACGGCAGGGCCGCACTGACTTCTTCCCGGTGCGCGCGATTAAAATCGGAAAACGCCGACTGGAGTTTGTCCCGGCGCGCACGGCACGATGCACACTGAGATAAATGGGCAAGCACCTGCGCTTCGCGTCGTGGAGAGAGTTCGAGATCCTCCGCGCGAATCAGCAACTTGTCCGAGAGGTGACGATTCTCTTGTCGCATAGTTCTACTATTAGCCCGCCCGCTCGAGTCGCGCGATTGAACGGGTTAGTGAATTCGATACCGCGCCCAGTGACATCTCGAGTGCGCGTGCGATCTCGCGGTACCGGAGGCCCTCGGAGCGCAGGTAAAGACACCATTGATCCTGTTCCGGGAGCGCGTGCACGATCGCGAGCAATCGCGTCTGCCGCTGGATATCCGCCAGTTGTTCTTCCGGATTCGTAGCCGGGTCGAGATGAATCTCCACGAGGCTGCTATCAGGATTCATTCTCGCTTGCAGCTTTCGTTTCCCGTTACGGTGTTTCAAAGCGAGATTGTGCGCCACTCGAAAAACCCAGCCTCGAAGATTCGCGCGGGATCTTCCAAGTTGCAGATGCCTGAAAAGCGAGAGAAATACTTCCTGAATGATGTCCTCGCCGTCGTGCGGGTAAACGCCGAGGGAGAGCACATAGCGAAGAAGGCGGCTGCGCATCTGATCGAACAGGAGCATTACTTCTTCTTCGACAGGGATCCCCGAAGCGGCCGCGGAAACCGGCGCATCGGTAGCGCTTGAATACGGCAGCTCAATCGTTGAATCTTGCATCAGGGCCCGCATTTCTCCCCTCAGATTGCCCGGCCATTTTACATCTTTTTACATTCGTTTTGTCCGCTGCCATAAACCGCCGGCCAGTCGCGTGCGATACGGAAAATAAAGGCTGAACAAAACAGCCCTGCGGGGAATAGTCAAATGCAGGACACCAAAACCTAGGGGTCACCCAAACATGACGAGCATGGCGAGAATTCTCATCCTTTTTTTCCTGTTCGTCGGGGTGCTCTGCGCCCAGACCAATACCGGCGAGTTGCGGTTGAAGGTGACCGACCCGGCCGGGTTGGGCGCGAAAGTGACGGTTCGGATCGTCAGCGAGGCAAGCGAGTATCGGAACAAGCTCACGACTAACGATGAGGGCAAAATTATCGCGCAGCGGCTGCCTTTTGGCCTCTACCAACTGGAAATTCGACAGCCGGGGTTTGCGGACGTCTCTGAGACCGTGAATATCCGCTCGTCCCTCCCGACGGACTACACGATTCAACTCAAGCTTCCCTCCGTCGCCCAATCGGTGAACGTTACCGCAGCCGGCACTTTGATCGATCCCGATCAGTCCGGATCCGTCAGTCAAATTGGCACCGCCTCCATCCAAAATCGGCTGGGATCGGTCCCGGGCCGCTCGATTCAGGATCTGGTGAACTCCCAGCCCGGCTGGCTGTACGAGGGCAACGCCGTCCTGCATCCGCGTGGTTCCGAGTATCAAACGCAGTTTGTCGTGGACGGCATTCCGCTGACCGACGATCGCTCGCCCAGCTTCGGCCCTCAGATCGAAGCGGATGACGTGCAGTCCATAAGCGTCTACACTGCGGGCATTCCTGCGGAGTATGGCCGGAAAATGGGCGGAGTGGTCGAGGTCAACACCCTTGAAGATTCCGAGCCGGGCTTTCACGGGCAGGTCGTGCTTTCGGGCGGCAGTTTTGACTCCGCGGGATCGTTCGCCGAGGGGCAATACGTCTGGGGCAAGAATACCTTCGGCGCCAGCGCGAGCGGCAGCATGACGGATCACTATCTGAATCCGGTCGTCCCACAAAATTTTTCAAACACCGGAACGTTGGGCGACTTTTCGGCTCGCTATCAACGGGATCTTACGCCAAACGACCGCATCAACTTCATCGTTCGCCACGAAGTCTCGCGCTACGATATTCCGAACGAGCTGATCCAGCAGGCCGCCGGGCAGCGCCAGACGGCGGACAACATCGAAACGATGGGAATTGTTTCCTACGAACACACTTTTTCGCCCAACGTCGTCGCCGATTTTCGCGGCATGGTGCGGGACAACGCGAACGACTTCAACTCGAACGAAAATTCCACGCCCATCGAGGTGTTTCAGCACAACTGGTTTCGCGATGGATATTTCAAGGGAACTGTCACGGTAAACCATGGCCGCCACGAGTGGAAGTTCGGCGTCGAATCCGACAATGCCTTCTTGAACGAAAATACGTCCTACAACGTCACGAACCCCGATTTTTGCGGTTCTGGCGATGACGATGACAGCTTAGCTTTTCGCCGTCTGGCCAACCTGCATCCGCTCGGTACGGCAGGCGGGGGAGGCACCGCATGCAACTTCAGCTTCCTTGCCTCTCGCCCCGATCTCGAGCAATCCGCGTTCGTGCAGGATCTGATGCGCCTGGGCAATTGGACGATCAGCGCGGGGCTCCGTTGGGATCACTACCAACTGATACTCAATCGCCAAGCCGTCGATCCGCGCTTCTCCATTTCGCGCTATTTCCCATCGGCCAATGTGGTGCTGCATTTCTCCTACGACCGAATCTTTCAGACGCCCTCGTTCGAAAATATTCTGCTCTCCAGTTCAACGGCCGTCGAGTCGATTGATCCGGATAACTTCCTCCGGCTGCCCGTCGAGCCCTCCGAAGGGAACTACTACGAAGCGGGCTTGACCAAGGTCTTCGCCAACAAGATGAGGCTGGACGCCAATTATTTCCGCCGCCTCGTCAGCAATTATGCGGACGACGATCAGATCGACAACACGACCGATCAGCTTCCCGATCTCGTTCCGGAAGTCCATCATCTACGGCGCGGAGGCAAAGCTTGAGGTTCCCGACTGGCACGGCTTTTCGGGTTTCGCGAGCTACTCCTACACGGTGGGCAACGCGTGGTTCCCGGTGAACGGCGGCCTGTTCTTCGGCGACGATGCCACGGCGCGGAAACCCAACTCAGCGGCCATTTCCCGGATTCGCAGGATCAGCGCAATACCGTTCGCGGCCGCGTTCGCTACCAGGTCGCGCCGCGCTTCTGGGTTGCGGTTCGGAGTTCAGTACGACACGGGCCTGCCGTTCGAGTTTCAGTGCCCGGACGACGAAACTCAGGAGCAGTGCATTGCTGGTGTGGTCACCCAATACGGCCAGGGGGTAGTGAGCCGAGTCAATTTTAACCGCGGCCGAATTTATCCTTCTTTCCAGGTGAATGTCTCCGCCGGCGCGACCCTCTACAAATCGGATCGCCTGAACATGCAGTTGCAGGTGGACGGACAAAACCTCAATAACGTCTTGTGGGTAATTGATTTTGGCGGGCTATTTTCCGGGAACGCCATCGGTCCTCCCCGAAGCTATTCTCTGCGTCTCACGACAAACTTTTAGGACACCTTGCGATTGCGCTGCCGGCGCGGGCCCGAGGCGCGCGCGGGATTTTGCCGGATGACTTCCAGCATCTCCTGCGCGGCGGCGCTGAGCGGGCGATCCCGCCGGTACACAAGATAGAGTTTCCGCGTCACTCGCATCTGGCGGATGCGCAGCTCGCGCAGGTCGCCGCTCGCCACCTCCCGCTCGACGCACATTCGCGGAACGATGGCCACGCCCTGTTTCATTTCCACGAAGAGCTTGATGCTTTCGATCGTCGGCAGTTCCACGTCCATCTGCAAGCGGCACCCGATAGCGCGCGAACATCTGCACCACCCGCTGCCGATAGGGCGATTCGACGATGTGCGCGACGAAGGTCTCCTGCTCTAGATCGGTGATGTCCACTTCCCGGCGCTTCGCCAAACGGTGGCCGGGCCAGACGACCAGCACGAGCGAGTCGCGATAACATTCGAGCGGTCTCGAGGTCGCGCTCTTCCGGCAAATAGGAAATCACGCCGATATCGAGATGATGGTTCATCACCTCGCGCGGCACGTCGCGCGAAAACACGCGATGCACTTTCACGTGAATGCGAGAATGAATTTGCCGATATCGCGCGAGCGCCGGCAGCAGCGCGTGGATCGAGCTTTCGTTCACGCCGAGCGAAACCTGGCCGCGCTCGAGGCCGCGCAGCTCCTTCATGCCCTTGCCAATTTCTTCGCGCAGATTCAGCATCCGGTCCGCGTATTCAACGAGCAGCGTGCCCGCGTCCGTCAGCGTCTGCGCGCCCGAGCCTCGAACGAATAGAGGCTGCCCGACCCACTCCTCGAGCTTTCGAATGGAGATGCTCACAGCGGGCTGCGTTCTGATAAAGCTTTTCGGCGGCGCGCGAAAAGCTTTGCTCGCGAACCACAGCCTGAAACACTTGCAGCGATGCCAAATCCACGATTCCCCCTTGAAAAAGCGATTTCCCCTATATAAGAGAGATTTATCCCAGTTGCAACCATTATAAATTGGACTCCTTGCGCCATTCGCGGTTCACTGGCACTATCAAAGGAGTTGCCATGGATAACGTGCAGATTTTCGATACGACGCTGCGCGACGGCGAACAGTCCCCCGGTTTTTCGATGAACCGCGAGGAGAAGCTGCAGCTCGCCCGGCAAATCGAGCAGCTCGGCGTGGATATCATCGAAGCGGGCTTTCCCATTGCGTCGCCCGGAGATCTGGAGGCAACCCGAGCCGTAGCCGCCGAAATCAAGAACTGCCGCGTAGCGGCGCTCGCCCGCGCGAAGCAGGACGACGTGGAAGCCGCCCTGCGCGGTCTCGAGCCTGCCGCCAAACCCCGCCTGCATATTTTTCTCGCCACTTCGGACCTGCACCTGAAATACAAATTGCGAACGACGCGCGAGCTGGCGCTCGAACAGATCGCGAAAATGGTCCGTTTCGGACGGCAGAACTGCGAAGAAGTGGAATTTTCCGCCGAAGACGCGAGCCGAACCGACATCGAATATCTCTGCCAGGTGGTTCTGGCCGCGGTCGAATCCGGCGCGACCATCATCAACTTGCCCGACACGGTCGGCTATTCCACGCCGGACGATTACGGCGGAAATGTTTCGTAAGGTCCGCGCGCGTCTGGGCGCTCACCCGAACGTGGTGCTGAGCGCGCACTGCCACGACGACCTCGGCCTGGCGCTGCCTAACTCGCTCGCAGCGATTGACGCGGGCGTTCGCCAGATCGAATGCACGATCAACGGCATCGGCGAGCGCGCCGGAAATGCTTCGCTCGAGGAACTGGCCGTAGCGCTGCACGTGCGCCAGGATCGTTATGCGGTGACCACGAACCTCAAACTGGAAATGCTGTATCCGACCAGCCGCATGCTCTCGAAGATTACGAACGTGTCCGTGCCGCCGAACAAAGCGGTCGTGGGCGCAAATGCCTTCGCGCACGAAGCTGGCATCCACCAGGACGGCATTCTCAAGAATCCGCTGACGTACGAGATCATCGTTCCGGAGAAGGTTGGAGTGCCCGCGCGGCGCCTCGTGCTGGGAAAACATTCAGGGCGGAATGCGTATCGCTCGCGTTTGGCGGAACTCGGATATGAAATCACGGACGCCGAGCTTGCCGAGTGTTATCGCCTGGCAATTGCGCAGGCCGACGCCGAAAAAGAAATTACGGACCGCGACTTGATTGGGATTATTCACAAGGTTCGCCGCAATCCCTCGTCGGCTCCGGCAGGATCAGGCGCCACGACCGCAAAGGCACACTAAAACTCACAGGAGTCTTTTCATGACGGCGTTGCGGAAGACCATCGCGGTATTGCCGGGGGACGGAATCGGACCCGAAGTCACAAACGCCGCCATCCAGCTGCTCAAGGATTGCGCTTCGACTTTCGGCCACCATTTCGAATTCCGCGAATTTGCGTTTGGGGGCAACGCGATCGACAAGTTCGGACTACCGTTGCCACCGGAGACGCTGGCGGGATGCCGCGCGTCGGACGCGATATTGCTCGGTGCGATCGGCGGGCCGAAGTGGGAGTCACTTCCGTTCGGCACGCGTCCCGAAGCTGGCCTGCTCGGCATCCGCAAGGAACTCGGCCTTTACATCAATCTGCGCCCGATTCGCCTGCGTCCGGCTCTGCGCTCAATTTCTCCGCTTCGTCCGGAACGGCTGGGCGACTGCGATTTTGAAATCGTGCGCGAACTCGCCGGAGACATTTACTTCGGCGAACACAAAATAACGAAGGAGAAAGCCAGCGATCTCGCGGAATATTCCGTCTTCGAAATCGAGCGCGTGGCCCGCTACTCCTTTGAGCGTGCGGCCGCCCGCAATCGCCATTTGACCAGCGTTGACAAGGCCAACGTGCTGGCCAGCTCGACGCTGTGGCGCGACACCGTTACGGCGCTCGCGCGCGAATATCCGAGCGTCACGCTCGACCATCTGTACGTGGATAACGCCGCGATGCAAATTATGCTTCGGCCCACGCAGTTCGACGTGATTCTCACCGGCAACATGTTCGGGGACATTTTGAGCGACGAAGCGGCGGCGCTGGCGGGTTCGATCGGACTGATTCCTTCCCTGAGCCGCGGCCGCGTGGACCAGCCGGCTCTTTACGAACCGATTCACGGTTCTGCTCCCACGCTTGCAGGCAAGGACGTGGCGTGCCCACTCGGCGCGGTTTTGTCGGCTACGCTGATGTTGCGGGAATCGTTCGGTCTGCACGCCGAATCGCGGTGGATTGAGGATGCGATCGATCGCACGCTCGAAAAGGGATATCGCACCGCGGATATTGCGGAACCGGGCAGCCGCGTGGTTGGCGGCTCCGAATTCACCGCTACAATTCGCAGTGAGTTGAAGGCTTCGCCAGTGCAGCACGCCCAGCGTAGCTCGGGCGCCTAACGCACACAGCCGTCCGTGCCCTGCCGCACACGATTCTCGGGAATAATCAGGACTTCCGGACGACCAGGCAGCCCGCGATCATATCGTGCAGCGCCTGCTTTTTCGCGGTGAACGCGACCATAATAAATCCCACGAAAATGATTTTGCCGAAGTAGCGGCCGGACGCTCGAGCGAAGCTGACGCGCCGCCCCTCCAAATCGGTTACAACTAGCCCCAACATTCGCTTGCCAAATGTTGCCTGCCACGGCGAACTTTCCATCACTGCCCAGTACAACCAGCTCGCCATAGTTAGCAGCAGATTGATTGCAAAGATCTGCCGGCTGTTTCCCGTCAGCAGCGTCCACGGATTATCGACCGGAATGCCGGCGCGTGCCATCAGAGGTCGCAAAATCACAAATCCGACCAGTGTTCCGAGTAGCACCGAGTCAAGAAAGTAAGCGACCAGTCGCCGCCAGAATCCGGCGTAGACCACGCGCGCGATCGCGAACCTGGCTGCAGGCGTGTGACCGGTGTTGGACGACGGATCGGGAATCGTCTCGCCACAAGAGGGACACGACGGCACTCCCCCTGTCACGTCCACCCCGCATTTTGGGCAAATCACTTCGGTCTCACTTGTGGGGAAGTACGAAGAGCTCTTACGCCTTCCGCAACACCAGACAACTAGCAATCATATCGTGTAGCGCCTGCTTTTTCTCAGTGAATCCGGCCATGATGTAACCGATGCAAAGCGGAACGAGGCCGGTAATGAGCTTGGAAAAAAACCGGCCGCTGGCGCGGGCGAAGTTGATGCGTTGCCCGGTCATATCGGTCACCACCAACCCGAGCGCCATTTTACCAAGCGTTCCCTGATGTTCGGAACTCTCCATTCCGGCGAAATACAGCCAGGATACGACAAGCCCGACGGCGCTAAACGTCAGGATAATGATGATGAGCATCGCGGGGAAAACGGGATTGGGTCCGTTCATTCCCTGGCCCATTTCCCCGAATTGCGAGCGAATGGACTCGACTCCCAGGAAACCCACCACTATCGCGACGACGATTCCAAATGCGACGAACCAAATCAAGCTGTCAATTACATAGGCAACGAAGCGCAGCCAAAAACCGGCGTATTCTCGGCCGCCAACCGCGGCAACAACAGCTGGCGCCGCAGCACCGGCATAGGGCGCCGTCGTCGCCGGGGCCACGCTAAAACCCACGATGGGCTGGCCGCAAGAGCCACAAAAACCAGCGCCTTCTGAAACTCGCGCTCCACATTTTGAACAGTGCATCGAAGCCTCCTCGAAGATATACCCGGTCCAGTGGCCCGAATGCGTACTAGAAATTCTAACGGCAGCGGTGCCCCAAAGCCGCCGCGTTGTCCGCGCGCAGTATTACTTCGCAGGCGTCTGCTCGGCTTGCAATTCCTTCTGAAAGGCTCCCTCGGCCCGCAGGATATATGCCTGATAACCCCAGGGATCGATGAACGGATTTTGCGTCGGATTCTTCGCCATCACGCCGCGCTTGTCCGCCAGCGAATAGAAGGATCCGTGAGACGCGAGAAAAATGTCGCACCGAAGCGATCTGAGAACTCGAAATGTTTTCTCGTAGTCGTCTTTAATGCCTGGATACGTCGCGGGAGCGTTGGGGCGCTCCACCAGCTTGTAATTGGGGAGGACGGTGGCGCTGCCAACGAACACGACGTTGTATCGCCGGGCGCCGTCCCTCACGGTCGTCGTCCAAGTCGTGCAGCCGCGCGTGTGTCCCGGTGTCAGATGAGCCGTCATGGTCACGAGGCCGAGCGTCACAGTGTCGCCATCGTGAATCACGCGATCGGGCGTGGCCGCGGGAAACGAGGTGCCGGCCGTGAGCGCTGGCACGTCCTGCTCCATCGCCACAAACTTTGCGCCAGTGGAATGCTTCATCTCCGAGATCCCACCGGCGTGGTCCAAATGCGCGTGGCTATTGAGGATGAACTTCACGTCCTTCAATTTGAACCCTAGCGTTTTTATATTGGCTTCGATTTGCGGCGCGGTTTCAACGAATCCGCCATCGAGCAGGATGTTTCCGTTCGACGTCACGATGAGATACGAACCTATATCGGACGCACCGACGTAATAAATGTTGTTCATGATACGGAATGGCGCGACCGGCTGATTCATCGTCTTTAGCAAGTCGGCCGCTTGCGACTGCGCCGGCGCCTGCGCTTGCGCCGCCAGGGGAATCACCGAAAAAATCGTCAAAATAAAAAAAACAGATCGGATAGTTGATATCTTATTCGATTTCATTTTTTCACCCGTGTGAGGAGCGCGACTGCCCGAATTCAAGCGCAATCCACGCCCGACGTATCCCCGGGGAGCAAGCTAACAGAACGGCCAACTGGCGGCAAATGGTTGTTGAGCCGTGAGTTGTCGAATTGATTCGTTGGCGGCCGCAAATCCGATGGTGCCGAGCTAGTACAGCAGACCCGGTATTGAATCAAAATCGGAGCCGCCTAATATCGGATCAGGAGGCGAGGTGATGATTCGAAAAGTGAAGGGCGGCTACAAAGTCCTGTCCGAGAAGGGAAAAAATCTCGGCGGGCCATATAAAACGCGAGAAGAAGCCGCGAAACGGTTGAAACAGGTCGAGTACTTCAAACATCGCAAGGGATAGCGGCTTGTCCTACGGCTGTATCTGCACCAAGGCATCTTCGCCGCTTCGAGGCGGCGCGCCTGGAGTCCAGCGCGGCGGTCTCGCCGGACGCGATTTCAGGCGATTCACCAAAAGCCCGATCTTCACTGACGCTCCGATGAAGTGGCCGACCTTCAGCCCGGCCGCGACCGGATAGCTCCTGACCCAGTGCATGCCCACGCTCGCCGCGCAGCCGCACTGCGAGCAATCGGGCGTCCCGCCGAAAACGCAAGGCTCGACGCGGCTTTCGAGATCCGCTGAGTAGTTCGCCGACATTTTTGCAAACACGCAATCGCCCGGATTCTGCGGCGGGCGCAGAAACGCCTTGGCGAGACCTTCGTTGAACAGAAGCTTGGGATAAGTCTTAGCGAGCAAAGGAAGCTGCCGCGCCAGTTCGACGCGGTGCTCGCTTGAAAGCATTTCGTCGCTCTGCTCACCGATCTGCGGCGTGTAAACGCTCAGCCAGATGCGGTTCACCTCCGGCCGCTTGCTCCAGAAATCAACATACTCATCCAGGTAGCCCGGCCGCTCCAGCATCGGACGCGTAATCACCCAGTGAATGTTGACTTCGCACCCTGCGATATTCTTGAGGATGCGCTCGTAGGTCGCCGGTTTGCGCCGAATGTCGTGATGCTCCGGCAAGCCATCCACTGAAATCGCCACGCGCATGCGCGGAATGCTCATCCACTCCGTAGGCACGGGAATCACGCCGCTGGTGACCACGAGCGTGAACACTCCCATCTTGCTCAGCTTCGGAAGAATTTGGCTCAGCTCGCGATGGCGGATCATCGGTTCGCCGCCGACGAGCGAGACATGCAGCGGCTTGTGCTTGCGCACCAGATCTACCACGCCATCAACCAGCGCGTCGCCGCGAGAATCGTTCAGCTCGCTCAGAGTGACGCCGCCGCCCAGATGCGAGTCACCGTACGCGTAGCACCCGGGACAGCTGAGCGGGCACTCCCGCGTGATTTCGATGGAAAGCATGGGAACGTTGCCGGTGAGAATCCTGCCCCATGCGGCGAGGACCTCTCGTGGAGTGATGCTGGGGTTTGGAGTGGTCACGTTCATGGACATAAGATGCCATAAGCAGGTTCAGCGTGCATGAATTTTGTGCAAGTTGCGAGCACGTTCACCCTTTTCGAGGTCTCGACGGCAGGCTCGTGGACGATCAGGTGTTGCCGACAACCACGGTCCACGGGCGGACTTCCCAATGCGTTACAAGGCCGTTGATCACATACGTGTCGGTGCGCGCAAAGGACTCCGGGACGCTACGATCCTCGGCGCGAAACACCAGAAGTGCCTTATCCGGCGGGTCGGCGAATGCACCGCCTAGCATCAGTTCGCCTCGGGCGTTCGATTCCCTGGCAAGCTTCAGATGCTCTTCGCGGAAAGCTCCGCGGCGCGAAATGTAATCGTCAACAAAATCGTAGATTAGTGCGAAGTAGGCCATCAATCGCTCCTTAAGCCAGCGTCTTCAGGACGTCGGGAGAAAACGCGCTGAGTTCCGCGAAGCGGCCGTCGCGAACTTTCGCAGCCCAGCTGGAGTCGGCCAACATCGCGCGGCCCACGGCTACCAAGTCGAAATCTCCGCGCGCGAGCATCTCCGTCAGGCGCGTCATCTCTGCCTCCCGGCTCTCCTCGGTGCCGCCGGGCACGCTCGCTTCCGGTTTCGGAATTCTGCCAAGCGAGACCACGAAATCTACGTCGAGTGAAACCGATCCCACCGTAATGGTCGGCTTGCCGGAGAGCTTTTTGGTCCAACCCGCCAGATTCATGTCGCTGCCTTCGAACTCCGGATCCCAGAAGCGACGCGTCGAGCAGTGAAAGGCATCGAGCCCGGCGGCAGCCAGCGGCGCCAGAAAACGTGAAAGCTCGTCCGGCGTGGTGACCAGGCGGGCCGTGTAGTCCTGCAGCTTCCACTGCGAGAAACGCAGAACGATCGGGAAATTCGGTCCCACCCGCCGGCGGCATTCCTGAATCACTTCGACCGCGAACCGCGTGCGGCCTGCGACATCTCCGCCATATTTGTCCGTGCGTTGATTTGTTCCTTGCCAGAAAAACTGATCGATCAAATATCCGTGAGCGCCGTGAATTTCGATTCCATCGAAGCCGACATGCTGCGCGTCTGAGGCAGCTTGCGCGTAGGCGTTGATCATCCATTCGATTTCGGCCAGCGTCATCGGCTCGCCGATCTTAACGCCCGGCTTCAGAAAACCCGACGGACTGATTGGCGCAACCGGAAGCTTCGGCTCGGTCTGTCCTTGTACTGCTCCCACGTGCCAAATCTGCGAGAAGATTCGACCTCCGGCTGCGTGCACCCTTCGACAACTCGAGCCCAGCCCGCGAGCGCGTCCGTCGCCATAAATGATGGGGGATTTGCGGCATATTCGCGGCCTGCGGGATGATTCGGCGACGTGCCTTCGGTCAGGATCAGTCCCGCGCCTCCTTCCGCGCGCCGGCGGTAGTACGCAGCGACGTCCGGCCCGGGCACGCCGCGCGGCGAAAAATTCCGCGTCATCGGCGCCATCACGATTCGATTGGAAAGCGTCAATCCGTTCAGAGTAAATGGCGAGAACAATGTAATGGGCAACGGTTCGGGCCTCTCGGAAATCAAAGTTTCGATTCGATTTCAAAACTTATTTGATGTCTCCGCCCCAGGATTCGGCTGGGAGCGATATTGTATCGTGACTCGCGCGCTATCGGAATTTTCGACTGCACTCTGGCGATGGCGTCTCGCACAAAGGACATGGGATCCAGGGACAGGAACTCTCCCATCGGATACTTTGACGGAACGATAACTAAGTTATACTCCCCGCGCGTTCTGAACCCAATTACCGAGGCACGTTCGATGCTTGATACTCGCCGGATCCACGTAATTCTCATTTGCATCTTCATGTTTGTTCTTGCTGCAGGAGGGGCCCCTTCCGATTCGTGGCGCACGGTCCAATTGCCCTCCCGGCCAATCAACATCGCCGCGTCGGGTAGCAATCTGTGGGTCTGCGGTGTAGATGAAATGATTTCAAAATCGAGCGATGCCGGACAAACCTGGCAAATAGAACATCTGAAAAGTGAAGGCTCGATATTGCTGGATATCGGGTTCGCAAATGACAACGTCGGTTACGCCACAGGGACCGATGGTGCCCTCCTCTTAACAGCCGACGGAGGTTCGACTTGGAGAGCGATGCCGGCGGGCACTGAAACCATCTACAAAGCTGCCTTCGCAGATGAACGCTCCGGCCTGATGCAAACGACATCTTCGTTGAAATTCACAGGCGATGGCGGCACTACCTGGACCGATATCGGTATTCTGAAATCCGACAAGGCGCTGGAGAAATTCAAATACGTCTTGAACGTCGCGGCACTCGATTCCGATCATATGGCCACTCTCTTGAAGGATGGGCCCGCTCAGTATTATGCGGGCCAGATAGTCGTAACCGAAGACGGAGGCAAGACTTGGAAAATTGTGACCGTTCCAAGCGTGAATGTACTCGCGCTGGTCACGCATGGCGGAGACTACTGGATGCTCGGAAGCGAAGTGATCGAGAAGGAGAAAAAGGATGGCGGCCACGCCGTGCCGCTCGTGTTGCATTCGGCGGATGGCGAGAATTGGGAGCACAGCTTTCGTCCTGACGCCGAAATGACGGCCTGCAACGGGACAGGCTGTCTTCTCCGCGATGGCGCTGGAATCGATCCGTTCGATTCGAAACCAATCTATTGGAGCTTTCCTGCTCAAAAGGTGGTGACGGCGAAATGGGCCGCTATTTCGGATGCAGTGTGCAGTATCTCGAATGGCCTCCAATGCGCTACGACTGCTGCTGCAGATGCGTTGCCCCCGAGGACCGACGAGGGGCCGGCTCCGCCTATGCTGACCCCGCCGGCCTTAGGTGCGCCACGCTCGTCCGGACTTACGTGCATTTCATGCCCGTATGAACACATCGTGGTCAGCGACAAAATTTCCGGGATATCCGAAATCGACCTTGAAATGGTGGTGGCTACGAACGGCACTGTATCCGAAGTGAAGATCGTCAAGGCGCCGACACCAGAGATTGGAGCTAGATACGCGGACGCTGTTCGAGCCTGGATTTTCGAGCCTTATGTGAAGGATGGGAACCGAGTCCCTGTCCGTGCACCCATGAAACTCTCGATTCAAGTCGTCAAGAGTCATTGAAAGATTGGGCTAGTGTTGATTTCCACAAAGATGGTGAAATCCACAGACGGGGTCC